>NZ_JACNML010000002.1 GCF_020005365.1 Kangiella shandongensis | reverse complement strand
TCACGCGAGCCTCAAGCTCTTGTATTCTCTGCTGCTCTGGGGTCATCGCCTTACCTTTAGGCGTTTGACCGCTTTGCTCACTGTTTAACTGCTGAACCCATTTTCGGAGGGTATTGTCATGGACATCCACGGCTCGGCTTGCTTCCGCATAACTGTAGCCTTGTTCAAGCACCAAACTCGCAGCATCTCGTTTAAACTCCGGACTGAATGACCGACGTTGTCTTCTTCTTACCATTGAACACCTCTTTGTTAAGGGTAATACTACCACTTAAAAGAGTGTTCGGGTTTAGTCTGCCACTACAAATCAACTTGAAGAGCCATACGTGCACTTATTTATTAAGTGCCCCATAAATGATGCAAAAATTTATTGCGAGTCATCTGGAGTAGTAGGAAGTGATTTTCCTGAGTATTATATTTCAGGAGAATTTGCTTATTTATGGTTAACTGGGTGGAAGGGCAAAGTATTGCTCGATGGGGAGTTTAGCTTAGATAGCACACTAGTATATCCATCTAGTGCATACTATTACTCAATGTCAGATGAATATAAAGGTAAGTATCACAATAAATTAGAGCTATTTTCCGACTCTAAGTTATATCGAATTTCTCTGACAGACTTTTCTGTTAATTATTTTCCAATAGAACTAGAGCCACTAGATCAGTTTTCGTTTCATGAAGATGGCGGTGACTTATACATGTTTGGTTTAAGTAGTAAGACGACAGGGGAGTTGATAAAAATAAAAGAACATATGTTTAAAGGGCAGTACTCCCCCCAGCCTGATGTAATTGCTAATGTGACAGGTGTTAATGATTATACTAATAACTACTTTCTCTCAGACAGTTTTATTTATGGCACCATGAATCACTTCGGAGAATTGAACAACACTGAATCAACAATGATTAATTTACATACGGGAACAAGTAGCACTCTGGATCTTAATCATTCAGCGAATAGGTTTGAAAATCTTGGGGAGAAGGCTTTAGTAGTCGGAGAAACAGAAGATTTAAATCTAGGGCTCACGGTAATACCTGAAGCTACTCCACAAGCATATCAGCAGTTATTCCTGCACGACAGACTGGAGGGAGAGACAAGATCGCATGCCTTCAATGCTACTAGTATCAATGATATGGCAATTTTCGGATTAACAACTCAACTTAAGAGCAAAGGAGAAGAAGAACATAACTATTATCATTGGGGTGAGGATGTGTCTTCGGACATTACTTTTTTCAATTGGGATAATGGGGTAAGGGTTGCTGGAGAGTTAGTGAGTAAAGAAAATAGTAAAGATGAATTCTGTGAAGTGTCCTGTGAGGACTGGTACGGTAACACAAGGCCATTCTTTATCGGAGATAGAATTTTTGGTCTATCTGGAGATGAGTTAATAGAAGCTAAGCTCGTTGGAAGTCAGGTTATTGAAATAGAGAGAATAAGTTTTTAATAGAGACATAGGGATGAGAAATACACATGAAATGCTATTCACATATTAACAAAGAAGCGGTTGGTGTATGTCGGGCGTGTACCAAAGGGATTTGTGTCGACTGCTCTTATGATACTGGGCACGGACTAGCTTGTAAGGAGTCTTGTGAACACGAGGTTGATGAGTTGCAGGAGTTAGTGCAGCGTAATAAGCAGATATACAGTATTGGTCAAAAAGCTCCACTAATTCCTTCAGGCGCGATGGTCTACTTTATGTTTACGCTTATATTTGCTGGTTGGTCGATCTATTTATATATCACAAAAGGTGTTATTGAACCTGTCTCTCTAATGATGGGGATAGGTATGGGGCTCATAGGCGTATACGTTGTATTTAAGAACCGAAAGTTACAAATGAACTGTTAGCCTTCGGCCATAGGAGAAGGGATGAAACATTTACTATCTATTAACGCTTTAGTCATCGGTTTTATACTTACTTTTAATTCTGTAAGTGCAACTGAGAATAGTGGGATGGGTTGCTACACAGGGCCTGTGAAAAAAGTTTATGGCGATGCAAATTGGTTGGTTTATAGTTGCTCTGATAATAAGTCGCTTGTGGTTGTAAGTGACACAGGTAATCCGGCTATGCCTTTTTACTTCAGTTTTCAGAAGATAGATGGGGCTTATCGTCTTACAGGAGAAGGCTCCGGTGATAAGTCTACGACAAAAGCTGCCTTCAATGAGTTAAAGAGTCTATCTGGCGATGATATTCAAAAACTACTAGCCGAAACTAAAAGTCAGTAACAGTATGTTTTAGCAGAGCCGGAATGCCCGGTTCTTAGATACTGTATTCATGGATTGCTTAAATTCTAAAAAAGACTGAATCACAGGGATAACTATGTCGAATGAAATGCTGGCAACGATCATAGGGCTCGGCATCTTTATCATTGTTTCCGTTATTTTCTTACGGTTAGTAGCTACAGCATTCAAGAAACCGCTTGAAGAATTTAAAGGTTATGCTGAAAAGGTGCCGGAAATGTATCGGCACTGGAAGCGTACGAGTGGTGTCATTAAAGGCGTTAAGGTCAAGGAAGAGGTTAGTCGATTAGGTTACGACTCGGTAAGCACTCGAACATATACACCCTGTATCGAATATAGCTATGAAATAAATGGACAAACTTATACCGGTAATCAGTTAGCGTTGGTGCTTTACAATCAATGTACTTACAAAGACGCAGAAAATTTCCTGGCTAACTATCAGGTCGGTAAACCAGTGATTATTCATTATGACCCTGATGATCACAGATTATCGTCCGTATTCATCAAACTGACGTTACCAAAGTACAAAAAGAGGAGAGGACCTCTATATTTTCCCTAGTAGGAATCAGGCCCTTTAAATCTTTCCCACAGGCTTTTGTTCTGCATAGATTCAATAGCCTGATCGATGGCGTCGAATAGGTCGACGCCGATATCTTTTGAAATACTATCTACCAGAGTCTCTGATTGCTCAAGGTAGTCTCTGATTTTCTGGGTTTGCGACTTTCCCTGTGGTGTCAAAAAGTAGAGCGTTCGTCGTTTATCCTCTGGATCTGCAGTTTGCTGAATTAAATCCAACTTTATCAGTTTGGGGAGCTTTTGCTTTACCAGCTGGTGCGACTGTTGTAATTGGCGCGCTATGTCCGCCAGCGACGCTTGATCTAATTCTGACAAGGTGAGTAGGGTAGAGCAGGACTTGATTGGAACAATAATGCCCAGGCTATCAAATATCGGCTGAGTTTGTTGTTCAATGAGGTTGCTCAGATCTTCCGCGCGTTTACCCAACAGTGCTTTACCGTTCATACTACTCTCTAAATTCTCTTTGTAGATACTTTCTTACTGAATGAAATTGTTTGCAACAAAGAATTCATTGACTCTAATTTGGGAATAAAGGTAACATGTTGCGCAATATATTGCAAAAGTGCTGGAGAAAGTTTAATGCACGCCCCCATTAACTTGGACATAAGGATAAACTTCAATGAATAGAAGGTCTTTTATTACTAACTCAGCGATGGCCGCTGCCTCTGTTGGTTTGAACTTAAGCTCTGGCAGTTTACTAGCCTCGTCTGCTACTAAGACTGTTATTAGCAGAGAGCAATACAACGACTGGTTTGTGTTTGATGGTCTGGGCGTGCTGTACGATATCAATGATCCGGCTGGCAGTATTCAAGATGACTGGCGTATGTCGGAGCGTCTAAGACGTGATTTACTGAAAAGTGGGCTCGATTGTTATCGCCAGACCACAGGCGCACCTTTCCCAGCATATCCAGGCGATGATGTGTTTGAATCAAGTGTGAGCATGCTTAGCCAGCATCAGAAGCTGATTGACGCTAATTCCGACGTACTGACGCTGGTTAGAACGTTCGACGATATTGAACAGGCGAAGAAAGATAAAAAAGTAGCGGTAACCCTGGGTTTCCAGAACAGCCATGTCCTGGGTGATAATCTGGATAACGTTGACACCTTTAAGAACCTCGGCGTACTCACCATGCAGTTGACTTACAATGGTCAGAACCAAATCGGCGGCGGCGCTAACGTTAGCTCGCGATTACCGCTAACCGAGTTTGGTCATAAGGTGGTTGAGAAGATGAACGAAGCCAACGTACTCATCGATCTCAGTCATAGTGGCGAGCGCACCTGTCTCGAAGCGATAGCCGCGAGTAAGGCACCTGTTACCATTAGTCATAGTGGATGCCGTGCTCTGGTCGATTTACCGCGTAATAAAACCGATAAGGAGATGCGCCTTCTGGCTGATAAAGGCGGGCTATTTGGTCTCTACTTTATGCCGTTTCTTGCATCGGACAGTAAAGCTAACTCGGACCACCTGGTCGCACACATCGAACATGCGATAAACGTCTGTGGAGAAGATCATGTGTCGATTGGAACCGATGGTGGCTACACTGCTATTGATAATATGGATAAGGTTCGAAAAGACACTGACAATATGACCCAGCACCGAATTGATAATGGCGCCGCCGCCGCGGGCGAAAAACTAGGTAACCTGAACTTTATGCCGGATATTGTAGGTCCGGATCAGTTTTACCTGCTGGCCAACAAGCTCGCCGAAAGAGGGCACAGCAGTACTCGAATTGAGAAAGTACTGGGGTTAAATGCTTACAATTTGATGCGTGAGGTATGGAAGTAATTTGGTAGTTAGAAGTATAACCTGAAGGGAAGGTTTCTTAGTATCCACGGTTCTCCAATCCTTAACTTATTATTTCGCCACTCGGCGAGTTCCTTTCTCTTATATGGTTAAGAGAAAGGAACCAAAGAGAACCCCACCCCGATATTGAGGTCTCGCTTAGCGAGACTACCTGCATCACTTACAAAATACTTAACGCACCAGAATTTACATCACATCTCCCTAAAGGGATTTCCATTGGTCACCTATGCTGAAAATTCTTATCAAAATCTTCTCCCTAAAGGGATTCCATAAGTCACTGATTTTGATTGCTATATTTTGTAAATGATTTGCTCAATATAAGGGGATATTGGTGCTATTGGTTAAGCAGGTAACCTTTTGATTTAAGTCACATCTGCATTGAGGCCCATTTGTCACAGGTTAATTTTTGTGCGATAGTTCACAAAAAAGTGAAAGGAGTTACATATGATAGTAGGAAATGAAGAGCTATTTAAAGAAACATCATCGGCACTAAAGCGTATGCAAGAGTTTGATGTAAATAGCTTACCTCGAAAAAATGACTTAGGTAACAAGTTAAACTTTGAAAATGCAGTGGAGCCGGCCGAGAAACTGGTAGAACTTTATAATAGGTTATCGGTTACAGCTCTTCAAGATTTCCCAGATAATGTGCTGGAATCAATCAAAAACAATGCTAATAACCATTATAAATTATTCAGTGAAATTTTAGAGTTCGATCCAGGACAAAGTGACCCAGTTGGTGTTCGAGAGTCTTATATTACAAACTTAATTAATTCGTACCAGCCTGCATTTGCTTCCCTTCACCAGTATATATCGTATTCATTACACCGCTCAGCTGACTTTCAACGTCTGGATTCCGACGCAAGAGCAACTCTGCAGTCGATCGAAGATAAAGCAAGCAGTATTACTGATACATTAAATCAGTACGAAGAGGATGCAAAAAAAGTGCTTGAAGAAATAAGAATAGTTGCTGCAGAAGAAGGGGTAACCAAACAAGCCGTTCATTTTAATGCAGAGTATGAACATCATAGCACTGAGGCTGATAAATGGAGAGGTTATGTAGTAAAGTTAGCTGTAGGTTTAGGGACATTCGCAATTGTGAGTCTTTTTCTACATAAAATTCCCTTCTTAAAGCCCTCAGATATTTACGATGCTGTACAGTTGTCTATAAGTAAGGTGTTAATATTTTTTGTTATTGCGTATATGCTATTTTTATCAGCTAAGAACTTTTTGAACCATAAACATAATGCGATAATAAATAAACATAGGCAGAATGCGCTTATGACTCACACTGCTTTAGTTGAGGCTTCTGGGGATGAAGGTGTTAGGGATGCTGTGCTACTACAGGCCGCCAGTTCCATCTTCTCACCACAATCGACTGGTTACACCGAGAGTAAAGAGAGTGATCTATCGAATCAAAAGTCAGTTGTAGAGATTTTAAGCCGACCAGCAGGTCAAGCATTGAAAGATACTCAAACCTAATAGCTTTTAGCAAGAGTAAATGGGGTAGTTCAAGCGAAGCCTCGAAGAAATTTCGAATAAATGTGGCCAGAGCAAGCGTAGCCTCGAAGGAACTTCGAGATTTTATGTATAAGACCTCGATTACGCTCAAGCTAATCGAGGCTACGGTAATTTGAAGGACTTTTTGGTGGTTCAGTTCAGGTTAGTAGTGTCTATACTGGTCAAACAGAAACCATCGAGCTAAACGGCCATAAAATCATCCACCAGTTTAGGGAAAAGTCTTTATAAGGGTTGAACTATCTGGATGTGAAGCGTAAAACTGCTCCTCTTATGCTTTTCTGCATAATCTTTTGATTAAAACGATAATAAAACAGGGAGATATTATGACAAAAGGCGTTTTTAAATTTGTATTAATCTTATTGATTGTCGCCACAATAGGTATTGCGACTAGAGTTAGCTTAATCGATTTGTACTATTCGGATTCATTCTTTGGAATGAAAATAGCTAAAGATTCTGTCGTGATCAATCCTGGCTCGCTTAAGCCTTATCAAAAAGATGATGAGACCATGGAGCAGTTTTTACAAGCGATTAACAATAAGGATTTAGAGTCCGTAGTTGCTCCTGCCGATTATGAAGATGAGAAGTTTAGGCAGTTCGAAAAGTTTTATTATGATGCAAATACTGAAGTTCAGGCTGGTGATTGGGTGGCTACTGCAGGAACTATGAAAGCTTATTCAATGAAGGTAGCTATGGGGGATAAAGTTTTAAGACCTGTTTATTTCTTTGAAAAATCTGGAAATCAATACCTTCATAAGCCATTTGGCCAATTCAATGCATATAGTGCCTTTCTAACTGGTTTTCAGCATAAAAAGTTAAAGCCTTTGGGTTTTGTGGAGAAGGCACAAGTCTTGTTGTCTCCTAATGTATATAGCTTTGCATTAAATGATGAGTCAGGTGTTTTCTTCGAAAAAGCAGAAAGTCGTGAAGGGTATCTTTTTTCTTTCAAAATGGCTGGGAAAACAGTATCAGTCATTGATAAAAAAAAGCTTCCTGACAATATGATCAACCAAGGGCATCTTTATCTTAACCAAAATGATGACTTTGCTTTAGAGTATAGTGAAAATGGCGAAGTCATTAATAATAAAGGCTTTGCGTTTACAAAAAGCTTTTTTATGCTGCCTCACTTTTCAGGTGATACTAAAATGACCAAGCCTACAACCAGCTTAGTTAAGTTTTTCAATCTATGGTTTGTGTTACTTGTTCTGGGGGTAAGTGTTATCTTGTTTTTTGTATTGAAGGTTGTAAGAGTTAAGCAGGCGTAGCCTGGAAGGGACTTCGAGGTTTTGGTTAGAGAACCTCGATTACGACCAAAGGAAGTGTACCAAGGCATTTCCGTTGGTCACCCATGGTGCGCGAAAGCTAATCGAGGCTACCGAACCTTTTTTAGATGTTCACTGTTTTGAGCAACAAAGTATAGATCCCAAATCCAGTTTGGGATGACAAGCTAGAGGTTGGGGGTAATTATTTCATCTACTATCTCATCAGAGTTGTTTTTAAGTAGCGGTTTCAGGTAGCTTACAAGAATCATTGTATAACCTGATAATGAAAACGCTTATGTCTGATATTAATCGTCGTAAATTCCTAAAAGGGGCTGTGGCTACAGGAGTAACGGCTTCCCTGGCGGCCAGTGGTGCTTCTGCCAAATCCTTATCTAAATTATCCGAACAAAAGTCTGTTATGGAGCTGGCGGCGCCTAAACTGGATACGGTGCGCGTTGGCTTTATTGGTGTAGGTCAGCGTGGCTATTGGCATGTTAAGACCATGTGTACGCTTGATGGCGTTGAGATTAAGGCTATTTGCGATACCCATCAGAAAGTATTGGATCGAGCAGTGAAGCATGTAGTGGATTCTGGATTCGAGAGGCCAAGCGCTTATACGGGTAGCGAGCATAGCTACCGTGACATGCTGGAACGCGATGATATTGATATGGTGATTATTTCCACGCCGTGGAAGTGGCACGTGCCGATGAGCGTTGAAACCATGGAGTCGGGAAAACATGCTTTTGTCGAAGTACCAGCGGCCTTAACGGTTGATGAGTGTTGGAAGTTGGTGGAAACCTCTGAGCGCACTCAGCTTAACTGCATGATGTTGGAGAATGTGTGTTATGGCCGTGATGAGTTGATGGTGTTGAATATGGCGCGTCAGGGTTTATTCGGCGAGCTGTTGCATGGTGAAGCTGCTTATATCCATGAGTTGCGCTGGCAGATGAAGGAAGTCGAACACAAAACGGGCTCCTGGCGCACTGATTGGCATGCGAAACGTCGTGGTAATTTATATCCGACTCATGGTTTGGGGCCTATTGCGCAGTATATGAATATCAACCGTGGTGATCGCATGGACTATTTAAGTTCGGTAGACTCACCAGCGATGGGACGCCAAATTTATGCGCAAGAGAACTTCCCCAAAGAGCATAAGCGTAATCAGGCAACCTATATTACTGGCGATATCAACACCTCGATTATTAAGACCGTTAAAGGTCGTACGATTATGTTGCAGCACGATACCACCACGCCGCGTCCTTACAGCCGTCATAATCTAATTCAGGGTACGGAAGGGGCTTTCGCCGGTTTCCCGAATCGTATTGCTTTAGAAAACTCCGGCAATTACCACGAGTGGGATTATGAGATGGATAAGTGGTATAAAAAATATGACCACCCGTTGTGGACTAAACTGGAGAAAGATGCGCAGGAAAATGGCGGTCATGGCGGCATGGATTTCGTCATGATGTGGCGCATTATTTATTGCCTGCGTAATGGCGTGCCATTAGATCAAAACGTGTATGATGCTGCCGCCTGGTCGTGTATTAATCACTTAAGTCATGAGTCGGTAACCAATCGTAGTCAGACGATGAATATCCCTGACTTTACTCGCGGTTTATGGGAAGTAGCGCAACCGCTAAATATCAAAGCGTAACGGCAATGTGTGGTGGCTTCGGCTGAAGTCACCATTCGATTAACTGGCAGTCTCTGGCAAACCACTTGCTATTGTCTTTCATGTCGCTTTGCGGTTAGGGTGACTAGGTTCTATACTGTGGATAGGTGTACCCCAGTCAGGAGTTCCTATGCGTCGTTCCAGTTATACATGGTTTGGCATCAGTTTATGTCTCGCTACGGCTTTGGTGCTGAACATTACAGATGCCGCTGATAACCCTTCAAAGAAGGATACCTTGCCTTCATTGTTAACCTTTACCCCTTACGAGGTTGAATGGAAAGGGCGACCAAGGGACCCTGCCGTGGCTCCGGACGGTATGGTGTGGTTTTGTGGTCAGGCGGGTAACTATATTGCGCGGTTGAACCCGGATACAGGCAAAATGAAACAGTTTTCTGTGCCTGAAGGAAGTCATCCGCACAATCTGATTGTCGATAGCGAAGGGTTTGTCTGGTACGCCGGTAATCAGAATGGTCATATAGGTCGTATCGATCCCGAGACTGGAGACATCAAACAATTCCCGATGCCTGAGGGGGTAGAAGACCCTCATACTTTGGCTTTTGATCAAGCTGAGAATATCTGGTTTACGGCTCAGCAGTCCAACGCAATCGGACACCTTAATACTGCAACGGGTCAGGTGCGTTATGTTTTCGCCACTGAACCTCGATCCAGACCCTATGGCATCAAAGTAGATTCAAAGGACAGACCTTGGGCCGTATTAGTTGGAACCAATAAAATTGCTACGGTTGATGAGGAAAGTTTTGAATTAAAAGAGTTTACTATTCCCCGTGATAATGCGCGTCCGCGACGGATTGAAATTACTTCTGATGACACTATCTGGTATGTTGATTTTAGAGAAGGTTATTTAGGGCAATATAATCCGAAGACCAATAGTTTTAATGAATGGATGACACCCGAAGGAAGCGATAGTCAGCCCTATGGAACGGCTTTAGATGACAAGGGGCGGATATGGATTGGGCAAACTGGGCCTTACCCAAATATCATGGCAGGTTTTGATACGCGGGCTAAAGAGTTTGTGAGTCGCACTGTCGTTAAAACTGGCGGCTCGGTTCGACACATGTATTTTGATCCGAAGAAAAAAGTTTTCTGGTTTGGTGTGGATACTGGGTTTATTGTGAGAGCAAATCCACGATAAAGAAGGCGCGTACAACATATAGCTGAAAAGGAGATTTGGAGCTAAATCACCTTCGGGTGGTTTGCAGAAATTCACTGTTGTTGAGGGAGTACTCATGTTGTTAATAAAGCTTTCAAAGCTCATTTTGATGTTGACCTTATCCGGTCTGTTAATCATCGGCTGTAACCAGGAAAGCGGCTCGGCTTCTGATTCCGAAGCCGCTGATGAAAACACTGCAATTTTAGAAGCGGATGAGCAGGAGGTGGACGCTGGTATCGTTGATGTCACAACGAGTGATTTTAAGATCCATGCTCCAGCCAAATTGAAGAAAGGCTGGACGACTTTCCGCTTTACCAATAACGGGAAGCAGGTTCACTTTGTGGGAATGTACAGGCTGGTTGAGGGTAAAACGATTGATGATCAGCTAAGAGACGTTGCGCCGGTTTTCAACCCACTAATGGAGGGATTACGCAGGGGCGAGTTAACTAAGGCTGATATAGGGCCTTTTTTACAGCGAAATATTCCTGAGTGGGGACTGCAAATGACTTGGGTGGGTGGCGCTGGGTTATTAGCTCCAGGGGATAAGACTGAGTCCACCTTTTATATTGATCAAAGCGGTACTTATTTATTGGAGTGCTACGTCAAGGCCCCTGACGGGCAATGGCATACGCTCATGGGGATGTTACATCAGGTAGTTGTGACGGATGAGATGAACGATGCAGTAGAGCCTGAAGCTTATCATGAGGTGAGTGTGTCGAATTCAGGTGTTGATGCGCCTCAAACTATCCCCGCTGGTAGGCAAACCTTTAAAATTTCCATGTTAGAGCAACCCGAAGGATTTATGCCATATGATCTAAACTTGGCCCGGTTAGATGGTAGTGTCAGCATAGATAAAATCGCTCACTGGATGGACTGGACTAACCCGGGAGGTTTTAGAGCGCCAGCTCCAGTAGACTTTCTTGGCGGCCTGGAACATATGGATGCAGGCAATCATGGCTACGTTATGGTGGACTTAGAGCCTGGCGAATACATTTGGATTTCTGAGGTTAATGCTGGCACAGTCAATAAGACCTTTGTCGTCAAGTAACGTTATATAGTACTCGGAACATCTGAGTTTTACGCTTGAATCAATGATGAGCTAATTTTATGGTGGGTATATTACATTTTGAATGTAGGTGTGATTATGTCGAGTAATGTCGAGTCAAACGTTAGACCTGAACCGGATCAGGAGCTAGTTGCGATAGCTCAATATGTTGCTGATTATGTTGTCGACAGCGAAGAGGCAATGGAAACGGCTCGCTACTGTTTAATGGATACATTGGGTTGTGGGTTGTTGGCGTTACGCTATCCCGAGTGTGCTAAACATCTTGGCCCGGTGGTGCCAAATACTCTTGTTCCTTATGGTGCCAGAGTGCCCGGAACTCAGTTTGAAATGGATCCGATTAAAGCCGCATTTGATATTGGATGCATGATCCGCTGGCTGGACTTTAATGATACCTGGCTGGCCGCTGAATGGGGGCACCCATCGGATAACCTTGGTGCCATTTTAGCAGTGGCTGATTTTCTGAGCCGACAATCAATAGCAGAAGGGCATGCGCCATTGACCATGCAGTCTGTGTTAGAGGCGATGGTTAAAGCTCATGAAGTTCAGGGCGTACTGGCTTTGGACAATAGCTTTAATCGAGTGGGGCTCGATCACGTGATCTTGGTTAAGGTTGCATCCACTGCTGTGGTTACTCACATGATGGGGGGTAGTAAAGAAGATATTATCGATGCGGTGTCACAAGCTTTTGTGGATGGTCAGTCACTGCGTACCTATCGACATTCACCCAACGCTGGTTCACGAAAATCCTGGGCCGCAGGAGACGCCACCTCTCGAGCGGTTCGGTTGGCCATGATTACTTTGACTGGTGAGATGGGTTACCCAGGTGCTTTAACAGCCAATAACTGGGGGTTCTACGATGTGTCGTTTGAAGGAAAGCGGTTTAATTTTCAAAGAGACTTCGGTAGTTATGTGATGGAAAATATTTTATTTAAAATTTCTTATCCCGCTGAGTTTCATGGACAAACGGCTGTTGAGGCCGCCACTCGGCTTCATCAGGAAACGGTTAACAGAATAGAGGATATTGAGCGTATTGAGTTGACTACCCATGAGTCCGCGATTCGTATTATTTCTAAGGAAGGCCCGTTGTATAATCCGGCCGATCGTGATCACTGTATTCAGTATATGGTCGCTTGTGGTTTATTGTTCGGTGACTTAACGGCGGAGCACTATGAAGCTAATGTAGCTGCTGATGAACGGATTGATCGGTTGCGTCAAAAAATGGTGGTTAACGAAAATAAACAGTGGTCTAAGGATTATCATGATCCTTCAAAGCGGAGCATTGCCAACGCCGTGCAGGTCTTTTTTAAAGATGGCTCATCGACGGAAAAAGTTACTATTGAATACCCGCTGGGGCACCGCCGCCGCAGGGAAGAAGGAATACCGGTGTTAGTCCGTAAGTTTAAACAGAACGTATATAGCCGCTTTCCGAAACGGCATGCTGACGATATTATCGAGTTACTTATGAACTCTAAACGTTTACAGCAAACGCCTGTGCATGAGTTTATGTCATTACTGATGATCTGACAGAATGTTATGCATAATACAAGCTTACAGTATCTTTATAAGTGCTCTATTAAAGTAGAAAATGATAGCTAAGTGATCATTGTGTAGTAAGCTAAACTTTTTGTAAGTCACTCAGGGTGAGCAGGGAAGAGGTATGAAAAGAGTTTATTTAACGTTATGTTTTCTGTTAGGAGCATCGTTGCTGCTTTGGCCCATTGGACTGGTTCTAATGTTTTTTATGTTTGATGCACCAGGAAGTGAAAGCTCGACACTTACACTGTTTTTAGCTGCAACAATTCTGTTTTATCCTATCCCTGTAGTGTATGGCGCCGTCATGGCATGGAAGAATCGGACGAGCTCTGCCCCTTCGGTAATAGCACGTTACACAGCTATTGCTATGAGTGGCCCGCTGCTGTTGTTTTTTGCGATTTTATTATTAGACGTCATATGTGGTGGTCAGTTTGCTTGCAATGTCTTAACGTAGCTGACGGTTTTGTTGTCATGGAGCGGGTTACACTTCAAGGGTTACCGGGGCGTGGTAGGTGACATCTTGCTGGCTGACAGGGTCGGTGAACTTTAAACAATATGCCAGTAGTTGCAATGGCTTCTCATAGTTATCTGCTGATTTGGGCTGTAGTTCAGGATAGAATCTGTCATTTAAGATGGGGTAGCCAATATGCTGCATATGCAGGCGTAATTGGTGGGTTCTACCGGTTATGGGCTCGAGTTTGAAGAGTGCCTTATTGCTTTTTATTTGGGTGCACTCAATGAGTGATTCGGCGTATTGAGCTTTTACTGTTTCATCAGCAGACTCAAGGTTTTTAAATAAAAACTTAGGGGTGGAGCGGGCAAGATAGTTTTTTATATGCCACTTTTGTCCAACAGAAGGCGAGCTTTGTTCGCTGATCTTTGCGATTGCCTGATACTGTTTTTCAATCTTCTTTTGACCAAACAGCTCATGGTAGTGGTGTCTGGTATCAGGCTTGGTAGAAAAAAGAACCAGGCCTGCAGTATCTCTATCCAAGCGGTGAACGGCCTGTAATTCAGTATTCCCTGTAGCTTTGATGAGTCGTTGTTGCAAACATTCGTTCACAAAAACACCGGTTGGCATTACTGGCAAAAAGTGTGGCTTGTAGGCGATTAAGTAATGCTCGTTGTGCTCTATGATTTCTTCACTGAAAGGGATGGTGGGCTCTGCGCTTACCTGACGGTGGTAGTAAATTAAGCCCGGTTGGTAGGGGCTATCTGGCTTTATTATCGTACCATCCTCTCGGTAAACTGAGTCATCCGCCATGCGCTGCTTCCATTCATGTATTGGAACATGGGGGAACTGCTTGATTAAAAATTCAAGGATCGTAGCGTGAGATGCCTCATGCGGTAAGTTTACTTTCGACGGTTTCTCAGATTTTGACACGATACTTTAAAGGACAGTAAAAGACGTATCATAACATCAGTTACTTTCGGTTAATATTTTTCATGGTTTATTCCTATTTTGTGAAAGAATCGGTATGATGTTTGCTGAATTAACAAAGGACGATATTATGAAAAAATTTATTTATTTACTTGTAGTTGTTGGTTTTTCGTTTGTTTTGGCGGCTTGTGGGGCTCCTACAATTGATGCTTCTAGTGAAGAAGCGATGAAGGCTTCTATGGAAGAAGTAACCAAAGATATGACTGAAGCAGAGAAGGCTGAGTTCGGTGCGGCGATGATGGCGGTTTCGATGAAAGTTGCGATGGAGAACATGTCCGACAAAGAAAAAGCTGAAGAAGCGATGAAAGAAGCTTTGGACGGTAAGACAGCTGAAGAAATTATCGAGATGAGCAAAGAATAACGTCATTATTTCTTTTTTTTTCGATATTAAAAAGCGCCCGAAGGCGCTTTTTTTGTGTCCGTTTTATCTCCAACTCTCTATTTGCTGATGATTTTTATTAATTGAATCAAATTTGACTTGCTTTAAGAATGAGAATTGTTATCATTCGCGACATATTTAATGAATACTCAATAAGCCATGAAAAAAACACCAATTTATAGCGCTGTTGTTGCTGTTATTAGCTCCGTTTTAACTTTGAATACAGCTGTCGCTGAGGACTCTAGAGATACTGAAATACTGGTTGTATCCGCCACCCGGGCACCTTTACAGCAAAGTGCGGTACCAGCGACGGTTACTATCATTGATGGTACCGATATTCGTCAGCAGTTATCGGTCAGCAATTCATTATCAGACATTCTGGGTAACTTATTGCCGTCTTTCAGTCCATCAAGACAGAAATTAACCAGTTCAGGCGAGACATTACGTGGTCGTACGCCTTTGTACCTGATCGATGGTGTGCCGCAGTCGAATCCTTTACGAAATGGATCGCGTTCAGCAAACACCATTGATCCGATGATGATTGAGCGGGTTGAGGTTATTCATGGTGCTAGCGCAATACAGGGGCTGGGTGCCAGTGGTGGTATTATCAATATCATCACTAAGACCGCACAGAGTGGTACGGAGCACGAGCTAACGGCTGGAATTGGTGCGCCAACCAGCGAAACATCTGAAGGCATGTCTTATGACGCAGGCTACTTGGTATCCCATGGAGAGGGGCAGTGGCAGTTTGTGGCTGGCGTTCACTTGCGTGAAACCGGGATGTATGTCGATGGCAACGGCGAGTTAATCGGCGTCGATACGACGCAAGGCGATACCATGGACTCCAGCAGCCAGGATATCTTCGGTAAAGTTATTTATCAATTTAATAATGAGCAGCAATTGCAGTTGATGCTGAATCATTTTGAACTGGCTTCGAATGGAGATTATTCAACCCTTGTCGGTGATCGAGCCGCTGGCATCCCAGCAACCTCTGTTCGAGGTGACGTTGAGGGTGATCCTGCTGAAAATGAAGTTACTACGGTCAGCTTAAATTACAGCGACGCTGACTGGATGGGAGCCGATCTAAAGTGGCAGCTATTCTCGCAGAGTTTTTCAGCGTTGTACGGCGGGGGACGCTTCGCAACATTTCAGGACCCAGAGTATGGTGATGATCTCTATGACCAGTCGCGCAATGACTCCAACAAGCTAGGTTCGCGCCTGACATTAAACTGGCAACAGGTTGCTGATACGGCGATTGATATGACTGGTGGTTTTGACTTTTTAAGAGACCGTACATTCCAGGAGCTGGCACAGACGGGGCGAAAATGGGTTCCTGAAACAGACTTTGAGAATTGGGCACCGTTCCTACAGGCACGTTTGAACCAGGGCGCCTGGAGTTTTAGCGCTGGACTTCGTTATGAATACGGCAAGTTAAAAGTTGACGACTTCACAACACTTGCGTCTTATAACAATAGCTTCGTTAAGGGCGGTGAACCATCGTTCAATGAGCTGCTGACAAATTTTGGTGTGGTATATGAGATTAATGATGAGTGGCGCGCATTCGTCAGCGTTTCGGAAGCCTTCAGCATGCCAGATGTCGGGCGTGTACTGCGTGGCATTAACCAGCCGGACCTGTCAGTTGACTCGTTTCTGAACTTACAGCCAGTGCTCAGCGATAATAATGAAATCGGTGTCGAGTATCTCGGCGAGCAGTTTAGCTTTGCGGCCAGTTACTTCGAGTCGGACTCGGATTTAGGTGCGCGTTTATCGCCCAATGCTGATGGTATCTATGAAGTTAACCGTGAGAAAACAGAGATTCATGGTTTTGAACTATCTGCCGAGTATGGTTTGGCCGATGCAGCTAGCTTGGGTTTGCTGTATGCCGACAATGATGGTGAGTTCGACAGTGATGACGATGGCGTCGTTGATGCCAAGCTGGGAGGCCGCAATATTGCACCCCGTCGCCTGAATTTGTTCTGGCAGCATGACTGGACGGTGAACGTTAATAGTCGACTGCAGTGGAATACATTCTTTGATAGAGATATTTATCAGGGCGCTGATGCGATTAATAACTTTGACGGTTATTCAACCGTAGACTATACGCTGAGCATGCTGACTCAGTCAGCCGGCGAGTTTACCTTGGGTCTGGAAAACCTGTTGGATGAAGAATACTTCACCTATTACGCACAGACTGCCGGTAATGATGCGCGTAATTTCAGAGGACGAGGACGGACGGTTCGTTTGAACTGGTCTTATTCCTGGTAAGGACCGAAGTTTAGTCCAATGAAAAAGTTTTCAATGCTCGTGCACAAATGGCTGGGCCTGGTGCTCAGCCTTTGGCTGTTGTTGATTACTTTAACCGGAACCATTCTGCTCTATAAAAATCATTTTCTCGAGTGGCAATACCCGCAATTAGCAGGACAGGCTGGCGCTAGTGCTGAGCAAGCGGTTCAGGTATTGCAGCTCGATTCCGTATCGGCAGTGGCCGAGTATAGCTTCCTGCCGACGGAGCTTCACCCCTGGATCGAGGTTATTGATAAATCAGGGGGGCGGCTATACTTTTCTCAAAGAGGAGAATTGTTGGTAGAACGCGGCAAGTACGCTGACTGGATAAGCTGGTTTACAGAGTTTCATCACCATTTACTACTCGATAATTTAGGGGAAGAGTTACAGGGCGTGTTGGGCCTGCTCGCGATCCTGGTGTTTATCACCGGGTTAATCAAGTGGTGGCCAAAAGGGAAGTTTAGTAAGCGTGACTTTGGTATTACCTGGTCCAGGCCGGGCAAGAAGAAGTGGGGCCAGACCCTGTGGCAGACCCATCGAACGTTTGGCGTTATATTGTTTCTGCCAATGTTGCTGTTAATCGTTACCGGAGTTGGGATGATATACTCTTCAGCGTTTAATAGCGGTCTCAATTATCTATTCCCCGAAAAGTCAAAAAAAATTGTTGATCATGCCAATACGATCTTAGAGCAGAATAATAAGGCTTCACATTTACCAGCTGACTGGCAAACCCGGATTAAGCAGGTAACAGAAATTTTACCAGAAGCCAGCACCATCATGGTCTACCATCAGCGTGATAAATTAAGATTGAGACAGCCCGAAGAGTGGCACCCCAATGGTCGAAGCTACCTCTCTTTCAATCCAGATAGCAGCGAGGTATTGAGCGTGACCGACTATCGAAATGAAACCGTCGGTACTCAATTGGCACAAAAAATTTACCCGCTTCATATTGCCTCGGTTGGTGGTAATGGCTACTTAATTTTGATTACTTTAAGTGGCATTATTTTAGGGTGGATCTGTGTCAGTGGCAGCTGGTTTTGGTACTGGTGTTATCGGAAAAAATCAGCTGCAAAAAAACGCAAAAAATCTTGCTGATTTCAAATTAGAAAATTTTTATTAAAATCGTTGCAGCCCTTGAATTTATTAATGGTCAAGGAAGTTGCGATATATCTCAATGCAAATATGAGATATAAAACAAGAACTGTTCCACGTTTTGGTGAAAAAGAAAATATAATTGATAAAAATCAAAACTAAATCACGTATTATGGATAGCGTGAAAGGTTCAAAATAAAAATAGGATGTTGAGAAATGGTCAAAACAATAATCAATCAAGTTGAATCTAAAAATGATATTGTTTTAGTTGAAATGCTTGCGAATAAAATATGGAAAGAACACTATCCGCCGATCATCGGAAAGGAACAGGTTCGTTATATGCTCGGTAAGTACCAGACCTCCCCAGCGATTAAGCAACAGATTGAACAGGGCGCTAACTACCATATTTTGTATGAGCAAAGTCATCCTGTGGGCTACTTCAGTTTTCACTTTGAAAATGATGTTGTATTTCTTAGTAAAATTTATGTAGCAAAAGAAGTACGTGGGCATGGCATTGGCAAAAAAGCGATGGATTATATTATCCAACAGGCGAAAGCCCATTCTGCTAAGGTCATACGACTGACGGTTAATAAGCTGAATGTAGCAACAATCGATGCCTATAAAAAGTTGGGCTTCTCCATGACGGACTCCGTCGTCAAAGATATCGGCGGTGGTTATGTTATGGATGACTATGTGATGGAAAAAGCGGTTTAAGCCAATAAGGTAAACCGCTTTGATTTTACGGGGCGGGTTAGAAGCCAGCCGCCTGTCCGTCTTTTCGTGATTCTGAAGCACCGCGATAGACGCCTTCTTCGTGATCACGCAGTATCGCCTGGTAGCCGCCAAATCCACCGTTGCCGCTACGCACGTCATGTCCTTTTTGTTGTAAGTCACGTAGTACTTGTGGGCTGACACCAGACTCTACTTCGATATAGCCGCCATCGGTCAGGTATGCCTGCTGGCTTTCTGTTGGTTCTGTAGAGCCCATATGCTGCCAACGTGTAGCGTCACCGGCTTCCTGCAGGTTCATGCCATAGTCGATCATGTTCACCAGAATCTGTACGTGGCCTTGCGGTTGCATGGCGCCGCCCATGACACCAAAGCTCATATGAGGTTTACCATCCTTTGTGACAAATGCTGGAATAATCGTATGAAAAGGGCGTTTTCCTGGTTCATAGACATTAGCGTGAGACTTGTCCATCGAGAATAACTGTCCACGATCCTGAAAAACGAAGCCCAGCCCAGGGACCACGACCCCAGATCCCATGCCACGATAATTACTCTGGATTAGTGACACCATATTGCCCTCCTGATCTGCCGTAGTCAGATAAATGGTATCGCCTTCTGACAGATTTGGGTTACCTGCCTGAACCGTACGTGCTGCGCGTTCTTTAATCAGTTCTGCGCGCTTTTTACCATAAGCGTCGGAAATCAGTTTCTTCACAGGCTGTTTTCCGAAGTCTAAATCGGCATAAAATTTTGCACGATCTTCGAATGCTAATTTCTTGGCTTCGACCAGCGTATGCAAACTATCTGTCGAGTTGTAGCCCATCTTAGCTAGATCGAAGTTCTTTATGATCTGTAGCATCTGTAGCGCGGCGATACCTTGACCATTCGGTGGCAGTTCCCACAGGGTGTATCCCTTATAGTCGACTCCAAGTGGCTCGACCCAGTTTGAGTCATGCGTGGCTAAATCTTCGTACCTTAAGTAGCCATCATTTTCTTTCATGAAGGCGTCGATTTTCTTAGCAATCTCACCTTTGTAGAAAGCATAACGTCCATCGCGTGCAAGCAATTTATAAGTTGCTGCTAAGTCAGGATTCTTGAACATCTGACCTTCGCGGGGCGCTTTACCATCGATGGTAAAGGTTTCGCTGAACGCACCTGGTTGAGGGCTTAAACGAGGTACACTCAGGTTCCAGTAGTAGGCAATCAATTCTGATACTGGAAAGCCGTTTTCAGCATAATTTATCGCTGGCTGTAAGACTTTATCCATTGGCATTTTGCCAAACTTGTGGTGGAGCTCAAACCAGCCATCAACAGCACCTGGGACAGATATCGGTAGCATGCCATAGGGCGGCAACTTGTCTCGCTCAAGCTTGTCCAGTTCTGCTTTTAATTGGTCGTAGCTCAGACCTTGGGGAGAGCGCCCGGATGCATTTAACCCATACAGTCGCTGAGTTTTTTCGTGCCATACAATAGCAAACAGATCACCACCGATACCACTACCTGTTGGCTCCATAAGGCCGAGTGCTGCATTTGCTGCGATTGCTGCGTCGATGGCATTGCCACCATTTTTCATGACGTCCAGAGCTACTTGTGTGGCGAGCGGTTGGCTGGTCGCTGCCATGGCATTGGGGGCTATTATCTCTGAGCGAGTAGCATGCATGTCCCCGGTCACTCGGTCGGCGGCCTGGGATAAGGGGATAAAGCTGGCGCTTATTATCAGCGTCATCAGGGTTCTTTTTAGTTTCATCGGACTCCACACAGGTTTTTATAAGTGTGTCTTGATAATAAACGCTGTTTGAGCGAAGTTCAAAGAGGTTCTTTTCTTTGTTGTTGATGCAGTTTTGCATTATTTTGCTGCGAGGGAGGTCGCATACTTTAAGTTTTCAGTGACGCATAATAATAATGCGAGCCAGAATATTAAGGATAATGTCATGTACTTTATTACTAACCGCGCTTTTGATGCCAGCCAGCCAGGCTTTGATAAGCTGACCAAACACCCGAATGAGAAGGGCCCTAACGAGTTATCGGTAGTCAGGATTAACGGTTTGCGAAACCCGACTATCGAATTACTGCCCGATGAGTTAACTCAAGAGGAAGTGCAGGCTTTTAAACAGGAGTTCGAGCTGGATCTTGATATGGATGAGCCTCATTATGCCAGCCTTAAAGTTGCCTGCGAGACATTTCGAGAAGCGAAGAAAACGGGTAAGAGCGTTTTGTTATATGTCCATGGTTATAACAATGACCTGAAAGATATTTACCACACTGCGCATGAGCTCGAAAGTTTGTATGATGTTTTGGTTGTGCCTTTTACCTGGCCGGCGAATGGCGGCGGTGCCATGTCAGGGACCCTGTCTTACTTAGCGGATAAGCGGGATGCCAGGGCTTCTGATGATGCCTTAAATCGAGTGATCGATATTGTTGGCCGTCATCATTGTTTATTAACCCAGTCGACGCGCAAACGTCTTGAGAAGCAGGCAGCGGCCAAATTTCCGGAAAACCCAACCAAGCAGCGCGAACACTTGTCGTTATTGTTTGAGCGCTTCTGTGATGTATCGGTCAATTTATTTTGCCACAGCATGGGCAACTATGTGTTAAAGCATGCGTTAAAAAGTAGTTTATCGGAAGCCCGACAGCTGGTGTTTGATAATATCCTGCTGGTCGCTGCCGATACCAATAATGAGGATCATGAGGGCTGGGTTGAAACGCTACGTTGTCGCAAGTCGGTATATGTCACGATTAATGCCGACGATTACGCTCTGTCCTGGTCCAGACGCAAACCGGGCGAAGAGCAAAAGGCCAGACTGGGGCATTACCTGATGTCTCTGGATGCGAAGAATGCGTTATATGTCGACTTTACAAACTGTAAAGCGGTTAATCGAAGCCATTCCTATTTCGATGCAGCGACAGTCGATCGCAATAAAACCGTTAAGCGATTTTTTGAAAAAGCATTCAGTGCGAAAAACTTGCTACCTTATCTGGATTATCAGGCGCATAACAATACCTACCATCCAAAGTAAGCTTATAAGCGTGGTTTGGGAAAATGAGGCATACAAATAAGATGTAGGGCTTATAGAAGTCCTATTATGATGTGCTTATTTTAAGAACGGCAGTACGGCCCTGACTACCAGTCTGTTTTACACAGCAGAGCTAGTGCATCCGCTGCATTATTTTCATCGGTATGGTTGTTTCTGCGTGATCACTGAGTAACGTTAAGTCCGGGTGGCGAGTGCTCATGATCTGCTTGATTTTCGACTCTTCGGCCAGTGTTAAGTCAATCAGCAGCAGGTACTTTCCTTCATCAACCAGATGATAGAACTTTTTAAGTGCATGGTTTTTCGACTGTAGACCAATGAAGCCGCCAAGCCACAGACCAAAACCGGTGAACACTACCAAGGTAGCGAAGATCCCAAGAATGCCATAATTTCCATTAAACGCATTAGTGGCAAAAAAGATGATGGCCATAGCGATCGATACTAAAAAGCCGATGATGGCTCCTTTACTGGCACCGTTAAGGATATCGGTTTTGTACCAGTTATTCGCAGCGTTAAGGCCCCGGCGGAGAACTCTCCCCTGTTTCTTGGCAATAACGTGCAGGTGATCATCGGAAACACCGGAAATACGAAGATCTTCATAGGTATTTTCCAGTTCAGCCAGGTGCTCGGCCTGATAGAGTAAACGTGACATACGAACCTCCTGTAGATTGTCATTAAGACCATTTTACTATAGCAAATGCCGCATAGAAAATCTGCTAAATTACTGGGCTGGGACGGGAGCTGTTGAGGGGGTAATAAAAACAATGGCTTAGAAGTAAGTTTCCCGTTTTTTACCCGTGTTTTATCGGACAGCCTAAGGTTAAAACGATATGATTGTGAGCAGGTTATGTGGCTCAGCGTGAGGCCACTGACACTGGAATGATTTGTAAATAATAATATTGGTGGTCGCGGGGGTAAACTCGCTCACTTTATTGAGGAGATAGTAAAACTGATGAAAGCATTATTGTTAACCGTTTTTGCTTATGGGATGAGTGTTAGCGTACAGGCGCATGAATTACCGGATACGACCTTGCATTCAGGTGAAACATTGGCTGTCGCAACTTCGTATTCGCTGACCAGTGAAGAGGTGAACTCAACGTATAATTATTACGGACAGTTTTTTGACTACGCAGGCTGGGTTAATTATAAGTTAGAGCAAAAAGGTTCGAAAACAAAAGACGAAGGTACTTGTAGTGTTGAGTTGGTGACAGCCAAAACGTGCGGTCAAATCGACCACTTTTATAAGGCGGCCTTAGCGGGAACTATGACCTGCAACGCTTACGCCATATTACACGCTGCAGCGTACCCCAATGGTTTAACCGCACGTTTTACTGGGCCAAGCAGTTTTGTCGATAATATGGATGCGGCAACGGGCCACCATGATTATTATGATTTCTCCCAGGGCATTGCGTTTGACTGTGTTTACCCTGTCAAGGAAGCCGAGCCTGTTGAAGCTGAATTAAGTAAGTTTTAATCATGCTTTAATGCAAGCTTTAAGAGAAGGAGCCAGCCCCTAGCTGATGCCGCCAGGGGCTTTTTTTATGGAGCGCATTTTTACCAGTTGCATCACTTTTTCTAACTTTTTCTCTAAAGCATTCCGATCATCACTATCAAGTGGGCATTCGGCCAATACGTAGTGGCTGGTTTTGACAACATTTCGCCAACGAGGGTGTTGCGGGATTTTATTGATATCAATGTACTTATCCAAAGAACGGGTTCTTAAACGTCCATCATCGATCGAAACTTTCCATATTCCACTTTTTTCAGCCAGCTCGATGCGATCACTTTGAGTTGTCTTCTCCCATAGAGCTAAGGTTTCAATCAGCAACTCCACCAGCAATTGCCTGAAACCCAGATTATCGTCTTCCCTCTCTGCTGAAGCGTCACCCGTTTCCTGATCATGCTCTGATTCTAGCAACAACACTTTTTCTTTATGTGACTGGATGGATTCAACCAGTCGTTGCTTTTCCTTGGCTTTGCGATAGATAACAAAGCTCGCTGAGAAAGCCACGATAATCAGGATCAGGGAGATGATTAGTACGGTATTTGATAAGGACTGGATCTGGTTTTTCTGTTCCTGGCTTTTCAGCTTTTCGGTAACTAGCTGCCTCTCAACCTGTTCTTTCTTTATTTGTTCCTGAATAACCTGTAAGTCGCTTTGATATTGCTTCTTGAGGTTGAGTTCCTTATAGCGATAGGACTGAGACTGGGCATCTATGGCGTCGGTTAAGCGGCCGTCGGCCAGGGCCATAGTGTATTGCAAATAAAAGATTTGCTCCAGTAACAGGTTATTATCATTGTTTTTAGCCAGAGGGGTGGCTTGTTGCAGGAGCACTTTCGCCTGATCATGCTGGTGGCGTAAATGTGCGATACTCGCTTTGATGTAGTCTATCTCAGCTAGATACTTGTTATTACCCGTCGCGTATTCGGCTGCCTGCTCAATGAACGTCTCAGCGCCATCAGCGTCTTTTTGCTCGATATGGATTATGGCTAAATTTTTTAGCGCTCGAACTTTTTCGTTGTTACGGAGTTTTTTGGTAATGGTGTTGATAACTTTTTGCGTGTAGATGTCTCCTTTATCACTCCTTCCTGCCAAGCTATAAGTGACAGCAAGGTCTTCGTAGAGGTGGTAGATGTTGTTGAATACTCGCTGATCGAAGTGTTCCTGTTCGGTATATTCGAGAAAACTTTCCAGTGCCTGCTCATAGTAGTGAATAGACTGAGAATAGTCTTTTAAGTGTCTGTTCAGTAGGCCAAGGTTATTTAATGTGGTGCCAATATAATATTGGTTACCGATGGTCTCTTTAAGCTCGAGACTTTCTTTGTAGAACAGCAGAGCGGCTTTATAGTCTTTCTGCTTAAAGTGGACCAGCCCCATATCGTTTGCGCTTCGAGATTTCTTATTAATGTCACTCAGTTGTTGCGCTATGTTATAGGCCGTTCGGAAGTAGTCTTCCGCTTTTTGGAAGTTTTCATCATGTAGATAGTCTGCTCCCATGGCTCGATACCAGTCGTACTGAATATCACTGTGGCGCTCGAAAGGCTGACTATTGCGAATTTGGCCTAACAGATTTCCTCGTTCCGCTTTTTTTCCTTGTTGGCTGTATAGACTGGCAAGCTGCAGCATAATACGAACGTTTTGCTCGGTATTATCCTGCGCGTAAGATGCCTTGAGCTGCTGTTTGCAGATAGTCACTGCTGTAGAAACCTCTTTGCTCTTGAGGCTGCTTGCGCAGGTTTTCAGAGCCGTTTCTTCGTTGGCTTGTGTAGGAATTAATGGCACGAAGAATAAAGTTAAGCTACTTAGCAGCAGTTTATGGAGTGTCATAGCATATTGATTTCTTTATGTTATTAGGAGCATATCATACAGAGAGTATAGTCGCTGATCCTGAATTAATACAGGCTGAATACGACGACCATAGATATTTTTGATGGCGTTATTGATACTTTATATAAAGCAAATGGTTTATTAATTCGTGGTCCTTCCGGATAATATGCTTGTCGCGTAAAAAGAAAGTGAACTTAAGATGACAAAACAAAAAGCGGTTTGGGTATTAATCAGCGTTATGTTGCTGTCGGTGCTGGGCACTGCCGGGATTGCGTTGCCATACCCTGTGTTAGCACCTTATTTTCTCGATGCACCACCGAATGATTTAACACACTTTATGGGGATTCATCCTAAGATCCTGCTAGGCTTTTCCTTAGCGTTTTATCCTCTGGGCTTGCTTATCGGGAATATTTTTGTGGGGGCTTTGTCCGATAGTTATGGTCGCCGCAAGGTGTTGCTTATTACCTTGTTTGGCAGTGGTGTTGGTTATTTATTAACGGCGTTCGCGGTCATTTATGAGTCCTTTATTGGGTTTACTCTGGCCCGACTCTTGACTGGAGTATGTGAAGGGAACATGTCGATTGCGCGAGCTATTGCAGCAGAGTTGCATCCCCATATTGAGCGTACCAAAGCCATATCCATGACCTATGCAGCGACTTATTCTGGCTGGTTAATTGGTCCTGTGATTGGTGGTTTCTTAGTGGTATATGGCGTGTCTACGGTATTTCTTTTTGCCGCACTGGGGATTGGTGTTGCTTTTGCACTGGTATTTTTCACGATTGAACGTCGCCAACAGAGAAGCGATACGCAACCGATACCGTTTTGGCAGATCATTAAACGCAATAACTCCCTGACGTTATTAAAAAATCGTCAAATTCTGCCGATTTTCTGGTTTTACTTTTTGTACTCTATGGGGCTCAATGCCTTTTATGATTTTTATCCGGTGTGGTTTGTTGATTATCTTGATGCAAATAGCCAAACCATCGCCTGGGCAACAGTTGCACTGACGGCGTGCATGATCATTGTCAGCAGTTTGTGGGTTGGTAGGCTCAATGCGCGCTTTGGCGAGATTAGCCTGATGGTGGTTGGTGGCGCCTTGTTAAGTCTTGCTTTAATAATTCAGCCATTTGCCGGCAAGGGCTTGGTTTTCATCATTTTTGGATGCATTGGTGTAGTCATTGCCATTGCAAACGGCATGGTGCCGACGTATTTGTCGACGTATTTCGGTCATCTCGGGCAGGGTAAGGTTATGGGGCTGCAAACCTCCACATTTTGTGTGACCAACGTCATTATTGCCAGCTTAGGTGGACCTTTGAGCATTCTCAGTTCGCGCTGGGTTATATTAACAGGCGCGGTACTGGTGCTGGCCTCGGTAGTGGTGATGTTAATGACGCGGCAGCAACAGCAAGTCATGATGAACAGTCATCAGGAGGAGGTGTCAGGTGCCTGATAACAATATGGATAAGAGTAACTCGGAGCGCATATTGTATTTATTAAAGACCCGTGGCGAGCAGACCGCAACGGTGCTGGGCGAACTGTTGGGTATAACCATGATGGGAGCTCGGCAGTTGCTATTGTCGCTTGAGGAGCAACAGCTGGTCTTCAGCCGCAAAAAAGCACAGGGGAGAGGACGTCCCAAGTTATTCTGGTCGCTGACCGATAAAGGACATAGCCGTTTCCCCGATCGTCACGCTGATTTAACGCTCAGTTTAATCACCGGTATCCAGCAGACTCTGGGCGGGGAAGCCATGGAACAGCTGATCGCGGTTCGAGAAAAGCAGTCATTACAAGATTATCAGAAACATTTAAAGCAACACCAAAACCTCAAAGATAAAGTCATCGCTTTAGCCGATATACGCAGTCAGGAAGGGTATATGGCGAGCATGGAAGAAGACGAGGAGGGGTATTTGCTGGTTGAAAACCACTGTCCCATCTGCGCCGCAGCTCAGGCATGCCAGGGTTTTTGTCGTTCCGAGCTGGAAGTCTTTAAGCAATGCTTACAGGCTGATGTCGAACGGGTCGAGTATATGCTCGAAGGCGCCAGGCGTTGCGCTTACCGAATCAAGCCGCTAACCCAGAGGGCATAATGCTCTCTGTTGAATTTTGTTACATTTTCATCGGTCTTCCTGTTTGTTGCTCCTTGCCTATTTGATATAGACCACGTATAAAAGATCAGTTGCGAGCCTTAATGATAAACAAGATAGGTAACTATATGAGAAAACTAACCCTTGGGGCAGCTATTGTATCGGCTTTATTGGCCGTCGGCTGTAATGATAGTGACGATAAGCAAGTTACAGCGACTGAAGAAGTACAAGCTGCACAAACAGAGCAGACAGATACTGCAGAAAAAACTGCAGATAAGGTAACCGAAGAAAGTAAAGAAGCGAGTGCGGACGGCACTAACCCTTTCTTCCAGGAGTGGGACACGCCATACGGCATGCCTCCATTCGATAAAATTAAGGACGAACACTTTGCGCCAGCTTATGAAAAAGCCATAGCTGAGGCGCGCTCGGAAGTTGACAGCATCGTCAATAACCCAGATGAGCCGACTTTTGAAAATACCATTGAGGCGCTTGAATACAGTGGTCGTTTATTAACCAAAGTTTCCAGCGTTTTCTATAACCTGACTTCTGCTAATACCAACCCTGAGTTACAGAAGATTCAGAAGGACATTGGTCCGAAACTATCCGCTTTTCGTGATGATATGAATCTTAATGCGGACTTATTCAAGCGTGTTGAAGCCGTGTATGAGCAGCGTGATGAGCTCGGTTTGCGCGAAGACCAGATGCGTCTATTGGAAGAAAAATATAAGTCATTCGTTCGCGGTGGTGCCAAGCTTAATGATGAGGAGAAGCAACAGTTACGTGAGCTTAATAAAGAAATGACGGAACTGGCGTT
Source organism: Kangiella shandongensis (assembly GCF_020005365.1). Taxonomy (GTDB): domain Bacteria; phylum Pseudomonadota; class Gammaproteobacteria; order Enterobacterales; family Kangiellaceae; genus Kangiella; species Kangiella shandongensis. The sequence continues at coordinate 330,720 of NZ_JACNML010000002.1, read as the reverse complement.
AGCTTTCTCTGAAAATGTGCTGGCTGAGACCAATAACTGGGAAATGGTTATTGATAACAAAGATGACCTGGCCGGTTTACCGCAGGGCTTAATTGATGCGGCAGCAGATACCGCTGAGAAGCGTGGCCATGAAGGCAAGTGGGTCTTTACCACACACCGCCCGAGTAAGACGCCTTTCCTGATGTACTCGACCAACCGTGAATTACGCGAGAAAATGTATCATGGCTATACACACCGTGGTGACAACGACAATGCGCATGACAATAAAGAAAATGCTGCAAAATTAGCACAACTTCGTGCCAAAAAAGCACAGTTATTAGGTTATGACACTCACGCAGACTTTGTTCTGGAAGAGCGTACGGCGAAGAATGCTGAGAATGTTTATAACTTGTTGAATCAAGTATGGCCGGCAGCTCTGGAGCAAGCGAAAGCTGAACGTGCTCTGATGCAGGAAATGATCGAGAACGAAGGCGGAGACTTTAAATTAAAGGCTTCAGACTGGCGTTACTATGCGGAAAAAATCCGTAATGAAAAATATTCATTAGACGAAGCGGCAGTTAAGCCATACTTCTCACTGGAAAGCACTTTACAGGGCGTGTTCTATACGGCGAATAAGCTATTCGGTATGAACTTTAAAGAGCGCTTTGACCTGCCGAAATACCATGAAGATGTGCGTACCTTCGAAGTGACTGACGAGAATGGTGAGTTGATCGGTATTTATCTGACTGACCACTATGTCCGTGACGGTAAGCGTGGTGGCGCCTGGATGAACTCTTACCGTAAGCAGTTTGTCACAGAAGATGGTGAATTCGTTAAACCAATTATCGTTAATGTCCTGAATTACCCACGCCCAGTCGGCGATGAGCCAACTTTGTTGACGTTTGATCAGGCCAGCACCTTGTTCCATGAGTTCGGTCACGCGGCACACGGCCTCTTGTCAGATGGTGTCTACCCGTCGCAAACGGGTACTTCAGTACCTCGCGACTTCGTAGAATTCCCATCACAGGTACTAGAAAACTGGATGCTGGAACCAGAGGTATTGGCGAAGTTTGCTAAGCATTACAAAACGGGTGAAGTCATCCCACAAGAGATGATCGACAAGATCCAGGCAGCTTCTAAGTTCAATCAGGGCTTTGCCACTACCGAGTATATGGCTGCTGCATTGTTAGATATGGCATGGCATACACTGGACGGTAAGGACCTGAAAGATACTGACGCCTTTGAGAAAGCGACACTCGATGAGCTGGGACTTATCCCTGAGATAGCGCCACGTTATCGTTCGACTTACTTTAACCACATCTTCTCAAGTGCCAGCGGCGGCTATTCAGCGGGCTACTATAGCTATATCTGGTCTGAAATTTTCGCTGCCGATGCCTATCAGGCATTCCGTGAGAATGGCATCTTTGATAAGGAAACAGCGGATAAGTACGTTGAGTTCATCTTATCGAAGGGTGGCACTCAGGATCCGCTGGAACTGTACAAGAAATTCCGCGGTAAAGAAGCTGATCCAAAGTATTTAATGATCAGCCGTGGCTTGATTGATGAACAAGATGTTGAATAAATCAACTTTGAAATGATGCAAAGCCACCCTCGGGTGGCTTTTTTAATACTTAAAATACAAGAGGTAGATAACTTCTTAGCGGCTGGTTGCGAATTGAGCACGTTTCCTAAGTTGCTATAATTGTATTTTGTTGAGCAATTTGCACGTTGTTGTTGCGGATTGAGCACGTTTCCTAAGTTGCTATAATTACGCAACTCGTGATAGCCCAAATGCAGTAGTTGCGGATTGAGCACGTTTCCTAAGTTGCTATAATTCACGGGCGGCGCAGCGTTAACGCGTGGCAGTTGCGGATTGAGCACGTTTCCTAAGTTGCTATAATTTGATCGCCATAAACCCGATGAACTGGCCCGTTGCGGATTGAGCACGTTTCCTAAGTTGCTATAATCGCGTATGGTGCCTGAAACAGATCCAGACAGTTGCGGATTGAGCACGTTTCCTAAGTTGCTATAATACTGGAATAAAATTAGATCTGACTTCCCTGGTTGCGGATTGAGCACGTTTCCTAAGTTGCTATAATAAACTTCAATTGAACTTAAGCGGTACGGTCGTTGCGGATTGAGCACGTTTCCTAAGTTGCTATAATTTCGAGCGGGCCAACAAACCAGACTGCCTTGTTGCGGATTGAGCACGTTTCCTAAGTTGCTATAATTGGATCTCCTAAATTACGCTACGACAGAAGGTTGCGGATTGAGCACGTTTCCTAAGTTGCTATAATATCATTGCTGTTGACTAGTTCGTAATTGTGGTTGCGGATTGAGCACGTTTCCTAAGTTGCTATAATTTCGGACAACTGAGTAAGACGCCTTCGCGCGTTGCGGATTGAGCACGTTTCCTAAGTTGCTATAATGTTAACTTCGCTCATTATCCCGTCCATGATGTTGCGGATTGAGCACGTTTCCTAAGTTGCTATAATATCATAGGGTAAAGCCTTTCGCCTATTGGCGTTGCGGATTGAGCACGTTTCCTAAGTTGCTATAATGGCAAAAAGATAAATACCTGGGAAGGTAGTGTTGCGGATTGAGCACGTTTCCTAAGTTGCTATAATAGAACGTCGCTAAGCCTTTGAAAGGAAAGAGAAAAACAGGCTGGCTTCACGAAAAAAGTTAAGCGGACGCGCTTAAAATAGGTGGAGCTGGTCTGTTTTTTTACAAGTTTCGGGGCTGTTACCATAGTAGGCCTTGATGTTTTCATATTGCTTGTCGGTTATGGTAATGATCTGAACTTTACCCGATTCGGGCAGTTGATCGGCTATTTTATCTTCAAACCGCTCAACGCGTTCTTTGCTCGAGACCAGTCGGAAATATACTGAATATTGCGACATATCAAAACCACAGTCGAGCAGGTAATTTCTAAAGCGGGTATATTCTTTGCGATCTGCCTTGGTCATGGTTGGCAAATCAAACATCACCATCATCCACATAAATTTATAACCACTAATGTACCTTACCGGTGACATGGCTACTCCTTTTTGCTAGCGGACTGTTTATTATATAACCAATTCTGGAATCTGCAAACTAACTTCTTTATTATCAAGGCTTTGTACTACTGACTGAGCCAGTTTCTGCATCGAAGTGTTGACGGTTGTGGTTTCTTCGTTTAGCGTGACATCGGCCTGAAGGACTTTTGTTAACGCTGCTTTATTGCTTGGGGTGAGTGTATCTACTAAATCCATTGTTTGAATGGTTAAGTCGATTAATGGGCGATAGATCTCCATTAGGTCGTCAGCCAGGCAGAAGGGATTATTGATATTCTGATGGTGGAGTCCAAGGCTTGGGTTAAGCCCCGCAGCAACAATGGCTCTGGCGCAGGCGGCTCTTAAAATGGTGTAGCCATAGTTTAAAGCACTGTTTTCGACATCACTGGATCGTGGCCTGCGCCTAAAGTCGCTGCCCATTAATGACTGCCAGTAAATTCTGGAGGCTTGAGCTTCACAGTTATCAGGATCACCTGAACGAACTTTATTGCTTAAACGTTTTAGCCGTAATGTCTCCGCTGACTGGGCCGGATCGCAGTAGTCCAAAACTCGATACTGATTAAAAATTTTGGCTTTTACCAGCCGTTGCCAAAGTCTTTTCTTGAGCGGTTGAGAAGCATCAATTTGAAGATGAATCACTTTATTGGACTGGTGATGAACCGAATAGGGCAGAGTAATGGATATGGGGTGGTAATTTGTACCGCATGTGATTATCGGGATGCCGTGCTCTGCCAGTTTGACTATAATCTGCTTGGAAAGAGTGGCTTGTTCGGCGCTGAGTACAAGGCAGTTCAGTTCGTCAATAATAACTCGACCGAGTTCCTCCTTGTCATCCATCACAAGGAGAAAGCCACGGTAGAGCTTTAAATAGCGCCCGTTCTGAGCAATTTCCAGTACATTCCAGCGCATTTATTGTTTTAACCGGTTAACTTTGTGATTTTGGAAAACGGTATTTATTGATATGAAGTTTCGGCCATCGTTAGTGGCTTTAAGGTTAGGGCGAAGATCAAACTTATTTGCAAAAGCGTGGTATCCAGCTAATCTCATCACCTCTATTTCTCCTGTCTCCAAATTTGTCAGTCTAATATTATCGTCCTTATAAAGTCGCATTAGACGCTTAGCTGCGGGATGGCTTCGTCCTTGTTTATCCGTAGGGCGTTTAGGGTGTCTGTCATATTGTTTTATTTCGGCATAAGGTACGAAAGCCCCTTCGTATTTATAGAGCCATTTCCCCGTCTTGGGATCTTTCTTTGTTGGGATTTGCCAGACATCACAATAAGCATAGCCGTTGAGACCATAGCCTTTGTACGGAGCACTTGGTATTGGTTTAACGCTGTTATTCGGTACGTTTATTCTTAGTTTCTTAATGCCGGTTTTATCGGAGTACTCCTGTAGCGTCTTTTCAAACGCTTTCTGGTTTTTAAAGTGCGCTTTTAACTGCTTAGTAAACCCACGGATGGACTGAACATCGAAATCAATGCCTTCCCCATCAGTCAGATAATCCAGCAGTTGTTCTCCCTGATACTTTCCTCGAATACGGAAGACCTCTTCCCAGCTTAAACTGCCGACCGCTTTACGGGTTATACACCATTGGTTTCCATCTTCATCGTGTTCGATGCCATAAGCGGTATCATTAAACATGGAGCCCTGCTCGGTATGATCGGGCTTATAGGAGGCGTAAACGTTATCCAGAGCCTGCATAAGTTGCTCTTTAAGGTGGGGTATATCATCAACACGGTGTTTAACGAAGTGATATAAATTGCGTTCACTTTGCTCATGTTTGGAGCGTCTGGTGCCAAGCTGTTGTATTAAGCGCCTTGAGGTTAAGCCGACCACAAAGGCATCAACAATATGGTGTCGGTGATCGTCACGATAATGGCCTGTTTCTTTATCCTTAAAGTGATTTAACTGCCAAACGTCGCGTAAAACCGCCGTTAGACGCCCGTTTACCCGAATAACGTCGCTACAAATACAGTTTAAATATTGGGCTGCTTTACGGGTAATATATTTGGTGTCATTGATCTGGCGCTCAATCATGGTGCCTTTTTCTTCGCCATAGAAGTTTTCATAAGCATCTTCTTTAAAGCGTTCGAATTTAGGCCCCTGCCCAAAGCTGGCTAAAGCTCGCTTTAAAATGGCTTGGTACTCTTCGCCACTAAATGCTTCTGCCGGCGTTTTGTTGCCTTTTCGATTATTAACGTTCTTAAACGCCAGGGTTTTATTGACCATACCATCGTCATAACAACGGCTAAAAGGCACGATATGCTCAATTTCTACTTCACCGTTCATGAGTTGGCGAGCGCTAATCGTCCTACCTGTAAAAATACAGTGTCTAGCACCTTGTTTTCCCAGCTCTTCCCACAGTTTTACTTTTTGAAAGTCCTCGCGGTGCGGGTGATCAATATCGTACTCTTCTTTTAAGAATTTACGGATTTCGTCATTTTTCTTTTTGTTTTTGGACTGCGCCTGTTCAATACGCTTGCGGGCTTCTTTTGAGTTTTTGAGGTCGCGGGTAAGCTCAATGTGGATTTTGCCCGGCGTTTGCCCCATTTTCTCGATGACTTGATTAACCACCACCCTAAGTTGGTTTAGGGCAACGTGTACCGTTGGATTGGCAATTTTCCCATGCAGATAAGCGTCCTCATCACGTTCATCCGGACTTTTATTTTTATCAATTTCAGGGTGATCTCCCCAGACGGATTCTGGCATGGCGACACCGTAGTAGGGGAGTTTGTCGTATGTATTGGGTTTTATAAAACTATGATGAAATTTTTCTCCTTTGTCATCTTCAATCCGAGCTACGGCATCTGAATAGACTAATCCTGTGCTTTTTAATACTGGGTTAATTTGTTCCATAAACTTTCTGGATACTGATGCTGTGTCACGTTTAAATCTGTAGCCACAGAGTTTAGATACCTGCTCTTCGCTCAAAGCTGGGAGTTCGTTTTTTAACCAGATTTTTAGTTCAGGAGTTTCTACTACGACATCTTTGTCGTTAACCTTTTTCAAAGGCTCGATTAAATAGTGAATAATGTCATTTAGTTGTTTTTCTGGTAATTCATCTGCCAGTTTGCCCAAATACTCGGGTTTTCGCAGATCACACATGACCTTATTGCCATATAGCTTTCCTGAGCGGCTTTTGACATCAAGATTAAAAGTCGCATCGCTGGGGAAATAAGGTGAGCCGTGTTCATCTTTCAGTTTCAATATGCCTTTAAAGCTGAGAGTCTTCTTGACGTTTAATTCATCATAAAGCGCCAGCCTTTGCCGTTCATCAAGTTCATGGTCAATGCCTTTGGAAACATACTTTAGAGCATTCACTTCCTGATAAATACGAAATTGATGGCTAATCGGTAGGTCGATATGTGCGCGGGTTTCTTCTGGATAGAAGCGGCATTTACCTTTAGGAACGGGTTTTAAGGGGTATTGCCAGAAAGCAGTTTCATACAAGGCATCCCACTGCTCATCGGTTAGATGGTGGTTTCCTTGAACTTCACGAATTCGAGCAAATTCGTCTTTGTACATTTTTCGATCGGCATAGAACTCAGTTTCACCCCCTCTAAAGCGAACGACCTTTTGCTCGATAGGGCGCTTTTTTTGGGCCAGTTTATGATTATTCTGAAGTTTGGCGTATAAGTATTCACCCAGCGTATTATCGCCAAGCTCCTGACGTAGTTCTTTAATTTTATTTTTGTAATCGGATTCTTCCGAATCCCCGGCCAGCCTGTTGGACTTAAAGCCACGACGTCTGCCTATGTGAAAAATGGCTCTCGCCAAAGTTTCTTTATCGACTTTGCTGTTAACTGCCTTATGGCGTGCGTCATAAGGGCATATTTCGTCGAATACTTTTTTCCGTGACTGCTCGTTGGCAGGGAGTAAGCCAAATTCAATAAGTTCTTTGACTAAACGCCTGACACGGTTTTGTCCTCGGTCACGTGTGCGGCGGATACCACGAGCGATACGACGGCTAACGGCAAGCGGTTCTTTGGTTTTAGGATCGCGACCATCAGAAAATATTCTGACACCTAAATCAATAAGATCGGTAGGCAGGATGTCTTCATCAAGCGTAAAAACAGTATAGCCGATAGAAGAGGTTCCAAGGTCTAGCGAGAGCAAATATGGTTGTGCCATGGTGGTTCCCTTTTATGGTTTTTTATTGACATTACCAATTTGGAGCGGTACTGTCTAGTTTGTGACGACGGTCACAAATAGCAACTTAGGAAACGTGTTTTATAATCTGTTAACAAGTTTTAGAACACAAAATAGATAACCCAGCTACGGCTGGGTTACTTGTATCTGGGGCAAATTAAAGTTTGTTTTTTTTACTGAACAAGTTCAATAATTGTCTCTTTAGCATATAGTCGCTTTTGCATCAAAAAAGGGTCACTTTAGCGGTGACCCTTTTGTTTTTGTGAGGGCTCTCACCATTTCTCGTGCATATTCATTGCATGCCTGCATTTTATAAATAAAACTAATCCGAAAGGTTAAAAAATATCCTGTGAAAATGTCTTAAAACTGTCATAGAGAAGGCATATAATTCATCACGTGGCAAACACTTACGGTCGAAATCTTAAAGGAGAAGATGATGAGCGAGTATATCGAAAGTGCATTAGTAGCTGTAATTGCTGTCGTGGTTGTTTCAGCGCTAGTAATCACACTGTTCTAGTTTCATTAAAAAGTACTTGTTAGTTTAGGTTTATTACCCAAATATTCCTATCCAGGCCCGAACGTTATCCACCAACGTTCGGGCTTTATTCTATCTATTGTTGTTGGTTACAATCAGGATACTCTCAATTAATTGATCAGCCAGCCTTTGTCTCAACCAATAACTTTAAAGCCTGCCTTATCCATCAATGAAATAGATGCCAAAGATTGGCAGGACTTATTGAGCGCTGGTGACTCTGCTGATGCCGACCACCCTTTTGTCCAACACGCATTTTTAAAAGCATTGGAAGATTCTGCTTCTGTGGGGGCCGAATCAGGCTGGCAGCCATGCCACCTGGCCTTTTATCGTGATGACAAGCTGGTAGCAGTAATGCCTAATTATATTAAAGGTCACTCATACGGCGAGTATGTGTTTGACTGGACCTGGGCCGATGCATTTCAGCGCAATGGCCTTGAGTATTATCCAAAAGCTCTGACCGCTGTCCCAATGACGCCCGTAACCGGTCCCAGGCTTATCAGCTCCCTCCAGTCTCTGGAGCGGGCGGCATTGATACAGGCTGCGGTTCAGTGGTCTGAACAAAATCATCTCAGCAGCTGGCACGTTAACTTTATTACACCAGAGGAATACTCTGACTTTTCATGCGAGCAGATGCTGGAGCGTTGGGATATTCAGTTTCATTGGCACAATCAGGAGTACGGCTCTTTTGATGACTTTCTGAGCCACCTTAAAGCTAAGAAGCGTAAGAATATCTTGCGGGAGCGTCGTCCTTTTCTAGAGGATGAGTCAGAGCAGGGATGGCAGTTCTGCTGGCTCAATGGACATACGGCTTCTACTGAGGACTGGCAGTTGTTCTATCGGATGTATCGTAATACGTTCGATAGGAAAGGGGGCTGGGCTCAGCTCTCGGTTAGGTTCTTTGAGCAGTGTGCTCGGGCCATGCCTGAGCAGACGTTATTGTTATTGGCCAAATATCGGGGCAAGGTTATCGCTGGTGCCTTTTTTATGCGCTCGCAGGATGCACTGTTTGGACGTTACTGGGGGTGTACGGAAGAGGTTGAGTTTCTGCACTTTGAAACCTGTTATTACCGCGGTATCGAGTACGCCATCAAGCATGGCCTGAAGCGTTTTGAGCCGGGCGCACAGGGAGAGCATAAACTGGCCAGAGGTTTTTTGCCTGTTAAGACCCATTCACGTCATTACGTATTTCATCCGGAGTTTAGAGCAGCGATTGCTGGGGCTTTGCAAGAAGAAGACCGCTGGTTACAACTTCGCTGGAAGGACTACTTCGATCATTCTCCCTACAAGTCATAGACAGGGTTTTCACTAGGATTTGCCGGGTAACCGTTATAGACTGGTAGCAGCCGAGTGTCTTGAAAACTAAGGAGTTATGATGGAATATCAGTTGGATATTGTTATCAATAAGCCGCTTTCAGAGGTCGTAGAATTATTTACAAACGTGGATAATCTAAAAAAATGGCAGCCGGAGATGGTGGCTTTTGAACATTTGAGTGGCGAGCTGGGTCAGGTCGGTTGCCAAAACAAGTTGGTTTACCTTATGGGCAAGCGGGAGTTGTCAATGATTGAGACCATTACCGAACAGCATTTACCTGAGCGACTGTCTGCAACTTATGAGACGGATGGTGTGGTTAATACGGTTGAGAATGAATTTAAGGCGGTGGGTGCTGAACAAACCTATTGGGCGACAAAGAACCACTTCAGGTTTACCAGTTTGGGAATGAAGCTGATGGGTTTTTTTATGAAAAAAGCATTTCCCAATCAGACACGACACTATATGCAGCAGTTTAAAAACTTCGCCGAACAATCATAAAGAGCAACGAAGAGTATAAGGGCTATATGAAAACTCTCAGTAAAATATTCTTGCAGGGCTTATTTGCGATCCTGCCCATCGTTTTAACCATAGCCATTATCGTGTGGCTGGTGTCGACGCTGGAAACTTATTTAAGCAAGCTATTGTTGCTGTTTATGCCAGAGAGCATGTATTGGCCGGGGTTGGGGTTAATACTGGGCATTTTACTGATCTTTGGTTTGGGGCTATTGATTAAGTTTTACCTGGGACAGCTGATTCTTCGTGGCTTGGATCAGTTGATGGAGCGAATCCCGGTGGTGAGCGTAGTCTATAACGCGCTAAATGACATGGTGCGTTTTTTATCACCGTCGAAAAAAGAGGAGCTGCAAAAAACGGTACTGGTTGAGGTTCAGGAGGGCGCTGAGGTGATTGGTTTTGTCACCAGTGACGATATCAGATTAGGCGAACGTTCGGACTTGATCGCTGTGTATATTCCTCTGAGTTACCAAATTGGTGGTTTTACACTGTTTATGGACAAGGATAAGGTTAAAGAGCTGGATATGGCACCGAGCGAAGCCATGAAGAAGGTGTTAACAGCGGCAATGGCTAGCGAAAAGGAACAACGAAACGTGGTGCCGGATAACAATTGAGTGTGGGCGTGTTTCTTGCGAAGGCCGTTATCGTTTGAGAATAATGGGCCTTTTCTGTAGAATGCGCGCCTCCATAGGTCAGCTGACCTGGAGCTTGTTGACCTTTTATAAAGGCTCAACAAGATCTAACCTCCCGTTCTGGGACAATTTTCCTGTTTAGGCGAAAAGATGATTGATTTGATAGTGAATAAGACATCGAGTCTGAAAAACGACTTGTTGTCCGGATTGACTGTGGCGCTGGCGCTGGTGCCAGAAGCCGTGGCTTTTGCATTTGTGGCTGGCGTGGAGCCATTGGTTGGTTTGTACGCTGCTTTTATGGTGGGTTTGATTACGTCAGTATTTGGCGGTCGACCGGGTATGATTTCCGGTGCAACCGGCGCCTTAGCTGTGGTTATGGTCGCTCTAGTGGCGGATCATGGTGTCGAATACCTCTTTGCTACAGTCGTGCTGATGGGGATTATTCAGATGCTGGCCGGTTGGATGAAGCTGGGCAAGCTGATCCGTATGGTACCGCATCCTGTGATGCTGGGTTTTGTTAATGGCCTGGCAATCCTGATTTTCCTGTCGCAGCTAAAACAGTTTGGCGTGCGTGGTGAAGAAGGTTGGTTGCACGGTACTTTTCTTGAGGACAGTAGTATCGACGTGGCCTGGATTGAGGGCTCTGATTTATGGATTATGTTTGGCCTGGTGCTGTTGACCATGTTCATCATCTACATTATGCCAAAAATTACCAAAGCCATTCCTGCAGGATTAGTGGCAATTGTTTCAGTATCCTTTATTGCCTATGCCATGGCGACTTATGGCGGTGTGGATACGGTGACGGTTGGCGATAATGACAAAATTGGCGGTGGCTTCCCTGAGTTCCATATTCCGAGCGTGCCTATGACGCTGGAAACGCTATGGATTATTTTGCCTTATTCCCTGATTCTGGCCGCGATTGGTTTGATCGAGTCCTTGCTGTGCTTGCGTCTGATTGATGAAATTACCGAAACACGGGGCCAGGGCAACCGTGAGTGTTTTGCGCAAGGTTTAGCCAATACGGCGACGGGTTTCTTTGGCGGTATGGGCGGTTGCGCCATGATCGGTCAGAGTTTGATTAACGTCAACTCTGGTGGTCGTGGGCGTACATCGGGAATCGTGGCTGCATTGGCCTTATTATGCTTTATTTTGTTCGCGTCGAGCTGGATTGAACAAATTCCGGTGGCGGCGCTCATTGGCGTGATGTTTATTGTGGTTATAGGTACCTTCGAGTGGGCCAGTTTCCGTATTATGCGTAAAGTGCCGGGGCCAGATGCTTTGGTTTTGGTCATTGTGACTGTGACCACGGTCGTTACTGACTTGGCCATGGCGGTCATCGTTGGTGTGATTGTGTCAGCATTAGTCTTCGCCTGGACCAGTGCCAAGCGTGTGCGTGTTCGTCGTACTGAAAAAGACGGCAAGGCGTTCTACACAGTGCGTGGGCCCTTGTTCTTTGGCTCGACCACACACTTCGCCGAACAGTTCTCGGCACGTACGGATTTGGATGAAGTGTATGTGGACTTCGAAAATTCGCGGGTCTGGGACCATTCAGGGATCGAGGTGATCGATTCATTGGCGATGCGTTATGAGCGCGCCGGTAAAAAGCTGCACTTATTGCACTTAAGCCCAGACTGTACCAAACTACTAAAGAAAGCGGGTAATCTGGTGGAAAAGAATGCTGCCGAGGACCCTCGCTACTTTGTTGCTGATGATGAGCTAGGCGGTTAATAGACTAATGCCTCAAGAAAACCCTTTCGAACAACTGACGCCGGACTTTATCCTTGATGCCGTTGAGTCGAGAGGGTTTTATTCTGATGGGCGAGTTCTCGCCCTCAATAGCTATGAAAATCGTGTCCTGCAGATTGGGCTGGAAGAAGAAGCTCCGCTAATCGCTAAGTTCTATCGCCCTAAGCGCTGGACGAAAGAACAAATTCTGGAAGAGCATAACTTTTGCTTTGAACTCGTTGAGCAGGAATTGCCGGTGGTTGCCCCAATGAAAACGCAGGGCGAGAGCTTGTTCGAGTATCAGGGCTATTACTGTGCCTTATTCGAGCGCAAAGGTGGACATGCTCCAGAGCTGGATAATCTCGATAATTTATTTACTTTGGGCCGATTTTTAGGTCGCATCCATGGGGTGGGGCAGGCAAAGGATTATTCGTTGCGCCCGGCCTTAACTCCAAAGACCTACGGGCATGACAGTATTGAGTACATTATAGAATACGCCCTGCCGGCTGAAGTCAGGATGCCTTATGAAACGCTGGTTCGTGATTTAATGCAGCTAGTTGACGAGTTATGGCAGAGAGCTGGCGAACAGCGCTTTATTCGGGTGCATGGCGATTGCCATATTGGCAATATTTTGTGGCGTGACGACAACCCACACTTCGTCGATCTGGATGACTCGAGAATGGCCCCTGCTATTCAGGACATCTGGATGCTGTTATCTGGAGATCGAGAGCAGCAGCAGAAACAGCTGCTTGAGGTGCTTGAGGGTTATCAGGAGTTTTGTGACTTCAATACTCGAGAACTACAGATGATAGAGTGTTTGCGAACCTTGCGGATGATTTATCACAGTGCCTGGCTCGCTCGTCGTTGGCATGACCCTGCATTTAAATATGCCTTTCCGTATTTCGGTAGCGTGCAGTACTGGCAGGAGCAAATACTGGATTTGCGGATGCAATTTGCCGAGTTACAGGAAGCGCCGCTGAGTTTACCGAATTATTGACGAGCTTACTGTAGGAAGGTCTCAGTAAGCTCGTCATCCTCGCGGGAATGATGTGTTTTAAACCCTGTTTAGTGTAAATTCAGTTTTCTCGTGCTAGTCTTAGAGCATGCAGATTAAACACTTCCATAACATTTATTATTGCTGCCTACTGGTAACGGCTGTTGCGTTACTATCCAGTTGTGCGACCTCACAAAAAAGCAAAACAAGGCATGGTATAACCAAGAGTGGTAGTTCCGAATATAGTGATGATAAAGGAATAAGGATTGCACAAATCGCACAATCCATGGTGGGTATAAAGTATCGCTATGGAGGCAGCAGTCCTGGCGAAGGATTTGATTGCAGTGGCCTGGTCTATTACTCTCACTCCAAAGTTGGCGAACGGGTTCCACGAGTTTCCTATGCGCAGTTAGCCGCTTCTGATGAAGTTGATAGTGATGATTTAAGGCCGGGAGATTTACTCTTTTATCGTATTAATGGTAAAGCCTCACATGTCGGTATTTATATTGGACAAGGACAGTTTGTTCATGCACCATCTAGCGGCAAGAAAGTCAGGGTGAGCTCAATGGCGAATGTCTATTTTAAGCCACGCTTGATTCGAGCTGGACGCTTATACAGCGATGAAGGCAGGAAAGAGTAACCTCTAACCATAAACTGGAGTTTTATGATCTCGGAAGAGTTGGAAGAGAAAGAATGGTGGTATTTATACATCTTACGATGTAAAGATGAAACGCTATATACAGGGATTACTACTGATCTGGAACGTCGGTTTGAGGAACATCAGTCGAATGGTCCGCGCTGTGCCAAATATTTGCGTGGGCGACAACCTTTAACCATGATTTATCATACTGAATTTAAAAGTAAGTCACTGGCTTTAAAGGCCGAGTTAAAAGTTAAAAAGCTAACCGCGAGCCAGAAGAAGTTATTGGCTTCTGGGCAATTAGTGATCAATGAAATTGCTGAAACTCATTAAACGATGACCGAAATTAATCATAACTTTGATTATGAAGTGATCCGTAGTAACCGGCGAACTTTATCTATTGAAGTCCATCATCAAAAGGTAAAGGTTCGTGCGCCACAGGGCGCGCCCAATGACTGGATCGAAGGTTTTGTTTACCAAAAAGCTAAATGGATCGCACGAAAACTGGTTGAGCAGGCACAGAGAGATGAGTCACGACTGAAACTTCAAGATGGCGAGGTCATCAGTTTTATGGGACAAGTACGACACTTAACCATAAAAGAGGGCGTTAACCGGATCCAGCTCACCGATGATAAATTGCAGATCAGCAATAAAGACTTATCCTATGAATCGTTAAAGAAACAGCTGGATCGTTGGTTGCTGGCACAGGCAAAAGAACGGTTACCGCAAAGAGTCGAAACCATGGCCGGAACCATGGGTCTGGCGAGAAAACTCAGCGGCGTCCGTTTTCGTAAAACCAAAACCCAGTGGGGCCACTGTACCGCCAAAGGTATTGTTCAACTGAATCAACTCATATTACTGACCCCAACCCATATTATAGACTATCTGATCGTCCATGAGCTGTGCCATCTCAAACACCTCAACCACTCCAAACGCTTCTGGAAGCTGGTCGAAAAACATTGTCCTGACTACCAACAGGCCGAAGTCTGGCTAAAACAGTATGGGCACAGCGTTTGGTTCTGAGAGTTTGTACGAAGCTGTACAAAAAATACCCAGAAACCCTACACAAATCCGGTAAAAACGATTACAATCACGTCCCAAATTTGCACTGGTTTTACGTTCCAGACAGCGAGGACAATATGACTATTTCTACAACTGCATCTGATGCAGCTGCTAAGCCGACTGTGGTTTGCGCACTCTACAAATTTGTAAATCTCGATAATTTCGAGAATCTTCGTCAGCCTTTACTAGACGTTATGTTGGATAACGAGGTTAAAGGCACTCTATTACTAGCCCAGGAAGGTATTAATGGCACTATTGCCGGTACGCGCGAGGGTATTGATACGGTACTAAACTGGATCAAAAGCGACTCCCGTCTGGCTGAGCTGGACTACAAAGAGTCTTACGATGAAGCCATGCCGTTTTACCGCACCAAGGTGAAACTGAAGAAAGAAATCGTCACCATGGGAGTCGAAGGCATCGATCCTAAAGAGGTGGTGGGCACCTACGTTAAGCCCAAAGACTGGAACGATCTGATTTCTGATCCAGATGTTTTGCTGATCGATACGCGTAACGATTATGAAGTCGGGATCGGCACTTTCAAGGGAGCGGTGAACCCCAAAACCGAGACTTTCCGCGAGTTTCCTGAGTACGTTAAAGAGAATCTTGATCCGGAAAAGCATAAAAAAGTCGCGATGTTCTGTACCGGCGGCATCCGCTGCGAGAAATCAACGGCTTACTTGAAAGAGCAAGGCTTCGAGAACGTTTTCCACCTGGAAGGCGGTATTCTGAAGTACCTTGAGGAAGTGGATAAGGATGAAACTCTGTGGGAAGGCGAGTGTTTCGTGTTTGATAATCGCGTTGCTGTGGATCATGATCTGCAGAAAGGTCAGTACGATCAATGTCATGCTTGTCGTATGCCAATCACAGAAGAAGAAATGCAGCATGAGAAATATGAAAAAGGCGTCAGCTGCCCACACTGTTACGACAAACAAACGCCTGAGCAACGTCAGCGTTATATCGAGCGCGAGCGTCAGGTCCAGCTGGCAAAAGCTCGGGGAGAGAAGCACATCGGTTCAGATGTGATTACGTCGATTGCTAAGCGCCGTCAATGGAAAAAGCTGGCGAAGCAACAACAGTCTGTACAGACAAAAATGAAGGAGCAATAATAGGGGGCATGCCTTTATTTATTAGCAAAAATATATCGTTGGGCGACCATGAAATCGAGCTTCAGGCTATCCGGGCGCAAGGTGCGGGTGGTCAGAATGTTAATAAGGTCGCCTCTGCGATACACCTTCGCTTTGATATACCGCATTCGTCTTTGCCCAAAGAGGTTAAACAACGACTGCTTAACAGCCATGATTCAAGGATTACAGACGAAGGAGTGATGGTTATCAAGGCGCAGAGCTTTAGAACTCAGGAGCGTAACAAAGATGATGCTCTGAAACGCTTGAGAAGCGCTATCCAGCGCTGCCTGAAGCCGCCTAAGAAACGTATTCCCACCAAGCCCTCCAAAGCTTCCAGGAGACGCCGACTGGAAAATAAAAAACAACGGTCTCAGAAAAAGTCTCTGAGAGGAAAAGTGGATTACTAGTTTAAAGTGTGAGGTAACTCACATCATCAAGGTCGAGAAGGTCTTATATTAGCCTTTGTTAATGTTTGCGCATTAATGTTTTTAACCCTGCTGGAGGTACCCCGCCTCCAGCGTTTTATTAACACTTCTTAGAATCAATTCGTTACACAATATTAAGACATTAGTCTTGAATGATTATATGCTGGCGCTATAGTAAAAAGTAGGCTAATAGTCAGAGGTAATTTGTGATGGCTGAATTAAAGCGCTCTCGAGATAAAGTAATCGCCGGTGTGTGTGGTGGGCTAGCCAAATGGTTGGGCTGGGATGTTACAATGACTCGTCTTTTATATGCTCTATTGACCATATTTACAGCTTTTGCTGGTGTGATTGTTTACATTATCCTGTGGATAGTGATGCCAGAAGAGTAAAGATACAAGTTGAACTGAAGTGAGGATGTGATGATTAAAGTTGGCGACAAACTGCCGAATGTGACGGTTAAGGTGATGAGCGAGGAAGGTCCAAAGGACATACAAACGGATGAAATCTTTTCCGGTAAAAAAGTTGTGATGTTTGCGGTTCCAGGAGCCTTTACTCCAACCTGTTCTGCGGCACACCTTCCTGGTTTTGTGGTGAATTACGACAAGTTGAAAGAAAAGGGCGTTGATACGGTTGCCTGTATGGCAGTCAATGATGCTTTTGTCATGGATGCCTGGGGCAAATCACAAAATGCAGAAGACCTTTTGATGGTGGCTGATGGCAATGCAGATTTTTCAGAAGCATTAGGCCTGGAAATGGATGCAACCGGTTTTGGTATGGGTGTTCGCTCTAAGCGGTTTGCATTGATTGCCGAAGATGGCACCGTCACTGCATTAGAAGTGGATGAGAAGGGTTTTGAGAAAAGTTCTGCTGAGAATATCTTAGAGCAGCTTTAAAAGGGTGGTTACTTCATAAAAAAGCCGCCTCAGGGGCGGCTTTTGTTTGCGTCTTAGTTATGACTGCTGTTCTTTTTGATCGCTGATTTCTGTGGCACTTTTAGCCCTTTTGTTTTCTTCTTCTAGCTGCTTCAGCGTTTCTTCAAGGCCAACCTTGGCAATTTGTTCGCGGTACTGAGTAGCGTAGCTCTTAGCCATACTGACACCTTCTATAATGACATCAGTCACTAACCAGCTTTCATCCGGCTGCACTTTAAGGCGGTAGTCGATCAAAATGGGTTCGCCCTCGTTAGGGATAATGGTTGAGCGAACATTCGCTAAATTACCGCTTCTCGAATATTGGGTATCGTCGTAGGTGATCGGCTGGCCATCATAGTTTGCCAGGCCTTTGGCGTAACTGTTCAACAGTAAGCCTATGAATTCATCAATAAACTTTTGGCGCTGCTGTTCGGTTGCCTGCATCCAGTAGGTTTTGCCCAAAATACGTTTCGCCATATACTCGCTATCGACTTCCGGCAGCAGGTAGGTCTCAATGAGGTTTTTAGCGTACTCAGAATCTGTTTTTATCTTGGCTTTATTCTGCAAGATTTCCTGACTGATCTTTTCCGTCACTTCTTCTAAATGCAGCTTGGGGTCTTCGAAAGCCGCGCTTGTCATGCTTAGCATTAAAAGTGTTAGTGTTATCAATGCCTTAGGCATAAAGTTCTTCATAGTTTCCCCTCAAAAATAAGGATCTGATGTTGTGTTGTATTTTACCCTTGCCTGCTATCCTAAACAATCCAGCTTAACGCTACCTTAATGATAACCTTGTAACAAATATTAAATACAACGGGCGGGTTTGGGTAGTCCTGCAATTTTTGTTGCCTGTTTAGCGGGACCTTCTGGGAATAATAGGTGCAGATAGATGCTGTTGCCCTTTTCGCTGGACCACTCTTTAGCCAGGTACTTAACCAATGGTCTAATCGATGGGCTGGTATTAAACTCTTCGTAGAACTGGCGTACATAACGAATAACCTGCCAATGGTCATCGGTCAGCTCAATGCCTTCTTCTTCACTGATAGCGCTGGCAACGTCTTCATTCCAGACGCTCGAGTCTGTTAAGTAGCCTTCTTTATCTCTTGGCAGTGCGTTTAAATCAATACTCATAACCAGGTTACTGTCTTGTCGTATTGTAAGGTCAACTGTACAAACTGAGGGTAGTCTACTGCCTGCCAATGTGACTGCTTAGTAGCAAAGCCTCGTGCAATCAGATCTTCTTCCAGAATATAACTGTTATGCAGGGTGTGTTGGTGGCACAGTAGTACCGCATCTTCAATAAGCAATAGGGCATCATCTGGCGCCATGGCGGATAAACACTGCTCTAAGTTTGCTGGATTATTTAGAATATATAGTGATTTCATAAATGGCCTACAGCATAAACACAAAGTCGGATTGTTGGATATGGCGCTGAATGGTCGCGTTATCTGTCAGTTCGGCGACATCCAGTAATTGCGGCTCCGTCATGTTCCTGTGCGCCAGAGCCTCCTGTTCCAGCAATATCGTCTCAATACCGTAAAGCTCTAATGCTTTGAACGTTGGGCTATGGTTCTTGAGCTGAAGGATATCTGGTTGCTGCTTGTCCAACAGCTGATAGACGCCATTACCTATAAAAATAGCACTGATATCCATATCAAAAGCCGCTGCCATTAAAGCGATATCCAGTAATTCTCTGCCAGCCTGAGAGCCGTAAGGAGCTTTATTAAAAATAACACTGAGACGTTTCATGTAGATCCCCGTAGACTTACCCAAACGTAATTAAACGATCGCTTTCAAGCATGGCTTCGGTTAATTGGCCAAGGCCACTGATTTCATAAGCTGGATCGAGATTGTCGCCAGTTAAAGCATTACGGTCTGCTTCCGCAGCATTGGTAATACCGCGTTTCAGCGCAGCGGTGACACAGACGGTTAATTCAAAGTCATGTTCAATCGCCAGCTTTGCCCAGGATTTGGTCAAATTGATTTCATCGGAAGGAGGGCAGTTAAGTCGACTCGCTACTAAAACACCGTCACCATAGAAAAATATGCGCTTAAGAGTATGGCCTTGTTGCAACAAAGCTTTAGTAAACTCTAATGCGCTATATTGTCCCTGCGATGAATGTGGGCTAGCGGTGACTAATAGTGAAAAGGTCGCCACTGGATAAGCTCCTGAAACCGATGAATAAATTGACCGCTATTCTAAAGGAAATTATTGAAAATTGTTAGTTATGAAGGAAAGGAGCCACCCGATGTAGAGTCATCAGGTGGCTGAAGTGCTTGATTACTTGATACCTAGAACATCTTTGCCTTGCTTGAAGACTACGTCGACCGGAATCTGTTTTTCTTCCAGTAACTCAAGATCTTTGGCCAGTTGCTCGCCAATAAGGCCTTGGTTATCCAGCAAGTCCTTCGCAGCCTGATAGTCGCCGTTACCCTGGATGATCAGAATCTTTTCAGACAGGTTGTTCATGGCCTGAGTCATCTTATCGAAATTAACGCGGTATTGCCCGGTTTCAGGATTGCGTTCAAATGCCCCTTTGTCTTTAAAGTAATTAAAGCGAACCATATTGGCTTTTCCGTGTGCACTGCTGGCGCCGAAGCGAACTGAGCGGAAAATACCGGCAAGGAAAGTGACATAGTTATCCATCAACTCGCCGTCTTCGATTTCGCCTTTCTCGTAAAGCTTGCTGACCATGTATAGACCTAGAATATCGGCTTTACCTTCTTCTAACGCAGAAGCCGTTTCTTTCAGGGCACTGCGGACGGTACCCTGGTCGTTGATGGTGTTCTTAATGCCCAGACCATGTGCAACTTCGTGGAACATAGTATTAGCAAAGAAGGCGTCGAAAGTAATGTGCTGACGCTGATCTTCAGCAATTAACTGATCAGCAATCGGTACCAGAATTTTGTCGAACTTCGCGCGCATAGCATTTTTCAACTGCAGGCGGCGCGTTCCTTTCGCTAACTGAACCTTTTCGTCGTTAGGCAAGTTGATGGCGATGGTTTTGGAGCCAGCGTTGCTATCGCCAGCATAGAAAACCACGTCATAAGCATTCAGATCGCTGTCCGTTCCAGGCATTTCCTGCTTATATTTCTCGTCTACCGGTAAACCTTTCTGCAACTCAGGCAGGAAGGCGGCAAACTTGGATAAACGCTCGCTCCATTCTAAATCTTTTATAAGAACGTACGTTGAGAAAGCTGCGCGGTAACCGAATAACTGATCTTCATAGGTTTCAATTGGACCAATCACGACTTCCACCGGATTATTTTTCATATCCATCCAGGCGAAGTCAGAAGGTTGGTAGTTATCAGTGAGCAGTGCATCGGCGCGAAGCTTTAAGTAGTTTTTAAAGTCTTCGTTTTCCGCTAACTCTGCTGCCTGCTTTAACAGATCACTGGCCTGAGTTAGCTCGCTCTTAAATTTAACAGAGTAAGGGACCAGAGTTAACTGATCATCTTCATCACGCTCAACGAATGAATAAAGGCCTTTTTTGCCTTCCTGCTCCCACGCTTCAAATTCGGCTACCGTCATATCGTCCGGGTAAAACTCCGCACCTTTAGCTTTCTGCTCGTATGAGTCCAGGAAAGGCGAGTTACCGTCCAGGCGATCCCAGGGGCCGTAATTGATTTTAGCGAACTTTCTGGCTTTGGGGTCTTCTATCGAAGCCAACAGAGACTCTTTGTCACCATAGGCCTGCTGCCAGAATAGATTATCCATGATGTTGCCAGCATCAATAAGGTGGCCAATCATTTGCTTCTGATTATCTGACAAGTGGCTTAGATCACTGGTCAGGGTAAAAGGAGCGTAAATATCGAAGCGTGAATACTCTGCCGCTTCTTCTGCTTTGCTATCTTTCGCAGAATCACCAGCTTCAGCTTTTTGCTGGACTTGAGCTTGCTCAACCTGTGTTTCTGCTGCGGACTTTTTGTTCTTGGATTCTTGCTGTTCTGAGCAGGCACTAAGAGCCATTAGCACTGACAGGCTGATGGCACAAAATGATGCATTTTTTGTCAATATCTTCATATATTCATCCTATTACTGATAGTTAACCAGTTATTGTTTTTCTATCGCCAAAGTCTAGCATAGCTGACAATAATCTGAATTGAGCTTCTGCTCATTCTTTAAAATCGATTAAAAGTCGTTAAAAGCGGCTAAATACGTACTTTTCTCGTTTAACTTGCTTTACCCCAAAGTCTTTCTCTTTTAACAGCTCAAAAACGTCGTCGACCATGTCAGGGTTGCCGCACAAGTAAGCCATATCGGTTTCCGCATCAGGATTCAGCTCTGCCAGCTTGGTCTGTACATAACCCGAGGCGCAGCCTTCTTTGTCCTCGCGGCTGAGGCAAGGGTAGAAGTGCACATGGTCCAGCTCTGCAACTTGATGAAAATCATCCAGATAAAACAGATCTTCGTGGTACTGAGCACCAAACAGGATATGAAACTCGGTTTCCGGACGCGCCTTGATTTGCTCTATCATGCAACGATAGGGTGCAACGCCAGTGCCGGTACCAATCAGAAAGACACGCTGCGGTAACTCTTCCAGCAGGCAAAGCAGGCCGAATGGTCCCGTCATCTCCATTTGCATACCTGGCTCGGCATTAAAAAATAATTCGGTCGCTTTGCCGCCCTCGACATAGGCAATCACAAACTCGATATAAGTGGTGTCATCAGAGCTCTTTTCTAAATTGGCTATCGAATAACTGCGCTTAATGGGACGTTCGTCCTCTGATGGCAGCATGAAAGAAACAAACTGTCCCGGCTTGTAGCTTATGGTCTTGGGATCATCTAGTTTAAAAACCAGCTTATGAACTTTTGGGGTGATCTTTTCGTTACTGTCTAAGCGAACCTGGAAGCTCGGAAGTGCCATGGAGTAAACCTATTGATGTTGGTAATTACATTTTGGCACTCATTATATAAGACCATTGCTAAAGATCTAGCTGGGGTTTCCTCAGGCGCTGGTGTTAAATTGTTTATACTGGTTCAGTTATGGTTCATTTCATTTTTGCTTTACTAGTATCAAGCTCCCCAGTAAGTATTGGTTCAAAGCTAGAGACAGGTTGGGGCACAGTATGGAAAGACTTAGGAGAGAATGATGCAAAAAGTCACGACAAAACTTTCGACAGTAGCCGCTGCGGTTCTATTGGCTGTGTTAGCGACGCCAGAACTAAATGCTGCCGAAAATGCAGAGCTGACAAGCGTTGCAGCTGAAACCAGCTCAGAAGCGACCACTGCCATAGCAAAGCGAGCTAGAACGACAACTACGGTTAATAATAAGCTGGAAACCACGCCTTTGAAAGGTGAAGCTGTGTCGTTACAGCGTCAAAATATATATACCAGCCAGCCTTCCGACGCTAATTTAGAAGAAGAGCTTAAGGCGTTTCAGGCGCTTGATTTAAAAAATACTCCTAATCAAACCCGTGCTGAGTTGCAAAAGCAACGCGAGCGCAGCAGTGAACTACCCAAATCATCTGCGACCGCCCAGAAAAGCGGTCTGGATCACCTCTATATCCACGATGCCGCGGTTCTATTGTTTGATGATGATGATGGTGATGGTTATTACAGTCAGTTAAGGGTTGATTTCGACGCCGATGCAGCTTACGACGATTACTATGACGTCTATGCTGAGTTATTTATTCGTCGCATTGGTGATTCGCAGTGGACTCACTACTACACAACTGATGTGTTCGAAATTCACTATGATTACAGTAGCGATGAATACAGCGTGACAACGCGTTTAAATACAGGTTTTCCACCGGATGAATACGAAGTTTTAATTGATTTATTCGAGTATGGCTACTCCGATATTGTCGATACGCTCGGACCTTATGACGACTATGATCTGACGAATCTTCCGCTGGAAGATAAGACCTATGAGTCGAGTAATGTCAGTAGCGATACCTATGTCGACAATGTTAAAACGGAAATCTTTACCGATAAGGATGATGACGGTTTTTATCGAGAGTTTGCTATAACGTTTGATATTGACACTCAAAGCAGTTCTGATCGCGATGTCTACGTTAACTTATATCAGAGACGTAATGGCGGTGACTGGTACTTTGAAACCGAGTCTGATGTGTTTACCGTTTATGGTTATAGCTCGGAAGATGCCTACGAAATCAGTGGTAACTGGCAGTCGGGTTATCCTGCCGGTTATTACGACTTCCGTCTGGAGGTTATTGATGCCAATACCGGTGAAGTGCTGGATGATGTGTCGCCAGAGTTTTCCCCGCTGCTACAGGTTCCTCTGGAAGATGCGGATAGTGATACTCGTGAATCAACGTCCAACCCACCAAGCTCGACTACGAGTTCCGGCTCTGGCGGCGGTAGCACAGGACTGATTACCATTGGTTTGCTAGGTCTGCTGGGGGCTTGGAGAAGGAGAGTAAAACGTTAAATACTACACAAATCTAGTAGATTAGTGTAACCTTGCTGGTGCTTTTATAAGGGAGGGGGCAAATGAAAGCATCAGCAAGACATATCCTGGTAAAGGATGAAGAACTCTGTCATAAGATAAAAACGACCATTGAATCCGGTGCTGAATTTACAGCAATGGCAAAGAAGTATTCGCTTTGCCCGTCTGCAGAGCGTGGTGGTGAGCTGGGTGTGTTTAGAAAGGGCATGATGGTTAAGGAGTTTGATGAGGTTGTGTTCTCACGCCCACTAAGGATGCTTCATGGGCCAGTCAAAACAGCCTTTGGTTTTCATCTAATTGAAATTCTTCAGCGGGATAAAAGTCATATGTGACTTGCGTTTAATGCAGTTTTGACGACAAATTTCTTTACAAATTTTAGCCAAAAAATTTATCAGGACGTTATAATCCCCCCTCAGTCAAAATAATAACAGTATCTATGAAAAAGCAGGGATATATTATAATAAGCTTTGCTTTAGCCGCTTTGATGGCTACAGGCCCCTCTGTGAACGCGGAAGACTCCACCATTTCTATTCCAAAAACGGATAGTAATATTAAAGTTGATGGTAAGTTGGACGAAGCCTTCTGGGCTAATGCAACCAAGGTCGATTACCGCTTCGAGACGCAGCCTCGACATAATATAAAGCCCATAGAGAAAACGACCGCCTACATTATCGAAAATGGCGAGTCACTATTAGTCGGTATCGTTGCTTATGATAGCGATCCAAGCAAGATCCAGGCGTCCTATAAAAAGCGTGATCAAATTTGGGGCGAAGATACGGTTGGCTTTAAGGTTGATACCTTTAATGATGAGCGCAAAGCCTATAATTTCTTTGTGAACCCTTATGGCATTCAGGGAGACAGTATTGAAGATGACGTACTGGGGCGGGAAGACTCCTCGTGGGATGCAATCTGGAATAGTGCGGGGCAATTAACCAAGCAAGGCTATACCGTCGAAATTGAAATCCCTTTTAAAGTGTTGCGTTTCCCCAATACAGAAGGGAGAAAGGTTTGGGGGATTGATTTTATTCGTTTCTATCCTCGAGATTATCAACATCGTTTCGCCTACTCACCAAATGATCGGGATCTGTCCTGTATTCTATGCCAAATTGGCAAGGCCGAGGGCCTGGAAAACATCGTCAGCGGAAATAATCTTGAGGTGACTCCCTATACTGCGGCACAAAAAAGTGAAACTCGAAACCCGCCGGCTCGAACTGAGTGGCAAAGTGAGGGCGTGGACTATGAAGCTGGCGTTGATCTACGCTGGGGCGTGACCGATAACTCAGTATTGGGAGCGACAATAAACCCCGACTTCTCACAAGTTGAAACCGATGCCGCTCAGCTGGACGTCAATAAGCAGTTTTCGTTGTTTTACTCCGAGAAGCGACCATTTTTTCTGGAGGGAGCCGATTATTTTAATACCCAATACACACTGCTGCATACTCGGAATATTGCTGACCCCGACTTCGGTATTAAATATACCGGAAAAAATGACGGCAATTCTTATGCCGCACTAGTTTCTCGGGATCAGACCACGAGTTTTGTTCTGCCGGGCGCACAAGGCTCTTCGGTCTACACTTTACGCGATGACAACGGCCAAAGCGTTGAAAGTGATGTGGCTGTTGCTCGTTATGCGCTTGATGTTGGTGATAATTCACAAGTGGGCGTTATGACCACCCACCGTTCGGCGGGTGAGTATAGCAATAATGTCTATTCAGTCGATGGTATACATCAGTTATACGATGCAGGTAAATTGCGCTATCAGGTAATGTATTCCGACTCGGACAACACCGACGATATGCAGCAGGACCTGGGCATGGCAGCCAACACATCCGGTTTAGGTTATCGATTGAACTATGGTCATAACGATAAACATTGGAGCTGGTATGCTAGCCGAACAGAATTTGATGAAGATTTTCGAATGGACCTTGGCTACCTGACTATCGTTGGTAATGCCAAGGATGTCGCTGGCGCTGGTTATCGCTGGTATGGTGACGATGATGATTTCTTTTACGAGTATAAAGTTAAAGGTGAATACAGCGTCAGACATTTCACCAGTAATCACGATAAATATGAGCAAACTCGAGAAGCCTCAATGAAGCTTTATGGCCGCCTGCGTTCCTCTTTGAACCTTGGTGGTGGAAGTCGTGATTATTTCTTTGAGCAGATCTGGTTTGATCAGGATTTTTACTTTATTAACGGCAGCATTCGCCCTGTGAGTCAATGGAAGCTAGGTTTCAATATTGATGTTTCCGACGATATCGACTTTACGCACATTCGTCCCGGTAAGTACTACGATTACGGAGTTTATACCGAATGGCAAGTTAACGATGAATGGTACTTAGGAGCCGATGTAAGCGAAACCGATTTTGAAGTTAATAATGAGCAATTATTCGATGCTTTAATCTTTAACTTAAATACAAACTACCATTTCAGCGCCAAAAGTTACCTGCGCTTTATCGTTCGCTACAGCGACGTTGACTACAATACCGATTTATATGTAGACCCTGATCAAGTCAGCAACTTAACCCGAGTCAGCCGACAGCTGCTTTACACCTATAAATGGAACCCACGTACAGCATTTTATATTGGTTACTCAGATAACGGTTTTGAAGATGACACCGTCGATAAATTCGAGAAAAAGGGACGGACTTTATTTACCAAGTTTAGCTACGCTTTTCAGTTGTAATAAGAACGCGCCCAAGGGCGCGTTTTTTGTCTATATAAGTAAAAGTTGTAGTGTTAGTTTAAATATATAAACCTCGAAATCGCCACTGCTCTTTCGAGGCTACGCTAGCTTTTTCTTACTTTGCCTATCTCTTATGTATTGGCAGAGAGTATACTGCAATATTTTAATGTGATGAGTGTTTCAATGTTTGGGTTAGCTTCTGCATTAGTTAGTGGTTTTCTATCCTATGCATATATTTTTTTGAAATTAAAAGTGAGTCTTAAACGTTAGAACCTTAAGTAAGGGTAGGGCGCTTCGAAATGGACCCTACATTCACGAAAGAATGGTGAAGGAAAGTCTAGGACACCCACAATTTGTTTGTGATAGTCATCGAGCAAGCGTAGCCTCGACGAGGGATAGCGAACTCGAGGATTTTGGCAGTAGGCAAACGTAAGGCGCGTTATTAGCGCGCCCTTTGGTCTCTCTAGGTTTAGAAGAAGCGCTTGGTGACTTCTTCTGATACGGCCACCCCGGTTACCTGTGCGCGCTGTAGTAGCTGCCAGTAGTAGCGGTAGGTTGCTCTGTCGTGCAGCTCGCCCTGATATTGAATGGGTCCCCAGTCGTTGTCCTGTGCTGCGATAAGAATATTTGCGGCGTCGTTGACTTCTGAGTAGTCGGGTTTCATGGCATCAACGATGGATTTAATTTGGGTCGGATAAATACTCCACATCCGCAGAAAGCCGAATTCATTACGGGCTCTTTCTGCGTCTTTGTAGGTCTGGTAAGGATTTTTCAGGTCTAATGTGACGTTGTGAGACGGTACTACGCCGTTGGCCAGTGCGGCGGTGACCATATCAGCTTTAGCTCGAGCGAGTAGGGGATGATCAAACTGCCCCGGGCTTCGCATGCAGCTGGCGGGAATCGCACCCTGGTGATCGCTGACAAAGTCCATCATGCCGAAGTCGAGCACCTGTACCCAGTCGATCTCTGCGATTTCCCATGATTCTTTTAATGCTCCATGCGTTTCGACCAGCACGTGAATAGGGATATCTCTGTCTATACCAGATTCTTTGGCTTTGGCTTTAATGTAATCAACCATTTCTCGAATATGTGCAGCACATGAAGTTTTGGGTAACGTCAGATAGGCGACTCGATCACCGATGGCTGGAATCAGAATATCAACGTCTGCTTGCCAATGTGGGTGAGTATAATCATGAATTCGGACACCAGCCATATTATGCTTATTAGCGTCGCTGGATAGCACGCGAGCAATCATTTCGGCGTGTTCTTTTTCTTTTCCTGCCTGAGCCCCGTCTTCGCAATCGCAAGTGATGTCGAACACCGGGCCGTACTCGTCCTGTAGTACTAAAGCCTTATTGATGAGTTTCTCGCTTCCTGCAAAATGTTCACAGGTAGGGATTACGGGAAATTGCTTCTCAGCATTAAACAGTGCTTCGTTTGGATGAACCTTTGAGCTCACAATTTTCTCCTTGCATTTCAATGGGATAGCTAATGGTTTTGCGTTTTATCATTAGCTTTGTTTGAGTTTATAGTAACGATTGATAAGAAAAATTCAAACAATAATTTGAAATAAACGTTTGAATATGGTTTATTTATCAATCAACACTGGTCGGATTAGTTTAGATGATGCAAGAGCACTCTTTTTTGGAAAAAGTCGATGAACAAATGGTATTGGGTGGCTACTGGCCTGGAATTCAGCTGTACTATCCACCGGTCAAGTATTCTCCGGCCGATGGTATCTACGAGACGATGGAGCAGGCGTCTCACCGCATGCGAAAATATGCTCATAACACCAAGGCTCATACGCTGTTATTCGATTTAGAAGATGGTTGTCGGCAAAAGGAAATGAGCCGGGAGTTACTGCGCAAGGAACTGCCACTGTTTGAAGGATGTGAGTTTCAAATTGCCCTCCGTATTAATCCTTTTCGTACCGACGAGTACGAAGAAGATTTAAAACTAATCAAAGAGTGCGCCGAATTTATTGATGTCATTATTTTAGCCAAAGCTGGCGAAGTTTATGGCGCCGCAGAAATTCGCGATCTGTCGGCCTGGCTGGTTGGGGTTAACCCCAAGATTGAGATTCAGCCAATTATTGAGCATCCTCGTTCGTTAAAGATTTCACCAGAATTGATGCAATACTCAACCGTGCGCCATGTGGTTTTTGGTATTCACGATTTCTCTAAAGCCATGGCGATCCACCTGACGCCAGAAGGCTGGATTGATGAGTTGAAAACCTATTTAAGACTGTTATTGCTTGAGGCTAGGATTGCCGGTAAGGGAGTCATTGGTGGCGTGGAGGTACTGATCAATAAAACGCCGATGCCAGAATCGTATATTGAGCCCAATGAAGTACGTCGCTGGCTCGATTTACACGGTGAACATGAATCTCATGTGGTGCACCAGCATGCCCTGGTAGAGGCGCAGATGGGCTTAACCGGGAAACAGGTTATCCACCCGTTCCATGTTCACCTGTGTAAAACCGCGTTTACACCGTCACCTCTACAGATCCAGCGTAATGTCGATATTTTGCAGGCGGCAATCGATGCAGACGCTTTATTGGGCGGTGCTATTAAGTTTGAGGGAGAGATGTTGGATCCTCCGATGTTTGGTAAGGCTCTGCAAACGTTATTACGAGCTTATGCATTGAAGTCCCTTGATGATAGAGACAAAGCTTTCGCTATTGAAGTTCTGAAGAAGATGCCAGTTCATGTTATTCGAGAAAACTGGCCATACGGAATGGTGTAATATGAAATATCGTTTCGACAATATTTTGCAGCAGGATTCTGCTGGAGACTGGCAGTGGCATTTACCGGAATACTTTAATATTTGTGAGGCTTGTGTCGATCAGCATTGCGATACTGAGCGAGAGAATCGAGAAGCCTTGATTATTGAGGATGAGGAAAAAGGTCAAACTAGCGTCACTTACCAGGAACTCAGCCACTACACGTCTCAGTTTGCTCATTTGCTTAAGTCGCATCAGCTAGCTACTGGCGAGCGGGTATTAATACGGCTGCCGAACTCCATTGAGTATCCGCTGGCATTTTTTGGTTGCATCAAGCTTGGTGCTATTGCGGTGCCCACTTCGACGTTATTGGCAGCGAGTGAAGTTGCTTATCTCGCCAAAGACTCTGGCGCTAAAGTACTGGTTACTGATAAGTCGATGTGGCAGGACTTATCAATTGAGCTAAAAGGCACCAGTGTTGAGACCGTGTTCTTATGTGGTGAGGGTGAGCTTCCCCACAGCGATGATTTTAAACTGGTGGATATGACTCCGTCTTTAGCGGAACAATCCACTGAGTTCGATAGCTACGCCAGTAAGATTAACGATCCGGCTTATCTGGTGTATACATCTGGAACCACTGGTTACCCTAAGGGCGTATTACACGCTCAGCGGGCGTTACTAGGTCGTTTGCCAGCCAGCCGATACTGGTTTGATTTAGACGATACCAGTAACGAGCGTATTATGCATTCGGGGAAGTTTAACTGGACCTATGTATTAGGTTCAGCCTTGATGGATCCATTGTTGCATGGGCATACGGTGATTGCTTACGAAGGGACGAATGATGCCAATACCTGGCCACGGCTGATTGCAAAACATCAATGTACTATCTTTATCGGGGTTCCGACAATTTATCGCCAGATTGTGCAAAAAACAGAGTATCAAGCTAGCGATTTACCATCGCTAAAACACTGCATGAGTGCTGGTGAGCATTTATCCGATGAGATGCAACAGGTATGGAAAGAACGCTTCGGAGCTCCAATCTACGAAGCCATTGGC
This sequence comes from Kangiella shandongensis, assembly GCF_020005365.1. GTDB lineage: Bacteria > Pseudomonadota > Gammaproteobacteria > Enterobacterales > Kangiellaceae > Kangiella > Kangiella shandongensis. The sequence continues at coordinate 300,789 of NZ_JACNML010000002.1, read as the reverse complement.
ATGTCTGAAGTCTCTTACTACATATCACAACACAAATCGGCTGAAGTTGTGCCGGGAGCGGCGGGTTTTGTTCAGCCGGGACATTTCGTCGAGCTGCTGGATGGCGCAGCTAATCCAGTGCGTGCTGGCGAGGAAGGTATGATTTGTATCCGAGAAGATGACCCCGGTTTGTTTTTAGAGTATTGGCAGTTGCCCGATGAAACCAGCGAAGCTCGACATGATGGCTGGTTTTTTACTGGCGATTACGCAAGGCAAGATGAGAAGGGGTATATTTGGTTTTTAGGGCGCAAAGACGACATTATCAATACCTTTGGTTTTCGTGTTTCACCGCATGAAGTGGAACGAGTTTTTAAAGCCCATCCGGCTGTGGCGGATTGTGTGGCAGTAGGCGAAACCATTGGACCCGATAAGACATTAGTGTCCGTTTGTATTGTTAAAGCTCCGGGGGAAGAGTTGACTGAAGATGACATCATTCAGTACGGACGCGAGCACTTAGCAAAATACAAAGCGCCTAAGAAAGTTCACTTTATGTCGGAATATCCGCGCACGAAAAATGGCAAAGTTTTACGCAAGAAATTAGTTCAACAACTACACAATACAGAGGCAAGTTAATGGAAACGTCTATCAATTACCGTCCACGCCGCACCATGCTTTATGTGCCGACTCACGTTGAGCGATATATGAAAAAGGCTCGCGCGCTCGATGCGGATAGTATTATTTTCGATTTCCAGGAGTCGGTTCCTCCGCAATATAAAGAAGCGGGGCGTGAGCTGTTGCGTCGAGAGCTATTACAGTCGAGCGATTACCAGCACTCTGAGTTAGTGGTTAGAATTAATCCTCTGGATAGCGACTGGGGGCAGGGGGATCTCGATGCTATTTCCGATCTGGTTATTGATGCCGTTTTAATTCCGCGAGTCGAATCAGCGAAACAATTACTTGAGGCCATCGATGTTATTGATCAGAGTCGCTCCGATAAGATCGACATTATGGTTAATATCGAGAGCCCACTCGGCGTTTTACACGCGGAAGAAATTTGTGCTGCCACTGACCGATTGGTTGCCATAGTAATTGGTACTACGGATCTATCGAATGAACTTAAAATTAATCAGACCAAAGATCGACTGGGACTGTTACCGAGTCTGTCTATTGTTATGTTAGCGGGCCGCGCTTATAAAAAGTGTGTTATTGATGGGCCGCATTTTGATTTAAAGAGCGTCGAGGCGTGTGAGTATTCATGTCGTCAGGCTCGTGATTTAGGGTTTGATGGAAAGGCGGTCGTGCACCCAATACAGTTGGATTATACCAATGATGCTTTTACTCCCAAGCAGGCGGATATTAGAAAAGCAAAAGCCATTATTGAAGCGATCGAAAAAGCAAACGAGGAAGGTCGTAATGTGGCGGTAATTGATGATAGGCTTATCGAGCCATCCTTAAGGGAGTGGGCGGAGCGTGTTATTTCTCTATATAATACGGTTAAAGCATTGGGGCAAAACGAACTATTAGGAACGGTTCGTTAGCAATAAAATTAGAGGCATAAATGAATAAAGCATCGACCGGACGTTTTTTTGAGGATTTTTCACTAGGGCAGGTACTGGAGCATCCGATACCAAGGACTGTTACCGAAGCTGATGCGAGTTTATATTTAGCGCTCACCGGGAGTCGTTTTAGTCTTTATTGCAATAAAGAATTTGCCTACCAGTTAGGCTACGCCAAACAACCGCTCGACAATATGCTCGTTTTTCATATTGCGTTTGGTAAAACGGTTAATGATATTTCGCTCAATGCGGTAGCCAATTTAGGCTATGCCGAAGTAGAGTTTCTGTTACCGGTTTTTGTTGGCGATACCATTACGGTTGTCTCTGAAGTGATTGGACTGAAGGAAAATTCTAATGGCAAAACGGGCATTGTTTACGTGCATTCGAAAGCGATGAATCAAGAAGGTCACATGGTGTTAAGCTGGAAGCGCTGGGTTATGGTGCACAAGCGTAACGAAGGCATGCAAAATACCTATGCGGTAGAACCTCAATTAAGTTCCAGTGTTGATTTTGCCAGTTTAGCCGTTCCGGATGAGTTAAACCCTAAGGCTTATAGCAAGCGGATGAGTGGGGAGTCCTATACTTATAGTGACTATAGTGTTGGTGAGTGGATAGATCACCTTAGTGGGGTCAGCATTGATCACAGTGAGCACACTATGGCTACCCGGCTTTACCAAAACGATGCCAAGGTACACTTTAACCATCACCAGATGGAGAGTAGTCCTCACCAGCAACGCTTAGTTTATGGTGGTCATATTATCTCGCTGTGTCGTAATTTAACGCAGAATGGGTTGGCTAATGCGCAATGGGTTGCTGCAATTAATGGCGGTGCGCATCTTAACCCAAGCTATGCTGGCGACACGATTTATGCGGTGTCCCAGGTGGTTAAAAAGCAGGAGTTAGGTTATGGCATGGGGGCGTTACGCTTGCGAACGCTTGGTTTTAAAAATGCTTCCTGGCATGATCTGAAGCCTCTATACCAGCAAGCCATGGAGTCTGAAACTCGTCTTTCTTCGGAGTTTGTGCTGGATCTGGATTACACCGTTCTGATTCCGAGTTAAACCTAGACACTATCCACTGACAGCCTTCTGTGATAGCTTTTCTGCTCTTTGAGTAGTGCTTCCTAAAAGAGTCGCTGCCCAGAAGAAAATCCTGGGCATTGTGCTGGCATTTATCGGAGTATCGTTATCTATTAAACGACTTCGCCTACTCGTACAACCTTCATGGCGTTGGTGCCGCCCAGTGTACCCATCGAGTCGCCTTTGGTGATAATGACCAGATCACCATCGTTAACCTGGCCATAGTTCACCAGTTCTTCAACAGCGAGGCGATTAACGTCATGACGGGCGAGTACCGTTGGATCGAATTCAAGCGCTTCTACACCACGATAAAGAGAAACCTTGCGCAATGTACTCAGGTTACGGCTCAAGGCAAAGATAGGAATGCCTGAGCGTATTCTGGATAACCATAATGCGGTTGAGCCAGACTCGGTTAGTGCAATAATTGCTCTAACGCCTTTAAGATGGTTCGCGCTATACATGGCCGCCATGGCAATGGTTTCATCAATTCTGTCGAAGGAAATATCGAGGCGGTGACTCGATGTTTTGGCAAGGGATTGATTTTCGGCACCCTTACACACATTAGCCATAGCATCGACTGTTCTCGCTGGATTGTCACCTGTGGCTGTTTCCGCACTTAACATGACCGCATCAGTCCCGTCTAAAATGGCATTTGCGACGTCAAAAACTTCGGCTCGTGTCGGAATAGGGTTATGAATCATGCTTTCCATCATCTGAGTGGCGGTGATCACCACACGGTTGAGAGTCCTGGCACGATCGATAATTTTTTTCTGAACACCGATTAATTGGGCATCGCCGATTTCCACTCCCAGATCGCCACGAGCGACCATAACAGCATCAGAAGCGATTATAATGTCATCTAAGATCTTGTCATCGTTGACTGTTTCTGCACGCTCAATTTTAGCTACTAACGCACATTTGCCGCCGGCTTCGTATAACAAGTGGCGAGCGTGCTCCATGTCTTCGGCATTTCGTGGGAATGATATCGCCAGATAATCGACATTCATGCTTACTGCTGTAAAAATGTCATCCTTGTCTTTTTGAGTAAGGGCTGGCGCTGATAAACCGCCTCCGAGTAAGTTAATCCCTTTATTATTGCTCAAAATGCCACCGACAATAACTTTACAGATGATTTTTGAAGTAGTCGTTTCTATGACTTCAAGCTGAATGCGGCCATCATCTAGCATTAGGTGGTTACCGACTTTTACGTCATTAGGCAAATCTTTGTAATCAATGCCGACAGTCGTTTCGTCACCATCATTAATTCCAAGCTCTGCATCCAGAGTAAAATTAGCACCTGCTTTTAGGTCAACTTTGCTATTTTTAAATTTTGAAATTCGAATTTTAGGACCTTGCAGATCACCGAGAATACCGATGTAGCGATCCATTTCTTTGGCGATCTTACGAATTTTGTTAGCGCGATCAATATGATCATTTGCCTCACCGTGAGAAAAATTCAAACGAAAAACGTTAGCACCAGCTTCTATCAGTGAGCGAATGGCTTCTTCAGTATCAGTCGCAGGTCCCAGAGTGGCTACAATTTTGGTTCTTTTCAGCATAGTTTTTAGATGTTAGAAACTTACCTCTAGTGTAAAGGTATTAGGCTTGAAAACAACTACATTTTAGTGAAAAAGTAGGTGACTGGAGGGTAACTTTAAGGCAATAAAAAGGGGGCTTGATAGCCCCCATAATGTCTAATAACAAGCTTAGCTTATTGACTTTCAAGTGCTTCCTGCTGCTTATCCAGACTTTTACTGTCACGCTTTAGGAACCAGTCTCGAATGTTAGCTAACGAGACGTAGAGACAAGGAACCCAGATAAGGGTAATGACTGTGGCAAAGATGATACCAAAGCCAAGCGATACCGCCATCGGGATTACCAGCTGTGCCTGTAGGCTCGTTTCCAGAGTTATTGGTAACAAACCAAAGAAGGTCGTCAAGGAGGTTAGGATAATTGCTCGGAAACGTTGCGTTCCGGCACTAACTGCTGCTTCGACTCGACTCATTCCTTCGGCTCGTGCACGGCCGATAAAGTCCACCATCAGTAGACTGTCGTTAACCACAACACCGGACAGAGCGATAATTCCAAATAATGAGAACATACTCAGGTCAAGTCCCAGGAATAGGTGACCAAACATGGCGCCAATGATGCCGAATGGAATGGCCGACATAACAACTGCGGGTTTGACATAAGATTTCAACGGTATCGCCATTAAGCCATAAATAGCGAGTAGAGCAATCAAACCGCCGAGTTTCATTTCATCCTGTAATGTTTTCTCGTCTTCGCTTGGGCCTCCCGGTACCAGCTTAACTGACGGGTGTTCCTGTAAAATATCCGGTATGACATTGGTCTTCATATCGGTATGAATATCGCCGGGAGTAATCGCAGCCTGTTGACTGACATCGGCAGAAATACTGTTGGCGCGAACACCGTCTACACGTGTAATCCTGGAGTAACCTTCTTGCACTGCATAGGTTGCAACGTCAGAGAAAGTGACATATTCACCACTTGGGGTTCTGACTGGCATCTGCTCCAGGTTGCCGATGGAGCGGCGGTCTTCAAGCGGGTAGCGAACAAATACTTTGACCTCTTCCGTATTGCGCAAGAAGCGTTGTGCTTCGGCGCCGTAGAAAGCGTTGCGAACTTGAGTCGACAGACCCTGTAGGGTTAATCCCAAATTACGACCATGAGGAAGCAGTTCAATGATCACTTCTTCTTTACCACCGGATAGGCCATCGCTGATATCGTAGACACCATCATACTCGGCCAACTTGGCTTTGATTTTCTCAGAAACCGTTTGCAATTCATCGATATCAGTACCGATCAAGCGGTAACCAACACCGCCACCACCTGGGCCGCCGTTACCGAAGCTGACTTCTTGTACAGAAGGAAGTTGTCCGACACGATCACGCCACATATCCGTGAACTTATACTGGTTAATTGGCATGTTTTCGCTTTTCACCAGTTCGGTCCACATATAGGCGCCAGTGTTGCTATTGGTCCAGGTAACCGAGTGGCGTTTTACCCCAATACCGTATTCGGCTTTTACTTCTTCGTGAATTTCATTGAGCTTTTCTTCAACGATCGTAATGCTTCGAATAGTTTGCTCAGCGGTGGAGCCTTCGGCCATTTTAACTTCAACGAAAACACCATCCCCAGGGATATTTGGCATCATGGTTGTTTTTACTAAACCACCTTTGATAAAGCCAATGGTCGTAATAAATAGTAAACAAACGAAAGTTAAGATGGTCAGTCCACGGTACTTCATCAACGTTCTGAGGCCAGGCCCATAGATGTTGTTAATGAAACGTTTCAGGAAGCCGCTGATAGTCAAGCGAATACTGCGGAAAAACATTTTTACTTTTCGTAATGCCGGGTTTTTCGTATTCTCTATCCTGTTCAGTTTCATATGGGCCAGGTGAGCTGGAAGAATCAGTTTTGATTCCACCAACGAGAATAGTAGACAGAAAATAACCACTAAGCCCATGGAAGCCATAGCATTGGTCCAAGGACCACTGATAGCCAGGGTCGGGTAAAAGGCAGCCATGGTGGTGAGTACACCGAAGGTCGCAGGCAGGGCAACCTTGCGTGCCCCTTGAATGACACTGTCGACACTATGCCCATGTTTTTCGATCGATGACCAGGCGCTTTCGGCAATAATAATAGCGTCATCGACCACAATCCCCAGAACCAGTATGAAACCGAAGAGGGTGATCATGTTAATGGTCATGGCAAAAGCCGGATACATGTACATCAGTGCAAAAGCACCCAGGAAGCACAGTGGGATGCCGACCATGACCCAGAAAGCTAATTTAAAGCGCAGGAATAGGGCTAAGACAATGAAAACCAGAATCACACCGGCAATCATATTCTTTTGCATCATTTCCAGACGGCCTTTGAGATAATAGGTTCCATCACCCCAGGCGTCGATTGAAATACCGTGTGGTAGGTCGGCCTGTTTTTTATCCAGGTAACGATAGACATCTTCTGCAATGAGTAAGTCGTCCGATTCTAAGGATGACTTGATGCGCATATTGACGGAGTCTTTGCCATCAAAGCGTGAGATAAATTCGTATTCTGCAAACCCATCATCAATGGCAGCAATATCGCCCACTAAAAGCGTGGTACCATCGGCCAGTGTCATGAGTGGGATCTGAGCAAAGTCGAGACCGGTATAGGCCTGATTTTTGGTACGGACGAGGATATCACCGCCAAGAGTTTTAATGGTACCGCTAGGCAAATCGAGAGAATAGCTACGGATAGCCTGAGAAACGTCCTGAATGGTTAGGCCGTATTTACGAAGCTGATGATCGTTAACTAAGATACCCACTTCATAGGGACGGGTACCGTTAATGTCGACAATAGAAACATTTGGCTGGCCTAACAACTCTGTTTTTATTTCGTTGGCATATTCTTTCAATGTGCGCTCATTGGCGTCACCAAAGACACTGATCCACATGACCTGTCGTTGCATTCGGTTTTCATAAATAACCGGCCGCTCTGCAAGGTCGGGTAAATTAGGGATGGCGTCAATCCGAATTTTTACTTCATCCAAAACGGACGGAACATCGTAATTTTCTTCGACTTCAACGGTGATGTTTCCCGAGCCTTCTCGTGCACTGGACGTAATCTTCTTGATGCCCTCAATTTCCTTAATATTTTCCTCAATAAGGATAATTATTCCTTCCTCTACTTCCTGTGGCGCTGCGCCAGGATAGGGGACGCGGATGCTGATAGAGTTAACAACCATATCGGGAAATACTTGCTGTCGCAGGTGGAAAATACCTATTGCCCCGGCAACGATGATGGCTATCATCAGGAGGTTTGCCGCAACTGAGTTACGAGCGAACCAGGAGATGATGCCTGACTTTGTATCGAATTCTTGTGACATGTCTAACCCCTACTGACTAACCGATGCCGTTTTGGCTTTTTTAGCCGCATCGCCATCATCACTTGATGATTGATCGTCTTCTTCATTTTGTTTCGCTAGTTGCTGTTCCTTTTCCTTGGCCGCTTTTTCACGTTCTGCCTGTAATGTGGTTAAGGTCTTAACCTTCATACCATTAACAGGATTCTGTACTGGAGTTGTTATCACTTCCTGGCCATCTTCCAGTCCTTCACTAATAAAAATCGTGTTACTTTCTGTTCGAGCCAGTTTGACTTCAACTAGTTTAATTTCATTCTCGTTAACTAAAGTTAACACTTTATTGCCATAGTATAGGGCTTGCCTTGGCAAGGTGATTAAACCTTCACGCTCAACACCGGCAATTTCAGCCTTAACGAAAGTACCAAAACGAAGCGGTGTTTCTCGGGTCGCCTCAAGTCCGTAAGGGTCGTTGATTTCAGCAACGAGATAGGTCAGTCGGTTATTTTCTTCAACCACACCTTCGGTTCTCACCAGCTTGCCAAACCACTCCTTTTTCTCGCCAGCAAAAATACCGCTTAAGCGCACGTCGGGAAAGGTATTTTTTTGTCCTTGGCGAGGCAGGTTGAGATAAGCCAGCTGTTGATCCGGGATAGGCAGACGCACCTCAGCAATATCGGTTCCATAAAGAGTTGCTACCTGACTTCCTACATTAACAAATTGCCCCAGGCCAACTTGTTTACTTTTGATCAATGCATCAAAGTTTGCCCTGACTTTGGTGCGCTCCAGATCTTGGCGAGCGCGATAAAGCGCGGCTTCTGCCGATTGCACCGCGGCTTTCGCCTGATTTAATTGAGGAAGTTTGAGCACTAAATCCGTTGGTTCGCCACGACCAATTTTCTTCCAGTCCTTGCGAGCCTGTTCAGAAGTAGCCTGTGCATTCTGCAGGGTTGCTTTGGCTTGCGCTAGACTGGCTTCTGCAGAGCGGACGTTAGCAATATAATTTGCAGGATCCACTTCAAGTAGCACATCTCCTTTTTCGACAAAGGAGCCGACACGAAACTTATCAGACACTTTGGTGATACGTCCGTTAACTTCGGCAACCAGATTGGTATTGGTCACTGGTTGCACTGGTCCCTGACTATCAACAATAAATTGAGTTGGTTGCTTTTCAACAGTAATAGTTTCAACTACTGTTGCCTGAACCACGGGTTTCTTTTTTGGTGGTTCTTTTTTTAGAGATGAAAGAAAGCCTATAATGACAACTGCTGCTATTACGATTGCAATTCCTGATACTACTCGTAAGTTCATAAAGCCCCGCCCCGCAAGGTACTGTTAGTACTGTGAAATTTTGATATTAACATTATAGAGCGCGACCAAGCCTAAAACTAATGATTTGTGGTGACAAAAAGTTAGCAAATGTTACAGCCGACACGTCATGACATAAAAAAAGGCGCTAAAAAGCGCCTTTAAATTAACCGGTTACAGAGCTGTTTAATTTATCTATTGTTATTGGTCTAGCCATTGATGTAACCAATCATTGACCACGTGATGCCATTGAATGCTGTTATTGGGTTTTAACACCCAGTGATTTTCATCTTCAAATACCAATAACTGACTCGGTATTCCTTGGCGTTGCAAGGCTGTAAAGGTACCTAAGGACTGAGTCTCAGGAACTCGGAAGTCTTTGGTGCCCTGTACCACCAGCATTGGCGTTTGCCACTTATCGACATGATGCACTGGATTAAACTTCTCGAAGCTTTCTGGCTCCTCGTAGTAAGTGCCACCATTTTCCCACTCGACAAACCACAGCTCTTCGGTAGCATAGTACATCATGCGGTTATCAAAAATACCGTCGTGGTTTACCAGGCACTTAAATTGCTCAGGCCACTTACCCGCAATCCAGTTAATCATATAACCGCCATAAGAGGCGCCGAGGGCACAACTATTATCAGTATCAATAAAGTTGTAAGTCTCATCGATGTACGCCATGCCTTTTTGTAAATCTTCAAACGGCTTGCCACCCCAGTCGCCAGTAATGGAGTCGGTAAACTCCTGCCCGTATCCTGTCGAGCCATGGAAGTCGATCATGACAGCAACAAAACCCTGGCCGGTATAAGTCTGTGGATTCCAGCGGTAGTGGAAGTGATCACCAAAGCTGCCTTGCGGCCCGCCGTGAATTAAAAACGCCAGCGGGTATTTTTTCTTTGGATCAAAGTCCGTAGGTTTCACCACGTATCCATACACGGTTTCATTATTCCATCCCTCAAAGCTGAATTGCTCGTAATCACCAAACTCTAAGTTGGCCATGACTTTTTTATTAACGTGGGTTAGTTGCGATTTTTTGCCAGTCTTTAAATCCATCCGGTATAAATTAGCTGGCTGCTTTAAATCGTCATATTGATAAATCAACTGATCCGAGCCAACACTCACGCCGCCGACATAACCCTTGTGGGTCAATAGAGTGGGTTTGCGGCTCTTTGTATCAAAAGACCATAGTGATTTCTTGCCGATATTATTACCCGTAACGAATAGGGTTTTGCCATCCTGACTGAAATTATAAGACGCAATAGAGCGATCCCAATCTTTGGTAAGGTTAGTCACTTCGCCTGATGCTAAATCTTTAATATGAAGTTGTAACCGATCCGCTTCAAAACCAGGGCGATCCATAGCTAACCAGGCAAGCTTACTGCCATCCGGGCTGAATACGGGCTGGGTATCCCAGGCTTTGTTTTCGACAGTTAAGTTTTTAACTTCACCACCGTTGATAGCTACCTGATAGAGATCAAAGTTTGTCGAGCGGGACTCTTTCTCATCAGCGATACGTAAAGTGAAAACAACCGTCTTACCATCGGGGCTAATGGTGTACTCTTCGGCGCCGCCAAACGGACTCGATGGCACATTGCCATTAAGCGCGTGGGAGAGGGCGGTGACATCAGTTGCCGAGTCGTTATCAAGTTTGGCGCTAAACAGACGACTTTGAGTACCGTCAAGCCAATGATCCCAGTGACGCACAAACGTTTGTTTATACAGTTTCCCCGATGCTTTCTGTTTCTCCTGTTTATCAAAATGTTCTTTGCTGCAGGCAAGTGTTTTACATTCTGGGAATACGGTAGCGCTGAATACCATATGTGTATTATCGGCAGACAACTTAAAGGTATTAATCCCTACTGGGAAGTCCGTAACTTTGCTGATATCGCCTGACTTTAGATCATAGCGATGGAGCTGGTTCGAGCCGCTACGGCTTGATAAGAAATAAATCGACTGACCATTGGCAGACCAGGTTGGTGTCGTATCGGCCGCTTTATGTTTAGTTACCTGAGTTGGCGTGCCACCTTCGGAGGCGATAGTGTATATGTTATACAAGCCTTTATCGGCTTTCAGGTCGGTTGTACGCAGTTGGTAGGCAACCGTTGAGCCGTCGGGTGATAGAGTGGCTCCGCCGACTCGGTTGAGAGTTACCAAGTCTTCAGCGGTAAAGTTTTTAGCTTCCGTTGCGGGAAGCTGGGTAGCTACGAGAGTACCTACGAGTAACGCTAAGTATTTCATATTGATAGGTCAGGCTATTTGTTCGAGTTGTGACAAAACTATACAAAGCTTTCTTTATTAAGTCGATATTTTTACTCAAAATGCAGTTGACAGGATCCGATCTCATGCTAAAATGCGCGCCTGTTTGGGGCTATAGCTCAGCTGGGAGAGCGCTACACTGGCAGTGTAGAGGTCAGCGGTTCGATCCCGCTTAGCTCCACCATTTTGTCTTATTGCTTTGTTGGTTGATTCGTCGTTTGCTAATGCAAACTTCCTTATCAACCGCCGCGCACTAAGAGCAAAAACACATTAGTTTTTAAAAGTTTTGTGTCCCGTTCGTCTAGAGGCCTAGGACACCGCCCTTTCACGGCGGTAACAGGGGTTCGACTCCCCTACGGGATACCATATACAGAAAAAGCCCAGCTACATGCTGGGCTTTTTTGTATCTATAGTTTACGTATGTGAGCTTTTAAACATTTCGATGACCGCCATGGATGGCGGGAATGCCTAAAACGCATGGATGCAGTTTTCGGCCTCCCCAACGGAATAAGTGCAGGAGCAGTTTCTCTGTCTCCCTGAGAAAGATACTAGATCCTGAATCTAGTTCAGGATGACAAGATAAGTGGAACGGAGCAAGGGGCTGCTCCTTGGGTTCGCTGCTCCGACGCGCGGAGTGGTCCCCAACGTGCAGGCAATGTCCCAAACATTTCTTCTGGGTCAGAGCGGGTTAGCTTTCCTAATCCAGCTCTTCGATAAAGCTGCGGGTTTTTTCTCTTAACGTTTTGATCTGTGCGCTGATCTCTTTTTCGGAAGGGGAGCTTCGATTACCCAGGTTGGTATGCTGGAGGCTCCAGGTGGACTTTAGGTTTGTGGCTTGCTGCGAAAATTCTGAAGTTAGCAGCGCAGACAGGTCTTCAATTAGAGCAATATGTCCCCAGCCTTCGATTAAGCTTTTGTCATAGTGGCGTTGCCACTCTTCTGACTGTGTTTCAGGGGCGTTAAAGTGCAGATCATTCGTGATACTTTGTAGTTCACCAAGCTGCAAAATAAGCTCAAAAGCAGCATTGCGATAATTTCGGTTGATCTCGCTGGTAGATGCTCGCCAGGTATTGTAGGTTAAAGCAATGATGGCGATAATGAGACTGAGTATCGCTAAGCTGTTATTTTTCAGTTGTTGGGTGAAGCTTTTATTCACACGCATGTTATCACTATAACTGAGTTGATAGGTTGATGACTACTTTAAGTCCTTGTTTCTGATCGCCTTTAACGCGATTTTCGGCAATTATTGTCCCGCCGTGACGTATAATCGCTTTACTGGCAATAGCGAGTCCTAACCCGGCACCATTGGATTCCTGCATTGCATGTTTGCCGCGGAAGAAGGGTACAAACAGGTGCTCCAACTCATGTTCATCAACCCCGGGCCCCTGGTCTTCAATGGAGACCTGTATGCTACTGGTATCCGAATGAGTTTCAATCCTGACCGTACTGCCCTGAGAACTGTATTTGATGGCATTACGAAGCACGTTATCGAAAGTAAAGCCCAGGAGAATCTCGTCGCCAGTAAGTTGAAGATTATCTTCTATCTGTTGAGAAATAGTGATGTCTTTTTCATTTGCTTCTAAACGGCAGGAGCGAACAATTTGCGATAATAGCTCACTTAAGTCTACCTCCTCCTGCTCAATAGAAACTTCATGATTTTCCAGTTTTGCCAAGCGCAGAACATTGCCAATAATATCATCCAGTTTGTGCAGCTCTCTTTCCGCTCGCTCCAATTGTTTTTGATTATCCTTCGGTGACTTTAACGCCATGGCTAATGACAGTTCAAGACGGGTGAGGGGAGTGCGTAATTCATGCGAAACATCAGCCAATAATCGTTTATAGAGATCAACCATGGCTGATAACTTATGCGCCATATTGTTAAAGTCACTGGCGAGATAACCAATTTCATCCTGTCGCCTGTCGAAGCCTTCTACTCGATGCTGAAGTTCGCCTTCAGCCAAAGCCTGGCTGCTATGACGAAGTTTAGCAATCGGCTTACTAATACCTCGCGCAATAAACCAGCAGGGGACTAATGTGACCAGTCCTAACAGAACAACTTTCAGCCATATCGGCATTTTCCATATCTGTAGCCAAATATGCCCGGAGTGACGATTCTCCGTCATGAGGATAAGCTGGTAGGTATCTTCTCCAATATTAATTAGTTTGGGGCCGATCAGCGTCATTTCCTCCTGCCGAATCTGTAAAGGCTTTGGCTTTAATGCCAGTGAGGATATAACACCGCGGTTTTCTGCGTAGGGAAGGGGGCGGGGGTAACGTAGCTTGCCAGTATTGGCATCTTTTAAAATGATATGCGTGTGTTGAAGTTTTCGTTCCAACTTTTTTGCAACGATCGCAATAGCATAGTGTGATTTTTTTTCTAAAGTCTCAGAGATTTTATGCAGCTGTTTCTTCTGATATTTATCAATCGGGCGTACGCGATCCCATTCAGCCAGTTGCTGGTTAACGAAAAGGATGGTGGCAACAATAAATACAACCGTACCCCAGAAACCTAAAAAAATTCTGCCAAAAAGTGAGTTAAAAGGATTGAGCTTATTTAAAAAACTAGGCATTGCTGGCCAGCTCTTTATGGATGAGTCGATAACCGGAGCCACGGATGGTTTTGATTTCAAGCTCAGATTCGGCCTTAAGCTTCTTGCGCAGATTACTGATATGAACATCAATACTGCGATCGTACTGGACGATGCGTCGCCCGAGAATTTCTTTACTTAACGTGTCCTTGCTCACCAGATCACCAAAATTTTCCAGAAAGAATGCCATGAACTGGTATTCTGTGCCTGTCAGTTCAACTTCTTCACCATTGATGTGAACCATATGAGTATTGTGGTTTATCACCACGGTTCCGGCTTTAAGAATATTGCTTTTCTTTTCTTCTTGAGCGTAATCGAAGCGCCTCAATAACGCTTTCACCCGTGCTAGCAGTTCACGGTGATTAAAAGGCTTCGGCAGGTAATCATCGGCGCCTAACTCAAGGCCAAGGATTTTATCGTAATCTTCACCGCGTGCAGTTAGCATCAGTACGGGTACTTTAGTAAAGCGTCTGAGTTGCTTGAGCGTTTCCAGCCCATCGATACCTGGCATCATAATGTCCAAAAGTACGAGATCGTAGGGCTTTTGCTTACAATAGTTTAAACCGGACTCACCATCAAAAGCCTGATCGCAGGCGAGACTTTCGCTTGAAAGGTACTCCTGCAATAGGCTGGACAGCTCTTTGTCGTCATCAATAATGAGTATTTGCTTGCTCATAATGGGTAATGGTCTCAGTTTTCTATTGTATTTATAGCCGCGTTAACGTTTTGAATAAACTACTTTTACCTAAACTTTACATTGGCTTAGCGTTACTTTGTATTGGTAGGCGTAGACTGCTAATCGTTGAAATTAAATACACACACATAGCAATGAAAAGAGGAAATAGTATGAGCAGTCTAAAGAAACCCCTGACTTATTTATCAATGGTAGCCTTCTTTACTGGCGCCTTAGCTGTCGCACCAGCACAGGCAGGCTCAAAACATAAGCACCATCACCATGGGCATCATCATATCTTAAAGAAACTTGATTTGAGCGAAGAGCAGAAAGCTCAAATTAAAGAAATTAAGATGAATGCTAAAACGGAGAAAAAAGCGCTGTATAAATCCATAAAGGAGTATAAATCAGCACTGAAGGAACTAGTAAAAAGTGACAACTACAGTGAGCAGGCGGTTCGTAGCTTACATGCTCAATACCAATCGGTATTTGCTGATAAAGCTGTACTGAAAGCTAATATGTATAACCAAATTGAGCAGGTACTGACCGATGAGCAGAAAGCAAAGCGAGCTCAAATTAAAGAAAAAATGAAAAAGCACTGGGCTGAAAAGAAAAAGCGCATGAAAGAGCGCCAGTCTGATAGCGAATAAGCTTGATTGAAAGACTATCTACCACCTGGGGACCGCCGGGTGGTAGACTTTTTTGCGTTTGATATTTAAGCAAAGTGATTGATTTTAGAGCAAAAATTAAAAAATACCTAAAAAATAGAAAAAAAGTGCAATTATCTTTTGACAAACGTCCCCGATAACATTATTATTTCGCCCGCGTTTGAGGCATACAGTAAGAAATGCAGCAAACAACAAGTTTTGTGTCCCGTTCGTCTAGAGGCCTAGGACACCGCCCTTTCACGGCGGTAACAGGGGTTCGACTCCCCTACGGGATACCATATAAAGAAAACCCAGCTTTTAGCTGGGTTTTTTATATCTGTATATTTTGTAGTGGAGCCCTTTAACATTTCGATGACCGCCATGGATGGCGGGAATGCCGAAAACGCATGGATGCAGTTTTCGGCCTCCCTGAAGACAGTTTCTAGCTCTTGGGTACGCTGGCCCGAAGGGCGGAGCACAGGACGTGCGGAGTACTCCCCTACGGGATACAAACAAAACCACTGAATCCCGCGGTTTGCCCCTATCTCTTATACACATCTTTAAATAAGTTGATCGTAGCCCGGATAGAGTGTAACGGCATCCGGGGTCTATAATTAAGGCTATTCTTAATGTTCATTTTTTGAACGATCAAACGACCAAAGGAAGTCCCTTTAGGGGAAACGAACCAAAAAAATCGCCCCTGAAAGTTAGGCCCTAAAGGGCAAACCTCATGATTAAAAATTATTGACGTGCCGCAAAACGAAACGTCCATGTTTCGTCTTTGCTAAATTGGGCGTCTCCCTAAAGGGATTTCCTTCGGTCACTTCCCAATTTGCCCGATAATTTTGAATCCTGAGGCTAACTTTTAAGGGGAATATGGGGTGCTAGCCATTAAACTGAGTTTTAAATAGTAACAGCAACTTGGTTTGTGAACTCAGAATTGTGTATGAGAGATAGGGTTAAACCGCGGATGACAATTTTACATCACTTCCCACAACTTCTTGATTTTGCTACTATCCATATAAGCAAAGACGACATTGATGTCCGGTTTGCTGGGTATTAGCCTGAAAAACGGACATTAAAAATAAGCACTTTAAAATCAAAAAGTTATCGGCGTTGTCCGGTAATATAATGTTATGCCTAGGAAAGTATGAAACAGTTACTCGAACTCATAGGAAACGAATTTTGCGATAGTGATGGTTGGTTTCGCATCATAAGCGCGGATTGGACTGCTGATGAATTGCGGTTGGACGTATCCGTCTGTTTATGTGAAGAAAAAGAAACCCAGCTATGGGAGATTTCATGTGAGTCCGTATTTGAGGAGAAATTATCTTCGTATTACTCGGAGATATTGACCCTAAAATCAGATCATTCGCTTCTTTTAAAATTCAAAGAACCTGAAGTAGATGTTGCTTTTTCACAAAATTCAATGTGTCCAGAAGAGTTGTTCGGCATTGTAGCTACAAGCTGCTTCAAATATCTTGGGGAGCAGCCGTTAACCAACTGGATTAATCAGCGAGCATCAAGCAAGGGCATATGTTCTTCAAAGTACGGCATACTTGGCAGATTCCCTCTCTCTGTAGCTAATGAAATAACGGGCCTGCTCAATGGTAAGGATATATCTGTAAATCTATTAGAGCCTCGCCCACCAAAGTACTGGGATGGTGCGCAACACTGTGAGTACCCCGGCAATATCGAGGTTCTTATAATTGGTAATTCATATGTTGTTGGTACCAATTTCAATGCGGTGAGGGCATAACAAGGTGCTGCTAGGGACAAACCTACGCTGCGCTTCGGTTTGCCCCAGAGCACGGCGTTAGCACCTTATGATGGAAGAGCACGTACCATACGAACAAAGAGCTCGACGATCTCCAGATTTCATCGTGGAGTATGAAATTGACTTGGCTGACGAAATTGGAAATGCGAAGCCTGGGCAAGGCATGAGAGTGGACTTTCTTTACGACGGCGATGATCCTCAGACCGATGGGGTTCACATGATTTGGCCAGAAATACTCGATCAGGATGGCTTGGTAATTAGAGATACCACTCCTGGAAATATCCCCAAACGGGGTTGTGCGAATATGTGGGTCGTTGATGAAGATCGCCGGGAGTATCACCATAATAGAATCAAGGTTGGTACCAAAGGTACGTGGTGGCGCGGTGGGCGCGTAGCATATGTAACCGTGGTGCAGGTAAATGAGTTCAAGTGCTAACAATCGCAGGCACGGCGACGTCTTTTCCATTGCGGCTTCGCCTCCATTCCAAAGCCGCGCATGCTGCGGGCGTTAAATGCCATGAAGAACTCTAGGTTCGTGCTTATCTCTGAAACCGGCTACCAGTCGGAACATGATGAAATCCTCAAAGCTGTACTAGAGAGAGGGTTTGAGCTTTTCTGTGCAGTTGGTAAAGATTGTGAGCTTTGGGAAGAGGTAATGGATGAGCTGGCAGTAGGTGATGGAATCGACAGTCGCTATATCACTACCACAAGTCACCCTGGTGAGTCAGAGGAAGAGGTTATTGAGTTTGCTAAATCTTGGATCGGAGAAGGCGAATCTGGCATCGAGATCGTTCGCATTTAACCAGGCAATGTAGCCGACGGCTAAATGCGGCGTTAACTCCTGAAATCCTTGCCGTCACCAACTATTCATTAGCCTATTCTTACCGCATGATGTATCATTCTTCATAAAATTCTAATTGAGAATCATTCACACATGATCGAGTCAATAATCAATCGAGCATCTTGTGGTCGCCTGGAAGCGCCGGCGCCGAGCAAAGAGCACATGGAGCTGATGTTTCAGGCCGCTTTACGCGCGCCGGATCATCGTGGTTTGAAGCCGTGGGAATATATTGTATTTGAAGGGGAAGAGGCTTTAAATCGTCTGGGTGACTATTTGTTGCAGGCGAGCCTGAAGGAACAGCCGGATCTGGGCGAGGAAGCCCAGTTAAAGATTAAAGGCAAGCCACATCGTGCGCCGATGGTGATTGTGGCTGTGGCGAAAGCGCAAAATCATCCAAAAGTTCCTCATATTGAGGAAGTGTTATCTGTTGGAGCAGGGGTACAGAACTTAATTCTTGGCGCTTACGACCTGGGTTATGGCGTTTATTGGCGCACCGGTGGCGTGGCTTATAACGACTATCTGAAAGAACCGCTGGGGCTAGGTTATGAAGACACCATTGTTGGCTTTATTTACCTTGGTACGCCTTCAATAGAATTAAAATCTAAACCAGTTCCTAAGGTTGAGGAGTTTGTGAGGAAGGGCTAGTCCTTCCTCTGCATCTTAAGGGTTAGTCACACCAAGTACTAACATTTCCCTGATTTGCTGAACAATGGCTGCAATAACTTCTTTATCAAATTCTTTAATTCGTGGCGTATGAATATGTCCTGTGGGGACTGTGGTTTCTAATTTATTGCCTAGATTAACGGTGCGGTAGGAAATTTCGTTGGAGAGGTAGCCGCCACCGCCGCCTTCAACGGCTACTGCGCCATTCAGTTCTTCTAAATTGTTTGGCTTAAATGTTTTTTCGAGCGTAGTCACTTCACGGTTGTCGTTAATTTTGTATGGCCCCTTGGCTTGCATCATGGCTTGGTAGGGCAGCGAAAACTCAACAAACTCAGGGCCTTGAAGTGGTTTTTCGCCTAATTTCGGTATCACGGGGCTTTCAGCAGAGCCGCCAGAATAGAGATTGTTATTATCGGGAGCTGGTGCGGAGCGACGACGCCCCGGGAAGTGTTCCAGATCGAAATTTTCACGGCCCATGCTGATGGTGGCGAGCAGATTAATACTGTTATTTTTAAGATAAGGTTTGACGACTTTTTCGACAATGCCATCATCAAAGTCCTGATAACGCACAGGGAACATGGCCGCCTGAATCTCAATGGTTTTGCCATTGTGTTCAATCACCTGATTATCGAGGCGTAACGCTGCAACGCCGGACGGATTGCTTTGCTTGATATTGCGATCCAGCAGGAAAGGATCAAAACCAGTGATCAGGATTTTAATATCCGAATCACTGCTGAACTGAATATCGCTATAGCCGCGAGAAGCTTGCTCGGCGACTGCCACCAGTTGTTGGACTTGTAACGGAGTGAAACCGACGGATTCGCCGCGAAGTCTTAAGGTTTTAGTTAGCTTCAATCGGGCCCAATACAGGGCGCGATCATCATAGCTTGAACCGGACTGTTGCAAGTCGTTCACTGCGGTATGCCATAATTTTGACGCGTATCGATGGGTAAGCGACTTTGCTTGCTGAAAACTGTTTGCTTGTAGAAACTGTTCTTCAAAGGGGGTGATATGCTCATTGTAACGATGAACAATTTTCGGCATTTCATCGTCTGCTTTAAACAGACGAATTTCTTCAACAGTAATTTCTATGGATGCATGAGAGCTTAAAGCCGCCATTGCCAAGCCTGCTGCGGCTAACAGTTTTTTCATATGCTAAAAACCTTTCCAAATTTTGGATTTTTTCTCTTCGTAATCCGGGTTATCTCGTTTTTCGTTGATGTCGTCGTATTTTTTACGTTCAGCTTGGCGGGCAGGGGAGTCGGGATGGATGGTTTCGTCCAGTTCTTCTAAGAATTGGGTAATCTCGCTTTTATAACCCGACTTGGTGACGGATTTTTGTTTTTTTTGCTTCTTTTCGGTACTCATATAGAAGGCTCCCGGTTGGTCTAAGACGACTATATCAGCATATAAAAAAGGCTGCAAAAGTGCAGCCTTTAATTTGTTACTTAATGTATCTTTAGAATTTAACGTTATTCGGTACCCGAGGGAACGGAATCACATCGCGAATGTTTGAAACACCAGTCACATAAGATACGCAGCGATCGAAACCAAGACCAAAACCAGCGTGTGGTACTGTACCGTAGCGACGCAGGTCTCGGTACCACCAGTAATGCTCGGCAGGTAGGCCCATCTCTTTGATACGCTTATCCAATACGTCCAGACGTTCTTCACGTTGAGCTCCGCCGATGATTTCGCCAATGCCCGGCGCCAACACGTCCATCGCGGCAACGGTTTTCTCGTCATCATTTAAGCGCATATAGAAGGCTTTGATGTCTTTAGGGTAGTTCATGACCACCGTTGGACGACCAACATGCTCTTCAGCGATGAATCGCTCGTGCTCTGACTGTAAATCAATTCCCCATTCGACAGGGAATTCGAATTTCTTGCCAGATTTTTTCAGAATATCGATAACGTCTGTGTAGTCCAGACGCTCAAACTTATTATCAATAACATTGCGTAGACGGTTAATACATTCACCGTCAACACGTTGCTGGAAGAAGGCCATATCATCTTCTCGCTCATTCAACACGGCCTCAAAAACATAACGCATCATTTTTTCAGCCAGATCGGCGTTGTCATTTAAATCGGCAAACGCAATTTCTGGCTCGACCATCCAGAATTCTGCCAGATGGCGGCTGGTGTTTGAATTTTCGGCGCGGAAGGTTGGGCCAAAGGTGTAAACCTTAGACATTGCCATTGCGTACGCTTCAACATTCAGCTGCCCTGATACTGTCAAGAACGCTTCGGAGCCAAAGAAGTCTTTACTGTAGTCAATGTTACCTTTGTCGTCTTTTGGCAGGTTCATCTGATCCAGAGTGCTGACACGGAACATTTCACCAGCACCTTCGGCATCAGAGGCCGTGATAATCGGCGTGTGGATCCAGTTAAAGCCGTTCTCGTGGAAGAAGCGGTGGATTGCCTGCGCAATTGAGTTACGAACACGCGTTACAGCGCCAGTGATATTGGTTCGAGGGCGCAAGTGTGCGTTATCACGCAAGAACTCCATGCTGTGGCGTTTGGGTTGCATTGGGTAGGTGTCGGGATCATCAACCCAGCCGACGACTTCGACTTGGGTCGCCTGAATTTCAAAGGATTGGCCTTTACCCTGAGACTCAACCAGCTTGCCCGTAATTTTTACAGCACAGCCTGCCGTAAGCTTAATAACCTCTGAGTTATAATTCTCAATATTATTGTCGACCACGGCTTGGATAGGATTGAAACAGCTGCCATCATGTAGGTTTATGAATGACAATCCAGCTTTTGAGTCGCGACGTGTGCGAACCCAACCTTGAACGGTGACTTCTTCACCAATGCCTGGTTTTCCCGCAAGGGCATCGACAATAGTTACTAGCATAGCGTTAAGCTCCAAATTAGGCTTATTGTTGGTTGTGGTTAAAAAAAGAAAGGGTATTGTATTAGAACTTTAATTTTCCTTCCATTTTTAGACGGAAATTGACCGCTTTTTTTTGATTATCGGTGTAGGTATGCCAATTTAAGACTTCGTCAAAGGTTCTGCCACAGCCACGACATACTTCATCTCCTAGAACCGTACTACATGTTCCGATGCAAGGGGAAGCAGTGGGGCTGCGTTTGCCTTTAGTGGAAATTGACACTTCTCTTAACTCCTAAAACTCAATAAAGCTTACAATACACGTCTTATGGTACCGTGACATTTATCGTATTGCTAGTGGTGTTTATTCTAATTTGCCACAATATCTAGT
Source organism: Kangiella shandongensis (assembly GCF_020005365.1). Taxonomy (GTDB): domain Bacteria; phylum Pseudomonadota; class Gammaproteobacteria; order Enterobacterales; family Kangiellaceae; genus Kangiella; species Kangiella shandongensis. Next base: position 279,331 of record NZ_JACNML010000002.1, on the reverse strand, counting down.
TATTCTAAAGAGTTATATAGATGCTCATAGATTCTTCTTGTCAAGGCATACATTCTAAGCTACTGTACGCAAAATTATCTATTTAAACGTCTAAAAGGCCATGTTTGAGCTCGATCCAAGTCAAATTGAAGAGTACAGCCGTAATAAACCCGAATACTATCGCCAGCTAGCCCTGCAACTGGAGTCACTGCTGGGCGAAGATAGCAATATGGTTACCAACATGGCGCAAACCTCGGCATTTATCTTTCAGATGCTGCCTGATTTAAATTGGGCTGGGTTCTATCTGGCTAACCCAGAAAAGAGCAACAGTCTTATTTTGGGACCTTATCAGGGCAAGGTGGCCTGTGTGCATATTCCGTTTGGACGTGGGGTCTGCGGCACAGCTGCACAGATACAAGAAACACAGCTGGTTGAGGACGTAGAGCAGTTTGAGGGGCACATTGCCTGTGATGCCGCTTCACAAAGCGAAGTAGTGGTGCCGTTGGTGGTAGACGGCGAGCTCAAAGGGGTGCTAGATATTGATAGTCCTAAAAAAGAGCGTTTTGATACTGAAGATGCCGCAGGCTTCGAATTACTGGCTGACGTTTTTCTAAAAAGTAGTTCGTTGATATAAGAAAAGCCACTGTGAGCAGTGGCTTTTCTTAGGCTAGGACTTAGCCGCCTTTCTTACTATCATCCTGAGCAGGGTTTTTACTGTCGTCCTCAGGTTTATCTTTTGGGGCGCTGTCTTTATCATTCTTATCCTTAGACTCTGAATCAGCTGTGTCTTCGGTTTCATTTTTATCTTGCTCTTTGCCCTTACCTTCACCTGAACTCTCTTCAGTATTTTCGACCAGAGACTCATATTCCTTGATTAATGCCTTGGCACCTTGGTTGTCTTCATCCAGTTTAACGATATTTTTAGCCTCGTTGACACATTCAGCGTACTTTCGGGCATCGCATAACAGAATGGCTCTGAGCTGTCGTGCATCAATATAAGATGAGTCTCGCTCAAGCAAGTCGTCAAGGATGAGCAGGCTTTGTCGGTCATTGCCCAGCTCAGACTCCAGTTTTGCCAGCTCGTAGGCTGAATGCAGGTTCTTGTCGTCCAGCTCGAAGGCCTGAGTATAAGCCTCTCTCGCCAGATCGTACTGCGCCAGCTCCTGGTGTACCCGTGCCTTGAGCTCATAGGCAGCGATGAATTTCTGGTGCTGCTCGATAAGTATATTAACAACGGCTAAGGCTTGTTTATAGCGTTCAAACTCGAACAGTGACTGTGCATAAATAAAGGCGATACGACGGCTTTCGGGGTAAATATTATAAGCATGTTTCAGGCTCTGGAAACCGGTCGTAATCTGCTCGTTCTTCAGCTCAACCTGACCGTTAATCAGGTGAGCTTCTGCGCTATTGGGTTGGTTATCTGCTATCTTTGTGGCGAATGTTTGAGCTTCTTTATACTGTTCCTGTTGATACAGTGCACGGGTATATTCGAGCTGGCTGGGCCAGCCGACAAGAGGGTGTTCAAATAAATCCTTATCAAAGGATTTGATAATGGACTTATCTTCTTGAATCACGGCCAGCTTGAGTTTTAAATACTTAAACAATTCATCGTGCTTGAAGTTTTTTTCGTCGTTGATTTCATCAATAACTGACTCAGCGGCATCGTACTTTTCATTACTCAGGGCCTTGAGCAGCTCAATTAATAACTCTTCATCATCGTTTGACTGACGAATGGAATTTAGTGATTTATCGGCGGCTTCCAGATCACCAGCAGCCAGATAGTTAATGCTTTGCATCAAAGCCGTTTCGACCAGGTCGCTAGAACGTTTGCGAGCCTCCGCATAGTCTTTAGCTGCATCGGCAAACATTAGCTCTGAGAACAGATAGTTGCCCCGTTTCAGCGCTGATTTATAACGGTTAGGGGCGAGCGAAATCGACTTTTGGTAAGTTTCGAGAACTTCCTTCTGCGAAAACTTCGGTAGCTCCTGTTGGGCTTCCGCCAGTTTTAGCCAGGTCGTGCTGTTATTGGGCTGGTACTCAATCGCTTTTTTAAAACTCTTGACTGCATCTTCGTATTGCCCAAGTTCATAATAAGCCGTACCTAAATTACGGTAGGACTTCGATTTGCGGCGGCCACTGGTTGTGCTGATGGCATATTTAAAAGCTTTTACGGCTTTTTCATATTGCTTATCATCCAGTAGCAATAAGCCATAGTTAATAGCGCTTGCCTGATGATGGGGGAAGCGTTCAAGTTGTCCTTGATAGGCTTTTATCGCCTTATCAATTTCGTCATCTTTGGTTAGCGCCAGAGCATAATAAAAGCCAGGACGTTCTTTATGGCGAGTGCTCCTTGGTAATTTACCAAGGATTTTATGAGTGCGCTCGTAATCACCTTTGGCAAACAGCTTTAAAGCTGCTTTAAAGAGAACTTTATTTTTATCTTTCTCACTAAAGCCTTTTAGTGGTTCGATGCGGTGAATGCGCCACAATACCTTCTTATAAACGTCTGTTTTAGACAGTACTAAGGTGGTTTCTTTAATCAGCTCTTCAGTGATACTTTTGTTGTCAGAATTGTCGTCGACCTGAGGCGCAGGTATATCAAATTCATCATTATCACTACCAGAGTCAACGCTTTCGCTTGGGCTGTCATCAACATCGATCTGAATTAAGGTTCCCTCATTAATCACTTCGCGCTCGTTGCGCTCTACGATAACTAAAACAATGGTTAACAGAAGGGCGATAAGGCACAACGCAGGTGCCGAAAGCCCTTTATTGTATTTAGATGAGATCACGTGCTGTCTCCATTTCTCCAGAGAAACCTTTGTGCTGGACGTTCTGTATTTCAAGGCCTGGTCGACCATTGACTTCCAACACCATGGGGCCAAGTTTTTCATCGATACAGATATCCACCCCGATATAACCTAACGGGATAGCTTTTTGTGAGTTCTGTGCAATTTCTTTGATCTTATTCCAGAATGGAACCTGATGACCGATTAATTCGGCTCCAGAGTCTGGGTGATGCTCGAGCTCTTTACCTTTGAAACTACATTTTGTGGTTTTGCCACTTTCGATATCAACGCTTAGGCCGATGGCACCCTGGTGCAGGTTGGCTTTACCCTCAGATAGTTTGGTTGGAACCCGCAGCATGCAGCTGATAATTTTCTGGTTGCAAAGAATAACGCGGATGTCACTTAATCCAAGGTCTGCAATTTCAGAAATACGGTGGTGCTCGATAAGAAGCGGCTCGATATAGGCAGTGTCCGGCGCGCCATCTTGAGCAAAGTTACCCGTGATAATTTCAGAGACGTGATAACGGATATCCATCAGACTTAAGTGCTTGCCAGAAGCGGTAATGAAAGTACCTTCGTCATTGTCAACGATAACGAGAATACCATTACCCTGTGAGCCTCGGTTAGGTTTTACCACAAAACTCTTAAAGTCTTCCAAGTGTTCTACAAACGAATCAAGATCTCTAAAGCTGTCGCACATATCTAATGTTTGTGGGACTGGAACACCTTCCTGTAGTAAGACTTTTTTGGTTTCAATCTTATCAATCGCCAGCTGTAGAAGCTTGCGTTCGTTTAGTTTGTAGACATATTCACGGTTACGCTTATTGATACCAAGCGTATTGTTCTGGGTGTTGATCTTCTTGAAGCGCATGTATTCTGAAATACGGAGTCCGGTCCATTGACCGATAAATATCTGAGCGGCCATTACCAGTAGCAGACTTTCGGGGTACAAGGCGAAGAAACTTTGTAGCGTAATGGATGAGAAGGCCAGATAGCACACTGAAATCATGATAATGCTACCGAAAGCAGTAATGAAGAGCTCCCGCCAATTGTTATCCTGTGACATATTGCTGAGGCGCTCAGCAATGAAGGAAATAATCACAACCGGGAAAAGGGTCATCATGCCCATCTGCAAAGGGGTTTGCTCGCCCAGCACCATAAAAATGGCAATGAACAGCATGGTATTCAGGGTAATAATTGCAGCCAGTCGTGGAATTTTCAGTAACTTATGCCGTTCAAAGAAAATCTGTCCGAGCCAGGCTGTCATCAGTACACCGATAAAGCCACCAAGCCCCATCCAGAAGCCGGTATAAATACAGGCCGCCGACACCAACATTGGCATGAAAATACCAAAGGTTTTAATGCCTAGAATATTTCTGGCAAAAGAAATGAGCAGGGCAACAAGAGGGAATAATAAGAATATTCCAGCGGTTTTATTTTCGATCCCCAGTTTAGCCAGCAAGGAAGCTGCATTGAAAAATGCTCCTTCGTCATTATCAAAGCGCAATAGCGGGGCGGCGATATGTTCTCGTCTAATATCAAACAAATAATCGAAGTTGATATTACGCGTGTGGCTGAACAACGCCTGATCGTCGATATACAGCTCTAAATAGTGGTGCGGGATATGGGCAAAGTAATCATTTAACGGATCAAAGGGGACCCAGTGGCCCTGGATATAGGCTTCGACCCATTGGTGGGATGTCTTTTTCTTTGTCGTTTCAAGAATGACGCCGCCAACAAGCCGGGTCGGGATGCCATTTAAACGGGCTAAGGCTGCGAAAAGACGGCTCTTTCCGTTACAGCTGGCACGCTTTAAGATCATGGTAGTTATGGCATCGGTCGTACCTTTAAATGGAGCGCCCTCAATCTCGTTATAGGTGTAATCATGAATCGCCTCGAGCGTAGCTAACAGTTTGCGCTCTTTCGGCTGAATATTCATCCATAGTTCTAGGATTCTAGGATCATTAACCTGGATAAACTCAGTCGGTTCAAGCCAACGCTTTAAATGAGGTGGATAATCGGTGGGAATATCCAGTTCAGGATCAATGTCATACTTCTGCTCACGCGATGAGATAATAGCGTTATAGCGAATGGGGGTAGTCGAGAAGCCTGTCCAGATACCCTGGCGACCAATCAGTGATTCATCGTTGGTAAACTCTAAAGTGCCTGACTGAAGTGTCTCATTGATAACCTCCTGACGGTCGTTAGTCAGAGGTAAATATGTCCGAGTAACGATGTCTTCGTTAGCGGCATCAAAGGACATGGTCAGCGAGTAGCGATGCAATAGCTCTGCACCCAGCTGCTTCATATGCGATGGTTGCCACCAGAAATGTAACGCCAGCAGGGTAAGCCCTAAGAAAGCAAACCACACTGAAGGCTTATTTAATCGTCGAAATATACTCATTCACAAATAGCCATAGGTTGGCTAGTCAGCAGGAGCTTCCTTTTACCTTTCCACTAGCACGGTGTAAATTTAAATGTGGCGCAATTTTAAAGCATTAGAGCTTTATGAATGTGAAAAGCCTCACAAGTTATCAACCGTAAAAAAGTTAAAACTCCATAAATATGCTGTTAAATTGCCTCGAAAACCATGCTTTGATGCCTTATCGGGCAAAGAGTTCCATTTTACACTATATTTTTTGATTTTATCGGAATTAAGCCCCGAGCTTCCTCGGGGCTGGCATTTTAGCGTACTGTTAGAGGTTAAAGTTAACAGCTTTAATTACTTCCGGAGGTAGCTCAGGTAAAGATGAGCGCGGGATAAGGAATGTGGTTAGGTTGAATAAGTCCCTGAAAAAACGATTATTTTGTGTTGTTTGTTTTAAGTAATCGTGACCTGACGAGCCGCCTGTACCGATTTTCGTACCCAGCATGCGATGGACCATAGTGGTATGACGGTAGCGCCAGGTCGTGAAGTTTTCGTCGATTTCGACCAAGCCTTGTAACAAGCGGAAGGGTGAATTTAGCATCGGTTGTTCACGGTATAAGTTGATGAACAGGGCGCTTAAGGTTGCTTCCTGACTCAAACGGAAACGGCCTTGCTGTTTCAGTTCATCGTATTTTTCTTTATCAAACAAAGCGTCGAAGTTAGCGCGGGTATTCGCCAGGTCATTCAACTGGAAGGTTTTTTCGGCATCCGTCAGATAGTCAGCCTCTTTTATAACCTTTTCATCATGTGCCAGCATGGTTTCTACGGCATCTTTGTACATCTGCCAGAATTTGAAGTCACCAAACTCCAGGAAAGGCATGCGTTCAAGCCAGTTTTCAATGGCATCGAATAGGCTGGGTTGCTCTTCCAGATCCATCAGGTAGTGACGATCTTTTTCATTCAAGCGGTTATAGAATGATTTTTTGTCAAAATTGATACGGAACTCTGACTTTAAGCCCAACAATATTTCGAGCTCTTTAAACTGAATACTTTGAAAACCAGAGGCCGGGATCAGGTAATCGCGGAAGTCAAGGAAGTCCAACGGTGTCATGGTTTCCAGAATATCAATTTGATCCACCAGAACTTCCTGAATACGGTGAATACGTTCAATCCGTAAGTTAACTGTACTCAGCCTATCTTCAGTCACGTGATCTTGCGAAAGTACCGGTAAAATTGCGTGGATTTCATGCAAAATCTGTTTAAACCAGAGTTCGTAGGCTTGGTGTACGATGATGAAAAGGGTTTCATCGTGTGCTTCGGCGCCGTATTTTTTGCTTTCCGGATGCTGTGCATCCAGCAACTTATCCAGTTGTAAATAATCTGAGTAATAACAGGGTTTAACGTTCTTTTGCATATTCCACCAGCATTAAATCAATCGATTATGAATTATTGTTTATTTCTTAAAACCATAGTTTAGAGTGCTAAGCTAAAACGAGACAAGGTGGGCTGAAATTTTTATGAGGCGTTTAGCTTTACTGAATAACGAATAAAAAATTTCAATGACCGACGATGTATCGTTGACGACTAGCGCTATAAATAAAAAAGGAGTGACGTCACAAACGCCACTCCTTTCCGATTATAGACATTTCAAAAAAATAATGTCAGCAAAGATTTTAACTTTTTTGAGCTAAACCTGATCTCTTATTTTCTTGAGTTGATATCTACATAATCACGTGCTTTTTCACCAGTATACAACTGACGTGGGCGACCAATCTTACGGCTTGATTCGCCCATCATTTCGTTCCACTGTGATACCCAGCCAACAGTACGTGATAATGCAAAGATGACGGTGAACATGTTAGTTGGAATACCGATGGCATCAAGAATAACACCCGAGTAGAAATCAACGTTAGGATAAAGTTTCTTCTCTACGAAGTAAGGATCTTCCAGTGCGATTTTTTCCAGCTCAAGAGCTACCTTGAACGTTGGATCATCATGTTTACCTAAAAGCTCTAACACTTCGTGTGCACTTTCACGCATTACCTTTGCGCGTGGGTCGAAGTTCTTATAAACACGGTGACCGAAGCCCATCAGGCGGAACGGATCGTCTTTATCTTTTGCACGCTTAACATATTCAGGAATGTTTTCAACATCACCAATTTCACGCAACATGTTCAAGCAGGCTTCGTTCGCGCCGCCGTGCGCTGGTCCCCAAAGACAGGCGATACCAGATGCGATGGCTGCGAAGGGGTTAGCGCCAGATGAACCTGCTAAACGTACCGTTGATGTTGAAGCATTTTGCTCGTGATCAGCATGCAATACAAAGATGCGATCCATAGCTTTTACTAATACCGGATCTGGTTTCCAGTTCTTTTCTGATGGCATGCTGAACATCATGTTCAGGAAGTTTTCAGCCAGGCTCATATCGTTGTTTGGATAAACGAAAGGATGGCCGACTGAATAGCGGTAGCACATGGCCGCGATAGTTGGCACTTTAGAAATAAGACGCAGTGCGCTGATATCACGGTGCTTCGGATTATTAATGTCTAATGAGTCGTGGTAGAACGCAGATAGGGCGCCTACTACTGATACCATGATGGCCATTGGGTGAGCGTCACGGCGGAAGCCGTTAAAGAAGCTCATCATTTGCTCGTGAACCATGGTGTGATTATTAATTTTAGCGACGAATTCTTCGTATTGCTCTTTACTCGGTAGCTCGCCATTGAGTAATAAATAGGCAACTTCTTCAAAGTTAGAGTTATCCGCTAGCTGTTCGATTGGATAACCGCGATAAAGTAGCTGTCCTTTGGCGCCGTCGATATAAGTGATTTTTGATTCACAGGCACCAGTAGATACATAGCCCGGGTCGTAAGTGAAATAACCCGCTTTCCCTAATGCACCAACGGCAACGACATCTTTACCTAGACTTGGTGACAGTACGTCCAGGGTGAGTTCTTCGCCATTTGGTAGGCTAAGTTTAGCTGTTTTATCCGACATATAGTCTCCTCGGGACAATAAATTGCTTACTTTTTAATCTAAAAGCTAGAGAGGCCACACATTCTACAAAATTTTGAATCATTTTCATAAATTAATTTTATGATGTTTTCTATTAAGGCATAAGATTTAGCAATGACCCCAAATTTGGTAGGTGAAATAATTGTAATCGGCGACAAGCACTTATATAATTTCGTCTGAACTATGTATCACCTCAAGGGGAGTTCGTCAGGTATATTTTTCTGGGTCGAACACTATTACCAAAATCCTGACGGAAACATAAACTCACGCCTTCTTCGGCCAAGGCAATAATTTAAAAGATACGTTGTGATTAAAAAGAGACCTAAAAACTTAGACCTTACTACGGTAAGTTTTCCTGTGCCTGCAATATCGTCAATCTTGCATCGTATTACAGGTGTTGTTCTATTCATCGCTGTGCCTATTCTTCTATGGATGCTGCAAAAATCGCTTGATAGCGCCGGCTATGCCGAGCTTCAAGCCATGTTTTCAGAATCCTTCTTATGGCAGCTCATCCTTTGGGCGATTCTAACCTCTGTTGCTTACCACGTCATAGCAGGTGTTCGTCACTTGTTAATGGACCTGGGCATTGGTGAATCACTTAAAGGTGGCCGACGTGGCGCTTGGAGCGTGTTGATTCTTTCTGTCATCTCAGCAGTATTATTAGGAGTATGGGTATGGTAACTACCGTTACGAGTTTGGGCCGTTCTGGTCTACACGATTGGGTGTTGCAGCGCCTTTCTGCGGTAATCATGTTGGCCTACGTCATTTACTTGGGCTACTTCTTTGCAACAACACCAGAAATTACGTTCGCTGCCTGGCAAGGTCTGTTCGCTAGCACTTTCATGAAGGTGTTTTCGTTCCTGGCCCTGTTGTCGGTTGTGATTCATGCCTGGGTTGGCTTGTGGATTGTGTCGACAGACTATATGCCAAAAGTTAGCATCCGTATCGCATTCCAGGCGATTGTTATTGTGATATGTCTTTCACTTATCGTGTGGGGCATCCAGATATTGTGGAGCTTATAAAGCATGTCTATACCTACTTACACTTTTGATGCCGTAATTGTTGGTGGCGGTGGCGCTGGTATGCGTGCCTCGCTGCAACTAGCGAAAAGCGGCCAAAAAGTCGCATTGATTTCTAAAGTATTCCCAACCCGTTCGCATACGGTATCTGCTCAAGGTGGTATTACCGTTGCGCTGGGTAATTCACACCCAGACGATTGGCGCTGGCACATGTTCGATACGGTAAAAGGTTCGGACTATATTGGTGATCAGGACGCTATCGAGTACATGTGTGAAAATGGCCCGGCAGCTGTTTATGAGCTGGAACATATGGGCTTACCGTTTTCGCGTCTGGATAACGGAAGAATTTATCAACGTCCTTTCGGCGGTCAGTCGAAAGAGTACGGTGGCGAGCAGGCGGCACGTACCGCAGCAGCGGCTGACCGTACGGGCCACGCTTTGCTACACACCCTGTATCAGGCCAATTTAGCCGCCCAGACAGAATTCTTCAACGAATGGTATGCGATGGATATCGTGCGTAATGAAGACGGCGATGTGTGTGGTGTTACCGCCATGTCGATTGAAACGGGCGAAGTGGCTCTGTTTAAATCACGTGCAACCGTTTTTGCAACGGGCGGCTCCGGTCGTATTTATAATTCGACAACGAACGCCCTGATTAACACTGGTGACGGTGTTGGTATGGCGCTTCGCGCGAAACTTCCTGTGCAGGATATCGAAATGTGGCAGTTCCACCCAACGGGTATCGCTGGTGCCGGTGTTTTGGTTACAGAAGGTTGTCGTGGTGAAGGTGGCTATCTTATTAATAAGGATGGCGAGCGCTTTATGGAGCGTTATGCGCCAAATGCCAAAGACTTGGCCTCGCGTGACGTGGTGGCACGTTCGATGATGAAAGAAATCCTTGCGGGTCGCGGTGCTGGCGAGAATGGCGATCACGTTTTCTTGAAACTGGATCACCTGGGCGAAGAAGTGCTTAACAAGCGTCTTCCAGGTATTAGCGAGTTGGCGAAGATTTTCGCACACGTCGATCCGGTCAAAGATCCGATTCCAGTGGTTCCAACCTGTCACTATATGATGGGCGGCATTCCAACCAACAAGTACGGTCAGGTTATTGACCGTGATCCTGACGGTTCGGAAAGAGTGGTTAAAGGTTTCTACGCTGTGGGCGAGGTTGCTTGTGTCTCGGTACACGGTGCTAATCGCTTGGGCGGTAACTCACTGCTTGATTTGGTGGTATTCGGTCGTGCGGCTGGTTTACACCTTGAAGAATCGTTGCGTGAAGGCCTGCCATTCTCTGACTTTAACGACGCTGATGCTGAACGCTCGATGGCGCGTTACAGCCGTTGGGAAGAGTCGAAAGAAGGTGAAGATGTTGCTGAGTTGCGCAAAGAGTTACAGCAAACCATGCAGAACCACTTCGGTGTATTCCGTACCGGTGACTTGATGAAAGAAGGTCTTGAGAAAGTTAAAAAGCTTCGTGAGCGCATGAAAAATGCAGTATTGAAAGATAAATCACAAGCCTTTAATACCGAGCGCGTGGAGTGCCTGGAGCTTGAGAACCTGATGGAAGTTGCTTACGCCACAGCGATGGCCGCAGAATTCCGTACCGAAAGTCGTGGTGCACACAGCCGCGAAGATTACCCGGATCGAGATGACGAAAACTGGTTAGTACATTCGGTGTTCTATCCGGAAACCGAGGAAATGGGTACTCGCGACGTGAATATGCACCCTGACAAAGTCGATGCTTTCCCGCCGAAAGCACGTACTTATTAATCCGTAACGAAATGCATACGGAGCAAAGAATATGAAGTTTAAAATTTATCGTTATAACCCTGAGACAGACAAAAAGCCTTATATGCAGGAATTCGATATCGACATTCCTGAAGGCTCGGATAAGATGCTGCTGGATGTGTTGGTAGACCTGAAAGAGCAAGAGCCAACGCTATCGTTCCGTCGCTCTTGCCGCGAAGGTGTGTGTGGCTCAGATGGTGTGAATATTAATGGCAAAAACGGTCTGGCTTGCATTACCGCTGTGTCCAGCCTGAAGTCGCCAGTAGTCATTCGTCCATTACCAGGCTTGCCTGTGATTCGTGACTTAGTGGTAGATATGGCGCAATTCTATAAGCAGTATGAGAAGATCAAACCTTATTTGATCGCCGATACCGAAACGCCGGCGAAAGAACGTTTGCAGTCGCCTGAAGATCGCGAAAAGTTGGATGGCTTGTACGAGTGTATCTTGTGCGCCTGCTGTTCTACTTCTTGCCCATCTTTCTGGTGGAACCCTGATAAGTTTGTTGGCCCAGCGGGTTTGTTGCAGGCTTATCGTTTCTTGACGGATAGTCGTGATACGCATACAGAAGAGCGTTTAAACGATTTAGATGATGCCTACAGCGTTTTCCGCTGTCGCGGTATCATGAACTGTGTAGACGTATGTCCAAAAGGCTTGAATCCAACTAAAGCAATTGGCCATATCCGTTCTATGCTACTAAAAAGTGGTGTATAATCGGCTTTTTTAGAAATTAGCTAATCGAAGCGTTGAAAGGTTGCTCTATTAATAGCAATATTAACAACGAGATAAATCGCAGCTCTTGCAGTAACTCTTTGTAAATTAAACTGGCGTTACTGTGTTAAGAGTTGCGATTTTTGGTTATCATAGCGGTACAAATACCGAGAACTGGTGTTAAATTAAAATGAAGAACGGCTTAGAGGCGATGTTTGACAGTGCCTACCTTTCGGGAGGTAGCGCCGCCTATTTGGAAGAACTATACGAGCAATATTTAGAAGATCCTCAATCAGTCGATGCCGAATGGCGTGAAAAATTTGATGAGTACGACAAAGTTAACGATAAACAAGAAGTGGCTCATGGCGCAATTCGAGAGCACTTCCGCCAAATTGGGTTGAATCGCCAAAAGTTAGCTTTTTCTCAAGGTGGCGGTGAATCAACTGCCGACCCAAAGCAAGTCAAAGTCTTACACCTTATCGAGTCATACCGAGCGCGTGGTCACCATCACGCTAATATCGACCCTCTTGGTTTATGGAAACATCCTTACCCAACCGACTTAAGTTTAGATAGTTTTGAGCTTGGTGATGTCGATCCAAATAAGAAATTTCACGTTGGAAATCTGGCAGGGCCGGAACAGCAGTCACTTAAAGAAATCGAAGACCGTCTGAAAAGAACCTACTGCAACTCAATTGGTGCAGAGTTCTTACACATTAATGATTTAGAAGAGCGCCGCTGGATTCAGGAGAAGCTGGAATCAGTATCTGCATCTCACGATTTCCGCGAGCAGACCAAGAAGAAAATTCTCGAGGGATTGACTGCGGCAGAAGGTCTTGAAAAGTATTTAGGTTCGAAGTTCCCGGGAGCCAAACGCTTTTCATTGGAGGGAGGCGATAGCCTGATCCCAATGATGCGTGACTTCATTAATCAGGCGGGTGCCAAAGGAGCTAAAGAGATTGTCATCGGCATGGCGCACCGCGGTCGCTTGAACATGCTGGTTAATGTGATGGGTAAAAAGCCCGAAGTCCTGTTTGACGAGTTTGCGGGTAAAAATGCAGTGGTCGAAGAAGGGTCTTCCGGTGACGTTAAATACCATATGGGCTATTCCAGTGATGTTGAAACGGACGGTGGTCCAGTTCATCTGGCGTTAGCCTTTAACCCGTCTCATTTGGAAATTGTCAGCCCGGTAGTGATTGGTTCGGTTCGAGCTCGTCAGGAACGCCGCAGCGATAAACATTGCGAACAGGTGTTGCCAGTTCTAATTCACGGTGACTCGGCTGTAACAGGGCAGGGCGTAGTGATGGAACTGTTCAATATGTCACAGGCGCGTGGCTTCTATGTTGGTGGTTCGGTACACCTTGTAATTAATAATCAGGTAGGCTTCACCACATCTAAGATGGCAGACACTCGCTCAACGGCTTATTGCACCGACGTTGCAAAGATGGTTGAAGCACCAGTATTCCACGTTAATGCGGACGATCCTGAGGCGGTATTGTATGTTACGCGCTTAGCTTTAGAGTTCCGTAATAAATTTAAGAAAGATGTGGTCATTGATTTGGTTTGTTACCGCCGCCATGGCCATAATGAAGCGGATGAGCCGAATGCGACTCAGCCAATCATGTACCAGAAGATCAAGAAACATCCAACGACCCGTAAAATCTACGAAGATAAGCTCACATCTGCGGGGACTATTACAGCGGATGAAGCGAAAACGTTTGTCAATGATTACCGTGACCTGTTGGATAAAGGAGACTCGGTCGTTCTTAATCGTATTAAGACCCATAAGAATGAATTCAGCGTTGACTGGTCACCGTTTGAAAATCAATCGTGGCAGTCTCCAGCCGATACATCGATCAGTAAAAAGAAGTTTGACACGTTAGCTGAGCGAATCACAGACTATCCTGAAGAGCTTCCTCTACAGCGGCAAGTCAAGAAGATTATGGCGCTGCGCAAAGAGATGGCGCAAGGCGAGTCACCGATGGACTGGGGCTTTGCAGAGACCCTGGCTTACGCTTCGTTGTTGGATGACGACTATGAAGTGCGTTTGTGTGGCCAGGATAGTGGCCGGGGTACTTTCTTCCATCGCCATGCGGTATTACACGATCAGAATGATGCTGAAGTCTACATCCCTCTGAATCATATTAAAGAAGAGCAACCTCGTTTCACGGTCATTGATTCCGTTTTATCGGAAGAGGCGGTGATGGCATTCGAGTATGGCTACTCAACGAATGAGCCGAATTCTATGGTGATTTGGGAAGGGCAGTTTGGTGACTTTGCCAATGGTGCTCAGGTGGTCATTGATCAGTTTATTAGCTCTGGTGAGCATAAGTGGGGACGTCTGTCTGGTCTTACGTTGTTTTTACCACATGGTTACGAGGGACAGGGGCCCGAGCATAGCTCTGCACGCCTGGAACGCTTCTTACAGTTATCGGCTGAACAGAATATGCAGGTTGTCGTGCCTTCTACTCCGGCACAGGCTTTTCACATGATCCGTCGTCAGATGGTTCGTAGTTTACGTAAGCCATTGATTGTGATGACTCCGAAGAGTTTATTACGTCATCGTGACGCGGTATCCAGTATTGATGAATTGACCAAGGGCCAATTCCAGAATGCGATCGATGAAGTCGATAAACTGGATAAAAAGAAAGTGGCACGGGTAGTCATGTGCTCTGGTAAGGTTTATTATGATCTGCTGAAAAAGCGTCATGATGAAAAGCTGGATCATGTAGCTGTTGTTCGAATCGAGCAGCTATACCCATTCCCGCACGAAGAAGTGGAGAAAATTTTAACATCATACAAAAACGCGAGTACCTTTGTGTGGTGTCAGGAAGAGCCGAAAAACCAAGGTGCCTGGTATTGTAGTCGTCATAATTTAGACGATGCCGTACCAACGAATGACCCTGTGATTTTTGCTGGCCGAGCGGCTTCTGCTGCACCTGCTGTTGGTTATGCAAGTGTTCACAATGAACAGCAAGTTAAATTGGTTAACGATGCGCTAGGTATTGAATAACCTGCATCAAATAAAAGAATTTAAATTAAGTTAAGGTAAATAAGGTTATAACATGGCTATCGAAATTAAAGTTCCTGTGTTGCCTGAATCTGTAGCGGATGCCACTATTGCTACCTGGCACGTCAAGCCGGGTGAAGCAGTGTCGCGTGATCAGAACTTGGTCGATATTGAAACTGATAAAGTGGTTTTAGAGGTTGTTGCTCCAGAAGATGGTGCTATTTCTGAAATCTTAAAAGAAGAAGGTGATACGGTTCTTCAAGAAGAAGCGATTGCTAAGTTTGAAGCCGGCGCAGGTGGTGATGCTGGCGCTGAAGCTAAGGATGATTCTACTGATAAGAAAGAAGACCCTAAGGCAGAAGCAAAGTCAGAAGATAAACCTGCAGAGCCTGCTAAAGATACAGACGTTTTATCTCCTGCCGTTCGTCGTTTGGTAGCCGAACATAACCTTGATGCCAGTCAAATCCCTGCAACAGGTAAAAATGGCCGCTTGACTAAAGAAGATGTTGAAAACTTCATGAAGAGCGGCGGTAAAAAAGCAGCTCCTGCAGCTAAGAGCAGTGATGCTCCAGTTTCTGCCGGTTTACGTGAAGAGAAGCGTGTTCCAATGACGCGTTTACGTAAGCGTATTGCTGAGCGTTTGGTTGAAGCTCAACAAAATGCGGCGCTACTAACGACCTTCAACGATATCAATATGAAAGAAGTCGTTGAGCTTCGTGCACGTTATAAGGAGCAGTTTGAAAAAGTACATGACACTCGTCTGGGCTTCATGTCTTTCTTTGTAAAAGCAACAGTGGAAGCGTTGAAGCGCTATCCTGCTGTTAATGCTTCAATTGATGGCGACGATATCGTTTATCATGGTTACTATGATATCGGTGTTGCCGTCTCTTCTCCGCGTGGTTTGGTTGTGCCGGTGCTACGTGACGCTGACACCATGAGCCTTGCTGAGATTGAAGCAAAGATTCGTGAGTTTGGTATTAAAGCTCGTGATAACAAATTGACTGTCGAAGAGATGACAGGCGGTACCTTTACTATCTCTAACGGTGGTGTGTTTGGTTCGTTAATGGCGACTCCAATTATCAACCCACCTCAAAGCGGTATTTTAGGTATGAATCGTATGGAAGACCGTCCGGTCGTCATTGATGGTGAAATTGTTATTCGCCCAATGATGAACGTCGCGCTTTCATATGACCATCGTATTATCGATGGCCGTGAATCAGTTGGCTTCCTGAAAACTATTAAAGAGTTCATCGAAGATCCAGCTCGCATCCTACTGGATGTTTAATCAGTAAGTATCAAGTACAGCCGGGTAATTGCTATCCGGCTTTTGTTTTTTTAATTAACGTGAATTTAGGAACATCAAATGAACCTACACGAGTATCAAGGTAAACAATTATTCCGTGAATACGGTTTACCAGTATCTGAAGGTTATGCTGTTGATAATCCTCAGTCAGCTTTCGAAGCTGCTGGCCGTATCGGTGGTGACATGTGGGTTGTTAAAGCTCAGGTGCACGCAGGCGGTCGTGGTAAAGCGGGCGGTGTTAAGCTTGTTAAAACTAAAGATGAAGTGAAAGAGTTTGCTAAGCAGTGGTTAGGCAAAAACTTAGTCACTTATCAGACGGATGCTAACGGTCAGCCAGTGAGTAAAATCTTGGTTGAGTCTTGCACTGATATCGGGCAAGAGCTTTACTTGGGTGCCGTTATTGATCGCTCTTCTCGTCGTGTTGTCTTTATGGCCTCGACTGAAGGTGGTGTTGAGATTGAGAAAGTAGCTGAAGAAACTCCTGAGAAGATTCTTAAAGCTACTGTTGATCCATTAGTTGGCCCTCAACCATATCAAGGACGTGAGTTGGCATTTAAGCTTGGTCTGGAAGGTAAGCAGGTAAAGCAGTTTACTCACATCTTCATCCAGCTTGCTAAAATGTTTGTTGAGAAAGATTTAGCGCTTCTTGAAATCAACCCACTAGTGATTAAAGAAGACGGTGATTTGCACTGCCTTGATTCTAAGATCAACATTGATGGTAATGCCTTATACCGTCATAACAAACTGGCTGAAATGCACGATCCATCGCAAGAAGACGAGCGTGAAGCTCATGCTGCTAAATTTGAGCTTAACTATGTTGCTCTGGATGGCAATATTGGCTGTATGGTGAATGGTGCCGGTCTTGCGATGGGCACGATGGATATCATTAAATTACACGGTGGCGAGCCTGCGAACTTCCTTGACGTTGGTGGTGGTGCGACAAAAGAGCGTGTAACAGAAGCATTCAAGATTATTTTGTCAGACGACAATGTTAAAGCCGTTCTGGTAAACATTTTCGGTGGTATCGTTCGTTGTGATTTGATTGCGGAAGGTATTATCGGTGCCGTTAAAGACGTCGGTATTGAAGACCCTGTGGTCGTTCGCCTGGAAGGAAATAATGCTGAACTGGGCACAAAAGTACTTGCTGAATCAGGCTTAAATATCATTGCGGCGGAAAGCTTAACTGACGCAGCGAAGAAAGTTGTTGCTGCAGCGGAGGGCAAATAATGAGTATTTTACTTAATAAAGACACGAAAGTTATTTGTCAGGGTATCACTGGCTCACAAGGTACTTTCCATACTGAGCAGGCGATTGAATACGGCACGAATATGGTTGGTGGTGTGACTCCGGGAAAAGGCGGTCAAACTCACTTAGGCCTACCTGTATTTAACACTGTTTCCGAAGCAGTTGAAGAAACTGGTGCAGAAGCATCGGTTATCTATGTACCTGCGCCTTTCTGTAAAGACTCTATTTTGGAAGCGGCTAACGCTGGTATCAAGTTGGTTATCTGTATTACAGAAGGTATTCCAACGCTTGATATGTTGGACGCTAAGATCGTTTGTGATCAATTGGGCGTTCGTCTAATTGGCCCTAACTGTCCGGGTGTTATCACTCCAGGTGAAAGCAAGATCGGTATTATGCCGGGTCATATCCATAAGCCAGGTAAAGTCGGTATCGTTTCCCGTTCTGGTACTTTGACCTATGAAGCGGTTAAGCAAACGACAGATCATGGTTTTGGTCAGTCAACCTGTGTTGGTATCGGCGGTGACCCAATCCCTGGCTCAAACTTCATCGACATTCTTGAAATGTTTGAAAAAGATCCTGCGACTGAAGCGATCGTTATGATTGGTGAAATCGGCGGTTCTGCAGAAGAAGAAGCGGCGGCTTACATTAAAGAAAACGTCACTAAGCCAGTGGTTTCTTATATTGCTGGTGTTACAGCACCTCCAGGCAAACGTATGGGCCATGCTGGTGCCATTATTGCTGGCGGTAAAGGTACAGCGGCTGAGAAATTTGCTGCACTGGAAGATGCCGGTGTTAAAACCGTGCGCTCTTTAGCTGAAATCGGCTCAGCAATGAAAGAAATTACAGGCTGGTAATATATAGTTTTGTTGTTCTTTAAAACCGCAAGCCATTTGGTTTGCGGTTTTTTTATGCCTTTCTGAATCGCTTTCATGCAACATTTTGTTATTTCTGTCATATTTATTAACATTTCCTACCTATACTGTTACAAAGCTTTATACGATACTGCTTTATTGCGAAACTTTGATGAAGCAATGATTTCATCAGTTGTATTGTTGAATAATTATTATTGACTCTACAGAAAGTAAAGAACTCAGATAAATAGAGGGATATCTATGGTCTTAAAATTTAAGAAAACCTTTTTAGCCATCGCTTTAGCCACCGGCATGGGGGCGAGTTATGCAGCACTACCTGAAGGCATCGAAAAAGTTACTTCAGTGGAAGGTATTACTGAATATCGTTTAGACAATGGCTTACAAGTCTTATTGTTTCCAGATCCGACCCAGGAAACGGTGACTGTTAATGTGACTTATCACGTCGGCTCTAAGCATGAAAACTATGGTGAGACTGGTATGGCACACTTATTGGAGCACTTGGTTTTTAAAGGGACTCCCGACCATAAGGATATTCCTAAAGAGTTAACCGATCACGGTGCAGAGCCAAATGGTACCACCTGGTATGATCGTACCAATTATTTTGAAACCTTCTCTGCAACGCCTGAAAATATTGAGTGGGCACTGGATTTAGAAGCGGATCGAATGATCAATTCCTTCATTGCCAAGAAAGATTTAGACAGTGAAATGACGGTAGTTCGAAATGAGCTTGAAAACGGTGAAAATAGCCCTTTCCGTGTTTTACTGCAGCGCCTGATGTCAA
The DNA here is from genome assembly GCF_020005365.1 of Kangiella shandongensis. GTDB lineage: Bacteria > Pseudomonadota > Gammaproteobacteria > Enterobacterales > Kangiellaceae > Kangiella > Kangiella shandongensis. The sequence goes on along the minus strand of NZ_JACNML010000002.1, from coordinate 260,456 downwards.
CAGCTTATGATTGGCACAACTATGGCAAGTCTACAATCGGCGCTCGCTCAGATCTGGAAAACGTTGATATCACCAATCTACAGGCTTTCTACCGAAAGTATTATCAGCCCGACAATGCCACGCTAATTGTGTCGGGTAAAATTGATGAAGATAACATTATCAATTTAATTGAAGACGAGTTTGGTGATATTCCAAAACCAAAACGTGTGATCCCTGAATTATATACTGAAGAGCCGACTCAAGATGGTGAGCGCCGAGTAATCGTTCGTCGCCCGGGTGATGTGCAAATGGTTGGTGTTCTATATAAAACGCCAGCAGGGCCATCAGAACAGTTTGCGGCAGTTCAGGTGCTTAATCAGATTTTAGGTGATAGTAAAACAGGCCGCTTACATGGTGAACTTGTAAAGAATAAATTAGCGGCTTCAACTTTTGGTTTTCCGTTCCAGCTAGGCGAGCCAGGTGCGTTACTGTTTGGTGCGCAGGTCGCTAAAGATAAAGATATTGAGAAAACTGAAGCTGCACTACTGAGAACATTAGAGGACATAAAGAATAATCCGATTACCGAAAAAGAAGTGAAACAGGCTAAAGCCAAGATTTTAAAACAGGTTGAGCTTAGCTTTAACTCTTCACAAAGCATTGCTTTAGAGCTGACTGAGTGGATCGGTATGGGCGACTGGAGGTTGTTGTTCTTAAACCGTGATCGTCTGGAGCAAGTAACGGTCGAAGATGTTCAAGCTGCAGCGGAAGAATATCTGGTTAACGACAACCGTACACTTGGATTATTCCTGCCAGAGCAAAAGCCTGATCGTGCTGACTCAATTGTACGTCTGGATGACGAAGAAATCGATGCCATGCTTGAAGGGTATAAGGGACGCAAAGCAGTGGCACAGGGTGAAGACTTCGATCCATCACACGATAACATTGATAAACGTACAGCCGATGCTACCTTAAGTAATGGCGCGAAAGTTGTTTATTTGCCAAAGAAAACCCGTGGGGAATCCGTTGTTGCTCAAATCCACTTAGATTTGGGTAATTTGAAAGACCTGCGAAACAGTGGTGTTATACCGTCTTTAACAGCGGGCATGCTGGATCGTGGTACGAAAGAATTGAGTCGTGAAGAACTGCAGGCTGAGTTCGATCGCTTAAAGGCAAATGTTAGCGTTAGCGGCGGTTCAACCAGTGTTACCGCACGTATTGAAACTAAAAAAGAAAATCTGGATGAAGTCATTCATCTGGTTGAAGACGTTCTAAAGAACCCGCGCTTCAGCAAAGAAGAGCTGGAAGTTTTAAAACGTGAGCGTATCGTTTCTTTAGAGCAGCAAAAGCAACAGCCGACGACGCAAGTGTTTTTGCAATTAAGCCGCCATCTAAACCCTTATGATAAGTCTCATCCTTTCTACAGTATGAGTATTGATGAGAAAATTGCAGAGATCGAGAAGGCGACACCTGAGCAGTTGAAAGCATTCCATAAAAACTTCATGGGTGCACAAGATGCTGACATCGCTTTAGTCGGTGATTTTGAGCAAATTGAAATGCAGGAATTACTGGAGGAAACGTTGGGTAACTGGAGCTCCAGGGTTAGCTTTGAACGTATTAAGACCTCGGCTTCTGACGTTGAGTCTATCAATAAGTTTGTCAATACTCCCGATAAAGCGGGCGCTGCCTTTGGTGCCATGACTCAGGTTGCTGTCAGCGACAGCCATCCGGACTATCCTGCATTGGTTGTAGCTAATCAGATTTTTGGCGGTGGCTTCCTGAATAGCCGTTTAGCAACTCGTCTGCGTCAAAAAGACGGTCTAAGTTACGGTGCTGGCTCATTCTTTAATGCCAGTTCTTATGATGATAAGGCTACATTCGGTGCTTATGCGATTTGTGCACCAGAGAATCTGGCGAAAGTAGAGCAAGGCTATAAAGAAGAATTTGAAAAAGTTATTAAAGATGGCTTTACTCAGAAAGAGCTGGATGATGCGGTAAAAGGTATGCTGCAAAATCGCCGTATTGATCGTGCTAAAGATAACCGTTTAGTCGGTACTTTAGCTGGCAACCTTGACTTGCAACGTTCAATGGCCTGGGATAAAGATTTTGAGCAGGCTCTTAAGTCCCTGACATTAGATGATGTTAATGGTGCTTTCCGTCGCCACTTCAGCTTGGATAAAATGTCGATTATCAAAGCGGGCGATAAAACCAAAACTGAGTAAGTTTGCTGTTGTAAAAAAGCCGCGGCGAGAGCTGCGGCTTTATTGTTTTAAGCTTCGATTACTTACCAGGAGTAGTTAACGGTGTAGTTGACCGTAACCTCACCGTTGGCAGGAACCTTGACATCAAAGTGAATGTGTCTTGCATCCTGTTTGGTAAAGTCATGGGATTTGCGGCCAATTTCCCATTGTGACCAGCGATACAGAGTTTCTCGAATAACCACTTTGGCATCTTCTGCCTTATGGTTTTTTAAGGTGATTTCAAAGCTCTCGCTCATGGTACGAGCCTTGGTATTAACCCGGTAATCGATCTGTTTGCGCTCGCCCTTAATATCGAATGCATTACCCATTTTGATCAATACATCTTCGTCCTTCGGAGTATGATCAATAATATCTTCGCCGATAAACTCCAAGCTTCCATCAGTGTCCTTCTGGTTAACACGGATACGGCCAGCTGGCAGTGGCATCCCCATATTGTTATCTTCGCTGTTATTAAAGCGTAGATAGACATTCACGTCGCTCTGAGTGTTTCGACCATAGTTTTGGTTGGTATTTAATCCACCATAGCCGTATTGGCTGGAGGCATCAAACACGAGCTCTTTATTACAATCGATAGCCTTGACAGCCGGGAATAGCTCAAGCTGTTTAGTTGAGTTATCGGGAAGTGTCGCAGGACGACCCAGGGTGTAAAGATGGTATTCAAAGAAAGATTTCTCCTCAAATCCTGCACCATCAGCCATGGCTGCTTTTTCATATACCACTTGATTACGTCTCACCGCAGAAGGCGGCTGCGCACGATTAACGTCTCCGGCGATTAATTTCAATTTAGCATCGTTATAACTGGCACCAGACTGGTTAATGATGCTGACCCAGGCCGACAGGTCCAGCTGACAGTTGTTGTCTTCGCTGTAGGTAACGTTATAATCCGACCACCAAGTCATGCCTTCGGTTTGGTAGCTTAGCTCAATGTCGTGCTTTCCAGGTCTCGTAGCATTCAAGTCCCAGACTAACGTTGGCTTGGTTCTCAGACCACCGGGAAGCTGTGGAAACTTAATGTTACTGTAGTTATTAATGCTATGAACATTACCACGTTTATCCTCTAGTACCAGACCACCAGCTGCACTGATTAATTCACCCTCAATGGTGTTGGTGTCATTACCTTGCACCTGTTCGACTAGAATGGTTTTACCCAGGTAGCGTTGTAGTAATTTTTGCTGACTAACCAGGTCAAATTGGTAGTTTTGCTCGAGAACATGGGCTTCAGGATCGGTTAAGGAGCGGAATGATACGGTAGTAGGGTCGAGTAGGGCAGCAACGTTATTGATCTCTAGTTGATTTCGACCTTTTTTAATATTATGTTGCTGCGTGGTTTTAATGACAGCGTAGCCTGGGACCTTATAATTGCCAAAATGTTGCCCCGGAACTGGCCGGTAACTGTTAGGGGAAATAGAACCAGGCTGTGCGCTACTGTAAATCGTGATAGCCTCTTTGCTATTTGCCATTGTCGTAACTCCGGATAATGTTGATGCAATCAGTAATGTCAGAATGCTATGTAAGTTATGTTTATTACGCATAAGGGTTTCCTTGTATTTTCACAGTTATGCCTCTATAAACGTCAGAGTAACTCAAAAGGGTTATTTAAGACAAAATTCTTAAGGTAATGATAGCTATGTTTTACAAAAATAAATTAAGTTTAGGTATTTTATTAATGGGCTTGTCATTAATGGCTGGTGCTAAAGAGTATACAAAATTGGCGGATGACAGTTACATCCAGTTCAGTGGCGTACAAAATAAGAAGAATACATTTACGGGGCACTTTGAAAGCTTTGAGGTCAATGCTGATTTTGACAATAACAATCTTGAACAAAGTAAGATCAACGTTACTGTTGATTTAGCCTCGGTAGAAAGCGGTAGTTCAAAACGTGACTCAATGCTCAAAAAAAACAACTGGTTTGACGTGCAAAATACACCTAGAAGTTACTTTAAGTCGACATCAATAAAGGCTGTTTCTGACGACACTTATGAGCTGGCAGGTGAGTTAAAAATTAAAGAAATAACAAGACCATACAGCTTTAGAATAGAAATTCGTGAACTGGTCGACTTGTTGCAGCTTAGTGGCAAACTTACAATAAACCGGCTTGACTTTGAACTTGGACTTGGTTCTTGGAAGAACCCCGACTGGGTCAGGCACGAAGTAGAAGTTAAGTTTGATATAGCTGTTAAACCTTAATTACAGGAAGTAAAAAATAACTTGGGATCGGGTTTCAGCTCTTATTGTTATTAACCATATAGCGTTAGAGTAAAGGAAAATGAAGAAACCAATCCTCACTGGGATATTGCTTCTGGTCGGAGCGAGTGTAACAAAAGCAGAAGTTTTAGATATTGATTCTCAAATGGCTGATAAAATTGTCTCTATCTGTAAGTTTGTTCAGGGCAAGGGGCATCCGGAGCAACTCCGCTTAAAAGGCATGGCCTGGTGTAAAGTTGGGGTCGATTATATGCCTGATGAGTATAAACGCCAAAAGCAGTTAGTGAATCATCTGTATCAGTCTGAGAGTTATAAACACCTTCTTAAAAAGCAAGAGTTTACTACTCATCTGCGTAAAGCGCGTCGGCGTATCGCTGAAATCTCTTTAGGCATGTAGTTTGAACACTTAGTTTCTGTAGTATCGGTTTCCTTATCCGACACTCTCTGGGCGATCCAGAGAGTGTCGAGCTCTCAGGTGACCCTGTATTTCACACTACTGAAGGATAGGATTCACATTAATACCACCGTCAATATTATATTCCGCACCCGTGATAAAACTGGCTTCATCTGATGCTAGAAATGCTACCAAATTAGCAATATCCTTAGGCTCGCCGAATCGCTTCATGGGAATGCGTTCCTGTACGACACCGGCAAACTCATTAAATGCTTCTTCAGGCATCCCTAATTTTCCAAAAATAGCCGTATTAACAGGTCCTGGATTGACAGAGTTTACCCTGATTTCCTGAGGGGCAAGTTCGTAAGCTGCTGTTCGGGTTAGTGCGTTTAAAGCGGCTTTACTAGCTGCGTAAACAGCGGTATTAGGCATTCCTGTATAAGCATTGATTGAGGAAAGATTAATAACAGATGAGCCTTTACTTAGAATTGGGATAAACTTCTGTAGGGTGAAAAAGGCTCCTTTGAAGTTAATATTCATAATGTCATCAAATTGTGCTTCATCCATTTCCTCTACGGGTGCAAATTTAACGACTCCTGCATTAATGAATAGCACATCGACACTTCCAAACTTCTCTTTAACTGTATCAACCAGGTTGTGGGTATCATCTGTATTTGCTTGATCTGCCACAATACCTTCTACGTCAAGTTCAGTGGCAGCTTTTGCTACTGCGGTTTTATTACGACCGGTAATAATCACATTAGCCCCTTTTTGCTTGAATTTTTTTGCCGTTGCATAACCGATGCCGCTATTTCCGCCAGTTATTACTACATTTTTGTTGATTAAATTACTCACTTTTAACTCCTTAGGTTCACACTAGCAATTTGTACCGATCGGTACATGTGTTGCATACTGTACCACTCGGTATATAATGTCAAGTAATGTATCGAAAGTATTGGGTAGTACAATGGTGGGTAGGCAAAGAACGTTTGAGAAAAGCGACGCTTTAGCGAGCGCTATGAAAGTCTTTTGGCAAAAAGGCTATAGCGGTACATCATTGAGTGATTTAACTGCGGCAATGGGCATTAATAAGCCCAGTTTATATACCGCATTTGGCAATAAAGAAAAGCTTTTCATCAGTGCTTTAGAGCAATATGTTTGTGAATACGGTTCGCCACATGCAGCAAAGCTATTGGATAGACAATTCGGTTTAAAGCAAAGGGTCCGCCTGTATCTTGAGTCAATAGTAGAGAAGTTGCTGGATTCGGATTTACCTAAAGGGTGCTTTGTAATGACTAGCACTTGTGAAGCCGAGAGTGACTGTTTGCCTGAAGAGGCCATGAGGAAAGTCCGTAGCATAAATCATAACTCGAGAAGTGAGCTTGCGAGCTTTTTTCAGGAAGAGCTGAAAAAAGGTGAGTTAAACTCAACGGCTTCCCCAGACGAGTTAGCGGATTTTTTGTTAACGATACAGTTTGGCCTGGCTGTAATGGCTAGAAGTAGGGCCTCTCATGAAAGACTTCAGAGAGTTATTAACTACGCCACACAGTCCTTTTAAGTCTTTGCTGCAATAAAAAAGCACCGGAAGGTGCTTTTTTATTGCGTAGGCTACTAATGAGCAGTTAGATACTTGGAAGCTCTAGCTCTCTGGTAAATTGATTAAAAAAGCCGCTTTCGATCAGCTCACGAATGGCTTCGATGTCAGGGCCAAAATGACGATCTTTGTCGTAGTATGGGACTTTCTCACGAATGGCATTGTAAGCTTTTTGCAGTGTATTGGATGTTTTCAATGGGGCTCTAAAGTCGATGCCTTGTGCCGCGCTTAATAACTCAACGGCAATAACGCCCGCAGTATTGAAATTCATATCGCGTAAGCGACGGGCGGCAAAAGTGGCCATGGAGACATGGTCTTCCTGATTAGCAGAGGTCGGTAAACTATCGACCGAAGCAGGGTGGGCCAACGTCTTATTTTCAGAAGCCAGTGCTGCTGCTGTAACCTGAGCAATCATAAAGCCAGAGTTAACGCCGCTGTCCTCAACCAGAAATGCTGGAAGACCACTTAAGTGCTTATCCAGCATCAATGCAATACGTCGCTCGACAATGGCGCCAACTTCAGAAATAACCACGGCCAGTAAGTCCGAAGACATGGCAACGGGTTCGGCATGGAAGTTGCCGCCAGAAATAATGTCACCATCTTCAGGGAATACGAGAGGGTTGTCAGAAACGGCGTTTGCTTCAGTCAACAATACTGAAGCGGCAAAGCGCATGTGATCCAGAGCGGCACCCATAACCTGTGGTTGGCAACGAAGCGAGTAGGGATCCTGAACTTTATCGCAGTCTTCATGAGACTTGTTGATTTCACTGTCTTTAATTAAGTTAAGCAGTGATAAAGCGACTTTTTTCTGCCCATCGTGACCGCGCACTTTGTGAATTCGAGCATCGAATGGCGCGACTGAACCGAGTACAGCGTCTACGGTTAGTCCACCAGCAACAATTGCCGCTGAGAAGTTGTTTTCTGCTCCGAATAAACCGGCTAAAGCAAGAGCCGTCGAACATTGTGTCCCGTTCAGTAGCGCTAAACCTTCCTTCGCGGCAAGCGTCATTGGTTTTAAACCAGCAATCTTAAGGCCCTCTTCGGCGCTCAGGATTTTGCCGTTATGACGAACTTCACCGACACCAATCAAAGTACAGCTCATGTGTGCCAGTGGGGCCAGGTCACCCGAGGCACCAACCGATCCTTTTTCAGGAATACACGGGTAAACTTCATGGTTTACCAGCTGGATTAAAGCGTCAACGGTTTCACGACGAACTCCAGAATGGCCCTGTGACAGGCTGGACAGTTTTAATACCATCAATAAGCGCACTACATTGTCAGGTAGTAGCTCGCCAATACCTGCTGAGTGCGACAGCACTAAGCTTTCCTGGAGTAGTTCCAGTTTATCGCGAGGAATACGCGTTGAAGCTAGAAGACCAAAGCCGGTGTTAATTCCATAAACAGTCTGATTATTTTCGACCACGTCAGCAACGGTTTGTGCCGAGCGATCAATGACTGGATAATAGTCAGCATTCAGTTCGATCTGACAAGGCTTCGAGTAAATATCTCGACAGTCGGCGAGGCTCAGCTCGCCGGGTGTTAACGTAAATGTTGTCATAAATTAATAACCCTATAATTGATAAAACAGCTTGTAAACTGTCTCGTCAGTTCTTACTTCACCATGGGAAGATTTAAGTTGTTCTCTTTAGCGCATTCGATTGCCGCTTCGTAGCCTGCATCGGCGTGGCGCATAACACCGGTCGCTGGATCATTAAACAGTACGCGGTTAATACGCTCAGCGGCCTCATCGCTACCGTCACAGCAAATTACTACACCTGAGTGTTGTGAGAAGCCCATACCAACGCCTCCGCCGTGGTGCAGGGATACCCAGGTTGCACCACCTGCTACGTTTAGCATGGCGTTAAGCAGTGGCCAGTCTGATACGGCATCCGAACCATCTTTCATGCCTTCTGTTTCACGGTTTGGACTGGCAACAGAACCTGAGTCAAGGTGATCTCGACCAATAACAACGGGAGCCTTTAGCTCGCCATTTTTAACCATTTCATTGAAGGCTAAGCCTAATTTATGGCGTAGTCCTAAACCGACCCAACAGATACGTGACGGTAAGCCTTGGAACTGGATTCGTTCTCTCGCCATATCCAGCCAGTTATGCAGGTGTGGATCGTCAGCAATGATTTCTTTGACTTTTTGATCGGTTTTATAAATATCTTCCGGATCACCAGAAAGTGCGGCCCAGCGGAACGGCCCGATACCGCGGCAGAAAAGAGGGCGGATATAGGCGGGTACAAAGCCCGGAAAGTCGAATGCATTTTCTACGCCTTCTTCCAGTGCCATCTGACGGATATTGTTACCATAGTCGACAGTAGGGATACCCGCGTGAGCAAACTCAACCATGGCCTTAACTTGAACGGCCATGGACTTTTTAGCTGCCTTAGAGACCTCTTCCGGGGTTGTCTGTGCTTTTTCGCGCCATTCTTCAACCGTCCAGCCCTGTGGAAGGTAACCGTTAACCGGATCATGTGCAGAGGTTTGATCTGTTACCAAGTCTGGTTTAACGCCACGCTGCTGTAATTCAGGGAACACATCGGCTGCGTTTCCTAACAGGCCGATTGAAATCGCTTCGCCTTTATCTAAAGCTTCCTGCAACATCGATAAAGCTTCATCGATTGTTTTCGCTTTCTTATCAACGTAGCCTGTGCGCAGTCGGAAGTCGATTCGAGTTTCATCACACTCAACAGCGATCATGCAGTAGCCTGCCATGGTTGCCGCCAGTGGCTGAGCGCCACCCATACCGCCTAGACCACCGGTTAAAATCCATTTACCTTTTGTATTACCGTCAAAGTGTTGGCGACCCGCTTCAACAAAGGTTTCGTATGTCCCCTGGACAATGCCCTGACTGCCGATGTAAATCCATGAACCTGCAGTCATCTGGCCGTACATCATCAAGCCTTTGCGATCGAGCTCGTTAAAATGCTCCCAGTTTGCCCAGTGCGGTACCAGGTTGGAGTTAGCGATTAAGACACGAGGTGCATCGGCATGAGTTTTAAATACACCAACAGGCTTACCGGATTGAACCAATAAGGTTTCATCGTCATTAAGTTCTTTGAGGCTTTCAACGATTTTGTCGTAACATTCCCAGTCACGTGCCGCACGGCCGATACCACCATAGACCACAAGCCCCTGTGGGTGCTCGGCTACGTCCGGATCCAGGTTATTCATCAGCATACGAAGTGGTGCTTCGGTTAGCCATGACTTTGCATTTAAGTCTGTGCCGTGAGGTGCTCTGATTTCACGACCTGCATCAAAACGTTTCTTTTCAAAATTTGTATCCGACATTTTGATTCCTCTCTCATGTTGTTGATTGTCCGAACTTATAGCTCGGTCAATTGATGTTCTGTGGTAAAACGTCCTGTCAGCTTAAAACGGCTGGCAGGGTGGAATAATTGACAGTAACTGACCAGTAAATCTCTAGACCATGTGGTGCGGTCGATCGACAGAACTGGTTCGTTGTCCTGTAGTTTGAGTGTGACACGCATAAACGGATCGGCTTCTTTGGCTTCGATCTGATGCTCAGCCTGAGTCAGCGGTGCAACAGCCGACAGGTAGACGTTAGGTGTCATTTCATTAAAGTTCTGTTTCAGGTAATCGGGCGCCGCTTTCGGATTAACATAACGTTGCTCGATTTGGATGGGCTTATTATCTTCCTTATGCACCATGATGGAGTGGTATATATCATCGCCTTCATCTAAATCAAAGTAATGTAACAGATGATTAGGGCATTGCTCCTTTTGCAACAAAATTAACTCATTGGAGTATTTATGGCCCCTCTCACTGACTTCATCGGCAATGTTGCGAATTTCAAGCATGGGGGAATGCAGTTTCTTAGGAGCTACAAAGGTGCCACGGCCTTGCACCCGGTATAGAATGCCTTCTTCCGTTAATTCGTCGAGGGCACGACGCGCCGTCATGCGGCTGACGTTACAGGTTTCTACCAGCTGGTTTTCTGAAGGAACGCGTTTATGCTCCTTCCAGCTACCATCTTCGATACCCTGCTTAATAAAATTTTTAACCACCATATAGCGGCGTGCGTTCGCTTCTGTCATTTCTTATTCAGTTGCAAAGTTGGTACGTCCTTATCGTGGCTTGAACCTGGCAAAATTTCCTGTATGCTAAGTTGTATATACAAGTTGAACTATACTAATAAAGCGGCAGACTTTTCAAGTAAAAATATAGAAACGAAGGTAGTTTAAGCATATGAACTCAGAAACTTTATTCTCTCGGTTCCAAACACAGCAAGTATCAGCGGATGAATTCAATCACTTAGCGCATTTAAAGGTGGCCTGGTATTATATTTGTCGAAAATCCATCACTGATGCCAGGGAAAAGTTTCATAAAGACCTGATTGAACTAACCAGCGCATTAGGGGCGGAAGAAAAGTACCACCGTACCTTAACGGATTTCTTTTTAGATTATCTCTACCAGGTCAAGTGGTATTTCAACACAGAGTCATGGGCTGTGGTGGAGGAAAAGTGTCCGCTTCTGATTCATGATGCAAAGAAACTGGTGAGTTATTATTACAGTGATAAAGTGATTGAGTCTGACCTGGCTCGAACAGGTTACGTTGCGGCTGATCTTATGCCGCTGGATAGAGCCAGTCTTGTTTTGACGGACAAGGCGATTCCTGTTTATGACTTCGTAGACCACGACTCGCCAGTGATCGTTTCAATGCCACACCATGGCCAGTTTATGCCTCATGATGTGCTGAGGCAGATGACTCCTGCAGCGCTTAACAGCGCGGATACAGATTGGTATCTGGTTCAGTTATACGATTTCTTAGATGCCTTAGGCGTGAGTCGAATGAATGCCAACTATTCGCGCTATCTGATCGACTTAAACCGTGACTCTAGCGGCAAAGTTTTATACAAAGGGGCCGATAATACCGAATTATGTCCGACTTCGACGTTTGATACCGAACCGCTCTACGGTGATGGCAAGGAACCTGACTCTACTGAAGTTAAGCGCCGTACCGAGCTGTATTGGAAGCCGTATCATGACAAGCTGCAGCAGTTAATTGAGCACACTAAAGCAAAGTTTGGCTATTGCCTGTTATTTGAAGCGCATACTATTCAGTCACGTGTACCAAGGTTTTTTGAGGGGCAGTTACCGGACTTTAATTTTGGCACCAACGAAGGGAAGACTGTTGAGCATGAATTAAGCTCCTTGCTACAAAACTTCGATACCCACGGTTACTCAAAAATTATTAATGGTCGATTTAAAGGAGGCTATATTACGCGCCAGTATGCTGACCCTGACAATAATATTTATACTGTTCAGTTGGAGCTTTCGCAAGCAACCTACTTAAAAGAAAAAGAGCGTTTTTACGACCATGAGAAGGCCGCGGACGTAACTAAGGTTTTACAGTCGTTACTGGCTCAGTTGGTTCAATTTATGGATAAGGAAAAGTAATCAAAGCATTGCTTTTCGATACGAAATATACGATGAAAATTTGCGTTGACAGGTATAAATTTTAGACAAAAGGAGTATTATTAATGCAGGTTTATAACAACGTAAAGGTGATTCTATGTATAAGGCACTATTATCTTTGGTATTAACGCTTGCAGTAATGCCATTGGCTGCAAAAGATATTACAATTAATGCAAACGATCAGATGCAGTTTGATGTTACTGATATCAAAGTAAACGCAGGTGAAGATATTAACCTGACCCTAAATCATACCGGTAAGTTGGGTAAGAACGTGATGGGCCATAATGTCGTCATTCTTACTAAAGGTGCTGATACTAAAGCGTTTGCACAGAAAGCTCAGAAGGCTAAAGATAATGACTATATCCCTAAAAACTCGGACAAAGTCATTGCTCATACCAAAGTGATTGGCGGCGGTGAGTCGGACAGTATTAGCTTCAAAATAGATGAAGCTGGTACCTACGAATTCATCTGCAGCTTCCCGGGACACTCTTTCGTCATGAAAGGAACGATTACGGTTGAGTAATTGATACCTGGATATTAAAGAAGGCGCTTTAAGCGCCTTTTTTTATGGTTTGAAGGTTTTGCTCAGTGAGCTTCCCCCCAGCTGGTAGCTTAACTGGTTAGGATGTTCGATGTCCCACAGGGCCAGTTCTGCTTTCTTACCAATTTCAATCGAGCCAGCCTGTCTTTCGATGCCTAACGCTTGTGCTGCATGAATGGTGACACCCTGTAATGCCTCCAGTGGCGTCATGCGGAACAAGGTACAGGCCATATTCAGCATCAGCAATAATGATTGTGCCGGAGACGTGCCGGGGTTACTGTCGGATGCCAGGGCTATCGGTACACCGGCTTTTCTTAGTGCTTCTAAGGGTGGCAGTTTGGTCTCGCGCAAGAAATAAAAAGCACCAGGTAACAATACGGCAACGGTGCCGTTGTCGGCCATTTTCTTGATAGATTCTTCGGATAAGTACTCCAGGTGATCGGCTGACAGTGCTTGATATTCTGCAGCTAAACCTGCACCGGATTGATCTGATAGCTGTTCGGCGTGCAACTTAACCGGTAAGCCATGTTGTTGTGCAGCTTTAAAAACGCGTTCGGTTTGCTCATAACTGAAACCAATATTTTCACAGAAAGCATCAACCGAGTCTGCCAGGCCTAACTCGGCAACCTTTGGGATCATCTCATTGCATACTAAATCAATGTAAGCATCTGCATTATTTTTATATTCAGGGGGGAGCGCATGAGCACCTAAGAATGTGGTGCTGACACGGATGGGAAATTTTTGCTGCAGGCGTTTGGCTACTTTCAGCATTTTTATTTCACTATGGGTATCAAGACCGTAACCTGATTTAATTTCGATAGTCGTGACGCCTTCCTTCATAAAGCTTTTAAGTCTTTTGGCGGCGCTTTTGAATAATTCATCTTCACTGGCGGCGCGGGTTGCTGTTACCGTTGAAATGATGCCGCCCCCAGCTTTGGCAATATCTTCATAAGCTGCGCCATTTAAACGCATTTCAAATTCGTTGGCACGATTACCGCCATAAACCAGGTGAGTATGACAGTCAATGAGTCCAGGCGTTAACCACTGACCTTCACCATCGATGTACTCATCTGCCTTGAGCTCAGGATCGTATGCGCCAAGATAGCCAATGACACTGCCGTTGACACCGACACAGCCGTTCTCAATCACGCCGTAAGGATTATCGCTATTTGTGTACTGGTTGGCTAACGTCGCAATGTTGACGTTATGAATGATGTAATCAAAAGGTTTCGTTTCTCTCTGGCTCATATTATGATCCCAATAATCTTTAAACTATTACTATTCCAAATATCATGACAAGTATTCACCCGCAGCAGATTTATGCAAAATCAATATTATTGGCCGATGGTTGGCAGGAGAATGTGTTATTGCAACACGATTCTAATGGGGTTATCACCAAAATTAAACCACAAACGGCAAAACCAGCTAATTTTAGTGGCAAAGTGATTGAAGGTGCGGTGATTCCGGGGATGGTTAATAATCATTCACATGCGTTTCAGTGGGCGATGGCCGGCCTTGGTGAAGCGAGTGGAGAAACGAAGGACAGCTTCTGGACCTGGCGCAAAGCCATGTATGGTTTTGTCGAAAACATCGCCCCGGAAGATTTAAACCATATTGCCAGTGCGCTCTATATGCAGATGCTTAAAGCGGGTTATACTTCTGTTGGTGAGTTTCACTACTTGCATCATGACAAAACCGGTAGTTTTTATGAGAATCCGGCTGAAATGTCGATGCAGATTTTTGAGGCTGGAAACAACAGTGGGATAGATGTGACCTTGCTCCCTGTGTTTTACCGTTACAGTGGTTTTGGACCACGGGATCCGACTGACGGTCAAAAACGTTTTATTCATTCGCAAGATGCATACGGGCGCTTGTTGGAGCAGGTACACTTATTGGCCTCTGAGTATAATCAAAGCTACGGTATCGCACCGCATTCACTAAGAGCTGTTGCCAGGGAAGATTTAGAATTTGCAGTTAAGGCGTTGCGCTCTCAGTCAACAACTGCTCCTGTTCATATTCATATCGCCGAACAAACCAAAGAAGTTGATGACTGCATCGCGCATTATGGCGAACGTCCGGTGGAGTGGCTGTATAATCATTTATCGCCCGATGAAACCTGGTGTCTGGTGCACGCAACACATCTAACTCCGGAAGAGGTGACTTCGATAGCAGATTCAAAAGCGGTGGTTTCTATTTGTACCACAACTGAAGCTAATTTAGGCGATGGTTTCTTCCCCATGCTCGACTATAAGTCACAGCAAGGGCGCTGGTCAGTAGGCAGCGATAGTCATATCTCAGTTAACGCAACGGAAGAATTACGTTGGTTGGAATACCAGCAACGACTACGAGAGCGCTCTCGAACGGTTCTTGTCGATGGTGCAAATAGTTCGACAGGGAATTGGTTATGGACTCAGGCGGCTCAAGGTGGTGCGCAGAGTTTGCAGCAACCGGTCGGACAGATCGCCATTGGTCATAAAGCTAACTTTTTAGAGCTTAATACGGATTCGCTGGTGTTTGTCGGAAAGTCAAAAGAGCAGTTACTGGATGCTTTTATTTTCAACCAGGCTGATACCGATACTATTGCCTCTGTATGGGTGAACGGCATCAAGCTGGTCGAGCAGGGCGCTCATCATGCAGAAGAGCGTATTATCGAATCCTTTAAGGAGAGTATGACAAAGCTACAGCGAGCTTAATACTCGAGCAAGTTTTTTGGGATCGACCGGCTTAGTAATAAACTTGGCCGCTTGCAGTTGCTGGAAGATATCCGACTCCGTTATTGAATAGTCATGACTGATAATAATTATCTGAGGACGAACTTCCAGCTGCTCGATTTCCGCTAAAAAGTTTTTAAAAGAAAAGGCCGGATCTTCTGTTATAAAGTCTGAGTTAACCAAGATGACATCATAGTTATCATGACGTAATTTTTGCAGCACGACCTGTTTTGTTGTTGCTTTATCGACTTCAGCTCCAAGTTTATTGAGGTAACCAATCAGCACCATTTTATCGATGGGATCGGAATCATAAACTAATACCGATAACTTAACGCTAAGTGGATTGATCGGTTCTGGCTGGATCTTATTATCGGGTAAGTCCAGAGTGGTTACCGGTAATTCAAATCGAAACTCTTCATTGAGGTAGAAAAATTCGCCACCAAACTTTCTAAGGATATGCTTGGCGGAGATCAGCTGAATATTATTACTGGAGACAGAAACGGGTAACTCTTCTTCAAACTGAAACAGGCTTTGCGCCTTTACGGCCTCGATAAACTCTTGTGACTTGGAGGCAAAAGAGATACGCAAAACCGCTTTATCCTGATAGTCCTGCCTCAAATCAAAGTGCACATTGAGAGAGTGGCCTTTACAGATATGGATAAGTTGTTGTAGCAATAGTCTGAGCATTTGTTTAAAGGCTTTAGCATCCGTATGAACCTGATAATTCATACGATTCCCGCTAAACGAGTCTTGTATTAACGTCTGTTCAGCTTTTGCATCGTTAGACAGTTCGGTTAATGTCTGAGCAATAAGATCCCGGCACCAGACGGCATCCCGCTCTTTGTTGACTGGTTGCTTAATGATGTCGTAAAAGAGCATCAGGTTATTGATTGAGCTGTTAAAGTTTTGCTGGGTAATAAAACCAATAAACTCATGAAGTTCAGTATTTGCATCGAGTCGTGCCTGCTGCACCTCTGACTTTAGCAAGTTAAGCTGATGCCTTAGGTTTTGAGTTCTGATTACCTGTTGCTCAACGGCCTGTAACAATTCCGAGCCTTCAGCTGTTTTTAAGTTACTTTTAAACTCCTTATAGCCCTTAGACTCGTTAAGGATATCGATCAGTTTTTTAACTATTCTTCTCTGATGTGCCTGCCTGACCTGTAAATAAACCCAAAACAGTATCATGGGTAGAGCAAGAGCGAGATTGATTGTCCACTGGGTGACGCCGTCATTAAAACGGCTATAGCTAAATGGTGTGGCTGCTATCTGTATCTGCCCCAGCTTTCGGTCCGAACTTTCCTGATTTTTGATTAACTGGCTGGGAAATTCGGATTGGATGCCGCTACCTAAAGTTTGGATAATGTCACTGTTCAAAGTGGTTAGTTTGACATCCTGCGAAATACCAATCAGACCGCGGTTGTCGACCTGAGACACTATGGTCTCCTGATTATCAACAACCCGAACAAATGCAATATCTGGGTTATTGCGTAACGGGTAAAGCGTATGTTCCAGGTCCGTTTTATTGCCGAAGCTTAGACCATACTCCAAACCAGGAGTAAAGCTGGAGATGATGAGCTCACACAGTTTATTTTGCTGGTTTATATGCGAAGCTTCCTGATATTTATAGAAAATATAATTCACCGTCGTTAACACAACAAAAAACATTAGTGCGTAGGCAATATTAAACTGACGAGTGAACTTTATGTGTTTCAAACCTTGATCCTATCAATAGGCACACAAACCAAAACTGAATACTGGGTTTGCTGTTATAGTTATTGTTTCTGAATGTACCTAATTGATCTCCTCTTGTCCAATGACCTCAACTAATTGATTTGTATGTAAAACCTAAGGGGATATGAACAGGGATGAGATTATAGATATTTGGCAGAGTGTTATTGTGCAGGCGCAAGTCGCTTGGTAGCTTTTATCAGGCTGCTATCTTCGTTCGATATTATGATTAACAAAAGCTTCAAGTATTTAATAATTTTTAGCATCCATCAAGCTCAGGGCAGACTCAAGTGAGTCGGCTTGGGCTTCGATTTCGACTCGGCTATCCGTTTCGTATGCTCCAGACCAGTTATCCGGTGGAGCGATGGGCGAGAGTTCTAATAACTCCCAACTGGCTTGGTCGATTTCTTCTATCTCGCCACTATAGTATTGAATTTCAATACATTCTTCGTCGCGATCTATTGCCACGACTTCAAAACTAGCATCTAAATCAAGCCTTTTATACCACTGACCTCTTTCTGGATTAATGGTTTGTCCCATAAAACCTCCCAGTAGCCATTCTTGTATCAGCTACTTTTAGTAGTGTTTAGATTACCATATCGGTATAAAAAATGTACGAATCGTGCCTGTAGTTTGTCTATTGGTTCAGATTTTTTTAGGCAGTCATTTTATCGTTGGTAGTAATTGTTCTTCCTTTTACATACAATACGCCAAAACAACAGACCAAACGGTATGTGTGGTGATAATTCAAGGATTCAAACGTTTTATTTCTTGCCTGATGTTAGGTGGGTTTTTAGTTCTGGTTACTACTTCCAGTGATGCAGCAGAATGGAGTGGTGTGGTATCAACCGAGGGACGGTACTTCTTCGAGGAAGGGGATTTTGGACAAAAGCAATCAGAGTTTGCACTGGCGGCAGAACCTGAGTTCTACCATCGCTGGCAGGACTCTGATTGGAGTATCGTGTTTAAACCATTCTTTCGCTGGGACAGTCTGGATGACGAGCGGACGCATGCTGATATCCGAGAATTGATGGTGCGTTACGTTGGAAATGACTGGGAGTTGAAAGTTGGTGTTAGCAAAGTGTTCTGGGGCGTTGCCGAGTCTCAACATTTGGTGGATGTGATAAACCAGACGGATTTCGTCGAAAATATTGACGGTGAAGACAAGCTGGGGCAACAGATGCTAACGCTATCTACAGAGCAGGGCTTTGGTTACCTTGAGTTATTCCTGCTGCCAGGATTTCGTGAAAGAACCTTTGCTGATGAAGGTGGGCGTTTCCGCTTCCCATTAACTATTGATGAAGACAACCCTATTTATGCAGATGAAGACGGTAAGCAGCATCTTGATGCAGCAATTCGGTGGTCACGCTGGATCGGGGATTGGGATATTGGTTTATCGCACTTTTCGGGTACCAGTCGTGAACCCTTGTTTGTGGTTAACTCAAGCAACCCTCTACAGCCAACGCTCAGACCCTTATACGTAACCATCGATCAAACCGCGTTAGATGTTCAGGCGACCAAAGGTGCCTGGCTCTGGAAGTTAGAAGCCATGACGCGCTCTGGGTTTAGTGAGGATCGTTACTGGGCTGCGGTTGGTGGTCTGGAGTATACCTTCTTTGGTATTACGGACAGTGGAGCCGACTTGGGTATGATTGTCGAGTATCAGCATGATTCGCGTGATAATCTTCCCGGCGGTTTCGAACAGCATGATGTTGCTGTGGCCGGCTTTCGCCTGGCGATGAATGATATTCAGTCGACAGAAGCATTATTGGTCTATTCTCAGGGAGAGGGGCAGAGGTTTTTAAACTTGGAAGCCAGCCGACGCTTAGGAGATGACTGGAAAGTGATTCTTGAAGCGCGACTTTTTTCTGTAGACAACGAGCAAAACCCATTTGAAAGTCAGTTATATCCTTTCCGCAATGATGACTATATCTCGCTGACTTTTGAGAGGTATTTTTAATAACATAGTAAGGAGCTATTGGCTCGTTAGAGCTGAAAGCTGATGGGGAGATTAATATTCCCCCATCAGTTTTTACGTATTAGCAACTGGCGGCAGAATTACTACTGGTATCAGCTACATAACTACAAGTCTCATCGCCACCTGTTTCTGACGCTAAAATATAATTAAAAATATTATCATCAATGCCAAGTTTCAGGGCATAGATGGCACGATAGGTCATGACCTTTTTTATGTAGTCGCGCGTTTCTGTATAAGGAATACTTTCTATCCAGATATCGGTCGAGTGCCGGCCGAACTCTTTCCATAAATCGATACGATGTTTTCCTGCGTTATAAGCTGCAGATGCATAGATGGGGTTGTTCCCCATCTGCTTATTTCGTAACTCCAGATAGCGGCTACCCATCTCAATATTGACATGTGGCTTGAGTAAGTCTCTGCGCGAACTATAAGGTATTTTAAACTTTCTAGAATAAGCCTTGGCTGTTGAAGGCATGACCTGCATCAGCCCGTACGCACCGGCAGGTGATACTGCCAGTGGACCGTAGGCGCTTTCCTGACGTGATACCCCCATCAACCATTGTGGCGGTAGATTGACTTTCTTGGCCATTTTGATGTAGCTATCCTTAAAGGCTGTTGGGAAGCGGATCTCCGTATCATCCCAGTACCCTGATTTGGCAATGGTGATAATCGCCTGATTATACCAGCCCCAGGAGTGAGCTATTTTGGATGCAGCCTGTATTTCGCTACTAGAATTCATCTGTTTTAATTGTTTACGCCACTCTCTGCTGGCATTAATGTATCGCTCCAGCTCAAACAGCTCTTTTGCACGTTGAACGTTGTCGCTTTGTTTGACTCGTTTGAAAACCTCCCCGGGTATTTTCACGGGGTTATGATTAAGTTTTAATGGTTGCTTGAGTTTAGAGGCTGCCAGGTAGCCATAGTAGTCACGCTTTTCCGCCAGTAACTTTAAGGTTAAGGCCGATTCTTTTAGCTGGCCAGTTTTTTCCTGTGCAATAGCATTCCAGTATTGCCATTGGTTACTGTTCTTCTGATCGGCTGGAAGCAGCTCATGCAAGCGGCGGATATCATTCCAGCGTTCATTGCGCAGTAATACGGCAAGTTTCCAATGATTGACCAGATCGTCGGTGATAAACCGATCCAGGTTTTTATTATCCAACCACTTTAACGCCTTGTCATTATTCTCAGTGGCTAATGCCAAAAATAATGTCCGCTCAACCTCATCCAGGTGATCTTGAGCTAATGGTATTCGGTTTTTTGTATGCTGCCATACACGGTGTGCTCGATCTCGATCACCCCAGGCCAGACGTTTAATGGCGTAAACCAGAATTGGGGCTTCCAGATTAGGATCTTTGCCTGGGAAAAAGCTACGGCGATTAACAACTCCCGGATTCTTCTTTACTCGGATCCACAGGTCGGCAATATACTGCTGCTCTCTTGGCAAGAAGCGTTCGAGGTACTTAAGCAAACCAACAGAGCCGTCATGAGCGGTGCGATAAAAGCGATGATAGGCAACGGTATCTGACAACAGGTTCTTGTCCATCCAGCGCTTAAAAACCGGATCACAGGCTTTGTGCTGGGATTTCGGTACGCTCCAGAGATCTTCAATTTTATTGGCAATGTTTTTGACAGAAGTGCCATTTTTCAGTTGGTCTTCAAGGAGTAAGCAATCAAGACGGGCATTATCACCATACTCATAATACTGTTGCATCAGCTTGAACTTTTTTTGGTTTGCAAGCTGGTGAATAAAACGGTACTTCAGACGATCGGCGAGAGGGGAGCTGCTGTATTTGCTGATGAACCCATCAATATCCTTACGGTGCTTTGCGTCAAGCTTTTTGAGTAGCTCTTTATATTCTAGATATGGATAGAGAGGGTAGTTTTTTAGCGCTTTCTTTAGTTTTGAATAAGTTTTTAAGTCGCCTTTTGAAAAAGCTTTTTCCGCTGCCAGAAAGGTTAGCTGTTCGGGGCTATTGATAGCTTGGCTGGGAAGCGTCAAGCTGGTTAAAGCTACTGAAAATATGATGACTAAAGCGTTTTTTATCACGATCAGAGGTCCCTGTTTTATCCTTAAACGAGAATGTGTATCCATTATGTATCAACTAAGCGCTGAGTTGAGTAAAGAAATGTAAGATCTTGAGTAATTATCAAACATTTCGCAGTTTATTTGAAAAAAGTGATAACTATTTCTTAATTTAATACGAGTGCTTTGAACTTGCAAACGATATAACTCTTTGAATCTGGTTTATCCAGTGGATTTTACTTGTTTTTATTATATGAGCTGTAATAATGTGTGCGCCTTTGAGGGGGCGTTCAACTGAAGAATTGCTCCTGATACGGTATAATAGTATTCAGTCACAAAAATATTTAGGTAGGTTTATGGCTAAAGGTACAAAGTATAAAGCGCGTCCGATGGACGATGATGGTTTTATTCATTACACAGACGAAGAGCATCAGATTTGGAGCGAGCTTATGGCTCGTCAGGAAAAGCTGATCCAAGGTCGTGCCTGCCCTGAGTATTTCGAAGGTCTTGAAAAAATTAACCTTCCCAACGATCGTATTCCACAGCTGGAAGAAGTGTCCAGCGTCCTGCGCAAAGAAACGGGCTGGGAAGTGGCCTGGGTTCCAGCGTTAATTAACTTTGATAAGTTTTTTGCGCTCTTAGCCGATAAGAAATTCCCCTGTGCGACCTTTATCCGTACTCGTGAAGAGATGGATTATCTGCAAGAACCCGATGTGTTTCATGAAATCTATGGTCATACGGCGATGCTAACTAACCCGTATTTTGCTGAATTTACAGCAGCTTACGGTAAGCTTGGCTATGAAGCGAGCAAAGAAGACCGGGTTTATTTGGCCCGTCTTTACTGGTTTACCGTTGAGTTTGGCCTGATTAATACGGCAGAAGGCCGACGCATTTACGGTGGCGGTATCTTGTCATCGATTGGTGAAACGCCACACAGTCTGGAGGATCCTGACGTTATTCGTGCTCCTTTTGACCCAGTCGAAATGTTACGTACGCCATACCGTATTGATATCATGCAGCCGAAATATTTTGTTATTGACGACTTTAAGCAGTTGTTCGATTTGGCTAACGGTGATGTCATGGGTATGGTAAAAGAAGCCAAGCGTCTTGGCTTACGTGAACCTTTATACCCACCAAAGGAAGAACAGAAAGCTAGCTAGTTTTCAAAATTCCATTTTGCAGCCCGCGAGATTGTGAAATGTCGCGGGCTGTTGCATAATATGGGGATAACTAAAGCTTTGATATTGCTTTAAAACTTGGTTATATGTTATTGAATCTTAATAAACAACTCATCCCAACGTTTATCGTTGCGGCACAAATACGCGCTCAGTGGAGCAAAGCGTAGGAATACCTGCTACTAACATTTAGGTCTTTTGATCAATAAGTGGCGAACTGTTCGGTAGTTTAAACAATATTGAAATATGACACCGAGTGAGCTGGATCAAAAGGTAAGTAATTCCACCTCGAAAATTGAGGAGTTTATAAAATGACTGATACAACGTTTAATCCCCTTGGAACTGATGGTTTTGAGTTTGTTGAATATTCTGCGCCTGACGCAGCTGGCGTGAAGAAGTTAAAAGAGCTATTTGAGCTATTAGGTTTTACCGAAGTTGCTAAACATAAATCAAAAGAAGTGTTTTTGTATCGCCAGGGCGATATCAACTTCTTAGTAAACGGTGAGTCAGAAGGTTACTTTAATGAGTTTAGCCAGTCGCACGGTCCATGTGCATGTGCAATGGCATGGCGTGTGGAAGATGCTCAGAAGGCATTTGAGTATGCTGTAGAGAAAGGTGCTAAGCCATTTGATAAAGATGAGCATAACTCGCACCCAGGCGTTTATGGTATCGGTGGCTCGGTATTGTATTTCGTTGATAAGTGGGGCAAAGAAAACAACATTTATGATGCTGACTTTGACTTCTACGAAGGCGTTGAGAGGTTCCCTGCTGGTATGGGCTTGCACACACTTGATCACCTGACACACAATGTGAAGCGTGGTGGTATGGACGTGTGGGCAACTTTCTATGAAAACATCGCTAACTTCCGTGAGATTCGTTACTTCGATATTGAAGGTAAGCAAACTGGCTTATTCTCTAAGGCGATGACAGGTCCATGTAATAAGCTGCGTATCCCTATCAACGAGTCTGCAGACGATAAGTCACAAATCGAAGAGTTCTTGAAAGAGTACAATGGTGAAGGCATCCAGCATATCGCATTGGCCACAGATGATATCTACGGCACGATTGAAAAGCTTCGTGACGGTGGTATGGACTTTATGGATACGCCAGATACCTATTACGATATGATCCCACGCCGTATTCCCAAGCACCATGAGGACGTAGAGGAACTTCGTAAGAACCGCATCTTGATCGATGGCTCTCTTGAGCACGAGGAAGGTATTTTGCTACAAATCTTTACTAACACTGTGATTGGTCCAATTTTCTTTGAAATCATTCAGCGTAAAGGTAACCAGGGCTTCGGCGAAGGTAACTTTAAAGCGCTATTCGAATCTATCGAGCTGGATCAGCAAAAACGTGGAGTAATTTAAGATGCGTAAATGGATTGCTTTCCCTCATAAGGAAGGAACCATTTCTCGCCAGGCTCATGCGGATCTGCCTGAAGAGGCGCCGTATGAGCGTGAAGCGGGCCGAAGTGGTTTCTTCGGTCCAACGGCTCACTTCCACCACAAGCACCCACCTACTGCATGGGAAAAGTGGGAAGGACCGTTGCGTCCGCGTGCCTATGACTTAAACGAGTTGAATAAAAACTCTAACTCGCCATGGGGCGCAGAAAACCTTCTATACAACGCACATTGCAAATTCCGTATCTGGAACTGTAACGAAGCCATGTTGAATCTGGTTCGTAATGGTGATGGTGACGAACTGCTGTTTATTCATAAAGGGCAGGGTGATTTATTCTGTGACTATGGTCATCTGGAAATCCGTGAAGGCGATTATGTTGTCGTTCCTCGCGGTACTATGTGGCGTATTGAGCCACAAGCGCCAATGACCATGCTGCTAATTGAAGCGACCAATGATAGCTATCAATTACCTGAAAAAGGCCTGGTAGGCCCGCAGGCCATTTTTGATCCGGCTATGCTGGATGTGCCGAGCATTAACGATAAGTTCAAAGCCCAGCAGGATGATACGCCGTGGACCGTTGAAATTAAGCGTCGTGGTCAGTTATCGCGTGTGCAGTACAATTATTCGCCTTTAGACGCTATCGGTTGGCACGGTGACTTGTCGGTGGTGCGTATAAACTGGCGTGATATTCGTCCGTTAATGTCCCACCGCTATCACTTACCACCATCAGCGCATACCACTTTTGTGGCGAGTCGTTTTGTGGTGTGTACTTTTGTACCAAGACCGATCGAATCGGATCCTGGTGCCTTGAAAGTACCGTTCTATCACAACAACGATGATTTTGATGAAGTCCTGTTCTATCATGCAGGCGACTTCTTCAGTCGTGATAATATTGATGCTGGCATGGTAACGTTCCATCCATCAGGTTTCACTCATGGGCCACATCCAAAAGCTTTCGAAGCAGGGCGCAAGTATGCCAAGAAAGAAACGGATGAAGTGGCAGTGATGCTGGATACGCGTGATGCGCTGGAAGTCGGTGATGCCATGGCTGGGGTTGAAAACCCAGAGTACTGCAATAGCTGGAAAGCTTCCCAATAACGGGTAATGATCTTTTCTGGCTTATACGTTGTTATTTAGCGTACTCAGTGAGTCATGTATTATGCATACACCCCTCACATCCGTGCGCTAAATGCCTCGTCTAAGCAAGAAAGTCCTCATGACAGGGTTTTGTTTAAAGCGTGTTGTCAGAGTAGTAGATTCTCGTTATTAATGAACCAGGTCAACATGAGAGTGCTGGCCTAAGCGGTTGAATTTAGTGTTGTTGGTGCCATATCAATGCGTATCAGCAATAAAATAGATTAAAAATTTAGGATAGTAGAATGAAATTAGCTACGTTAAGAGACGGTTCTCGTGATGGCCAGCTAGTGGTTGTCAGTAAAGATTTAACCAAAGCAACAAAAGTTGATTACGTTAAAACGTTACAGGCTGCTTTAGATGAGTGGGATGCATTCAAGCCAAAGCTAGAAAAAACGTATCAGGAATTGAACGACGGTCAAATTGTTGATGTAATGGATTTTGAGCAAGGAGCTTGTGAGTCTCCTTTACCGCGTGCTTATCAGTGGGCTGATGGCAGTGCTTATGTAAATCACGTTGAGTTGGTTCGTAAGGCTCGTAACGCAGAAATGCCTGAAACATTCTGGACTGACCCACTAATGTACCAAGGCGGCAGTGATGCTTTCTTAGGCCCTCGTGATAATATCAAAATGGCGAGTGAAGAGTATGGTATCGACATGGAAGCGGAAGTTGCGGTCATTACGGGTGACGTTCCAATGGGTGCTACAGCTGAGCAGGCGGAAAAAGAAATTCGTTTGTTGATGACTGTGAATGACGTATCATTGCGTAACCTGATTCCGGGTGAATTGGCGAAAGGCTTTGGTTTCTTCCAGTCTAAGCCGTCGTCTGCGTTTTCGCCTGTTGCGGTCACTCCAGATGAGTTAGGCGATAAGTGGGATGGCAAGAAAGTGTTCTTGCCATTAATCACACACTTAAACGAAAAAGAACTGGGTCATCCAGACTGTGGCGTCGACATGGTTTTTGATTTCCCAACGCTAGTTGCCCATGCCGCAAAAACACGTCCGCTAACAGCTGGTTGTATCGTTGGCTCTGGCACTATCTCTAACAAGGATCGTTCGGTAGGCTCTTCATGTCTTGCGGAAGTTCGCATGTTGGAAATCATTGCCGATGGTAAGCCTTCAACACCATTCATGCAGTTCGGCGACAAAGTAACGATCGAAATGTTTGATGAAAATCAGCAAAGCATTTTCGGTCAAATCAACCAGGTTGTTGAAAAGTACGAAGTATAATCAGTATAAATAAAGGAGAGGGTTTATGTTGAAGCTTTATAGCTACTGGCGTTCTACGGCGGCTTATCGTGTACGCATTGCCTTAAATATCAAGCGCTTATCTTACTCTGTTATTCCAATCCACTTGGTTAAGGATGGAGGCGAGCAACATAAACCCGAATATGCTGAAAAAAACCCTCAAGAGTTAGTGCCATTATTAGACGATAATGGCAAACTCCTGACTCAGTCTATGGCCATCTGTGAATATCTGGACGATGTTTATGATGGGCCATTCCTATTTCCGAGTGAACCTTTTCTCAAGGCAAAAGTCAGAAGTGTATGCCAAATCATTGCCTGCGATATTCACCCATTGGATAATTTGCGTGTGTTGCAATACTTGAAGGGTGAATTGAAGGTGAGTGATGAACAGAAGTTGACTTGGTACGCACATTGGATCCATGAAGGCTTTAAAGCGTTAGAGTCGATGTTGGCGGAATACAAAACTCAAGGACCATTTTGTTTTGGAGATAAGCTGACATTAGCTGACGTGTTTTTAGTGTCTCAGCTGTACAATGCTCGTAGGTTCGAGGTTCCTCTTGACGATTACCCTCGTTTAGTGGAAATTGAGCAGCATTGTTTAACGCTTGATGCATTTAAAGATGCTCAGCCAGAGTCGCAGCCAGACGCGGTATCATAATAGAAAACTGACGAATATTGACCGAAGAGAGAATTAATGAAGTTAACAATGACAAAAACCTTACTTGCGCTTAGCTTATCTGCTGTATTTTCTACATCGCTGGCAGCTCCTTATGAACTTGTTGACCTTGGCGGGTTAGATGGGAACTTTAGTATCGCAAGAGATATTAACGAAGCAGGTATCGCTATTGGTTATGCAAATGGACCTATAAATGAGGATGGAGGAAGTGATTTCGTTCGCCATGCAGTATTGTTCGATGATGCAGGAAATATTGATTTAGGGGCTGTGGAAGCAGGAACCATTAGTGAAGGTTTATCCCTAAACGATGCGATGGTTGGAGTGGGGTTGTCGAATGAAGTGATAGAGAAAGAGTTGGATGATGGCTCGACGGAAGTTACTCTACAGCAACACGCTGTTATTTTTGAGAGTGAGGTTGTAAGTCAATTACCTGATTTAGAAAACCTAAGTAACGTTACTGCTTTTGGGATAAACAATAATGACATAATTATCTTGTCGGGAAAATTTGATGTCAATCCTGATGATGATGAGAACCCTACGACAAGGGCCTTTGTCTACGATAGACAAAATAACTCCTATAGTGCTGTAGAGCCATTTTCTGAAGGAGCAGATAAACAATCTTTTTTGATTGATATCAACGATAATAACTACGTGTTAGGTTTTAGTGATGCTGAGGTTAATGGGGAAGCAACGATTAAATCCTTCATTGCTTCAACAAATGATCTTGGTCAACTTGTCGAAGTGCCACAGCTTAATGAACGAGCTATGCTAGCCCAAGGGATAAATGATCTAAACCAAGTTGTCGGAAGTATGCAAATACCTGACACTAGAAACCAGAGAGAAGCATTTGTCATTGATATGGCAGCAGGAGACTCTGAGCCAACATTTTTAGGTTTTTTTGATAGCAGATTCAATGATTCAAGGGCAAATGATATTAATAATAGTGGACAGATCGTCGGTCGGGCCCTAATTTCGAGCCCAACGATTGGTGAGTACGGAGCTTTTATTCATGAAAATGGTGAAATGAAGAATCTTAATGAGCTCGTGTCGTGTAATACTGACTGGAAACTGACAGAAGCAACAGCGATTAATGATTCAGGGCAAATTGTAGGGTTTGGTACGGTTGATGGTGAAGTTAGAGCATTCCGACTTGACCCTACTGGTGAGCCAATAGAAGATTGTAGTACCGGTGAAGATGACTCGAGTGGTGGCGGTAGCTTCCCGGCGGTGCTAGTAGCAATCCTCGCTGTATTGGGTATAAGAAGAAGTATTCCAGTCACTAGTATTAGCTAGGACTTATTGAATCAAAAAAGCCTCCCTTCTTGGGAGGCTTTTTTGATGGCACAAACTTACATGTTTGGATAGTTTGGGCCGCCGGCACCTTCCGGTGTCACCCAGGTGATGTTCTGGCTCGGATCTTTAATATCACAGGTCTTACAGTGAACACAGTTTTGTGCATTGATCACAAACTGTGGGTTATTGCCATCATCATCACGAACGACTTCATAGACACCAGCAGGGCAGTAGCGCTGAGCTGGTTCGTCATACTTTTCCAGGTTCACTTCAATCGGAATATTGTTATCCGACAGCTTTAAGTGAACAGGCTGATCTTCTTCGTGATTGGTGTTAGAAATAAACACTGAAGAGAGCCTGTCAAAAGACAATTTACCGTCCGGTTTAGGGTAGTCAATTTTCTTGCACTGATCGGCTGGCTTCATCGTTGTATAATCAGGCTCTGGATCGCTTAAGGTCCAAGGTAATTTGCCATTAAAGATATTGATATCTATAAAGGCATAAGCTGAGCCGAGGAAGTTACCCCATTTATGTTGTGCAGGGCCAAAGTTACGTTGTTGATGTAGTTCTTTCCATGCCCATGAAGCTTTGTAATTATCTGCAAACTCGACCAGGTCATCATTACGACGTTCTTTGCTCATCGCATTTACAATTGTTTCTGCTGCAATCATACCTGACTTCATCGCGGTATGTGTGCCTTTAATTTTAGCAAAGTTGAGGGTCCCGGCATTATCGCCGATTAACAGACCGCCTGGGAACGACATTTTAGGTTGTGACTGTAAGCCCCCTTTGGTTATCGCTCGAGCTCCGTATGAAATACGCTCACCATCCTGTAAGAATTTTTTGATCTCTTTCTGGTGCTTGAAGCGCTGAAATTCATGGAACGGGCTGACGTGAGGGTTTGAATAGGATAAATCCGTAATCAAGCCAACGGCAACCTGGTTATCTTCGATATGGTATAAGAAGCCACCGCCAGCAGAGCCTGACTCACTTAATGGCCAGCCAGCACTATGTACAACTAGACCTTCCTGATGTTGTTCTGCAGGGACTTTCCACAGCTCTTTAATACCGATGCCATAGTGTTGGGGTTCACTATCTTTATCAAGATCAAACTTACCAATCAGTTCTTTACCTAAATGACCGCGACAGCCTTCGGCAAATAAGGTGTACTTAGCGTGTAACTCCATGCCTGGCATGTAGCCGTCTTTCTTTTCACCGTCTTTGCCAATGCCCATATCCCCCGTGGCGATACCTTTAACCGAGCCATCGTCATTGTATAAGACTTCTGCTGCTGCAAATCCTGGGAAGATTTCAACTCCTAGCGCCTCAGCTTGTTCTGCCAACCAACGGCAGAGGTTACCCAGGCTAATAATGTAGTTGCCTTCGTTGTGCATGGTTTTAGGAACGAAAAAGTTAGGGATTTTCGTTGCCTTATCTTCGCCCTTCATGAGATAGATGGAATCACCCGTGACCTTCGTATTTAAGGGAGCTCCTTTTTCTTTCCAGTCAGGGATAAGCTCGTTAAGCGCTTTTGGTTCAATCACAGCTCCTGACAGGATATGAGCGCCAACTTCCGAGCCTTTCTCTACGACACAAACCATTAGTTCTTGATCGTTTTCTTGGGCTAGTTGACGTAATTTGATAGCAGCCGAGAGGCCAGAAGGGCCGGCGCCTACTATCACGACATCAAACTCCATAAATTCGCGTTCCACCTAGATCTCCTCTTAAAATTGTTTAAAATTCGCTCAAAACGGACTCAAAATCACGATTAACTATTGACCTTGAGCCAGTAAAACGTCACCATTACGCCCTATTTTACAAAAGATAGGCGCTTTGGTCGTCTATTTTGCCAAGAATTATACATACGATAGGGTTTTCATGAAAATTCTAGTTGCAATTAAACGTGTTATCGACGCGAATGTTAAAGTCCGCGTTAAGCCAGACAATAGCGGTGTCGAAACTGCTAACGTTAAAATGTCTATGAATCCATTCTGCGAGATTGCTGTTGAAGAAGCTGTACGCTTGAAAGAGCAGGGCATTGCTTCTGAGATTGTTGCAGTCTCTATCGGTAACCAGCAGTGTCAGGAAACGTTGCGTACAGCTCTGGCATTGGGCGCAGACAAAGCTGTCTTGGTTAAAACAGAAGATGCGCTTGAGCCGTTGGCCGTCGCCAAGACTTTGCAGAAAGTTGTTGAGCAGGAAGAACCGCAAATGGTTCTGATGGGTAAGCAGTCAATCGATGGTGATAACAACCAAACTGGCCAGATGTTGGCAGCATTACTCGGTTGGGGCCAAGGTACTTTCGCATCTAAAGTAGATGTTGAAGATGGTAAGGTTCAGGTTACTCGTGAAATTGATGGAGGTCTTCAAACGATCGAATTGAAGCTTCCAGCCGTGGTAACGACTGATTTGCGTTTGAATGAGCCGCGTTTTGCCTCTTTACCGAACATTATGAAAGCTAAACGCAAGCCGTTAGATGAAGTGGCATTAGCAGATCTAGGTGTTGATACAGCCAGTCGTACTGAGACATTAAGCGTTGAGAATCCACCGGAGCGCAGTGAAGGTATTAAGGTTGAAAACGTGGCTGAGCTGGTTGATAAATTGAAGAATGAAGCAAAGGTGATCTAAATGACGACTTTAGTAATTGCAGAGCACGACAATAGCGAATTACAGGCTTCAACTTATAATACGATTGCCGCGGCTTCAAAGCTTGAAGGTGAGACTGTTGTTTTGGTGGCTGGCCATGAGTGTCAGTCGGTAGCCGATCAGGCAGCTAAAGCTGAGGGTGTTGATAAGGTATTATTGGCACAAGCTGAGTTCCTTGAGCACCTGTTGGCTGAAGATGTTGAAAAAGCCGTTATGGCACAAGAGGGTGACTATTCACACATTCTTGCTCCTGCATCAACGTTTGGTAAAAACATGATGCCACGCATCGCAGCGCTTTTGGACGTTCAGCAGATCTCTGACATCATTTCAGTTGAGTCTGAAGATACATTTAAGCGACCTGTATATGCAGGCAATGCTATCGCTACGGTAAAAAGTAACGATAAGAAAAAAGTTATCACAGTACGTGCAACCGCATTTGATGCGTTAGCTACCGAAGGTGGTTCAGCGTCTATCGAAAATGTCAGCGCAGGTTCACATACAGAGCTAAGCAACTATGTAGGTGAAGAGCTAACTGAATCTGAACGCCCTGATTTAGGTACGGCTCGTGTCGTAGTTTCAGGTGGCCGTGGTATGGGTAACGGTGAAAATTTTGAAATGCTGGAGCAACTAGCTGATAAACTTGGCGCTGCAGTTGGTGCATCTCGTGCTGCTGTTGATGCAGGTTTCGTGCCAAACGATTATCAGGTCGGTCAGACAGGTAAAATCGTTGCACCTGAGCTTTATATTGCTGTCGGTATTTCTGGCGCTATCCAACACTTGGCGGGAATGAAAGACTCGAAAGTGATTGTCGCTATCAATAAAGACGAAGAAGCGCCAATCTTCCAGGTTGCTGATTACGGGCTGGTTGAAGATTTGTTTAAAGTAGTTCCAGAGTTAATTGAATCTCTGTAATTGCTTTAAAATGTTGATGTAAAAAAAACCGCCGTTTGGCGGTTTTTTGTTTTCTTAATTTTAAAATTCAGCTAGCTGATATCCCTACGCTAGGCTTGGCATATCATTAAATATTCTGGCTCTATTTCGCTACTCAGCTCAATACAAGAGGAAATATTAGTGCTAACCCATCCACATTCGCTCCTGATAGTTTGCACCGAATTACCCCTTAAAAATTAGCCTCAAGCGTTAATGTTACCGAGCAAACTGGGCAGGAAACTCCAATTTAGTCAAAACGAAACAAGGACGTTTCGTTTGACGGCTCGATTAGTAACATTGACGCCTGAGGGAAGCCCTTAGGACCTAATTTTTGGGCGAGTTTTTGGTTCGTTTTTGCTCGTCCAAAAAATGAACATATAAAAAATATTTGCCGCGATAAATTGGTGGGGCGTGGCTTAGCTAATTCAGCCCATATATTTATATATAAGTCATTCCTGCGATTCCCTTGGGGCGCGGGAATGACTATGTGTAGTTAAGCCGCGTTAGTCGATTCGAAAATCTTATCGGCGCTGGCTGCAACAAAACCTTGGTAAAGTTCGCCGTTCTGCATTGGAAAGCGCTCCGCAAACTCATAGAAACAGGAGCGGACAGGGTGTTTGCCTCCGTTGAATTCCCAGTCGACGATATTGGCCATAGTTGAACTCTGCTTTAAGCAAACTTCTTCATTGCCTTTGATTTCGCCGCCACTGCTGTTGAGCTCAAAACCTTTATCTTTAAGGAATTGGTTGACTCTTTCGATATTATCCATACCTTTCAGCCTGTTGATAGAAACTGTAAAGTGATTCGCACGCAAGCCGAAAGCTGCTAACCATGCAGCATATTCACTTTCTTCAAGTAAACGCTCATACGCTTCACGAGTAATTTTACCCCAAGGGCGAGAAGGCAGACTTAATCCTTGTTGCTTGATATTCCAGTTGGCTTCGGCGATTAAACCACGGCAGAACATCTGTAGTTCGGCAGAAAACTCTTCGAGTAATAATTCGCTGACGAAGATTTTAGGCGCATCGTTATCTGCTGTATGCTGGAAGTGCTTGGCGTAAAGCTTTTTTTCTTCAAAGTGGTAGTCACCCGCGGCTTCATAGCCGAATTGCTCCAGGTGTTTACCGATATTGTCTAGGTTGATAGCGCCTTCATTAAATGTACGCAAGGCAATATGATCGTTAATGATGACATCATCCCCAAGCGCTTTAAATTCTTCGTGTATGGCTTCTGCATCGGGGGTGATGGCTAAATAGTCGCTCCACAATGCTTCAAAAAGAGCCTTGTGATTCTGTGTACTCATAATGTTATAACCTACTTGATTGATATCTTTCTGGTAAGAGGACAGACCAATTGTATATTCTTTGGGCTGTCCTTTTCAAATAGAGATTGGATATGGAGGTAAAAATTTCGATTTAAAGGTCTTTAACCGACTTCATAAAGTGTTTAAATACACCAGGCGTGGCAGCCAGGATGCTTTTTGACTTTCCCTGGTGAGGATTACCTTTAACATCACCGACAAAACCGCCAGCCTCTTTGACGATTAAGATGCCTGCGGCTGTATCCCATTCACTTAGGCCAAATTCCCAGAAGCCGTCCAGACGCCCTGCAGCGACATAAGCCAGATCCAGGGAGGCCGCGCCAGCACGTCGCATGTCGATGCATAATGGGAAAATGGTTTCGAAGTAGCGTAAATACTCCCCCAGATCCTGGTGAGCTCGGAATGGGAAGCCAGTAGCCAGAAGGGCGTTGTCGAGCTTCTTCTTTTCGGTCACACGAATGCGTGTATTATTCAGTTGGGCGCCGCCGCCATTCGTTGCCGTGAATTGCTCGTCCTTAATGGGATCATAAACTACAGCTGCTACCGTTTTACCTTTATGTTTGACGGCGATAGAAATGGCGAAATGCGGGATGCCCTGTAAGAAGTTAGTGGTACCGTCAATCGGGTCGATCACCCAAACGGTATCGCTATCGCCTTGAGCGCCGCTTTCTTCTGCTAAGATAGCGTGGTCAGGATAGCTGTGCTTGATGGCATCAATAATGATTTCTTCAGCTTGCTTATCGATATTACTGACAAAGTCATTCGGACCTTTACTTTGAGCTATAATTCGATCTCTATTAGCAAAAGCTTTTGCTATAAAACTTCCTGCACGGTCAGCCGCACGTACGGCAATGTTTTTGTACGCATTCATATTAATACCACCAAAGTCAAAGAACAGTGTCCGCAGTAATTTGGACAAATATTGAGCGTTTGCTCTTAAATTGGTGCGAATCATAGCAAAACTTCTTAAAATTAAGAAGTCTTAGAGGCATGTTTTTTACTTATTTATTGGCTTACTAGTGGGGTTCTTCAGGTTGCTCTGCTAATATAGTCGCTTGTAAATTATCAACTTTCTCGTGTCGATGGGTGATTTAAAACAAGCCAGCTTATTACAGCAGATTAAAATAGTTCTATGCCAAACCAGTCACCCGGGTAATATCGGAGCTGCCGCTCGAGCAATGAAAACCATGGGCTTACAACAGTTGGTACTGGTGCAGCCTAAAGAATTTCCGTCGCAGGAGGCGCTAGCTCGCTCTTCTGGAGCATTAGATATTCTTGATAATGCTCAGGTAGTTTCATCGCTGCAAGAGGCGGTTGAAGACTGTCGTCTGGTGATAGGTACCAGCTCTCGCAGTCGTACGTTGCCCTGGCCAATGGTAGAGCCTCGTGAAATCAAAAACATTATTGAGAAAGAACCTTCAGCACTGCCCATGGCGATTGTTTTTGGACGCGAAAGCAGCGGTCTTCTGAATGAAGAGCTACAGCTTTGTCATTATCATGTCAATATTCCCGCGAACCCCGACTATATGTCATTAAACCTGGCAGCAGCCGTTCAGGTTATATGTTATGAATGTCGGTTATTAGCCTTACAGCAGGAAAGTTCGCTACATTCCGGGGCTGAGGTCGATTCTGAGGCTGATGACAGTGAGCGCAAGGCAACAATCCAGCAGACGGAAGGTTTGTATCAACATCTTGAAAATGTCATGATTGAAACAGGCTTTTTTGATCCACAGGAGCCTAAGCTGTTACCGGCCAGGTTACACCGTTTGTTGGCAAAAGCTCAGTTAACGGAAGCGGAAGTTAATATTTTAAGAGGGTTCTTGGCCTCAATGAATAAACATATTAAATACCATACAGTTAATAAGGAAAGTGGGGAGTTGTAATGTTCGCGCGCATCAAAGAAGACATTAAGAGTGTTTATCACCGAGATCCTGCGGCGCGTAATAATTTTGAGATCCTGACCAATTATCCTGGACTTCACGCAATATGGTTCCACCGACTTTCCCACAAGTTATGGCGAGCTAACTGGAAGTGGTTGGCGAGAACGCTGTCTACGCTCGCACGTTGGTTAACCGGAATTGAAATACATCCAGGAGCTAAAATTGGACGCCGTTTTTTCATCGATCATGGTATGGGCGTGGTGATTGGTGAGACGGCTGAGATCGGCGATGACTGTACTTTATATCATGGTGTTACTTTAGGAGGCACCAGCTGGAACGAGGGCAAGCGTCACCCAACTCTGGAGAATGATGTGGTGATCGGTGCTGGTGCAAAAGTGTTAGGGCCAATCACTTTGCATAAAGGCGCTAGAGTTGGTTCTAACGCAGTGGTCAACAAAGACGTTCCAGAGGATACTACGGTTGTGGGTATTCCGGCGAGACAGGTGTCGAAGCAAAAAGACACCGAGCAAACGGTGTTTGAAGCCTACGGCATCAGCACCCAACAACAGGATCCTATTTCACAAGCTATTCGTAGCCTGCACGAGCATTCTCAGGCTATGGAAAAGCAGATGGAGCTGATCGCCTGCGCTCTCCAAAAGCAGGGCATTGCTTGTGATGAGTTAGACCTTCCAGACGTTAATTGCGAAGAATTAAGGCGTTTCGATGCCAATGGGCAGTCAACAAAGACGGACGAAAAATCTCCCTCAAATGACAAAGAAGAATAGTTCTAAGTCTTTGATTTTTCTTTAATGAGAATCAATTGCATTTAACCCAGTAAATTACTGGGTATTTATTATTATGTGATAGTCTATAGCGATTAAATATACTAATAACCCTTTTTTAATTCCTTATTATTCAATAGCTTATAAATTAATGTAAAGGCCTGTTCGGGAGTGCGGTAAAGTTGACTAAAATACTCGGGTATGAGATCATGGATACATTGAAGTAAAGGTACTGATATGAAGTTAAGCACCAAAGGCCGTTATGCAGTAACTGCGATGCTTGATCTCGCATTGCACTCTGGAGAAGGTCCAATCACATTGGCTGAAGTGTCTGGAAGACAACATATTTCCTTGTCTTATCTGGAACAGCTTTTTGCGCGTTTGCGAAAGGCTAATCTGGTTGACAGCATTCGCGGGCCAGGCGGTGGTTACGAACTGAAGCGTCCTGCAACACAAATCAGCGTTGCAGAGGTTGTTTTAGCCGTAAACGAACCCATTACTGCAACACGCTGTAATGGCAAAGCAGACTGCCAAGGCGGAGATATTTGTTTATCACACCAGTTGTGGACAGAGCTTAGCGATCAAATTTATCAGTTTTTAAGTGGAATAACGTTACATCAGGTTATTCAGCGAGATTTTGTTCAGCAAGTGGCTGAACGCCAAAACACACGCTTTCAGGAAGAAGATCTTATTGCTTTCAGATAAGTGTGTGGTGTTGGCTAGTTTTAATTATTGTGCTTTGAAAATTTAGCGGAGAAGAGAATGAAATTACCCATCTATCTTGATTATGCAGCAACAGCGCCGGTTGATCCGCGTGTTGCCGAGAAGATGGTTCAATACATGAGTGTTGATGGCATCTACGGTAACCCTGCGTCTCGTTCCCATAAGTTTGGTTGGGAAGCGGAAGAGGCTGTTGATGAAGCAAGACAGCATGTGGCGGATTTAATTAATGCAGACCCACGCGAAATCGTGTGGACATCTGGTGCTACTGAATCAGATAACTTGGCACTTAAAGGTGCCGCACACTTTTACGGTAAGAAAGGCAAGCACATTATTACCGTTAAAACAGAGCACAAAGCGGTATTGGATACCGCTCGTCAACTAGAGCGTGAAGGCTACGAAGTCACTTATCTTGATGTTAAAGACGATGGTCTTATCGATATGGATGAGTTCAAAAAAGCTTTACGTGACGACACCATTCTTGTCAGCGTGATGCATGTCAATAACGAGACGGGTGTGGTTCAAGATATCGACGCCATTGGTGAGCTTTGTCGTGAACGTAAGATTATCTTCCACGTTGACGCTGCACAAAGTGCGGGCAAGTTGCCGATAGACGTGCAAAATACCAAAGTGGATTTGTTATCAATTTCAGGCCATAAAATGTATGGCCCGAAAGGTGTCGGTGTTCTGTACGTTCGTCGTAAACCTCGTGTGCGCCTTGAAGCGCAAATACACGGTGGTGGCCACGAACGGGGGATGCGTTCAGGTACTTTACCAACTCATCAAATTGTGGGTATGGGCGAAGCTGCGCGTATCGCTAAAGAAGATATGGCAAAAGACAATGAGCGAATCATTGGTTTGCGTGAGCGTTTGTGGAATGGCGTTAACGATATGGAAGAAGTTTATCTTAACGGCCATGAAGAAAAGCGTGTCGCAGGTATTATCAACATCAGCTTCAATTTTGTTGAAGGTGAATCATTAATTATGGCACTGAAAGATCTTGCAGTGTCTTCAGGCTCTGCTTGTACATCAGCGAGCCTTGAGCCTTCGTATGTACTACGAGCGTTAGGTCGTGATGACGAGTTGGCGCACAGCTCAATTCGTTTCAGTATCGGTCGCTTCACTACAGAAGAAGAGGTTGATTACACGATTGAAAAAGTCCGTGAAGGGATTGGCCGTTTACGCGAGCTATCTCCTTTATGGGATATGTACAAAGAAGGCATTGACCTGTCTAAAGTCGAATGGCAGGCGCACTAATTTATAGCGGGAGATGATATTATGGCATATAGTGAAAAAGTTATTGATCATTACGAAAACCCACGCAACGTAGGCTCTTTCGAAAAAGATGACAGCACTGTTGGTACTGGCATGGTAGGTGCTCCGGCTTGTGGTGACGTCATGAAGTTGCAAATTAAAGTCAACGATGACGGCGTTATCGAAGATGCTAAGTTTAAGACTTATGGCTGTGGCTCAGCGATTGCTTCTAGCTCACTAGTGACTGAGTGGGTTAAAGGTAAGACCGTTGACGAAGCCCAAACCATTAAGAACACTGAAATTGCTGAAGAGCTGGCTTTACCACCAGTAAAAATTCACTGCTCAGTTCTTGCAGAAGATGCAATTAAAGCCGCAGTGAAGGACTTCAAAGATAGAAGTCAAAAGTAAGCTAGTACATTAACGACTGACAGTAACGACAGGTACGGATTAGATTATGGCTATCACTTTATCCGAAGCAGCAGCTGAGCGCGTAAAGTCATTCATCGAAAACCGTGGTAAAGGCTTAGGTGTACGCTTGGGCGTGACCACCACTGGTTGTTCAGGTTTGGCATACGTTCTTGAGTTTGTGGATGAGCTTAATGACGAAGATATCGTGTATGAAGATAAAGGCGTAAAAGTCATTATCGACCCAAAAAGTAAGCTGTACCTGGATGGTACCCACCTTGAATTTAAGAAAGAAGGGTTGAACGAGGGTTTTGAGTTCGTTAATCCGAATGTGAAAGGTGAGTGTGGGTGTGGTGAGTCCTTCACAGTCTAGTGATCTAAATTGCTAAAATGCTCCATAGCTTTGTTGGAGAAAGTAAAAGAAAATACTCGTTTATTAGTTATAAACTCCGTGTTTCTTTTATTTTTCCGTCGCGCTCTGAAGCATTTTTTCGAATTTAGAGAACGTTAATTTACCGAATACTAGATCTATTAATTACCCTCAAGTGAATTAATTGTTATGGCAAGTGCGCAGCAAAATTATTTTGAATTATTCGGCCTTGAGCCGAATTTTTTCGTCGACCAAAAAGATTTGTCGGATAAATTACGACGTCTTTTACATAGCGCTCACCCCGATCGCCATGCCAGTGGAGGTAGTCAACAGCAGATGTTGGCAATGCAGAAAACGACTCGTTTAAACGATGCTTTTGCTGTATTGAAGCACCCGGTAAAAAGGGCTCAGTATTTATTGCAGGTTGTGAAAGGAATTGATACCACCAAAGATCATACGGTGGATGATCCTGAGTTCTTGATGCAACAGCTGGAGCTAAGGGAAGAGCTGCATAATATTACTGGTGATAAAGACGCTACGGCTTTAATGGACTTTGCCGATAAAATTGAACAAATGGCCGAGGTGCAGGAAGCTGAGCTGGGTGAGCTATTCAAGCAGGATGCGTGGGATATTGATGCTTTGAAGGTAGCTATTTATAAGCTACAGTTTTTATACAAGACTTTGCACGATATCGAACTTGCAGAAGATAAAATTTTAGACTGATTATTATGGCATTATTGCAGATTTCCGAACCCGGACAGAGTACCGAACCGCACCAGCATAAGTTGGCTGCGGGTATTGATTTAGGTACGACTAACTCTTTGATTGCGACGGTACGTAGCGGTAAGGCTGAAACTTTACCTGATACACACAGCAAGCACACTTTACCGTCTGTTGTGCACTACATGGGGGAGGAGAGTGTAGAAGTCGGTTATAAGGCAAAAGAGCAGCAAGCTATTGAACCGGGCAATGTCATCAGCTCAATTAAACGACTGATGGGTCGTGGCCTTGCCGATATGGGCAAGATTAAAGAGTTCAGTGCGAATCAGCTGGTTGAATCAGAGTCTGGTATGCCTGGTGTGGTTTTAGAAAATGGCATCGAGAAAAATCCTGTCGAAGTCTCTAGCGATATTTTAAGGACGCTGGCTAACCGTGCCGAAGAAACCTTAGGTGGGGAGCTTGGCGGTGTCGTTATCACTGTGCCCGCTTATTTTGATGAAGCTCAGCGCCAGGCAACGAAGGATGCGGCTCAGCTTGCTGGTTTGAAAGTGCTGAGACTACTTAACGAGCCAACGGCAGCAGCCGTTGCTTATGGCTTGGATACTGGCAGTGAAGGAATTCACGCAATTTATGACCTGGGTGGCGGAACCTTTGATATTTCAATTTTACGCCTGCAAAAAGGTGTTTTTGAAGTATTAGCAACTGGTGGTGACAGTGCCTTGGGCGGTGATGATTTTGACCGTGCTATCGGTCAATACTTGGTTGAGCAAGCTGGCGTTGAAAGTGACGACCGCCGTGCTTACCAGTTAGCCATGATCAAGGCTCGTGATATCAAAGAAGCATTAACCGATGTGGACACGGTTGACGTTAACTTTTTGGACTGGGATGGCAAAATTACTCGCCAGCAAGTGGAAGACATTATCGCTCCAATCGTCGATAAGACTTTATTATCCTGTCGTCGTACCTTAAAGGATGCAGGTGTTAAAGTTGATGAAGTGGACAAGGTAGTGATGGTGGGTGGCTCAACAAGGGTCCCCTTGGTCCGTGAAAAAGTCGAGAAGCATTTTAAAGTACCACCGTTAACGGATATCGATCCAGATAAAGTTGTTGCTATCGGTGCTGCAATACAGGCTAACGTGCTTATCGGTAATAAATCTGATGATGAAATGCTATTACTGGATGTTATCCCGCTCTCACTTGGTGTTGAAACCATGGGCGGTTTGGCAGAAAAGATTATTCCAAGGAATACGCCGATTCCAATTGCCAAGGCTCAAGAGTTTACTACCTTTAAAGATGGTCAGACGGCGATGGCGATTCATGTAGTCCAAGGCGAGCGTGAGCTGGTGGAAGACTGCCGCTCGCTAGCACGTTTTGAGTTGCGTGGTATTCCTCCAATGGTTGCCGGTGCTGCTCGTATTAAGGTTACCTACCAAGTCGATGCTGACGGTTTATTGCAGGTCACTGCTGAAGAAACGACCAGTGGCGTAAAAGCTGATATTACGGTTAAGCCTTCATATGGCTTAAGCGATGAACAGATTACCACCATGCTGGAAAGTTCGTTTAGCCATGCTGATGAAGACATACAGGCTCGAATGTTGCGTGAGCAGAAAGTCGAAGCGGCTCGAGTCATCGAAGCTGTGTCTGCAGCGCTCAATGAAAATGGTAAAGAGCTGCTCAGCGAAGAAGAGTTTGCTGC
Organism: Kangiella shandongensis; assembly: GCF_020005365.1. GTDB lineage: Bacteria > Pseudomonadota > Gammaproteobacteria > Enterobacterales > Kangiellaceae > Kangiella > Kangiella shandongensis. The sequence continues at coordinate 219,946 of NZ_JACNML010000002.1, read as the reverse complement.
TGTACAGTCGTCACTGGAGCAGTTGAATCAGGTATCTCAGGGCGATGATATCGAAGCTATAGAGAACGCCATCGAAGTTGTAGAGAAAAACACGAATGAGTTTGCTAGTCGCCGAATGGACGCTAGCATTGCCAAGGCTCTTGTGGGCCATGAAGTTGATGAACTATAGGGTTATTTCATGCCAAAAGTAATATTTCTACCCAATGAAGAACTCTGTCCTGAAGGGGCTGAAGTTGAAGCCGAAAAAGGACAAACCATATTAGACGTTGCTTTAGACAACAAGATTTTTATTGAACACGCCTGTGAAATGTCGTGTGCTTGTACGACATGTCACGTTGTGGTTCGTGAAGGCTTTGACTCGCTTGAAGAAAGTGACGAATTGGAAGATGATATGCTAGATAAGGCATGGGGACTGGAGCCGGAATCACGCCTTAGTTGCCAAGCCATCGTTGATGATGAAGACTTGATTGTAGAAATTCCTAAGTATACCGTTAATCAAGTCTCAGAGAGACACTAGGAGTAGTTATATGGGTCTAAAATGGACAGATAGTCTGGATATCGCTATCGAACTGTATGAAAAGCATCCTGAGCAGGATCCTACACAAATCAATTTTGTTGATTTACGTAATATGGTTATCGGACTTGAAGAATTCGATGACGATCCAAACCGTAGCGGTGAGCGAATTCTTGAAGCGATACAGGCTGCCTGGATAGAAGAAGCAGACTAATTCTTCCGCCATCAAAAATAAAAAAAACGCGTATAAAGGTTGTATTTTCCGAAAAAAACAGTATTATACGCGTCTCACCTGAAGCGGTGAGTTTGGTTAGAAAGATAATCAAATCAATGGGTTGCTAGCTCAGTCGGTAGAGCATCTGACTTTTAATCAGGTGGTCACAGGTTCGATTCCTGTGCAACCCACCATATTTATTCCTTCGGGAAGCAACAAGCCGTTAACTTAATGTTAGCGGCTTTTTTGTGTCTCTATTAAGCAGTTTTCAGCTCTGCTTAAATTTCTTCAATTTTATGGCGATAAAGGGTTGTCTTTTTAGTAAAAAAAGGTATTATACGCGCCATTGAATGAGGTCTCACCTCAAACGATATATGGGTTGCTAGCTCAGTCGGTAGAGCATCTGACTTTTAATCAGGTGGTCACAGGTTCGATTCCTGTGCAACCCACCATATTCGAGAAAACCGCTGGTAGAAGTACCAGCGGTTTTTTTATATCTATTAATCTGGTCGTCGGGCGTTCAGTCGATAGTCAGCCTATCTATTTCATGTTTTTCCGTCGGCTCAGCTTTGCGCTAGTTCGTTTCTCCTAACTTGTTCACCCAACTGCCTATGGGTTCACAATTATAATACGACGGTATCTCAGGTATATTGCGGAAGCTTCTGTGGTTGAGTATCATGTCTTGACTGCTCCTACCTCTAAGGAGTGCAACTGAATAAATAACAACATCAACTTCTTAACATAACCGTGACTAAGAGAATATGAGTAATAGTTGGCTGGGTGAGTGCTATTTCAGTCGAGTTTTTAACGACAAGGCTGAGAGTTATAAGGCGACCGCTGCCGTGTTTTGTGACAGTAGAAAGCTTTACCAGGATATTGTTAAGCGGTATTTGCAACAGCAAGGGCTTCAAGTCGATCGATTTGAGAAGATCAGGTTAATTGAAAGAGGTAACGCTAAAGAGGAAGAGTTAAATCTTATTCAGACTATCGATAAACGCCGTATTATCGCCATGGGGACATTACAAGAGGTTGTGAAGGAAAACCAGGCTGAAGAGCGTTATTTAAAAATCTGCGAGCTAGAAGACGTTAAGCCTCTGGACTTACAAGTTGGAGTATGGCCGAAGAAAGCGGTTCCTACTGAATTGAAAGATTGGCTTTTTGGTGATCTGGGAGTCACCCATAGTGAAGCTGAGCAATACAGTGATACTGAGTCGTTGCCGGAGATGAAAACTTATGCATTGGTCGATGCAGCAAAAGTTGATAATTTTCCACTGTTACTAGAAGGAAGCGAGTTAAACCATGAGTGTTTATTTAAAGGGAAGGCTTCTGAAGAGCTCAAGGAGGTGGCGGCTTATCTTATCGAATTAAAGCTTGATGATCCTTTGACGACCAGTCTGTTTACTGAGTCAGGTTTGCCGGGTCATTTATGGGAAAATGACTGTGCTGTCTTTTTACGTTCGCGAGCCAAATTGTCCGAGTTAAGACATCACTTCAGAAAGTTCTTAAGGTTGTATAGTGAAGCCAGTCATAGTTGGAAGTATTTTCGCTTTTATGCACCGGAAACCCTTAGGACATTAGTGACTGCCTTTGAGCGTAGCCAGTTTGAAGCTTTCGCCAAAAATATTCGTCTATTTGCCTGTCGTTCACCGGAAAGTGGTTTTATCTTTATTACGCGCCGAGAAGAAACCCATATTAAAAAAGCTTCAGTAGCAGAGGTCGTATGAAGCTAACCTTTGAGAACTTTATTACGGATAAGACCCTGAAGCCCTTTGTGGATGAACGAATTTCAGAGTATGAAACAAAGGCTTCTGAATTCCTGCGCAAAGAGTTTGCCCCAAGCGTTAGTCTTCTTGATGAGGGTGAGTTACTGCAAGTCATAAGGCTGGCCTATAAACATGCTTCTAAGAGAGGGATTAAAACCGAAGTCGAACACTTGAAGTACCTCATTCCGGTCATGTTCTGGGGAAGTTACTTTGAAATGGATCCTCAATATTCATATTGGCTTTATAAGGCCGGTTGGCTGGACAAAAATGGCTATGCGATCAAGGTGAAAAGAGTTAAGCCATTACTTGAGCAGCTTGATCAATGGTTTAAGCAAACCGAGTCAGATTTAAAGGAACCACGGCGACTGACATGGGCTTTTGCCAAGTTATATCGTCAGAGTGCAGATCATGTCGACCTCGATTTTATTTTGAGTTATATGGAATTACTGTGGCCAGCCCGGTTTGAATGTATGAATGGTGTTAGACAAGAGTATTATGCAAAGCAGTCGCGAGAAATAGCTGCGGAGCTTCGGTTCACAGGACTTGATGGGGTGACTTATGTTTGCCTATCTTTATATTTCGGGTTTAGGTTTGCTGACGACCCGCGGTACCCATGGGCTAGGGCCATATTTGAGGGCGAGCAAGATATTAGCGAGAAAAGAGTATTATTAGGCCAGGGAGCCCTGGATTATTGGGATGGATTGATAGGAGGAAATTAAATGTCTGGAGGATGTCCACAATTTTGGCAGCGAGCGAGTAATCAACCGAGTACTCCAATTCCGCCGCCTTCAAGCAATATTTTCAATGAAGTGGATACAGCCGCTGTAGGGAGTTCGGGTACACAGTCAACTCCTGAAGCTCCACTGCCTTCTGCGCCAGTTAATAGTGCGACACAGTCGCCAGTAACCATTCAGTCCGGTGATACACTGGGTGCTCTTGGAGATGAGCATGGCTTTGACTGGAGAGAATCACAGATCAAGCGAGATGGTCAAGTCTATGAGATAGGTCCTAACGGCATTCCTCCTGAAAAGATCCGTCCCGGCGATCAGGTTATTCCTGGTGGTGGAGAAACTAACAGCCCTGTGCAGAATGCTGAGCAAGCCGCTGAAGAAGCGGGTTCCGACAGTTCTATCGAAGAGTCAACATCAGAGTGCCCTTGTGAGTGTGACTATAAGAAGTTTTTTTGGGAGGAAGTCCTGGGACATGAGGGTGGTTATGTGGATGATCCTGTAGACCGTGGAGGGAAAACAAAATACGGTGTTACAATCAACACATGGAGGCGCTACTCCCAACGTTTATTTGGTATTGAAGCATCTGAAGATACATTACGAGACCTAACCCCGGATCAGGCATTTGAAATATTTCGAGTCGGGTACTGGGAACCTTCTGGTGCCGATCAAATTGAAAACTGTGAGCTAGCCTTTCAGATAGCCGACATAGCCTATAATTCTGGCTCTGGAAATTCGACAAAAATATTACAAAGAGCGATTAATGATTTAGGTGGGGATGTCACTGTTGATGGAGCTATAGGGCCACAAACATTGAATGCTGCTAATAATTTGTCTGCACCTGAGTTATACGTAAAGGTGCGAGAACGACGGATACGCTTTTATGAAGCAATTATTAGAAACGACCCATCCCAGGCTAAGTATCGCAATGGCTGGAAAAACAGAGCAAATTCTTTTGATGCATATTAATTAAAGAGGTTTTTTAGAATAATGAAACGTTTATCTATTTTTTCCTTTGTATTGTTTACATTGTTTTCAGTTGGATGCGCAGATGCAGAAGACTCATCCAGTTTATCAAGAATTTCTCATTGGAGTTTATCTGATGATGAAGGCGGGTTTAGCTATGCCATCTCTATATGGAAAGGTAAGCAGGATTTAATGATCAGTTACAGTTTTGTGTATGAGGATGGGGGGCGAGTTAATGCAACGGTCGAAACAGAAGATTTCCGGTCATTGACAGCTTTAGGTAATGATTGTTATCAGTCAACGGCCATAGATTATATTGAAGCCCCTAAAGAAGAGTTTGAGATAATAATGTGTGAGCGAGAAGAAAAGATGTTCTGGTCTTTATTATCAACTGATAATCCTAGCTTTGTCCCTCAGCATGCTGTGTTAAATAAATATGATCTAAGCAGCAATTAATCGTTCAGACTCTAATCCGAACGTTGCTGTGTCTATACGCTTTGAGACGCAGCATCCCACTTAATTTCTTACTATTAATAATACTCGCCTTAACATGAAATTTAGCTTCAAATTACTACTAACGTTATACCTTCTCTTCTGTTCATGGAGCGTACTTTCAGAACAGGGAAAAGGAACTGCGGAAGTCGTCACAAAAAGTTTTTCTTTGGGTAATGACGGAAGCTCTGTTACCTATACTGTCGCTATAACGCCTAATAGAAATAGGGTTATCGCACTGGAGAACAGCTCACGGCACTCTGACAATCCCGGAAAGTTGATAGCTCTTTTTAATGTTGGAATGAACCAAACCAGCTTTGATGATATTGAACCCAATAAGTACGGTGGTTTTAGTATTTACTCTGGCTGTGATACCTGTGGCCGTTTCTCAACAGTTATAGAGTATAAGATCGCTTATCGTAATGATAAATACTTGGTAGCCGGGTATACATTGTCGGAAGCTGATCGGGTTGAAGCATCTTTTAAGATTTGTGACGTTAACTTGTTAACGGGAGCGGCTGATATAACTGTGAACGATGAGAGCTCACGTAAGAAAGGGGACGATAGAGCATTCAGCCTTGATGAGCTCGACTCTGATTATAAGCCGAAGGTTTGTTTAGGTATGTAGAAATCCGGTTATAAAGAAGAAAAGCCGCTATTTGTTAGCGGCTTTTCTTTTCGTTGTTATTGATTATCAATTTTATAGAATCGAGCCTCAACGATAAGCCCGAGTACTCCTAATGTCATCAGAAATACGGCCATTATCAGAAAGATGTTATTTGCTGTGCTCCGCTTATCTGGTAATTGTTTAACGTAGTATTCTCGAAAACCATGCTCAAAAGCCTTATTGACAACTTTTCCCTGATATTCGTGGGTTAAAAAGCTATCAGAGACCCAGTTGTGAGTTGGTTGGTCAAAACTTTTGGAATTGTATTCTGCTGTGTACTTCATGAAACAATGTTTAGGCTCCTCTGTTTTTAAGCATTCATTGATCTCATGCTTAAAATCAACTCCAAGTGAGCGATATTCATAGTACTTATTGCTAGATAAAAGTTCTAAGTAAGCAGTGAAGAAGAACAACGTTGCTACCAGAATAAAACTCGAACAAACGATAACAGCAGCCTTACGTTTCCCTTTAGCCACTTCGTGTTTATTCGTTGTGGCGTTAGCTATAATAGGGATATGCATCAGCTTCTGACGAACATAGTCTTTATCCAGATCCTTAATCATTTCATCCGGAGTGACTTCATAGGCAGTACAGAGCTTATCGAATATTTCTACTGATGGAATGCTTCTATCATTCTCTAGTTTTGATAAATAAGACTGTTCAATACCCAGCTTTTGAGCAAACTCAGGCTGTGTCCAGCCGCTGGTTGAGCGTAGCGAGCGTAACTTTTCACCTAGTGTCATTGTTGTATCTCCGTGTGGTTAATCGACTCAGCTATTGTTTTAAAAAGTCCTAAGAATAACCAGATGAATTGATTAGAATAACTAGGAATATACAGGAATGTTAAGGAATTTGAAGGGGTTAAGCGTCTTCTTCGTCATTGCGAGTGACCAACGGGAACGCGGCAATCCCTTGGCAGATTGCTTCGGTCACTTTCGTTCCTTCGCAATGACGTAGCAAGATTGTTAAAGATGATTGGTTACGCTATGCTGAGTCTGCCCCTTTGGGTAAACCCATCCTATATGACTATTATTGTCATACCGCGGCACCTATAGGTACTCCCTCGGTCGCTAACCGCGGTATCCAGTGACTAGTTTTTGTTGTTTGAGTTTTTATTTCGCCAATTGGCGAGATACTTTCTCTTGATGAGCAAGAGAAAGTATCCAAAGAGAAGCTCACCCCAATATCAAGGTCATTGAAATGACTACCTTCGCATGGTGTTAATCATTAACGGACCATGAAATACAGTCCATCCCTGGTCTGAATTTCATTATTCAAATCTTCCACGATTTGAATTCCTATTCCTAACACCAAGCTCAGCTTGATATTATGGGGTTAACGTTGACTGCAAAGATTTCCTTTTTTGTAAACTAGGTAGTTGCCGATAAGTTTTAGTTGCATGTCATGTGATTACCCCTTTAAGTTAGCCGAAGGTTTTAAAAGTCATCGTGTAAATTGGGCAGGGATAGCTCAATTTAGCAAAGACGAAACAGGATGTTTCGTTTTGCGGAGCGTTAATGACTTTTGAAAGAGAGGGCAATCGTAGGGTGGGTTAGACGACGTCGTAACCCACCAATAGATTTCTCTAGGCTGGTTCCACTCCTTTGGGTAAATCCATCCTATAAGGCTTTGCTTATATATGTGGCGTCGATTAGCGTAATCGAGGGAGATAACTAATTATATTTTTTATCGTAATCTTGTTGAGTTATTTTTCCATTTTGATAATTAATAAGAAATGTTTTCAGTCTTTTGGCATTAAACTTATCGTAATATTGTTCACTTGACTCTGTGTGACCCAGTACCAAGTAATGATTGCTGCTATTTCGGATCGCCGTACGGGTCCATACTAATTACAAGTTTCTCTGAACCATTTTTATAAGTTGTTAGGTTTGCAAACGTCGGCCTAGAGATATACTGGTCGGCAATATCATTAAATTGTTTTGCTGAGAAATTAATAGAAATTCTTGTCTCATCCCAGCCTATATACGAGCACCCAGCTATAAATATGAAGGCTAATCCAGTTAAGCACTTTCTCATTATTACACTCCATAGCATTTGTTTTTCAATAGAAACTATATGACAAACTAAATTTCTTAACAAGTTTGTTTAGCTGTTATAAAAAAGCCGCGGGTTTGACTCCGCGGCTTTGAGTTAGGGCTTGGTGAACCCTATGCTCGAACGCTTTGTAATAATTAAAAGTGCTAATTATTAATAATGTTTTGCTTGGCCTTGGCCAGTTACGACGTATTTTTCGGTCGTTAGCTGTACCAGACCCATTGGGCCGTAGGCGTGTAGTTTACTGGTTGAGATACCAATTTCTGCGCCTAGGCCAAGTTCGCCGCCGTCTGAGAAGCGTGATGAAGCGTTGACCATCACAACAGACGAGTTAATGCGTTTGACGAATTCGTTACCACGGTCGATGTCTTTGGTGACGATGACTTCGGTGTGGCTTGAGCTGTGGTTTTGAATATGCTCAACAGCATCTTCGTAACTGTCCACTTGCTTCACGCTCATGGTCAAACTCAAGTATTCGTTGTGGTAGTCTTCGTCGCTGGCTACTTCGGCGTTGTCCAGCTTGCTGGCTGAGTCTTTGTCCGCTTTAAACTGAATACCAAACTCGTTACCCAGTGCGTTAACACGTTTCAGGAATTCGTCAGCGATGTCTTTGTGTATGACTAAGCTTTCCAGCGCATTACATACGCCCGGACGCGATACTTTACCGTCTTTCAGCAGTTTTTCTGCTTTGTCCAGGTCGGCAAACTTATCTACGTACAGGTGACACACGCCTTTAAAGTGCTGGATTACCGGAATCTTACTGTTATCGGTTACAGCACGAATCAAACGCTCGCCGCCGCGTGGAATCACTAGATCTATGGTGTCGCGGAACTGTAGCAGGTGGTTCACGGCTTCGTGGCTTTGCGAAGGCACGATGCAGACCATTTCTTTGCTGAAACCACAGCTTTCGATGGCCTGGTGCCAGCAGTCGATAATGGCGTTGTTTGAATGCCACGCTTCTTTACCGCCACGCAGGATGACCACGTTACCGGATTTTAGCGTTAGCGCCGCAGCTTCTACCGCCACGTTTGGACGCGCTTCATAAATCATTAGCACGACGCCAAGCGGGATACGCATTTTTGCCACACGGATACCGTTAGGGCGTAGTGAGCTTGGGCCCATCTCGCCAACAGGATCCGGCAGCGCCATCACGTTTTCCAGTGCAGCAACCATGCCGTCAACACGTTCTTCATCAAGAAGAAGGCGATCGACCATGGCATCCGCCAGCTCGTTGTCTTTGGCGTATTGAATATCTTTGGCGTTTGCTTCCAGAATCTGTGTTTGGTTCGCTTTTAGCTGTTTTGCCATAGCGGCCAGCACATCATTTTTCTGGCTGCTAGTTAATGTACTCAATGTTTTCGCGGCTTCTTTAGCGCGTAATGTTAAGTCGTATAACTCTTTCTTTTCAGTGTTCTCTTGCATGTTCATAAATTCTCCTAAGCAACCTCTGCTTCGTCTTTCTCAGCCACGCTACGAATGATCGTGCCCGGATTCTGGTTATCGAACAGACGCATATAGCTTTCGTTCGTACCGTTACAGATAATGGTGTCGATACCGTTATCGGACGCGAAGCGAGCCGCTTTCAATTTTGTGCGCATTCCACCGGTGCCTTGTGCACTGGTGCTTTGCTTACCCATGGCAAGGGTGTCGTCGCTAATGCCATCGAATTGGTTCACCAACTCGGCATCAGGATTAACTTTCGGGTTGTCGTCGTAAACTCCGTCGATGTCACTACAGATAATCAGTAGATCGGCATCAGTTAGCGCAGCAACTCGCGCTACCAGGTTATCGTTGTCGCCAACCGTTAATTCTTCGGTCGCTACCGTATCGTTTTCGTTCACAATCGGCAGGGCGCCAAGTTCGTTAAGCGTTTGAAAGGTGTTGCGGGCGTTTTCTGCGCGCTCAGGATTTTTAATATCGGCTGAAGTCAGTAATACCTGGGCTACAACATCGTCAAAGAAACGCTGCCAGTGTGCAACCACCATGGACTGTCCAATAGCGGCTAATGGCTGTTTCTCTTTACGCGTCAGTTCGTCGAAGTCCGGCTTGAGCAGATTGAAACCTGCAGCTACCGCACCAGAAGAGACTAGCGTGACTTGTTTACCGGCTTTAAGACACTTTCTGACAAAGTGTGCAATCGGCAGGCAGTATTCTGCTGAGCAGGACTGGCCGTCTGGCGCAATCAGTGCTGAGCCAACTTTTAAAACGATGTTATTGTATTTACCAAATTCGATATGTTCGAGCATGAAATGACCTTATATCATTTAAAGGATTAATTTATAGATGAGTGAATGTAGATGAGGTGTACTAGAACACGTTACCCAAGCGCGAGGCTTGTGCACAAACCGCAGGCAATAGACGACTTGGCTGGCGTGATAAGCCTGCCGTGGAATATGTCGTTATGTCGATTCGATTAATGTTAAGCACGGCTCGCATTATTATGATACAGATCACTATGTCAAATCTGACTCCAAAAAAATCTGAGAGACGCTATAAGCGCCTGTTAGCGCCTTTAGCCCCATATAACTGGGGGGTATGTTGGTTAAAATGAATACACTTTATCTTCCCATCTCGTCCGATCTCAGCGAAATTGTAGTAATAGAAAAATTATTTGAAATAACGGTAGCTTATTTGGTGGATTAGTATTTTTAATGGTGATGGTGTTTTTTAGCTGAAAATAAGTTATTGGGCGCTACTCAGGCTCTTGGTAGCTGCTGTATCAAAAGCAATTTTTTGCAGCTTCTCTGAGTGACTCTTGTCTAAAAGCTGCGGGTATGGGCTGAACAGGGAGGAGGGTAACTGAGTTAAGGTTCGCGTAATTACATTATTCGATTGTTTAAAGAGCCTTTATCCTACCATTTAGGATAGTTCGGCAATGAATATAGGGGATAACAAGTCAAGTAACTTAGTGAACTCAGCTTTCACCGTCATCCCCGCAGAAGCGGGGATCTCGAATAACATCAACAGAAGATTCACCAAAGGCATTTCCTCCGGTCACCCACGCTCGTGGGAATGACATGAGTAAAGTGAGGGACTAATCCATCAATTGATCTGAAAGGTAAGTATAAATTAAAGCATTCAACCTAGCTATCTGCTCATTGTTTGCCGCACCACCGTGACCGCCTTCTGTATTCTCGTAATACAGCAGGTCATGACCCTGATCGGTCATCTTTGCCACCATTTTTCGTGCATGCCCAGGGTGTACTCGGTCATCACGTGTTGATGTGGTAAAGAAGATCTTTGGATATTCAGTGTCTTTATCAACATTATGATATGGCGAGTAGGTTTTGATGTAGTTCCACTCGTCTTCATTATCAGGGTTACCGTATTCGCCCATCCAACTGGCGCCAGCTAATAACTGGTTAAAACGCTTCATATCCAATAATGGAACCTGGCATACCACTGCTTGGTACAGATCGGGACGCATGGTTGCGACGGTACCTACCAATAAGCCGCCGTTACTACCGCCACGGATTCCCAGCTTTTCCTTTGATGTCACTTTTCGCTCAATAAGATCTTCGGCGACGCGAATAAAGTCATTAAAGGCAATATGACGGTTTTTCTTTAGCGCTGCCTGGTGCCACGCTGGGCCGTACTCACCGCCACCACGAATATTGGCCAGCGCGTAAACACCACCTTGCTCCAACCAGTCTATGCCGATCGTTGCTGAGTAACTTGGACGTAGTGACACTTCAAAGCCGCCATAGCCATAAAGCAGGGTAGGGTTATTGCCATCGAGCTTAGTATCCTTCGCCATGATCAGGAAGTAAGGTACTTTTGTACCATCTTTCGCTTCGGCGAAGTGCTGCTCTACCTTGTATGGCTCTGCATCAAAGAAAGCGGGCAGACTTTTTAAGACTCTGGCAGAACCCTTGCTTGCATCAAAGTAGTAGAGGCTACTTGGTGTCAGGAAGTTCTGGTAGTTAATAAAGAAGTTATTGTGTTCATCACTCGTGCCTGTAACTGATAGTGTACCTAGGTCTGGCATGTCAATTCTTTCGTGTGACCATTCGCCATCCTTAAAAGTATAACGATACAGTTCGCTGCTCACGTCTTTTAAGGTAGTAACGAGAACATGAGCTTTGGTCATCGTAACGCTGGCAATTGATGTACGCGAATCTGGAACTAATACCTCGGTGAAATTCTTTTTACCAGCCATAAAATCATCGATAGAAATAGACAACAGGGAGGCTTGTTTGTAGGTTGTGTCACCAACGGTCCAGTCTGACTTCAATTCCAGTAATAACTGGCCATTAATAATACCGCTGAAGTCGCTGTCTTTTGGACGATCCATTTTTTTCAGGCCATCATCGTTAACCAGGTATATTTCAGAAGTATAGAAATCGATGCCCTGATAAATGATCTGGTATTTGTCATCGCCATCATGAATAACCATACCTGCGATCCAGACGTTATCCTGCTCACCTTCAAAAACAGTCTTCGCTTTTTCTATCGGTTGACCTCGTTCCCAGGTTTTAACAACACGAGGATAACCTGAGGCAGTCGTGCTACCCTCACCAAAATCGGTACCGACATAAAGGGTGTCTTTATCAATCCAGCTTAGACTACTTTTCGCTTCCGGTAACTGGAAGCCATCTTTAACAAAAGATTTGGATTCGATGTCAAATTCACGTACCACTGTCGCGTCTGCTCCGCCTCGTGAAAGGTTCAGCAAGCAACGGTCGTAGTCCGGGTAAAGACAGTTAGAGCCTTTATATACCCAGTTTTCATCTTCTTTTTCAGCTAATTCATCAAGGTTAAGAATAATTTCCCACTCAGGATTTTCTTTTTTATATTCTTCAAGAGTCGTACGACGCCACAAACCACGAGGGTTCTTGTCATCACGCCAGAAGTTGTAAAAATAATCTCCCATCTGCTCGACGTAAGGAATACGTTCATCAGAGTTATACATCTCAAGGTTTTTTTTATACAACTCTTTATATAGTGGTTTAGATTGAAGATAGCCTAGTGACTTTTCATTCTGCTCTTCAACCCAGCTTAATGCTTTCTCACCTTCGACTTCTTCAAGCCAGATGTAAGGATCATCGACTTTTTCTTCTTTTGTCATATCTTCAGCCATTACACTCATTGATGCCAGCGAGCCCAATACCAGGCCTGCAAGTAGCTTTTTATTCATAAAACGGACTCCGTTGATTAACTAACCGACAGAGAATAGCAAAAGGGGGGCTGATTGCGCTAGGTTAGAAGTGTTTAGAAATATTACAGAGTCGGTGATGTTAATATTTAATATCATTTTATTTAGCTTGTTTGTTATACCAGTCTATTCATTAGCGCTCGTTATGCTTTGTGCGCTATGGATTAGAAATATTTGTTTGATGAAATGAATACTGGTAGACTTTACTTAAGTTGAGGAAACTATTAATAAAGTTCTACACAATGACTCAACTTACTTACATTGATTAACCAAGTATTCTCTAAGGGAGTATATGTATTATGGGAAGCGAAATTAGACACGGTTTAAAAATCAAGCCGCTGTGTAAGGCAGTGAGCTGTGCCTTGGCTTTTTCAACATTATCCTTTCAGGCTTATGCCGCAGAGCAGGAGACAGAGGAAGAGCAGGCTGAACCCGAAAAAATCATCATTACTGGTTCGCGAATCAGGGCTGATGAAGCAAATGATACTGTTCCAATTGAAGTTATCATGGCTGAAGAGGCTGTTGACAGAGGTTTAACTAGTGTCGGACAACTATTACAAGAGTCGACTTTGGCGTCTGGTTCACCGCAGGTAACGGCAGCAACATCGACGGCCTTTGTTCAAAACGGCGGTACAGGTGCGGAAACCCTTTCTTTACGTGGTCTTGGGGCTCAAAGAACACTTGTCCTTTTAAATGGACGTCGTGCAGGACCAGCAGGTACTCGTGGTTCGGTTTCAGCGTTTGACTTCAACACAATTCCATTGTCCGCAGTTCACCGTATTGAAATTCTAAAAGACGGTGCTTCATCGTTATATGGTTCTGATGCTGTTGCAGGTGTTGTGAATATCATCACTAAAACTGAAGATGGCGGTAGTTTTGACTTCTTCTTGTCTCAACCTGATGAGGAAGGTGGGGAGCGTGCACGTTTTAGTGGTACCTGGGGTACTAGCGGTCAAAGTGGTAACTTTCGCTTAACTTTAGATTACGATAAGAAGCAGGAGTTGGCTCAAGGTCAAAGAGATTATTACGCCTGTGGTGAGCGGTATTATTTTGATGCGAGTTCTGGGGAGCGAGCAGATATTGTAGACCCGCGTACAGGTCAATTCCATTGTAATGATCTCGCTTGGGGCCATGTATGGTTATACGATTACGCTGAAGCATTTTTTGGTAGTACAAACGTTACAGGTAATCTGGCACAATTTGAGTATGATGACAATCTAGGTCAATATATTGATCCACCTGCTGCACCTAGCCATCCTGGGGATATTATGATGCCTCCAGGTTGGTTTTTGGTAGATGGACAGTCACCTGTTTTAAATGCGGATCATCCATTTCAGGATCTTACTACCTTAAGTCCAGAGTCGAGCCGTGCAACGGTTATGGCAACAGGGGAGTACTATTTCTCTGATACGACGACAGGTTACGCAGAAGCTTTGTTCAACCGTCGTGAAACCAGAACAAATGGTTATCGACAGTTCTGGGGCTATATCTATAATGAAAACTTCGACTTCGTTCGTGGTTTTGCTGGGGGTAACCCACAAAGTCAAGGTTGGACCGGTACTCAATGGCTGAGCCCAACAGCTATTACCGATCATAGCTTCTCTGATATTACAGTTGATTATACTCGTTTTGTTGTAGGGCTTAATGGTGAGTTAGGCAGTTGGTATTGGGATATGTCACTTCAGTCAAGCCGTTCTGATGGTGATTACTCAAATGCTATTATTTATAACGATTCGATTCGTGATCAGAACTGGTTGTGGGGATCTTGTGAAGGCACCACTACTTCGGTGCGAGGTGTTCCATGCCAGGATATACCTTGGCTCGATCCGCAGTTCTTGGCGGGGAATATCTCGAGTGATATGAAAGCGTTCCTGTTTGGTGTTGATACTGGTAATACGCTTTACGAACAAGACACTTTTGAAGCGACTATTACTGGTGACCTGTTTGAAATGCCAAGTGGCACTAGTTCTGCAGCATTTGGTATTCAATATCAACATGATCAAATAGAAGATACTCCAGGAGAGCAAACGTTACTCGGTAATGGTTGGGGTACAAGTGCAGCCGGTATTACCGAAGGTGCTACAGAAACTTACGCAGTATTTGGAGAGGTACAGTTACCTTTGCTGTCAGATCTTCCTGCTGTTGAAGAGCTTAATTTAACAGCTTCTGCTCGTTATACGGAAGTACCTGATGCTGGTTCGGATACTACATATAAGCTAGGTTTGGCATGGCACATTGGTGGCGGTGTATCTATCCGTGGTTCACATGGTACATCTTTCAGAGCTCCAGCTCTTTATGAGTTATTCTTAGCAGATGAAACCTCATTTGTCGGCAACCGCTCAATAGACCCATGTGTTAGGTGGGGGGATGAGTTAGCGGCAGGTAATATTAGTCAACAATTAGCTGATAACTGTGCTGCTGACGGTATACCTTCGGATTATGCTGGTGGTGCTATTTCTGCCACAGTCTTTACAGGTGGTGGCTTTGGTGTTCTAGAGTCTGAGACTTCTGAGTCGAATACCTGGGGTATCGTCTGGCGTCCAGAGTTCGCTGATCTGAGTGTTTCTTTAGACTATTTCGACTTCCTTATTGAAGGCGAGGTGACTCAGCTTGGAGCGGCCAACATTGTATTCCAGTGTTACAACTCTAACTTCTTTGAAACGGATCCGTTATGTAATCAGTTTAACCGTGATCCAATTGATAACCGTATTGATGTTGTCCACGACAGCTTCATTAATATCGCGGAACAGGAAAATAGCGGTTTCGACCTTAATATTCAGTACAGAACTGAATTACCATTTGGTGACCTTACTTTGAAAACTCAACATACTTATCAGAAAGAGTCTAAACGCGGACTTTTCACTGATACAGTTGAAGATTTCAACGGTACTATTGGTGATCCAAAGCACACTGGTAATGGTTTAATCCGTTTCTCAAGAAATAATTGGTATCTTAGCTGGTTTACGAACTTTATTGGTAAGTCTGATAACTATGAGTTCAACGATCAATTCATAACATTCGCTCCAGCTGGTCCTGGTGAAGATAATGTTCGACGTGTTGGTGATGTCGGCGGTACTTCTTACCATTCCCTATCTTTTGGTTATGACTTTGAAGAGTCTGGCCCGGAGTTAGTGCTTGGTGTGCGTAACTTAACCGACAAAGCCCCACCTCGAATCAGCCGTGGGATGGGCACAAGAATGGGTAATTCTGCGTTCTATAGTCAGTATGACCCAATTGGGCGTAGTTACTTCTTGAACCTTAAGTTTGACTTCTAATAGCTATTATTAGACAAATAAGCCGGCTTTTGCCGGCTTTCTTTTGACACTCATAAAATACCAATATATAAAAGATGTTAATTAATAGAGAACCGTGAAACTAAAATGCCAAGAATTATTGCAAAGCCAGATAACTTAAACGAACTAAATAAAAACTACACTCACAAAAAATTAGAGACTCCGGTATTCCTTAACTCTGTTCCAAAGTGTGGTACACACTTAATCCGTAATATCTTTAGAATGTTTGTTCCAGTAGAGCAACAGTATCATAAAGCCTTTGTTCAAATTCCTATTCTTAGACAACACTTAGAGGCTTATAATTTGAGCAATCCTAAACTAAGCTGGGGGCATTTGTTGTTTTCAGATGAGTCTGCTATGGCCCTTCATGGTGTCAAGCAGATATTGGTCGTGAGAGACCCGTATGACTGGGTTCTTGCCCGTACGCGCTTTTTCCTGTCCGACTCTTTTCAAGGGCAATTGGAGCACCTGCGTAATGGAAAATTTACTGTTGAGCAAATCTTTAACATGATGATCTTCGGCATATATCAGAAGGCACCTACCTTGTATGAAATATTTACACATAATGCTGTTTCCTGGTTAAGCTCAGATATCAAAGTCGTTAAATTTGAAGACCTCATTTATCATGTCAAAAATATTGATACGCCTGAAGCCAAAAATTATTTTGAAGACTTATTGTCAGTAACCAGTTATTCAAGTTTGCCTGAAGACTGGAAAGAGCGTATTAAAGTTGGCTCTGATCGGAAGCAAAGCGGTACTGCTAGAGAAAACCTTTTTGGAAATAAGTTTGAATTACCGGATGAACTGCCTGATGCACAAAAACAGATGGTAGATTATGCTGCGCCAGGCTTGAGGAAAATTTTAGGGTACGAATAGTCTATGTTGACAAGAAAACTTGTTATCGTTGGGGGAGGCTCTTCTGGCTGGATAACCGCTGCTTACCTAAATGCTGCGCTGAACTTACCCGGGGTTGATCGGCGAGTTGATATTACGCTTATCGAATCACCGGATACGCCAAGGATTTCCGTCGGTGAAGCTACCATACCTTCAATCAGACATTTATTGGCTGTCATTGGTATCAATGAGCAGGAGTTTATGAAGGCGACGAATGCGACCTTTAAACAGTCGATTAAGTACGTAAACTGGCTTAATGACGATAACTCTTTTTACCATCACCCGTTTAGTAGAGTTCGCAAGCAACCGCTGGATTTTTCTGCTAAAGAGTGGCTAGAGAGTGATCGTTCAATCCCCTTTATGGAAACCTGCTCTGAACAGCCCACCATCTGTGAAATGGGGTTGTCACCTGTGATGGCAGGGCCTTGGGACATGGGAGCGCCTTTAACCTATGCCTATCACATGAATGCACAAAAGTTTGCGGATTATTTGCGAGATATTTCCGTCTCACGTGGCGTTAAGCATGTTATGGCTAACGTTACCGATATTGAACTAAAAGAGAACGATCATATAGCAGCGGTGGATACTGATACCGCTGGACGTTTTGATGGCGATTTGTTTGTTGATTGCACCGGTTTCCGAGCCAAGCTTATTGAAGAAAAGTTAAGCGTTGCCTTTGAAGATTGCTCACAATGGTTATTGTGCGATCGAGCGGTGACCATGCACGTGCCGTATGATAAACACTACCCTGGAATGGTTCGTCCCTATACTACGGCAACTGCCTTAAGTAATGGTTGGATCTGGGATATCCCGCTGCAAGACCAGCGCTCGATAGGCTATGTCCACTCGAGTGCTTTTATCGACAAAGAATCAGCTGAACGTGAAATGCGAGCTTATCAGGGAGGGGATTGTGATGATTTACCATCACGATTTATTCACTTTAAAGTAGGCCGTCGCCATCGTAACTGGGAGGGTAACTGTATTGCGATTGGTCTGTCTGGAGGTTTCATTGAACCGCTGGAGTCAACAGGCTTATATTTGAGCGATCTGGGTGCTGTCGCTTTAGCAGAATACTTCCCGTTTAAAGATGAACATATGGAAGCGATGGCTTTTCGCTATAACAGAATTTTAAGTAATCGCTTCTATGAGATTTTAGACTTCATTAATATGCATTATTGTTTAACGCAACGTAATGATACTGAGTTTTGGTGTGAAGTGCAGAAACCTGAGCATATTACTGATCGCCTTCAGGCGAAGTTGGACTACTGGAAAAATAAGTCACCGAGTATGTCAGATTTTGATGATCAGTTCTTACCAAATCAGAAGCTACAGCCGTTTACCGGTGGTGACATGAGAGTTCCCGTGGATACCGCCGCGCTTTGGAACCATGAAAGTTACGAGTGTATCTTATATGGTATGCACTTCGAGCCTAGGGATAGAAAAGGAATGGATTATCAGACCACAGGTTCGGTTAATGTGCACCCTTACATATTGCAACGTTTAACTCATGCAAAACAGAAGCTGCCAAAACATGAAGCCTGGTTACAGCAGTTTGTTGGTATGCAAAATTATCCAACAGCTAAGAAACCGAAAGGGTGGGTCGCATAATGGCAAATAGCAGACGAGTAGTGATTGTTGGCGGGGGCTCATCTGGTTGGATGGCTGCGGCTTATTTAAATGCTTCGCTTAATAAGCGTGGAACGGAAAGTAATGTTGATATCACACTGATTGAGTCTCCAGATATTCCCAGGATTTCGGTGGGCGAGGCTACCGTTCTATCTATCAAGCACATTCTTGGTGTGATTGGTATTAATGAACAAGATTTCATGAAAGCAACCAATGCAACGTTTAAACAAGCTATTAAGTACGTGAACTGGCTGCAAAATGATAACTCATTTTATTACCATCCATTTAACCGTTTTAGCCCAAAACCCATCGACCGGATGGCTTTAGCATGGTTGGCAAGTGATAAGTCGCTCCCTTTTGTTGAAACATGCTCAGCCCAGCCTAGTATTTGTGAAGCAGGTTTATCTCCTAAAGGTTTCGAAGCTCAGAACATGGGGAGCCCATTTGCTCACGCTTATCATATGAATGCTCAAAAGTTCGCGGACTACCTGTGTGACATAGCGGTTTCTCGTGGCGTTAAACACGTTTTAGCCAATGTTACCGATATAGAGCTAAAAGATAACAGCCATATTGCAGCAGTCGGTACAGACAGAGCCGGTCGCTTCGAGGGCGATTTATTTGTTGATTGCACCGGTTTCAGAGCCAAGCTTATTGAAGAAAAATTAGGCGTTGGCTTTGAAGACTGCTCACAATGGTTATTGTGTGATCGCGCGGTAACTATGCATGTGCCGTATGATAAACACTATCCTGGAACGGTTCGCCCTTACACCACTGCTACAGCATTATCGAGTGGGTGGGTCTGGGATATCCCTATGCAGGATAAGCGCTCAATAGGTTATGTGCATTCAAGTGCTTTTATCGATGAAGAATTAGCCGAGCGTGAGATGCGGGCTTATCAGGGTGGGGAATGTGACGAACTTGCATCACGCTTTATCCACTTTAAAGTGGGGCGTCGTCACCGGACATGGGAAGGAAACTGTATTGCCGTTGGTCTATCAGGAGGCTTCATTGAGCCACTGGAGTCAACGGGGCTGTACTTGAGCGACGTTGGCGTTGTGATGCTGGCAGAACACTTTCCCTACAAAGATGAGAACATGGACGCGATGGCTTTTCGCTACAATCGAATTTTGAGTAATCGCTTCTATGAAATTTTAGATTTTATCAATATGCACTATTGCCTGACGCAGCGGACTGACACCGCGTTTTGGCGAGAAGTACAAAAGCCTGAACGGATAACCGGTAGGCTTAAGGCAAAATTGGACTTTTGGAAGATTAAGCCTCCGTCGCCTCTGGATTTTGAGGATCAGTGTTTTTCTGGAATGTCACAAGAGCCATTAAGTCTTGAGTTAACAGGAGGGGATAATAGAGTTGCTGTGGACAACGCAGGGATTTGGAACCATCTAAATTATCAATTTATTCTCTACAGTATGGGCTTCGATAAGGTATCTGAAGATCTTTATGGTAAAAACAAGTTTCAGTCGCAGATGCACCCGCTGGTTGCAAGAAGGCTGGCTGGGGCTAAGGCAAACTTACCGAGTCATGAGCAATGGCTTAAACAGATACTAGGGATGAGTGACTTTAAAACTACTACAAGACCTGCGGGATGGGTGTAGTCACAACTATTAGGCAGATATAAAAAAAGCGCGGTATCGATTGATAGCGCGCCTTTTGGTAAGCCAGTATATGGCTTACTGAGCTTTCTGCAGGTCTTCCATTACTGCTGCGAGGAATCGAGCTGCTTCGCCACCGGTGCAGGCACGGTGGTCGAAGGTTAGTGATAAAGGAAGCATCTTGGCGTTAACAATGCCTTTATCGGTCAGCTTCAATTCGTTACGGAAGCGCCCAGTGCCTAGAATTGCAACCTGTGGCGGTGATACCACTGGTGTCCCGTAGCGCCCTGCGATTGAACCAAAGTTAGACAGGGTGATGGTGGCGTTTTGCTGATCTTCCTGTTTTAACGATTTTGTCTCAATTTTCTGGCGTAGCTCCTGAACGTTGGCACGAACATCCGTCATACTCATGCGGTCAGCGTTGTGTACGACAGGGACGTATAGACCGTCACCAGAGTCGACGGCAATACCGACATTCACGTTCGGGTGTAATAGACGCTCAAATTTTTCACCGTCGAACCAGGCATTAACCGCTGGGACAGCTTTTGCTGCTACAACTAATGCACGAACATAACGGGCTAATGAATCAGTACCTTTGGGCCATGCGGAGATATCAACATCTTCAACCAGGCTGGTTGGTACGACCGTGGCATGTGAATGGGCCATTCCCATCGCCATTGCACGACGAACGCCGCGGATACTTTCAGGTTTAACTTCTACATTCAATGTTGGCAGACCACCGGTACTGGACGGTGTGGCTGTAGCTGCGGGTTTGTTGCTAGCCGCTGGAGCCGCTGCTGCACCACCTTTTGAAGCTTTTTCGACATCATCGCGGGTAATCGAACCTTTGCGGCCTGATGTCTGGCAGTTGCCTAAATCAACGCCCAATTTGCGTGCTAGTGCACGCACGGCTGGTGAGGCTTTATAGGCCAGCGGGTTGCTGGTATCGAAACCTGACTCAGGTTGTGGCGCTGCTTTCGCTGACTGCGCAGATCCGGTACCGTTCTTCGCCGCTTCGCGCACGTCTTTCTGCGTGATAGCGCCGTCTTTACCTGTACCGGTGATCTGAGTTAAATCGACTTTCAGTTTACGCGCTAGGGCTTTAACTACGGCGTTGGCAGATTCGGCAACAACGTTGTTTCCAACTTCCACGGCACCTACCACAGTACCACTGTCAGCACGTTTCTCTTCGCCTTTTTCTTGGGAAGAGTCTTCTTTAGGGGCTGGAACGGCTTTACCTGAGCCACCGAATTCCACCAGAGGATCGCCAGTATTGATAACATCACCTGGTTGGCCGTAAAGTTTGGTAATTTTAGCGGCAAATGGAGAAGGGACTTCAACCACAGCTTTCGCTGTTTCCATTTCGACCATTGGTTGGTCAACAGTTACGGTATCCCCTTCTTTCACTAACCAGCGAACGATTTCCGCGTCCGGCAAACCTTCGCCAAGGTCTGGCAACATGAAGGTGTCGCCGCTTACGTCTTCAGCAGATGTATCCGCTGAGCTTTCGGCTACTGCTTCTTCAACAGGTGCCGCTTCTTCATCGGCAACTGCACCGTCACCAAACGTTACCAGTAGATCGCCAGTGTTGATGACATCACCTTCCTGACCATGCAATTTAGCAATGCGGCCAGCAAAAGGAGAGGGCACTTCAACCACGGCTTTGGCCGTTTCCATTTCGACCATTGGTTGGTCAACAGTTACGGTATCGCCTTCTTTAATTAACCAGCGAACGATTTCCGCATCCGGTAAACCTTCGCCTAAATCGGGTAAGTTGAACTGTTTCATTTGTACTCCATAATCGTGCGCACTTCGTCCAGAATACGATCGACGCTAGGCATATATTGTTTTTCTAAACGATAGTATGGCATAACTGTGTCGTAGCCAGAAACTCGACCAATTGGCGCCAGCAGACTTAAGACTGCTTTTTCAGCGATTTCAGCCGCGATCTCTGAGCCAACTGAGCCAGATTTCGGTGCTTCCTGAATAATGCAGGCGCGACCGGTTTTTTCTACTGACTCAAGAATGGTATCCATATCAATAGGACTAACGGTCGCCACGTCGATAACCTCTGCATCAACGCCCTCAGCTGCCAACTTGTCGGCCGCCTGTAACGTTTCATGCATCATGGCGCCCCAGGAAATTAGGGTGATGTCGCTACCTTCACGATCAACGAAACAGGCTTCTAATGGATATTCTTCGCCGTTATCTTCTACTTCGTGCTTAACGATACGATAAACACGTTTAGGCTCTAAGAAAATAACCGGATCCGGATCGCGGATCGCTGCCAGCATTAAGCCATATGCGCGTGAAGGATTAGAAGGAATAACGACCTTCAAACCAGGAATGTGTGAGAATAATGCTTCTGTTGATTCTGAGTGGTGCTCTGGGGCATGAATACCACCGCCAAACGGCGCTCGAATTACCATAGGTGCGCTCAAGCGGCCTTTGGTACGGTGACGCATACGCGCAGCGTGACAGAAAATTTGGTCAACTGCCGGAAAGATAAAGCCCATAAACTGCATTTCTGCAATTGGCTTCATACCCTGCGCGGCCATGCCGATAGCCAAACCGGCAATCATTGACTCAGCCAGTGGCGTATCAATCACACGCTCTGTGCCGTACTTTTTCTGTAAGCCGTCGGTGGCACGGAATACGCCGCCATTTTTACCCACGTCTTCACCAAATAGAACTACGTCCTGATCGTTTTCAAGTTCGTAGGCCATCGCTGCATTTACAGCTTCAATTAGAGTAATCGCCGCCATTATTTTGCACCTCTTTTGATTGCTGCTTCACGCTGAGGTTTTGTTAATTCAGGAAGTTCTGCATACAAATGATCAAACATTTCTTCTGGGCGAGGCTTTGGCGCTTCGTCGTATGCTTTAACAGCCGCTTCCACTTCTTTGGCGACTTCCTCTTTCATTTTCTCTTCGTCTTCGTCTGACCAAGCTTTGTTTTTCTCAAGATACTTGCGAAGACGAACCAGTGGTTCATTTTTCCAAGCGTCTTCTTTAACTTTTGGATCGTCATAACGAGAGGCATCGTCCGCCGTTGTATGGTCACACAAACGGTAGGTGATCGCTTCGATCACGGTAGGACCGCCACCATTACGAGCTTTTTCTAAAGCGTAATTGGCAACTTCTCGAACCGCGATAATATCATTACCATCTACCTGTATACCTTCAACACCAGCTGCGATAGCTTTTTGCGCGTAAGTTTCACAGGCGGTTTGAATTTCCGTCGGTACAGAGATTGCCCATTGGTTATTATTAATAAAGAATACAGCACCGAGATTCCAAATTCCGGCAACATTAACGCCTTCGTAGAAATCACCTTCAGAAGTACCGCCTTCACCAATTTCCGTAACTACAGCACGTTTTTGTTTACGCATTTGGATCGCTTTCGCTACGCCCGAGGCATGAATAATCTGGTTGGCAATAGGGACACAGATAGGGAAATCGTCCTTAGCCACGGAATAATTCGAGCCAGCTTCATCACCGCCCCAATACAGCAGAATCTCTTCCATGGTCACGCCATGTTTCAATAAACCGCCAGTAGAACGATAATAAGGGATCAAAACATCTTCTTTGGTCATGGCATCACCATAACCGATACCGATGGCTTCCTGCCCCAAAGACGCAGGGTAGGTACCCATTTTCCCAGTACGTTGTAATGCATAAGCTTTAGCATCGAATACACGTAATTTATACATGTCACGATAAAGCTGGCGCATGGTGTTCATATCTTTGGCAAACTCAGGAATATCTTTCGTTGGCTTGCCGTTAGCATCAAGATATTGATGATACTTAATCTCGAAAGAAGCAACAGTTGTAGTCGTCAAGGCTACATTCTCCTTTATTGAAGGGGGAGGGCTTTTGGGAACTTAATAGCCACTAAAGTGATTAGATTTCAAAGAGTTATCGTTTGAATCTAACCTATCCCCTAAGGTTCAATCTAATATTTAGCGACGCCGATTGTACGGATTTTTAGCGAATTTGTATAGTGAGATTTACGTTAACGTAAACTGGCACTAGGTATATTTTAAAATAACTGACTTTGAATAAGCAAAACTAATGCAAGGCTGCATTGGTCGTACCTCTCTGTGAGTCCTAAGGATAACCTATTTCGATGAAAGTAGTGTGACAGTCATTTGAGCAGAGTTAATGCATTTATGCTAACTTTATTGGCGGGAATAAACAAACTGAGGGAGAACAGGATGAAATTAAAGTTTCCATGCTATCTATGCATCGTTGCAGCCTTCGCGCTCATTGTTGCATCGGGTTCTATTGATGCCGCGCAGGAAATAAAGAATGTGCAGCCAAAAAGCAAGCCAACTATTTCGATCAGCCCCAAAGCTTTAAAGAACATTAAGAAAGTCAAAATGATTTCTGATACTGAATATCAGAAAAAATTGCAAAACCATCAAAAGCTTAAATCTAAAGCCGTTAAACAAAAAGCGAGAGCGAACACGACTTTATCGAGCCAAAACAAAGAGTTTGATGAAACAACCTATGATTGCGATGACTCAAGACGTGACATCAATATTGATGCTCAGGAAATATGTGATGGTTTAGACAATAATTGTGATGGGGATGTGGATATGATTGATGGCCGAAGGTTGAACAACGCCTATTTTCTTGATGCCGACTCTGATCTTTGGGGAGATGCTTCCAAGGTTTATTATGCTTGCAGCCTGCCAGATGGATACTCTGAGAGGAAAGGCGACTGTAATGATCGAGATTCATCAATCCACCCTGGGGCACGTGATACCCCTGATAATGGTATCGATGAAAACTGTGATAGAACAAAATAAGGAGAAGGAGAGATGAATAAAACACTAATATCGTTAATATCGGCGGCAAGCATTGTAGGGTTTTGGCTATTCGTTTCGTTTTTGTTCGCATCGATACCTGTTCATGCTGGTGCAGAGTCTGATGCGAAAGAGTTTTGTGCGGCATATGAAGAAAAGTCAGGCTACGGCTGTCAGGTTGAAAAGTGCCGCTGTGGCAAAGGTGAGACAGAGTTAGAGCGGTGGAATCGAAAAATGCGGTTTGATATATGCGCCTGTGTTAATACTAAGGCCTATAACATCTATCTTGAAAGAGTGGAAGAAGAGCGTAACCGAAACCGCTGCAATACCGATGCTGATTGTTCGGATGGGGTTTACTGTAATGGTGAGGAAATATGTCGTACGGATGGAAGATACCGTGTAATGTCATCTGCTGGAAACGGTACTTGTGTTCCCGGGGAACCCCCTTGTGAAAGCGGCTTATGCTTTGAAAGAGAAAAGAAATGTAAAAAGCCGTGTGAAGATAAAGATGGTGATGGTTACAAGGCGATGCATTGCGGTGGTGATGACTGTGACGATAACGATCCCAATAGAAGTCCGGGTAACAAAGAGATCTGTGACTCGAATGGTATCGACGAGGATTGTAATGCCGAAACCGTTGGTGATTTAGATGAAGATGGGGATGGGTATATTTCCTCGCAATGTCGTTAAATAAAAATTTTAATAAGTAAAGGCGCGGATTCGCGCCTTTTTTCCGCTCAAAAGAAAACCATTTTCTCTTTAGGCATTTGAGGGCGCGTATAAACCTTTTTATTCATTATCTAATCTAACAGTATATACAACTTTAACCATGGGAATAATTTATGAGGGGTTTACGTATATTTGTGTGTTTATGCCTAATTTGGAGCTTAGCATTGGGATGCAGTAACTTTCAGCAAGCTTCTGGCCTACAGCAGTCCGAACCAGTTAATAAGATTGCTATCAATAACGTTAATATCATTCCAATGACCTCGAATAATCAAGTCATTAAGAATGCTACTGTGATTATTGAAGACCATAAGATCTTATCAATTAATTCAGCAGCCTCCTATAATGTCATCCTTGATGATGCCATGGTTATTGATGGTCAGGGCAAGTGGCTAATTCCAGGGCTAATAGATATGCACGTTCATAACTTAGCTTCGGGCAATCCTGGGAAAAACTATCCAACCAAGGGGGCATCAATCTTTTTCGATACCCAAGATATTATGCTGTTGTATGTCGCAAATGGGGTGACCACTGCATTTGAATTAAGCGGTAGAGTAGAGCACTTTGGACAAAGGAATGAAATCATTAAAGGCGATGTTATTGGCCCTCGAATTGCGTTGGCAGCGTTAATCGATGGTAGTGATGCCAATAGAGTCGCGACCACTCCGTCCGAGGGTCGACAAGCTGTTAGAATAGCCAAAGGAGATGGTTACGAGTTTATTAAAGTTTATTCGCGACTTAATATTGAAACCTATAAAGCTATTATTGACGAAGCTAACAAGCAAGGGATGAAGGTTGTGGGGCATATACCCAATGCCTTTGAGGGAAAGACCGAAGAGGCTTTTGTGCCTCATTTCAGTTTAGTGGCTCACGCCGAAGAGTTTTCTAAGCAAACGGATGAGTTTACAGAAAAGTCTGCTAGAGAGTTCGCTGAAATGACCAAAAAGAATGGTACTTGGGTTATTCCGAATTTATCGAATTTAGAGCGGATTGCTGCGCAGGGACGTTCATTAGACGCTGTTCGAAACCTACCAAGTTTCAAGTATGTACATCCACTGATGCAAGATAAGTGGCTCACATCCAATCAATATAACAAAGGTACTAGCCCCAAAAGAGTCGCTTACTTTGATAAGTTGGTTGGTTTCCACGTCAAGTTAGTAAAAGCGTTTAAAGAAGCCGGAGTTCCTATGGTGGCGGGAACCGATGCAGGAACATCAGGAATTGTCTGGGGCTATTCATTGCATGACGAGTTGGCGTTATTGGTTGATGCGGGCTTAACCACGGAAGAAGCCCTGGCTTCAGCGACTAGGCTCGCCGCTACCTGGTTAGAAATAGACGATAAAATTGGCACCGTGGAAGAAGGAAAACTTGCAGACCTTGTCTTACTCGATGAAAACCCTTTGCTAGATATTAATAATACTAAAAAGATTTCAGGGGTGTTTGTTAACGGACGCTGGGTTCATAAAGGTGATATTGATGTCATGCTTGACGAATTGGCGAGGAAGAACTCCGAAAACATAGGGAAAGATAAGTTTATTTGGAGTAAGCTTGGGGAGCAATAGATGGTTTGGTGGGTTACGACGGTTGTCTAACCCATCCTATAAGCTTACTCAGTCATTACGAGGAGCATTTTAATAGCGCTCGCAATGACGAATTTGAGAGATGCTGTTATTTTGTCATTCTGAACTAGATTCAGAATCTTATAAACTTGGGTTTATTTTTCAGGTGTTTGTTTCGCTTTTATAGCGAATTACTTTCTCTTACTTGGATAAGAGAAAGTAACCAAAGAGAAGTCCACCCCGATATTGAGATTATTCTTTGAATAATTACCTTCGCTTCAATAAAGTCACTTAACGCACCGTGAAATACAGTCCGTCCATGGCCTGGATTTCACTATTCAAATCTTCCACGATTTGAATTGCTATGACTTTACTTTCACTCAGCTCAATATAAGGGGAAACTGGTCGTAACCTTTGACGTAGGTTGGCGCTGAACGAGGTGAAGCCCAATAAAGTTTAGTAGGGTGCGTCGTGACGCACCGAGAAAGCTTTGAGAATAATTTTAAATGGTGCGTTGTAATGCACCCTACGTTTACTTACTTTTGAGCGAGTTTAAGTTCTATCTTGATTGTTTTCTCTACAAAGCGCTGCATGACTCTTTCTAAATCAGCAACTGGCCTAGCGTCATTAGCGAACTTTTCAAGTATTGAGTGTAGCTCTTTATCTTGAACTATTGTTTCAATATTTAAACCTTTCGCATGTAGCTCCATAATTCGGTTAACCCACTCAATATTATTATCTCTATATTGCTTCAGTCCGTTGGAATCGGTGATAAAGCCATGCCCGGGAACAACAACGGTATCTTCATCAGACAGCTCCAGTGCTTTATTGATAACATTAATTTGTCCCTTAAGGCCACCTGTCCAAAAGGTGGGATACCAGTTGTTAGTGAAGGTGTCGCCCATCATTAATACATTGTTGTCAGGGAAATAGACCAAGAGGTCGTTAGTTGAGTGTGAGGCAGCAGTCGAGGTAACCACCTTTAATTGCTTATTATTCGTAATGTTGTCTTGAGTCAGCGCCGTAGCGCCGAGTTCCAAAAAGTATTTATTGTTGCCTGTATGATCCATATGATCGTGAGTGTTGATTACGAATTTCACAGGCTTATCAGAAATATCCCTTATCGTAGCCGTTAGTTTGTCGCCAGCCTTGGGCAGCATGGTGTCCACAATAATGAGTCCATTTTCAGCGACATTGACTCCCACATTCGAGCCGTCGACATCAGAAAGTAATACATAAAAGTTATCATCAACTTTTGCGTAAGGTATTAACTTGCCATCCTCTGCTTGAACTAGAGTCGCTGTAGTAGTAAGCAGTATGAATAAAGCTGCTTGAAATGTATTACTGAATAACATCCCTTTTTCCTTGAATTGTTTCTGTGTTAGGAGTTTGATTGTACTGGGCTGATTGTTAAGATAGGGTATTGTTTTGTGTCAAAATGTGTCTTTTGTGGGGCTTAGTTTTGTTACTCGTTTTGACATTTTGAGCTGGATTCAGAGTTTATAAACCTGGGTTTATTTTTTTGATTATTTATTACCCTTTTCTTTGCTTGTCCAAAGAAAACGAACCAAAAGAAAGGGCACCCCGATCGTTCGATGCTTCGCATTTCCCTCGCTCGTCAAAGTTACTTAACGCGCCGCTAAACGAAACGTCTGACCCACAAGGAGGTGGGGAATGCAATAGCAATGCCAGGAGCATTGCTTGCCTTGTTTTTTTGACTAATTTGGGCTGTCCCCCAAGGGGATTCCCTGCGGTCACCTACTAAATTACGCTATAACTTTTCCTTATTCGGCTAACTTTAGGGGTAACTGACCGTAACCTTTAGCGTAGGTTGGCGCTGAACGAAGTGAAGCCCAACACATGGTGTGTAAGTTTAAAGTTTGTTGGGCTTCGTAAACTCAGTCCAACCTACCTTGCTTGCACCAAACGTCATCCCGTGGCTTGATCCTGTTTCTTATACACATTTTTAGATAACTTGATCGTAGCCCGGATAGAGTGTAACGGCATCCGGGATCTATAATTAAAGGTTATTCTTAATGTTCATTTTTTGAACGATCAAAAAAACGAACCAAAAAAATCGCCCCTGAAAGTTAGACCCTGAAGGGTAAACCTCAGGATTAAAAACTATTAACGTGCCGCAAAACGAAACATCCCTGTTTCGTCTTTGTTAAATTGGGCTGTCCTGCCCAATTTGCCCGATAATTTTGAATCCTGAGGCTAACTTTTAAGGGGAGTATGGGGTGCTAGTCATTAAATTGGGTTTTTAATAGTAATAATAACTTAGTAAAAGTGTTAGGGTTCATTCTTCGTCCCAACCTATGATTGCTAAGGATAGGTTTTTTTTGCTTCCAAAGAATAGTCTAACTCCGAATGCTTAATTTTAAGATGCTCAATTTCCAGTTCTTTGGCAATCTCTGTCAGCTTGTCTTCTGTTACTTCCTCATTTCCCTTAAAATTTAAACCAGAGATGATTTTAGTTACTTTTAAACCAGTCGGTATAGATACTAGTTCTCCACTTTTATTATTTTGTGGTTTGCAGGGGAAGTAAATAAGTCTGTATTCGTTTTCATATGCCCAGTGAGTGGATTTTGTAGCCAGTAGTTTTTCCGTCATTTCTTTAGGAGCAAAAACAACTTCATTTAAACTAAACTTTGGCAGTTTGGATGTGTATGAAACGGGATACATTGCAAATTTGCCGCCTTGACAACAAGCCACCTCCCTAGGGTTATATTCGTATTCAATGCAAAAACCTTTGTGGTTATCGGCATAATGAGCCCACATTAGTGGGTTTGTCAGTCCATTTTTGCAAAAACATTGAACTCCAAACTTATTAACTCTCTTCTCTATTAGTGATAAAAAGTGTGGTTTTTGCGGTGTGTAATCCTCACCCTTAGCCCATGTTTCGATACCTTGAATTATTTTAGCATCAAGAAGCCATAAGCCATTCGATAAGTCGTAGTTTTTATATAAACGTTTTGTAGCATCTCGGATGTTTTCTTCCTTGAATGTACTGAAGTCAGTGGAACCCTTGGTGGTAAGATTACAATCTAAAGGGTCATTAAAGGATTCAGGTTGAGCCACCCACAGTTTATTGTTTTTTAAAGAATCTATTCTGCAAAGTTGGGGAGGTTCAAATCTATAAAGTTTCATATATTTTCCTTTTATACAAAGAGGTGCGAATTGTCACTGCTTTATATCCATCTCAAAATAGGCATGGCTGGGGCAGAAGGCGAGGCCTTTGACGCAGCGTTGGTCGCATTGTTTCCAGTGGCAGGTTTCGTTGCTGAGGCCGCCACGGTTTTGGACCATAAGCTGGATTTTGAGGTTGGTGGTGTCGAGTTGCTGCCAGGCTCCCTGGCTTGGAATTTTGGCGCAGACGCCGATGTCGTTCTGTTTGGCGATATCAATATGCCACAGCTGGCCGCATTCGGGGCAGCGGTTCAGGGTGGCCCAGCGCTGTGGTGCCCATTCGAGTTCTTCCAGGGTTTCGCCGAATGGGTGGTTTTCGTCGTTACCGACAAATACATTGGATAATTGGTTACACTGACACATACTTTTCCTGAGTTCTTGTCTTCTTATTTGTGCTCTTCTGGGACTCTGTTATATCGAATCTACTCTAAGATTGCTACAATCAGGACTTTATTGTTTAAAACTTATTCGAAACCTTAAGAAATCCCATGAGCGACAGTATGAATCAGCAGGAAAGTGCAGCATTGAGACAGGAAGTTCAAGTCCATTACCGAAGCGATTACGAGCCTTTCCCTTATGATATTCAGAGTGTTTATCTGAATTTTAAGTTAAATCCAGAAGCAACCGTCGTGGAGTCTGTGTTGGAGGTTCAGCGTAGAGCTGGTTTTGCCCCTGACGAGCGATTATGTCTGGATGGCGTGAATCTGGAGCTATTGTCGGTTGCGATCGATGAGCAGCCGCTGGATGAGTCTCAGTATCAACTGTTGGAGGAGGGGTTGGAGATTCTCAAGGTTCCTGATTCGTTTAAGTTGTCGATTCAGGTCAAGATTTCACCGGAGACTAATACCAGTCTGGAAGGGCTGTATTTATCCAACGGCAAGTATTGTACTCAATGTGAAGCAGAAGGCTTCCGTAAGATTACTTTCTATCCGGATCGTCCGGACGTCATGAGTAAGTTTATTGTCCGTATTGAGGCTGATGCGGAAGAGTTTCCTCATATGTTGTCAAACGGGAACCGAATCGAATACGGAGAGTTAGAAGAGGGTAAGCAGTTTGCTCTGTGGGAAGATCCTTTTAAAAAACCGAGTTATTTATTTGCCCTGTGTGCGGGTGATTATGATTTATTAACGGACAATTTCCAGACCATGACAGGGCGTGAGGTCCGTCTGGAGGTTTATGTCGATAAAGGCAAGTTGGATCAGTGTCATCATGCAATGGAGTCACTGAAAAAAGCAATGAAGTGGGATGAGGACGTCTTTGGTCTGGAGTATGACCTGGATATCTACATGATTGTGGCGGTGGGTGATTTTAATATGGGTGCCATGGAAAATAAGGGCCTGAATATCTTTAACACCAAATATGTACTGGCGAGTCAGGATACGGCAACCGATACCGATTTTATTGATGTGGAAGGCGTCATAGGCCACGAGTACTTCCATAACTGGACGGGTAACCGCGTGACCTGCCGTGATTGGTTCCAGTTGAGCCTGAAAGAGGGCTTAACGGTTTTTCGTGATCAGGAGTTTACCGCCGATCAGACCGATCATGGCGTGAAGCGGATTGAAGATGTCAAAGTAATTCGCTCGCACCAGTTTGCTGAAGATGCTGGACCAATGGCGCATCCGATCCGTCCCGACTCCTATATTGAAATGAATAACTTCTATACGGTGACGGTGTACAACAAGGGCGCGGAAGTGATCCGTATGTATCAGACACTATTGGGACGCGATGGCTTTAAGCGTGGGCTGGATGTGTACTTCGAGCGCCACGATGGACAGGCGGTGACCTGTGAGGACTTTGTTCGAGCGATGGAAGATGCTAATCACTATGATCTGCAGCAGTTCCGTCGTTGGTATTCGCAGGCTGGTACGCCGGAAGTTCAGATTAGAAGTTTTTATGATGAGCAAAAACGTCGTTTAAGATTAGGCTTTAAACAGAGTTGTCCCGATACGCCCGGGCAAAAAGATAAAGAACCGTTTCATATCCCGGTAAAGGTAGGGTTACTTAATGATAGCGGTCAAGATATTGAGTTGAAACCGATTACAGTGGGTGATAACGATGCTCAAGTGGAGGGTGATATTATTCACCTCAAGTCGACAGAGCAGAGCGTTACCTTCGATGATGTGCCGCCAAATGCGATCCCATCGCTATTACGCGGCTTTTCAGCCCCGGTCAAGCTTGATTACAACTACTCACAAGGTGACCTGATCTACCTCTTCGCTCATGACTCCGACTCTTTTAATCGTTGGCAGGCTGGGCAGGAACTTTTCAGTCAGGTTATTTTCGAATTATGCGATAAACTGGAAGCAGGGCAGGAGCTATTCTTCAGTGATGCCGTGATTCAGGCGGTTAAAAATATTTTGGATAATACGACACTGGATGGACAGTTTCAGTCATTAGCTCTAACGATCCCAAGTATTAATGCACTGATGGAAGAGGTTGACTCCATTGATATCGACTACCTGATTGAGGCGCGCAACTACCTTAAACATACGTTGGCGCAGGAGCTGGAGCTCGACTGGTTATTGCATTATCAGACCAATCATCATGTGGGAGATTTTGAACAGGATAAAGAGGCAATCTCGAGAAGAGCCATTGCAGGCACCTGTCTCAGCTATCTAATGGCTCTGGAGAAGGATGATGTCTATCAGCTGGCACTAAAGCAACTGGGGAGTGCCAATAATATGACGGATGCCAGTACGGCATTACAGTTGATCGTGCATTCAAACTATGAGAATAAGCTGGCGGTTGCCGAGGACTTTTACCAAAAATGGCAGAATGAAGAGCTGGTGGTTAATAAGTGGCTGGTCGTGATGGCCACTGATCCGGCCGATGAAACCATTGACAGAATTGAGTCATTGCTGGATCATCCTTCGTTTGAACTGAAAAATCCCAATAAAGTTCGCTCGTTGATCAGCGCTTTCACTAGTGCTAATCCGAGTCAGTTTCACCGGGCTGACGGGAGAGGGTATCAGTATTTAGCTCGTCAAATTAAGGCGCTTTATGCGGTCAATCCACAAACGGCGGCCCGCTTGACGGGAGCGTTTAATCGCTGGCGTAAATTTGATGAAAAGCGCCAAATGATGATGCGGGAGCAGCTGGAAGAAATATTACAAATGCCAGAGCTGTCGAAAGACGTCTTTGAAATTGCCAGTAAGGCACTCAAATAGACTTATAACCTTAGATTCTTAGATTAAATATAAAGATTAAGAGACAATATTATGGCTATTATTCAATGTATCGTATGTGGTAAAAGAATTTCGAATAAAGCGGAGTCTTGCAGTCACTGTGGTGCTAAACTTAAAGGTAGCACAGAAGAGCAGCTGGAACGTGCTGCACACCTTCAGCGGCTTAGAAAGAACCGTCGCTTACAGTCGTTATCGTTTTTGGCAGTAATCGCGTTCGCTGCTGGTTTTTTGTTGAAGTTCTTTACCCCAGCTGAAAATAGTGAAATTTGGGGCCAGGTTGCTTTGTATTTGATGGCAGCTGGCTTTTTGGGCTATGTCGTGATGCGTGTCTGGATCATGTTGAATAAACGTAAATAGCCATACTAGTCTTGAGTTTGTTGATTTGATTGTCTTTTAAGGAGCATAGAATTGGAAAAGGCAAATGTTGCAATCGTCGGTGCTACAGGAGCAGTCGGCGTTACCATTCGTGAAATTTTAGAGGAACGTCAGTTCCCAGTTGAGAACCTCTATTTATTGGCCAGCGAACGCTCAGCGGGTCAGCGAGTGATGTTTAATGGCAAGTCAGTGATGGTAGAGAATCTGGCTGACTTCGATTTTTCACAAGTTGATGTGGCCTTATTTTCTGCGGGCGGTTCTGTTTCTCGTGAATATGCTCCAAAAGCCGTCGAAGCTGGTTGTGTGGTAGTTGATAATACCTCTGAGTATCGTTATGACGAGGATATTCCATTAGTGGTTAGTGAAGTTAATCCGGAGCGTATCGCTGATTATAAGAACCGCGGCATTATCGCGAATCCGAATTGCTCAACCATGCAGTTGATGGTTGCTCTAAAGCCTATTCAGGATGCGGTAGGCATTGAGCATATTAATGTTTGTACTTATCAGGCGGTATCCGGTTCTGGGCAAAAAGCAATTAACGAGTTGGCCAAGCAAACTGCTGAACTGTTAAACGCCAAAGAGCCAACGATGGATGTTTATGACAAACAGATTGCGTTTAATGTGTTGCCAAACATTGATGTATTGCAAGAGAATGGCTACACCAAGGAAGAAATGAAAATGGTGTGGGAAACCAAGAAGATTTTTGAAGATGACAGTATTGAAGTCAGTCCGACCGCTGTCAGGGTTCCAGTTTTCTACGGACATTCTGAAGCGGTGCATCTGAAAACTCGTGCACCACTGGCGGCGGTACAGGCCAAAGAATTGCTGGAACGTGCCGAAGGCATTACGGTGATCGATGACATGGCCCAGCTGGATTATGCCACGGCGGTTACTCATGCCAGTGGAAAAGACGACGTATTTATCAGTCGAATACGCCAGGATATAGGCATGGAAAATGGTCTTGCACTATGGGTGGTTTCCGACAATGTGCGTAAAGGAGCGGCATTAAATACAGTACAAATTGCAGAGATACTTGTAAAAAGTCATTTATAGTAGCAAAATTAGTACCTAACGAGCGAAAAGTTAAAGTACATTCTTAAATGCGGCGTTGCATTAGAAGTGTCCTGCGAGAACAGCACTCAGGTTTTCAGTTGTTTTTTTGTGAGGCATTTATCAAAACAAGTGTATAGCCGCGCCTATTTTGTAAGGTTAACGATGTACTATGGTAAGTTCGCTGGTTAAAAGTTGAGACATTAAAAAGTTGAACGTCAGGAAAAAGTCAGAGTATCAACGGTTTTTATCAATGAGGGGAAAGTTATGTTTCGTAAATTAGCTGCTACGGTTGCTGTATCAACTGCGCTAATCACACCATCGGCCTGGCCGTTAGGTTTAGGCAAGATTGATGCCGATTCGGGGTTGAATCAGCCATTGAAAGCTGAGATTACGCTTTTGTCATCACGTAATGTGAGTGAAGAGGATTTACGGGCAAAGCTTGCCTCATACGAGTCTTATAGTAAGTTCGGAGTGCGTCGCGAGGCTTACCATAATACGTTAAGGTTCAAGATTGTTACCAAAAACGACGGTAGCAAAGTGATTCTGGTTGAGAGCCGTGATCCGATTAAAGAGCCCTTTATTAACTTTTTAATCGAGCTGAATTGGGCGCAGGGGCGCTTGATGCGAGAGTATACTTTATTACTTGACCCTCCTGTTTTTGCTAAAACAACGCCAACCCCTCGACCGAAAACGACACCAACAACTCAGCGACAACAGGTGACGGCAACTCAACCGTCACAGCCGACGGAAGTGTCCAGAACTTTTGACACTCCTCCGAAGCCAAAGAGCAAGCCTAAAAAAGAAGAGCCTAAGCAACCTGATATTACAGATGAAACGCGCCAATTAGCTTCTTCAGCAGAGTTTAATGATGATAACTGGACCGTTGAGCGCGGTGAAACGTTATGGAGTATTGCCCAGTCCGTGCGTCCAGAAGGGGTTTCGGTGCAGCAAACATTGTTAGCTATTTTCCACAATAACCCAAGTGCGTTTATTAATAATGACATGAACCGCGTAAAAGCGGGGGCTGTCTTGAAGGTTCCTGAGAGCAATGTCATCAGCGACGTGTCTCAAGCGGCGGCAGTCAGTGAGATTCGGAGCTCAACGGTTACTAATGACGCTCCGCTCGATGTGCGTAAAAGTATTGAAGAAACCGAGGTTGAAGAGACAGAAGGTCAGGGTGGTCGTCTGAGTATCGCCAGTGTGGAAGAAAGTTCATCCGAGCAGTCTGGAGGCAGTGATTTAGAAGGCGCTATGGATGAGGAGTTAACTGCAAGTGATGCTGACGATAGTGGTTCACTGGTCTCTGATGGGGATGGTACAGCATCGAACTTTGACTCTGAATTATCAGCGACTGATAGTGAGTCAGGCGATGGGCTTGCTGTTGAGGATGAAACATTATCGGTATTATCCGGTTCCGCCGATAAGGTTGAAGAAGGCAGATTGGGCGATGCAGAGCCTCAATTAGCCGATACTAACGAAGCTGAAACTCTGACTGAAAAAAGCGAAGCTGGTACTGTGGGGAGCTCTGATGAAGCGGCGGTGGAAGCTAAAGAAGATGATGCTGAAGTTGCAAAATCTGAGCCAAACACAACGAATACGCTGCAGCAGAACTCAGAAAAAGCATTTTATGAGTCAGATGACTTCTGGCTGTACGCTGGTGGTGGCCTAGTATTGGTGCTGCTTATTGGTGGTGGTTTGATTTATCGTCGTAACCATCAGGTAGAGGATGATGGTGGTTTGCTGGGCATGATGGCCGACGCCAATGAGTCTAAGCAGCAAAATAAACATGATTCTTTCTTACAGGGGCAGGGCATGAAGGCACCTCAGGAAGAGTCAGATCCTGTAAGTGAAGCAGATATTTTAATTGCTCGTGGAAACCTTAAAAAAGCAGAAAGTTTACTGGAAGATGCGTTAGCCGCTGAGCCATATAATCAGGATATTCGTGTCAAATTAATGGAAGTGGTGGCGAGTTCTCAGAACGTTGAAAAGTTCAACCAACTGAAAGATGAGCTACCAGCTGATTTTGATCATGACTCGACATTAGGTTTGAAAGTTGCCAGTCTGAGCAGTCTCTTGGTCGAAGAGCAACCAGAGATGAATGTTGAAGAGTCATCTGATTTTGACTTGCCGAGTGAAGGCGATATTTTCGGTGAGGATGGTGATAATAAGAATGTCGATCTTGATTTAAGCGATGAATTAGAGTCCAGTACAACGGATGTCGACACTGTTGGTGATATGGATGAAGTTGAGTCTGATGACGGTGACATACTAGATTTAGATTTAGGTGATTTCGAAGAGCAGGTAAAAGAGCCGTCTTCTGAATCAGCTGACTCAGCAAGTGGTGATAACAGTATTGAGTTTACGACCAGCCAGGATGATGAGGAACTGGTAACTCAGGAAGATGACAGTACGAGTAACGATACGCCTGACAGCTCTGCTG
Source organism: Kangiella shandongensis (assembly GCF_020005365.1). Lineage (GTDB taxonomy): Bacteria > Pseudomonadota > Gammaproteobacteria > Enterobacterales > Kangiellaceae > Kangiella > Kangiella shandongensis. The sequence continues at coordinate 182,629 of NZ_JACNML010000002.1, read as the reverse complement.
CTGACCAGGGCTTGAGCGCAGATGATGCTGCTACCAAGTTTGACTTAGCTAAAGCCTATCTTGAGTTAGGCGATGATGAAGCGGCAAGAGATATTCTTGAAGAGGTAAAACAAGAAGGTAATAGCGAACAGCGAGCAGAGGCTGACAAACTATTATCGCAGATGTAATACTCAAGACAGTTTAAAAGCACCGGGTATTTAACCCGGTGTTTTTGTAAGTGGCCAATGATATTAATAACATATCAGGTAAAAAGATTATGAAATTTGCTTTAGGCATTGAGTACGATGGCAGTCGTTTTTTTGGCTGGCAGCGACAGTCCCATGCCGTCTCGGTTCAGGAAACATTAGAAGGTGTGTTAAGCAATATTGCAGATGAAGCAGTTCAGGTGAACTGTGCGGGACGTACGGATACGGGCGTGCATGCTACTGGTCAGGTGGTCAGTTTTGAAATCAGTGCGGAAAGACCACTAAAAGCCTGGACCATGGGAGCTAATACTCAGTTACCTGACTCCATTGCAGTCAGGTGGGCGCAGGAGGTCCCCGAACATTTTCATGCCCGCTTCAGCGCTACAGCCCGGCGCTATCGTTATATTATTGCCAATACCCATGCCCGCCCAGCTATCCTCAACAAGGGCCTCACCTGGTGTCGACAGAGATTAAACGTCGAGTCGATGAATGAGGCTTGTCGGTATTTTCCAGGTGAGCAGAACTTTGCTTCGTTTCAGGCGGCCAGTTGTCAGTCCAAGACCTCTTTTCGCTTTATTAATCATCTCAGGGTTGAACGTTTTGGCGATTATGTGGTGATTGATATTAAAGCTAATGCTTTCTTGCACCATATGGTGCGCAACATTGCTGGTACTTTAATTCAGGTGGGGCGAGGGCTTAAGTCCGCCAGTTGGGTTAAGGAGCTAATAGAGGCGAAAGATCGGACCTTGGCGCCAGCAACAGCGAGCCCAAACGGCTTGTATCTTGTTGGTGTCGATTACCCCGACGAATATGACTTGCCAAGATTGCCAATTGGTCCGATATTTTTACCTGAAGCTTGAAAGTGGTTTTACCAGAAGTCTGTTCCGTTTGGGGTGAAACCTGTTACAATGCAACGACTTAAATTTGTGATATGAATTAAGACAGAATATGAGCTGGTTAGAACGATTATTACCGAAGCGCAACCCGGATGGTGAACGCAAGAAATCAATTCCAGAAGGCGTTTGGAGCAAGTGTAATGCCTGTGAGGCAGTATTGTATTATGCTGAAGTTGAGCGTAATCAGTCAGTCTGCCCGAAATGTAATAGCCATATCCGAATCAACGCTCGTAAGCGGTTAGATTTGTTTCTGGATAAAGATGGTCGTAAAGAAATTGCAGCCGATATGAAGCCTGTTGATATGCTGCGCTTCCGCGACTCTAAAAAATATAAAGATCGTCTCTCTGGAGCACAAAAGAAGACCAAAGAGAATGATGCTTTGGTTGCTTTCGAAGGTACTGTTAAAGGCGTACCTGTCGTCGCTTGTTCTTTTAATTTTGAATTTATGGGCGGCTCGATGGGGTCGGTTGTTGGTGAGAAATTTGTGCGAGCGGTTAACCGAGCCATTGAAAAGCGTGCAGCGTTTGTCTGTTTCACCGCCAGTGGTGGTGCTCGTATGCAGGAAGCCTTGGTGTCTTTAATGCAGATGGCGAAAACCAGTGCGGTATTAGCAAAACTGTCGGATAGTGGTTTACCCTATATCACTGTACTGACGGATCCAACTATGGGCGGTGTTACAGCAAGTTTGGCAATGCTGGGTGATATCCATATTGCAGAGCCAAAAGCGTTGATTGGTTTCGCGGGGCAACGTGTTATTGAGCAGACGATCCGTGAAAAATTGCCTGAGGGCTTCCGTTTAAGTGAGTTCTGGCTGGAACATGGAGCGATTGACATGATCGTTGACCGTCGCGACATGCGAGATAAAGTTGCTTCGCTGGCGGCTAAGTTACTTAAAGTTGACGAACCGGCAGCTTAACAGAGATTCCTCCCTTGTCATCCGCTGACAATCCTCTGTTATTTGACGAACTTGATGAGTGGCTTGCTTGGTTAGAGCAAGTTCACTCAGTTCATAAAATTGAGCTTGGTTTAGAGCGAGCAGCGACTGTTGCCAAGCGATTAGACTTACTCAGTTCTTCTGCAAAATTCGTTACCGTCGCTGGTACTAACGGTAAGGGCTCTACCGTTGCTGCGATTGAAGCGTTGGCATTGAGTCATAAGCTTTCCGTAGGTACCTACACATCACCGCACCTGGTGGTTTTTAATGAACGCATTAAGGTTGATGGTCAGAACTGTTCTGATGAACTATTGGTTGAAGGTTTTAGGGCGGTTTATGAAGCCAAACAGGATATCGAACTAACTTATTTCGAGTTTACCACGTTGGTCGGCTTGTGGGTTTTTAAACACTTAGAGCTGGATCTCGTTGTACTCGAAGTTGGCCTTGGTGGCCGACTGGATGCGGTTAATATTGTGGATGCGAATATAGCCGTGATCACCTCCATTGGCCTGGATCATGTAGACTGGCTAGGGGATAACCTCGAGACCATTGCTGGTGAAAAGGCTGGAGTAGCGAGGAAAAATAAACCTTTGGTTATTGCTGATTCAGGGATAGAAACTTTGTTAAAGCCCAGCTGCGAGGCGATAGGTTGTATACCCTGGGTGGCTGGCCGTGACTTTTCCGCTACGTTAGACCGGAAGTATTGGAGCTACAGCGGTAACTCATTAGCCATCGATTATCATGAGTTGCCCCTGAGCGACTTGTATCTACCCAATCTGGCAGCAGCATTAACAGCCTTCGCTTATGTTTATCAGGAGTTATTGGGTAAAGCATTGTCTTATGCGGCTTGTTATAAGGCTTTCGAGACCCTGACGTTGGCAGGGCGCTTCCAGCAGTTATCGCAACAGCCCAGAGTGATTGTGGATGTGGCTCATAATGAGGATTCGGCAAACTTACTTAATCGTAAGTTACTTGAGCTGAAACGTTCGGGAGTAGAACGAATTGTTGCCTTATGCGGTATGCTACAGGATAAAGATAGTGCGTCCTGTTTAGAGGCGATGACTGCTATCGATCAATGGAATTTGGTTGACTTGCCAGAGCCTCGCGGTAAAAAAGCAGCGGAACTGTTGCAAAAACTTCCAAAAATAGCGCAAAATAACGCTAAATGTTACTCATCGCTCGATGATTTTAATGAGTCCTGTGTCACTCATTCATGCCTTAAACCCTCTGAGGCATTGATTGTTTTTGGCTCATTTGTAACAGTTGGCTTGTTTATTGATAAGTGGAATAAAGAAGGTTTTGCGTGGATATAAAACTTAAACATCGTTTAGTAGGCGCTTGTGTTATTCTGGCGTTAGCTGTTTTCTTCCTACCTATGATTTTAGATAGTGAGAAGTATCGGGCTGATATAGAAACTCAGATCCCTCAAGATTCTGCTTTACATAACACCTCAAACTCACCTTCGACTGCAACAGAAGATAGTGGAACTCTCACTATAAATCTTAAAGAAGACGAGCCTGAAAAAGCTATCGAAGAACCAGAAGCTAGCGTGGCGGTTGTTGAAGAATCAAAGGGGACAACGGATAAAGAGGGCAGTGCTCCTGCTGAGACGGACCCTGTGAACTCTCAAAGTCCTGAAGAGTCGCCTCAGCAAAAGCCGGCTAAAGAGATAGCGGCGGACGCCTCCAAATCAGTCGATGAAACAGGTTCTGAACTGACGTCACAGCCAGAAAATACTGACGTGACATCATCAGAAAATGTGGTTAAACAGCCTGTTGAGGAATCGGAGAAGGAAAAACAAGCACCTGTGACTGAGCAAACAAGGTTTCAAGAGCAGGCTTGGGTGATTCAGATTGGCTCTTTCTCGAATAAGGATAATGCGCTTGGTCTGGTGTCTAAATTAAGAACTCAGGGGTACCGTGCTTACCATCGAATGAGCGGTGAGTATACGCGAGTCTATGTTGGCCCATACCCTGATGAAGTCGCTGCAGAGAAGCGTCAGCCTGGTTTAGAAGAGATTATTGGTACGCCGGTGAAACTTATCGAGTTCGATGCCCAACACCACTAAAATCTTGAAATGACAGAGAAAGCTCTCATTGGTTATTCCGCTGAGCCTCATGCTCTGGTAAAATGCGCACTGAATTCTACGAGGCACTCTCTTTAATGATTTGGGTTGATTGGGTCATTTTGGCGATTATTGGCGTATCTGCGCTAATCAGTCTGTTACGTGGCTTTGTGCGAGAAGCTCTTTCTTTAGCTGGCTGGATTGCAGCATTCTTCCTTGCAAAATTTTTCTACGAGCCTCTTTCCACACTACTTGTTGATCATATTGAAACCAATAGCATAAGGCTTGGAGTATCATGGGCTGCGATTTTTATCGCTACTTTGGTGGTTGCTGGCATTATTAACTATCTTATTGGACGTATGGTTGATGCGGCCGGTATGAGCGGCATGGACCGCTTACTCGGTATGTTCTTCGGTGCCCTCAGGGGAGTGTTGATTGTTGCTTTATTGGTCTTAGGCCTGAAGCAGTTTACTCCTGTACCAAAAGATAAGTGGTGGGGAGAGTCTAGCTTGATACCTCATATGGAAATTGTGGCTGCCTGGTTTTATGAAAAATTAGGTGAGGTAGTGCCCGATCTCGAAGATGAGCAGGATCCAGATAAGTCCGAAGAGCCTCTCGTTGATCCTGAATCCGATGCTATTGGCGCCTTGATTAAGATGAAAGGCTTAGATCAGCGCCAATTCCCAGAAACAGAGGAAGAATCCTCTGAAACAAATTCTTCAACCAAAACAGACGAGCAAAATTAATATGTGTGGTATTGTTGGTATCGTTGGTAAAAGCCCAGTTAATCAAAGCTTATTTGATGCGTTAACGGTGTTGCAGCACCGTGGTCAGGATGCAGCTGGCATCGTCACCAGTGATCAGGGAAAGCTGTATTTACGTAAGGATAATGGCTTAGTGCGTGATGTGTTCCATACACGTCATATGCGTCGACTGACAGGAAACTCGGGTATTGGCCATGTGCGTTACCCAACTGCGGGTAGCTCTACTTCGGCAGAGGCGCAACCGCTATACGTTAATTCACCGTATGGCATCACTCTCGCCCATAATGGTAATCTGACAAACCAGGATAGTCTTAAGAAAGAGCTGTATTCGACTGACCGCCGTCATTTGAATACCAACTCTGATTCAGAAGTACTGCTTAATGTTTTAGCTCATGAACTGCAAATTCTAGATAAGAACCAATTATCCCCTGAAGATATTTTTAAGGCGGTGGGCGAAGTTTTTAAACGCTGTAAAGGTGCTTATGCTGCCGTTGCTTTGATTAGTGGTCATGGCTTGCTTTGTTTCCGTGATCCTTACGGTATCCGTCCTGCGGTTTACGGTAAGCGTGAAACTGAAGATGGCGTCGAGTACATGGTCGCGTCAGAGTCTGTAGCATTGGATGCCTTAGGTTATGAGTTGATTGACGATATAGGTCCCGGGCATGCGGTATTTATTTCTGAGGATGGCACCTTGCATTCTCAAAAGTGTATTGAAGAGGACACTTTTGCTCCATGTATTTTCGAACACGTTTATCTGGCGCGTCCAGATTCATTGATCGATAATGTGTCAGTGTATAAAGCCCGTCTTAGAATGGGAGAAAAGCTGGCTGAAAAAATCCTGCGTGACTGGCCTGATCACGATATTGATGTCGTCATACCAATTCCAGATACCTCGACCACATCTGCCATGCAGCTTGCTAATGAGCTGAATGTGAAAATGCGCCATGGCTTTATTAAGAACCGTTATATCGGGCGTACATTTATCATGCCGGGTCAGCAAATGCGGAAGAAAAGTGTTCGTCAGAAACTGAATGCTATTGACCTGGAATTCCGAGGTAAAAATGTCCTGTTAGTCGATGATTCGATTGTCCGAGGCACAACCTCGGAGCAAATAATCGAAATGGCTCGTGAGGCTGGCGCAAAGAATGTTTACTTTGCCTCGGCAGCGCCTCCGGTTCGATACCCGAACGTTTATGGTATTGATATGCCGGCAGCCCATGAACTGATAGCGCATGATCGTACCGAGGAAGAGATCGGTAATATTATTGGTGCTGATAGAATTATCTATCAAGAAGTCGATGCTATGGTGGATGCTGTGCAAGAAGGTAACCCGAGTATCAAACAATTCGACCTGTCAGTCTTTACTGGAGAGTACGTTACTGGTGATATTGACCAGAATTATTTGCAAGAGCTTGAAAAACGTCGCAACGACATGGCAAAGTCAACAAAGGAGTCAAGCGAAGTTGAGAATTCGGCGATGGTAATGGATTTACATAACCAGTAACTGAAAATAGTAGAAGAGCATCAGTCTATGCGCAACATTATGCGAGCTTTGTTACGATTACTTGGGTGGAAGCTCGAGGGTGAACTTCCTGGGTTTAAAAAGTGCGTTATTATTTTTGCGCCCCATACGTCAAACTGGGATTTTGTGTTGATGCTTATCACACGCTTTTGCTTCAAAATGGATGTCGCCTACTTAGGTAAGCATACGCTGTTTAAGCCGCCCTTCGGTTGGTTTTTTCGTTGGGTCGGTGGTATACCTGTGGAGCGTGCCAGTAAAAATGATGTGGTTCAGCAAGTAGTTGCTGAGATTAAGCGTAGGGAAGGCATCCAGCTGGCACTGGCACCTGAAGGGACCCGCAGTAAAAAGCAATATTGGAAGAGCGGGTTTTATCACATTGCGGTGCAGGCCGAGGTACCAATTGTATTTACGTACCTGGACACTAAAACCAAAACTATTGGGGTAGGGGAGTATATTCAGCCAACGGGTGATATCCAGTTGGATATGAATAAAATCAAGAGTTTTTATAAAGATAAAATGGGAATCAGACCAGAGTTAGCGAGTGATATACAAATCAAGGATAAACGACAACCATAATTTTAAACTTGTGTGCTCCTGCATTCGGGTTATGCTTCTTATGGCGCTGGTTTATAGCGCTATAGCTTTGTTGTCGCAGTCGGCCATTGCTGCTAGCAAAGTCTCGGAGCGGATTAGGTTTCATTCTCTAACGATTGAGGACGGTTTAAGCCAAAGTACGGTTTATAGCATTGCTGAAGACAGGTTTGGTTACATGTGGTTTGCCACACAGGATGGTGTCAATCGATATGACGGTAACCAGTTTGATCAGATCCGACATATTCCCAATGCCTCGAATTCTTTAGCTTCTCCATCTGTTGAGCGGATCATCTATGACTCTCTTGATACGATGTGGGCGTTAACGCCCCAAGGGGTGGATAGTATTGATATTCGGAGTCTTGCTGTCACTCACTGGACTCCCAGGCTCGAGCAACTGGTGGATCAAGATGCCGGTGATGAGCTGGAAGTGGTGTCCATAGCCCTTATGGATGACGGTGACTTACTGGTGGTTACCAGTTCTTTTATCGCGCAGCTTAATAGAAAAGATGGAGTGGCAACGAGAATAACGGATCTGGATAAGCTAGTATCGGAATATAGCATTGAAAATTCGTTGGTTCACAATAATCGTTTTTACTTTATTGACGACAGTTGCCTTATTTCAGCAACCCTATCCGGTGTGGATAAACAGATACGCTGCCTATCCAGCAAGTTAGAGCTTAACCTGCTGCAACATGATCGCGGCGGTACCGGGGAAATCTTTGTCGCGGGAGACGAAGGTTTCGCTGTCTACTCAGTTAGAGAGAAGACATTAAAGTACTATCCTCTATTTGACGGTAGAATGGGGGGAGCGACAAGAGTCCTTAGCCTCATTAGTCATAAAAATGGATACTGGATAGCAACGGATTCTGGCTTGAAGTATTGGGATCGTGAGCGCGAGACTGTCACCGTTGAGTATTTTGCTGATTTTTCCGATGATTACTCGATCAATAATGACTACAGCATGGATATATGGAAGTCTTCGGATGGAATATTTTGGCTGGGTACTCTATCTGGCGTTAACTACTGGCAATCAGAACAGCAGTTTGTTCATCTCCTACAAAAGCGTGAAGTCATGGAGTTCCGTCGGAGTAACTACACCACCAGTCTGCTAAAAACTTATAAGGATGACTTTTGGATCGGTACGGATTCTTCTGGATTGTACAAATATAATTCTGATTTTACTTCTTTGGAACATTACTCGGCTTTGAAAGTAGGGGATAAGCTGGTTAATACTGAGTATGTTGCCGGAATGCTTGAGGATCGGTATCGAAATTTCTGGGTTATTACTGCTGCTGGATTATTTTTTAAACCATACAATGAAGACAGTTTTAATTTGTTAAAAGAGGTTTATGACGTCAATGGTAAACAAATTAAACTGAATGATATGTCGTCTATTGTAGAAACACGGAAAGGTGAAATATGGCTTGGCGGGGTAGAGGGTTTTTATAAGATTGAAATCGAGTATAACAATAAGGATAACAGTAACAGCTCTAAGCTGAGGTTTGAGGATTATACTCATGTCGTCCCAAAATCACTGATGGAAACGCGATACGGTGTTTATACTATCTATGAGGACTTACAGGGGTATTTATGGCTTGGCGGATCAAAAGGTCTGGCACGGTTTAACCCTATTAACTCAGAGGTTGAGCTTTTCGAAAGTGATCCTAAGGATCCACAAACCTTATCAAGTTCTGATGTTACCGTAATTTATGAAGATTTATTGGGGGTTTTGTGGGTAGGAACCGTTTCGGGATTAAATCGTGTCCGTTATAACTCGAAAGGAAACGTTTACTTCCAGCGCATCACAGAACACGATGGATTTGTCGATGATTTTATTTGCTCCATACTAGCTGATAGTTCAGGTTTTTTGTGGGTATCCACAGCCAATGGATTGGTAAAGTTTCATCCAGATAAAGGCGTTCCTGCTAATTTTACGTATAAAGACGGTCTCCAATATAACGAGTTTTTCACCAACGCTGATTTTGCGGATAATGATGGTAATTTATATTTTGGGGGCATTAACGGCATCACCATGTTTAACCCCGATGAAATCAGTATCCAGAAACAGCAGAAAGAGTTGCAAGTTGTGTCCGTTAAGTTTGATGGGCGAGAACAGGAGTTAACCAAAGAAGGGGATACATACTTTGCTAATGTGAAAGACGATGGCGTTGTGACTATTCGCCTTTCATCATTCGATTTTATCAATGATGCTGAATTTCGCTATAAAGTTGATACTTTTGCTGATGAGTGGATTTATCTCGAGGGGCCAAACATTCGTTTGCATGACATCCAAGATGAACGTTTGTTGATTCGGGCGCAGATGCGACAGAAGGACGGCCATTGGGGGGATAAAGAAAGCGTTCTGCTATTAGGCGTTGAGAAAGCATTCTGGGCTAGTGCTCATGGGTTTTTGTTGTATTTATTAATATTGTCCTTTGTTGTGATTGGCGTTGCGGTTTATCTGTCTCGCTACTTTTCTAAAAAGATTGAAAAACAGGAACAAAAACTTAAAGAGCGGAAAGCTCAGACACAACTGCTATTAACGGAAAAGAAAACTTTATTATATCAGGTCGAAGATCTTCAATATTCTTTATCAGAGCAGCGTTATCAATCCGAACGTCTAGAAAACCAGTTGGAGCACCTCAAGGTTAACGATCAGCTAACCGGGTTTAAGACTAAGCACTATCTGAAGCAGCATATTGATAAAGAATTAGAAAGCATTGCCAGCACATGGATTGAAAATGATGGCATTGCCGGGGTTTATCTTGGTGTATTTGCAGTTGATATCGACAATTTGTCGATGATTAATAAAGAGCACGGTCATCTGTGTGGTAATGAAGTGTTAAAGCAAGCCGCTGAGTGCTTGCGAACCATCAGCTATGGTACTGATACGCTAGTTCGATGGCAGGGTGCGACACTGTTGATACTCAGTCGTGGCATTGAGAAACGCGAACAAATGATTATGGCTGAAAAGATACGCTCTATCATTGCGTCTCGAAAATTCGATCTGGGGAATGGTGCGAGTATTGATGTCACCTGCAGTGTTGGCTTTGGTCGCTTCCCGTTCTTGCAAGATCCTAAGGAGGTGATCACCTGGGAGCAATTAATCTATGTCATCAGCCGTGCATTGGCTGTAGCTAAGAACAATAGTCGTAATGCCTGGCTCGGTATTTATACAAATCAGTTCTCCCATCCCCAAGAGATCCGGGCGCAAATTACCACTAACTTAAGTGGCTTATTGGCAAGCGGCCAGTTAGATTATGTTTCTTCGATTCCTAAGTCGAATAAAATCAACTGGAGCGCAAATAATTAGTCTTTGGCTTAGTGGTGTAAGTGATGAAGAATAAGCACCAACAGAGCTGCGATAACTAGACCTGCGATGAAATACCCTTTATGGTGGATTGAATTCACGAACTGGTGTTCTGCGGCATCTTCATGGGTGTGAGCATGGGGCTCGTCATCTTTATGATCATGGCTGTGAGGTCTGTGTATAATGACGTGTAATAGTGTGCCGCTGACAATGGCCTGGAAATAATCAATAAAGGTATTGTGTAAGCCAAATAGCTGTTTCTCGCCAATATAAAAGCCTGCGGCTGTGGCGATTAACATCAGTCCAAAAACGATGGCGGATTTTTTCTGACCCCACAGTGGGTTTACGATCCACCACAGGCTTAAGCCGACCACAAGGCGGTGGAGAATGACAGCATAGGGTAGCATTTCGTTACCTGTTACGGTTACAACTGCAGCCCCATCGATGGCTGAATGCGTTAATAAGCCGGCAATGCCCAATACTAAAGCGACGCTATGTGTTTTATGGGCAAAGCGCCTAAAAGTAATTTCTGCTAATGCGGGTCCAAAAAAGCCTAACAGTAGCAATGGTAATAGAACGATACCGATATTGTTCCACAGTACTGGAAGTACATCGAAAATAAGTAGTGAGCCTACTGAAACCAAAACGAACGGGAAAAGAAAATCATCCATACGTCTGTTGTGCCCAATAACTCTTAACGCTAATGGGCCTATTAACAGAGCCACCAGGCTCAATAGCAGCAAGACCATTAAAAAACCTTTCCAGGGTTCATAATATTATTTGGATCAAAGGTAGCTTTAATCCCTTTCATGTAAGTTATTTCCTGCTCAGAGCGACTATAGGACAAATAAGGTTTCTTCAGTAAACCCACACCATGCTCTGCAGAAATACTGCCGTCCATCTTTTCTAGTTCAGAGAATATTAGTGGGTTAACTTTTTCACAAGCTGCAATGAAATCAGAATATTCCATAGTTTCTGGAGCTAAGATATTCAGGTGCAGGTTGCCATCACCAATATGTCCAAACCAGATGACTTCAAAGTCAGGGTAGTGTTTCGACACAATGTCATCTACTCGATGTAAAAAGTCAGAAACTTTATCTGGAGTGACAGCAATATCATTTTTATAAGGTTTGCGCGAGGAAATGGTTTCAGAAATATACTCACGGTACTTCCATAGTTCCTCAGTTTGCTGCTGACTCTGGCTCATGACACCATCTATAATGGAACCATCTTCTAACCCTGATTCGAAGCAACCAAGTGCCTTCTCAATAATATCCTCTGAAGAAGCATCAAACTCAAGTAGGCTGTAGAAGGGGGCCTCTGTTTCTACAGGACGAGGTAAGTCATGATGTGCCATAACCTTGACCAGGGCTTCTTCTGAGAAAAATTCAAACGCGGTTAAATCGACTTCTTTCTGGAACAAGTTAAGCAGGGCTTTAACTTTATCTAACTCAGGGGTCGCCAGCAGCAGTACCGTCAGGTTGCCTGGTTGGCGAGTGAGTTTTATGGTGGCCTCAGTAATCAGCCCCAAAGTCCCTTCGCTACCGATAAATAGATGACGCAAATCTAAGCCGGTAGCATTTTTTATCAAACCAGAGTTAAGCTCCAGAATGTCGCCTTTTCCGGTTACGACCGTTAGGCCCATCACCCAGTCACGGGTCAGGCCATAGCGGATGACCTTGATACCACCTGCATTGGTTGCGATATTGCCGCCGATCTGGCTCGAGCCACTTGAGGCAAAGTCTACCGGGTAGTAGAGATCATTATCTGCCGCAAACTGTTGCAGCTGTTCAGTAATAACACCTGCCTGACAGTGGACCTGTTGTGTCGAAGCTTCGAAGCTACCAATATGGTTCATTTTATCGAAGGCAACGACCAGTTCACCGTTACTGGCGACAGCGCCGCCGCTCAGGCCCGTACGACCACCAGAGGGGACAAGAGCGATATTGTTATCGTTCGCCCAGCGTACGATAGCTGCAACTTGCTTGGTGGTTTTAGGAAGCGCTATAGCTAATGGAGCGACAGGGTAGTTATTCGTCCAGTCTTTACCATATTGCTGCAGAGCGTCGGTATCTGTGAGTAAACAGTCGGCGTCAAGTATGCTTTTTAAAGCGTCTAACGAAGGTTGCACAAAGAGCTCCATTTGTCTTTGATTTCAAAAGGCTGAGGCATATTTTGCCAGAGCTTTTACCGAAAAGAAACGAGTTGTGCTTTTATCTTCCCGGTTATAAAGCATTGAGGCAAAAAAAAGCCCCTGAACAAAGTCAGAGGCCTGGAATACAATTCAATCTAAAAGGGTATGGAAAGTGGTGGGTGGTACTGGGCTCGAACCAGTGACCCTCGCCTTGTAAGGGCGATGCTCTCCCAACTGAGCTAACCACCCACATTCCAATGTGTTCCTCAAGAACGGGGCGCATTCTAAGAGCGGGAGCGAAGAAGGTCAACTGTTTTTTTCGAAAAAAGGAAAAAAAGTTTCAAATCAATAAAATACGGCGGTAAATTGCTTGATTATTAAGCGTTTAAGCTAAATAGGTTTTGAAACAGTTGTGGTCTTGGTAGAATAGCGCCAACTTCGATAACCTGTTTATATTATGACCGTTAAAACTCGTTTTGCTCCTAGCCCTACGGGCTATTTACATGTTGGTGGCGCTCGTACTGCGCTTTATTCCTGGTTATATGCAAAAAAGCATCAGGGGAAGTTTATCTTACGTATCGAAGATACGGACAGAGAGCGCTCAACAGAAGCATCGGTACAGGCGATCTTTGATGGGATGAGCTGGCTGAACCTTGGGCATGATGAAGGTCCTTTCTATCAGACGGAACGTTTTGAGCGTTATAAAGAGCAAATTAACAAGCTGCTTGAGTCTGGTAATGCTTACCGCTGTTACTGTTCAAAGGAACGTTTAGATAAGTTACGTGAAGAGCAGCAGGTGAATAAGCAAAACATTGGTTATGACGGCCATTGTCGTCATTTATCCCAAGATGAGCAGGACATCAGTCAGCCGCACGTTATTCGCTTCAAGAACCCACAAGAAGGCACAGTAGTCTTTAATGATTTAATTAAAGGCGAAATTGCTGTTAGTAACAGCGAGCTTGATGACTTAATTATTGCTCGAACCGATGGTACACCTACTTATAACTTTACGGTTGTGGTGGATGATTCTGATATGGAGATAAGCCACGTTATCCGTGGTGATGACCATGTTAATAATACGCCTCGCCAAATTAACATGATTAAAGCGTTGGGCGCTGATGTCCCGCACTATGCTCATGTACCAATGATCCTTGGCGATGATGGTAAGCGTCTGTCTAAGCGTCATGGTGCGGTCAGTGTGATGCAGTACCGTGATCTGGGCTATCTGCCACAGGCGGTGCTCAATTATTTGGTCAGACTGGGCTGGTCGCATGGTGATCAGGAAGTTTTCTCGATTGATGAGATGATTGAGTTGTTTGACCTGAAAGACGTGAACCGTGCACCTTCAGCATTTAATACCGAAAAATTGAACTGGCTGAATCAGCATTACATGAAAAACTTACCAGTGGAAGAGGTGATGCCACATCTTCAGTGGCATATTGAGCAGGCTAAGCTAGACGTTAGTAATGGGCCAGATCTAAAACAGTTAATTCCAGTCATGGCGGATCGTGTTAAGACCTTGAAGGAGCTTGTAGCTTCGGTAAGTTATTTCTACCAGGATTTTGATGAGTTTGATGCAAAAGCTGCTAAGAAGCATCTGCGACCAGTAGCAAAAGAGCCATTGGAGACGGTCAAATCCAAGTTGACTGCACAAAATGACTGGACGGCAGATTCTCTTCACCACTTGGTTAGCGCTACTGCTGAAGCGCTTGATATTGGTATGGGTAAGGTCGGTATGCCGCTACGTGTTGCTGTAACTGGTTCCGGAATGTCTCCAGACTTAGGTATTACATTGGAGTGGATCGGGAAAGACAGAGCGTTACAGCGAATTGATAAAGCTTTAGCATTTATTGCGGAGCGTGAAGCGCAGGCTTAATTGCCGTAGCGATTAATAAAAAAGCCTGCAGATGCAGGCTTTTTTATTGAGTGAGGAAAATTAATTCTGAGTTAGTTCAACACTATGTTTGCCTTTGATGCTGTTAATGGCCTGCAAGATATCTTCTGCATGGGAGCCCTTAAGATCATCAACACCAGCTGTGAAGGTATATTTCATACCGCCAGCAAAAAAGTCCGCAGCAATGACTGAGCGCCAGTTTGATAGAGGGAAGACCTGATAACACTTTGCGCCATTGTGGCAGGTGTGATGAGTGTAACCACCAATTTTATGGTTATCGTTGATTTGCTTGTAAGTTTTGCGCTTTAGCTTAGAGCCTGTGCGATACAGGATTGTGACACTGGCTAAGTCTTTTTTACTTTTATTAATGTTAAAAGTTGAGCGCTTTGCTTTATAGCCTGAAATCACTAAATGTACATTTTTGTTTTTGATAGTGTAGCTGACATAGCCTTTAGGCATGATGTTTTGCTTTAGCTTCCAGCTTGAAGGAACCTTCATGTAGTTATTGGCACCGATGTTGGCATGCTCGTAGGTTTTCTCCTTTTTGACAGGAGTCTTTTGCGCTACCGGTGTCTGTTTTTTCGGAGCGGAGCTACAAGCCCATAAAAGTAATGACCCCGTGATAATAATACTGATATTTTTTAAGTTACTCTTTGTCATTAATGTCACCTAATGAATACTAAATGGTTGAAGTTGAACTTGTTATTAAGCCCAATGCTCATCATATGCTTGATGATCTGAGGCTTTAAATCGGCTTCCTGGTGCCAAAATATGCATCTGTAAACCAAACAGCGAAATATAGTCGCCACTGCCTGCTGAACCCATTGAAGAATATTGCAAGTTGCTCGGGTCTATCAGCGTTGCTGAACCTTTGCCATGAACTTGCAGTTCTTCTTCAGGACTAATAAAAAGCGCTGAACCCTCATCTATGCCTATCCCAATAGTAAATGGGTTGTAGGAGAGGGCTGTTAACAGTCGCCCTAACCTGCCAGGCTGTTGAAAGTGATAGTCAAGCATAAAGCGGTTGGTCAGGCCGAGTCCTGGAGCCATGGTTACACCGTCTTGTTTCGGGGTTATCGATTCTTCCCCCCCTGCAATCATATGCTCACTCAGCAAGGCCGCAGCGCCATAACTGCCGGCGATATGGACCCCATCAGCATTTAACTTACGAAGCTGTTTGGCCATCGGGGTACCACCAATAATTGTTGAGATCTGTAATGGCCTTTGCCCCACGATGATGATGAGATCATTGTCTGCCAGCTGTTGCACCAGCTCTTCTTGGCTAGCATCCTGTCGAGAAGTAATGGTTACTTCTGAGCAAGTGCTAAAACCATTGTCGATAAGGTTGCTACGCAAATCATGCTCAATGGTATTAGAGCTAATGGTTAAGATGACTGCCGAAGCATTTGCATTAAGGCAGATGCTTCGAATTTGTTCAGCTATGTCATCCGTTATGTGGTGCTTACAACCGCCGATAGGGATGATATATCCTCTATCATATTTACCGCTACCCAGTGATGGCATCGACTTACTCCATGGTTCTCGGTTACTACACTTCGCTATCAGTGCCGGCACTGTAGCAGCCAATACTAACACCAACAATTGACAAAAAATGTGCAGGAGTTGGTGCTATTCGTAAAAAAAGTTGACACTTTAAGCAAAACCTTTCCGAAGTAATTACTGCAACTTCTTGTTTTTATTAACACGTCATGAAATTTTATGTAATTTATACAATTCAGCTAAGAGTGCTCATGACTTGACTTGCGAGCTTTACTTCATTTTTTTTTATTGGTTAAATGTCTGTCTTCTACGATAAAAGAGAAGTGTGATGAAGACAAGTTATAAGTATTTATTGATGGCTGCAGCCCTTGGCTTAGCAGCATGTCAGCAGGAGTCGGAAGACAAAGTTGATACCGCTCAAGCAGCTGCTGCGCAAGAGGCAGAAAGTGTTAAGGACCAGGCCGAAGAAAAGGCTGAGCAACCAGCAAAAGAGGTCAAAGTAAGCTCGCGCATAGATGAGCATTCTTACGGTAATCTGAATGAGGTTCAGCTACAGCACCTCGATCTCGATTTAACGGTAAATTTTGAAGAGAAAGAGTTACAGGGCCACGTAGATATCAGCTTTAAGCGTTTAAAAGATGACGTTACACGTCTGGATCTGGATACTCGTGACATTGATATTGAGAAATCTCAGATTTGGTCCAATGACACTTGGCAGGATACGACTTTTGAGTTAGCTGAAAAGGATCCAGTCTTAGGCTCAAAATTGAGCATTGCTCTGGACGATAAAACAACAAAAGTTCGCGTATTTTACAACACACAGCCACAGGCTAGTGGCTTACAGTGGTTAACGCCAGAACAGACGGCTGGTAAAGAGCATCCCTTTGTCTATAGTCAGGCGCAAGCCATTCATGCGCGTAGTTTTATTCCTATCCAGGACTCGCCGTCAGTTCGTGTCACTTACAATGCCAACTTAAAAACACCGAAAGAACTATTAGCTGTGATGAGTGCTTTCAATGAGCCAGATACTGAGCTTGATGGCGACTATCACTTCGAAATGCCACAGGCGATTCCACCGTATTTGATCGCATTAGGCGTTGGTCACCTTGAGTTCAAGCCGATGAGTGATCGCACCGGCGTTTACGCTGAACCTAGCTTACTGGATGCTTCGGTTGCTGAATTTGAAGATACCGAAGAGATGGTTAAGGTGACGGAAGAAATGTACGGCCCTTATCGTTGGGGACGTTACGATTTATTAATTCTTCCGCCAAGCTTCCCATTTGGAGGTATGGAAAACCCGCGTCTATCTTTTATTACACCAACAGTGATTGCCGGTGATAAGAGCTTGGTTAACTTAATCGCTCATGAATTAGCACACTCCTGGTCAGGTAACCTGGTGACTAATGCCACGTGGCGCGACTTCTGGTTAAACGAAGGTTTTACCAGTTACGTAGAAAACCGCATTATGGAAGAACTTTATGGCGAAAAGCGTGCTGTGATGGAAAAGGCATTGGCGGTTCAGGACTTGCGTCATGAAGTCAAAGAGTTGCCAAAACATTACACCGTATTAAACGTCAATCTGGAGGGTAACGATCCTGATGATGCTTTCTCCGGTGTTCCTTACGTCAAAGGTCAAATGTTTTTGGTTTACCTTGAGAAAAAGTTTGGACGTGACGTGTTTGATGAATTTCTGGTCGACTACTTCAACAATCATGCATTCCAGAGTTTGACGACGCAAGAGTTTGAAAAGTACCTTAAAGAAAACTTACTGGACAAGCACCCTGGGGTTGTTTCGATGGAGCAGGTGACAACCTGGTTACACGAGCCTATGTTGCCTGAGATGATGCCTAATCCAACTTCTGATGCTTTCACTACGATTAATTCTGAAACTCAGTCATGGTTAGCTGACGAAGCTAGGTTAGACGATTTGGGCACTGACGAGTGGACTGTGCATGAATGGTTACACTTCATTAATAATCTGCCTGAAGATTTGGCTCAGGAGCGTATGAAGCAACTGGATGAGACCTTTGGCTTAACAGACTCGACCAATAATGAGATCGCTCATGCTTGGTTGTTGCTATCGTTAAAGGCTGGTTATGATGCTGTCATGCCGCGACTTGAGACCTATCTTGTATCTATTGGTCGTCGTAAATTAATTGTGCCACTTTACAAGCAGCTAATGGAAACCGAGGAGGGAGCGGTTTTTGCCAAAAGAGTCTATGATATTGCTCGGGCTGGCTATCATCCTCTGGCACAAGGTACACTTGATGAAATAGTAAACAAATAATCAGTTAAAAGGCTTTCTTCGGAAAGCCTTTTTTGTAACAGATGACAGAATAACGTATCTATATAAAATGATAAAACGCAAATGATATAAGGACCAACTATGGCTTTTTTAGAACCACTATCAAAAGACTTACATCCTGAATTGGCAGAAGATTTTGCCATTTTCGAAGAGATCCTTGGCTTTGTTCCAAATAGCTTATTAACCATGCAGCGCCGTCCTGAAATTGTGAAAGGTTTTGGTGTATTAACTAAGGCTGTTATGTCACCGGACGGCGAGGTTGATCTCGGCTTTAAGCGATTATTGGCACACTTTGCCAGTCGCGCGGCCGGTTGCCAGTACTGCGAAGCACATTCTTTGGTTGCTGCAAAAATACACGGCATTAGCGAAGAAAAACTTGAACAAATCTGGGAGTACAAAACGAGTGACTTATATTCAGAGGCTGAGCGAGTTGCATTGGACTATGCTTTAGCAGCCGGAGCAGTTCCTAATGACGTTGATCAGCCATTGATGGAGCGAATGAAGCAGCACTGGAGCGAAGATCAGATCGTGGAAATTCTGGGAGCGATTTGTCTGTACGGTTTTCTCAATCGCTGGAATGACTCGATGGCAACCGAGCTGGAGGAAGCACCTACAGCCATGGGTGAAAAAATTCTCAGCAAAGGTGGTTGGGATGGTAAACGCCACAAATGATGAAAAATTACAGCTTTTCGGGATAGTGTGGTCATCACAAGTTGTTACAGACTGTGGTGGTTCCTGAGAATGCCACCCTTTCTTTCATGTTTTTTTTGTTGCAGGATACTCTTAACTTAGTGTAAGCAGAAGCTTTTGCTCTGAACAGATCTTATTATGCATTTAATATCCATCAAATATTCAAATGTTGAGAAAGTGTTAAATGTCAATCTAGTTGCTTGAACTTTTTATATAAATCAGTGATATTGATTGGCGGGAGGCTGTAAAAGAATCAGCTGAATTAACGAAAGAGGTAATAAAAATGGCAGGAAAATTTGTAATCTCAAAGGGTAATGACGGAAAAAGTTACTTTGTATTAAAGGCGGGTAACGGAGAAACTATACTGCAAAGCCAAGGATACTCATCCACTTCAGCATGTGAAAATGGTATTGATTCGGTCCGAAAAAATTCACAGGATGATAATCGCTTTGAAAAGAAAACAGCTAAAGATGGGCGTTACTACTTCGCACTAAATGCATCTAATGGACAGCAGATTGGTAAGAGCCAGATGTATAAATCTGAAAGTGGTCGCAATAACGGGATAAGCTCCGTCGCCCGGAATGCTCCTGATGCTAACGTCGTCGAGGAAGAATGAGTAATACTAAAAAGCCCCGCGATCGGCGGGGCTTTTGCTTAATGATTATGGCTACTTTTCGATGTTAAGTAATCCATGACGGCGAACAGTAATCCTGAAATAACGAAAACACCGTGTATTAATAACTTCCACTTCACAACCTCGAGGCTAATGGTTCCATCATTGTCCAGCTGCATATAGGTCCGTAGTAAGTCGATGCCGGATATGGCGACGATAGAGCTGATTAGCTTAACCTTAAGAGTGGAAAATCCAACCTTGCCCATCCAGCCGGGCTTGTCTTCGTGCTCGGATACATCCAGCTTTGATACAAAACTTTCATAGCCACTAAAGATGATGATAATTAACAGGTTGGCAAGTAGCGTCATATCGACCAGGGCTAAAATACCTAAAATCGTATCGGTCTCACTTAGCGAGCCAAAATGAGTGACAAGATGCCAAAGCTCTTTGGCAAAACCGCCAAATAAAATAGCTATAGACAAGATGAGTCCTACAAAAAATGGTGCGAGAATCCAGCGACTACTAAAAATACCGGCTTCAAGTACGTGTTCCACTTTTTTCATATTTAATCCTAAGTTACATCCAGTTCTGAATGGGCAATATTGTAGTCTAAAGCAAAGATCTGTAAATAATAATATGATGTATTGATGTAACAACGTTTAACATGTCATAAAAGTGTTGTTGATGTGTCATATAAGCATCTTTGTAGGCCGCTATGATGTGTACAAATGTCATAAACCAGAAGACTTGAACGTGGCAAATAAAAAGTTATATATTTTCCGACATGGGAAATCAGACTGGAAAGCTAAATTTAAAAATGACTATGAACGGCCTCTAGCCGAACGGGGAATCGAAGCGGCCAAAAATATGGGGGCTCATATGAAAAAAGTTGGACAAACACCGGATTGTATTATGAGTTCCAGCGCTAAACGCAGTTTTGATACTATAAATTTAGCTATGGAGTTTGGTCAATGGGAGTCATCTTTAACAACAACGCGCTCGTTATATTTAGGAAGTGTTGAGGAAACGATTGAGCTGATTCAGTCTTTTGACGGTGATGAAAAGCGGTTAATGATTGTATCGCATGAGCCATTATGCTCTGCACTGCTTGCTGAGCTAACCATGGGGACTCACATCAAATTTCCGACAGCGAGCGTTGCCAGGGTTGATTTTAAAGTAAGCTCCTGGGCTGATGTTGACTCCGATAAAGGGCAGCTCGCCTGGTTGTTAACCCCAAAAAGTATATTTGGTAAGTAAGAGGTGGCTTAAGCACTGTCCATTAAGCTTTCTTACCTCTTTAAACAGGCTTCTTAAAACTTATTTTTCAATAAGTTAGCCAAGGTATTCGGGTAATAAAATATACTCTTGCTTGCAAAACTTTACCAAAGATCAAGCTTGAACTCCTTCCAAATGCCCTCATTAATAGCCATAATAGAGGTAACAATGCCAGTATTGATACATTATGAGTAACGAGCATAAGTTTAATGAGGAAAAAGACCATGGGTTGGCGGTGGCAGAGGCAAAGCCGAAGCTAAAAAAACCTCCAATGTACAAGGTCATGATTTTAAACGACGATTACACACCCATGGATTTTGTGGTTGAAGTGTTAAGAACCTTTTTTTCGATGGATCAAGACAAGGCCACTCGAGTGATGCTTCAGGTTCATAATGAAGGTCAGGGGGTATGTGGTATTTATACTCCTGATATCGCGGAAACGAAGGTCGTACAAGTTAACGAGTTTTCGCGCTCTAATGAGCATCCGTTGCTTTGTGTGATGGAGCCTGAAGAGGAATAGGTTGAATCATTGGTTAGCCACGTTGCGGCGGGCCATGTAAGTAGAGGTTATTATGCTTGATAAAGAGTTAGAACGGTCTCTGAATAAGGCATTTCATCGAGCCAGAGAGTATCGTCACGAATTTATTACCATTGAGCACTTAATGCTGGCGTTGCTGGATAATAAGGATGCTGTAGAGGTCCTCAAAGCCTGCTCCGTTGATTTGTCCAAGTTGCGCGAGGAATTAGAAAACTTTGTGGGTAAAACCACGCCTCAATTTTCAGAAGACAACGAGGAATATGAAATTCAGCCAACCATCGGCTTTCAGCGAGTGTTGCAGCGTGCTGTTTTTCATGTGCAGTCTTCAGGTAAGGAATCCGTTAGTGGCGCTAATGTCTTGGTGGCTATGTTCAGTGAGCCAGAATCGCAGGCGGTTTACTTATTGTCGCAGCAAGATGTGTCACGATTGGACGTGGTGAACTTTATTTCACACGGAGTATCAGATGACGAAGAGTTTGATACTGCGGAAATAGAAGATGACGTACAGCCTGAAGAAGCAACCGAAGCGAAACCTTTGGATCAATATGCAATTAACCTGAATCAGCTGGCCGAAGAGGGCAAAATTGATCCTCTTATTGGGCGTACTCATGAAGTGGAACGAGTGGTGCAGATTTTATGCCGTCGCCGGAAAAATAACCCGCTTTTAGTGGGTGATGCGGGTGTGGGTAAAACCGCTATTGCCGAGGGGCTGGCAAAGCGAGTTACTGATGGCGATGTACCGGACGTTATTTCCGATGCTGTGGTTTATTCTTTGGATTTAGGCGTGTTGTTGGCTGGCACAAAATACCGGGGTGACTTTGAAAAGCGCCTGAAAGCAGTATTGGCACAGCTGAAAAAAGAGCGTCATGCGATCTTATTTATTGATGAGATTCATACCATCATCGGTGCAGGCGCGGCATCTGGCGGTACCATGGATGCTTCTAATTTAATCAAGCCGGTGTTAGCTAACGGCGACTTGCGTTGTATTGGTTCGACAACTTTTCAGGAGTACCGTGGTATTTTTGAAAAAGATCATGCCTTGGCACGTCGCTTCCAGAAGGTGGACGTTAATGAACCTAGTGTGTCTGAAACCGTTTCTATTCTTGAGGGGCTGAAAGAGCGCTATGAAAAGCACCATCTTGTGAAATATACGCAGTCGTCGTTGAAGGCAGCTGCTGAACTGTCGGCAAAGTATATTAATGACCGCCAGTTACCGGATAAAGCCATTGATGTGATTGATGAAGCTGGTGCTCGTCAACGTATTCAGCCCGATGATAGTCGTAAGAAAGTGATTGATACGACTGATATCGAGCAGGTTATCTCTAAAATAGCACGTATTCCTGAAAAGACGGTATCGTCATCTGATAAGAAGCTGTTACGCAACCTGGATCGCAACCTGAAAATGGTGGTTTTTGGTCAGGATAAAGCGATTGATACTTTATCCGAAGCGATCAAATTATCGCGTGCAGGCTTGGGACAGGAAAACCGTCCGGTGGGCTCCTTCCTCTTTGCCGGCCCTACGGGTGTTGGTAAAACGGAGGTTACTCGTCAACTGGCTAAGTTGATGGGGGTTGAATTAATACGTTTCGATATGTCGGAATATATGGAGCGGCATACGGTATCTCGCTTGATTGGGGCGCCTCCAGGTTATGTCGGCTATGATAAAGGTGGGCTACTGACCGAAGCGGTCAACAAGAATCCGCATGCTGTGGTGCTGCTTGATGAGATTGAAAAGGCACACCCGGATGTTTTTAACTTACTCTTGCAGGTTATGGATCACGGTACCTTGACGGACAACAATGGCCGTAAAGCAGATTTCCGTAATGTTGTGCTTGTCATGACCAGTAATGCGGGAGCCCAGGATCTGGTAAGGCAGTCTATTGGGTTTAAAGAGCAGGATATGTCGCGTAACAATGAGGAAGCGATTAACAAAACTTTCTCTCCAGAATTTCGCAACCGATTAGACGCTACTGTTTGGTTTAATGCATTACCGAAAAAAGTCATTTTGTCCATCGTCGATAAGTTCTTAACCGAGGTGCAGGGGCAACTGGATGCGAAACAAGTTAACCTTCACGTTGATGATGAGGCGCGTGAGTGGCTGGCTGAACATGGCTATGATGTCAACATGGGCGCGCGTCCTATGTCACGTCTGATCAGCGATAGAGTGCGTAAGCCTCTAGCCAACGAAATTTTATTTGGTGAGCTGGTTGATGGTGGCGATGTGTATGTTGGTCTCAAGGATGGGGAGTTGGATATAAAAGTGGAGCCGTTGCGTAAGAAAATCACACAAAAGGAAGAAACTGAATAAGTTGAGACTGTTAGGAGCTAACAAAAAGGTGTTGTTTTTAAGCAACACCTTTTTTAATTTGCCTGCGCTTAGATTCTTAACCAGCGCAAGAGCCAATTAACGCGCACGGAAGGTAATTCTACCTTTAGTTAGATCGTATGGGCTGATCTCAACCGTTACCTTATCGCCCGTTAAAATACGAATATAGTTTTTACGCATTTTCCCTGATATGTGGGCGGTAACAATGTGACCATTTTCTAGTTCTACTCGGAACATAGTATTTGGAAGGGTTTCAAGTACCTTCCCCTCTAGTTCAATTACGTCTTCTTTCGCCATCCGGCTAATCTCTCCTGTGCAATTAATTAATAATGTGCTTAAAAAATGGGCGTATGATGCACTATTTAGCCCATAATCGCAAAGTATTTTATCACTTTCTGTCTCTGCTTCGTTAATCGAGACTTAACCAGCGTTTATTTCTAAAGACCTCTGCGGGGCGGTATTTTACTTTATAATCCATCTTTTGACATCCTTTTACGTAGTAACCCAAATAACAATAGGGAAAGCGCATTTTTTGGCAATACTCGATGCTTTTTAAAATAACGAAAACGCCTAAACTCTTATAGTCGGAGCTGGTATCAAAAAACGAATAAACTGCAGAAAGGCCATCATCGAGAACGTCCAGACACATTACGGCAACCAGCTTGTCACCGTCTCTAACTTTCAGCAGGACCGTATCACACCACTCGGAAAATAAAAAGTCGGCATACTGACGTTTTGAAGGAGGGTACATGTCGCCATCTTTATGCCGGTTAGTGATATAGTGTTCGTACAGCTGATAGTCTTCTTCGAAGCAGTCCGCAGGCTCCAGGCTGACGTGATAATCGCAGTTATTGCGCAAAACTCGTCGCTGGCTTTTACTGGGTTGGAATTGATCCGCCAGCACTCTGTAAGCCCAGCAGGCAGAACAACCAGGACAGTGCGGACGATAAACGTGCTCGCCGCTACGTCGAAAGCCTTGGCGACTCAATTCAGAATATAGTTCACTATTGAGCAATAAACTTGGATCAGCAAAGACGGATACTGCAATTTTGTCATCGAGATAGCCACAAGCATGCTCTGGCCCTTTAAACAGCCTGATATGCTGTGTCGTTTTTTGCTTATTACTCATACCCTTAGGGTACTATCCTAGAATGACTTTTACCACCAGATTATTGCCATTCAGAAAGCGTTTTAGGCAGCCACATACCCTTCGGTTGCGGCCAGTCGATATGCGTATTCAATAAGTTTAAGAATTCACTTCGTGGTATATCCACTGCCCCCATACGGTATAAGTGCGGGTTACCGACCTGACTATCCAGTAGTAGAAAACCCTGTTCTTTCAAGTAATGAGCAAGGTATATCAAGGCAAACTTTGAAGCATTTGGTGCGCTGCTAAACATTGATTCACCAAAGAAAAAACGCCCCATGCTAACGCCGTATAACCCGCCAAAAAGCTGCTCATCGCGCCAGACTTCTACCGAGTGCGCAAAACCTCTTTGATGCAGTTGCTCATAGGCTTGCTTCATCTCCGGTAAGATCCAGGTCTCTGGTTCTTTGGCTCTCGGTGCCGCACAACCGTCGAGGACTTCCGCGAAAGCTCTATTAATAGTGACTTGATAAGGTTTTCGTTTTAATTCTCGGCGCATAGAGCGAGATATATGAACATCATCAATAGGGAAGACACACCTAGGATCGGGAGACCACCATAAAATAGGTTCGCCTTCAGAATACCAGGGAAAGATTCCATGCCGGTATGCCTCAATTAACCTTGGTAGAGACAAGTCGCCACCGATGGCAAGCAAACCGTTTGGCTCATCCTGTGCAAGCGATGCATCGGGAAAGTTAACCGAGTCATCTAACAAGAATATACTGTGTTTCATTAATACTAGCCTGATTTTAAGGACGACAAGTTCTCAATTAAGATACTTTGATTATTTCGCTCCACCGTGTTGTATAATGCGGCGACTGGGCATTGCAGCGCATGGCCCATCGTTTGGCAAAACCAAGACTTCCAAACTTAATCGTGTCTTGCCCATATTTTTTGTTGATGGTGTCCAAGCTATCCATCAATTCTGGCCGCTGGGATGTATTACTGAAAATATCAGACTGGTAACCGCTACTTGGTACTAATCCGAATAAGACAACTCCCGCTTTCTTATAAACTTCGCCGGCTTTATAAATCTTTTGCACACCGCTATTAATAGCTTTCAGGAAGCAGCTGGTATCGTCAGTTGGCTCTGAAAAAGGCAGAGTGATGCCGTGATGGTAACCATCGCGAGTATATAGAAACAACTGAATACTGGATGCTAAAGATGATTGCTTGCGTAATTTTTCACAGCACCTTGTGGCATGATAGGCTAGCGCTTCTTTTAAATCACTTTGCTCAGTAATCGGGTTACCGAATGAGCGAGAATTTAGAATAGATTGCTTGGGTTGTGGTAGTTCACTAAATGTTAAACACGGCTGACCACGTAGCTCTAAGATGGTCCGCTCCATATTCACAGAAAACATTCGTTGCAGAGTTTTATAGTCAGCGTTATGGAGATCCCATGCTGTGATAATGCCATGAAGTTTGAGCTTTTGTGTCAGACGCCGACCAACACCCCATATATCGCTTACCTGCATTCGCCTGAGGGCCCACTCACGATGCTGTTCGTTTCTTAAATCGACGACACCCTGCGTTGAGCCCTGGTGTTTTTTTGCATAGTAATTAGCCACTTTTGCTAAGGTTTTCGTCGGGGCTAATCCAATACAAATAGGCAAGGATAACCATTCATCTACGGTCTTCCTAAGTCGTTTACAGTGCTGTATTAAATTATCGGTAAATCCATCGAACTTCAAAAAAGATTCATCCACGGAATAAGGCGACACCTTGTCGGTAAACTGGCTGAGAACCCAGTTAAATCGTTGTGATATATCACCATAAAGGCCGTAGTTTGATGAAAAGCACTCGATATCATGTTTTTTAATAAGCGTCTTTATTTGGAAGTGGGGAGTACCTATTTTGATACCCAGTGATTTCGAGTATTCACACATGGCAATAGCACAGCCATCATTATTGCTGAGCACGACCACTGGTTTATTCTGTAGGTCTGGGCGGAAAAGGCGCTCACAGGCAACGTAAAAGCTGTTAACGTCGCAAAGAGCATAGGTGCTCTTGCTCATCGTAAACTCCTGGCCAGGCCTGTAACTACTCCCCAGATCGTAAGCTCATGTTCTCCAGTGACAGTAATATTCGGGTAGTTGGGGTTTTCAGACTGTAATATCGGGCTTTCAGGGTTTTTCAGACGTTTGACAGTAAATTCATTGTCGAGTAAGGCGACTACGATATCTCCATCTTTGGCATCAATAGAGCGGTCAACCACTAAAACATCTCCCTGAAATATGCCTGCCTCAATCATGGAGTCACCCTCGACTCGAGCAAAGAAAGTGGTCGCGGGCTGTTTAATCAACAGTTGATCAAGACTGAGCGTATCTTCCATATGCTCATCCACAACACCAGGAAATCCCGCGGATACACGTCCAGAATAGAGAGGAATGTCTGAATAGCTTCCTTGAGGTTTTAATATGGATACTTTGCTCATTCGTGTGCTGTTGTGATGATTACGTGTAGTATTCTATGACTAATTTAGAGTGCTTTACAAATATCTCAGCCTATTTTTTTGTTGAGTTTTAAAGAGCCATTTTAAGTTTATATTAGATTTTATTAATAAAAATGTCGTGTTTTAGATTTTTATGGTTCTAAAATAACGTTTTATGTATTAGTATTATTCGGCCAAAGTTATTATTGGCGACAATAAAATTAATGAAAATGGGGTGAAGAACAATGACAAAGCACAACATTATCGCTCAAGCGGTAAAAGTAGCGCTTCTTGCTTCTGCATCTTTGGCTTTTACTGGGACAGCATATGCTGCCGATGAAAGTTCAGAATCAGAAGAGGAAACTGCAAATAACGAACCTGAAAAAATAACTGTAGTTGGTTCACGTATTAAAAGGACTGCGATTGAGGGTGCACAGCCGGTAACCGTCATTACAAATGAAGATATGGCTGAACAAGGCCATGTTACCGTTTTTGATGCTCTCACAAATTTAACACAAAACAGTAGTTTTCAGTTTGAAGGCCCTGAGTTTTCAAGCGGATTTACTCCGGATGTTCAAACATTAAACCTTCGTGGTATTGGTGTCGGTAACACATTATTACTGTTAAATGGGCGCCGTATTTCTTCATATCCCGCGGCGTATCAGTCAGATACTTCTGTGTTTAACTTTGGCGCTATTCCTGCCGCTGCGGTTAAAGAAATTCGTATCTTAAGTACTGGTGCTTCAGCGATTTATGGATCGGATGCGGTTGCTGGTGTTGTTGACATTATTTTGAAGGATGATGTTGATCAGACAACGGTTAATTTAATCGTAGGCACTCCAACTGAAGCCGATTCGAATCCGCTGGATACACAGCTAAAAGTGGTTACTGGTAAAACTTTTGATAAAGGTAATGTGACGATAGCATATCAATATACCGATAGAGAATTGATTACTGCTGGGGAGTTTGATGATTTTGACTCTGATTTGGATTACCCCTATGGCGAAGGGGTTTTAACACGCTACGTACTGGGGTTGAACTGGTGGGATAATCTCAACGGACGTGAATACTATATGGACCCTGGAGTCGGTACCTGTTCTGGTATGGCGAACGGTACCGAGCGCTCATTCCGCCCCGTGGCTGGTTATTTCTGTGGTGATGATGGTGCTGCACAAACTTCGTTTCGAAATGCAAAAGAGTCTCACTCTTTGTTTGTACACGGTGACTATCAGTTAAGTAATGACGTTAGTTTGTTTGCAGATGTTCTTTACTATCAAAGTGAGTCTACAAATAACAGTCATTATTTGTTTGTGTCAGAAGATATCCTGGATACCTCGACAGTGGTGGATACCGGTTTTGGTTTTAACTACTTTGACTGGTATTTAGGTCAAAGGCTGTTTACCGAAGAGGAGCTGGGACGAAGCCTTGATACAGAATTTGAAGATGACTCTTTGAGCTTCACAGTAGGGGCTAATGGCTTTATCGGTGCACACGAGTGGGAAGTTGCTTTGAATCGCTCCGAGTACGAGTATGAGTCAAAAAGCCCATGGTGGAAAGCTGAAGAAGTGATCAATTTGTTTTTAGGTGATTACATGGGAACAAGCTTCTTTGGTACTGACTGGTGGTCTGGTACAGGTGTTCCTTTTGGTTTACGCGGTAACTTGTTTGAGCCTTTAAACGATACAACACGCCCATTGGTGCAAAATGCTATTGGCATCCAAACTTATGGTAATGAAACTTCATCAACTAGTGCTAACTTTAATATTACTGGTGACTGGTTCGATAACTGGGCGGGTACTGTTAGTTATGCAGCAGTCTTAGAATATGAAAAGCAAGAGTTTGAGTTTGTACCGGATGCTCGTATTTCACAGGACCCACCATTGCCTAACTTACCTGGCTCAGGTTGGTGGAAGTTAACGGGCTATCAAGGTGAAGGTGATCGTACCCGATATGCTCTTGGTGGTGAGTTGCTAATTCCAATGAGCGATACGTTTGAAGTTAACTTGGCAGCCCGTGTTGATAACTACGATAGCCAGTCTTCGTCTATTGGCACTCGCACAACACCGTCGTTAACTTTCACATGGAGACCTGTCGATGAATTCTTGTTACGTGGTGGATATACAGGGAGTTTCCGAGCTCCAGATTTGAACCAGGTATATACAACAACGGGTTTCTTTACTGGAACTACTGATTTAGTTCAGTGCTTGCAGGTCCATGAGTTTAATGGTGGCACTCAAGATAACTTTGATCCGAGCACCTGTAGCAGCAGTAGCTCATTCGTTCAGCGTGTGGGGTCTCAGGATTTAGGTGGGGAGCCCTTGGACGATGAAACAGGATACAGTGCATGGCTAGGCTTCTCGGTAGACATTACTGAGGAGTTGACTTTAATGACCACTTACAACAGGCTGAACCTTGAAGACCGTGTCCAGACAGAGAGTGCTTCGAATTTATTGCGTGACGAATTTGAATGCTACATCAATAGTGGTGAAGTTGATCAGGCTCGATGTGATTATATTGATGCTCGCATTGATCGAGAAACAGATCCAGGAACAGGTATCTCTTTTGTCTCCAGGTTTAATGTATCGCCGATTAACGCATCAAAAACCGAGATTGACACCTTGGATGCGAGCCTACGCTGGGGGCGAAATTACGATGCGGGTCGTTTAGAGTTCAATATTGATTATAGCCATATGCTATCCAATAAATACCAAGCTAATGACGATAGCGAAGAGATTGATCTTCGAGATGATGAGATCTTAGGTGGCTGGGATCCACGTTCGCGTGTAACTACAACGCTAGCATGGTCAGCAGAAGACTACCGTGTTGCCTTGACGGCATTCCGTCGCGGTGGTGTGACAGCATGGCGTCCAAGTCAGCGTGACCCTGAGCGTGATTACCGCATGCGTCCGTACATAACGTACAACTTGACGGCTAATTACAACTGGACAGATAGTTTCTCTACAGGTTTGAGAGTTCGTAACTTGTTTGATGCTGAGCCGCCTAAAGATGAAACCTTCCAGTTCTATGATTACCCTTGGTATAACCATTTTGTATATGCCGGTGCGGGTATTGGTCGAGAGTTATATTTAGAAATGAATTACACTTTCTAAAGCTATCGATTACTCACAAAAAAGCCGCTTTAAGCGGCTTTTTTGTGTTTAAGGTAAATGTTTTGCATGAAACCGTAAGTGGTCTTCAATAAAGCTACTGATGAAGTAGTAGCTATGATCGTAACCTTCATGCTCACGGTAAGTGAGAGGGTAGTTAACTTTATTAGCCACGTTGACCAGGTTTTGAGGTTTCAGTTGCTCTGTCAGGAACCCATCAGATAACCCCTGATCGACCATTAGGGGAATCTGCTTTTCTGCCTGAGACATTAGTTCAGTTGAGTCGTAGTTTTTCCACTGCTCTCTATCGCTACCCAAATAGGCTGTAAACGCTTTTTCTCCCCAGGGGCAAGCTACTGGATTAACAATGGGGCTAAAGGCCGACACAGACTGATATTTGTCCGGATTTTTTAAAGCCATCATGATAGCGCCATGTCCACCCATGGAGTGCCCGGAGATGGACCATTTATCTGAGACAGGGAAGGTTGCCTTGACTAACTCTGGAAGCTCTTCATTGATGTAATCATACATTTGAAAGTGCTTGTTCCAGGGAGCTTCTGTGGCATTGACATAGAAGCCCGCACCTTGCCCCAGGTCGTAACCGTCATCATCTGCCACACCATCACCTCGAGGGCTGGTGTCTGGTGCAACAATGGCAACTCCCAGTTCAGCAGCGATGCGATGAGCTCCAGCTTTTTGCATAAAGTTTTCATCGGTACAGGTCAACCCCGAGAGCCAGTACAAAACAGGCACTTTATTGCTTTCACTGGCTTGGGGCGGCAGGTAAATGGCAAACTGCATTGAGCAGTTAAGCGCAGAGGAATGGTGCTGGTATTGCTTATGCCAGCCACCAAAGCTTTTCGCCGTACTTATATTTTCGATTTCCATCATTATCTCCTGAATAAAACTTATCCTAGTAATGAATTACACTGCGAATGCTTTTACCTTCGTGCATAAGATCGAACGCGTCATTGATATCTTCTAGTTTCATGGTGTGCGTAATAAAATCATTAAGCTTAAACTCACCATTCATATAGCGCTCAACATAGTCTGGAAGCTCTGAACGTCCTTTTACGCCACCAAAAGCAGTGCCTTTCCATACGCGTCCTGTTACCAGCTGGAAAGGGCGGGTGGAGATCTCCTGGCCTGCTCCTGCCACACCGATAATGACAGATTCTCCCCAACCTTTATGACAGCACTCAAGTGCCGAACGCATGACATCAACGTTACCGATACACTCGAATGAATAATCCACGCCACCATCTGTCATGTCTACGATGACTTCCTGAATCGACTTGTCGTAATCTTTCGGGTTAACGCAGTCGGTAGCGCCCAGCTTTTTAGCCAACTCAAACTTGCTCTCGTTGATATCGATGGCAATGATTCTCGATGCTTTGGCCATGGCGGCACCAATGATAGCTGATAGACCAATACCGCCGAGACCGAAAATCGCGACAGTGGCGCCTTCTTCGACTTTCGCCGTATTCATCACCGCGCCCATGCCTGTGGTCACGCCGCAACCCAGTAAACAGACTTCCTCAAGCGGGGCTTCTTTATTGACCTTGGCCAGTGAAATTTCCGGTAATACCGTGTACTCAGAGAAGGTTGAAGTTCCCATGTAGTGGTAAATAGGTTTTCCATCTTTATAAAAACGAGTGGTACCATCTGGCATTAAACCTTTGCCTTGAGTTTCTCGAATCTTTTGGCATAAATTGGTTTTCCCAGACAGACAAAACTTACACTCACCGCATTCGGGCGTGTAGAGAGGAATCACGTGATCGCCAACTTCTACGCTGGTCACGCCTTCACCAACCTGCTCGACGATACCGCCGCCTTCGTGACCTAGAATGCTGGGGAATACACCTTCAGGGTCATCACCGGAAAGTGTGAAAGCATCAGTATGGCATACGCCTGTCGCCACAATACGTACCAATACTTCGCCTTTTTGTGGCGGCATAACGTCGACTTCTTCGATGGATAGAGGCTTGCCGGCTTCCCAGGCAATGGCTGCTTTAGACTTAATAAACTCTTGAGACATAATGAACTCCTATATTTGATATAGAAATCATTATATTTGTTTACTATTTGTTGTTAATATCTCTTCTGTCAATTCACTATTACCTATATGTAACAATATGGAATGGCAAGGAATCTCAGAATTTGTTGCTGTGGCCGAGAGTGAAAGTTTTACTAAAGCCTCGCAGCAAATTAAATTATCAACAGCCCAGGTCAGTCGGCAAGTTAGCCAGCTGGAGCAACGTCTGGGCATTAAGCTACTTTACCGCACAACGCGAAAGGTCACACTGACGCAGGAGGGTAAAGTATTTTATCAACATTGTCGAGCGGTACTGGATGGTTTACAGAATGCGCAAGATATCGTACAGAATCTGCAAAACAAACCAAGAGGGGAGTTAAAAATATCAGCAACCGTGACTTATGGTGAGCAGGTTATACTGCCTTTAGTGAACCGCTTTATAAAACAGTACCCTGAAGTTGGAGTCGAAGCCTATTTAACTAATAAACAGGTTGATTTGGTGGATGAGGGCTATGATCTGGCTATTCGTATTGGTGACTTAAAAGATTCAAGCCTGATGGCGAGAAAGTTGAGCAAGCGTTCGAACTATGTTTGCGCTTCCCCTGATTATTTACGACAGTTTGGGACGCCGCATACGCTGTCAGAGTTAGCCAGCCATAACTGCCTGCTGGGTACTTTGGATTACTGGCGTTTTAATGTAGAGGGTAAAGAAAAAACCGTTAAGGTTTCGGGTAATGTGCGATATAACAGTGGTTATGCTTTAACTCAAGCGGCACTGCAAAGCATCGGGATCGTTCAATTGCCAGACTACTACACTCAGGAGTATCTGGAGAGTGGGGAGCTGGTACCGGTTCTTGAACCGTATCGAATTCCTGAAGAGGGTATTTGGGCAGTTTATCCACAAAATCGATTCGTCTCGCCCAAGGTTCGTGCATTGATTGATTTTTTAGTCGAAAATATTCATTAAACAATTTATCTTTTTGAATCAATTCTTATAATAGTGCTGTCTTTTCATTGCGTCCCCATCGATTAACTGGATAAATCATGGGCCTCCTAAGCCTAAGCTCCTGGTTCGAGTCCAGGTGGGGACGCCATTCCTTGCTTTTTATTTCCGTTGATATAACAATGAATCAGTTCATTGCTATATCAGGAAGCTTCTATGCGATTTTTTAAATTATTTTTTCTGTCATTAATTGTTTTACCTTTTATTTTGTCATGTCGTGAGCAATCTCTAGCAACAGGTTCAGATGATCTCCCTCGAGATTTTACGCTGCAGGCTGGAGAGCGAGTTTTGTTCAATGATATCGACTTCCAGTTTGAGAGGGTTGCCGAGGATTACCGTTGTCCTAAAGGAGTGCAATGCGTTACTGGCGGGGTAGCGAAAGTATTAGTTAATTATACGGTCGACAATAAACCTATCCAGAAGTCATTGCTAATTGGTGCTACTCAGCCGGCTGAAAGTGAAATGACTGTTGGAGATACTCGCCTGATTCTAGCTTATTTAAAGCCAGCTCCTGCGGCTAATATAAAAATTGACCCTGCGAGCTATAGGGCGCACTTTATCGCTTATAAAAAAGGCGATTTATCCGATGCTAGAGTGATTGATGTTCGTACCGAAGAAGAGTATCAACAGGGGCATTATCAAGATGCGACGCTATTACCAGTGGCAACGTTGACTGACACTATTGGCTCACTGAATTTAGATAAAACACAACAAATTGTGGTGTATTGTCGTAGCGGTAATCGTGCGGGCAAAGCGAAAGTTGCTTTGGAAAAACTAGGTTATAAAAGTGTGATTAATGGTGTTAACAAGGATATTGCAGAATATATAGTGCAGTGAGTATAAGGAGTATTTATGGGAAAGGTCGTTGGTGTTGGCGGAGTGTTTTTTAAGTCTAAGGATCGTAAGGCCTTGGCTCAGTGGTATCAGGATACTTTGGGGTTTGCTATTGACCCGAGTTACGGTGGTACCAGCTTTTTACAAACGAATGCTCCCGATAAAGCCTGTACGGTGTGGGGACCCTTTAAGGAGGATACCGATTACTTTGAGCCATCCTCTAGGGAGTTTATGCTCAACTTTATTGTTGATGATATTCATCAGTGCTTAGAACAAGTAGAAAGTGCGGGAGGAACACTGATTGGTGAACCTAGTGAAGATGACATGGGGATTTTTGGCTGGTTTATGGACCCTGAAGGCAATAAGATCGAGCTGTGGCAGGTAAAGTAATTTAAACACAAGGGCAGAATAATCTGCCCTTCTAATTTATCGGTTATAACTGAGTGATTCTATCGTAAT
Organism: Kangiella shandongensis; assembly: GCF_020005365.1. Classification (GTDB taxonomy): domain Bacteria; phylum Pseudomonadota; class Gammaproteobacteria; order Enterobacterales; family Kangiellaceae; genus Kangiella; species Kangiella shandongensis. The sequence continues at coordinate 148,065 of NZ_JACNML010000002.1, read as the reverse complement.
ACTCGGGTCTGCGATCTCGAAAAAGTCCCCAGCTGGCTCTGTCTTTCACCAGTTTATCCAGATCAAATTCGTGCGTAATCACGCCTTTTGTCTGGCTATCCATTTCCTTAACTTTTGCTCCAAAGTTATCGGTTATAAAAGAGGAGCCATAGAAAGTAATATCACAGCTATCTCCTTGTTCAGTACCGATGCGGTTAGCAGCAATAATGGGTACCATATTGGCCCCACTATGTCCTTGCATGACCCGTTGCCAATGGGCTTTTGAATCCCATGACGGATCCTGAGGCTCTGAACCTATTGCGGTTGGATAGAAAATGACTTCAGCTCCTTTCAGGGCGAGAATACGGGCTGCTTCAGGGAACCATTGATCCCAGCAAATAGCAGCGCCTAAACGTCCAAATTTCGTATCCCAAACCTTAAAACCCGAATTGCCTGGGCTGAAATAAAACTTTTCCTGATAGCCGGGTCCATCGGGGATATGCATCTTACGGTAATTGTCCAGAATAGAGCCATCAACGTCGATCATGGCTAACGAATTAAAGTAGGCATTTCCAGACTGCTCAAAATAGCTGACGGGTAACACCACCTCTAAGCGTTTAGCCAGAGTAGAGAAGTGTTGCAGGATACGGCTGGCGTTATAAGGCTCGGCCCATTCAAAGTATTTGGGGTCCTGATCTTTACACCAGTAGAATCCGGCAAAAAGCTCCTGCAGTAAAATTGCCTGGGCACCTTGTTCTGCAGCTTCCTCAATCAATGATTCTGCGATAGATAAGTTTTCATCGAAGTTATCTGTAACTGCAAACTGGGTTGCCGCGAATGTAACGTTTCTCATGATGTTCTCTCGAAAGTTGGCAATTAGATTGCCGGTTGCTGCATGGTGATGCAATGAATACCGCCACCACCAATAGTAATTTCATTAGCATTTAACTGAGTAACAGAGCGCTCCGGAAACAAACCCTGAATGATGCTCTTTGCCTCATCATCCTGTATACAACCAAAGGCAGGGATAATCACCTGCTCATTAGCGACGTAGTAGTTAATATAGGATAAAGGCATACGCTGTCCATTTAAATAGCGTGACTCTGGTTCGTGGATCTCAATCAGATCGAAGCCATGGTCCTGAATTATGCGGCGGTTCTTATCGTAAATGATGTCGTTCTCACTATTCGGCTGACTCACTTTTTGGCTTAAAATGGTGTGGCTATCGACGAAGCAGGCTATATTGTCAATGTGGCCATCAGTATCTTCATCACCAAAGAGCCCTCGCTCCAGCCAAATGATCTCTCGCCCCCCGAATGCATCAAGTAATTTCTTCTCAATAGCTGATTTACTCATACCGGGATTGCGATTAGGATTAAGCAAACACTCTTCTGTAGTCATTAAGACCCCAGCCCCATTACCATGAATCGCACCACCTTCTAATACAAAGTCGTAAGCGGTGAACTGGCTTGAACTTTGTTTAATAATGAAGTCAGCGACTTTGGCATCCTGCTCGTAAGGTGCAAACTTTTCACCCCAGGCATTAAAAGTAAAATTCAAGGCTTCAGCTTGATCGTTATTAATAATCCATAATGGTGAGAAGTCGCGTGCCCAGCTATCGTCTAAACGGTATTCGATTAATTTTACATTCGAACTGAGAATTTTTCCTGCAAAGGCAGCATGCTCCGGTCGAACCAGCATTTTGACTGGTTCTGATTCCGATATTGCATTAGCGACGTTAGCAAAAGCCCGCTGTGCGACTTCCAGTCCGTGTAGCCAGATTTCCTTACGGCAGGGCCAGGCCATCCAGGTTGCCTTATGCGGTTCCCATTCCGCTGGCCAGCGTTTGTTATCTTGAATCGACATGGTTAATCTTCGAGGTAACTATAGCCATAAATACCTTCGCGTAATTCCGCGAGGTATTGGCGTTGTTGCGTCAGTTCTAAGTCACTGGCTTTTAACTGGCGGCGATAGGACTCGAGTAATGATTTTGCATCGAAGTCGACATAATCGAGTAGTTCATCCACGCCAGAGCCATAATCTGTGCTATAAATATCCAGCTCACCGTTATCCGTCATTGCCAAATCGATAGTATGCGTATCGCCGAATAAATTATGCATGTCGCCGAGGATTTCTTGATAAGCGCCGACTAAAAAGAAGCCTAGCAGGTATTCCTCCCCATGCTTGTACTGAGGAAGCTGAATGGTTGACGTAATACCATGGTTATTAACGTACTGCTTTAAGACGCCGTCACTGTCACAGGTAATATCTTGAATAATGGCACTTTCGGTTGGCTCTTCGTTCAAACCCTGTAACGGCATCACGGGAAAAATCTGGTCAATAGCCCAGGCATCCGGTAATGACTGGAATAGTGAAAAGTTAACGAAAAACTTGCTGGCTAATTGTTCGTTTAACTGCGTCAGTATATTTTCCTGCTCCTGGTTTTCGGGTTGCAGCCGTTGCTTGATTGTCATCAGTATCAGGCGATGAAGGCGTTCTGCAATCGCTCTTTCAGAAAGGCTGAGAACCTGATGGCTGAACATCCCCTGTGCGTCATTAAGATAGTAGCCCGCGTCGTGATGGGCCTGGATCAGGCGATTGTTATCACTGTTTAAACTGTCCTGATAAGTGTTCCATAAATTATGTAAGACATTGGCGCATTTAGCTTCGGGTTGCTCAATATTAAATTGTACTGGCGACTCAGCATCAATGACATTTGCCACCAGCACGGCATGATGCGCTGTCAGCGCACGCCCTGACTCCGTAATGATGTTGGGCTGGGGCAGTTGGTGTAATACCGCTACTTCATGGAAGGCCGCGACAACATTATGTGCGTACTCTTCTAATGTGTAATTCATTGAGCAATGACTTTGGCTTCGTGTGCCTTCATAATCGACACCGAGGCCGCCACCGACGTCAACTGTCTTGATCGGAGCGCCTAACTGCTGCAGCTCGGCAAAGAATCGGGCACACTCTTTTAATGCATTACGAATATCGTGAATGGATGTGATCTGAGAGCCAAGATGGAAGTGCAGTAATTGGAAAATGTCCAGTTGTTGCTGCTCCTGCAGCGTCTCTACCAGCCGCAGGATCTGGCTTGCTGACAAGCCAAACTTCGAATGATCGCCGCCTGAGGTTTGCCACTTCGACTCACCCTTAGACGCCAGACGGGCGCGTACACCGATGGTTGGTGTTACGTCCATGATTTTAGCTTCTTCCAATAGCAGGTGTAATTCTGAGAGCTTTTCTATAACGATATAAACCGTATGGCCCAACTGGCTCCCAATAAGTGCTGCGCGGAGGTACTCCCGATCTTTGTAGCCGTTACACACAATAGTCGAGTTGGTATTTTCAGACATCGCCAGCACGGCCATCAACTCAGGTTTACTACCGGCCTCTAAACCAATCTGTTTGTTCCGTTTATCAATATTGGCCTGACTTTTGACGATTTCTTCGACTACTCGGCGTTGTTGATTCACTTTAATCGGGTAGCAGATGGTGTAGCGACCACGATAGTCAAGCTCTTCTATAGCTTGATTAAATGCATGACACAGGCTATTAACGCGATGGTGAATGATGTCTCCAAAGCGTAGAAGGGCAGGCATCTGAAAGCCCCTTTGCTTTAACTCCTGACAAATCGAAGGCAGTGGAAACTTTAAGTCAGGTCTATTTTTATCTGGTGATACCGTCAGTTCACCCTGATCATTAAGATCGAAGAAGCCATCGCTCCAGTAAGGCAAGTTATAAAAAGCACGAGCCTGTTCTATTGACCAGTTTGTATTTGTGTTAGCAGTCATGTATTGCTATATCTCCATCGCCATGATCTAAAGTATAGACGTTGAGGCGTTAATAAAACAGTGGGACAAAACCCAACAGCTACAAAAAAGGCGGTGCCAGAGCCCGCCTTGATTGTTGTCTTGTATCTCGCTCTATCAGTCCAGAGCATTTATCACATATTGTGGCAGGGCAAAGCTGGCTACATGAAGTTCTGGTGTGTAATACCTCGTCTTCATGTTAGTTTGACTAAATCGCTCTCGAATCTCTTCAGCCGATTGTTGACGCAGTGAGGCATCGTCTGTGCCCCAGGCCAGTGTCATAATACCACCAACATAGGTCGGCACAGGGGCAGCATAAAACCAGCGATCCTTGAACAGGCCTTGAAAGCGGTTATAGGTTGTTTGTACTTCCTCAATTTGCATAAAGCTGACACCGTTCTGAGTGGCCAGAACACCGCCTTCCGTTAGGCTATTTTTGCAGCCTTGATAAAAGCGAGAGCTGAATAATACTTCGCCAGGGCCTTCAGGATCGGTAGAGTCGGAAATAATAACATCGAACTTTTCCGTGTTATTAACGATAAATTCCACGCCATCGTTGATAACAAGATTAACTCGAGGATCTTCAAAGGCACCGTCCGAGTGTTTTGGGAAGTACTTTTTGCACATGTCGACTACAGCCTGGTCGATTTCGACCATGGTCACGTGTTCGACTTCAGGGTGGCGCAAGACCTCCCGTAAGATACCGCCATCGCCGCCACCGATAATGAGAACTCGCTTGGCATTGCCATGGGCAAACAGAGGCACATGGGTTAGCATTTCATGATAAATGAACTCATCTTTCTCTGTTGTCTGTATGACGCCATCCAGGGCCATGACACGACCAAACTGTTCATTATTAAAAATGATAAGGTGTTGATGCTGGGTTTTGCTCTCAAACAGAATTTCATCAATGGTAAAGCTCTGACCGTAGCTTTTATATAGTGTTTCTATAAAACGTTTACTCATAATAAGGTACGCTACGCTGGTTAGCTATGAACTTCGCCACGCAAAATTTCTTTCACCGTGATTCCTGATGGTAAAAAAGCCTTGCGCAGTATTTCAGTCGCTTTATGAGGTTTGGCGTCGCCGCACATAAACACGTCAAAAGCCGCATAGTCCCGTTCAGGCCAGGTATGGACACTGATATGTGACTCTGCGAGCACAGCCACACCGGAAACGCCGCCGTTTGGCGTAAAGTGGTGCATATGGATATGGAGCAGGGTAGCGCCGCATTCAAGCACAGCTTCACGGAAAGCCTGCTCCATCAGCTGTAAGTCATCAAGTTTGGAAGCGCCCCATAAATCAATAATTAAATGGGTGCCTGCGTACTGTTTACCGTCTCTTTGGATGAAATGATCGTTTCGCTCATCGTTCTCATTGACGTTTTTAAAAGAAGGCCACTGAGTTTCTGTTGCGCCAGTAGGATCAATCTCTTGGTTATAGTCGAAGTCTTTATACACTTCTTTAATCTCCTCATCATGGGGAAGCCATAAACAAGCTTTTATATGTATTTTCCGGGGGCGTAACGATAGAAACTTCCCGGACCTACTGAGCAGGCTAATTTCGTTATAGTTCAAAGGGTTATCGACTTTTCTGCTCACGCTCGACAAGCGGCATTTTGAGCAGTATTAACCAGCACAATTTAGACTGTGCTTTATACGCTTTTTTGTTAAAAATGCAATAGCTTTTGTTTATTTTTTGTATGAAAATTAGTCAGCGTCGACACGCTACCACAAATAGAGTGCATTAATGTGAAGCAAGTTATTTAAATTAAGCTATCTCGCTGGTAACTATCTCAAGTTTGAGATATATTTATGCATTACTTAAATAACAATAATTTATTGTTATTTATTAAACTACAGTCTATATAAGAAACTATAAAATTCACCTGTTTAAATTTCAAACAAAATCAAAAGGATAGGACCTTATTTATCTTATGGGTAGCTTAAAAGTACGAAAAATGTACAAAAAGTTACGTTTTAGATAAAAAATTATGTGAGGTAAATCAGGGATTGTGTAATAATGGCTTGAAAGATGCAAATTTGCTTTAGTGGAGAGAACCGTGAGTAAGACATTATCTCGTAAGGAACTATCCCTTATAGGGCGTGAGGGAGAACGAATTAAAAGTGGGTTATCAAACCTGGTAGAAGATTTCCCTAATCATGCCAAAACCATTACAGGTATGTCTAAATGGTTAAAGGCTAACAAGTCCACTTGCCAACGAATGGTTGAAACCATAAATAAAGCGGATGATGGTTTGCAAGTTATTCACTCATTGCCTGGTCCGGCAGGTATCAAGGGCTTTATCGATTTAGCTCAGGAGAAGGGAAGCAGTGTTAAACTCGTCGAGGAAGCTCGGGAAGTTGTTCAACGTTTTGAAAACTTGATTTACGAGTATTCTCGCAGCCATTCAGCCTTAAAAAAACTTATTGATGATTCAAGCTCTGTGAAAGAGGCACCAAACTCTAAACGGGATAATCGTGCCGCGCTTTTTGAGTCAGTAAAAGCGATTACCGGCGAAACGATGGAGAGCTCATTTTCAGCATTTATTCTTAAAGAAAATGAACAGGCTCCAAACTATCTGCAGCAATTCACATTAACTTATTATGAAGCTTGTAGTGCCGCCGAGAATTCGCGCCCTATCATGATGCCTATCGCATCTTGTGAAAGTTCTGCTGGTTTTGACAAACCAGAGCTGATTTCGCAGGACGAGCAAAAAAGTGATCAGCTACCTGTCGCTTCAATTATTAAAGAGCTCACAAGTTCATCTATTGTTGACAGCTTTGACAGTTTTTCTCGGGATGGAAACTGGATGGTGGTACCGACTCAGTTAGACTCAAGCGTGAGCCAGAACCTGGGTGTCATCAAGCACTATCCAAAACTGCAACAAAGCCCCTTACATGGGGGAAAAAAAGCAAGTTGCGTCGGTGTTCATACCCGCTACCCTACAAAAACGCTTTATATAGCATGCTTCTTAGAGAAGAAGTTTGCCATGCGTAGTGTTGCTAATGCCGGGGTCTACTCAAGTAGTTCGGACATCAATAATATTTCGAACCCTGACTCCTTATGGTATGACCGCTTTCACGACGAGGCTGATTTAGGCCTGTCTGAACCACGTGATGATTTCAGTGAAAAGTTTGACTACCCATTAGCCAATGAGCTGGTTGAGCAGTTGTTTGCCATGTCGGGTTGTAACCGAGATGACTATACTTGTTTTTTGATGAAAGTAGACTATCCAATATGGTCGGCAGCATATCGTATGTTCTTCCAGTACGCGGTCGACTAACTGGCTATAGGGCACAGTATTAAGACTGTGCCTTTTTCCTTGTCCTGTTGTGTCACCGCTGATAACCCCAATGGGTTTCATTGTATTTCCGATTTACCTGTTCAAGGTATAAACCAACTTCTCTCTGTATATTCCGATACTTCTGTTAACCCTGTTTAGCGCTCATAAGTGTAAAGCATTCTGACGCCAACTTTCAGCTGATTGATACTTAAGGTGTTTATCAGTGAACTGAATCGGCACATAAAAAAAGGTATAATCGGTAACCAGGGTTACTGATTCAAGGAAGCAGGTATGGAGCATCAGGTAGCTAAAGATACGGAGCCTATCAAAGTAGGAGATATTACGCTTGACCCCTGTAATCATCTATTGATACTCAATGGGCAGAAGATGCATCTAAGGCCAAAAACATTCAAAGTTCTACAGGTGCTGCTCAATAAGCCTCGAAAGATTGTTTCTAAACATGAACTCATGACAGAAGTGTGGGGCGGTATAGTTATTTCTGAAGACTGTTTAACACAATGTATCATGGAGCTCCGCAAAGTTTTACACGATGAAAGTCGAGAGGTGATTAAAACCTACCCTAAATACGGCTATTGCCTTGAACCTGACGCATTACAGGTGAGTATGCCCCCTCCAGCTAACCGTTCATTTGTCTTCCTGTGGTTGATCGCTGGGGTCGTTTTAACCTTGGCAATAGTTGCATTATGGCATGCCTATACCAGCAGCTCGCAATCGAGCTGGCAACCTGCTTCTACTAGAAGTATTGCTGTTTTGCCGCTATTTGGAATTGATAAGGTGGATTTTGGCGGACTGGGTAAGAGGTTTATTGAAGATGAAGTGGTTCGCCTGGTGTCTGAGCACACCGAGTTACAAACCGTTTCACGGAGTGCTTCGTTTAAAGCTTACCAGAAATTTTCTGACGACTATGAGGAAGTTGCGAAATCACTTAGGGTTGCCTACTTATTAATTGGAAAAGTCAAAAATAATAATCAAGGTCAATCATTATCTTTATCGTTAATTAAAGCAGACAATCAGCATGTGGTCTGGAGTCAAAGCTTCTATGGGGCGCTGGACGAAGTAAGCCTCGTTCCTTTCTATATTACTAACCGCTTAATTACATTCTTTTCTGAGCCCGAAATAATGTCAAAGGGTACATCATACGAGCCTCTTGCGACGGAATATTACTTACAAGGGAAGCAATTTTTTGATTTGAAAGGTGAACACAACTTACACCTGGCAAAAGATAAGTATCTTAAGGCCTTAGAGCTGGAACCCAAATATGCCGATGCGTTGGCGGGATTGTCCTCGGTTTATCTTTTTATTTATTGGGCAAGCGAAGGGAGTGATATTAATTCTCTGATCAAGGCCAGGCAGTATGCTGAACAAGCATTAAATGTTGCTCCCAATCATCCTATAGCCAATATCAGGATGGCTGACACTTTATTTTTTGAGCAGGGGGAGCGTAGCATGTACCAAAGAAACTTTTTTGAAAAAGCTTTGGTTCATGAGCCTGACAATACTTTAGTTTTAGGACGTTTAGCAGGCAGCTATATGTATGAGTCGGAACTTGGTAAAGCGTTAGCCATACAGAAGAAACTGGTTGCTGTAAACCCTAAGTCCTTCGTTAACAGAATCAATTTAGCCCATCTTTACTACTACTTAGAAGAGTATGATAACGCGCTTAGTGAGCTGCCAGAGGTTATAGAGTTCAATAATGAGAGGAGCGATGAGGTTTTAATACTCCAAACGAAAATACTTCTAATCCAGGAGAAGATGCAAGAAGCAAGAGAAACTATTTCACAGCTCACAACGGGAAAATACCAGTTTATGTTTGAACGTTATGTGGATGGTAAATTGGAAGTGTTTGATTTTGAACCTGCATCCTGTTCGACTCGAGAAAACCTGAGGTTTTGTCTGGATCTGGCAGAGTTATACGTATTGTATGGCTTAGATGAACCCATGAATAAGGTTATAATGATACTTGAGCAAGAGCTACCACGGGGAAGGGGAAATACGGCTTATCTATCGCTGGTCATCGGGTTGGCGAACTCACCGTTTTTAAAAGATAAAAGCTCAGTTAAAAAGTTGTTGAAGACATTACAAAAGTAAAAAGCGAGCTTCGAGCTCGCTTTTTACTAGAAGGTTGGTATTACTACTTTTGCTTAGCGTCTGCAACACGTTGACGAGCAATTTCGTCAGCGATAACGTTGGTCGGACGTCCAGAAGATTTAGATGCTTCAAATACTTCTGATAAGGTACCGTAGATTTCATCCACTTTCTTCAAGGCTGCTGCCTGATCGTAATTTTCCTCAAACGATACATTAATAATACCACCAGCATTAATTACATAGTCAGGGGCGTATAAGATGCCTTTTTCCATAAGGATTTGACCATGACGATCTTCTGCTAGCTGATTATTCGCTGCACCAGCAATAACTGACGCTTGAATTTTTGGGATAGTATTATCGTTAATTGTCGCACCCAGTGCACATGGAGCGTAAACATCTACTTCCTGATGATAGATTTCGTCAGTATCGACAGCTGTTGCACCGAACTCATCTACCACGCGATCAACACTTTCCTGATTAATATCTGTTACGACTAATTGAGCACCTTGCTCGTGAAGGTGGCGACAGAGGTAATAACCAACGTGGCCAAGACCTTGGACCGACACTTTCAATCCATCCAGATCATCACGCCCTAAACGGTGGTGCACTGCAGCTTTTAGGCCAGTAAATACACCATAAGCTGTAACCGGAGAAGGATCGCCTGACTTACCTTCAAGACCCAGAACGTGATCCGTTTCTTTGTGTACGATAGCCATATCTTGTGGGGTAATACCGACGTCTTCTGCCGTGATATATTTTCCACTTAGCTTATCAACAAAACGGCCAAAAGCACGGAATAGCTCTTCTGACTTCATGGTTTTAGAATTACCAATGATTACAGACTTGCCGCCGCCCATTTGTAGGCCAGCCATAGCATTTTTATAAGTCATGCCGCGAGACAAGCGAAGGGCATCAATCAATGCGCCTTCATCAGAATTATAATCCCACATACGACAACCACCGACCGCAGGGCCCAGGTTAGTATTGTGAACACAAATAATTGCTTTTAGACCCGACTCGACATCACGACAAAATACGATTTGCTCGTGATCGTCATAGGCACGAAGGTTAAAAACCGCCATAAAAAACTCCTATAAATAAGGATAAAACAAAAGCCACTCAACTGTGTGGCTATCAAATGAATTTAGCCCAGGTCGAATTTGATACCTTGAGCTAGAACTGGGGTTTCGCCCCAGAAAATAGTGTTAGTCTGACGACGCATGTAAGCTTTCCATGCATCCGATCCAGCTTCTCGACCGCCGCCAGTTTCTTTCTCGCCACCGAATGCACCGCCAATTTCAGCACCGGATGTGCCGATATTAACGTTTGCAATACCACAGTCAGAACCAATGGCGGACAAGAATTTTTCCGCATTCTTAACATTCTGCGTAAAAATTGCAGATGATAAGCCTGCTTTAGATTGATTTTGCATTGCTAATGCTTCATCAATTGTTTCGTAAGTCATTACGTATAAAATGGGTGCAAACGTTTCTGTTTGCACAATGTCCCAATGGTTTTCTGCACGAATAACGGTTGGTTCAACAAAATGTCCAATGCCGTCAATACGCTTACCACCAGTAAGGATTTCACCGCCAGCTTCTACCGTTTTAGTGACTGTATTCTCGAACTTATAAACTGCTTGCTCGTCAATAAGGGGGCCCATTAATGTGTCTGCGTCTAACGGGTTACCAATTTTGACTTGCTTGTAAGCATTAACAATTGCTGGAATAACGCTGTCGGCAACATCTTTATGTACAATTAAACGTCGAGTTGAAGTACAGCGTTGACCTGCAGTACCGACCGCACCGAAAACAACGGCTGGCACAGCCAAGTCAAGATCTGCTGTTTGATCAAGAATCAAAGCGTTATTACCTGAAAGCTCCAATAATGATTTGCCCAATCTTTCTGCAACTTTCATCCCGACCATACGGCCGATTTCGCTTGAGCCAGTGAAGGACATTTTTTTAACTCGGGTATCTTCGACAAATTTCTGGGAAAGTTTGTTTTGTTCACCGTCGATAAATAGGTTGAAGATACCTTTGTAACCATTCCTTTTTAGAACCTTGTTGCAGATATTTTGAACGGCAACACCAGTTAGAGGTGTTTTTGGCGATGGTTTCCACACAACTGTGTTACCACAAACTGCAGCAATGAATGCGTTCCATGACCAAACGGCTACTGGGAAGTTAAATGCTGAAATAACACCAGTAACACCAAGAGGATGCCATTGCTCGTACATACGGTGTTCGGGACGCTCTGAGTGCATTGTTTTGCCGTATAGCATACGGGATTGTCCAACGGCGAAGTCCGCCATGTCGATCATTTCTTGAACTTCGCCATCGCCTTCAGGTTTGATTTTGCCCATTTCAGCGCTAACCAAACTGCCTAGAGCGTCTTTATGTTCACGTAATGCATCAGCCATCTGGCGGACTAACTCACCACGGAGCGGGGCTGGAACCATGCGCCATTCTGCAAAAGCAGCTTCCGCTTCTTGCATGACTTTATCGTAATCTGCGGTTGAAGTTGCGTTAACTTTCGCAATCAATTCGCCTGTTGCAGGATTAATCGATTCAATAACGCCTGCATCTTGAGTGTCGGTGTAGCCCTCACCCCAACTCGCTGATTGGTTGACGGCTTCAATACCTAACTCTTTCAAGAATTCCATCTGAACCCCTAAAGTCGTTAACATCAAGGAAAGTGTTAAAAATGAACACGTTCCACATCTCAATTTTGCGCAGCAACCTTACCACTCGAGGTCATTTTTAGCCAGCAAATTTTGGGCGGATTGGTTAAAGAATGAACGATATTTAATCTGGTCGGACAAGTTTTTCAAGTATTCTCTATAGGAAGGTTTTTATTGATTAGAAATATTTATGATTGGCTGCTGATTGGTCACTATTGATGGCACTTGGGTAGGGCAGTTTTGACACTACAGGTGTACAGTATTTTGGCCGGAGAGATTAGTATTCCCACCAGCAGGTTTTCCACCATGATAGAAATTCATCGAACTCAATGTAACCACTTCCATTGGTATCAATCAGAGAAAAGCCTTCTTTTGCCTGCTCTGGGTTGGAATCAGGAGAAAGGACTGCCAGAAGCTCAGCAAACTCTTCAAGATCAATACGACCATTGTTATCACGATCAAAGAATTTAAAATGGTTTTGTATTTCCTCAAGCTGCTTGTCAGTTAAAGCTTCCATAAAGCTCCTTATGAATAAGACGTGTTAATCTAAAGAATTGACTTCCAGTCGATATCGAACCTTGCGTTCTTCCATATAATCGATAACTGTTTTACAACAATCAGTATGGCCACCGATATGCTCTGGAGCATAGACCCCAACCTTATCAAACTTCTCCTTGAGAATCAGTCCCGCTATCGCATTGGCCGCGAAGCCGGTAGTCCTGGCCATGGAGGTTTCATGTTTGATTCTGTCATATTCATCGTACAGATCATAAACATATTCTTTACGTTTGCCGTTTTCAATGCCCCGTATACGAATACGCATTATGGTGAATTCTTCTTCTTTTCTTTTGAGCTTCCACTCATTGATTAAGACTTTTGAAGTGAACTCAATCGGACTGATCTCCATGCCATGAAGAGTCACTGGCTCTGAATCAAAAAAGCCACTCTGTTTCAGTGTCCTAATGGCTTCGACATGTCCAGGATAGCGAAGCGTCTTCTCTTTCATATTGGGGATATGACTCATGGTATATATCAGGGTCCGTAACCCATCGGTGTTAAAGGCTTCCAGGGTTCCAATTTTGTTAAACTCTACCAGTTCACGATCGGTTAATGGCTCTTTCACTAACTCACGCCCATTTTCAAAATAGTGGACGGGCCTGATGTATTCTGCAATAACATCTAAAGGTGAGAAGGGAGCTTTGTATTCAAACGGCTTGCTTCGAGTTTTGGGAAGGCCACCAACAAGACACTCAAAGTCAGTTACTTCCATTTTGGTATTTAAAAAGCCCAGGAGCAGGTTATCCATGCCAGGAGCTACGCCACAGTCGATTACGGCTGTAACCTTATGTTTTTTGGCGAGGTGATCGAGCTCCAGGCAATTTTCCGGGGCAAAAGAAATATCGACGACATTTTTGTTCGATTGGATAACATTTTTTAGAGTTTTAAAGCCTATGTTTCCTGGGACAGCACAAATAGCAATATCGAACGGAGCAAGAGCATTCTTTAGGGCTTCACTATCCAGTACATCAATTTCTAATGTATTAATGGACGGCTGACGCTTTTTTAGTAACTTTAGAGTCTGTGGATCAATATCAGCAACGGTGACATCATGTTTTTCAGAGATATCTCTGGCGATAACATTGCCTACCATTCCTGCGCCCAGTACAATTACATTACTCATAAAGTTTCCTTTTCAACTCAGGAAGTTCCGAGGTTAATTTAAAGCGTCCTGTTCTTCAAGACTTGCTTGATACGGTGTTACTTTGATCAGTAATCCCATTGTAGGGTGATCAATATAGTACAGTTTATCCAGTTTGACTTTTAAGGTTTCGGACATTTCAAAAAAACCGCTAAGTTCATCTGGAACTTGAAAGTCTTCGTCCGTCGCGTCATTTTGTTCTTGTCTCTCATCGTTATCGGTGAGTAAGTTGAGAGTTTCTTGCGTTGCTTTGTTATCGGTGTCTAGTTCGATAGTTTCAATTGCTTTCTGTTGTGCTAGCTTACCCTGACGGTAGCCGACGACTTGATTTTCTACGAGCAACCCCTGGTTACGACTGAAGCGAATGAGACCATTGAAATCGACCAGGCCCGGAAGCTCCGGATCGTCTTGTAGTTTGAAACTTATCCAAGGAGTTTCTGCTTTATCATAAAGTGGTTGGCGCCAGCCGACATGCAGTAATGGGCGCATGTCACTGCTCGTCTTTAAACGGTGGAATACGCCTTCGAGCTTTTGCTCTGAACGTTCTAAAACCTGGTAGTCGGGAGGGAGCTGGCTTTCACTATTGCCGATAGAGTATTGAGCTGAACTTTCAGTCAAAGGAATTGGCTGCTCTTGACCTTTAAGGTGCAAGTCATTGATTCTTTTGAAAAAGACGATCTCAACGTCGAAAATGCTCTGAGCCTGTGACGCTACGGTTGCTAACAGTAATGCGAAGCTAAATAGTAATTTTAACATGCTATAGTTCATTGATAGTTATAATATGTTTTATGTTATTAACCCCATTTAAGCCAATGAGTTTAACATGATTTTTTCATAAGCCCAGCGCATTTTAGTTATTGGATCTTCTCAAACACCAGTCGGATAGCTTTTAATAAAGGCTTTAACTCTTCTTCTTCGGTGAGGATCTTGAGGATGACACTGTCTTCAAACCGATACAGAGCAGGGTTCATCTGAATCATTTTTATCAGTTTGGTTGGATCTACCGGGCTGTCCTGATTGAAGCGAATACGGACACCTGAATGAACCAGATCAATTTTACTGATACCCAGTGGCTGAGCTTCCAAAGTTAGCTCATTGATAGCAAACAGGTTCTTAAGCTCTTCAGGTAAAATACCGAACCGGTCGATAAACTCAATTTGTAACCCATCAAGCTCATCTTTTGTCTTGGCGCTGGCAATTCGTTTATAGAGCGATAAACGCGTTGCGACGTCACCAATATAATCGTCGGGAATAATCGCTGAAACCCCAAGTTCGATTTCTGTTTTTTGGTTTAGAGCCTGTTGCAGGCTTGGTTCTTTACCTTCTCTAATATCCTTGATAGCTTGCTCCAGCATATCCATAAACAGGTTAAAGCCAACTGCCTGCATCTGGCCTGATTGTTCTTCACCGAGCAATTCGCCGGCACCGCGGATTTCCAGATCGTGGGTTGCCAGGGTGAAACCGACCCCTAAGTCCTCTAATGAGGAGATAGCGTCCAGACGCTTTTCCGCGTCTCGAGTCACTTTTCGTTCTGCCGGCGTTAACAAATAAGCGTAAGCTTGATGATGTGAACGACCAACACGCCCTCTAAGTTGATGCAGTTGAGCCAGGCCAAACTTGTCGGCACGATTGATAATCATGGTGTTGGCGTTGGGGTTATCAATCCCCGTCTCGACAATGGTTGTACAAACCAGCAGGTTAAATCGCTGGTGGTAGAAGTCACGCATGACCTGTTCGAGTTCGCGCTCGCGCATCTGACCATGGGCGAAGTTAACACGAGCTTCGGGCAGCAACTCTTGTAATTCGTTAGCAGTTCGCTCGATGCTTTCCACACTGTTGTGAAGGAAATACACTTGGCCACCGCGCAAGACTTCACGCAGTACGGCTTCTCGGATCAGCGGCTTGTTAAATTCACGGACAAAAGTTTTCACTGACAGACGCTTCGCCGGAGGCGTAGCGATAATCGAAAGATCACGCATACCTGACATCGACATGTTGAGCGTTCTTGGGATGGGCGTTGCGGTTAGGGTTAAGATATCAACTTCTGCGCGATATTTTTTCAGTTGTTCTTTTTGACGCACACCAAAACGATGCTCTTCATCAATAATCAATAAACCTAAACGTTTAAATTTGACACCTTGCTGAATGATCTTGTGGGTGCCGACGACAATATCAATAGTACCGTTTTCAAGTCCTTCTAAAGTTGCTTTGTTTTCTTTGGCTGTGGCGAAACGAGAAAGTGCTGCGACTTTAACCGGCCAGTCGGCAAAGCGATCGCTTAAGGTTTCAAAGTGCTGCTGTGCGAGCAGAGTGGTTGGTACCAGCATGGCAACCTGTTTACCGCTATTGGCTGCGATAAAGGCAGCACGCAACGCGACTTCAGTCTTACCAAAACCAACGTCGCCACAGACTAGCCGATCCATGGGCTGAGGCGCGCACATATCACGGATAACGGAGTTGATGGCGGTAACCTGATCGGGTGTTTCATCAAAGCGGAACTCGCTACAGAAGCGGTTATACTCAGCTTCGTCAAGCTGGTAGGCAAAACCTTCTTTGGCTTCACGACGAGCATAGACATCTAACAGCTCTGCCGCTACGTCTCGTGCGCGTTCAGCGGCTTTAGCTTTTGCTTTATCCCATTGTTCATTACCCAGCTTATGCCAAGGTGCTAACTCAGGATTGGTGCCGGAATAACGGCTGATCAGATGGAGAGACTGTACTGGAATATAAAGCTTGTCTCCACCAGAGTATTCGATCATTAAATATTCTGCTTCCAGCTCACCACTGGTCAGCTTCTCCAGACCTCGATAGCGACCAATACCTTGCTCTACATGTACTACAGGGTCGCCTTCTCTTAGCTCGGCGAGATTACGGATAACATCTTCGGCTTGAACAGATGCCTTATTGTCTTTATTCGCTGTACGTTGTTGTATAGCCTGCTCACCAAACAGTTCCATTTCGGTAATAACGGCGAGGTTACCTATAGCAAAACCCTGAGTCAGAGGGGCGACGCCAACCTCTAATGCATTGGGTTCAATGGTTTTAATGGCCTCTTGCCAGCCAGCGGAGACGCTGCTGGTGATGTCGTGTCTTTCCAGCAAGTCTTTCAGCGCTTCACGGCGTCCGGGAGATTCGGTTGCTATTAATACTTTACCGCCCCAATGAGACAGAAAGTTACGCAAATGATGAACCGGATCGGGGTTTTTATGCTCAATCGGCATTTGTGGAATAGGCTGAGTGATGGT
Organism: Kangiella shandongensis; assembly: GCF_020005365.1. Classification (GTDB taxonomy): domain Bacteria; phylum Pseudomonadota; class Gammaproteobacteria; order Enterobacterales; family Kangiellaceae; genus Kangiella; species Kangiella shandongensis. The sequence goes on along the minus strand of NZ_JACNML010000002.1, from coordinate 131,250 downwards.
CTTGTCAGCAGGCGACGATGGATCGAGACGTATTCTTATGGTCTCTTTTAGTCGGCTGTTTAGTTCTTCTTCGCTTAAGTAGAGCTGTCTGGGCGCCAGGATAGGCCGCTCTATGTCATGACGCCGCTGTTCATATCGCTCGGTGATTTCACCCCAATATTCTTCGATAGCCGATTGATGGTTTCCCAGCGAACAAAGCATGCTGCCTTCTGGTAAATAGTTGAATAACGTATTCACTTCGTCGAAAAATAGCGGTAGATAATATTCGATTCCAGCAGGAGCATTGCCATTACTGACTTCCTGATATAACCAGACACGCTGCAAATCGACATCAAAGGTACTGCGGAAGTTTTGTCTGAAGGTTTCGATGCCGTCCTTATCCAAAGGAAACTCTTTCGCTGGCAGTAGCTCGAATCTATTGATGGTTTCATCAGACAATTGACTTTCAGGATCGAAATAGCGAATGGTATCAATTTCATCGTCAAAAAAATCAATTCTTAATGGTTTGTCACACCCCATTGGGAAAACGTCCAGGATGGAGCCTCTAACCGCGAACTCACCGTGTGAATAGACCTGATTGACCGAGTGGTAGCCGTGTTGCTCGAATAAAGCTCTTACCTCATGCATATCAAGTTCTTGGCCGGTATGCATGATGAGGCTGTTTTGCTCAATGTAGTCTCGAGGTGGCAGGCGCAATAACAGCGTACTGATGCTGATCAGCACGATACCGTGCTTTAAGCGAGGCAGCTGATACAAAGTGAGTAAGCGTTGTGAGACGATATCCTGATGCGGGCTGAAATTATCGTAAGGCAGCGTTTCCCAATCGGGAAAACTGAAAACCGGAAGTTCGGCCGTTTCATTTGAGTGGCTTTTGCCCAGGAAAAACTCAATTTCTTGCTGTAGGTGCCATACTTGTGGCGCATCATTGCAAATAACTACCAATGGCTTGTTTGAGTTTTTAGCCTGTTCTGCGATGGCAAGCGCACGGCTTGAGCCTGAAAGGCCCTGCCAATGATTGATAAAGTTCGTTTTAAGTTTCAGCTCTGGTAGTTGTAATAGCATTTCAGTCGCTTTTGCTGTCGTTACTTTAGGTCAATGTCGCTGGCGAATTATAGCGAGCTTGGACAGCCGATAATAGTATTTGCACAACTATTTGCACAGAACAAGGATTCTGGATAAGGTATGGTAATCAGTAGTAAAAGCAACTATTTAGGTTTTTATGAACATTACTTTTAAGCAAGCGGAAGGCTTTTCGGTAACCCCCTCTCTGTTTATAGCTGGCTGGAAAGTCTGGTTTAAACGCTTTTCCGAGCATCCACAGCAGTGGAAGTATGGGAAAATGCCATTAGGGCAAAGCTCGGATACTTTAAGTGCCTTGATTCGTCGGAAACAGCGGTTTTCAGTAGAGGTTCTGGCGAGAATGATGGTTCCATGGGCTTATCGGAATACCAGTCAGGTTAACGAGGATTTTGTGGAAGAGTACTCGACCTGGTTTGAGCTCACGAGCTTAAATGATGAGCAAGGAAATGATATCCCGGCAGTTTGCTTAACGGAAAAGGCCGTCGACTACTGGAATAGTCTGGCCTTTGTCGTTCAGGATGATTTCATGAACTACGCCGAAGCAAGAGTTCAGGCCGATATTGAGGCTCCTTCAAGCGATCCTGTGGTACTGGATGATCAGGGGATTGAACTCATCGGTGAAGATACTTACCCGCCTTATGTGCCTGATGCTAACGCCAGTGATGAAGAATTTATCCGAGCTTTAGTGCAGTGGATTGATGATGCGCCGTATCAGCCCTATTACCTCAAGCAACCGGCAGGGGAGGCTGTCGCTGGTTGGCACGATAGGTTAACGTCATTCTTTTGGCCTAAGCCACGTATTGGCTATGCTCTTTACCAGGCAATGATTGATCCTTTGTATTATCGCGCAACTGAATTGGCAAAGACTGTCGATTCCGGTGGTGATTGGGATAGGGAGTGGCGAGATATGGCGGTCAAAACTGCTGTTGAGTTATTTGATGTCAGTGGTACTCCGCAAAAAGGCGTTACGCTCGATAATGTGCACAACGTCATTCAGGCAGCTTTATCGGAGGATTTCGATTCCAGTGCAAAAATGAACAGTGGCTGGTCATTCTTAGCGTCGGCGGCAACCTCTCATTTAGATGACAAAGAAGGGCGCTTACCCATGGTCTGGTGGAGTAGTCGAGTCGCCAGTTCGGTTATTTCTCGCTTAGACTTTTTGCTGGCAGAAGCCGGTGTTACAGCGCTTGGACAACGCTTTAATGATATTGGTACCGTGCCGGGTTATGGAGGCACTCGTCCACGACAATTTAGCTTACAATGGCCTGAGGGTTATCGTTCCTGGAAGTCTCAAATTGCCGCCAGTAAACTGGTGCAGCAGATAGCGACAATTTTAAATACGGATAAGGATGAACAGGGGAATCGTCGTTACCAAGCCATGCCATTAGCGGGCGGAGGAGTAAGTGACTGGACTGTCCAAGGTGTGCAAACCGTACTATTTGCGGATGGATACTAAAAATTAATGGTGTAGGGTGCGTTGAAACGCATCGCATAAAACGGATAATAATTTTACTAAAACACATGGAGTATTTTATTTGAACAAGAGTTGGCTAATACAGGCCTTTATGTCTCTTCTGGTTGGAGCTGGGGTGTTTTATATATCAGCGCCACATAGCTGGGGAATTGGTGTATATATACAAGAGCCAATTTATATATTTCTTTCTTTATTTATAACTCTGGCAATACTAATACCAGCTTGCTTAATTATCTTTAAACATAAGAGAATTTACTATGGCTCAGTGATATTATTCAGCTTCATAGGAATCGTTTTAGTATCGTATTTTTACCCTGCGCATGAACGATACTCAACCCCATCAGATACAATCGAAGCAGACGTGAGTCTATTATTAAAAGATGAAGGAATGCCGTCAAACGTGAGGTTTAAAATCAATCTAAGAAAGAAGGTTCCTTTTGATCTCTTATCCGAGCACAGATGGGAAGGTGAGATCTCAGGAAGTAAATCGGGGACTTATTTATATTTTTACTATACTGAACGATTTGGTAATGGAGAGTTAATAATGCAAGGCGAAAAAGACTGGTCAAAACTGAATTAAAAAGTGTAGGTTGGGGGGCGAGTGACTGGACAGTACTGGGTGTACAAACTGTCCTCTTTTCAGATGGCTATTAGGTGGTTAATAGCTACTAGATTATAAGTCCTCTGCTTCTTCTAGAATTTGTTCCATAAACCCACACTCTCGCTGAAGTCTTTTACTAGGCATATCGGCGAATAATTCGCTGTAGTAAGTTGAGCCTCGTTATATTTTTCATGGGCGTGAGCTGCTTTACCAAACTTTTCCTCTAATAGCTGGTAAGCTTCTTGGTAAAGCTCTTTATTATCGGTATCAAGATTGATACAGGGTTTATGTATGGCTTCAACCATTGCCAAGAACGTTACCTTAGCTTCAATAGGGACTTCACATCTAGTGCCAGATAAGCATTGTGAAGTGGCTTTAAGGTTCCAAGATAGGACACAGAGTATGAAAATCGATATACCATGTTTCATTATTTAATCCTTTATTGGATTGCTTCAAGGTGCTCTTTCTTAGCTTTTTCTAAATCTTTTCCGCACAAATCGCCAGCATCAACTTGCCAGTGAGTAGTTTGCACTCTTGCATCATGAGCTAAATAAAAATATTTTTTCACTTCATCTTTTGTATAGCTAACAGATTTAGCTTTTGACGAAATGGTAACAGTGAAATCAGTTCCTAGTTGTTCGAGCAGCTCTTTTTTCATACCAAGATTTATATATGATGTTTTTTCTTGTGGCGGAACGTTTCTGTGGTACTGATGTTCTGGATTAAAAGTTATTTCAAATTCAACTTCTGATTCACAGGGGTTTGAAAGTCCTATCAAATAAGAAGGGTAAAAAGGTTGCTTTGCATTGCAAGCACTTAAACATAAGGCTAAAACTATAGTTGCAACACATTGCTTGAGTATTTTCATATTAGTTTCCAAACTCTACACTGGTTAGCCAAAAAAGACTTAAAACATCAACTTCTGCAGCGATGATTCTATTGCCATTTCTTACGGGATCAGTATGGTATTCGTAGTATTTCATCAGATCAATTTCTCCGGACGACGGGAGGTTTTGGTTGTCTAGAGTGCTTTGAGTCAGAACTGTAGAGGAGTCTTTATGGCTCCATGAATAGCCAAATCTACCACCGTAGTTATTTAAAATGAGGTGACCTATTTCATGTGCTGCAGTCTCTTTGAAGTTTTCATCAGCTTCTTGCTTCACAACTCCTAGTCCTAAACGCGCATTTCGTCGATAGTGAAACCCGTAATTATAAATAATGGATTTAAAGACCCAAAAGCTCGTCGAGCGGCCAAAGTCTGTGTCATAGTTCCTTTCCAAATCAAAATCGGAAGCCGAAGGCTCTGCAAACTCAACCTTTACGCGAACATCAAACTTGCCTTCTGGACTGTTAACTGCTCGACTTCCTGTTCTTGACCAGTATTTTTCGATACCTTGTTTGGCTAGTTGCTTAACATAGTCGTAGCTGACTACGGTAACGCCTTGTGGTGGAGTGCCATCAATGCCATCGTCGGAGAAGGAAGGGCGTAGGGTGACTTCGGCTGATCCTGAGTTTTTATCTATTCTGACATCAAGCCAATCGACTTCTTCTGCATCATTATCAAACTCGATGGTTCTCTTTTTATCAATACCGTTTTTAGTGCCAATAAAGACGATCTTTAGAGCATCACTTTTTAATACTTTTGTATCTAGAATTTGGTTATTGTCGTAGCCGTCCCATTCCCACAGGTGTGTTCCACGATTTAGGAACTCTCCTGATAAGGATTCATTGTAGATAACATTACCCTCATGGATAACTTCTACATCTAAGCTATCGGCTTTACAGTTTTCAATCCCTACATTAAAGCCAACACTACTAAAAGTAACATCGCCATTAAAGCTCGGTACAGCTAAAGGCGTCAGTACGTCTCTTTGGCCTGAAAGTTCAACGTCTAAATCAAAGTCACAAGGATAAGTTGTTGAAATCGGCTGGTTATTAAGACCCGCATCTGGCGATCGAGCTACTCCACAAGTCGCTGACATTATGCAATTTCCTTTTGTGTGCTATTTTGTAGTTGGCGAATGCTATCTAACTTAGACTTTAAATAATGTTTCACCATTAGTTTTAGCTGCTCAGTTAACTCACCATTTTTTAAGTTCTTTTTCTCCTGTAAATAGCTTAATACAGGATACTTGGGATCGATGTCGAATCTAGAGCCTAATACGAACATTAGGCTGATATACCAGCAAATTTCATTTTCAGCATTGACATTATAGTTACCGCATAATGCAAAGCCTTCATCAATCATATTGCTGACACTTTGGGTATCCATTTGGCGATACTTATCTGGGTAATACATGGATAAGCGCTTGATGATTCGTTCTTTTAGAGGCCTTTGTATATCATCAAAAGGAGCTAATAAGGCATGGCTACGGAAGGTTTTGAAAACCTGATTTAAGTATTCGCTGTTTGGACCAAAGATATTCGCATTAAGCTGCTGTTGTTTCTCCCATAATAATGCAACTTTCTCACTTGCTGTTATTGTGGGTTGCTGGGGCGAGTTCTTTTTAGCCAATATAGTTTGTGTCCAAGGGTATAGCGGATCGACGTCAAAATGATTACCGAGGAAGGTGAACATCAAACAGACAAAGCTACAGATATCATTTTTGCCGTAGATGCCATGGCTATGAGCTTTTTCAATTCCTAGTTCTATAGTGTCGTTTATCTGTTTTGTATCAAAATAATCGTGAGTTCCAGGAAAGAACTCTTCGAGATAATTGCCAACTGTTTGCACAAAGTCATTGTGTGCTTTGAGTTGCTGCTGAACCACTAGTTTGGCCGATATTGTCTTTTCCATGCTCTTTGCCATGGTGTACTCCTTTACATCCCGTAAACTCTATAAATTATAGTCTAAATCAGAATCTTATATAAGCTTAAGATTTGTGACCTACTCAACATTTAGGAGCTTTTAATCCTCAATCTTCTTTTCCTTATCCGCTAGAGCCTTTAGTTTGTTCTGTCCGTTTTTACTGGTCTTCTCGTTCGGCACCGTCTTTTTATCATCAGGGTTGTGGACAAGGGCGATAATTTTAGTCCCTTTCGGGATGTTTTTTCCCGTCTCTGAGGAGAAAACCTTGAGCGAGCCATTTTTTTCGATCATGTAAAGCGCGACATAGTTTTTGTTGTCTGCACGATATTGCTCGTAGCTGTAGTTTTCGGTGATGTTGGTAGTTTTGATCTTTGCATTTTTAGTGATCATGCTGGCGAGTTGACCGTAGTTTATATCGCCAAATAACCAGGCAGACTGCCAATACTCATTGCGTTCCTGACGTTCGTTCTTTTTGTTTTTGTCGTCTTGAAAGCGTAAACGATAAGTATTCTTCCTGCCGAAAGTGTGGCGGTAATTCATTTCACACAGGGTATTGAGTTCGCGATCAAGACTCATGGCAAACAAGTGGCCGAAGCCAATCAGATCGAGGTGGCGATCGGCATGATCGGATACGGGGTTACCGAAGTAGGTTTTGATTCCATCCATGCGGGCGCGAGAGATGTTGGTGTAGTTATTGTGCGCCATAATTACGTCGAACCCTGAGTCTTTAAGTGCTTGCGCTACTTTTTGCGCGACTGGGTTACTACCGATAATTAACACGCCGTTATCCGACGCTTCACGAACTTTGAGCAGGTTGCCAATAGGTTTTGCGCCAAGGCTTTGAATTAGGACGGTTCCGATAATGACCACAAAAACCAGCGGCACCAGATACTCGGTTCCGGCTAAATTGTATTCATCCAGCTTGATCGCGAATAGTGAGGAGATCGCTGCAGCGACAATACCGCGGGGGCCGATCCAGCTGAGCATCAGTTTTTCGTTAACCTTTAATTTGGAGCCAACACTCGATGCCCAAACCGAAATAGGGCGTGCGATAAACATAACTACGGCAAGCAAAATTAAGCTCGGCCCACCAATAGCAAGCAGGCTATTTAGATCCAAACGTGCTGCCAGCACAATAAATAGTACAGAAATCAGCAATAGCGATAGTGATTCTTTAAAATCGAGCAGATCGTCTTTTTCAAACTTGGGCCAGTTGGCCAGTGCAACACCTAAAATGGTGACGGTTAACAGCCCTGATTCATGTTCAATATGATTAGAAACCGAGAACAGGAGCAGGACATAAGCTAAAGCAAAGACATTCCGTAAATACTCAGGAATAAGATGCCTTTTGAATAACTGCGCTAAAATGTATGCGCCGATTAAGCCTATCAGAGCACTGACAAGCAAGATTTTACCGAAAACCAGCAAGGCGTGATCACCGGAGCCGCCAGAGATAATGTATTCATAGACCAGAACTACCGCTATTGCTCCAATGGGATCGATAATAATGCCTTCCCAGCGTAGGATGTTGCTGATACTTTTATTAGGACGGACGCTACGTAGTATCGGAACGATAACGGTGGGGCCGGTAACACACACCAGAGCACCAAACAAAATCGCTATTTTGGGGTCCATATCAAACAGCAAGTAGGCTGCTACTGAGACAATGATGATGGTAATCAGGACACCAACGGACACCAGCATCTGCACAACCCGTCCATGGCTTTTTACCTCATGAAACTCCAATGTCAGGGAGCCTTCGAATAATATCACTGCAACGCCGAGAGAAATAAAGGGAAATAACAGGTCACCAAGCGTTTCGTCTGGGTTAAAAAAGCCGAGAATTGGCCCAATGATAATTCCTATTAACAATAAGAATAGGATGGATGGTTGCTTCAGGTACCACGCCAGCCACTGGGCACCTATACCAAGCGCTAAAATACCGGATAAAATCAGGGCAAGATCAAGAGTTAACATAGTGTTGATTTATAGATAGTCCGTTATGGGTGGTTTATTCAACGAATGACTTATTATTTCAATGGCAATATGATGATAGACAACGGGCTTGCTGTCCAGTAAAAGCTAAAATTTTACATCTGGTTTGAGGGGGAGTCGAGGATTAGCAGTTATGAGTTGATTGTATGTATTGGCGCATATCAAAGCCCATAGCACCATCTGGTAGTGAAGCTGTAATTTTGTATTCATTGCCACTGCTATCTTTAGGAACTTTCTGTAAATCTACAATGATTGAACGCTTCAATTGGCCATCTTTATTTTGAACCAGTTCGACCTTGGGTAACAATTTATGCTTAGCATCGGTTGAAATAACAATACCAACTTCGCCGTTAGACATTTTCACGAGGCTGCCGGGGGGATAAATTCCCATCATCTGAATAAATTTACCAACTAATTTACCATCAAACTGCTTGTCTCGCTGATCAAAAAGAATACCTAATGCTTCGCGAGGGGAGCGGCTTAATTTGTAAGGGCTTTCACTGGTAATGGAGTCGTAGGCATCAATAATACTGACAATGCGGCAGTAAATACTAAGGGGCTGATTTACCGAATCCCTGGGATAACCTTCTCCGTTAAAATGGATGTGATGGTTTTTGATAACATTTTTAACCTCGGTATTAATCTCTGAGTCGTGCATGATGAGCTCATAGCCAAGAAGGGCGTGTTTCTGCATAACCCGGTATTCAGCTTCATTCAGGGGAGCTGGCTTGTCGACAATATCTGCTGGAATCTGGCTCTGACCTAAATCGTGGAGTAAGCCGCATAAACCCAGTAGCTCAAGTTCCTCGTGACGCATACCCAAATATTTGCCGAAAGCTATGGACAGGATAGCTACTCTTAACCCATGCTCGGCAGTAAATTGTCTTCTATCCTTGATGCGAGTAAGCCAGAATAGAGCGTTCGCATTGGATAAGATACTGGTTATACAGCTATTGATAACCTGCTTACACTGTTTAACATCAATGGGTAAGCCGAGTTTTGCCTCTTCGAACAGTTCTATGGCAAATTCACGAGCTGACTGGAAGGTGCTTGATGCCCTTGGCAGTTCGTGATGGATGGGAGTATTTTCCGGTAGCGCGTGGCCTGTGGCTTGTTTACTGAGCTCTTGTTTCTTCTTTTGCCAGAGAAAGGCATCGATTTCAATATAGACGTATTTACAGTATTCACGTAAGACTTTGAGTTCGCGCTCGGAAGAAACTTCGAATTTCTGGAATGCCAGAGGCACGTCGGTCCACGGTCTGTCGAGTTCAACGACAAACATACCGATATCAATACAATCAGCAGGTATTTTGGCTTTTATTAGCGCCATTATATTTCCTAGCTCTCCAGCGGGCCCCAAAATTGTGAACTGTCACAATAATTATTGTTAACTATATCACAAAAAAGTCTCCATACAACTGAAATATGGGGAATTCCACCTATGCAGACATTTGCTTTGCTCAATAGGCGGTTCATTGAATATTACTCCACATGATGCTCACTGGATCATTTGCGCAAAATTCTGCATAATTGCGTCTCGTTGAGGCTTATTGTGAGCTTTTATGGACTATTCCAAACTAATTGAAACCCTGACTCCTGATATGATAGAGCGCTTTACGGCTGCTGTGGAAACAGGGAAATGGCCGGACGGCACCAAGTTATCTGAACAACAGAAAGAAACCTGTCTGCAGGCTATTCTATTATATCAAGCCAAACAGAATGATGCTGCTGAGGAGCCTTTTACTATTACAAAAGATGGTGAGCTTGTTACTGGTCAAAAGCTTAGACAGGATTATTCAAGTAACTCCTCAACAGAAGAAAGCCAACAGACAAGCGTAAAGGTTGATCCTGCACTTATTATTCCGAACACAAATAAGCACTAGCGACATTATTCAGGAAGAGTGTTTAAATAAACGTTTAAGTAATTATTGGTATACTGTGGGACTTGTTATCTTAGAAGGGCAACTCTATTATAAAAGTAACTTCTGGTTCTGGAAGTTGCCTGCATATAGCTGAAAACAGTCTATTTTAGGTGTATTAAATAGCTGTTTCATAACAAAGGAAGTGTGTATGAAAACGTTTTTAGTAAGCCTTGTTACCCCTTTATTGTTCACACATTTTGCTGCGAAAGCGGCTGTTCCAATTCGAGAGATTCCAAACCCAAACTTATCTGATGTCGCTGTAGCGTCGATTGATGCGCAGGGGCCTGTTATTTATTACAACCCTAGAATTACGCAACAGGCTGGTCCATATTTAAGCGAGTTTTTCAGAGCGCATGAATACGGGCATCATCACTTAGGACATTTGTATAGGGAGCAGTTTCAAGCGAATCCTTATAACCGAGCCTGGGTTAGACAGTCTTATGAAAAAGAGGCTGATTGCTATGCTGCCAGGCGAGTTTCACCTACAGCAGCTAGAGCTGCGGTTAGTTTTTTTAATCAATTGCATGGAGCTTCACGCCCAGACTGGTATCATCCAACTGGTTATGAGCGAGCCGCTGTAATTATTCGCTGTAGGCAAGGGTAAAAGGAAAGTAAATGGCACAATATTTCGCAACAATAAACTGGTCTCGTGGCGACCAAAAATTTTTCGATAATCAGTATAGCCGTGCACATCAATGGTCGTTTGATGGTGGAGCGGTAGTTGAAGCTTCGTCATCACCACATATTGTGCCGCTGCCGCACTCTGTTGAATCGAATGTCGATCCAGAGGAGGCTTTTGTTGCTTCACTTTCAAGTTGTCATATGTTGTTTTTCTTATCGATTGCCGCAAAAAAACGTTTAGTCGTCGATAGTTATGAAGATGAGGCTGTCGGAGTAATGGGTAAAGATGAGCAGGGCAAAGAATTTGTTGAGACTGTCACTCTTAAGCCAAAAGCGGTTTTCTCAGGAGAAAAGCAACCAAGTGCAGAAGTGCTTGAGAAAATGCATCATCAAGCACATGAGCTTTGCTTTATTGCGAACTCTGTTAAAACTAAGGTCTTAACAGAAGTTCGTTCTTAATTTGTTAGCTCTCCGCGCAAGCTTATCACCATATTCTTGCGAATAGTTTCTACATCAAGGCCGCGGCTAAACAGATAATAAAGTTTGGCCAGGGCTGCCTCTGTAGTCATATCAAAACCAGACGTAACTCCTGCATCCATCAGGATTTTCCCTGTTTCATAGGTGCTCATATTAACCGAACCCTTAAGGCATTGAGTGCAGTTAACAATGACCTTGCCCTGACTGGTTGCCTGCTTAATAGCATCCATTAATGGCAGGTTGTTTACTGGGGCATTGCCAGCGCCATAACTTCGTAGCACGACACCGTCGATATCCTGATTTAGGAAGTCTTTGACCATTTCCTCCGAGATACCGGGAAAGAGCGTCAAAATAGCAATCTTTGGAGAATTGAAATGGCGAACAGTCAGTTCTTTATGTTTGCGTTGCCAGATTAAATGCTCACGTACTTTAATTGTGCTGCCAATACTGGCTAATGGCGGCATATTCGGCGAACTGAAAGCAGCGAAGCCATCAGCATCGGTCTTTATCGTGCGATTTCCACGATGCAAATGATCGTGGAAGAACAGGCTAACCTCAGGGATAGGATAGTTAGCAGCCAAATACACAGCGTTAATCAGGTTATCTCTGGCATCGGTACGAAGCTGTGTCAATGGAATCTGCGAACCGGTAAAGATTACAGGTTTCTGTAACCCTTCAAGCATGAAAGACAGGGCCGAAGCCGTATAGGCCATGGTATCGGTACCGTGTAGGATGACAAAACCGTCATAATCCTGGTAGTTTTTTTCAATATCATCAGCGATAAGATGCCAGTCTTTAGGCGACATATTGGCCGAATCAATCGGCTCTGCATAATCGTGCACCGTAATTTCCGGCATTTCTGGATGATCAAACTCTGGAAAACTCTTCAGGGTATCCTTAAGAAAGCCTTTTTGTGGCACAAAGCCCTTGTCACTGGGTTTCATACCAATGGTGCCGCCTGTATAAGCGATATAGACTTTCTTTCTTGCCATAATGAGTACCGGTTACTGAACAGTTTTAAGGCGGGAAGTATAGCGATTACCAGCGGAGATAAAAAGCCTTTATCACCGCTGGTTGTAGGAGTTATTCTACGTTGGCCTCAAGATAATCAATAGTCAAACGGGACAGGGCCTTAACGCCAAGTTTCATGCCGGACTCGTCAATATAGAAGTCAGGTGTATGGTGTGGTGCTGCTTCTGAGGCAGGAAGCCCTTTGGGTTTTCCTCCGATAAAGAAGAAAACTCCGGGCACTTCTCGAGCATAGAAAGAGAAGTCTTCCGCGCCAGTAATGGGCGGAATAATGTTTACGTGATTTGCACCAGCGACTTCTTTAAATGTTGGCATCATTTGATCGGTGAGTTCAGGGTTATTGTAGGTCACGGGATAGGATGAAGAGTAGGGGACTTTAACCTCAACCTCGGCTCCCATCGACTCGCCAATTAATGTTGCTTTTTTGCGCACCAGCTCCAGAATTCTTTCACGATCCTGAGTGCTCAGAGTTCTGATGGTGCCGGTCATTTCAGCGGTTTCCGGAATAATATTGGAGCGTACGCCAGCGTCAATCGTGCCTACGGTGACCACTGATGCCTGACGGGTTAGCGGCATATGACGGCTGACGATGGTTTGCAGGCCATTAATAATTTGTGTTGCCGTCACGATAGGGTCGATCGAGTCCCAAGGGGTTGAGCCGTGAGCCTGTTTGCCTTTGATGGTAATTTTAAAGTCATCGGAACCTGCCATAATTCCACGCTTACGGATATTGATGGTGCCGACATCCGTGCCCGCTGAAATGTGAAGGCCAAATATGACATCCACGTCAGGATTTTTTAGAACTCCTTCCTTAACCATCAACTCAGCGCCGCCTTCTTCACCAGGAGGGGCGCCTTCTTCCGCAGGTTGGAAAATAAACTTTACTGTACCTGGAAGCTGGTCTTTTATCCCCGTTAATAGCTCGGCAACACCCATCAAAATAGCCATGTGCGTATCATGACCGCAGGCATGCATCACCGGAACTTCTTTACCCAGGTACTCGCCAATAGCCTTGGAGGCAAAGGGGAGTTCTGCGCGTTCTTTGACAGGAAGCGCATCCATATCGGCTCGTAGCGCTACCACAGGACCGGGCTTCCCGCCCTTAAGTACTGCGACTACGCCAGTGTGAGCCACACCAGTTGTAACTTCCAAACCAAGCGCTTCTAAATGGCGAGCTATGTACTTGCTGGTCTCAAATTCGCGATTACTCAGCTCAGGGTTCTGATGCAGGTGACGCCGCCAGTCGATAACTTTTTGTTCTAAAGAATCGGCTGCCTCAACAACTTCCTGCTTAGTATCTGCATATACCGCTGGCAGCAAGGACGCTGATAGCAGTATGCTCATAATGGTTTTTTTCATAATGCCCCTCCGGTTTTTAACTACTTTTACAGGCTTTGAGAGCATAATGCAAACCCGCAAGTGCTTGTAATATAGGAGAACAAACCCCAGAATACTCCTAGCTAACCTATTAATGAGAAAGACACATGTTGCCACTATTAACCAACGGCCATTATGCCGTTTTCGCCATTGTCATGTTTGTGATTATTTTTTCACTGACATTACACGAATTTGGACATGCATATTCCGCCAAGTTACTCGGCGATGATACTGCTGAGAAAATGGGGCGGCTGAACCTGAACCCACTTAATCATATTGATCCGGTGGGATTGTTGGCGGTGGTATTAATTGGTTTTGGTTACGCCAAACCGGTACCGATTACGCCCCGTAAATTAAAGCCTCACTGGGGCAGTGCAGCCGTCGCCGCAGCCGGGCCTTTTATGAACTTTCTGATCGCGCTAGTCGCTGTCAATTTACAGGCCGCAGCATGGGTTTTTGATATAGCCTCGCTGCAGTCGCAAGTAGCCCAAACCTCGCTTAGCTTCCTTGCCATGATTAATATTCTACTGATGCTGTTTAACTTATTGCCGATCGGACCGCTTGATGGGCACTATGTGATGGAATGGTTATTACCGAAGCGTTATAAATACCAATACCACCAGCTCAACGGCAAATACGGCACCATGTTCTTTATGGCACTGATCGTCCTGAGCATTTTGGGTGTACCGATTTTTAGCTTTTTATGGAGTGCAGCGCAGACCATGTCGGGGTGGATTAATTTTGTGGTTTGATATGGTCCTTTAATTTTTTCGTATTTCGCTTTTCAGCAAGTTACTTTCTCTTACGTGGTTAAGAGAAAGTAACCAAAGAGAAGACCACCCGATATTGAGGTCATGCAAGCATGACTTCCTAGCCTCATCACAAAATATTTAACGCAGGGTCTGCCCCTCTGGGTACCAGAGTTTACAGCACTTCCTTGTGCTGTAAACTCTTATCAAAATCGTCCTGATTTTGATTGCTATATTTTGTGATGAACCTAGCTCAATATAAGGGACTAGAGTAACCTGATAATCATTTATTACCCCTTGGAGTTAGTTGAGTGAATACAAAGTTATAGCGCAAATTTGTAGGTGACCGTAAGGAAATCCCTTGGGAGATAGCCAAATTTAGTCAAAACGAGTAGGTGACTGAAAGGAACTCCTTTAGGGGATGTTGAGTTTGACGACGCGCGAGTCACTTTTGCGAAGGAAGACTATAAGGCCTAATGCGGGGTGCATTCTTTTGGTCCTTTTTCTTAGCCAGATAAAGAAAGGAACTCGATGAGAGTCGAAAGGCTTAACTAAAAATGCCGCTTACTTTTCAGTAAACGGCAAGCTCGTCATTCCCACGAAGGTGGGAATCTATATGAGGGGAGATCCCCGACTTCGCGGGGATGACGTAAGTGGTTTTAGTTCTCCGATAAGTGATGCTTCATTTCTTCTGGAGCAAAGTCGTCAACATTAACCACTTCCAGTCGAGCTTCTTCGGCATCTATTACCAGTTGATACTCGTCTTGCGTGATATGACCTGCATCGAGCGCTTCTTTGGCGAATGGCACCACCTGATGGTTTGCTGCACGCTTGCCAAGTGCTTCCGAGAATTTCTTAACGATAGGCTCCATTTCAAGCTGTAGACGTAACGCTTGATCAACTTTATATAAGTTGCTGGCGTCGGATTCAGACTTGAAGATGCCGTGCGTCAATTCTTCGCGCATGGCTTGCGGTTCTTGTAGCTGTCGCGCCAGTTTACGGCTTAACTTATCGCTTGGGGGGGATAGAGTTAACCCCAGAGGAAAAACATTTAAGCGCAAAGCCTTGCCCATCCAGCCAATAGGAAAGTTTTTGAGGACGCCGTCAGCCGCCATTTGCGTTTCGTATAGGCAGTGTTCAAGGGCCCATTGTACGATTTCTTTATCGTGTTCAGGACGACCTTTGTCGTGGAA
Organism: Kangiella shandongensis; assembly: GCF_020005365.1. Lineage (GTDB taxonomy): Bacteria > Pseudomonadota > Gammaproteobacteria > Enterobacterales > Kangiellaceae > Kangiella > Kangiella shandongensis. The sequence goes on along the minus strand of NZ_JACNML010000002.1, from coordinate 115,923 downwards.
CATCTTTAAGACCGCCGAAGCGATATAAAGATTACTTAACATGTCACCCAGACGACCTGAAATCATTTCACGACGTTTTAATTCACCACCAAGTACACCCATGGTGACATCTGATAAGAAGGCGAGGGCGCTTGAGAAACGGGTAATATGTTGATAGTAACGACCAGTAAAGTCCGACTGTGGCTTTTTGACTAGTAAGCTACCAGATAGACCTAACCAAGTCGTACGGATTTTATTACTCATGGCAAAGCCGATGTGGCTAAACAGAGCTTTGTCGAAGTCTTTAATCGCTTCTTTGCGGTTTTCGTTTTGTGTTGCCTGAATTTCTTTTAGCACGTAAGGATGGCAACGGATCGACCCTTGACCATAGATAATCAGGCTACGGGTTAAGATGTTGGCACCTTCTACCGTGATCGAAATAGGCGCACCTTGATAAGCACGAGCCATGTAGTTTTTTGGTCCTACCATGACGGCTTTACCACCATGAACATCCATGCCGTCAATAGCTGCGTCTTGCGCAAGGGAAGTACTGTGGCATTTAACAATCGCAGAAGCTACTGATGGTTTCTCGCCACTATCAATACCTGATGCCGTGAAGGTTAGCATGGAATCGACCATGTAGGCTTTACCCGCGATTCGTGCTAAAGCTTCCATCACTCCTTCCATGTAACCTACCGGCACATTGAACTGACGACGGATACGGGCGTAAGCACCGGTGGTATAGGCGGCCATTTTTGCGCCACCATTTGCGCTTGAAGGTAGTGAGATTGCTCGGCCTGCGGATAAACAATCAACCAACATTCTCCAGCCTTGGCCTGCGTTTTTAGCGCCGCCGATAATGTAGTCGAGTGGTACAAATACATCTTTGCCTGAGGTTGGTCCGTTTTGGAATGGCGCACTGATCGGATAGTGACGGCGTCCAATTTCTACACCATCAGTATCCGTAGGAATAAGGGCACAGGTGATACCTAAATCTTCTTTATCTCCAAGCAATCCGTCGGGATCATAAAGTTTGAAAGCAAGGCCTAAAATTGAGGCTACAGGCGCCAACGTAATGTAACGCTTGTCCCATGTTAACTTCATCCCCAGAACTTCTTCGCCATTCCATTGACCTTTGCAGATAATACCTTTATCCGGAATGCCGCCCGCATCTGAGCCAGCTTCAATTGCTGTTAGAGCAAAACAAGGGACCTCTTCGCCTTTCGCCAGGCGCGGTAGATAATGCTCGCGCTGTTCCTGCGTGCCGTAGTGCATCAGCAATTCTGCCGGGCCTAACGAGTTTGGTACCGAAACAATACTGCCTGCAGTCGCACTCAATGAGTTAATCTTAGTCAGTACGCGAGACTGAGCGTAAGAAGAGAAGCCCAGGCCGCCGTATTCTTTAGGAATAATAAAGCTGAAAAAGCCCTTTTCTTTGATAAAGCTCCATACTTCAGGCGGCAGATCGCGATCGATGTGAGTAATCTGCCAGTCGTTGATCATGCTGCAAAGTTCTTCAAGAGGGCCGTCGATAAACTCTTGCTCTTCTTTGGTTAGCGTCGCCTTGTTGAAATTATGTAACCGTTTCCAGTTCGGCTTACCACCAAATACTTCAGCTTCCCACCAGACGGTACCTGCGTCTAAAGCCTCTTGTTCGGTATCAGAGATACGCGGCATGATACCTTTAAAGATATCGAGGAGCTTCGCTGACACTTTGCGTCGCACAAAAGTCAGGTTAAGTGGTAGGAAAATAGCCAGAAAGATAACCCAGTGGACATAAGGGATACCGTCATAAACGCTCCAAGCCACCAGAATCGCTGCCAGGGTCAAGCTTGTCATTTTGAGACTGGCACGATGATATAGCGTAACCATCAGCGCCAGCAGAAGTATTATTGTCAGCATAGCAACCTCATTAAAATTGTTAACTTAAACCAGTCTATCACAACTGCTCGTACCAGTTGAAGTGAATTTATAACGGTTTATGACTGAGATCAATACACTTAAATACTTGATGTTAAACTGAGATTATTAGAGTATGTCACAGTTTTGTTACGGTACTCGCTTGTGACGGTGCTGTTTTATAACGATACTGTTTTATGAGAATAATGGAGAAAGCAGCATGAAACGCCTAGTCGTTGCCATCATTCATGGTATAGCTTCAGAAGATAAGCATTATTCCACCGAGTTTAAGCATCGGGTGGTTGAGCACTATCTCAAAGGAGATAGAAAAAATCGTATGGAAGACGATTTGTTATTCCATGAAATTTACTGGGGCGACTTAATTCAGGGCGTCAACGAAGAGCTGTTACAGCGTCTCGACTACCGGAATGAGTTGACCTATACCTCGGTTCGTCAGCTATTTGTGGATTTTATGAACCTGGCGCTAGCTTATAACAACAGCTCAGATTCTGGGCTGTATCAGGCAATACATAACCGGATTGCCGATAGCATGAAAAAGTTATCGGCTCATCGTCATGTTGATGCGGACAATACGCCGGTTGTTTTACTCGCGCATTCTTTCGGTTCGGTGATCATGTCACACTATATTCAGGATTTGCGTAATGCCGGGGCCGGCAATGAAAAAGTTTCAAACATGACCTGTGTTGAACGTTTTGAAACCCTGGCTGGGCTTATTACATTCGGTAGCCCTTTGGCCATTTACGATAGCTTGACTGAACGTCTGCCGGCACCAATCGAAAAAACTGGGCATAAGCTGGATCCTGAATTGAAGGCTCGTGCAAAGTGGCTTAATTTTTATGATAAAGATGATATCGTGGCGTATCCAATGAAAAGTATCAGCGATGACTACGAAAAAGTCGTTTCTGCTGATCACGAGATTAACGTAGGCAGCGCCGCCACTTCGTGGAACCCTGCTTGCCATACCGGTTATTGGGAAGATAAAGACTTTTACCGGCCCGTTGCCAACTATTTAGGTGAAATGAGGGCGTCACACCCATTTTGGGAATTGCCTGACACTCTCTGATTGATTTTTTAATAGCTTAAGATTTTATGACTGATAACTCTACCTCGGCTGTCAGCCTTGATGGCTGCCTGTTAAGCGATATCGATAATATAAAGAAACTACAGAATGCGATCGCTAAACGCGTTAAACAGGGCCTGCCTGCGTCAAAACTTGAAGGTAAGTTAACCAAGCTGATGCAATCATCAGTGCGCCTGGTCGAGCAGCGGCAGAATATTATTCCGGATTCTATTGAATACGATGATTCATTACCTGTCTCCCAGTCCCGAGAGAAAGTTGCTGAGCTGATTAACAATAATCAGGTTGTGGTTATTGCTGGTGAAACTGGTTCGGGTAAAACCACGCAATTACCCAAGATCTGTCTTGAGCTGGGGCTTGGTAGAAGAGGGCGTATCGGTCATACCCAGCCCAGACGGGTGGCAGCTACCAGTGTGTCTCGTCGAATTGCGGAAGAGCTTAAAACCGAGATCGGGCAGGTCATCGGTTTTAATATTCGTTTTAATGACCAAACCAATGTCGTGACTCCGATCAAAGTGATGACGGATGGGGTTTTACTGAACGAGATCATTCACGATCCTTTATTGATGCAGTATGACGCCATCATCGTTGATGAGGCTCATGAACGCAGTTTAAATATTGATTTCCTGCTGGGGTATTTAAAGCGGCTGATAGCTAAGCGCTCCGACCTTAAGATTATTATTACCTCGGCTACCATTGATGTTGACAGTTTCGCCAGGCACTTTGCGATTGATGGTAAGCCAGCTCCTGTTCTCGAGATTAGCGGTAGAACTTATCCGGTGGACGTTTGGTATCGTCCCAACGATGAAGAGAATCCTTTACCACAGGTTGATCAGGTTGGACATGCGGTGCAGGAAATTATGGCACACGGTCCCGGCGATATTCTGATTTTCCTACCTGGTGAGGCGGATATTCGCGATACGGCAAAACACTTGCGTAAAGAAGCTTTTCAGGGCTGTGAAGTGTTACCGCTGTATGCACGGTTGTCGATGTCAGAGCAGGAGAAGATTTTCAAACCGTCAGGCGGCAAACGCCGTATTGTATTGGCGACCAACGTTGCCGAAACGTCTATTACTGTGCCGGGTATCCGCTATGTGATTGACCCGGGCTTGGCGCGCATCAGTCGTTATTCGGTACGTAGCAAAATCCAGCGCCTGCCGATTGAAAAAATCTCGCAGGCCAGTGCTAATCAACGTAAAGGTCGCTGTGGCCGGGTGGCTGAAGGTATCTGTATTCGTCTGTACAGCGAAGAAGATTTCAATGAACGACAGGAGTTTACCGACGCTGAAATTTTAAGGACCAATCTGGCGGCTGTGATTTTACAGATGAAACAGCTGAAGCTGGGAGATGTTCAGGACTTTCCGTTTATTAATCCGCCTGAAGAGCGACAGGTTAGTGATGGTTTAAATCTGCTCAACGAGTTACAGGCGCTTGGTGATAACAAGCGACTGACTCCTATCGGGAAAAAGATGGCTCGCTTGCCGATTGAGCCACGACTGGCGCGAATTTTACTGGCTGGCGAAGAGCAGCAGTTTCTCAGTTATGCTTTAGTTTTAGCAGCATTTCTTTCGGTAAAAGATCCGCGAGAATGGCCTTTTGATAAGAAAGAGCAGGCACAGCAAAAGCACGCGAAATATAAGCATAAAACCTCAGACTTTATCGCCATTATTAATTTATGGAATTTCCTGCATCAGCAACAGGCCGACTTAAGTAACAGCGCTTTCAGACGTTATTGCAAAGAAGAGCTGATTAATTTTAATGCTTACCGTGAATGGAAAAGTACTTATCGTCAGCTGAAAAGCCTGATGCAGCAGAGAGGAAGCCATAAAAATCCCAAAGAGTGGCAAACCGCCGAGTTTGAGCAGGAAGATCCAGTTTTTTATCAGAAATTACATCAGGTGTTATTGACTGGATTACTTAGCTTTATCGGGCAAAAAGATATTGAGAAAGGTTACCTTGGAACCCGCCAGAGTAAGTTTATGGTGCATCCGCAATCCATTAATTTTAAGAAGCAGCCACCGTGGCTGGTAACCTTTGAGATTGTCGAAACAACGCAGCCCTATGCGCGCATGACAGCAGCGATTGAACCGAATTGGTTGGAGCAGCTGGCAAGCCATTTAATAAAAACCCATTATTATGATGCGCATTGGAGCAAAAATCGTGGTGCTGTTGTCGCTTATATGCAGCAGACCTTATTGGGGCTGAAAATCGTCAGTAATCGTACGGTTAACTACAGCGCTGTCGAACCGGAACTGTGCCGGGAGTTATTTGTGTTGCATGCTTTAGTGCGACAGGAATTGGAGTCTAAGCAGCCATTCCACCAGCATAATGTCGAGGTTAAAAAACAGGTCGAACAGGAAGTCGCCAAAGCAAGGCAGGCGGATTTATGGGCTGATGAGCATGAGATTGCACACTGGTTTGAGCGTAAGCTGCCGGAGCAGATTAACAGTGTTAAGACCTTAAATAACTGGCTGAAAAAAGATCGAGAAAGACATAATGCTTTAATCAGTTTATCGCCAGAAGTCCTTTTACCCGAAGAGCAGGAAGATAAAGGGTTGTACCCGGAAACGGTTACGGTGAAAGGGGTGGAATTAAAACTTAAATATCACTTTGAGCCGGGGCATGAGAAAGATGGGGTTACTGTCCGACTGCCGCAAAGCTTAACGGGGCAATTTACAGACGGAGACTTTGAACGCCTGGTTCCTGGACTGTTAGAGGAAAAAATTGAGTATCTTATTCGCTCCCTGCCAAAGCGATTCAGAAAGAACTTTGTGCCGGTGCCGCAGTTTGCTCAGGCCTGCTATGAAAAGGTGCTCGAAAGCAAAGGGCGGCTAATTGATATTATTACACAACATCTGTTTACGATGACTGGTGTCATTTTACCCATGGAAGCCTGGTCAGAGCTTAACTTACCGGAGCATTTTCTGATGCGTTTCGAGGTAGTCAATGATGATGGGAAACTACTCTATAGCTCGCGGACGCTGGAAGAAAAGCCGAAGACAGTCGCTAAAGTAAAACACAAGCCAAAGAAGAAAGTGAAGAGCTTGACCTACACTGCTTGGCCAGATGAGTATGACAGCGAAGGCAGTATGCAGGAGGCAGGGGTCGATATCCCGGTGTTTAATGCGATTGAAGACGCGGGCGATAAGGTTCGAATTATACCTATTGTCAATCAAAAGCAGGCTGAGAAAACGCATATTCGAGGAGTGTGTCGACTGATTGCGTTACAAGAGAGTATGACCTTCAATTATCTGCAAAAGAAGTATCATAATCGCCAGCAGTTGATGCTGGCCTGTGCGTCGCTTTACTCGCCTGAAGAGTTAATTAATGACGTTATGATGGCTGTAGTCAAAGAACATGTCTCTCACTCTGTGCCCTATACCAAAAAAGAGTTTGAAGCAGGCGTGCAACAAGTACAGAAAGAGTTAGTGCCTGATGCTAATAAGGTTCTCGATCAACTGGTCGGAATCCTAAAGTCCAGAAACGGTTGTTTAAGTGAAATAAAATCGTTGGGTAAAAACTTTAAGGCTGCTTATAACGATATCAAGGAGCAGCTGGACTACCTGTTCCAGGCTGGCTTCTGTTATCGCTTTGGAACGGAGCATGTACGCGATTATGCTCGCTATCTGAAAGCTATCGAGTTGCGTATCGAACGGATACAACATAACCCATTAAAGGATATGCAGCTGATGCAGCAGTTTGCGTCCTGGCACGAGGAGTTGGAGCGTCTACAGGAAAACGCTAAAGTACCTCAGTTCGAGGTCGATGAGTATGGCTGGATGCTACAGGAGTATCGCATATCGCTATTTGCGCAGGGGCAAAAAACACGTTTTCCAATCTCACATAAGCGGTTACAGAAGTTTTTAGACAAGCTGGCTCGAGAATACGTTTAGTTTGCCGTCAACATTAATGTATCATCTATAACACGGTTACGACCTGACTCTTTAGCATGATAAAGGCGTTTATCGGCTTCTTCTATCATGCTGGTGAGTTCTTTTTTCAGGGTTGAATAAACACCAATGCTGACAGTGACCTGTAGTGTGTGCTCTTCGGCGCGAATAATGGTGTTGCTAATTTTCTGGCGGAGTTTTTCAAAATATACCTGCGCATGATCCGAAGGCATACCGGTCATGTACATACAGAATTCTTCTCCTCCAAAGCGAGCGACAACGTCTGATTTTCGGATCGACGATCTAAGAATACCAGCTACTTCCCGGAGTACGACATCACCTATCGAATGCCCATATTTATCGTTAACCTGTTTAAATTTATCAATATCAATCATGGCGCAGGTGACGGCAGCATTTTGACGCACCATCGAGTCATGCATGGTATCTGTGACATTGAAAAAATGGCGGCGGTTGGGTATGCCGGTTAAGAAGTCGTTACTGGCAGCTGTCGCCAACTCCTGATAGGTATTTAAGCGATCGAGGTAAGAGTTAACCCGAAGGTAGAACTCTTCGGCCAGAAACGACTGTTTAATGATAAAGTCGTCGGCACCGTGCTTTAAAAAAGTGGCTGCCATTAAACTTTGTCCGGCTCCTGATACGCCGAGAATGGCCAGTTCCTGCTTGCTATAGATATGGCGCAAGCGTCGAGTCAGTTCACAGCCATCCATTTCGGGCATGTGGTAGTCCGTGATCACCATCTTGACGTCCTGGTGATACTTAACATAATCATAGGCTTCACTTGGCCGGGTAAAGTGGATGACGTCGTAAGCATGAACTTCTAATAAGGTTTGTAAAATTTTCGCTGAGGTTTTAGAGTCTTCGACGATGACAATTTTATTGTTCGGGTTGCGTTTAAGGCGATTGATGCTCTCCACGATTTCATTGACTACATGCTTATCATTCTTAATAAAATAATCGATGACCTTCAAACGCCAAAAACGTGTACGAAGTCGAGCGGTGATATCGCTGATTAATACCAGGGTTGGAAGCTTATGTTTCCTAAAAAGTTCGACAGCCTCACCATCAACGGTATCACGCAGGCGATAACTGATGAGGCAGGCATGAATCGTTTCTTGATCAATACGAGCCAGGACAATTTTTGCTTCTTCCAATGTATTACAAGTAATAACTCCGAAAGGGGAGTTATCTATGATTTGCTTTTCAACAAGAGCACAAAAGAACTTGCTGTCATCCACGATGATGATTTTTTTCATGGGTTAACAATCCTTATTGTTATTACGTGTAAATTATAAGGAGACACGTTTGGGCTTTCCTTAAACTGAGTACGATTTTTACCTTTCTTTAGCCTTTTTTACGTTCTGAGGTAAAAATAGATAGCTTTTTCGATTTTTTTTCTATTTTATTTAACTTTTTTTGGCAATTTTTGTCACTGGTTAGACCAAAAAAATGTATAGATCCTTGACGCACTAGCTGTCTTAAGAGCGAATCTGGGGAAAATATGTGACCCAGTTATACCTCAAACTGAGAACTGTCAAGGTATTGATCATATTTGCGTTTCTTCCATATTTGCATTGCTGACCCCGCTTAAAAACAGCAACAGCACTAGAATCATTTTAAGTGTAAATAATTCTTACCAACCTTACAAGAATAGCCGCATATAGCCCTATAAGTAGCTATGTATTGTTTAATTTTTAGACAATAGACAGCGCAAAAAAGACTTAATATATTGGATTTTGAATTACTGACTAATGCGATTTTGCATTGAGATGTAATGGGTAAAGGATTGCCAACTTCAGCTTTGCAAATGGCTAAAGTCGCGCAACGAAGTTTAATTTAAATATAGGTATTCAGTGGAGGGATTTTCCAATGAGAAATTCATTTCGTATGGCTGTGAAACTGGGGGCGGCCCTAGGGCTGCTTTTAGGCTCGCAGTTAAGTTTTGCAGGCCCCAAAATACATGAGGTACAACCTTACCCTGCAGCAGAACCGACGAATCTGGTTATATGGGGAACCGGGTTTGACGATCCAAGTATTTATTTTGGTACACACCCCGATCCACTAGTGATTAGTGCGGATCAAACCCCATGTACCACCATGGAGTTCAACCCAGCACCACCGCTCGACCCGACGGATTTTCAATGTATTGTAGTCGATTTACCTTATGTTAATAACGGTGCTCCAGCGGTTCCTTCCGGTGACTACCTCTTAAAAATAGTCGTTGAAGGTACCAATATTTGTGGTTCAAAACCTAGCTCTTTAACGTTCGATTACAACCCTTCAGACTGTACAGGAGTTAATGCTCAAGATGCTTTTTGTACTGGTGATATGACAGGCGCGGTAGGAGCTACCAGTCTTAGTTTATCCAGTCAAAGCAATAAATGGTCTTTTCCTAGCATGATTTATCCTGGTGATGCAGTGACTTTTACGTCAAATCACCCATCAGCTAATGAACTCAGTGTTGAGCTTAGTGAAGGAGGTCTATCGCAGAGCTTTAATATTCATACTTCCTGCTCTGAACCGCTCCTTTTAGGAGACGTATTCGGTAGTTTTGAACTAGTCGATTACGTAGGAGACGAAGGTAGTCCAGTTGATGAGATGGATCTCTACGATTTAACCCTTGGTGGGGTAGGACCTGAAGGTCCTCAAGGCCCACAAGGTAAAAAAGGTGAGCAGGGCGACCAAGGTCCTCAAGGTAAGAAAGGGGATGCCGGTGACACAGGCCCACAAGGTCCTCAGGGTAAACAAGGTGATACCGGTGCTCAAGGTCCACAAGGTAAAGAAGGTCCTGCCGGTCAAGATGGAGCCCAGGGTCCACAGGGTAAAGAAGGTCCTGCCGGACAAGACGGAGCTCAAGGTCCACAAGGTAAAGAAGGTCCTGCCGGTCAAGATGGAGCCCAGGGTCCACAAGGTAAGAAAGGTGATACCGGTGATACTGGTGCCCAAGGTCCTCAAGGTAAAATAGGTCCTCAGGGTGATACAGGTGCCCAAGGTCCACAGGGTAAGAAAGGTGATACCGGTGATACTGGTGCCCAGGGTCCTCAAGGTAAAGTAGGTCCTCAAGGTGATACTGGTGCCCAGGGTCCACAGGGTAAGAAAGGTGATACCGGTGATACTGGTGCCCAAGGTCCACAGGGTAAGAAAGGTGATACCGGTGATACTGGTGCCCAAGGTCCTCAAGGTAAAATAGGTCCTCAAGGTGACCAAGGCCCTCAAGGTAAAATGGGGCTAAAAGGTGATACCGGTGACCAAGGTCCTCAAGGTAAGAAAGGTGACACTGGTAATACAGGTCCACAAGGTCCTCAAGGCAAGAAAGGTGATACCGGTGATACTGGTGCCCAAGGTCCTCAAGGTAAAGTAGGTCCTCAGGGTGAGAAAGGTGACCCAGGTGACGACGGAATTGGTTCTAACTTGATGTGCTTTGGTACTGACCAAACTATCGGTACACAAGGTAAGTTCATGGGGTTAGGTCAACAGTCCGGAACACACGATAGCGTTGGTGTTATCAGTCCATTCGCTGCCGACGCCGAGGTACTAACCCTAGTAGTTAAAGCGGCACAGGGTAATAATCCAGCTTCAGGTTTTGCAGTCTTGTACCATGATGCTGCCGGAGGCGCTCAAGGTGGTGAACAAGTTGGTTCGGCTCCAAATAACCAATGTATCTTGAATGACACTGCTGTTAAGAGTGTTTGTAAGATTACCTTCAGCACGAACAACTCGTTAGAGTTATTCGATAGCCTGAGCGTGTTCATCAAAACTGATGGTGGTAACTTCGAAGGTGGCTCAGCCTGTGTCTTGATCGACCCCGATGGTACTGAGTAAGTCCCTCGCGTGAAGTGAGTAAAGCCCGGCGTATGCTGGGCTTTTTCTCGTAGACTTACGCAATTAATAGTGCTATAGATAAACTGTTAAGCTTTAAGAATGATTAAGGTGGTTTGCAAATGATGGATTTATTTGTGTTATGTCAAAGGGTCAAAGTAAGCATGCTAGCTTTACTGTTTCTTGGTGGGCTGGCGGGCTTTTCTTCTACTGTTGCTTCTTCAAGTTCTACCAACTCTTCGTCACCTCAAACGTCTCGTTCTAATGTAGGTTTGGCTATGACAGGGCGGTGGAATCAAGGGCCGGTTTTCGCTAGTGCCGTTTCCGGAAATTATATGTATTTCGGCTCTTCGGGGACGGTCAGAGTGGTAGAGGTTGATAAAGACTCAAGTGGTAATGCGGTTGCCTGGCAGGAAGTGGCATCTATTGGCACCGATGGGGTTGTAAGAGATATGCTCATTGAAGGAGGTTATCTCTATCTTGCCGATGGCTCTGGCTGGATGCGAGTGATTAATATTGAGCAGCCAGATAAACCAAAACTGAGTGGTCAGGTTGAGTTAAACAGCGAAATTAAAGCGATTCATTATAATAATGGCCATATCTATATAGCTGCTGGTTGGGCTGGGTTGCATATCATTGATGTCTCTGATCCTGAAGCTCCAAGCTTAGTTAATAGCTATAAGTCTGGAGGTTATGCTCTTGATGTCGTGGTGGTGCATGAAACAGCCTTTATTGCTGCGGGTCAGGACCATGGTTTACAAATTGTAGACCTGTCTGATCTTACTAGTCCCCAATTGATCGCTTCACATGAGATAACAGGCAGTGCTTCTGGTGTAGACTCTGACGGTGAGCATGCCTATGTGGTTAATATGGATGATGAGAAGCCGGGTTTGCACATATTTGATGTCAGCGAGCGGGAAAACCCTGTTCGAATTGCTATCCAGCCATTAATTTATGGTGCTGAGCGCGTCAGGCTCGAAGGTAATATGGTGTATGTCGCTGGAGTGGCTAATGATGCTGGTTTAATTGTGGTCGATGTTTCCAATCCGAATAGCCCGGTTAAGTTAGGTTCCTGGTGGGATTCAACCTGCTCTGAGTCAGTCACTATTGATAATGAGATTGCCTACTTGGCGCATGGTGACCAAGGGCTGGAAATTCTGGACGTCAGAGATCCGAACGAACCAGAAGTGATTAAACATTTTTCAGCCGCTGGCCGTGTCAGGGGAGTCGATACTCAGGGCCATATAGCTTATGTCGCTAATGGTTATCGTGGGCTGAAAGTTGTCGACGTTTCTAATAACTCGAGTCCGGTGGATTTGTCTGAATTAAAGACTTACCGTGCGCTGGATGTTGATGTTGCCGGCCCTTTTGCTCACGTGGCGGATGATTGGGCTGGATATAAGCTGATTGATGTTTCAAATCCTTCACAACCAAAGCTTGTTTCAGAGCTGGATACTCCGGGCTATGCTGAAGACATATTTGTGTTAAGGAATATGGTGTATATCGCTGATGGTGAGGGTGGATTACGTATCCTTGATCTATCAGAGCCATCTGCCCCTAGAGAAGTGGCTTCCGTTTCGGTCGATGGCGGCTATGCTTATGAAGTCGTTGTCATTGGTGACTTTGCTTACCTGGCTGCGGGTAAAGCGGGGTTGCTGGTCATTAATGTGTCTAACCCAAGCAGGCCGATTGTTTATTCGAAATATCACATAAAAAACAACAAGTTTGAAGTTAGAGGCGTTACCGTGCAGGGGCCGTACGCGTTTGTGGCTGCTGGTTATACAGGGCTCACTATTTTAGATGCTTCCAGTCCTGCACAGCTGCGACTTGTGGGGCGTTTTGAAACAAAGCGCCGGGCAAATAATGTCAGTGTTGTTGGTGATAAGGCTTATGTGGTTGACTCGGATAATATTCGAGTTCTTGATGTCAGCAAACCCCACGCACCAAGAGAAATCGACGATCATCCAATGCCAGCCAGTGCAGCCAAAGTCCATAGCAACCTCAAGGGTGTGTATGTCGCTGGAATGGAGTCAGGACTCCTGATTTTCGAGCCTTAGCTGTTTAGTATCAGGTTATGAAGTAGGACGCGCTATAAAGCGCGCCCAAGTTGGTTATTGTTTCGATAAGTGTTTACTTCGGTAATTCTCGTACCATAACTGAGTGGCCCCGCAAACCGCAGCGGGCATGACTAACATGTTCAAAACCGGAACCATGGTGCACAACATCACCATGCTGCCAAAGCCTAAAGTACCGCTACGGGTGGTCTGTAGCGTTTTCAGCATATCGTCAAAGGCAATTTTGTGGTTATCCATGGGGTAGTCGACATATTGCACCGACATCATCCAGGCATTAAATACGAACCAGATAATGGGGAAGGCGATAGCGCCAATGAGTGGTATAAACAGCACCAGTAAGCACAAAATGGCCCGTGGGATATAGTATTTCAGCTTGACCCATTCCCTTTTAAGGAGACGGGGCGTATCCTTGATTAAATCTTTAAAACCCTGATCTTCGATGGGGGCATCGCTATGGCCTTCGGCCGCATGAAGTTTACGCTCAACGGCTTCGGCCAGTAAGCCATTGAAAGGAGCTGCGATCCAGTTAGCGAGCATGGAGAAAAAGAAGAAGACGAACAATACAGCGCCGACAATGATGATCGGCCATACGAGCCAGGCCAGTGCCGTTCCGAGCCATTCCCATGCGCCCCAGCCGGTTACCGTGGACTCAACCCAGGCGGCCCAATAAGAAATTTGATTTATGAGGTAAATCAATGCGATAGTAAGCAAAACTAAGTTAATACCTAAGGGTATGAAAACATAGCGTTTAATCCCTTTCTGCAACAGCATACGGAAGCCGTTGGCTAAATAATGAGCACCTTGAAAACTATTTTGAGCCATACAATGATTTTTTACACTTACTGTGTGCTAAATGATGAAAAATAATTTACACTTAAACGCTTTAGATTGTAAGGCGGGATAAGCCTGAAATTGTAACAGAGCCTTACAAGCTAATTCCTAGAGAGAATAAGACGTAAAAGATTAATGCGACTAAAACAAATAAAACTAGCGGGATTTAAGTCATTCGTTGATCCAACCACGGTTTCTTTTCCGAGCAACTTGACCTCGGTGGTGGGGCCAAACGGCTGTGGTAAGTCGAACCTGATTGATGCTGTTCGTTGGGTGATGGGGGAGTCATCGGCAAAAAACCTGCGCGGTGATGCCATGACCGACGTTATCTTTAATGGCTCAACTGGTCGAAAACCTGTTGGTCAGGCCAGTATTGAGCTGGTATTTGATAACACTGATGGCACGGTACAGGGCGAGTACGCCAATTATAATGAAATTTCTGTGCGCCGGGTGGTTAACCGGGAGGCTCAATCGACTTATTTTCTAAACGGTACTCGTTGCCGCCGTAAAGATATTACCGATATTTTCTTAGGTACAGGCCTGGGGCCTCGTAGTTATGCCATTATCGAGCAGGGCATGATTTCCAAGCTCATTGAGTCGAAACCCCACGAATTACGAATTTTTCTCGAAGAAGCCGCCGGTATTTCGAAATACAAAGAGCGCCGTCGTGAGACTGAAAACCGCATTCGTCATACACGCGATAATCTTGACCGTTTAAACGACCTGCGTGAAGAGCTCGGTAAGCAGCTTTCGCATCTGAAGCGTCAGGCAACTTCTGCCGAGCGTTATAAAGAGTACAAAGCACAGGAGCGCGAGCTTAAGGCGCAGTTAGCAGCGATTCGCTGGCAAGAGTACCATGAGAAAATCGAGTCTCTTGATGAAGCGATTCATAAGATGGAAACGGAAGTCGAAGCCAAGGTTGCCGACCAGCGTCACTCTGATGCAGAAATCGAAAAGTCCCGTGAACTGCATGTTGAGTTGACTGATGCGCATAACGAAGTACAGGGGCGCTTTTATGGAATTGCTGCTGATATTGCCCGTCTGGAACAGGCGATAGAGCATGCGCGCCAACAAAAATCGCAATTACTGGAAGATAAAACGCAGGTAGAAGCTTCCCTGGATAAGTTGCGTGATCAGCTCAAGTTTGATGAATCAAAGCTGGAAGAGTTGATGACCGAGCTGTTGCAGGCTGAGCCAGATCTGGAAATGAACTCTGAGCAGGTTGAAGAGCAGCAGCAACAACTGAACGACCTCGAAGAAGATATGCGTCTGTGGCAGCAGGAATGGGATGCCTTTAACCAGCAGGCCAGTGCGAATGCGCAGAAGGCTGAGGTTGAAAAAACACGTATCCAGCACCTGGAATCTCACCTCTCACGACACCAGAAGCGTCTTGAAGAAATTAAAGAAGAAATTGGCCAACAGGAATCCGGCCCGATGGAGTCTGATTTGATGAAGGCTGCTCAGGAATTGAGTATTGCCGAAGAGCAGGCGGAGAGACTGGAAGAAGAAGTCACGCAG
This sequence comes from Kangiella shandongensis, assembly GCF_020005365.1. Classification (GTDB taxonomy): domain Bacteria; phylum Pseudomonadota; class Gammaproteobacteria; order Enterobacterales; family Kangiellaceae; genus Kangiella; species Kangiella shandongensis. Next base: position 100,795 of record NZ_JACNML010000002.1, on the reverse strand, counting down.
GCTGTTGAAAAAATTAATGAATACCGCCATGAACAACGCCAGCATAACCAGAAGCTTGAAGATACACGCCGCGAATTAAGAGGACTGGAGTCGCGTAAATTATCTCTGGAAGCGATGCAAAGTGCTGCTCTGGGCAGTGATAACGAAGCAGCTGTTGCCTGGATGGAATCAAACAACCTGACCAATAAGTCGCGCTTGGCGCAGAATTTGCAGGTTGAGTCTGGTTGGGAAATCGCTGCTGAAACGGTATTAGGTCAGTACCTTGAAGCCGTTGTGGTTGACTCGGTTGAAGAGTATGCATCAAGTTTATCTGGGTTGGCTTCCGGTTCAGTGTTATTAGTTAATGCAGAATCATCGGCTTCCCCTGAAACTGGCAAGCTTTCTGATAAAGTCAAAGGGGCTGAATCGTTAAATGGTGCTTTAAGTCACGTATTGGCAAGCGATGACTTAGAGTCGGCGTTAGTGCAGCGACAAAACCTTTCGGCTCACGAGTCAATCATCACCAAAGATGGTGTCTGGTTAGGAAAGGATTGGTTACGTATCGCACGTCCGAGTGATAATGAAGCCGGGATTTTAGAGCGTGAAGCCGAACTCAATGATATTTATCAGAAGATTGAGCAACAGGAAGCCATTTTAGAGCAACTGGAAGAAACCAAGGAGCAGTTGTCTGAACAGCTGTCTGAATCTGAAGAGACCTGGCAAACCAAGCAGTCTCAGCTGGCTCAAGCTAACAAAAAGCATAGTGAGTTAAGAGCCAGTGTCGGTACCCAGCAGGCAAAGCTGGAGCAGGCACAAAGCCGCACGGAGCGGTTGAAGAAAGAACAACAGAGTATTATCGAGCAGGTGCACGATGACGAGGCAGCGCTAGCGAAAAGCCGTCAGTTGATTGAGCAGTTGCTTGATGCCATGGAGCAGGACAGTGATAAGCGGGACAGCTTAACGGCGCAAAGAGAAGAGCGCCGAACTCAGCTTGAAGCCCGTCGGGCACAGGCTCGAGAGGCAAAAGAAGCCGAACAGAAGCTGGCGATCAGGGTGAGTGCTCTGAAAGCCGAAGTGAACTCAACTCGTGCTGGCTTTGAGCGGGTTAACTCACAAATCGGTGAGCTGACTTCTCGTAAAGTCGAGTTAGAGAACCGCTTGAGTAGCGATAAAGATCCGACAGAAGAATACACCATTGAGCTGGAAGAAGCTCTGGAAAAGCGTCTGGTGGTTGAAGAAGAAATGAAGCAGGCGCGTAACAAATTAAGCGAAGTAGATGAAAAAGTTCGTAAGTTGGAGCGCCTGCGTCATGAAGCAGAACAGGGGGCTCAAGGCGTCCGTTCTCGTCTCGAAAAACTGCGCATGGACTGGCAGGAAGCCAAGACGCGACAGAATACGCAGTCTGAAATTTTGAGAGACGCGAAGAAAGATGTTGAAGAGGTACTGGAGTCTTTAACTGTCGATGCTAACGAGTCTGATTGGTTACGGCAGATTGAAGAAGTTACTGGACGAATTCAGCGTCTTGGTGCGATTAACCTCGCGGCGATAGAAGAGTACAAGGCTGCCGAAGAACGTAAGGTGTACCTCGATTCACAGAATGACGACTTAGAGGCTGCGCTTGAGACACTGGAAAGTGCGATTCGCAAAATCGATCATGAAACTCGAACGCGCTTTAAGGAAACTTTTGACAAGGTCAATAAAGGCGTTCAGGAGCTGTTTCCGAAGGTCTTTGGTGGTGGTCATGCTTATCTGGAATTGACGGGTGAAAACTTACTGGATACTGGCGTCGCGGTGATGGCTCGTCCACCGGGTAAACGTAACTCAACGATTCATCTATTATCAGGTGGAGAGAAGGCCTTAACGGCTATTTCACTGGTCTTTTCGATTTTCCAGTTGAATCCAGCACCATTCTGTATGTTGGATGAAGTTGATGCGCCACTGGATGATGCTAACGTGGGGCGTTATGCTAACCTGGTAAAAGAAATGAGTGAGCACCTGCAGTTTATTGCTATTACGCACAACAAAATTGCAATGGAAACAGCTGATACACTATTAGGTGTTACCATGAGTGAACCTGGTGTATCACGTGTGGTCTCAGTAGATGTGGATGAAGCAGCGGCTTTAGCGGCTTCCTGATAAACATAGTTAGAAAGGGTGATCTAATGGAGTGGCAACTCGCAATCTTGCTGGCTTTAGTTAGTTTAATCATTATCGGTTTTATATATTTCGATGCTAAGCGTCGCTCAAAAGTACGAAAAGAGCGTGTTGAACGAGAGCTGTATCAAGAGCGGTTGGAAAAGAGTCGAGACAATTCGGGTTTTGATGATGATGGTGTTGGGCAAGTGCGAACGGTTTCAGGTTCTGCCGCGAGCCAAGCTGAAGCTAGTCCCGCGCCAGCCGTTTCGGAGCCTCAACTCGATGTGCCGGTAGAAGAAAGTCTTGAGGAGGCAGTAGTTGCTGAAGCTGAGGCTCCACCAAAACCAGAGCCAGTTAAAGAAAAGGCAACTCATACCAACGAGGATAGTAAGTCGCAGCAAGCTGCAGAGCCGATAGAGCCTACGATTTCTGAAAATGATATTCCGGTATTAGATGATGCTCTTTTCGAATTTACTAAAGAGAGCCTTCGTAAAGAGCAGCCAGCAAAAGAAACAAAAAAGAAAGAGCTGTCAGTGGAGCAGCCACAACAAACGTCGTTGTTTGATGAGCCTGAAAAAGAAGAGCCATCAGTGGAAGTTGAGCCTGAGTTGATTTTCTCCTTATTTGTTGTTGCTGAACAAGAAAAGCCATTTAAAGGACCTGAACTGGTTCAAACTTTGGTTGAGCAGGGAATGCGACACGGAGAAATGGATATATTTCACCGCCATGCACAGGCAAACGGCAGAGGTGCGGTTCAGTTTAGTTTAGCCAATGCCTTCGAGCCAGGTATCTTTGAACTGAAGAAAGTTGATGAGCTGGAAACCCGTGGGCTGGCACTTTTCATGGCGCTTCCAGGACCCCAGAAGCCGATGAAGGCTTATGAGCTAATGGTTAAAACTGCTCGTGGGATCGTTCAGGAGCTCGGTGGCTACGTTCTGGATGCTACCAAGAGTAATTTTAGCAAGCAGATAGAATCTCATCATAAAGAGCAGATTATTGAGTTCGAGCGCAAACAACTTCTGAATAAGTAATTATTTCTAATGACCAATCAAACCGACAACGTAGAAAAAGAGTTGGAGCGGTTACGCTCCCTTATTAGTGACTACAATTATCAGTATTATGTCTTAGACGATCCTTCTGTGCCGGATGCAGAGTATGATCGCCTATATCGAGAGTTAACAAAGCTCGAATCTCAGTATCCTGAACTTATAACAGATGACTCACCTACTCAACGGGTTGGCGCTAAACCTGATAGCGGGTTTGAAGAAGTCGTGCATGAATTGCCGATGCTATCGTTAGACAACGCCATGGATGAAGAGGAAATGGTGAGTTTTAATCGACGCGTATCGGAAAGGCTTAACACCACTGATGACATAGAATATGTGTGTGAACCTAAGCTTGATGGACTTGCGATAAGTCTTCTATATGAAAATGGTATTTTAACTCGGGCCGCAACCCGTGGTGACGGTATGCAGGGAGAGAATATTACGCTGAATGCACGTACTATTCGCTCTATCCCCTTAAAGCTCAGGACAAACAAGCCTCCTGAGCGCTTAGAGGTTCGAGGTGAGGTTTTCATGTTAAAGAGCTCCTTTGAAGCTCTTAATGAAGAAGCTCGTAAGCGAGGAGCCAAGCTGTTCGCTAACCCCAGAAATGCTGCTGCTGGGAGTTTGCGTCAGCTCGATCCGCAGATTACCGCCAAACGTAATTTATCGTTCTATGCCTACTCGATGGGGCTGGTATCAGATGACTTTGAGCTAGCGGATAGCCATTACGAGCGGTTACAACAGATAAAAACACTGGGACTGCCTTTGTCCGCTGAGGTAAAGATAGCTCAAGGCATTGGTGCCTGTCTTGAGTATTATCAGGATATTATGCAGCGTCGAGATAGCTTGGAGTACGAGATAGATGGAGTTGTTAATAAAGTTAACAGTATCCAGCTTCAGGAACGCCTTGGTTTTGTCGCCAGAGCACCGCGCTGGGCTATTGCGCATAAGTTTCCAGCGCAGGAAGAAATGACGCAGTTATTGGGTGTAGATTTTCAGGTGGGACGTACCGGGGCTATTACGCCGGTTGCACGTCTGGAGCCCGTTTCGGTGGGCGGCGTAACGGTGAGCAACGCGACTTTGCATAACATGGATGAAATTGAGCGTCTTGGGGTAAAAATAAATGACTATGTCATTATACGCCGTGCCGGAGATGTTATCCCACAAGTTGTCAGTGTTATTCATGACCGGCGACCAGATGCTGTAAGCGATATTCGGGCACCGAGACAGTGTCCGGTCTGTGCTTCTCCGGTTGAAAGAGCAGAGGGCGAAGCGGTTATGCGTTGTACTGGCGGCTTAATTTGCTCCTCGCAGCGTAATGAGTCGATAAAGCACTTTGCATCACGTAAGGCGATGGATATAGACGGTCTGGGCGATAAGCTGGTCGAAGTATTGACGCAAAAAGGCTTTGTAAAGTCAGTCAGTGATCTTTTCAGAGTGAACAAGGAGCAGTTGGTTAGTCTGGAGCGCATGGGCGATAAGTCGGCTGAAAACCTTCTCAAAGCGTTGGAGGCCAGTAAAGCAACCACATTGCCAAAGTTTTTATATGCTCTGGGTATCCGGGAAGTGGGGGAGGTGACGGCTAAGAATATTGCCAATCATTTCCTAACCATTGATGCCATTACAAAAGCTTCTGAAGAGGAGCTGGAGTCGGTATCGGACGTAGGGCCGATAGTTGCGCAGCATGTCCATGCCTTTTTTGATAATGATGATAATCTGCAGCAAATCCAAAGCCTGATCGAACTCGGTGTACATTGGCCTGCAATAGAAAGAAAATCCGATGATGAGCTACCACTTAAAGGGAAGACTTATGTTATCACTGGCTCTTTTGATGGCGTCAGTCGTACAGAGATCAAAGAAAAACTCGAAGCATTAGGTGCTAAAGTCTCTGGTTCCGTATCTAAAAAAACGACGGCTTTGATTGCTGGCGAAAAGGCCGGAAGCAAACTGAGCAAGGCGGAGGCGCTTGGGATAGACGTTCTTGGAGAAGAGTTTCTAGAGGAATTGGATTAAGGTACTAGGCCAGGTTGATCTGAGCTTTTCCTTGATTTTTTGATACATACAGTGCCTTGTCCGCTTCTCGGATAAGGTGCAGTGTATCTTTTGTTGCAACCTTAAGCCCTGAGATCCCGACGCTCAAGGTATAGCGGCAACTCTGGTTTTCGACGATAAGTGGAATAATGCGTTCAGAGACTTTGGTTAAGTAAGAGCGGGCCGTATCTTTCCCGGTATCAGGGAAAATAATTAGAAACTCATCACCACCGTATCGGCCAATAATGCAGGTGTTGGGCAGTTCTTCGAGAAATAAACTGGCCAAATTCTTTAAGCATAAGTCGCCTGCGGCATGACCAAAGGTATCATTAACCTGCTTAAAGTCATCAATATCGACAAAGGCTATGGTAAGCGGTTTGCCAGTTCTTTTCGCCTGAGTAAAGTTAAGTTTTAGTCTATCCAGTATGGCTCCTCGATTGAGCAGGTGAGTTAAGGCATCTGACTCGGCCTGGTTTTTAATCAGCTTTAAGCTCTCGGTATTGAGCAGGCACCTGATTAGCTCGGTTGCATAGTGCTGTAGAAAGTCGAGCATGGAGTCGGTTGGATGGAAGTCTTCCGCCACTTCTAGAAGCAAGCAGCTCCATTCGTGGCTGCGCATGGTAACAGGGATCACAAACATACTCTGATAAGGCTTGTGGGATTGGAGTTTATGTGGCTGGCTTAAGTCGCATAAGCGGCGGATTTGTAAGGTATTATTTTTTATGACCTTGCTGAACTTGTTCTTCTCATGTTCGGTTCTAGCATAAATATGGAGTCTGGCATCCATTTGATAAATCGCTGCAGCACTCAGAAAATGCATCTTGTCACGAAGTTCTTTAAGGAATGTATTGACGATAATCGTCTCGTACTCACTGCTTTTGCTTTGGTGTAACTTGGTCGTGATTCTATTAAGCAGTGTGGTAAAGTCTTTTTGCAACTCGTAGGCTTGGGCTCGTTCCTGATATTCTTTTTGCGCATTATCCCGTTGCGTTTTTAACTGGAGTACTCGATCTGCAAGCCCTAATGTAAATATGGTTGCTTCTAATAGGGATGCTATGGCGAAGCCATGATTAAAGATGAATTTCTCGGGCAGGATTGAAAATGTTGTTAATACCCTGATGACTCCCGTGACAATCAGCAGGGCGAAAGCAAAGGCAAAAAAGAAAGCCTGCCGGTTACCTTTTTTAAGAAGTTTGATAACGAGCCATATATATAATGGAATGGCGAGTAGGACTAACAGATTAGTAAAGTGAGCAAGAAGCTGTGGAATAGGGATCAGGACAAATGATAAAGCGAACAATCCCAGATAGGTATATTTGAATGCATTAATGACCCGGTGTTCTGCGGCTGCTTCTGAGCGGGTTGCCATGAACTCCTGAGAAAAGTGATAGAGTGCATAAAGGCTTAAAGTAAATATTGCAAAAATAATGTTTTTATTGCTGGCCAGGAAAGAAAAAGCAGGAAACTGGTAGATGTAGCCGGTTGAGCTCATGATAAAGATCAAAAAGCAGCTGTTATAAAAAATATAGAGCAGGTATTCTTTTCGTTTAAAAATCAGGTAGAAGAAAGAGTTGACCAGTAAGAGTAAGAAAATGCCGAAGAAAATAGCGGTGAAAAGCTGGTTATACTGGTTATCGACCCGGTTATAAGTTGCATAATTCCAGAGTTCCAGTGCCGGCTCAGTCTTACGTTGATGAACGACGTGTAGGTACAACTGTTCCTCTGTCAGTTTTTTCAGGTGGTACGTTTTGGCATACCCCATAAATTCAGGCGCTCGTTCAAAGTTGTATCGAGATAAACTTTTTACCAGGACTAACTGCCTATCAACGAGTTTGTAGAGGTATGTTTGGGAAAGGTGGCCGGGAGTTATCACTAAGAGCGGGTTGTCAGGCAATAAACTCTGGTCTGGAACCTTGTATAGTATATTTAACGGAGTGGATCGATCCGCTTCATCTGTAAGGGCGTTGAGGTTGGTAATATTATCAAAGGACTGGTGAGGCTGACGTTTGTCATTAAGATCGATACTGTGAAAACTGACTTTAACCGGGTTGAGATTATCATCCGAAAGTATGAAGGAGACCGCTGACAATATCACCACCAGTATAACACTGATGGCGATAGTGGCGTAATGTAGTCGACCTATCATTTAAGCTTTATATCCCCTACATGACGAAGATCTGGGCAATGTCTGAGTAAGTCGCCTGGTGTTACAAACATGGAGGATTGTGCCTGGAGCACTGCTAAGCCTTGTCTCGGATCCGCCTTGTCCAGATCTAGCTCCTGGCTCACTGCATGCAGTGTCTGCGCAAAATCATGAATAGCATCAAGCAATTCATCAGAAACGACTCCTGTTGCCATTAATGTTTCATCATCCATTGCCTCGTATAACTGCTTGGCCAGTGCTTCATCGTCGCTGTCTGACGTCGCAGTCAGACTCTGTAACTGAGACGAGGTTCGAGTATGCTTAAAGGCTTTATTTAATAAGTTTGGACGCGTGCTATCAGATTGAATAACACCGTTTTTAATGCTCAGTCGGTAAGCTTTGCCAGCCTCCTGATAACATTCAAAAACAAATTGAGAGCAGACCATAGGATGCTTATCGGGGTATTTCATTTGATTGATCGCATCCAATAACCGTTCAGTTAGGCTTCTAAGGATTTTGAGGATTATTTTTTGTGTTTTGTCATTTGGAGTAAACTTCTTGTACAGAAGTATAATACCGAGAAGGTATAGGTTGTTCATGGCATAAGGCGCTTCGCCATTAAGGTACTTCGCGGCAATGTCCATGACGGGCTTGAAATCATCAATGGGCTTGTGTAAGCGCATGACGTGGACCGTACGATCGACAAAGCGCACTGTGGCGTTGGCAACCCGGACGGCAGGAGGTGTTTCTTCGACTAGCTTGGTGGGCAATTGGTATGTCATGGCGGCGTGACTGACAGGAGCATCCGTAAGCCAGGTAATGGCTTTTGATATCCAGCTGCCTTCTTCTGGTGAAAATAATAGGATATCACCAGCTCTTAAATCTCTAACATCCATCGTCACTCCCTCGTTTAGTAGTTAAATATAGCGATTTCATAAAAAAAAGTATAGTGCTTAGTAAAATGCAATTTGCTAGGGTAGCATATCAGTCAAGCCCAAATAACGAATAAGGAGTATCCGTGACAGTATTTTTACGTATGGTCATAGCTGTTGGTTTTATTGCGAATTTTCAGTCTGCTGGTGCCACCCAGGAGCTTGCGGACTGCAAGGACTATGACGTTTTTGTGATGCGTCACCTTGATAAAGAGCTGGGGAGTTCTGATGATCCGGAGTTGAGTTCAAAAGGCTTGCAGCAGGCGAAGAAGTTATCAGAGCTCGACATCATGAAGAGTGTGGAGCATGCTTTCTATACGCCATTTAATCGAACTTTTCAGTCGCTGAGCTATATTGACGTCTCTAAAACTGCATATCAGCCAGGGGCTACTAAACATCTGGTTAATACCATTAAAGCGGATTATTGCGGGAAAAGTGTGCTGGTTGTCGGACATTCCAATACGGTACCATCGATCATAAAAGCATTGGGCGGGAAGTTTAGTGTGTCATATGCTGACAGCCCTTTATATAAAACGCCTGAAATCATTCTGAATGAGTCAGATTATGGCAGTATCTTCAGAGTAACCTTTCATAATGGAAGACTCCATCAACAGTTATATCGGATCACATTACAGAACAGGCATGTGGATTAGTGCTAACAGAAAAGAGACCCACAAAGCAGAAACTCTGCTCTGTGGGTAAGGGCTTATTGTTTCGTTTTGGCGGCTTCAGAAGAGCTGTGCTCTCGGGAGCTATCCATCGATTGAGTGGTAATGCTGCCTTCAAAACTATAAGGTTTTGGCTGGAAGGCAATCGGCTCGATAGGATCTTGAGTTACAGCTTTGCTTGCCGGCGCGCTGGAGCTTAAACCTGTCGCCGCTTTTACCGACTTGACTGAAGCTGGCTGTTGCTTCTGCCCGGACTCAGGAGTCGCTTCAACAGCTGTTGTCGTTTCTACCGACGCAGTGTCCGCTTCGTTAACTGCTGTTGCTTCGGTTGTTATCTTTTCAGCTGACTCATCCTGTGCTTTTTGTGCCACTTCTTCTTCCTGGTCAGGAGAGGCGGGCTGCTGCTGTTTAACGGGAGCTGACTTTTCTGTTACCGGAGCTTCCTGATGTACCTCGTTGGTTGATGCCGACGGTTGTTCAATGTGCTCCGCTTCTTTGGCAAAATCTCGATCAAGTACGTCAGATATGCTGCGCTCAAGCGATTTCTGAGCTTTGTACACCATAATATCCTCTGGGTTTGCTTTATGCTTTTTCTTACCCTGAGGTTTACCTCCGGCTTGTTGAGACTTTGCTTTCGGTTGTTGTTTGCTAGCCTCTGGTTTTTCCTGAGGCTTATTAGTCGCTTGCGGCTGTTGTTCAGCCACTGGTGTTTTGCTCGTATTCGGCTGCTTTTCTACAGAAGCTAAACGCTCAGCACGAGTTTTACGAGGCGGCCTTTTTTCAATTGGCTGCTGTTGTTGTTTCGGAGCCTGTTGCTTTGGTTGCTTCTGTTGTTTCTGCTGCTGTTTCTGTTGTTGAGGCTTTTTACCGCGATTGTACTGATTTCCACCTTTTGCCTGCTGGCCTTTATCTTGGCCATGCTTTTGCTTATGACGATTATCTTGTTTGCCGCGGTGATCTTGCTTACGGCTATCCGGGCGTTTATTGCGGTTATCCTGACGGCGGCGATCTTTATTCTGCTGACCACCGCGCTTATGGCGACCTTTGCCCTGATAGTTTTTACCGTGCTTCTTCTGGTCTTTATCTTTCTTTTGCTTTTGTTTGTCGTCACCGAATAGCGTCGTCCACAGACGTTTCAATAAACCAGGTTTTGCTTTTGCTGGTGTTTTCTTTTTCGCTTTTTTCGCTGGTGCTGGTGCTGGCGCTGGAGGTGGAGCGCTGTGCTTCAACCCTTTTAACGCTGGCTCATCTAGAGGCGCCACAGGTTGCGTGGTGCTTTTCACCAGCTCAATTTCTGGTGGTTTGTCGATTAGACTATAGCTGCTGTCTTCAAGCGTTTCACCGCCTTTCACACGCAATACTTCGTAGTGTGGCGTTTCCATATGCGGATTTGGTACGACAACTAAGCGCACTTTTTGACGCTTTTCGATCTGCTCAATCTTACGACGTTTCTCGTTCAACAGGAAGGTAGCCACTTCAACTGGCAGTACGGCCTGTACTTCAGCCGTGGATTCTTTCATGGCCTCATCTTCCATAATACGAAGAATTGAAAGGGCCAGTGAGTCACTGCCACGAATCACGCCAGAACCGCTACAGCGCGGACAAACGTGTTGACTTGACTCTTCAAGAGAAGGGCGTAATCGTTGACGTGACATTTCCAGTAAGCCGAAACGTGAGATTCGACCAATTTGAATACGAGCACGGTCACGAGCTACAGATTCTTTTAACACTTTCTCGACTTCGCGTTGGTTGCGCGGAGGCCCCATATCAATGAAGTCGATAACAATCAGACCACCAATATCACGTAGACGTAACTGGCGAGCAATTTCTTCTGCCGCTTCCTTGTTCGTGTGGAGTGCGGTTTCTTCGATATCACCGCCTTTGGTTGCTTTGGCCGAATTAATATCAATCGACAGCAAGGCTTCTGTTTGGTCAAAAACCACAGAGCCACCTGATGGCAAGCGAACTTCACGCTGGAAGGCGCTTTCAATCTGGCTTTCCACCTGATAGCGATTAAATAGCGGAATTTCGTCTTTATAGAACTTCACTTTATGCACGAAATCCGGACGCTGGTACTGTAACTCGGTTTTGATACGGTCATGAATCTCCTGGCGGTCGACAATAATTTCGCCGATATCAGGACGTAGGTAATCACGAATAGCTCGGGTGACTACATCAGATTCTTGAGTAATCAGGAAAGGGGCAGGGCGCTTTTTAGAAACATCTTTAATGTTCTTCCAAAACTCTAACAAGTAGTTAAAGTCATAGTTAATTTCATCTAAGCTCTTGCCAACTCCGGCTGTGCGAACGATACACCCCATCCCTTTAGGAACCTGGAGCTGCCCCATAATTTGCTTGAGTTCTGCACGCTCTTCGCCTTCAATGCGGCGTGAAATACCACCGGCGCGAGGGTTGTTTGGCATTAGCACTAAATAGCTGCCTGCCAGGCTGACAGAGGTTGTTAAGGCTGCGCCTTTGTTACCACGTTCTTCTTTGTCAATTTGGACAATGATTTCCTGCCCTTCTTTCAAGGCATCCTTGATCGTTGGGCGGCCTTTGCTCGGTGGGTTGTGCATGTATTCGCGCGCAACTTCTTTAAGGGGAAGGAAGCCATGGCGTTCTGCACCATAGTCGACAAAGGCTGCTTCAAGACTCGGCTCTATGCGGGTCACTTTTCCTTTGTAAATATTGCCTTTTTTCTGTTCTCTTCCTGCTAGTTCGATATCCAAATCATATAGGCGTTGGCCATCGACCATCGCCACACGCAACTCTTCATTATGATGAGTTGCGTTAATTAACATACGTCTCATTGTATAAAATCTCTCTTTTTATTTACTGCGGACACAGTGAGAGTTAGAACAGAACTTTAGGAATAGCTTTAGAATCCCTCGTTAACTTCTTGTTAACAGGGAGCTTTCTACTTTTGGATAAAACACTTTTGACTAAAACAGTCTGTCATACTGTTGTCTTTCCACGCTTAAATTAAACCACTTTTCCTGTTTGGCTATTTCACGTCTTACCGCTTTTGTGCGTAAAAGAAGCCAAACCAACCGAGCCTTTTGTCTTGGGCTCTACTATTCTGTTACTTCACCATATCCGGTGTTACTAAATTCTTTATGGCGGTATCGGTACGACCTTGCGTTCTTATTTCGCTTAATGGATTTACATCCAATACCAGTCTATTGAGGCAACTTATTATGTGTTGATAACTGTTTCGGTTTCGTCCAACACTACCTCACTTCTCATCGGAGCTCTATATCACCCGCACCGACATTATAAACAGTTATATAGCATCCAGCAATCACTAATTGATTTAAGCCTTTGATTTTGGCCTGCTTTGTGGTGTTGTTTTGCTTCAGTTTAAGGTATAGTTGCGGCCGATGAGTAAAGATTCCCGCCCAAAAGTCCGGTTTGTCGAGGTTTCCCCCGAAGAAGAGGGGCAACGCATTGACAATTATCTGGTCAAAAAGCTGAAAGGTGTACCGAAATCGCGTATTTATAAAATGCTGCGAAAAGGTGAAGTGCGCGTCAATAAAGGCCGCATCAAAGCCGAATACAAAATTGAAGCTGGAGACTCGGTTCGTATCCCACCGGTACAGGTGGCTGAACGTAAGCAAGAAGTGCCAGTTAATCTGAATGTGGTTCAATCACTGGAAGATGCCATCATTCACGAAGATGATCGTGTTATTGTGCTGAATAAGCCTTCTGGTATGGCCGTTCACGGCGGCAGTGGCATGAGCTTTGGTGTGATAGAAGCATTGCGAGCTCTAAGACCTAAGGCTCCTTTTTTGGAGTTAGTCCATCGGCTGGACAGAGACACCTCTGGCTGTTTGATGATTGCTAAAAAACGCAGTGCTTTACGTTTTATTCATAAGCAACTGCAAGAAAAGACTATCAAGAAGCGTTACTGGGCTTTGGTCAAAGGCAACTGGCCTGCTAAATTAAAGTTTGTGGATGCGCCATTGAAGAAGCATCAGGTGAAATCTGGTGAACGTCTGGTTCGGGTTTCTGAGGGGGGTAAACCGTCATTAACCAGTTTTAGAGTAATTGAACGGTTCAAAGACTTGAGTTTAGTCTCAGCCGAACCCATAACAGGTCGTACGCACCAGATCCGGGTCCATGCTCAATCTGTCGGGCATGGGCTTATTGGCGATGATAAGTACGGCGATGATGCATTAAACCAGGAATTTAAGAAGCAGGGTCTGTGTGATCGCCTGTTTTTACATGCCTATTCGTTGGAGTTTAAGGTTAAACCTGACGCTAAGGCTATTAAAGTGAATGCTCCTTTGCCGGATAACCTGGAGCACACCCTACGTCAACTGAGAAAACACTAATTTATGCTTACACTTGAAACACCATTGATTGTTTTTGACTGGGACGGCACCTTGATGGATTCGACGGGAAGAATTGTGTCCGCAATGCAAACGACGGCTCGTAATTTACAGTTACCAGTGCCCACGGATGATGAGGTTCGTTCGATTATCGGACTCAGCCTGACAAAGTGTTATAACCGATTATTTCCGGAAGTGGATGATCATGAATGGATTACCGAGGAGTATCGCTTCCAATATGTTGAAGGGGATAAAACCCCCAGCCCGGTATTTGACGGTGTGGTAGAAGTATTAACCAAGCTTAAAGAAGATGGTTACTACTTAACCGTTGCCACAGGCAAGGCACGTCATGGCCTGGACAGGGTGTTAAAAGAGTCTCAACTGTCGCCTTTTTTCGACCACACTATTGCCAGTGATGAAGCGCAAAGCAAACCGCACCCGGAAATGCTGCATAGCTTACTGAAGAAATTCGCTCTTAAGCCAGAGCAGGGTGTAATGGTTGGTGATACCAGTCACGATTTAAACATGGCGGCAAACGCGGGAATGCGTGGAATCGGTGTTTCGTATGGTGCTCACACCATTGAAACGCTGAACAGCTGTAAGCCAATGGCGATAATTCATGATATCAAAGACTTGCTATAACGGTACGATCTAAGGTGAGAGTGTCAGTTATTTTTACAGGATGAATCAGAAAAGCGAAAACAAAACCTTTAACCAGTTCTTATTTTTAATAATTTTACAATAATTCTAAAAATAAATTGTACAATGCACGCCTGCATATAAATAAAAACTAATCAGGATCGCGCATTGAAAATAAAGGAAATGCCTGTTTGGGCAGTGATAGCCTCTGTCATTATTTTATTTGTATCCAATCAAGCCACTAGTTCCAAGCTTACCAAGGTACAAGTGGCTTTGTTTGACAAGGGCATAAAGACAAAATTACAGGGAAACTACGAGCCGGGACCAATTCATTATCCATTGTGGAGTACTGCTCAGGAGCGTTTGTCTCAGAAAAATAATAGCTTTGGCAGCCCTGAGTTCTTGAATACCCACTTCAGGTTTCGTGCAAGAGAGTTTACAAAGCTGGACGAGTCTTACCGCTACCAATCTTCCCAGTCAATAAAGGATGACTATCAGTCATGGGCTTTAGAGGTAAGGCAGCGGTATCCAGACATTTCTCAAAGAGTGAAGTATTACGCAACAGCTATACAGCAGCACCCCCAAAACCGATTATTGTTGGCTGACTATGTCACTTTACTAAGCTGGGATAAACAGTATCGCACCGCAGTAAGTTTCTACCGGGACCGTTTACAGCAGCAGAGTAACCTGCCTGCCTATGCATTAAATGCAGTAGCGCTTTCTGCTAGAGAGGTTGGTGATTATGACTACTCTAGAGACTTGTATAACAAAACGTTAAAGCGGACTCCTAACCATACTCAGTCGTTGCTGGGCCTTTCAGTGGTTGATATGCGTCAGAAGCGATACTCTGTGGCAGAGACCCGTATTAAAAAGGTACTATCTCAGCATCCTGAAAACCGAGAAGCTTTGGAGCTCCTGGCTTTTCTTTATAACCAGCAACAAGGCAAAGAGCTGGAGAAAATTCAGGTTTACGATCAGCTTATCAGCCCAGCGGCAAAAAGTGATCAACAAGAGTTAGGGAGACTACGCACGCTTAATTTACTGGAAATGGGGGCTATTGAAATAGCTGCTTCTGAAATGGAGAAGCATCCACAAAGTTATCGTGACACCGACTGGTTGAAGCTACGTTCACTACAGAACACTAAAGCCATCCGCCGTGTGACAGGAGCAGGGCAGTCAATAGATAAACCAGCATTTGTTGAGCAAGCGTTTGAATATAATCAGCAGTACATCAATTTATTGCAACAGGCGAGCCCTTCATCCCAACAGTTGTTAGCGGTGGCTTATGCCGATAGGATTTTATTGTTCAATACACTGAGTCGACATGCTGATGCTATTGGTATTGCAAACCAACAATCAGCTCTGGTCAATCGGTTACCAGGTTACGGCTTGATTGCTCTGGCTAATTCTTATCAGGCATCGGCACTTCCCCGTCAATCTTTAACAATTATTCGAGAAGGGTTTGCAAGCAAACAAATTGCAGCCAATGAAGAGGGAGCACTAAAAGTTGGCTATTACGCAGCTTTAGATTGCGGCAACATTAAATTAGCCGAGCACTATTTAAATCGTTTAATAGAGCAGCAGCCCCAGTGGCGTTACTCGCAGGATCACAGTCGTAGAAAGGCCAATACCGACTATGGTGACGTTGCTTTGATGCAAGCGATGCATAAAGCATTTGTTAATGATTTGGCTGGCGCGGAGGCGAGTTTACGGGGGCTGATAAAGTCTGCTCCACAAAATAACGAGTACCGATACAACCTGGCTAATGTGCTACGTTGGCGTGGTTTTATAAACCAGTCCAATCACCAGCTTGGGATAATTAAGGCGACCGATCCGAAGTACACCCCGAGCCAGATTTCTCATGTTTATAATTTATTGGCGCATAGACAATTTGATCAAGCGAGGTTGTCGCTATATGAGCTTAAACAAGAAAGAGCTAGCGATAGTCTAACTCGCCTAGCTCAAGATTACGCTATACAAGTTGATCCCAGGCTCGAGTTATCTATCTCGGGTGGTAACAGCGATGGTTCGAACTTTTCCAGCAAAGATCGGAATTACCGGGCAAAAGTTTATAGCCGTTTGTATGACGATAGCTGGCGTGCATTCGCTTCCGTTCAAAATTATCGCTCAAACTTCTTTCAACTGAATGAGACGACTGCGACCCAGGGGCTCGGTGTCAGTTATGTGACTCAATGGTTTAATGCCGAGCTTGAGCTGTATGACGTTGATGAGTTTGACGGAGTAGAATTTTCCGGCAGTTACCAATGGTTTCTTGAGGACTACATTACTCTCGAGTTGAGACATCAAACGTTTAACAAGAATACCCCGGTAAGAGCCGTATTTAGTGGTATCGATTCTGACTTAAATTCGATAAAGCTAAATTATCGTCATGACGAGAGACAAAACTATTCAGCTTCCTGGCAGTGGTCCAGTTTCTCCGATGGCAATGATCGTAATAGTTTCAGTATGACTGGCTCACAGGTGCTTTATCATGATTACAACCAACGGTTAACCGCTTCTGAGTTTATCTACAGTGAGCGCAATAGCCTCGATACTGAACGTTTATACTTTAATCCTGATTCTGCGCTTGGGGTATCCGTTTCTCTGAGTTATGAAGAAATGCTTTATAAGCATGCGAACAGGAATTTATGGCATGGATTGAAAGTCGAATATGGTATTTACGATCAGGAAGGTTTCGAGCGAGGGGATATTGGTAGCGTTTCTTACTTCCATCAATGGCAATTAAACCGGCGCTCTTATCTTAATTATTCGATTGGTTATAACCGGCGTCTGTATGACGGTTTAACTGAGACCGGCCCCGTTTACAGTTTAAGTTATGGAGTGACCTTCTGATGCGACGGGTTAATATATTATTAGCGCTCTTATTGTGGTTACCGGGAGTCAGTCAGGGTAAACAAACGTCTGCAGACTTTTTTGCATTTTGTTATCACGATGTTAAATCTGGGATTAAAGGTGATCTACAGCAGGACCGTGGCGCTGTCAGCACTAAACATTTAATTCAGCACTTTGAGTGGATTAAGGATAATGGCTATACCGTTGTCAGTTTGAATGACATTATCGAAGCGAAGAAGGGGAACAAAATACTACCACGAAAGTCGATTTATTTAACTTTTGATGATGGTTATAAAAGTTTCTATACCCATATTTATCCATTGTTAAAGCTGTATAACTATCCTGCAACTTTTGCCATTGTTACCAGCTGGATTGAAAGTGATAAGCCCGTTAACTATGGCTCTGCAGTTAAAACCTCTTCAGATTTTTTAACCTGGGCAGAAATTCGCGAAATGCACCAGTCTGGGCTGATTGAAATAGCCTCCCACAGTCACGATATGCACCGTGGCGTTATTGCCAACCCTCAGCAGAATAGACAACCAGCAGCGACCTCATTGATTTTTTCAGAGGGGCAGTATGAGAGCGAAGAAGATTACAAAACGCGAGTCCAGACAGATCTGACATACAGTTATGAACTCATCAAAAAGCACACAGGAGTTACTCCGAAGGCAGTAGTTTGGCCTTATGGTAGCTATTCAGAGCTTGCCTGGGGTATCGCAAAAGATATTGGTTATAAAGAGTCGTTAGTTTTAGAGCAGGGGCAGAATACACTTAGCAGTGAGCATATTCAGCGCTTTCTGGTCAGTGATAATCCTGGTGCGGCGGATATAGAAGTTGCGGTTGAACCATATTCTTACAAACAACCTCACCGTGCTGTCCATGTGGATCTGGATTATGTCTATGACCCAGAACCAGAGCAGCAGCATAAGAATCTTAGTTTGTTGTTAGAGCGCATAAAAGCGATGAAAATCTCTCATGTTTACCTGCAAGCATTTGCCGATGAAGATGGTGATGGTAATGCTTCGGCGTTGTATTTCCCTAACCGTCATTTGCCAGTTAAGGCAGACTTATTTAATCGTGTTGCCTGGCAGTTAAAAACTCGAGCTAATGTTGAAGTATTTGCCTGGATGCCTGTAATGGCGTTTGATATGGGTGACAGCTTTTACACAGAGCATGGTGTTTATGAGTGGCAGAATGGCAAAGTCCAACCTTCACAAAATAACTATAAGCGTTTATCAATTTTCTCTGAACAGTCACGACAGGTCATAAAAGATATTTACACCGATCTGGCGCGTCATAGTTATGTATCGGGTATTTTGTTTCACGATGATGCATTCTTAACGGATTATGAGGATGTCAGTCCTGAAGCTTTAGCATTCTATAAACAGGCTGGGATAGAGTTTTCTTCAGTAAAAGCATTATCAGCAACCAAAAGCCGTAAACAATGGACACAGGTTAAAGCGCAGGCCCTGATTGATTTTACATTAGAACTGGCCGCTATTCTGGAACGTTATAACGGCGCCACCCGAACTGCAAGAAATCTTTATGCTCGACCAGTTATCAACCCTGATGCCAGACAGTGGTTTGCTCAGGACTTGCAATTATTTACTGAACATTACGATTTTACAGCCATTATGGCCATGCCGTATATGGAGCAGGTTAAAGATGCCGAAAGTTGGTTGGAAGATTTAATGCGCAAGGTAGAGCAGACGGTGGATAAGGACAAGGTGGTTTTAGAGTTACAGACTATTGATTGGCGCGAGCAGAAACCAGTAGCGGATGATATTTTGCTGCAACAAATGGAGCTTTTTATGAGCAATGGATTTATTAATTACGCCTATTATCCGGATGATTTTATTAATAACCATCCGACATTAAAGAATATTATAAAAGGCATGTCATTGAGTAGTTTTCCTGCAGAGGTAACCTTATATGACTGATTGGGCGAACTATGCTTTATCTTTTGCGTATTATTATCCTTTATTTATGGCTTACGTATGGATGATTGGTGCTATTTATTATCGCTTTCACTGGGAAAATGTTGGGGGCAAGTCATATCTGGAGCCTCCTACACTTAAAGAGTATCCTGGAGTTAGTATTTTATTGCCTTGTTATAACGAAGGCGATTTGGCTAGAGAAACCATCGAGCGCTTGTTTGAACAAACCTATCCAGACTTTGAGGTTATCGCGGTTAATGATGGTAGCTCTGATCACACAAAAGAAGTACTGGATGAGCTGGACAAAGAGTTTCCTAACCTAAGGGTGGTTCACCTCGAAACCAATCAAGGCAAAGCAATGGCCATGAACATGGCGGCGATGTTGTCCAAGCATGAACTTCTGGTTGGTATCGATGGTGATGCCATACTTGAAAAACACGCCGTTCACTGGTTAGTCAGTCACTTTGTTAACGATGGTGGCAGCCGTGTTGGAGCTGTAACGGGCAACCCACGAGTTCGTAACCGCTCAACTTTGTTGGGGAAAATTCAAGTGGGTGAGTTTTCATCCATCATTGGCCTGATTAAACGCGCACAACGGATTTACGGTCGCGTATTCACCGTTTCGGGTGTCGTTTCGGCATTTCGCAAGTCTGCCATGCACCGCATAGGTTATTGGACCACGGATATGGTTACTGAAGATATCGACGTCAGCTGGCGACTTCAGTTGAACCACTGGGATGTGCGCTACGAGCCCAATGCACTGTGCTGGATCTTAATGCCAGAAACCTTTGCCGGCCTATGGAAACAGCGTTTACGCTGGGCTCAGGGTGGAATGGAGGTTTTTAAGCGCTACGCCAAGAAACTCTTTCAAGTCAGGAGTCGCCGCATGTGGCTGGTCGCTTTCGAGTATATTACCAGTGTCGTATGGAGTTACCTTGCTGCTTCGATCATTATTTTGTGGGCCTTAGGCAAGTTCGTAACGCTCCCGGAACCGTTTTATATTGAGACGATCATTCCAGGGTGGAATGGCGTTGTATTGGCCATAACCTGCCTGCTGCAGTTTGCCGTTAGTCTCGCTATCGATGCCCGTTATGATCGCGGGCTCGGTAAATATTATTACTGGATGATCTGGTATCCGCTGGCTTATTGGCTGGTGAATGTCATTACTGTAGTGGCAGCTGTACCACGAGCGTTATTAAGAGTAGAAGGGAAAAGGGCGACATGGAAAAGTCCAGACAGGGGAATTTAGAATGCATGAATTAATTATCGAGAAACCGGAAGCATTGCGGACGCATCATAAAGTAACTTACGTTAGCTTAACATTCGTATTTTGGTTGATTATCTTTTACTTATGGCAACCGCTGATTAGTTTAGTTGCATGGTCATTTGGTTTTAAGTTTTTTCATGAGCACATGATCAGGTTAGGAGGGTATCAGGGCTTTCTGGAGCTTTTGCTCATCTACCTGCAAGTAATTGCTGGACTTGGCATTGTATTTTTGTCCTGGGCAAAGATTAACGAGTGGCGTTTTAGAGGGAAAAACCGACGCACTCAGGTTGCAAGAGTGCGCCATAATGAAGTCGCTGAATACTTCAAAGTGGATGTTGACTCCCTTCGGCAGATGATTCAACAGAAAAATATTGCTCTGCGAATTACTGACGAGATGGAAGTTCTCAGCAGCGACGCTATTAAATGCCAGCCTTAATAAGCTCCTTCAGCTTTTTCAGTACTTCCTTGCTGTGAGTTTCAGGCTCAACGTCACTATAGTGATGTACAATATTACCCTGTGGGTCGATAATGAACGTTTCGCGAGAGGCGTACTCCATCGGCCCAAACCCACCTAATACCTTATAGGCTGTGCTGACTTCCTGATCCACGTCCGCTAAAATGGTAAACGGCAGGTTATAAGCCTCTGCGAAGTTTTGATGCGACTCGACGTCGTCAAGTGATATACCGACGATGTTCGCGTTCAGTGCTTTAAACTCCTGGTAGGCATCTCGGAAGTTTTTGGCTTCGGTAGTGCAGCCGGGAGTGTCATCTTTGGGATAAAAGTAGAGAACCAGCCATTGATCTTTGTAGTCTTTGAGGCTTTTTTCCTTACCATGTTGATCCTGTAATTCGAACTCAGGAGCCAGCGCGCCAACCCAGTTGGAATTTGCCATAACAGAATTCGATAGAAGTAATCCAAAAATAATCAGTAAAATACGTGACATAGGACTTCCTTTAATTAAGATGTATGAGTAGATTAGGGTGTACTGCCCTTAGGATAGCAGAGCTGAGTCAGTTTTGCGTGAATAAAAAGCACAAAATTATGGATACCATAGACGTAATCAGAATACCAGTGATAGAAACAGAGCGATTAATTTTACGTTCTTTCAGAGAGTCGGATCTTGAGCCTTATTACGAGATGATGGCTGATCCAGACATTACTCGCTACTTAATGTCGAGTGAGCCGCTGAGCCATCATGATGCCTGGCGTAGTGCTGCAACTATGGCTGGGCACTGGATGTTACATGGCTTCGGTCAGTGGGCTATTGAAGAAAAGTCCAGTGGGAAATTTATTGGTCGTTGCGGTATCATCGAGCCGGAGGGCTGGCCAAGTAAAGAGGTCGGTTGGGTATTGCATAAAAGTGCCTGGGGGCAGGGGTATGCCACTGAATCTGCGCAAGCTGCGTTGAATTATGCCTTTAGCGTGATGAAACTGGATACAATTATCAGCTTAATTCAATCCGGGAATGAACCATCGGTATCGGTTGCCGAACGTATAGGTGAATCCTTTAAAGAACGGATTAATCTTTTTGGTAAAGAGGCTGATGTTTACCAGATTACCGCAAAAGATTATTACAAACAAAAAGTTGCTTTAAGAAGAAAGCGCTAAGTTTTTCTAGGGCCGAGGATCGTATTATGGAAGAAATCATTATTCGCTATCTACACTTTTTGGGAATTATTGGTTTAAGCGCAGCGCTGATCGCGGAGCATTTGTTGATCGCGCCAAGCGTGACACAGAAGCAGATGAATAAATTAGCATTGGTAGACGCTATTTATGGGATGAGTGCGGTTCTGGTACTGGCGACGGGGTTGATTATGTGGTTCATGATAGGCAAGTCCACTGAGGTTTATACCAGTAACGGACTGTTCCATGTAAAACTGACGTTATTTGTCGTAATTGCTCTATTGTCTATCTATCCAACGGTATTTTTCCTGAAAAGTAGAAAAGTCGGTTCAGACTCGATAGCTGTGCCCAAAAAGCTTATTATGATGTTAAGAGTTGAGATTTTATTGCTATTACTGATTCCTCTATTTGCCGTGTTAATGGCGCGAGGCATTGGTCTTTAGGGAGCAAGCGTGTTAACGGTTGAGCAGGGTGATATTACAAAGCTAGTAGTAGACGCCATTGTCAATGCTGCCAATAAAAGCCTGCTAGGCGGTGGCGGTGTTGACGGCGCCATCCATCGTGCTGCCGGCTCAGAGCTTTTAATTGAGTGTAAGGCGCTGGGTGGGTGTGAAACAGGAGACGCGAAAATTACCAAAGCCTATAACCTGCCGGCCAGACATGTGATTCATACAGTTGGTCCGGTCTGGCAAGGTGGTACTCATTACGAATCGGAGTTATTGGCAAGCTGTTACAAGAGTGCTTTAGAGATTGCCGAGGAACATCAGCTGAAAAGTATCGCTTTCCCTTGTATCAGTACTGGTATTTATGGTTTTCCTAAGGAGCAGGCGGCCTCTATCGCTGTTAACGTTTGCTCGGAATTTGAGCCAGTTGCGAGGTCGGTTGAGTCAATTATTTTTTGCTGTTTTGATGCAGAAAGCGTTATGATTTATAAGGAGCTATTAAAAAAGGCATGAGCCAACATGAGTTTTGTTAAGCATAACAGTTCTCAATACCCACAACAGCTTACCAGAGAAGCTGATGGGCTCGAGCTTCTCCGCAAAACAATCAAAGAAAACAAGATTCCTTACCTGCATATCCCAAAAGTCGAATCAGTGACTGAAACTGAGCTGACTCTCCAGAAAATAGCTACGACCAGTTCGACAAAAGAAAACATGAAGCAACTTGGCGAAGGGCTGGCCAAGCTGCATGCCATCCAATTCGAGCAATTCGGGTTGGAAAAGGATAACTACATTGGTCTGAACCCTCAGATGAACGGAACCTATAAAAGCTGGGGCGAATTTTTCTTTGAACAGCGCCTGTTATTCCAGGTCAATTTAGTTCGTCAGTCACGTATAAAAAACAACTTTCTAATGATACTGCATGAACATCGTGCTGCACTCGTCAGCTGGCTTGATGAAAGCTGCGCCTACCCAAGCCTGGTGCATGGTGACCTTTGGTCTGGTAATGTACTGTTTGATAATAAAGGACCATGGTTGATTGACCCTGCCGTGTATTATGGTGACAGAGAGGTTGATTTAGCTATGAGTGAGATGTTCGGTGGTTTTAACCACCATTTTTATGATGCCTACGACGAAGTTTTACCACGCACTACAGAATATGATACAAAGAAAACCGTATATAACCTGTATCACTATTTAAATCACTTTAATTTGTTTGGAGAAGGGTATCTGTCCGCCTGTCAGCGGGGGATGGAAGTTGTTAAGGAATTAAAATAATGAAAGAAAGACAATTGATGCTATTGTGCATTCCTTTATTTGTGATTTTTTCATTTTGTGGATTTTATATCAATGGACTTAACCGCCATGTTGGTTGGCCTTACAATATGATGGGGTTGTTGATTTTTATTCTAAGCCAGAAATATATTTGGATCTTCCATAGTTTTAGAGAAAACCAAGATATTGAGCTGAAAATCGAATACCCCAACCATGAGCTTAGCGTTAATGAAGCCATAGAAAGGCATAAGGAGTTAGAACGTCAGAAGCGAGAAATAGTAAATGGTACGAGTTTTGGAAGTGGAGTTAGTTTAGGAATTACAAAAATACTATGACACTTACCTCTGTACTTTATCCGGTCGCCCGCGGTGGCGGAAATGATGGCGATAATATATTATATTAAAATATTAAATACGCAATAATGATAGAAATCACTCGTAAAAAGGATCGGCAACGCCTACGTCGTATAGCTTTAAATGCGCAAGGTTTGTTGCAGGCAGAGCCTTATGGACGAGGATTGGCAGGTGCACGTAAAGCAATTAATCATATCGGTTATGTGCAAATCGATACTATTTCTGTCGTTGAGCGTGCGCATAATCATGTGCTCCAGTCTCGGGTGCCTAGCTTTAAGCCCGAGATGACGAACCAATTGCTACTCAAAGGGGATATTTTTGAGTACTGGGCGCATGCAGCTGCATTTTTACCGATTAAAGATTTTCGTTTCTCTTTACCTTATAAGCACGCCATAAAAAATGGGCAAACTCATTGGTATAAAAAGCGTGATCAAAAATTGATGAATGAACTGTTGGTTCGTATTCGCTCAGAGGGACCGCTACGCTCCCGCGATCTGGAGAGTGGGGATTCCAAGCGAGGAGGATGGTGGGACTGGAAACCAGCCAAAAAAGCTCTGGAGCAGCTGTATATGGAAGGCGACCTTATGGTCTGCAATCGTGAAGGATTCCAGAAAGTCTACGACCTGACCGAGCGAGTACTGCCTTCTGATATCAATACTCAGGTGCCAAGTATTGAAGAGTTTGCAGAACATATTCTGGAACAGCAACTTCGTTGTCATGGCCTTGTGTCTCTCAAGGGGTTAACTTACCTGCGCCGAAATAACGAGCTACGTAAGGCAATGCAAGCCTTACTGGATGAAAAATTGTCGCAGAAATCGTTAGAGCAAGTAAAACTCAGTAACGGCGAAGTGTTTTTGTTGGAGAGCGGTGCGTTCGAACGTCGGCTTCCAAGAGTGAATAACCGCATGGTGATCCTTTCGCCTTTTGATAATACCGTAATTCAACGCGATCGCCTTAAAGCGCTATTTGAGTATGATTACCAGATTGAGTGCTATGTCCCGGAAGCTAAACGCCGCTATGGTTACTTTAGTTTACCTTTGCTGTATCGAGACGAATTTATCGGACGTATGGACTGTAAAGCCCATCGTAAAGAGCACTATCTAGAGATTAAGTCATTACACTGGGAAGAGCATAATTTTGACGAAGACGAAGCCATTAAGGCATTTGTTAAAGCTATTAAGCCATTCAGCCAATTCCAAAATTGTGATTCAGTAGTTTTGAGAAAAGTGTATCCAAAGGAGCTTGAAGGGAGTTTGCGTGTGGCTCTAAAATCGCTAGAGTGAATTTATGTAGGTTGGTGCTGAACGCAGTGAAGCCCAACAATGCAACTAACGGGAGCACTGTGAAAAAGCCATAGTTAGTATTTCAGTACTTGTGTAAAAGTCCCCATAAACGCTAAGGTGGGCTTTCTAATGTTAAGGGAGCTAGAAGGTGAACGATAAAGCTAACTCAGCAAAGTCTGAAAAGACAGTTTCCCTTGTCTTGGGCAGTGGTGGTGCTCGTGGGCTTGCACATATAGGCGTTATTCATTGGCTGGAAGAGCATGGGTATAAAATTAAGTCTATTTGCGGCAGCTCTATGGGAGCTCTTATTGGTGGTATCTATGCCGCTGGTAAGTTAGATACTTATGAGGAATGGGTAACGTCTTTAAATAAAGTTGATATCGTTAGATTGCTTGACCTGTCATGGCAGGGCAAAGGCCTGGTTAAAGGAGATAAATTGTTTAACCGGCTTATTGAACTGGTTGGTGATCAGCACATAGAAGATCTTCCTCTTTCTTTCACCGCTGTAGCATCCGATATTAAAAATGAGAAAGAAGTCTGGATGAATTCCGGAAAGCTTTTTAATGCTATAAGAGCATCTATATCAATACCACTTTTTTTCACGCCATATAATTATAAAGGCGTTGTACTCATTGATGGTGGCGTATTAAACCCGATTCCTATTGCCCCGACTTTCAGTGATGAGACGGATATTACCATTGCTGTCAATCTTGGGGGAAAAATAGAGATCACTGAGGGCGATAATGAGCAGGGCAACTCGACAAATAAGTATTTAGCAGCTATTAAAAATAAGATGTCTGATGTCTCTGGCTGGGTTAAGAACAAGGTTAAAACACCTGATAAACTTGAGTTGGGAGCATACGATATTGCTAACCAGGCTTTTGAGGCGATGCAAAGTACGATTGCTCGACACAAACTTGCAACCTACCCACCAGATCATGTGATAGAGATCCCCAGAAATGTTTGTGGGATACTTGAATTTGACCGCGCCAGAGAGTTAATCGATCTGGGTTATCAAAAAGCTCAGGAAAGTTTGGGTTAGGAAAGGACTTTTCAATTGAACAGTAAACCACAAAGGGATAGAGCAGTAGAGAAAGTCATTCTGATTGAAGGGCTTGTTAACCTTGTGGTTCTTGTTGCAAAGTTTATTGTTGGCCTGATGACTGGCTCTCTAGCTATTATCGGAGATGCTATCCACTCACTGACCGATGTGGTTAATAACATCGTAGCCTGGCTGGTAATACGTATTTCAAGCGCACCTCCTGATCGTGAACACCCATACGGTCACCGTAAATTCGAAACCATTGCGGTCTTCTTCCTGGCATCACTACTAATCGTGCTGGCATTTGAATTAGCAATGCGTGCAATCACCAATGAAAACACCGGAATTGTTAGCTCGAGCTGGGCATTGGCCATCATGCTGACGGTCTTGGTAATTAATATTGCTTTATCGACGTGGCAGCGTAGTAGGGCAAAAGCGCTACAATCGGATATTCTTCTTGCTGATGCCAGCCATACTTTTGCTGATGTTATGACCACAGTCGCTATTATCATTGGCTGGCAGTTATCGGCAATGGGCTATTACTGGTTGGACAGAGTGGCTGCTTTAGCTGTTGCAGGCTTTATTTTCTATCTAGCCTTCACTTTATTTAAAAGAGCTCTTCCCGTGCTTACCGATAGGTATGCGTTAGCCCCTGAGAAGTTATCTAAGGCAGTACTTGAGGTGGACGGTGTTCGTAAAGTCAAAAAAGTAAGGTCCCGCTGGATCGGTAATGAAAAGTTAGTCGATCTGGTTATTACCGTGGACCCGGGGCTTTCTACGCAAGAGTCACACCACATTACAGATAATATCGAAGACCTATTGGCCGAAAGGTTCGATGTCTACGATATTTCTATTCACGTTGAACCGCATTATTCTAAAAAATCTAACTAAACCTTTAAATCACCTGGATATTCACCTTTCTTAAGCTCTCAGCCAGTGTTATCAATGGTAATCCAATCAAAGCCGTAGGATCTTTTGAGGATAACGATTCGAAGAGGGCGATGCCCAGACCTTCGCATTTAAAGGAACCAGCGCAGTCGACTGGTTGCTCGCGCTTGATGTAGCGTTTGATTTCGTCTTTATTTAAATCTCTGAACTTTACCTCTGTCAGGACCACGCTGAGATCCTGTCCTTCTTTGCCGGACTCTAATACGCAAAGCGAGGTATAAAAGGTAACCGTCTTGCCACTACAAGCCATTAGCTGCTCAACCGCTTTCTCTTCGGTGTGGGGTTTCCCGAGTATTTTTCCATCGAGAACACATATTTGGTCTGAGCCTATAACAATACTGCCAGCATGATTTAAAGCTACCGTCGTAGCCTTTTGTTCGGCAAGACGCGCTACATGTTCTACCGGCTCTTCATTGGGAAACGGTGTTTCATCGATATCCGGCGATTCACAGATAAAGTTATCCAGAATACGGCTGAGAAGCTCTTTTCTATAAGGTGAGGAAGTGGCGAGCACAATGTTTTTCGTGGTTGTCATAAGTTGAGCTTTTTTAAAGATAAGGTTTTAAGAAATAGTAGTTTAGCTAAAATAACTATAGACGTCATTAATGATTAAAGACACTGGATCCCGCTGTAAGCGACCGAAGGAAGTGCCTTTGGCATCACGGGATGATGTAAATATTTAGAGAATGCTGTATTTAAGAGTTAGCACCAATTTCCCCCTTAAAAGTTAGCCTCATGATTTAAAATTATCGGGCAAATTGGGCAGGATAGCCCAATTTAGAAAAGACGAAACATGGATGTTTCGTTTTGTGGCCCGCCAATAATTTTGAATCCTGAGGTTTGCCCTTTAGGGCCTAACTTTCAGGGGGGAGTTTTTTGGTTCGTTTTTTGCTCATTCAAAAAATGAACGTTAAAGTCGCGAAGTCTCACAATGAGAGTATGGAGGAAATAACCTAAACTTTAGGCTTGTTGTCTTACCAGATAACAGATAAAATTCATGGTAGAAACAAGTAGTTAGCCTACATTTTGTGTGAATTTGTTAAGAAATCAACCAAATCTTCGATTTTAAGGCAAAAAAACACCAAAAATAGTGGGTTTGCTTTGACTAAAACCCAAGATAACTGTATTATTGCGCGCCTATGTCAAGTCGCAGATTACCGGCGTCGATTGATCCTTACAAATTTGCGGATCAAGAGAAAGAGATAAACGCCACACTCGATCTGGAATACTTAGACAGATTTCGTCAGGAGCTGGCCTCCGATAAAGGCGAAATTGTCTGCAGTATCAAAGGAGATAGAGTTGAAGACACTCGGATCACTTTGCTTGAGCTAAGCCTCAAAGGCAAGGTATCTCTCGTTTGTCAGGGTTGTTTAGAGCCTTTTGAGTACGAGCTGGATCACGACGTGATTATTTACCCCGTCTACTCGGAGGAGCAGATGGAAAGGGTACCGGATGATGGGGACCCGGTTTTGGTCGATGACGATGGCTTACATTTAAAGTCAGTAGTCGAAGACGAATTGATTTTATCACTGCCTGCAGTGCCTTTATTCGGGGAATGCGAGCAGATGGAAGCCTACGAGTCCGGAGAGCTTCCAGAAGAAACGGTTGAACAAGCGGAAAAAGATAACCCTTTTAACGCCTTGAAAGATTTAAAGTTTGATTAAGCAGGAGATTTAAAATGGCTGTACAACAGAATCGCAAAACTCGCTCTAAGCGTGGTATGCGTCGTTCGCACGACTCTTTATCAGCACCAACGTTGTCAGTAGAGAACGAAACTGGTGAAGTTCATCGTCGTCACCACGTGACTAAAGACGGTTTCTACAAAGGTCGTAAAGTAGTTTAATAGCTTTCTATTAAATTCACTTGGTTTTTGATCAAACGGTTATTCCGTGACAAAAACGCTAGCGATTGATTGCATGGGGGGCGATTACGGCCCCTCTGTTATTATTCCCGCAGCAATTTCCGCGCTGCAACAACACCCTGATCTTTACGTTTATCTTGTTGGTCCTCAACAGGAGCTTCAGCCTTATTTAAAAAATACTCAGTCTTACGGCGATCGCCTGCAAGTTCAGCATGCATCTGAAGTCATTGGCATGTCCGAAAGACCCTCAGCTGCATTACGGCGTAAACCTGATTCGTCCATGCGCAAAAGTCTGGAGTTGGTGCGAGATAGTAAAGCTGATGCTTGTGTCAGCTCTGGTAATACCGGAGCTTTAATGGCTTTAGCTACCGTACTTATTGGCACCTTGCCCGGTATTGAGCGTCCTGCGATTACTGCTGAGCTTCCTAATCGCAAAGGTTCTGTGACCAACATGCTTGATCTCGGGGCTAATATTGATGCCAGTGCTGAACAGCTAAGCAGCTTCGCCGTGATGGGGCACGTCTTAAGTGAGTTGGTTGATGGTATCGAAAATCCAAGAGTTGCGTTACTGAATATTGGCGAAGAAACGATTAAAGGACGCGATAGCATAAAATTAGCTGGTGATATGCTTTCAAATCAGTCGCAAATTGATTATGTTGGGTATATTGAAGCCAATGAAATCTATGATGGTAGCGTCGACGTTATCGTTTGCGATGGTTTTACGGGAAACAATGTTCTGAAAGCATGTGAAGGCATTACTCGCTTTTTGTATGATCAGTTGAAAACCGAGTTTTCCAGCGGTTTATGGAGCCGTGCGGTTTCAGCTTTAGTTTGGCCACTGCTTAAGCGATTCCAACGTCGGATCAACCCCGACCAGTATAATGGTGCTAGTCTGTTAGGATTACGCGAAATCGTTATTAAGAGCCATGGTTCGGCGGACAGCAATGCCACTGTTTTTGCTATTAACAAAGCGATTACTGAAATAGAGCGACAAGTGCCACAAGCTATTCAAGACAGGGTTGCTCAAATATTATTAAGTGCAGATAATGAAGAGTAGAGCTCTTCTTAATGATTAAAATAAAAGGTAGATAGTGTGAAACATTCTCGAATTCTAGGCATGGGAAGTTATTTACCAGAGAAGGTATTAACCAACGCCGATCTGGAGAAAATCGTTGAAACATCGGACCAATGGATTACTGAGCGTACCGGCATTAAAACGCGCCATATCGCTGCGGATGATCAGTCGGCTTCAGATTTAGGTGTGGAAGCGGCGAAAAAGGCGATCGAAGATGCCGGCATTGATGCCAGAGATATCGATATGATTGTTGTTGGTACCGCCACTCCAGACAAGATGTTCCCAAGTTCGGCTTGTTATATTGGTCACCAGTTGGGCATTGGCGGAGTCCCTGCATTTGATATTACTACTGCCTGTCCGGGTTTTGTTTATGGCTTGAGCATTGCCGATCAGTTTATCAAGACCGGTCATCGTAAGAATGTGCTTGTCGTTGGTACGGAAGTGCTTTCTCGGCTGGTTAACTGGGAAGATAGAACGACCTGTGTGATTTTTGGTGATGGTGCCGGTGCAGCTGTGGTCACGGCGAGCGAAGAACCGGGCATTTTATCGACCCACATTCATGCTGATGGCGGTTATGGCGATTTGTTGTACTGCAACAATGGCCTACGTGGTCAGCTAGGTGATTTCCCTGAGCCTCAAATTGTCATGCGAGGCAATGAAGTCTTCAAGGTCGCTGTCAAAACATTAAGCAGCATCGTTGACGAGACTTTAGAAGCCAACAATATGAGTAAAGCTGACATTGATTGGCTAATTCCACACCAGGCTAATATCCGCATTATTCAGGCGACAGCGAAGAAGTTGGGCGCTGGTATGGATAAAGTTGTGGTAACTGTCGACAAGCACGGTAATACATCGAGCGCTTCGATCCCGCTAGCTATGTGTGAAGCGATTGAAGATGGTCGTATTAAGCGTGGCGATGTGTGTCTGCTGGAGAGTTTTGGGGGTGGATTCACATGGGGTTCCGCCTTAATTAAATATTAAAATTCCAGTATTTCGGTTATGCATTGTTAAAAATCATTTTTATCTGCTCATTTAGAATAGCTAAACTGGGCTATAAAAATGATTTTTGCCTCGCCTAACCTGTATCCTGAAATTTTGTGGAATTAAAAATATTCCAGAAAGAGTACGAAATAACGTCATCCCGCGGCACCGAAAGTTGCTTCCTTCGGTTGTTTAACGCGGGATCCAGTGACTTAAAAGAAGTTGGGAAAGAGCTTCAGCATTGTCTAGCTCTTTTTCGAGCTTAGATAGTTAAAATATCGCATGAAGAAATAAACCTAATATATTGAAATAAAAGAAAAGAATTTGTTATGAGTAAAACAGCATTTGTATTTCCAGGCCAGGGTTCGCAGGCATTAGGTATGTTGGCGGATGTGGCTGCTTCAACACCGTTAATTGAGCTGACTTTCGCTGAAGCAAGCGAAGGTTTGGGTTACAACCTGTGGGACTTGGTTCAAAATGATGAAGAAAAATTGAGCCAGACGCAATACACGCAGCCAGCGTTATTAACGGCAAGCATTGCGCTTTGGCGTTTGTGGCAGGAAAAAGGTGGCGCTAAACCTGACTTTTTAGCTGGTCACAGCCTAGGCGAGTACAGCGCTTTAGTGGCAGCCGGCGTTTTATCGCTAAGAGACGCTGCGGCATTGGTTCAGGCCCGCGGTGAGTTTATGCAAGCGGCCGTACCAACAGGTACGGGCAAAATGGCAGCGATTATTGGTTTGGATGATGACAAGGTACGTCAGGCGTGTGCCGATAGTGCCCAGGGCGACGTGGTTGAAGCGGTTAACTATAACTCTCCTGGTCAGGTCGTTATTGCGGGTAGTGCTGAGGCCGTTGAGCGTGCGATGGAAGCCTGTAAAGAAGCAGGCGCTAAGCGTGCGTTACCATTGCCAGTAAGCGTTCCTTCGCACTGTGCTTTGATGAAGCCAGCGGCCGAGAAATTAGCGGAAAAGCTTGAAGCGACTAACTTTAATAATCCTGACATACCCGTGATTAATAATGTGGATGTTTCAACTGAAGCGACAGCTGATGCGATTAAAGATGCACTGATCCGCCAGCTTTATAATCCAGTGCGCTGGACAGAAACAGTACAGCGATTAAAGCAGGAAGGTGTTGAAATCCTCCATGAGTGCGGCCCGGGTAATGTCCTATGCGGCTTAGCGAAGCGAATTGATCGTAGCCTAACGGGTAAGCCTTTAGGAACATTAGATAAATTTGAAGCTGCGTTAGCTGAATAATCGATTTAGGTAGGTATATAACAATGAGTATTGAAGGAAAAGTTGCATTAGTTACAGGCGCGAGCCGCGGTATTGGCCAGGCTATCGCTCATAACTTGTCTCAGTCCGGCGCTGTGGTTTATGGTACAGCAACTTCTGAGGCCGGCGCTGAAAAGATTACAGAAAACTTTAAAGCGGCTGGCTTAGACGGTAAAGGCTTGTGCCTTAACGTTACCGATGCGGACAGTATTAAGAGTGTACTGGATACGATCAAAGACGAGCAGGGCAGAACGCCGGATATCTTGGTCAATAATGCCGGTATCACGCGCGATAATCTTCTAATGCGCATGAAAGATGATGAATGGGATAGTATTTTAGAGACTAACCTGACGTCTATCTTCCGTCTGTCTAAAGCATGCCTGCGAGGTATGATGAAAGCGAAATGGGGCCGAATCGTTACTATTGGTTCTGTGGTAGGTACTATGGGCAATCCAGGGCAGGCAAACTACTCAGCTGCAAAAGCAGGCTTGATCGGTTTCTCTAAGTCGCTAGCTCGCGAAGTTGGTTCACGTGGGATTACGGTGAATGTGGTGGCGCCTGGCTTTATTGATACCGATATGACCAAAGCTCTGAATGACGAGCAACGCAAGGTCATGCTTGACCAGGTTCCAATGGCGAGTTTAGGTCAGCCGGAAGATATTGCCAACGCCGTAGGTTTCTTAGCGTCTGATTTGGCAGGTTATATTACGGGTGAAACGATTAATGTTAATGGTGGGATGCATATGATCTAAGCGTCCTTTTTTGGGATTTGACTGTGTTAGACTTTATACTCGTCGCATCATGTATTGTATATACATTCAGCAACCGCGTTAAAATCTGCCGCGTCAAATCTCAAAAATTACAGCTTAGACGGGTTTAGAGTGAACAAAACAATCGTTCTAAATGACTGTTTGAAATTATTAAGTATTAAGGTTTATTTCAGGGTTACAGGTTAGCGCCTATAACCCCTTTAACATTAACCGTAAGGGCAGCCTTTAGGCCTAATGTTTGGGGTGTCTTTTCTTTTCGCCCTTTTCTTTGGACAAGCAAAGAAAAGGGTATAACTTTAGTTCTCCGTTCTATTAGTAAAGCGGATATAGAGTTTAATGATTACTATAACCTATAGTTTTTTAAGATAAATTTTTGTGACTGGCAGGTGATTTTTGTTATTATCTGCTTTTAATTTTTTACCAAAAGTTGTAATTTATGCGTGGTCTGACCTTTTTCAAAAAAGGCAATTTGCACTTGCAACTTTGGTTCAGTTAACTAAACTACCCACGCAGTGTGATACTGTTGATACAAACGAGGAATTTAAACAGATGAGTACTATCGAAGAACGTGTAAAAGGTATCGTTGTTGAACAACTAGGTGTTAAAGAAGACGAAGTTACAGCTGAAGCGTCTTTTGTTGACGATCTAGGTGCTGATTCACTGGATACAGTAGAGCTAGTAATGGCTCTAGAAGAAGAGTTCGACACTGAAATCCCAGACGAAGAAGCTGAAAAAATCAACACTGTTCAAGCAGCGATTGATTACATTAAGGCTAATGTTGACGCGTAAGCCAACTCGTCTGCAATCTATTCGTACATCTATTTGTAATAGTTAACGAATATAATGGGTGAAATACGAAAGTATTTTGCCCATTTTTTTAGATAAGTCACTGATGGGTTCGGCCGAGCTCAAATGATCATTACCGAAGCAACCCTTGCCCAATCAATAGTAAAGTGACGATATTAAGCAATTAATCGAGAGGTGTTCCTTGAGTAAGCGTAGAGTTGTTGTTACTGGTCTTGGTATGTTGAGCCCGCTAGGTAATAACATTAAAGATTCATGGGAAGGTATTCTAGCTGGTCGTAGCGGCGCTGGACCGATCGAAGACTTTGATGTCAGCGAGTTTAATACGAAGTTCGCCTGCACGGTTAAAGACTTTAACTCAGAGCCTGCGGTCTCGAAAAGAGATGCACGTCGCATGGACAAGTTTATTCAGTACGGTATCGTTGCTGGCGCACAGGCCTGGGAAGACTCTGGTCTGGAAGTGACTTCAGACAATGCACATCGCATAGGTGCTTGTGTCGGTGCTGGTATTGGCGGCCTGGAAACGATAGAGAAGAATACATTGTTGTGGAACAAGTCGGGTCCTCGCAAGATTTCCCCATTTTTCGTTCCTGGATCTATTATCAACATGATCTCCGGACATCTGTCGATTAATTATGGCTTAAAAGGGCCCAACATTGCGATTGTTACGGCCTGTACTACTGGCGTCCATACTATTGGTCATGCGGCTCGTATGATTGCGTATGGCGACGCAGATGCGATATTGGCTGGCGGAGCAGAAAAAGCGACGACGCCAACGGCTTTAGGTGGCTTTAGCTCGGCGAAAGCGCTGTCTACTCGTAATGATCATCCTCATGCGGCCAGTCGTCCTTGGGATACTGATCGTGATGGGTTTGTTATGGGCGATGGTGCTGGTGTGATGATGCTCGAAGAGTATGAACATGCAAAAGCTCGTGGCGCTAAGATTTATGCTGAACTTACAGGTTTCGGTATGAGTGCGGATGCTTATCACATGACGGCCCCTGCCCCTGGCGGTGAAGGCGCTGCTTCTGCGATGAAAAATGCGTTGCATGATGCAGAGCTAAGTCCAGAACAGGTTCAGTATATTAATGCCCACGGTACTTCGACACCAACGGGGGATATCGCTGAAACGGATGCGGTTAAAGCCATTTTTGGTGATCATGCTAATAAAGTTATGGTTAGCTCAACAAAATCAATGACCGGTCATTTATTAGGTGCTGCTGGTGCTGTTGAGTCGATTTTCAGTGTTCTAGCGCTGGTCGATCAAGTTGCTCCACCAACCATCAATCTGGATAACCCAGGTGAAGGCTGTGATCTGGATTATGTTCCTCATACCGCCCGTGAAACTGAACTGAAGCATGTTCTATGTAACTCATTTGGTTTTGGTGGTACGAACGGCTCGCTAGTGTTTACTAAAGTCTAGTTAAACTTTAGAACATATCACCTTAAAAGGCGGTTTTTACCGCCTTTTTTATTGTCTGGAGTAATGTTGCAACCTCAGGTTAGTTTCTTTATTCCGTATCCTTAAGGTATAGTTACAAGCAACCGGACTTAATAAAGGATTAAGGAATCATAATGAATCGAACAGTCTTCCTCCTATTTCTAGCAACACTTTTTTGGTCACTTTCTCTTCATGGAGAGTCTAACGATGTAAAAGAAAAGGCTCTTCAGGGTAACGTAGATGCTGAGTTTGACCTTGGAGTTATTTATTATAATGGGCAAGGGGTAAAGCAAAACTACCAGAAAGCTTTAAAATGGTACCATAAAGCTGCTCTGCAAGGGGATGCGGAGGCTCAGTTTAATTTAGGCATTATGTATTATAGAGGTCAGGGGGCTACTAGAAACTATAAAGAATCGGCCCACTGGTTCCAAAAGGCTGCTTCACAACATTATGCTGAGGCTCAGTACCATTTGGGTATCTTGTACAATAAAGGAGTAGGTGTGGAGCAAAGCGCTCAAGAAGCTCTTAAATGGTTTTTAAAAGCTGCTAAGCAAGGTGAGGTTAAATCACAATACAATGTCGGTGTTTTTTATCGTGACGGACGAGGAGTTTTGAAAGATAATTCTAAAGCAGCTGAATGGCTCCATAAAGCTGCTCGACAGAACTTACCAAATGCCCAAAATGACTTAGGCCTGCTATATCTTACTGGAAGTGGAGTGGCTCAAATAGATGATATCGCAATAAATTTGTTTCGAGATGCTGCAAAATTAGGGTATGCAGATGCACAGAATAACCTGGCTGTCATGTACGGTAACGGGCGAGGAGTTCCTCAAGATATCGCTGTAGCCTATATGTGGCTGATCCTTGCGAATCACAATGGTAATAGTAATGCCAAAAGTGGGATGGCCGAACTGAAAAGGGAGATGACTAGCAAACAGTTAACAATAGCAAAGACTTCTGCACAGCGCTGCTTAGACAGTAACTACAAACTCTGTTATATACTCAAGTCAGAACGTAGCGGGAGCTGAACTAACTGATTTCTGGACATTTTATTATACTTAGCTGAAATACCCATACACTAGCTATTAGGGTCTTATTGTGCCAAAACATTTAGTAAATGGTCAGCCTGATGCCTTTGTCGAAAGTTCCGATAGAGGCTTGCTTTACGGTGATGGTTTTTTTACCACCATTCGTATTCGTAATGCTCAGATTGAGCACTGGCCCCTACATATAGAGCGGATCAACTCTAGCTCCGCTAAGCTTAAATTCCCAGCTGTAGACGTTGGGTTAGTTGAACGTGAAATTCATGAGCTTGTAGCAAGTCAGGTTGAGAAAGATGGTGTCATTCGTTTGACTATTACAAGAGGATCGGGGCTTCGGGGGTATAAAGCACCGAGCAACCCTAAACTCAATCGTATTGCTAGCTGGTCACCCTTCGTCCCTCCAGGAAAGCTTAAGGATGGTGTTGAGCTATCCATTTGCGGGACTCCTTACAGCAAGAACTCTGCTCTTGCTGGCATTAAGCACTTAAACCGACTGGAGCAGGTGTTGGCTCAGGAGGAAATACCACAGAGTTGTTTTGATGGTATTATGTTAGCCGATGATCTGATTATTGGTGGAAGTAAAACTAATATCTTCTTTTGTAATAACGGTAAGTGGTTTACGCCGAGTTTGTTGCGCGCGGGGGTTAATGGAACGGTTCGGCGCTGGTTGTTGAACACTCAAGGTAATATAGCGCCAAGTCAATTCGGGCTGGAAATCTTGAGTGAGGCAGAGTTTTGCATGGTAACTAACGCACTGAATGGATTAATTCCAGTTACTAAAATTGGTCAACATCGGTATGATGTGTATCCGGGGATTGCCGACTTGAATACACAGTATCAACAAAGCAGTAATTAGTATAAAAATTAAACACTTATAGTTTCAATGAAAAAATTCTTTCTCGTCATTCTGATTATTCTGATCGCATTTGCAGGCGTTACAGCCTATTTCTGGCAGGGTTTTAAAGCCTTTGCTAAACAACCACTGGGCTTAAACCAGGAATTAACGGTGGTCGCAGGTGAAACGGCGACGGGGTTGGGCCAACAATGGTACGAAGAAGGGCGTATCGATAACTTCTACTATTATCAGCTATTGATGCGTATGAAGCCCGGGCTGCGTGATATTAAAGCGGGTAATTATCGGGTTACTGCCGATATGACCGTGGTTGATGTTTTGCAAAAGCTGGTCGCTGGAGATGTGATTACTTATCAGGTTACGCTGGTCGAAGGTGCTAACATTTACGAATTGCTTGATGCGATGGCGAGGCATGATGATCTGGTACATACGATTGATACGAAGGATTATTTTGATGTTTGGCAGCAGCTGAATTTCACCGGAAAGGATTATCCCGAAGGCCTGTTTTTTGCCGACACTTATCAGTTCACCAAAGGCGATAGTGATATTGATATATTAAAACGTGCTCACAATAAACTGCAGCAGGTTTTGGTGGATGAGTGGAGTCAGCGCGCAAAGGATTTACCTTACGAGCAGCCCTATGAAGCGCTAATTATGGCGTCGATTATCGAAAAAGAAACCGCGGTACCGAGCGAACGAGCTGAAATCGCTGGCGTATTTGTCAGGCGCTTAAAGCGAGGCATGTTATTACAAACCGACCCCACTATAATTTATGGTCTATTGCCGGACTTTGATGGCAATATCCGTCGCCGGGATATTCATAATCCGCACCAGTGGAATACTTATGTTCATAAAGGCTTACCGCCAACACCCATTGCAATAGTGGGGCGTGATGCGATCCATGCGGCTCTGCAGCCGGTACCCGGTGAAACTCTGTATTTTGTGGCAAAAGGGGACGGCAGTCATCATTTCAGTAAAACTCTGGCAGAGCATAACCGTGCCGTCAGACGCTACCAGTTAAAGCAATAAAAAGAGCAGGATATGAGTAATTCAAAAGGTCAGTTTATCACCGTCGAAGGCACAGAAGGTGTTGGTAAATCAACCAATATGGCTTTTGTTAAGAATTGGCTCGAAGCCAAGGGTCATGAGGTGATCCATACGCGCGAACCTGGCGGTACGCCTTTGGCTGAAGAAATTCGCGAGCTGTTACTCAACAAGCGAGAAGAAATGGTCGATAGTCATACCGAATTGTTGCTGATGTTCGCGGCACGATGCCAACATGTTTACCAGAAAATTCAGCCGGCACTGGAACAGGGCACCTGGGTGCTTTGTGACCGTTTTACCGATGCCAGTTTCGCCTATCAGGGAGCGGGACGTGGCTT
The DNA here is from genome assembly GCF_020005365.1 of Kangiella shandongensis. GTDB lineage: Bacteria > Pseudomonadota > Gammaproteobacteria > Enterobacterales > Kangiellaceae > Kangiella > Kangiella shandongensis. The sequence continues at coordinate 62,384 of NZ_JACNML010000002.1, read as the reverse complement.
AGGTTTTGAGAAACTTAAAGAACTGGAAACCTGGTCGCTACAGGGCTTTAAGCCTGATCTGACGCTATTACTTGATCTGCCTGTTGAGGTTGGTTTGGAGCGCGCGAAAAAACGTGGTCCGGTCGACCGCTTTGAGACTGAGAAAGTCGAATTTTTCACTCGTGTACGAGATGGCTATCTTGCTATTGCTGAAGACGAATCAGAGCGTATGAAAGTGATTGATGCCACTGGTTCAATCGAACAGGTGCAGGAGCAGCTCGAGAAAACACTGGCGGCCTTTTATCATAAGGTGATGATGCCATGAGTTTATTCGAGGAAAACAGTCTGACGCCGTGGCAGGAAGGGCCTTTTGCCCACCTTTCCCAGCAACTGGCACAGGACCAACTACCGCACTCGATTCTCGTTTTAGGAGAAGACGGCGTTGGGCGCGACGACTTTTGTCAGTTTGTCGCGCAATGGATGCTGTGTAATGCCCCGGATAAAGGCCAGGGTTACTGTGGACAATGTAAAAGCTGTCAGCTGTTTGAAGCGGGAACTCATCCTGACTACCACTTGCTACAGATTGAAGAAGGCAAAACCCAGATTGCCATCAGCCAGGTTCGTGAGTTGATTGAGCATATGCAGGAATCCGCGCACCAGGCTGGCTGGAAACTGGCGAATATTACCGATATCCATGCGCTAAATGCCAGCTCCTTTAATGCACTGCTGAAAACATTAGAGGAACCACAAGAGAATACTTTGTTACTCTTGCAGGCTGAACAATTACAAGGAGTTCCGGCGACGATAAAAAGCCGAGCACAAATACTGAAAGTTGGCGTAACCAATACCAGTATGACACGGGAATGGTTAAAGCAGCGCCATGATTTCTTTGATGAAGAAATGGAAACGGCGTTACAGCTATTCCCAACAGCCCCCTACAAAGTAGAAGCTTTTGTCGAAAACGGCGAAGCGTTTAAAAGTGGCGAGTTTATTTTCGATTATGCAGACGTGATTACGGCAACGCAGCCGCCGATGGATATTGCGCAACGTTGGCAGGAAGAGCTGGAGAATTGTGTTTTCTGGTGCCAGCTGATGTTCCATGATGTCCTGTTGTTACAACAAGGTGGGAAAGAGAACGACATCCAGCTACAGAAGCAACATAAGGCTCTTGCAGAGATTGCTTCCACTGTTAATGCCAAAGGTGTGACGTTATTATTGAATAAAATAATTGAGATTCAGCGGTTGATTAAGCTGAAAAGTCCAGCTAATCTAATGGCATCTTGGCAAAGTTTTTTAATATACAGCGCTCAAATTGCTATAAAATACAAAAAATTAGAGAGCTAACTTAAAGTTTTACTTATTACTGAAGGAAGCATCGATGCGAATTGAAAGAACCGGCCCCGGCATTTTGACCATTCATGTAGAAGACAAGGATGATCTGTACGCTTCATACATGCCTTTTGTGGTCAATGGTGGTCTTTTTATCCAAACCAACAAGCAGTATGACTTGGGGGATGAAGTGTTCATGCTATTGGCGTTGGTTGATGAGCCTGAAAAACTACCGATCGCCGGTAAAGTCGTCTGGGTAACGCCTATCGGCGCGCAGGGCAACCGTCGAGCGGGTATCGGTATCCAGTTCAGCGATCAGGACAAGGGTAAAGCCAGAAACACAATTGAAACGATACTGGCAGGACGTTTAGAGTCTGATAAGCCTACCCACACCATGTAAGCCAGTTCTTACCGTATAAATTTTCCCCGAGTCGTGTTACTCTACGGCTCGCTTTCCAACTCAGTAATTTTACCATTTTGTTATGTTGATTGATTCGCACTGCCACCTAGACCGTCTTGATTTAGAACCGTTCGATGGAAAACTCGAAGGGGCGCTTGATAACGCCAGAGAGAATGGCGTCAAGCATATGCTCTGTGTCTGTATTACTCTCGATAAATTTAACGACGTTCTGACCATTGCCCAGCAACATGACGATATTTCATGTTCGGTAGGAGTGCATCCGTTATACGATGGCGTAAAAGACACAGACACCGATGCACTAATAGAAAACTCCAAACATCCGGAAGTTGTCGCGATTGGCGAAACCGGTTTGGATTACTTTTACCACAAAGATCCAGAGAACCATAAACTGCAGCAGAAAAGCTTCCGTAAGCATATCCGCGCAGCCAATGAAGTGGGGTTACCGATAATCGTACACACGCGTGATGCGCGCGAAGATACCTTAAACATTCTCAAAGAAGAAAATGCTGAAAAGTGTGGCGGCGTTTTGCATTGCTTTACCGAAAGTCTCGAGATGGCGGAAGAAGCAATGGAGCTCGGTTTCTATGTGTCTTTCTCCGGGATCGTTACTTTTAAGAACGCCGAAGAGTTGCGCGAAACTTGTCGTAAAATCCCACTCGATAAACTGCTCATCGAAACAGACTCGCCGTACCTCGCACCCGTACCACACCGCGGCAAATCCAATCAGCCAGCCTTCGTAAAAAACGTTGGACAGTTTGTCGCAGATCTGCATGGCCTTAGCTACAACAAGCTTTGCGAGATTACAGCGAAAAATTATCAAACCTTATTTTCAAAATCGAAAGTATAGACGTAGATACCATCTCTCCCAACCGGACTGATAATCTGGATTATCAAGGTCTGAGAAGCTTATAGTATAATTTAACTCTCAATTCGTGTGCCTTGATATTATGTACTACAGTCAGGCTCGAACCACGAAATTGTTGTAACAAACGGTTTTACTGCTAAAGCTCGTTTCAGTAAGGCGCTTCCTTTATATGTTTCTTGCGGCTAGGTAATACCTATCTATCTTTCTAGGGGATTTCCCCCGTTCCAATTCTGCTCATTTCTTTTCATAGTGAACCTGACAAATAAATAACGACAGGGTCAGACTATGAAAACTCAATACAAACTACTTTCCGCTTGTGTTCTTACCGCTCTAGCTGGCGGAGCACAGGCTGATGCGATTATCGGTCCAGAGCTTGAGTCGATGTTGCCGACGTTGCTTGATAGCAAGAAAGTTATCGTGACGACTCATAATAGAGACGACTTGGATTCGGTCATGTTGCAGGTCGCGAGTCCTTATATCGCGATGCAAGAGTTGCCAATGGCTGGTACTACGCTCAATAAGTTACAAATTTTGAATTTAGCTCAGGATGATCGTGTTAAGAGTATTTACTACGATAAGCCGCTGCAATACTTCAACTACACATCTGGTGAGATTACTGGTGGTCACTATGTGCACGATGTCGAAGGCGTTACAGGGCAGGGCGTTACCGTAGCTGTATTGGATTCTGGAGTCGATGGTTCTCATCCAGACTTAGAGTTTGGCTCTAAGACCGTTGAGAACGTTAAAATTCTTGGTGATTTGGACTTGGTAACTGGTAGTAATTATTACCTTGAAGGGGTCATTAATACTGATACAAGTTCGGGTCACGGTACTCACGTAGGGGGGACTGTTGCCGGTACGGGTGCTATGTCAGCAAACGATGCTCGTCGTCCGTACTATCATGATGGTATTGCACCAAACGCAAGCCTGGTTGGTCTAGGTGCTGGCGAAGCGATTTCCATTCTGTTTGCTATTGGTGGTTTTGATTATGCTATCGCTAATCGCGAACGTCTAGACATTGACATTATCACTAACAGTTGGGGAGCTTCTGGGGGCGGTGCTTTTGATCCAAACAATCCAATTAATGAAGCGTCTTACGATGCTTACCAAAAAGGTTTGGTAGTTACTTTCGCTGCCGGTAACGATGGCCCTTCAGACGATACGATTAACCCTTATGCACTGGCGCCTTGGGTGATTGATGTGGGTGCTGGTGATCCGGATAAAGAGTTGGCTGATTTTTCTAGCCGTGGTGTTGAGGGTGACGAGTGGAAGCACGTGGATATCGTTGCTCCTGGTGTCAGTATCGTTTCAACGCGAGCTGCCAATACGGCGCTACCAGCTTTAAGCCCGGTTGTGAATGAAGATTATCCTGATTACTACATTTATTATGCCGGTATGAGCGGTACTTCGATGGCGACGCCTTTTGTTGCTGGCGTGGCGGCTTTATTGCTTGAGGTGAACCCTGATCTATCACCAGATCAAATTGAGTCTGTTATCCGAGAATCAGCAGATGATATGCCTGGCTATAAATTCCACGAAGTGGGCGATGGCTATATTAATGTTAAAGCAGCCGTTGAGTTGGCGCGTAATACTCAGGGTAACCGCTCTGACTTTATGGATGGTCAAACTCACTGGTCAAGTCAAGGTAATTGGAACCAGTTTGGTGAGTCTACCGAAGAGATTGACTATGTCTCTAAATGGCAGTTAAAAGACTCTGATTTGAGCACAGACGGTAGCTTCTTGAAAACTCGTAGAAATGGCTCGAAAGCAATGTTCGATATTATGGGCGAAAGTTTACAACTGCTCTATGTTGCCAGTAAGCGCGGTGGTCGGGCCGAACTATTTGTTGATGGCAAAAACTACGGTGTTGTTGATTTCTACTCGCCTGATGAAGAAGCACGAGCTTTTTCAGTGAAGGGTCTGGCAGGTAACACCATTCATACTGTTGAGCTGAAGCATCTTGAAGGTGAAATTAACCTGGACGGGGTCAAAGTTGATGGCCAGTTGATTGATAATGGCCTAAGTATTGCCACAGAAAGCTTTATGTTCGAAGGTACCATGGGACCATCGGCAGAAAACCTCGAGGTTCAGGATTTCCCAATTTCAGTTACTGATGATGCTGTACTTATCGAAGCAAACTTAAGCTGGGAAGGCGTAGCCGACCTTGACTTCGAACTGCTAAACGCTGCGGGAGAGCAAGTTGCCAGCAGCGCAAGCCTGAGTAATCCAGAAGTTCTATCTTATGCCCCAGAACAAGCTGGCGATTATGTGTTGCGTGTGAATGGATACGCAAGTGTTGTGACTAACTTCCAAATCGATGCGACTGTATCCAGCTTGGTTGAATAGCAAATAGCACGTCTACACAGGGCCCGCAAGGGCCCACTTTTATTCAAAACCAATAAAAAGCTAGGGGATTTCCCTTAGCTTTTTTGAGTGTTTGCCCGGGTAGCCTTTAAGTCAAAAATGACTTGGAATGAAGGCGGTATATAAAATTATTGAACTTTGGAGACAGATGATGAATATAAAGCTAAAAAAGCTGGCCCTCTCAGCGGCACTTGCTGGTTTTAGTTTAAATGCTGCGGCGGAGGCTGTTATAGGCTCTGAACTCGATCAGCAACTAGATACAATGAGTTTAACTGACAACACTATGGTTGTGGTCACTTATGATCAGTTAGATGCAGTGAAAACTGAGCAGCTTGAAAACTTATTGAACCTTGGTATTACTGACGGTGTTCAGTTTAAATCACTGCCGATCGTTGGGGTCGTGGCTACTCCGGCTCAAATTGAGCAGCTTAGTCAGATGGACGGTGTTCGCTCAATTTTTGCGAACCGTGAACTTGAGTATTATAACGCCGAATCAAGAGAACTGACTGGCGCTGAGAAAGTTCAGACTGATGACTTTAGACTGCGTAACGGTATGACATTTACCGGTAAAGGTGTGACTGTAATGGTCAATGACTCTGGTATTGATGCGACTCATGCGGATCTGGAGTATGGCTCTAAAGTGGTTGAAAACGTCCAGGCCATTACTCATGCTCAAGCCTTGTCGCTGGCAGGCGTTAGTGGTGTTTGGGTTGAAGGTCAGCTGAATACCGATTTAAACGTTGGTCATGGTACTCACTGCGCCGGTACGGTTGCAGGCTGGGGTACTAATTCCGACGGTAAATATAAAGGGGCTGCACCGGGAGCTGAGCTTGTTGGTTATGGCTCAGGAGCTGGTCTGTCTATTCTAGATGCATTAGGTGGTTACGATTACGCACTAACGCATATGTTCGAATTTAACTCTCCAATTCGTGTGATGAGTAACTCATGGGGCTCGAGTGGTAAATATGAGCCGAACGGTCCTATTTCGGTAGCGTCTTACAAAGCCTATAAACTGGGTATGATTTCTGTATTTGCTGCGGGTAATTCTGGTCCTGGCGAGGATACGCATAATCCATATGCACAAATCCCTTGGGGATTGTCAGTTGGTGCCGGTACCAAGCAGGGTACACTCATTGATTTTTCTTCGCGTGGTAAACGGGGGGAAAGTGGTGATTTCATAATGCCAGATGGCACCGAATGGACTTATAGTAATGAAGTATCCATCGTTGCTCCTGGTGTCGATATTATCTCCACTCGAGCGGCCACCAACGTTGTTTCTAACGGCGGAGAAGCAGATTTAGAGGCGATTGAAACGGAATATGTACCGTATTACACCATGATTTCAGGTACATCGATGGCAACGCCGCACGTGGCTGGTGTTATCGCAATGATGCTGGAAGCGAATCCTAATCTTACCCCGCTGGAAACTAAGCGACTGTTGCAAGAAACGGCAACTAATATACCTGGTTATGAAAAGTGGGAAGTGGGAGCTGGTCATGTCAATGCCTACGCTGCGGTAGCTGCGGCACTGGGTTATAACCCTGAGCACAAAGCGACGGTTAATAACCTGAATACTTTTAATGGTAATGCCATCGTGATTGCTGATGACAGTCCTGAGTCATTCGAAGTTCTGTATGCTCCAGCGGGCGAGCCAGATGTTTACGAGTTTGAGGTCTCAGAGAATGATGTATGGATTACAGCTTCGGCTGAATCGCTAGCCAATACAATTAAATTGAAATTAGAAGCACCTGATGGTACCGAATATTTTGGCAACCTAACGCTGCCAGTATTAACGACTGATATGCGTGTTTCAGCACCTGCTAAAGTAGGTACCTGGAAGTTGTCTGCTTATGGTTTAACGTCTTTATCTGGTGTTGAGGCTGATCCGACTGGTACTACAAATGGCCCCGGTGTTCCGGAGTCAGTCAGCGGTGAAATCAGCATCTTTAAGTCTGGCGGCTATGAAGGGTTGGACGATATTGCCGGCCACCCAGCAGAAGAGGCTATCCAGTACGCAACAAGCGAACGTCTGGTTGATAGTTTCAATGATAAGTTCTTCCGTCCTGATAGAGAATTAAGACGTAAAGAGCTGGCACAATATCTCGTCATGGGTGCAGCGATTCGTCAACACCGTGATTTATTGAACGAGCCTGTAGTTAGCTTCAGCGACGTTGGATTTGAAGCGGCGGCATTCGCTGAGTCTGCTGGTGCTCCAGGCAGTGCTTTAAAGGACAGAGTGCAACAGCAGCAGCCTGTTATGCTAAGCGACGGTGATAAGTTTGATCCTAATGGCAAAGTGACTCGTCTTGATATAGCTTACGCTCTAGTGCAGTCTCTTGGACTGGAAGAGCAGGCAAAGGCATTCTCAGGAGACGTTACAGTCGACTATAACGGTCAGACAGTACCGGTTGTCGATCAGGATTCCATTCCTGAGGAGTTTAAAGGTTACGTGCAAATAGCTCTGGAGCTATCCATACTTGGCGTACGTTATGAGATAGAGCAAGGGCCATTTGATCTTGAGCCTACGTTAACAGCTTACTTTGAGCCTGCCGACGCTATAACACGCGCAGCGTATGCGGTGTTGATTGGTAGAATGTACGATGCTTATTATCAGTAACTAGTAAAAAGGGTGTGAAAAGTTGGCTAAGGGCCTTCTTTTCACACAATTTTGCAATGCATTCTTGCTTTAATGGATAAATATAAGTATTTTGAAATAGCGTTAGCATAAGTTGTATTGGGTTCTCACACTGCGAGGTTTTATATATGTCAGCTTTGAAAAAGCTTACTTTCACAGTAGTTCTTTTGATTCTTGGATTAAGTTATAGCTTTAAGAGTCACTCTCAAGCTATTGATATTACTGTGCATGGTAATAAAGTTGAAGCGGTGATCAACCTCACAGGGAACGTTGAAGCTGATTTTACGTTGACTTTTGAAAATACTGTTGGCTTAACAGCTGATAACCTTGGTATTACGGCTGAGTTAGTCGATATCACCGATTTGTCACTGTTAAACCGTTTACCTGATAGCCTTAATATCAATCTGTTATCAGCATTTCCGATGATGATTACAGTAGAGCCACCATCCAACAAAGGCTTTGCTTTCTCTGGCCTCGCAACTGTTGATATCCATACTCACAACCTGGAATATACAGCAGGCACTCCTTTAAGGTTCTTCAAAGCTCCTTTAGGTGGTCAGTTTAAAGACATTACCGCGACAATGGGCTCTGGTAGTTATCGAGCTCGGGGTACCACGGGTAAGTTTTCTCAATTCTTAATCGTCGCCGATCTACGCTCGCCATTGATGGTTATCAATACAAAATTCACACGGTTAAGTAATACATTGTCCGGTTTTTCGACTCAGATCGACCCGGTCACTTACAATGAGTTAAATACGAAGCTTAATGAAATTGATCAGCTGGTACAGCAGCAGAGCTACATTTTAGCCAGTAATAAAGTAGATGAGTTCAGCCGTTACGTGGATCAGCACAGAGGCGATAACATTCCTGATGTATGGCGTTCAAGCCGAGATATTGATAATGTCGCAGGGGAACTGATTGCACTTGCCAATACATTACGTTTCAGTTTGCGTTTGATTAATTAGTAAGAGGTAATGATATGCCAGCCAGAATAACAGCGTGTTATACTGATGAGCCGGCTAAGGAAAGCTTCTTATTTGAGAACTCGCAATATCGTGTAGGACGAAGCGAAGGGTGTGATGTCATATTGAATCACCCAAGTGTATCTCGTGAACATGCCACTTTAAACGCCCGGGAGGGTGCTTGGCAGTTGCATGATAAGTTGAGCGTTAATGGTCTTAAGGTTAATGGTCGAGAAGTGTCTGACAGCATATTATCGGCCAATGACATTATCACCGTAGGCGAAGTCGATTGCATATTTGAACTCAAGTCCGAGAACCAAATTCGAGCTATTAATGCCCATAACCAGTGGCGTATTGAGCAGTCCAGAAAGTCTTATAGTAAAGTTGCCGAGCAGTCGTTGATTCATGCTCTCGACGAGCAGTTATTTTCGTTATTAAATTTAACGGGAACACAGCGCGGTCTGGTGATGCTAGGCCATAATCCACAGGAGCTGTCTGTCTGTGCAGTTAAAGGCATGACTCAGCAGGACTTTAACCACCGTTCATTTGAAGGCAGCGTTGGTGCCATGCAAAAGGCACTTCAGCATAGCTCGCCTATCATTGCTATGGATACCAGTCTGGATAAACATCTAGCCGCTCGTGAAAGCATTCAGCGCAAAAAGATTGCTGCTTTAGCCTGTATTCCACTAATCAGTGATAACAAACTCATTGGTGTGGTCTATGTTGACAGCCATGAAGCTAACAAGGTTTTAACCGAGCTGGACCTTGAAATTTTGAATCTGATTGCTAAGCAAATCAAAATTAATTCAGAAGCTATTGTTTTACAAAATAAAATATCTGCTATATTAGAGAATATGCCCGATAAAGTACTTGCAGAAGAACAGTTATTAAAAATGCAGGTGCCCATCGCTATCCATTAAAAAATAATGGAGGCGTTAACTGATTGAGCCTATTATTGGCGGCAAGCCTTGGGAGTGCAGATACATGGGTCAAGATGGCTTAGATGACAACACTAAGTCTAATTCTCTAAAGAAGACACAGGTTTTAAAGCAATTTCAAACTTTAAGCGACGGCACCTTATTAATTGGTCGATTCGAAATAGAGTCAAAGCAGGGTTGCGGACGTTACGGATGCGTTTATAAGGCCAGAGATTTACAGCTGGATACTTTCGTCGCCATAAAAGTATTACACCCACACCTCATCAATGACGATAGCCTGCAAAGTTTCAAGAACGAAATTTTAACCCTCAGGCAGTTGTCACATCCCAATATTGTCCGTGTTCATGAATATTATCATGATAACAATATTCACTTTATCACCATGGATTGGATTGAAGGAAGAAACCTGGCCGATCTCGTTGAGCAGGAAGATCTTAGTCAGGACAAAGTGCTTTATTATGCTCGGCAGATCCTGTCTGCGCTTTCAATCACGGAGCAGAAAGGGGTTAGCCACTGTGATTTAAAACCCGAAAATATACTGGTTGATGCAAAAGATCACCTCTACGTTGCAGATTTTGGCGTCGCCTCGGCTCTGGGTAGTGAAACCGTCGATAGCATAAATGGTACGCCGGTTTACGCCAGCCCTGAATATTTAGAGTTTGGTAAGACCAATAAAACCACGGATATCTACTCTTTTGGGGTCATTCTTTTTGAGCTGTTAACGGGTAAAACGCCTTTTAAGGCGCTGAAACTGGACGATCTATTAGCAGAAAAAAAGCGTGGAGATTTTCACAAGTTACCTAAAAAATTCCGATTGTTTAAAGCTGTTACCGATGCCTGCCTGGCTCCCGAGCCAGGCAGAAGACCAAACAATCTTGCGGCATTATCTGAGCTGTTACGACAGACAGTTGATGTGAATCGCAAGCCATCAAGCAAGCTATATCCTGTTTTGGCTGTTTTAGGCCTGCTTCTTGTTTTGACTGGTGGAACTTATTTGTACTTTAATCCAAACGTTACGAATGATGACCGGAGCCTTGCCAGCCAGCAGAAGGGCAATCAGGCCGTGGCCGTTCTTCCATTTCGAGTTGAGGCAATGCCGGATCAACTCTGGCTAAGCCAGGGACTACCGACCGTGTTATCACAAAAGCTTGCCAGATCGGCTCAATTAAGGGTTGTCGGTACAGACAGGACGCAGCAAACTATGGACCTGTTAGGCTATTCATCGTCACTTAACGAGCAGAAGCTTTTAACCCTGAGTGAATTACTGCAAACCCCTGCTATGCTGGATACTGTTGTTACCTTAGTTGGTCCAGAAAAGTACCGTTTGCAAGCAACGATTATCGAAGTTGTTGGAAATAACCTGTCTCGACATTCGCTGGTGGCTTTTGAGGCGAATGAAGCGGAGCTGTCGGAAGAGCTGTTGCAGATTGCAGAACAACTTAACCAATATTTTGAGTTATCAACGATTGTAGAGCAGCACTCGATTCCGTCAGAGCTTTCATTACAGCGCTGGACCCAAATAGAGCTTTTGTTACATGAGCAAAAGTTCAGTCGTGCAATGGAGCAGTTACAGAGCGTTCTTGAAGAGTTTCCAGACTTTGCACAGGGCTGGTTTTTAAAGGGAAAAGTAGCGGCTGAAAGTGGCTCACTGGCTGATGCAGAAGGTGCATTTAATAAAGTGAAAAGCTTAACCAATCCAGAGCAGTTACTTCATCAACTTTCTAATGCTGAGCTTCAGCTTATTGCAGGAGATTTAAGTGCTGCTGCTGAAATTTATAGCACAGTGCTTGACCGTCTGCCGAGGCGCGATGATATAAGGTTTGAACTAGCGCAGCTGTATATTGAGTTAGAAGCATTAGAGAAAGCCGAAGCAGAGCTTAACCGTATCGTCGCTGAAGATCAGAATCATCCGTCCGCCTGGTATGAATTATCCAAAGTCGCTATCTGGCGGGGGGAAACTGAAAAAGCAGTTGATGATTATTTGGTTAAGGCCTTGGTTACGGCTAAAAAGCTGAAGAATGAACAGTTAAGAGGCGATGTGCTTAATGCTTTTGGTGTTGCCTACCATCGGCTGGGAGAGCTTGATCTGTCGCTCGACTATTATCAACAGGGCTTGGCCGCGAGAGAATCTATTGGCGATGCTCGAGGTATTGTTACCAGTTTATCGAATCTGGCATCAATCTATGCTATTAAAGGAGAGTTTGAAGAAGCGGAGCAACGTCTGTACCGGGCGTTGGAAGTGAATAAGCCGCGTAATGATGCTGCAAAGCAGGCGGATTTATACAATGAGTTAGGCATTATTGCAGAAGAGCAAGGTGCCTATGGCCAAGCCCTGGAGCACTTCAGAGCCTCGCTCAGTATTCGTATGAAGCTTGATGATGACTGGCTAAAGGCGGAAAGCTTAAATAATGTCGCCTATATTTACTTTTTATTGTCGGATGAAGAGCATGCCACAATTTATTGGGAGCAGGCCAAAAACTATTATGAAAAAGTGCAGGATCCAGTCGGCGTTATACGAGTGAATGAAAATGTCGCTCAGTTAAACCTGAGAAAAGGTGACTGGCAAGCAGCATTCCAGACCTTTTCCCTGGCGAAAGAGGAGTCGGAGTCTCTAAACCTGTTCGAAGAGAAAATTGTCGCAGAAGCGTACCTGGCTAAGATTGCTTTACTAAAGGGTAACTTTATTGAGCCACTGAATGAACTCCAAGAGATTAAACAACTGCTGGAAGAGCGTAAGGACGTTAGAGGTCAGCTGGAATTTGGATTGTGGCTAGTGGAGTGGCAAATTAATTCGGGTAATTATTCCGCTGCAGCTAACAGCTTGAACGCGGTTCAACCTTTACTAAAGCAGGAGCATAACCAATCGCAGCAAGTTATTTATCATGTCTTAAATAACCGTTTGCGATTGTATCAAAATCAAGACAGTGCCGAGGAGTATCAGACATTAACAGATCTCGAAGCGAAAGGGCTTACTTCCAGAGCAAAGATTAAACAGCTGCTATTTGAAATGGAAAGGTTGGTTTTGCTTGATTCAAACAATAATAAGCAAATAGAGCAATTGATTGGGGCTATAAAATCCTACGATCTGGAACTGCATCAGTTTGCTCGGTTAAGGTTATTACAGTTACAGGCGACCTATTACATTGAGCAACAGAACCTGGAACAACTCGAGGTGACCATCGAGCAGTTAGCCGAAAGCCAGCGCATGATTGGTGTACACTGGAGTGACTTTTTTACTCAGCGTTTAGTAGCGAATTATTACCGCTTACTGAATAAGCATGAACTGGCTGAGCAGTATCTAGAAATAGCCACATCAAAATTAGAAGAATTATTAAAGCAACTGCCAGAAGAGCAGCGGCAATACCTTATTTCACTGCAAGGACGTTATTCGTTTACTGATGATTTTATGGAGAACTTTTTATGACAGGTAAAGATGAAATAACGGACATGTTGAATGCTCTGAGTATGAAACAAAGTCAGCTTGCCGAGAGCCTCGCTGCTGGCAATACGCAAATGCGGAGTTTGGCAAAACGCGTATGGAAAGTTCAGGAAGATGAAAGAAAACATATTGCACGAGAGTTGCATGATGGGGTTGGGCAGCTGTTGACAGCGTTAATCAATCAGGTCGAGCAGACATTGAAAGAGGAAAAGGACGAAAATCTACAGCAGTCGCTTAAGGACAGTTTAGAATTAGCGCGTCAGGCACTAAACGATACCAGGAAGATTTCCCGGTTGATGCGACCACGAATATTAGATGATCTTGGTTTAGTGCCAGCCCTGAAATGGTTACGACGCATCATGCAGGAGCAAACAGATTTGACCATTGAGTTGGAAACTCACATTGATAAGGAGCTGGATGAAGAAACTCAAACTCTGGTATTCAGGGTTGTCCAGGAGGCGCTGACAAATGCCATAAAACATGCCGGAGCAAACCACATTAAAATTGATGTCGCCTCACAACCGTCTATCTTATTAGTTAAAGTCACCGATGATGGCGTGGGGATGGATACTAACAAAGCTTTAGGACCGGATGGTTTTGGTCTTTCGGCAATGCAGGATCGGGTGGCGGCATTTGGTGGTCAGCTGATGATCAACTCAGCGAAGGGGAAGGGCGCTGAAGTTAAAATGCTATTAATGGGGGAACATTAATGATTCGAGTATTAATTGCTGATGACCACACCATATTACGGCAGGGACTGGTCAGTATTCTGGAAAAGGACGAGGACTGTGTGGTGGTTGGTGAAGCGGCCAACGGGCTTGAGGCTGTTGAGAAGGCAGAAGAGCTTTCGCCACAAATCGCGGTTGTGGATATCAGCATGCCCGAGCTGAATGGTATGGAAGTGGTCAAACGTATTACAGGAAAGTTGCCTCAATGCAAAGTGCTGGTTCTTACCATGCACGAAGAAGAAGAATATGTAATTCATATGGTTAGAGCTGGAGCTTCAGGTTATTTATTAAAAGATAGTGCCAGTGAGGAGTTGATTCAGGCCGTGAAAGCTTTAGCTTCCGGGAAAAGTTATTTTAGTCAGTATGCGGCGCAGGTACTGGCTAATCAGTATAACCAACCGGAAGAGTGGAGCGATCCCTATAAGAACCTAACAAAAAGAGAACGAGAAGTGTTCCACCTGGTTATTGATGGAAAAACCACCAAAGAAATCGCACGTTTACTGGATATCAGCGTGAAAACAGCTGAAAATCATCGCGGCAAGGTATTGGATAAATTAGGTGCTGCCAACTCGGCAGAGCTGGTAAAATACGCTGCTCAACATAAATTATTGATATAGCTGATACCCTCTAGGTGTTGTTTCTCTAGTTACTAGGGGATTTCCCTAATTATAAAAAGTGTTGCGACATGTCAAGCTCATAAGTGAATTTCCAAATGGGTGGGTTAAACATGACAACACAATCTTTCTTTAAATCTAAACCTGTACAGGGCGCATTGCTTGCCGCAGGTATAGGTCTTTCTTCTTTTGGCTTGTCTGCAAAGTCTTTGGGTCCACATCTGACCGAAGCATTGCCGGATGCGCTTAACACTGACCAGTTTGAAGTTATCATTACTTTCGAGGGTGATGGTCCTGCGACTGAGTCACAAATTAGTGCACTTGAGCAATTAGGCATCAGCAAGGGTGTGATCTTACAGAATGTACCGATGATTGGTACGGTTGCTACCAAACAGCAAATCGAAACCATTTACTCGCGTGACGATGTACGTTCGGTATGGCATAACGCTGAGCTGACTTATGACAATCAGGAAGCAACTCAGTTAACCGGCGTCGATCGCTTACGTGCAGATCAATCTATTCGTATCAACGGTGTACCGGTTTCTGGCCGAGGCGTTGGTGTTGTCGTCAATGACTCTGGCGTTGATGGTACACACTCAGATCTAAAATACCCTAACCACGTTGTACAAAATGTTTTAGCGCAAACTAACCTGAACTCTGTAGATACCATGCTTCCTATCACCTATCAGGAAGATGTACCAAACACGGATTTAGCTGGTGGTCACGGTACTCACGTTGCCGGCACAATTGGCGGGAACGGTAGCATGTCGAGCGGGGAACAGGAGGGAGTCGCACCAGGAGCTGACATTATTGGTTATGGTTCTGGCGCTGGCCTTTTTATTCTGGACACATTGGGTGGTTTCGATTACGCCTTAACGCATCAGTACGACTACAATATAAGAGTTATTTCTAACTCTTTCGGTAGCACCAGCGATACGGGTTCTGACTTTAATCCAGATCATCCGACAAACGTTCTGACTAAAGAGCTGAGTGATAACGGTGTTATCGTTGTGTTTTCAGCGGGTAACTCGGGTAGTGGTGAAGCGACTATCACGGGTAACTTTAAAAAGGCACCTTGGGTGGTAACTGTTGCTGCTGGCGATAAAGATGGTAATTTGGCTGACTTTAGTTCTCGAGGCGTGAAAAACGGCGGTGGAACAGTTGAAGTCGATGGTGAAACGTTTGAGTGGGTCGATCGCCCAACCATAACGGCTCCAGGCGTTGACATTGTTTCTGCTAGAGCTTCTCTTGGAAGTACTTCTCTATTAGGCACAGCAGACGATTCAGAAGTTCTGCCGGCAGATCAGGTGCCTTACTACACTATTATGAGTGGTACTTCGATGGCTGCCCCTCATACCTCAGGTATCGTTGCTTTAATGCTGGAAGCTAATCCGTCGCTGAACTGGAAAGATGTAAAGCGTATCCTGCAGGATACTGCGACTAATATGCCTGGTCTTGAGCCATGGGAAGCCGGTGCTGGTTACATCAACGCCTATGCGGCGGTACAGGCGGCACTGGATGAAGCAAAAGATTTCGGTGAAACAACAAAAGTTAACCGTGAGTTTAATGCCAGCGCGAATACTTCCGTTGCCGATCAATTCCAGTTAGACGTGGATTTCGCACCAGCAGGTGATAACCCAGGTGAAAACTTTACCGTTGGTCAGGACATCTCTCTTATTATGGCGCGAGCTAATATCTCTGATAATACAGTTGCTCTAGTACTAACGAGCCCAACAGGCAAGCGTTATGGCTCGAGTATTGCTTTGCCAGTATTAGGTCAGAATGTCGCTGTAACCGCTCCTGGAGAGCCGGGTACCTGGAATCTTACGGTTAAAGGTATCGGTGGCATCTCTGGCGTTGACGTTGATCCGGTGGATGCAACCAATGGTTATGCACTGCCTGACACTATTCCTGTCGACGTCAAGTTTGTACAGGTTGATGGCTTTAGCGGTATCGATGACACGCAAGGTCATATTGCGCAGTCATTTATTGAGTACGCGGTAAGCGAACAGTTGGTTGATGCGTTGGCAGATGGTTTTTATCCCGATGTTCTGATAACCCGTGCTCAGTTTGCTGATTATCTCACGCTAGGCGCAGGTATTCGCCAATCTAACGATGCTGCTGACTCTAAGTACATCGATGTGAGTGCTGCTGATGCTGCTGCTATTAACGCGGTCACCGACACTGGTTCGGCTCTTAAAGATAGAGTTCAGGAGCAGGGTCCGGTAATGAAAGCCGATAACATCACATTCGACCCTGGCGCTGCGGTAACTAAGCTTGATGCAGCTTACTCACTTGTACAGTCACTTGGGCTGGAAGGTGTTGAATCAAGCTATAGCAGCGGCTATTTGACGGCCATCTATGGTGATGAACGAATCATCATTGCCGATGCTGGTAACATTCCTGAAAACTTAAAGCACTATGTTCAACATGCATTGGATCTTGGCATTATCAATGCACGTTTTGAAGTGGAGCAAGGTCCGTTCGATTTAGAACCAACCATTACCGCTTACTTCGATCCAGGTAAACCGATGAGTCGTGCTGCAACAGCTGTAGCGCTAACTCGCCTGTTCGCCTCATTCTAGGCTCCAGTGGGAGACTTTATCCAGGGACGGACTTTTTATTACCCCAGGGCCAGCTAAGGACAGCTGGCTTTTCTTTGTTTCTAATTATCACATCAGACCAGTGGTTAGAGACTGGTGATATTTGCTAAGATTGCGTATATTCCATTCATCAATTTTTATACAACTACAACGAATATGTCTAAAGCCTTACTCGAACATTGGGATGATATCCTGCTACTGGATGAGCAGTTAACTGAAGAAGAGCGCTTAATCAGAGATACTGCCCGCGATTACTGTCAGAACAAACTCATGCCTCGTGTGCTAGAAGCAAACCGTCATGAGCACTTCCATCGTGAAATTATGAATGAGCTGGGTGAACTTGGTCTGTTAGGCTCAACCATTGATGGTTACGGCTGTGCCGGTGCTTCTTACGTTGCTTATGGGCTAGTTGCTCGTGAGGTGGAGCGAGTCGACTCAGGTTACCGCTCGGCATTGTCGGTTCAATCCAGTTTGGTAATGCATCCCATCAATGTATACGGTACAGACGCGCAAAAAGAAAAGTATCTACCAAAACTGGCCACAGGCGAATGGGTAGGTTGTTTTGGTCTGACTGAGCCTGATTCTGGTTCGGATCCAGCCAGCATGAAAAGCCGTGCTAAGAAAGTTGATGGTGGTTATTCGCTAAGTGGTACCAAGATGTGGATCACCAATTCACCTATTGCTGATGTATTTGTCGTTTGGGCAAAAGACGATGAGGGCGATATTCGAGGTTTTATTCTTGAGAAAGGGATGGAAGGGCTTTCCGCACCGAAGATTGAAGGTAAATTCTCGTTAAGAGCCTCGACTACTGGCGAGATCGTGATGGATGACGTTTTTGTTCCTGAAGAGAACAAGTTCCCTGAGGTTAAAGGGCTTAAGGGACCGTTCGGCTGCTTAAATGTTGCTCGTTACGGTATTTCCTGGGGAGCTCTCGGTGCAGCTGAGTTCTGCTGGCATGCAGCTCGCCAGTATGGCTTAGACAGAAAACAGTTTGGCAAGCCTTTGGCCTCTACTCAGCTATTCCAGAAGAAACTGGCTGATATGCAGACAGAAATTACGATAGGTCTGCAGGGGGCATTGCGAGTAGGGCGTCTAATTGATGAGAAACGTTTTAAGCCGGAGATGATATCTCTGGTTAAGCGTAATTCTTGTGGTAAAGCGCTTGAGATTGCACGTATGGCGCGCGATATGCATGGTGGTAATGGTATCTGTGATGAGTTCCACGTGATCCGCCATGCGATGAATCTGGAGGCTGTGAATACCTACGAAGGTACGCATGATATCCATGCTTTGATTTTAGGTAGAGCACAAACAGGCCTGCAGGCTTTTATGTGATACAAGGCTGTATAATAAATAAACGAAAAAGGGCCGGACAGGCCCTTTTTTAGTGATGGAAACGGCTGAATCACACTTTTTAACAGACTAAGGCTTGTATTTTACGTAAATTTACGCAACCTTAGGGGTGATAGACAGTCTATTTTAAAGACGGATTTGACACGATTGAAGGTTATTAAATGATAAAGAACAAGTGGTTTATAGCTTTATTGGCACTGACAGTATCGTTAGGTGCTGCGGCTGATAAGACAAACAACAAGAGCCCTAAAAAGTTAGATAAAGAGTTGCACCAGGAAGTATACTCTTTGCCGGCACCAGCCAGCATTGGAATGGAGCCGGAGACAAAGTTTCGGGAAACCGGGCGCCTGGTAGCTTTTTTGCTATTACAGAGCCATTACTCTCATCCCAAATTTAACGACGAACTGTCTAAAGAGACCTTTAAGCAATACGTTAAAGCTTTTGACCCAAACCGCAGTTACTTTTATGCCAATGATATTGAGCAGTTAAAAGTGTATGAAGACAAGTTTGATGATGCGCTTCGAACCGGAAAAATAGAACCTGCGTATACCTTTTTTGAGATTTTTGAAGAGCGTTACCGTGAGCGCTATGAGTACGCTTTGAAACTGCTCGACAAGCCACTATCTTTTGATGAAGATGAAGACTTTGCTTACGACAGGACCGAAGCTGAGTGGGCTACAACAGAAGAGGAGCTGAACGAAATCTGGCGCAAACGAGTAAAGAATGATGCGCTGAATTTAAAGCTGGCTGAGCAAAACGATGAAGAAGTTAAAGAGAAGCTGAAGAGCCGCTATCGCTCTGCCATTCGTCGACTTTCACAAACCAACAGCGAAGATGTTTTTGGTTATTTCATGAATGCTGTCAGCTCAGCGATTGATCCTCACACCGCTTATTACACGCCTCGTCGCTTTGAAAACTTTGCGATTAACATGAGTCTGAAGTTACAAGGTATTGGTGCTGTTTTAACGCAGGAGGATCAATTTACTAAAATTGTTTCTGTGGTCAATAAAGGGCCTGCTCAAAAATCGGGGCAAATTCATAAAAACGATAAGATTATCGGTGTCGGCCAAGGCGATAAAGGTGAAATGGTGGATGTGATCGGCTGGCGGAATGATGATGTTGTTGATTTGATTCGCGGCGAAGCGGGAACGGTTGTTCGTCTACAAATCATTCCTTATACCGATGCCGGCGATGGTATGCCGAAAGTGGTACGTATCGTTCGCGAAGAGATTAAACTCGAAGATCAGGCGGCGCATTCAACTACCATGGAAGTCGAACAGGATGGCAAGGCTTATAATCTTGGCGTCATAGAGTTACCATCATTCTATTCCGAAGCTGCTGCACGCGACGGCGAGTCTGATGGCGAGGTTACCAGTACCACCAAAGATGTTGCTCGCTTAATTAAGCAGCTGGAAAAAGAATCCATTGATGGCTTGATTATCGACTTACGTAATAATGGAGGCGGGTCATTAAATGAGGTTGTTGACCTTGTTGGTTTGTTTATTGACCAAGGTCCCGTGGTTCAGGGCCAAGATAGCGGCGGTCGTTTACGTGTACTGGAAGATGATGATGGTAAAACATTATACGATGGTCCTTTGGCGGTTATGGTGAATGGCTCTAGCGCTTCAGCTTCTGAAATCTTTGCGGGTGCAATCCAGGATTATGGACGTGGTGTTGTCATTGGTGAAAATACTTTTGGTAAGGGCACGGTTCAGAGTGTAGCCAACTTAGATCGCTATCTACGTGATCCAGAGGTAAATGTTGGTGCCTTAAAATTAACCGTTGAGAAGTTTTATCGTGTGACGGGTAAAAGCACACAAAATAGAGGCGTTTCTCCAGACATTGCATTCCCAACAATCTTTGACCATAAAAAATACGGCGAAAGCTCTTATGACAATGCATTAGCCTGGGATACGATTAAAACGGCAGACTTTGAGCCAGCTGGTGACTTGCATGACTTCTTACCGTATTTAAAGTATCGCCATGAACAACGCAAAGAGTCGAATGAAGAGTTTGCTTTCTTTGTTGATGATATTGAGCGAGCCAAGACAGAACGTGATAATGAGGTTGTTTCGCTAAACTATGAAAAGCGTCTGGCTAAACAAAAGGAAAATGATAAGTTACGTCTGAAAAGAGAAAATATTAAGCGCAAAATGCAAGGTTTGGAGCCTTTAGCTAAGCTTGATAAAGAGCAGGATGAAGAGTCTGAAGAGGATACCGAAGAGCAGTCAGAGGAACCCGATGTTCTGCTGAAAGAGGCGGGTAATATTTTGTCTGATTTGATTACGATTCAGGCTAAGCCAGAGCTTATCGCTCGATTTGAAAAGAGTCAAAAAAGCAAAGAGCTTTAATCAGCTACCCTACAAACCTCTTCCTAAAGCCTTAACTAGCTGTTAGTTAAGGCTTTTTGTTATGCCCCAAAACCTGATAGTCTATGCTGGGAGAGTTGCAGTTAGAGCTGCTGTATGCGGGGTTGATCATCAAAGGTTATTATCTCAACTGATAGTGAGCTTGGCGTGGTTTTATCTTCGTTACTATAAACTGTATTTTCGGAACCTGATTTAGCTGATATGAAAACAGTGCGTTGCAGGTTAGATCCAGCCAGACATAAATAGGAGAGGTAGTTGCCATGAGCGTCGTTAGGTACGATATTAGTGATGGTGGAGCCTTGTTAACTGAAGGGAAGTCAGAAGAAAAAGCTTATCGCTGGTATCACATGAATTACTCCGTTGATGAGGATAGGGACTGGTTAAGTTCACGAAAGGATATTAACGACTTATTTAAAGAGCAGTTGCTTAAAGCAGAAACTCGACCGACTTTTTATCAGGAAGAAAGCTCTATTCTGGTTTGTCTGAGAGGCGTTAATTTAGACCCTGAGTCAGCACCAGAAGATATGATTTCAATAAGACTCTGGATGAATCAGGATACAGTTATTACGAGTACCAACCGTAATAGCCTATCGTTACAGGATATCCATAAAAGCTTACAGAACTCGTTGGGACCAAAGTCGCCAGGGGAGTTCGTTGCTATTTTAATTGAGCGACTGGCCCTTCGTATCGAAGAGTTTTTTGAGCAGTTTGAAGAAGAGCTGGATCGCCAGGAAGACAATATTGAGCAGGCTGATAGCCGCGAAGCTGGAGTTGACCTGGGTGGCTTAAGACGCCAGGCAGCGACAGTGAAACGTTATTTAACTCCACAAAAGGAAGCTTTAGATAAACTTCAACGTACCGATAGCCGGTTATTTTCACCTCAAGCACTTGAAAACATGAAAGATGATCGCGATAAGTTTGCCAGACTGTTAGAAGACCTGGAATTGTCTCGAGAGCGCTCCATGGCATTACAGGAGCAGCTGTTGGCCAGAATTGGCTATGAGCAAAATAACCGGTTATATGTCCTAGCGATCATTTCTGCCATATTTTTACCGCTGACATTTTTATCCGGCTTATTGGGTATGAATGTTGCTGGCCTTCCAGGAACGGAAGACTCCTATGCTTTCTGGATCGTAAGCGGTATTTGTTTATTGATTGGTATCGGTTTGATGTTTTGGTTTAAATATAAAAAGTGGTACTGACAACTAAATTCTTGCTCGAACAATCTGTCCCAGATCAAAGCCTAACCAATCAAATAACTCTAAAGTTTGCCAGTAATTGCACTTAGTGACAACGACTGCTAATCTTAGGCACTTTATCATTACTGCTTATTACATATGCCTACAATAGGAACTCCACTTTCAAACACTGCAAAAAAGGTCATGCTTCTTGGCTCTGGGGAGCTGGGGAAAGAAGTGGCCATTGAGCTTCAGCGATTTGGCGTCGAAGTCATTGCTGTAGACCGTTATGATCACGCGCCAGCCATGCAGGTTGCTCATCGAAGTTATGCTATTAACATGCTTGACGGAGCAGCCTTGAGGGAACTGGTTGAGCAAGAAAAGCCCAATCTGATTGTTCCTGAAATTGAAGCTATCGCAACCGAAACATTATTGGAGTTGGAAAGTGAAGGCTTTACCGTTATTCCGACAGCACGGGCAACCAATTTAACGATGGATCGCGAAGGTATTCGCCGTCTAGCGGCAGAAACGCTAGGTTTGAAAACTTCGCCATACCAGTTTGCGGATACTTACGAAGAATATAAAGAATCGGTACAAAATGTTGGTATTCCATGTGTCGTTAAACCAGTTATGAGTAGCTCAGGTAAGGGGCAGTCGACCATCAAATCGGAAGCAGATATTGATAGCGCCTGGCACTATTCTCAAGAGGGCGGACGCTCGGGTGAGGGGCGGGTTATTGTAGAAGGTTTTGTCGACTTTGATTATGAAATTACATTATTGACGGTCCGGGCCGTTAATGGCACTTTTTTCTGCCAGCCTATAGGCCATATTCAGGAAGACGGCGATTATCGTGAATCATGGCAGCCGCAACCTATGTCTGACAAAGCTTTAGCTGAAGCTGAGCATATGGCCAAAGCGATAACGGATGATTTAGGCGGATACGGTATCTTTGGCGTTGAGATTTTTATCCAGGGTGATACTGCTATCTTCAGTGAAGTGTCGCCACGCCCGCATGATACAGGCCTTGTGACTCTGGCATCACAGGACTTGTCGGAGTTTGCACTTCACGCCAGGGCAATTCTCGGCTTGCCTATTCCTGTGATAAGACAGAACGGACCATCGGCTTCAGCGGTGATATTGGTTGAAGGCGAATCAGCAGAGGTGACCTTTGGTAATCTGGAAGACGCTCTCAAGCAGGCAGATACTCATTTGCGTCTGTTTGGCAAACCCGAAGTAAAAGGTCGGCGCAGAATGGGCGTTGCGTTAGCGTCTGCTGACAGTATTGACGAGGCAAGAGCGAAAGCGCGTCAATGCGCCAGTTCGGTGACAACGTCTCTTTAACACAAAGATCTCAGGCAGTTCATACTGCCTGAGCTTTTCTAACCAATGCTGAGTTAAATTCGTTATCAAGATTATCGAGAATTAACTCCTCTAGATAATCGCAATATTTAGTAACGTAATCAGTCCCATCGTTATCACTGACCAGCCATGGGTTCATGATAGTGTGACGTAACAGCATGAGTCTGTCACTCTGTCTGCTCTTATGTTCGACTTTTTTGACATAGTCATCAGGCATAACTCCCAGCATATGGCACAGCTCTTCCGCATGACTATCGCTCACATTCCTTCGCATCAGGTGGGTACTGGAACCAATAAATTCCTGATCTCTGGGAGAGGTTTCTCGAGAGATTTTTAATTTGCTATAAATCTGCTGGGTAAAAGCATTGAGTTTAACCAGCGAGCGATTGTTGACCGGGTTAATCGCAATGCATATTAAATTGGTATCCGGTGTGTAGGGCAGGCACAGTGTCACGTGCTCTTTTAAACGTTCCTGTAGCTCCAGTAGTTTGTCATAAAAGTATTCGGCTGTTTTAATACTCTGTCGTATGACTCGTCCAAAGTGGTGATGGTTGAGTGGCAATACCTGGTGGGTAACATAAGCCGCAGCTGCTACAGAACCAGGCTTTGAGCCCTCCATGATAAACTGACCTAATTTTTCAAACTGCTGGCTGGCCGGGTGATGGTCGAGTGTTTCCGTTTCCTCGAAAACATAAGGCGCTTCCTGTGTCAGTAGTTGAGTGATTTCCTGGTTGCGACTGATAAAACCGCCCGCACCGAAGGGAAGGTAGCCAAGTTTGTGTGGGTCAATAGTAACGGAGTCGACATCTTTGATACTGGTTATTGATTGATATACCTCATCTGATGGGAAGTAATTAAATTTCTCTTTAATATGATCATGACTTACTTCCGAGCCGTCTTCTTCTCTAAACATTGAAGCTAGATAACCCCCCCATGCGGCATCAACGTGGGTGTAGAACTCAAGGCCTTTAGCTCGATAGTCGTCCCGCAACTGAAGTATTTCATGAATGGGATCTATCGTACCGAATTCAGTCGTCCCTAAAATTCCCACGCAAGAAAGGATTGGCATATTTTTGTTTAAAGCGCTTTCTAGAACCGTTCTTAAGGATCCAGTATCCAGTCGCATATTTGAGTGTACCGGTATTTTTATCAGTTGATCGGAGCCAAAGCCCATGACTCGCATCGCTTTCTGCCAGCTATAATGTGCTGAACTGGGTACTAAAACCAGAGGTTGTTTTAAGCCGATATGTCTGGTGAAAAAGTAAGCTGGGCCTAAAGACTCTATACGCTCCTGATCAACGCAGTCTTTATAGTCTAATAAGAGATTCGTGCCCAGCTCTTTAACCGTACTTTCTGTTTCCTCTTTTAACGCTAAGACCTGATCAATGGATAGGTTACTGAGCTGCCATAAACTGGCATCAATTAAAGGCTTATTCAGAATCTTGCTACTTGGCAATGTAAGTTGCAGCCGTTTAGCCGCTTCGGCTAATGCAATTGGGTAGTATTTGGCTGCTCGGAAATTCCACAGGCTTTCGTAATTGGCAACAGTACCTCCGGACGTTAAATGACCCCAGGCGCAGGGAGCTTTATCTTCATCAATATTAAAGCCAAACATTTCTGCATATTGCTTTCCAACTTTCAGTTCTAAATCAACAGTCACTGTTGCAGCTTCAAATGAAACATTATTTGGGTTGTACAGAGTTGTGATCATTTGTGCGATCAAACCGGGCATCATTAGGTCGGAGCACATATGGCCGATATAGCGTGGGCTAAAAAAGGGTACCGACTGTTTTAAAGAAGCGGTCAGTTTATGCAATTCGGCCCGCAATTTAGCGATTGCCTGCTGGTATTCTGGTTCCTGCGAGGCAAAAGTCGATATGGAGGGCAGATCTTCTGGGTGAATATTTCGTCGCCAGTAGATATGGTCCCGTAACAGTTCGGTTAAGACTTTTTCAAATATATCGTTATTTTCCCCGTAAGGGCCTAAGAAATAAGGTGCTAGAAATTCCAAATTCATAATATGCTTCCTGTATTGTTTAGAACAGCATATCCGCTCTAGAAAGTGTTTTATTGATCGCAATCAATCCGCTGCTTAACAGGACATGATCCGGATCAATAGAATGATAAATAGTGGTTTAACCCACCTTATCCAGGTACCGAGGGACAAAAGTCGCTCCATAGCGCTCAGCTATTGTTCGGCACTGTTCTATATCAACACCTTCGAGTCCTTCAATGGCTGTTACTCTGACTTCTGCAAAAAAATCAACGGCACGTCGTATAAACTGGTGAACGGCAAGATAGGCGCTTTTAAGTTGCGGCTGGCAGTGGTTTGTATAAGTTTCGGTATCTTGTGCGTTCAAAGAAATAGAAACCGAGTCTACGACCTCCGCGAGCTCCGGGATGATGTCCCGTTTATGTACCACATTGCCTAACCCATCGGTGTTCAAACGAGTCCGTATGCCATACTTTTTACAATATCGAGCAATTGCTAACAGTTGCTTTAAGCGCAAGGTGGGTTCACCATAGCCGCAAAACACAACCTCCTTATAATTCATTAGGTCGGGCAGTGTTGCGATGACCTGTTCGGCTTCAGGCTGCCGTGCCAGTGACAAATCGTAATGATGTACTTGATTAATGCCTTGGGTTTTAGGGCAGAACTGGCATCTTAAAGTACAGCGATCACAGATGTTCAAATATAGACTGCCTCGAATTTCGTACCAGTATCGTTCAGTGTTATTCATGCACAGCCTCCAGATCGCTTGCGATTTGCCTGACTTCGATTAACAGTTCATCCAGTACTTTTGGAGAGACCTCCTGATTATATACTTTCTTATGTCCGTATTCGGTGAGTACGATATGTTCCTGTGGGCTGATCTGGTGTTGCGATAAACAGGCTTTTGCGCAAGCCAATTGGCACCCATCCACGACAATAATAGGGCGGTTTGACTGGGCTTTTTTGACCAGTGAACGGACATTACCACCCACACCGGCAATGCAGGACATTTCAGCCACACGCTCCTGATTTAAGGTGACGGCAATCTCATTGGCCGTTTGTGCCAGGTTTGAACAACCAGAGCATGAATAGATTAATGGTACCGTTTTCAACATTAACACCTCTCCACGAACAAGAGTGCTTAACGACAAAGTAATGTATCTACTGTAACGCTAGTGACGGGGCATCCTAATTGATCTGTATCAATCAGGTATGAATAAAAAACTTTGTTTTGACTTGAGCTAGATCAAGGATAGCTACACAAGATATTGATTAGATGATGTCAAAACCATACCAGATATTGTTGTTTGGTCGTAAATTCAAAAGATATAGGGAGACGATTGAGATGGGCATTGACGTAGAGAAAGCTCCGCCACCTAAATTGATTATAAAGCGTGATCTCAGTGAAGCACAGTTTGAAAGAGAAAAAATCTATCAGGCCATTTTGAATGCCGGAAAGGCTTCCGGCGAATTTGGCTCAGATATTGCAGAACACTTAACACAGCAAGTTATTGATGTAGTCAGTTTCCGATTTTCTAATCTGACCACGCCGACAGTCGAACAGGTGCAAGATATCGTCGAGCACTGTTTGGCTGTTAATCAGTATTTTGCGACAGCGAAGAGTTATATTTTATACCGCGAAAAGCATAAGCAAATACGAGAGAACAAAAAGACTTTGCTGGATATTACGTCTTCCGTTGAAGAATACTTGTCACGGGCAGACTGGCGGGTTAAAGCCAATGCTAACCAGGGTTATTCTCTTGGCGGACTTATTCTTAATGTTTCGGGAAAAGTGATTGCCAATTATTGGTTAAACCATATTTATGAACCCGACATTGGGCAGGCTCACCGCAACGCAGATTTACATATTCATGATCTGGATATGCTGGCGGGCTACTGTGCCGGCTGGTCTTTAAGGACTTTATTGCATGAAGGTCTGAATGGTATTCCCGGTAAAATTGATTCCGGTCCTCCAAAACACTTATCCAGCGCTATTGGGCAGATGGTGAACTTTTTAGGTACATTGCAAAATGAATGGGCTGGGGCACAGGCGTTCAGCTCTTTCGATACTTACTTAGCTCCTTATATCCGTAAAGACCAGATGAACTATGAAGACGTTAAGCAATGCATTCAGGAGTTTATTTATAACCTTAACGTGCCTTCGCGTTGGGGAACCCAGACGCCGTTTACGAATATTACTCTCGACTGGGTTTGTCCGGAAGATCTTCGAGAACAGATTCCGATTATCGCAGGTGAAGAGATGCCGTTCTCATACGGTGACTTAGCTCTTGAGATGGCGATGATCAATAAAGCCTATATCGAAGTCATGAGCGAGGGGGATGCTAAAAACAGAGTATTCACTTTCCCTATACCCACGTACAACATTACGCCGGACTTCGACTGGGACTCTGAGAATGCCACGCTATTGTTTGAAATGACGGCAAAGTATGGTTTGCCTTACTTCCAGAACTTTATTAACTCTGAACTCTCACCCAATATGATTCGCTCCATGTGTTGTCGCCTGCAACTCGATCTTCGTGAGTTATTAAAACGAGGTAATGGTTTATTTGGCTCGGCAGAGCAAACCGGATCGCTAGGTGTGGTGACCATTAACTGTGCTCGACTTGGCTATCTATACGCTGGTGACAAGACAGCACTTTTTGAGCGTATTGATGAGCTGATGGAAATGGCGAAAAACTCGTTAGAATTAAAGCGTAAAGTGATTCAGAACTATATTGATAACGATTTATTTCCTTACACGAAACGTTATTTAGGCACTTTACGTAACCACTTTTCAACCATCGGCGTTAATGGTGTCAATGAAATGGTACGTAATTTTAGTAGTGATAAAGATAATATAACCACTAAGCAAGGTCGTCAGTTAGCTGTGGATTTGCTGGATCACGTCCGAGAGCGGATGGTTCAATTCCAGGAGGAAACAGGGCATTTATATAACTTGGAAGCGACACCGGCAGAGGGCACTACTTATCGGTTTGCCAAGGAGGATAAAAAGCGTTACCCCGATATACTTCAGGCCGGCTATGACGACGCGCCTTATTACACGAATTCCTCACAGCTGCCGGTAGGTCACACGGACGATGCTTTTGAAGCGCTGGAGCTTCAGGATGAGCTACAAGAGAAGTATACCGGCGGCACGGTATTACATCTGTATATGGGCGAGCGGATTTCGAGTTCCGAAGCTTGTAAAAAAATGGTAAGTAAGACGCTAACCAATTTTAAGCTGCCTTATATCACCATTACCCCCACTTTCTCTATTTGTCCAGTGCATGGCTACTTGCAAGGCGAACATGAATACTGTCCGCGATGTGATGAAACCATTATTCAACAGAAAGAGAAGGAGTGCTGCTGATGTTTGATTTTTATTATTCATGTACAGAGCTAATCGAGTTATCACACAACCAATTTAACCCAAAAGAGGAGAACGATATGAAACCTGATAACCAAGAACGTCAAAAATGCGAAATATGGACTCGAGTCATGGGCTACCATCGCCCCGTCTCAGCCTTTAACAAAGGCAAGCAGTCCGAACATAAAGAGCGTCAACACTTTCAAGAACGCTAAACATGATAAGTGATCTCAGAATAGGGGGGCTAACGCCCCTCACAACCATCGACTACCCTGAGCATCTGTCGTGTGTTATCTATTGCCAAGGCTGTGCCTGGCAGTGTCGTTACTGTCATAACCCGGAGATGATTCCTGTAAAAGCCGAACAGGCTATCAGTAACTCAGAGCTCGAACAGTTTCTATTGAAACGTCAGGGGTTGTTAGACGCCGTAGTATTCAGCGGCGGGGAGCCATTACTGCAAAAG
Source organism: Kangiella shandongensis (assembly GCF_020005365.1). GTDB lineage: Bacteria > Pseudomonadota > Gammaproteobacteria > Enterobacterales > Kangiellaceae > Kangiella > Kangiella shandongensis. The sequence continues at coordinate 33,425 of NZ_JACNML010000002.1, read as the reverse complement.
AATTTAGTTGCAGCCATACAAAACGTTAAATCCATGGGGTTTAAGGTGGGATTGCATACCGGAGGCTCGTCGACTTCGCGTCTAGAGCAAGTTTTAAAATACGTTGACTGGGTCGGATTTGATGTAAAAGACTTACCGCAATATGCCGATGCCCTGATACAGGTTAAGGGCGCTGGACATGCCAACTGGGGGAGCTTAAAAGCTTTATTGAAGAGCGGTGTGAATTATCAATGCCGTACAACTGTTCATTGGGACCTGATATCACCTGGCCGCGTACTGCAGCTGGCACAGCAACTATCTCAAGCAGGAGTAACCCACTATAATTTACAAATAGCGCGCACTGGAAATACCTTGGATCCTGCCTTAATTGACGATTCCAGCACTTACTCGATGGTACCTAAAGGAGTAAGACTTAAGCTATGTGAGGAAATAAAACCCATGTTTGAACAGTTCCAATGGATAGAATAAAGTTCGTAGCCTAGGCAATCGATTGACATTGTTCCAGGTTAATCTCGCTGAGCTTCTTTCTATTATGGATCACTACGGCACCATTACCAAAAGAAAACACATCCTGCTCTTCGAACTTTTTGAGGATTCTCGATAATGTCTCCGGCCGAATTGAAAGCTTTTCGGCAATACATTTTTTAGTAATTGCGATAGGAAAGCTGTCGTGATCTTTAAGATCCGCGGGCATTACATTATAAATAAATCGCGCCACTCGCTGTGAAGCATCGAGAATCGTCAGCATTTCAATTTCGTTAATATGGCCTCGCATTTTGAGACAGATATTCCCCAGCATACGAAGACACAGTTCACTGTCGTCTTTTAGTAAGTTATAAAACGTTTGACTGGGTATTGATAGGACGCGTGACTCAGCCGTAGCCGATGCATTAATGGGATAAAACTTCTTTTGTAGGAACATTAAAGCTTCTGCAAAAGTATCATTGCTATTCACAAACTTAATGATCTTTTCATTGCCATCGCTTGATATGAGATGCAATTTCACCTGACCCTTAAGTACAAAAAAGAAATTTCTGGCGGGTTGACCCTGGCTGATAATGGGCCGACCTTTTTTGTAATAGCTCACTTTGCTGCCACGTAGCATTTGATTCAGTTGTTTATCACTCAAGATCCGAAACAAAGGATTTTGACGCAATATTGGTTCAAGATTACTCAATTGCTTCACTTCCATTATTCACCCACCAGTTACTTCAATAAGTTATCAATTAAAATTTAGCAACAAACATCAACCATGCTTTCCGGGTGTCAACCGAAAAGCTATCTGCCTGGTAATCAGCCAGTTTGGCAACCATTGAAACGTTTTTGTTAAGCGGTAGCTTGTAGCTTAAGCCTAACTCTTTACCATAGCCCTGGTTTGTGTCTTCAGCATCGAAGATATGGTACTGAACGGTAAACGATGACTGGTTAAACGTTGCCTTCAGATTCACAAAACTATCTTCTATACCAGCATCTGGCGTTATTAAGAATTGATCGGCCCAGCCCTGGAACTTATGTTTCGTGGCTAAAGGGGTCTGAAAGGCATAGCCCGAGCGATTTGCATCGCCTGTTAAGATTTCCTGGCCAACGGAAACGGCCCAATTATTGAAGCGGTAGCCAATTTCACCCAGCATGTAATCGGTATCCAACTGTTTAGGGTTCTCCTCATAATCTTCTTGCTTAGCATATTCCGCATTAAAGAACGCCGGGCTATCCGCAATACTACTAACGTTTAATCGAGCACCTAAAGTTTGAGTGGAATCAAGCGGAGACTGCTGAAAGTCTAAGAGATAACCATAAAAGTTCAGTCCAATATTATCCGATAGGCTCCAGTCGTAGTTGATAAAGTGACTGCGTGTATCGCGGTTTGAGTCGAGTATGGTATTGATGTTGTTGACGTAGGCATAGGTTATTTTGCCATTTTCAATCGAGCTGTTATTAATTAAAACACCGTCGTAAGTTTGTTCATTTTGACGCCAGCCAACGCCACCTACAAAGCGCTGATTACCGAGATTAATTCTCTGTCTGCCGAGAGTGAAGCTGGTGTCGCTCAAACCGGTATACTTTACTGCGGCCTGGTTTATTTCGGTGGCTTCGGGATCGGCAACGACCGAATGATCAATATGACCATTTAACTTACTGTTGTAGTCATCCCGATGGCTTACTGCACTAACGTTATCGGCTTCAAATTTAAAGCTGAAATCATTGAAGCTCGCGGTATTTAAGCTAATTCTGGTCAGAAGGGTTGAAGCCGACGCGTCGTTAAGTATATTGTCCTGATCGACGTACTCTGCGCGATAGCGGAAAGTCCACTGAACGTCTGTGTCTTTTAAGGCCTGCTCAACTGTCTGAGCCTCCGTTTTTTCACCTTCATCAGCGTAAACTTGTGGGGCTACAGAGAGTAGCGCAGTAATGACCGCGATGGTAATAGGACTTGTGTTTGTCATAACATGCTCCAAAGTGATTTTAAGCTTCTGGTTATCACTTTAATCGCTTTAGAGCCTGTATTATTGATTTATATCAATTAAGCGGTATTTAAAATATTTCTTATTGGTGACGATATATTTATAGCACTTTGGGCTGTTAAGGAAGAGGAATATACTCGTCTTCATCCCCTGGTACGAGCGGGAACTTCTTATTCTTCCAGTCATTCTTGGCTTGCTCAATACGCTCTTCAGAGGAAGAGACAAAGTTCCACTCAATATATCTTTTACCAAGGTTTTCACCGCCAATAAAAGCAATACGGCTTTCTTTCAGCGCTTTAATACCAGGTTTAGTGTCAGTATTAAGAATTGCCATTGAGTATTCGGATACAATGGTACCGTCTATTTCAATTTCACCGCTAGCCACATAAACAGCACACTCTTCACACTCCGGAGTATCAAGTCGTTGACCAGTTTCTAATTGCGCTTCGACATACAATGTTTGAGCAAAGGTTTTGACTGGAGAGGTCACGCCATAAGCGGAGCCAATCATGACTCTGAGCGAAATATTATTAATTGAAGTTGCTGGAAGTTCATGTTTTCCATAATGGTGAAATTCGGGCTCGATTTCCTCCTGCTCCTTGGGAAGCGCCATCCAGAGCTGCAAACCATTTAACACACGGGATTGGCGAGTAAGCTCTGGGCGTTCACGCTCTGAGTGAACAATACCTTTTCCAGCGATCATTAAATTAATATCGCCTGGTGTTATTGACTGATTACTTCCCAATGAATCTCTGTGCAGAATTTCACCTTCAAATAAATAAGTAACCGTCGCAATACCAATATGCGGGTGAGGGCGAACATTAACTCCTTCTCCAGCCGGAAATTCAGCAGGCCCCATATGATCAAAAAAGACCCATGGACCGACAGACTTTCTGCCAATGGTGGGGAATAGCCGTCTGACAGAAAAGCCCCCCAAGTCTTTTTGTTTGGGACTGATTAACTGCTCAATAGCTTTGCAAGGTTTGTTTTGACAATCTGCTGATACCTTAGTTTTCACCAAATTACTCATTCCACAACGCTCCAATAGTTACCTTATTGTTGTCTAAGTTACCAACAATCCATTCAGACAACAAATCCTTAACATTATAGTAAGTATTACGTAAATATATATTTCCTTTCAACTTATAACTCGTCCCTGCAACTGGTTGCTCCATTTGTTTAACATTTGAACTGAGCATTATTTGGCTAGCTAAAAAATCAACGATCCAGCTAGAGGCTTTTTAAGAAATGGAGTTTGGCCATTTGCCCACAAAGTTATTCACAGATTTTGGGGACAATTGTCGTTTTCTTTTTATTCAACCTGGACATTTTTTACACTTCTGGCTATAGCGCTTTAAGCAATAACGACATCTCATTGATACTTGATGCATCAACCTCGGGGGGGATTTCGAAAGCGACTCTATGGCCAGAACCCGGAGCACAGTCAACCGATTGCCCGCGTTTATTTTCAAGATGAGCGAGCTTGAAATGATGGTTACCTGCAGGAGTCATTAGCTCTAACTTATCGCCTGGCTTAAACTTATTCTTAACGTTGACATGCAGTTTGCCATTGACAATACCGTCGATCTCACCAACAAATAACTGTTTGTCACGGATTGAGTTTCCACTTTCATAATTCTGGTATTCATCATGAACATGGCGACGATAAAAGCCTTCCGTGTAGCCTCGATGAGCAAGTTTTTCCAGCTCATCCATCATTGTCATATCAAAAGCTTTACCCATAGCAGCATCGTCTATCGCTTTGCGGTATACCTGAGCTGTTCTTGCCACGTAATAGTGAGATTTGGTTCTGCCTTCAATCTTTAATGAATCAACGCCCATATCACAAAAGCGCTTAACGTGCTGCACAGCGCGAAGGTCTTTTGAATTCATAATATAAGTGCCATGCTCGTCTTCAAAGACTGGCATATACTCACCGGGACGATGCTTTTCCTGTAACAGGTAAACGTTACCTTTATCAATTTGATGCGGAGAGAACGTTTGTATGGTTTTCTTATCTTCTACCGCAACCACATCACCATCATCTGTTTGTTTGGCATCGTGCAGGTCATACTTCCAGCGACAGGCATTGGTACAGGTGCCCTGATTCGGATCGCGATGATTGAAGTAACCAGATAAAAGGCATCGGCCAGAGTAGGCCATGCATAAGGCTCCGTGTACAAAAACCTCCAGCTCCATGTCAGGACATTTGTTTTTTATCTCCTCAATTTCATTGAGCGATAATTCACGGGAAAGGATAACCCGCCTGATGCCTTGCTGCTGCCAGAATTTGACTGTTGCGTAATTAGTGGCATTGGCCTGAACCGAGAGGTGAACTTCTTGCTCAGGAAACTTCTCTCTGATCATCATGATTAAGCCGGGATCCGACATAATCAACGCATCTGGTCTCAACTCGATAACAGTTTCGATGTCTTTAAGGAAAGTTTTCACTTTGCTGTTATGTGGAGCAATATTACTCGCGATATAAAACTTTTTATTTTGTCGGTGCGCCTCTTCAATGCCAATAGCTAAATTGTCTAAACTGAAGTCGTTATTTCTGACACGTAAACTATAACGCGGCTGACCGGCATAAACAGCATCTGCACCATAAGCAAAGGCATAGCGCATATTACGCAGGGTACCTGCGGGAGAGAGTAATTCTGGCTTTTTCATGGGTTAACAGTCGTGATGGTCTTTGGCTTTAGTTTCTTCTTTGGATGGAAACGTCGGGGAGAAGTCCCCAAGTTCAATAGCTTCATGAATTTTATTGATGATTGAGCTATCCATTGCCTCATAAATGTCTTCAAACTGCTTAATGACAAAGTACACAGTTTGATAAATATCGATGCGATATGGTGTTCTAAGTGCTATCATGACATCAAACGGCTTGCGCTCGGGTTTACTGCTTTCAAGACTGTATTCAGTTTCGCCGATTGATGACAAAATTCCAGCACCATAAATTTTCAGGCTATTGGTTTGTTGGATTAATCCAAACTCTACCGTAAACCAAAAAATCCTTGCCAGATAAACTCGTTCTTGTTTCGAGGCATTAAGACCAAGCTTGCCATAATTGTGTACAAACTTGGCAAACACCGGATCGGTTAAAAGAGGGCAGTGGCCGTAGATCTCATGGAAAATATCCGGCTCCTGTAAATAATCGATTTCGTCTTTACGGCGGATAAATGTTGCCGCTGGGAATCGTTTGTTTGCCAACAGCTCGAAGAACCTACCAAAAGGAATGAGTGCTGGAACGGCTGCAACCTCCCAACCTGTTTCCTGGCGCAGGGATTTATTAACATCCGGTAGCTGAGGTACGCTATCTTCAGACAAACCTAGTAGTTCAAGACCTCGCAAATATTCATCACAGGCGCGATTTTTAACCGCTGCCATTTGTCGTTTATAAAGAAACTCCCAGGTTTGGTTTTCTACGTCGCTATAATCAATGTAACCTTCGTCGGTTGGAGCTTTTGCTATATATTCGGTCATAGTTAAACCCTGTACCACTCGTTACTGACTAAACTCTTTACTGTGTAGCCACTCAGCTTGCTTCGGAGCTTTTTTGGTTTTCGACCACTCATCCAGCATGTCCCACTTGACGTCATCTAACTTCTTAAACATCTCATCAGTTCCGGTGATAGTGGTTAGCTCCAGGCGGTGACCATTAGGGTCAAAGAAATATATCGATTGGATAATTTCATGGTTCGTTGGCCCAATAACCTCGACACCATGTCGTTCTATGTTTTCCTTGGCTTCTAGGAGCGTAGCTTCATCTTCGACCTGAAAAGCAATGTGCTGTACCCAGTCAGGTGTATTCTGATCCTTGCCCATTTCTGGCGAGTTTGGCAGTTCGAAAAATGCTAAGATATTGCCATTTCCAGCATCCATGAAGAGGTGCATATAAGGATCCGGCTCTTTAGTTGAAGGGACCTTATCTTCCGCAATCGCTAAAATAAAATCCATATTGAGCACCCTGGTATAGAAATCTACGGTTTCTTTAGCGTCTTTACAGCGGTATGCGACGTGATGTATTTGTTGTATTTTCATAAATATAATTCCTTATCCTTATAGAACGCCGCGCTTTTTCTGATCACGCTCGATTGATTCAAACAGTGCCTGGAAATTACCTTCACCAAAGCCCTGATTATTAGCTCGCTGGATAATTTCAATAAAGATAGGTCCAAACAGATTTTTGGTGAAAATCTGCAAAAGATAAGAGTTTTCATCACCATCCACGAGAACCTGATGCTCCTCAATGCGCTGGTGATCTTCTTTAACATTTGGCACTCGATCGAACACGCTCTTGTAATAGTCTTCATGAATGTCGAGAGTGTCAATAACTGTTCGATCCAGCTTACCCAGTGAGCTTAAAATGTCATTGGTTTCGAAGGCAATATGTTGAACCCCAGGACCATTGTATTCACGCAGGTATTCATCGATTTGGTTCTTATCATCACCTTTGCCTTCATTAATAGGAATACAGAAGCTTCCGTCGGGAGAGCGAAGGGCATAAGATAGCAAGGCAGTCTCCTGTCCTTTAATATCAAAATACCGAACTTCACTAAAGCCAAAGACATTCTTATAAAAGTCGGCCCATTGCTGCATGGTGCCTTTATAAACATTGTTGGTTAAATGATCGATACGGGTGAATCCCATGTCTTCGACCACTACAGGATTCGCTAGTACTTCAAAATCATCCTCATAGATAGCACCTTTATCAGCGTATTCATCAATAAAGTAAATCAGGCTGTCACCAATACCGTAAATCGCGGGGTAGTCCAGATCGGTTGCATCCGGGTGTGCGGCCTTAGCTCCGCGGTCTACTGCTATCTGTTGTGCTCGCTGAGCATCATCCACTCGCCAGCCCATTGAGCAGATAGCCGGGCCGTGGCTTTCGGCAAAGGACTTTGAGAATCCCTGTTGTTCTTTATTAAGCAAAAAGTGAATGTCATTTTGATTGTAGTAGACGATATCTTTTTGCTTATGTTTTTTTAGTTTAGAAAAACCAAAAGCGCGAAAAACCTCGTCCATAAAATCACTCTGGGGACTTGCGAACTCCGTAAATTCGATACCTCTTAATCCTAAGTAATTGTTTTCGCTCATGATGACTATACCTACGTTAATCCTAAAAAGTATAGGGTATAGTTTAAGCTGTCATTACAGCTTGACCTGGATCAATAAAGCTATTTCTGCTCTGTCATCAAACTTTAACTTTACAATGACATTGAGGGTTATACAATATATGGAAATTCGAATATAGAGATATTTAGAGGCTTCGTTAGTTATGCAAGCAACTCAATTTTTTAAATGTCTTTCCGATGAAACACGGTTGAAAACAATTTTACTGATCCTGCACGAAGAAGAATTGTGTGTATGCGAGCTGACCGAAGCCTTAAAAGAATCGCAGCCCAAGGTCTCACGCCATCTGGCCCAATTGAAAAACCTGTCGCTGTTAGAAGCGCGCAGACAAAGCCAATGGATGTATTACCGTCTGAACAGAGAGCTTCCGGAGTGGACCTTATCGGTGTTGGAGACAACACTAAAGGCACAGAAAGACTCTATTCAGCAGTATCTGGATAATTTATGCTGCATGGGCGATCGCCCGGTTCGCGTGGCAAATTGCTGCGATTAATCATCGTCATATTTCATAATCAGGAGTCACTTAATGTCCATTAAAGTTGGTATTAATGGTTTTGGTCGTATGGGGCGTTTAACGATGCGAGCGCTCTGGAACACACCGAATGTAGATATTATTCACATCAATGATCCAGCCGGTGATGCAAAAACACTTGCCCACCTGCTTAACTTCGACTCAGTGCATGGACGCTGGGATTACGAAGCGACTAGCGACAGTAATCAGATGACTATCGACAGTAAAAACATTACTTGTTCGCAACACACACAACTGTCCGAAACCGACTGGTCGCAATGTGATTTAGTGATCGAAGCTTCCGGCAAGATGAAAACCAAGTCTGTTCTGCAGGAATATCTTGAGCAGGGCGTCAAGCGTGTCGTAGTAACGGCACCCGTTAAGGAAGAGGGCGTACTCAATATCGTAATGGGAGTGAACCACGATCTCTATGACAAAAATGGCTATCGCATCGTTACGGCGGCTTCCTGTACTACCAACTGCCTGGCGCCAGCTGTTAAAGTGATCCATGAAAAACTGGGCATTAAGCATGGCAGCATGACGACGATCCACGACATCACGAATACCCAGACCATTCTTGATGCACCGCATAAAGACTTACGTCGGGCGCGCGCATGCGGTATGAACTTAATTCCGACAACGACTGGCTCAGCCACTGCCATTACTCATATCTTCCCCGAGCTTAAGGGTAAACTTAATGGTCATGCTGTGCGAGTGCCTTTAGCCAACGCCTCCATTACAGACTGTGTTTTTGAGGTTGAAAAGCCAACGACTGTTGAACAGGTTAATGAGTTTCTTAAGCAGGCATCGGAAAACGAGCTGAAAGATATTTTGGGTTATGAAGAGCGTCCACTGGTTTCGGTTGATTATAAAACTGATCCACGCTCGTCTATCGTCGATGCCTTATCGACCATGGTGGTTAACGAGACCCAGGTGAAACTGTATCTTTGGTATGACAACGAATGGGGTTATGCCAATCGAACCGCCGAGCTTGTAAAGATGGTGATCGAGCAAGGGGTAGAGTAGAACATGGAAAGGCTGCAAGGCTTATCTCAGGACGTTCGGCAGTATATTGTCATAACCGCTAACTATTGGGCTTTCACCTTAACCGACGGTGCCTTAAGAATGCTGGTGGTTCTCTACTTCCACCAACTTGGTTACAGTCCGTTACAGATAGCCATGCTGTTTCTTTTCTATGAAATTTTTGGTGTTGTTACCAACTTAGTTGGGGGGTGGCTTGGTGCCCGGCTGGGGCTTAATAAGACCATGAATATAGGGCTGGCCCTGCAAGTCATCGCCTTAAGCCTGTTATTGGTTCCGAGCGCGATGCTTACTGTACCTTGGGTTATGTCAGCCCAGGCCTTATCCGGGATCGCCAAGGATCTGAATAAGATGAGCGCCAAAAGCTCGATAAAACTGCTGGTTGCTAAGGATGCACAGAGACAGCTTTATCGCTGGGTAGCTCTGTTAACCGGATCTAAGAATACCCTCAAGGGTGTTGGCTTTTTTATGGGGGGATTACTGCTCACCCTGATTGGTTTTAAAGGGGCCATAATCTTTATGGCGGGCACGCTGCTGGTTGTTTGGATGATAAGTTTATTCAAACTTAAATCGGATTTGGGCAAGGCCAAAAGTAAGCCTAAATTTTCACAGCTATTTTCCAAAAGCAGTGCCATTAACTATTTGTCGGCGGCCCGCCTGTTTCTATTTGGTGCCAGAGATATCTGGTTTGTGGTTGCATTACCAGTGTATCTATCGACGCAGTTTGGTTGGAACCATACCTATGTTGGCGGGTTTCTGGCCCTGTGGATTATTGGCTATGGCATTATTCAAACGCTAGCGCCTAAAGTAACTCAACGAAACACCGGGCACTCGCCAAACGGAACAACCGCATTTTACTGGGCGCTGGCGCTGTCAGCTATTCCCGCTCTGATCGCTTTGGGGCTGTACTACAAGCTAAGCCCGGAACTTGTTTTACTTGGCGGTTTAATGCTATTTGGCATTATTTTCGCGCTTAACTCTTCGCTACACAGCTTTTTAATCGTGCACATGGCAAATGAAGACGGCGTATCTTTGGATGTTGGTTTTTATTATATGGCCAACGCCATGGGTAGACTTATCGGAACCGTATTATCGGGCTGGATATTTCAGGCATACGGCATGATTACTTGCTTAGTAGTATCAACAGGCTTCGTTTTGATGGCGGCTATTTTTGCTCTTTTGTTACCTCAGGACAGAAATAGATAACTTAAGGCTCCAGTATTTACCCGTGCAAACCAACCAAGCTTGCCTTATATACTAAGAATCGCTAGTTCACAGCTTTGCTGAACACACTGGACAGTTTTCATCCTTGGTAACTTTGAGCTTTCTGAAGTCAAGGTTTAAAGCATCATAAACCAATAACTTCCCATCAGCGACATTACCAGCACCGGTGATAACTTTTAACGTTTCCGTGGCCTGCAGGCTACCAATAGTACCCACAACCGGTGACAGAACACCTTGATCGAAGCAGTTTTCATCAAGCTGAATATCGGGCTGATAGAGGCACTGATAACAAGGTGAAGAGTGATGATAATTGAAAACGCCCAGTTGTCCTTCAAAGCGAATCGCAGCACCGGATATCAGAGGCTTATGATGTTTAACTGCGGCGCGATTGACTGCAAAACGGGTGCTAAAGTTATCGCAGCAATCAACCACCAGATCCACCTGAGAAACCTGCTTATCTAACGCTTGACCTTCAAGCTTTTCTGGAATGCTGGTTATTTCTATCCAGGGATTAAGTGCCTTTAGCGTCGCCTTAGCCGAATCGACTTTATCAAGCCCAATGCTTTCAAGTTTATGAATGATTTGCCTTTGAAGATTTGAGCGCTCCACTTGGTCGTGATCGGCTATATATAGGTGGCCCACACCTGCCGCCGCCAAGTACATGGCAACTGGTGCGCCGAGTCCGCCCATTCCAATTACCAGCACCTTGGATTCTTTTATTTTTTTCTGACCAGCTTCATCAATCTGAGGAAGAATGATATGGCGACTGTAATGAATGAGCTCTTGTTCGGTAAGCATTGATTAACATCATCTTCTATAAGTGCTGAAAGTATCGCACAAAAATTCTTAGAACCCAATGCTGAGCATCCTTGCCTATAAAGGCACCTGCAGCCCCAAGATATAACAATGCCAAGATAAGCGGTAAGAACCAGAAGGGTAGTCATTGGCGTTTTTCTGTTTATAATAAGCTGTAATTATAATTGATAAACAGAGGGCGAAGTGAACTTTTCTTTTAGTCACCTGGAGATTATGTTCCTCCAAGCGTTAGTGTTAATTGTTGTTTCTTGTGTTTTTGTACCTGCCTTTAAAAGACTGGGCTTAGGCGGGATACTGGGCTTTCTGGTCTCAGGGGTTATTGTTAACCTGGTTTTTTCAGGCCAGTTCGCCGAACATCCGGAGGAGTTACTTCATTTTTCCGAGTTTGGCGTAGTACTCTTTCTTTTTGTTATTGGACTCGAATTAAACCCTTCTTCACTATGGAAAATGCGGGGAGACATATTCGGTCTTGGTCTATTACAGGTTATAGGTTGCGGTCTTGTTCTCGGTGGCGTCAGTTATGGTCTGGGCTACGGTGCATCAGCAGCTATCATTATTGGTCTGGGGATGGCTTTATCTTCTACCGCTATCGTCATGAGTCAGCTTGATGAAAATAACGAGCGAGGGAGTGTTCATGGTAGAAAAACCTTCAGTATTTTATTATTTCAAGATTTAGCTATCGTTCCGCTATTGCTGCTGGTCACGGTATTATCACCGAATGCCGGTGATGTCGGTACACAACAAAGTTTGATTAATATTGGAGTCGCAATAGCCGCGATAGGCATACTGATCTTAATCGGAAAATACCTTCTGGACCCTCTGTTTAAACTACTGGCGAAGACAAGAACACAAGAGATCATGACAGCCAGCGCACTGGGTGTTGTTATATTTGCAGCCATGCTGATGGATGCGGTGGGTATGTCTTACGCCATGGGCTCTTTTCTGGCTGGTGTGATGTTGGCCGAGTCGGCTTATCGGCATGAAATTGAAGCCAATATTGAGCCTTTCAGAGGCTTGTTCTTAGGGCTGTTCTTCATAGCTGTAGGGTTGTCGCTTGACCTGACTATTGTTGCAGATAATTGGCATATTATTTTAATAGCCGCCCCTGCAGTCATGCATCTAAAAGCGGTAACCGTTTATAGTATCGCTCGCTTATTAAAAAATACCCACAATGTATCCATTAAAACTGCTCTCGGGCTCTCTCAGCTCGGTGAGTTTGGTTTCGTGCTGTTCGGCGCGGCAGCCATCGCAGGGATTTTTAACTCCGAACTTTCCTCTATATTGGTCGCTACCGTTTCAGTATCAATGGCGTTGTCGCCATTGGCTGATAAGTTGGTACCTCTGTTCTTATCAAAAAGCATGGAGGAGGTTATTGACGAAGATTTCAGTGATATCAGTGGTCACGTACTGATTATTGGCTTTGGTCGTTTTGGTCAAATCATCTCCCAGCCTTTATTCTCAAAAGGCTTTGATGTGACGATTCTTGATAATGATACGCAAAGAGTGAAAGATGCCGGGTCATTCGGCTTTAGAGTCCACTTTGGAGACGGGACGCGCCGAGATATATTAAAAGCTGCCGGTATCCAGAGCTTTGAGGCTGTTATTGTATGTACCGATAAAAAGGAGACTACCAACAGTATTGTTGATTTAGTTAAGAGCGTGAATCCTCAAACAAAAATATTCGCTCGCTCTTACGACCGGGTTCATTCGCTTGAGTTGTATGACAAGCAGGTTGATTACTCGGTAAGGGAAACTTTTGAATCAGCTTTAGTACTAGGCAAAAGGACCTTGATTGGCCTGGGAGTCTCAGAGAGCCTTGCTGACGAGCATATCAAAGATATTCGATTGAGAGATAAGGAACGCTTAATAGAGCAGGCGAAAGGTGATCTAAGGGCTGGTATGGATAAGATTCATCGGAGAGCCGTTAAACCAGAGCCTATCGTTACTGAGAATTCATAATGGGCTGGATGTAAAGCTACGTAAATCTCGACTTTTATAATTGCTAGTTTATCGTATCTACAATAAACTAGCGATATATTAATAGGTTAGTACAATAATGAGCTCAAAAGTCATTCATATAATTTTGCTGTTGACGTTACTGCAGGTAACGGGGCAGCTTATGGCTTTTGATAACGCCTCATGTAGCATGGGGCTCATTGAAAGCGAGCCGGTCCTTAGCTCAGAGCACCATGCGCATGGCTCGATGCAAGACAGCAGTAGCTCTACCACAACTGACATGGTGTGCTGCGATATGGTTTCCAGCTGCACTATGGCTGGCTGTATAGCGCTAATGCAGGCTCCACTTGACTCTTCAAATACTGCTGTACAAAAATCAGAACCCGTCTGGGTTCTAAAATCCCCCCTCTATTCATTTCAAGTAGATACTTTATATAAACCCCCCATCTTGAGTTAACCCAGGATAGATCTATCCATCGTAGATAGGCTTTTCGATTAAATAGCGTTATCGATCTGTCTGAATCTAGGGAGCGTAGGCATGCGCTTACTAAGTTAATTACTCAAGAGAACCCATTATGCGTATAAAGTTTTTTGTCATTTTATTATCGGCATTATGTTTACAGTGGAGCAAAGAGGCAACAGCAATAGCCAGTACGAATGGTTACGGTTATAGCCTGGAGTCAACTTTAGTCATGGCGATAGAGAATGACCCCTGGTTAAAGAAAAGTCAGTACCAGGAAAAGTCTTTACTGTCAGAGGGGCTGGCAGCATCAAGTTTACCTGATCCCAAAGCCTCAGTTAGCATGGCAAACTTGCCCGTTGATGACTTTAGTTTCAATAGTCAGCCAATGACACAGTTTAAGCTAGGCCTGAGCCAGACTTTCGCAAGAGGTGACTCGCTGGAGTTAAAGGGTGATATAAAAAATTTACAGGCCGGCGTTCAACCTTACCTGAGAGCAAACCGCAAAACACAATTAATGATGCAAGTCGGCTCGATCTGGCTTGACGCTTATAAGGCTCAGAAAAGCATCGAACTCATCCGAAACAAAAAACATCTCTTTCAGGAACTTAAAGAAGCCGCGGAAATTAACTACCGGACAGCTATTCAGAGCAGTAGCCAGCAGGAGTTAGTTCGCGCGGATTTGGAGTTGTCGAAGCTGGATGACCAAATTACCGTCCATGAAGATAACTTGCATAGGTCGATTCGTAAGCTTAGCGAATATATGCCACTGCCACAAAGTTACCTTAGTCATGACGGGAACACTACGCAAACCAATTACTTTAGTTCAGACCTGCCAAGCATACAGCTGCTCAATAAAAAGGGGGCAGCACAAAAGCACCCCCTTGTTGTGGCCATGGATCATAGCATCGCATCATCAGCCAAGATGGTGGATTTAAAGAAGCAGGGGTATAAACCTCAGTTTACACTTAGCGGTAGCTATGGACTCAGGAATGATGCGCCCGGTGGAGAAGAGCGACCTGATTTTTTCAGCCTTGGGGTGAGCTTTGACATACCACTATTCACGGAAAATAAACAGGATAAAGAAGTAGAAGCAGCGGTCTATAAAAAAGAGTCGCGACGAGAAGAAAGGGCGTTAATTATCAACAAGCTGGTGGCTGGTTACGACACCCAGATCTCACGGCTTGATAGTTTAAATAAACGACTGAACTTGTATAGAAATAAAATATTCCCCCAGATATTCCTGCAGGGGGAAGCATCAATGACTGCTTATAGTAACAATGAAGCAGATTTTGCTGAGTTAGTCAGAGCCAGAATTGATGAAGTCAATGCACAGTTAACCGTGTTAGATATTGCCGTCGAGATCCAGAAAGCCAAACTCAGGGCGAATTACTATCAGGCCGAATCATCAAAAGAGTTGCTCGCTCATATAGGCATCAATTCCAACTTAAGCACGTTTAAAAAAGCAGCTGGAGATAGCAATGAATAAAAAGACTGTCATTACGGTATTAATAGGTATTGTGGTGGGCGCTCTTATCACTGCAGTTGTAATGAAACAACTTCAGGGTGAAACAACCAGCAGTGAAGAGCCGTCTGAAAAGAAACCTCTATACTGGGTTGCACCAATGGATGCAAGTTACAAACGAGACAAGCCCGGCAAGTCTCCAATGGGTATGGACCTGGTGCCAGTTTATGAGGAAAACGGTGATGCTGAAGATAGTCCTGGAACCGTAAAAATTCATCCAAACATCATTAATAACTTAAGTGTTAAAACCGGTAAGGTTACCAAAGCTCCTTTGAAGAGCAATATAAGAACGGTAGGTTACATTAATTACGACGAAACAACACTGGGCCATATTCATTCTCGGACAGAAGGTTGGGTTGAGCGACTGTATGTCAGCCACAACGGGCAGTTTATCAAAGCTGGGCAACCTCTCTACAAGCTATATTCTCCAGCACTGGTTAATGCGCAAGAAGAGTACCTGTTAGCCAAAAAACGTAACAATCAAAGCTTGTTAAACGCCGCAAAACAGCGTTTGCAGTCGCTGGAGTTCAGTGTGACAGAGCTAAGAAAGTTGAATAAAACTCGACAGCCAATTCAGAATGTCACTTTTTATGCCAAGTTCGATGGCCTGATTGATAATCTCAATGTACGGGAAGGCTTCTACATCAAGCCAGGGACTCGTCTCATGACGATAGGTAATCTGGACACCGTCTGGGTCGATGTTGAGTTATTCGAGCGACAACTTCCTTTTGTTGTTGAGGGACAAAAAGCGACAATGACACTGAAATATTTACCTCAAAAGGAATGGGTGGGAACGGTCGACTATGTGTACCCGATGGTCAATCCAACGAACCGTGCGGCTAAGGTTCGATTGGAGTTTAAGAACCCTGACCAATTCCTGAAACCAAATATGTTTGCTGAAGTCACCATCAATAGCCAGTCGAGAAACTCGGTTCTGCAAATACCTAATCAGGCTCTGATAAGAACCGAAAGCAGTAATAGAGTTGTCGTAGCTTTAGAAGAGGGCAAGTATAAATCCGTTAATGTCAAAACCGGTCGTGTGACGGATCAAGCTGTTGAGGTAATAGAAGGTTTACAGGAAAGCGATGAGGTTGTGCTGAGCGGTCAATTTTTAATTGACTCTGAATCAAGTATCGAATCAGACTTTAAGCGTTTCTCCAGTGCCAAAAATAAAACAAAAGAAGTGCCAAAGGCAAGGGTTGATGGCGTAGTAAATGCGATAAATCACGACAATAACACCGTAAATATTTCAAGGGATGCCATTCCAAAATGGAACCGTGGCCCTGCAACAATGGACTTCAAACTGGATGAGTCTATTGATGTTTCGAGCTTGACCGTTGGTGCAACGATAAACTTCATGTTTGAAATCAGGGACGAGGGATTCTTTATCACAATGATTCACGATAAAGAAACTGAGGAGCACCAGAATGATTAATCAAATCATCAAGTGGTCGATTAATAATCGCTTTCTGGTGCTGATGGTCACAGCGATCATCGCTGTTGGCGGGATTTACTCGTTTAAAAATACGCCGGTGGATGCTTTACCGGACTTATCCGACGTTCAGGTCATCGTTAAAACCAGCTACCCCGGACAAGCGCCGCAAGTGGTTGAAGATCAGGTGACCTATCCGTTGACCACAGCAATGCTCTCAGTACCTGGCGCAAAGACAGTTCGAGGTTTCTCGTTTTTCGGCGACTCTTATGTCTATGTCATTTTTGATGATGACACTGACTTGTATTGGGCCAGAAGTCGTGTGCTGGAATACTTAAGCCAAGTCGCACCGAATCTCCCCGACACTGCAAAGCCACAACTTGGACCTGATGCAACAGGCGTTGGTTGGGTCTACCTGTATGCACTGGTTGATAAAACGGGGCAGCATGATTTAAGTGAGCTGCGTTCGATACAGGACTGGTTCCTGAAATATGAACTACAGACGGTGCCCGGAGTATCGGAAGTCGCTCCGGTTGGCGGCATGATTAAGCAGTACCAGGTAAAGGTCGATCCTGACAAGCTAAGAGCTCTTAATTTGCCGCTCAACCTGATCAAAGTAGCGATCCAGGAGGGTAATCAGGAAGTTGGTGCATCTGTCGTAGAACTCGCTGAAGCCGAGTATATGGTCCGAACAAGCGGCTATATTAAGAGCACGGACGATCTGAGAAACCTACCTTTAGGCGTCAATCAGCAAGGAACGCCATTACTTTTAGGTGATGTGGCTGAGATTTCGACCGGCCCCCAGATGAGGCGGGGCATAGCGGATCTTAATGGACAGGGTGAAGTTGTCGGCGGCATTGTCGTCATGCGTTATGGTGAGAATGCACAAGAGACGATTGATGGAGTGAAAACGAAGCTCGCAAAATTAAAGAAAGGTTTGCCCAATGGCGTAGAGGTGGTCACCGTTTATGATCGCTCCGGTTTGATTGAAGAGGCGGTTACAAACCTGTGGCATAAGCTGCTGGAAGAGTTTGCTGTGGTGGCTCTCGTTTGTATGCTTTTCCTGTTCCATATCCGCTCATCGCTAGTGGCTATTTTAAGCTTACCCATAGGCATTCTTGCCGCATTTATTGTAATGAAACTTCAGGGGCTAAACGCCAATATTATGTCGCTGGGCGGGATTGCCATAGCCATCGGAGCCATGATTGATGGCGCCATCGTCATGATCGAAAACATGCACAAGCATATGGAGCGGACACCTTTAACCTCAAAAAACCGATGGGAAGTGGTCTATAAATCAGCCAAAGAAGTAGGGCCTGCATTATTTTTCAGCCTGCTCATTATTACTGTGAGTTTTGTGCCGGTCTTTACCCTCGAAGCACAGGAAGGGCGAATGTTCTCACCACTGGCATTTACAAAAACCTATGCCATGGCGGCTTCAGCGGCATTAGCGGTGACACTGGTCCCCGTACTGATGGGGTACTTTGTAAGGGGCAAAATCAAAGCGGAACATGATAACCCCGTAAACAAGGTTTTAACCTATCTATATAGGCCTGCGTTAAGAGCTGCCCTGAAGTACCCCAAGGCTGTTCTATTGGGTGCTTTAGTTATCTTATTGGTAGGAATATGGCCAGTCAATAAAATTGGAACCGAGTTTATCCCACCACTGGATGAGGGTGATCTGATGTATATGCCAACCACTTATCCAAGCTTGTCTATCGGTGAAGCCCGAGAAATTTTGCACAAAACGGATAGACTCATTAAGACCGTCCCCGAAGTGAAAACCGTGTTTGGTAAAATTGGGCGAGCGGAAACGGCTACCGACCCAGCGCCTCTGACTATGATCGAAACTTTTATTCAATTTAAACCGAAGTCTGAATGGCGTGAAGGCGTGACGACCGGTTCGCTCAAAGATGAGCTCAACAACTTAGTTAAGTTTCCGGGGCTTACTAATGCCTGGGTTATGCCGATCAAAACTAGAATCGATATGTTGGCCACAGGTATTAAAACGCCGGTTGGTATTAAAGTTTCTGGCCCCGAGTTATCGACCATTGAAACGATTGGGAAACAGCTGGAAACTATCTTAAAAGATGTTCCTGGAACATCTTCCGTTTATTCGGAGCGAGTAGCTGGAGGACGCTATATTGATATCGATATTGATAGAGTCAGTGCTGCCAGGTTTGGTTTAAGTATAAAGCAAATCCAGAGCGTTATCGGCACCGCTATTGGTGGTATGAATATTTCATATTCGGTTGAAGGTCTGGAGCGTTACCCGATTAATTTGCGCTACCCACAGGAGTATCGTAATTCGCCGGAAAAACTTGCTGAGCTACCCATCGTCACACCGAATAAGCAATTAGTAGCTTTGGGAGATATCGCTGATATTCGAATTAAAGATGGTCCGCCTGGGATCAAAAGTGAAAATGCGCGTCTTAACGGCTGGACTTTAGTCGACATCGAAGGCGTGGACTTAGGTAGCTATGTCAGCCAGGCGCAGCAGATAGTATCTGAGCAGCTCGAGCTTCCTCCGGGTTATGCCATTAACTGGTCAGGGCAATATGAGTACATGCTCAGGGCGAAAGAAAAACTGACGTATGTCGTGCCGTTAACCTTAGGAATCATCGTATTGCTACTGTTTCTGAACTTTAGAAGTTTCGCCGAAGTAGCCATCATCATGGGTACTTTGCCGCTGGCCATGGTCGGCAGTATCTGGCTGATGTATATCCAGAACTTTAATTTTTCAGTAGCCGTAGGTGTCGGATTTATTGCGTTAGCCGGTGTAGCTGTCGAAATCGGTGTCATCATGCTGGTTTATCTTAATCAGGCATATAAGGATATGCTGACAAGAGCAGAAAGTGATAGGGCTTCGTTAACTCTCGAACAGCTGAAAGAGGTTGTAAATCAAGGAGCAGGGCAGCGCGTCAGACCGGTCATGATGACGGCAGCAGCGATTATCGTTGGTCTACTGCCCATTCTTTACGGTACAGGTACCGGCTCTGAAGTCATGAGCCGTATAGCAGCGCCGATGGTCGGCGGCATGGTTAGCGCCGTGTTATTAACGCTGCTTGTTATACCTGCAGTCTTTTATTTGTGGAAAAAGAAATCACTCAATTTATAAGGTGAATATTATGAAAAAAATCGTGTTTATGACATTTTGCGCACTGACTTTGCTAATTAGCAATACCGCACAGGCACACATTAAGGTGGTCAATACAGAACCATCAAATAATGCCGCATTGGACTCCAGTCCTGGAACTGTCGAAATACAATATTCCAAGAGCGTCAGGTTGGTGAGAGTTGCTTTATTTAATAGTGACAGTAAAGCTCTCGAACTCGACTATAAACCTGATTATTCTCCAGAATCAGACTTTAACATCCAGTTGCCAGAATTGTCTGATGGTGAATACCGCTTTGAGTGGACGGCAATGGGCAGTGACGCACACAAAATGGTTGAGAGTTTGACCTTTACAGTTAAATCCAAATAGAGCGCTCACTGTAATGAGTATAGATATTTGGGGCGCTTCCTCCATTGTGCTTAAGTTTGGAGCATATTTAGGAGTAATGGCGGTATTCTCAAACTTGTTTATAACTTTGTTTCGTAGAAAGTTATTGATTAGAGCTGATCTAAAGCATTCGTTTCTTATGCTTATTATTGGCCTCACCTCTACTGTGATTTATTTTTTTGTGCAGGTAGGCTCGTTTACACAAACGGGCTTAGCCGGTATGTTTAATCCCGACATCATGCAAATGCTACTCACTACGGGTAACGGTGATGTATTGGTTTATCGAACTGTAGGCCTAAGCGTAGTAATCTTAAGCTTAGCGCTGCCTTATAACAGATTTGAAAAGCTTAAACTGCCAGGCAGCCTGCTCTTACTGCTTGGTGCCATACTTTGCATATTTTCGTTTACTGCTATCGGTCATGTCGCCGAACTGGCATGGTATTGGAAAGTAGCCTTGTTTGTTCATGTATGGGTTGCTTTCGCCTGGATTGGTTCGTTAAGACCTCTGGCAAAGGCAGTAGCCTTATCCGATAAAAAAGACACTGCCACGTTATTAGAGAGCTATTCAACATTCGGTCTGATACTGGTTAGTTTGCTTGTTATTGCCGGGGCAGGGCTGGTTTATATCTTGATGATAGCGCCAGAGCAAACGATATCGACTGAGTACTTAACGACCATCATCGTAAAGTTAACTTTAGTCTCGATGATGCTTGGTTTTGCTGCCTATCACAAAGTCATTCTTGGCCATAAACTCAAGAGAGGGCTAGCGAGTCAGCAAGAGGCTGCTCGCTCTATAATTATTGAAAAAGCTATCGGTTACATCGTATTAGCAGTAACCGCAATTCTTACAACAACAATCGGTATTAACCATTAAGGATCCTTAAATGAAACTATTAAAAATATTGTCCATCGCATTGCTACTAGGCTTATCCAGCAGTGTAATAGCTCATGGTGATAAAAAGCCAACAGAACAAAACCTATTCGTTGGCACAGACTCTGCCGTTGGCAAAGTCGTTGAACAACTGCACCAGGCTCTCTCAAATGGCGATACAGATACTATCAAATCTATTCTCAGTGATGACGTTCTGATTTTTGAGGGCAGTGGTGCCGAGCGTTCTCTGGCCGAGTATGCCAGTCACCATATGAAATCTGATATTAAGTTTTTATCTCACATGAAGGTAAAGCTGATTGAGAGAAATATCATGGTTGATGGTGATATTGCCATATCAAGCTCTCGCTCGAAGGTTACAGGTCAATATAAAGATACCAAGATTGATAAAGTTTCTATCGAGACCTTAGTCTTGAAAAAGATAGGCGGTGCATGGAAAGTTGTGCGCATTCACTGGTCATAATAACGCAGGCAGGGATGCTTTAGCATTTTTACATACAATACCAGGAGATGTATAGTGATCTTGATGTATTAATCAGGATATTGATTTGTATCAAAATAGTGTTGACTTCATCTGTTAAAATTCATACCACATTTTAGTGATATGAAAGCCGTATGCTGAAGGTGTAAGCAAATAAGGCGAAGTAGAAGGAGGCTAAGAGTGCATACCAGTTATGCTCTTGAAACTTGGATGTTCGTTTTAACAAGTCTGGCTATATTAACTATTATAGCCTCGGTTTCATTTTGGCCTGAAACTTCTCCTCATAGCGTAAATGACCAAATGCATTTCAAGCTTTCACTGGTACTAACCAATAATCCCAGATCATTCCCTCTCTTATCGGCCAGTAACTCATCGAACCTCAGCCGGTGTCGCCTTTCAAGCTATTATTTTACTCTGTCTATTGCTGTTCAAGTCAGAAAAGACTACAGGTTGCAAAAACTAGACGCGCCTTAGTGCGTTAACTATGTTCACCTATTTAAGCTAACAATCGCTCAAATTCGAAATTTACAAGGAGAAAATCATGAAAACACTTTTAATAGCTATTTGTGTTATTGCAATGAGCATATCCCCAGTGTTTGCTAAAGATGAAAAAAAACACATGGATATGGAAGACAATATGATGATGCATATGATGAGCCATGAAGAAATGATGGCCATGCACAAGCATATGCAAAAGATGCGCGCCACTATGAAAGAAGCCAAATCTGAAAAAGATCCTGACCAACATATGCAGCTGATGCAGAAGCACATGCAAGAGATGCATCAAGGCATGCAGATGATGAATAAAGGCATGTCAATGAGCGAGGGTAGAGGCAAGCCATCACAAGTGGAGAATATGGATATGAAGAAGCGAATGCAAATGATGGAAAATCGAATGGGTATGATGCAGATGATGATGGGGCAAATGATGGAACATCAATCTGAAGCAAGTAAAAGCCAACGACATAAACACCAGAAGTGATGATGTCAACTGTCAGTGTTTAGTGGTTGGTTTAATTACTTACAGTTCCGCTAAATACTGTCTCTATTCAACAATTGCAACTAAAGTAGTTAAGCTATGCCGAACGAACAGGACCGTAAAACATATTACGATAAAGGAAGCCTAACTCTAGCTGGAACAGTGATGTTAGGCACTGGTGTCATGATTGGTGCCGGTATTTTTGCATTAACCGGTCAAATGGCCGAAATGACCGGGGCATTATTCCCATTGGCGTTTCTTGCTGCTGCCATTATAGTCGCCTTCAGTGCCTACTCTTATATCAAAATATCGAATGCCTACCCATCAGCCGGTGGCATTGGTATGTATCTCCACAAAGCCTATGGTAACCGATTACCGACGGCATTCAATGCATTATTGATGTACTTTTCAATGGTAATAGCGCAAAGCTTTCTGGCTCGTACCTTTGGCGCCTACACAATGCAGTTATTTGGCGGCGATCAGAGTGGATACTGGGTGCCGATGCTTGGTGCCTTTCTCATTTTATCTGCCTTCACCATTAACCTTTTGGGTAATCGCCTGATTCAAGGCGTTGCTGGCTCTATTGGGATATTAAAAATAGTGGGGATTTTGATTTTTGGCTTGGTCGGAGTCTGGGTTGCTGACAGTCTTAGTTTTAAATTCGAAACTGTAGACGAAGCAGGGGCCACCAGTAACTTTCTTGGTGCGACCGCACTTGGTATTTTAGCTTTTAAAGGCTTCACCACAATTACTAATAGCGGCTCTGAAGTGATCAATCCACACAAAAACATTGGTCGAGCCATTATAATCTCAATTGCTTCCTGCGTTGTTATCTATACCTTAGTCGGGTTTGCTGTTGCCAGTAATCTATCTCTTGAAGAAATTATCGCATCCAGAAATTACTCGCTTGCAGCCGCCGCACGGCCTGCTCTTGGGGAGTACGGCGTATGGTTTACAGTCGCCATAGCCATGCTAGCAACAGCTGGCGGCATATTGGCAAGTATTTTTGCCGTCTCCAGAATGTTAGCAATGTTGACAGAAATGAAACTGGTTCCCCATAGTCATTTCGGCATGCCCGGATCTATTCAGAAGCACACTCTCGTATACACTGTCGTTCTAGGGCTTTTGTTAACCTTATTTTTTGACCTATCCCGAATCGCGGCATTAGGTATTATTTTCTATTTGATCATGGATATTGCTATTCACTGGGGAGTATTACGCTATCTGAAGGTAGAAGTTAACGCTAGAGGTTGGGTCCCCGCAACGGCCATTGTTTTAAACTTTATCGCTCTAAGTGGGATTGTTTGGGTTAAGCTGGGTACAGACCCTTTTGTAATATACGTTGCTGCATTGGCAATGCTCCTGATAGCTATTGGCGAATGGTTATTCATTCGCACAAAGAAAAACTCAGAATTCAACAAGCATCATAGAGGTAAGCGATGAGAAATAGTGAAAAGCCGCCAGATGTATCCGCAGTGAATCTAGTTGTACGCCATCTCAAGCTAGAGTCGTCTCATTTAGCTAATATTGAAGATGCAATAGCGGAGATCTCTCAATTATTTGGTCTTGATGACGTCTCGTTTGATACTGATTCCTTGGTGCTTAATCTGGCCTATGATGCCTCGCGCATTAGTATTGATGGCATTGAGGAAATATTGGAGAGGAGAGCAATAAAAGTTAGTCATGATTGGTGGACGCGGTTTAAAGAAGGTTATTATCGGTTTGTCGATCAAAACGTTAAGGACAACGCAACCCACGAACCATGGAGCTGCCACAGGGTGCCGCCCGGTAAGGAGAAAAACAAAAAATGAGCTTTTCAGTTCAATTTTTTTATTATAGTGCCTCAAAACTGTCAAGCTTATGCCTGGCATCTGGTCAGCGATCACCACTCAATTATTTTGTACTAGAGGAATAGATTTATGCAAGCCGAAACCATAAAAGATGTACTTCACTGGACCCAGCAGGCACACAAGCAATTGACAGACTGCTTACATCACTGTAGCGACAAGTCAGAAAGTATTCGCTCAAAGATGCTATTGGATTACCTCGCTGAACATGAACAGCGACTGGAACATACCATCCAAAAAATTGAAGAAGAAGGAAACATTACAGCTTTGAACACCTGGGTATTAGAGTATGTAAATAGGGCTCCTATAAAGTTACATGATGTGTGTGACGAACCATTCATTAACATGTCCGTAGGGGACATCCTACACTTGGTTACCGGAGTCAACAATCAAATCATTGAACTATATCGTTATTTATTAAATCAGGCTCAAATTCCCGAGACTCAGGAATTAATGGAGCAGCTGGTGGAATTAGAGCAGAACGAAGCGATGCGGATGAGTCGTGATGCTCAACGCTTTAGTGATATGTAATAGCTAGGGCTCGGTATGCTAAAACTGGTTTACCGCCAACTTGCCTGTGGCAAAGCTAACACTGTTATTACGGTTTTGGCCTTAGCCGCAGCCATCGCGGTTATTATTATTCTTAAAGGGTTTGAGCAAGGTCAATACCTGCAACTAAAGAATATAGTGTTAAACCGTGGTTCGGATCTGGTTGCGGTACAAAAGGAGGTAAAAAACTTTATTGCAACTCGCTCAGTTATCCCACAGTTGGTACGTCAAAAAGTGGATTCCGCTCCAGGGGTAAAAGCGACTCATCCGATTACGACTTTACCGATAATATACAATAAACAAGGCAGACAAACACCAGTTTATCTTATTGTATTCGACTCATCAGGAGGACCTTCAAACTTATTATCTGGCAGGGTAGAGTCTGAGGGGAATGGAATTGTTCTCGATCAAGCGTTAGCAAAAAAATACGCGCTTAAACTGGGAGATCCCTTCATCGTTTCAGACTTCCAATTCGTAATAACCGGTATTACCAGAGAAGCAGCGTTTATGATGCCATTTGCTTTTATCACCTACGATGGAGTGCTCGATCTATTTCTTGAGTCTGAAATAGCCCCCGATCTCAGCGTATTTCCTTTGTTGAGTTTTATTCTCATTGATGTCACTGATGACAAATCAATAAAAAGTGTACGTCAAGCATTAGAACAAAAGGTGCCGGAAATTGATGTATTCAGCTCTGAGCAGTTGGCTCTTAATGATCAAGAACTGGGGAAAGACTTTTTTGGGCCCATAATTGGTGTCTTGGTTTTTGTTGGCTTTATATTAATGCTTATGGTCATAGGGTTACTAATGTACGCTAATATGGCCC
Organism: Kangiella shandongensis; assembly: GCF_020005365.1. Lineage (GTDB taxonomy): Bacteria > Pseudomonadota > Gammaproteobacteria > Enterobacterales > Kangiellaceae > Kangiella > Kangiella shandongensis. The sequence continues at coordinate 7,788 of NZ_JACNML010000002.1, read as the reverse complement.
GCAACCAACGCAACTTTTCAGTGCTTAAGGCACTAGGTTTTCGCGAGAAGGCTTTGGTGAGCTATACAGTTTACTATGTTGTACTTTTATTACTGTTTGCATTTCCACTTAGCCTTTGTCTGGCGCTTATAATCAGTTCAATTATAGAATCAATAGCACCAGTTTACCTATTTGTCGTTTTCGACCTATTAATGCTATTAAAGGTCAGTAGTTTAACGCTGCTATTCGCCTCCATCGGCTCAATTATACCTTTCTTAATACTAAGAAAGTGCGATCCGGTAATAGCGTTACAGAGCGCCAATACATGAGGCATTGTAAAATGGTTACTCAATGGGGGCTAAAATCACTTTGGTTTCATAAGGGGCAAACTTTAAGTAGCATTTTAGGTATTGCCTTTTCTTTCCTGTTGGCAATGTTTTTTGCCGGCGTATGGCAAGGTGAAACCGAGCAAATAGTTGCTTATCCCCAAAAAGTAAAACCTGATATATGGGTGATGCAAAAAGGGGTATCTAACATGCATATGGCAATGTCCTTTGTATGGGACTGGAAGGCTGACGTAATAGAGGAAATACCTGGGGTAAAACAGGTGACCCCCTTCATTTATGTAAACAGTATAATCCACTTAAACGACAACAAAATGTTCGGCTTTATCGTTGGTTTGTTATCTGCAGAAAGCCGTGCAGGACCTTGGGAAATAACAGAAGGAAGAATGCTGGAATCGGATGATGAAGTTATTGTACCCGCCGAACTTGCTACCATTTATAACACTAAAATTAATGACTTGATACAAATAATTGATCAAAAATATCGTATTGTTGGATTCTCAGAAGGCACCTATTCAACGGCAAACCCAGTATTGTTCACTTTGAAGCCTAAACTAGAAAGGTCGCTCGGCTCATTTGGCACATATTCTTATTTATTAGTTGATTCGACTCCGGGCACTAATATTGAGTTGCTACTGAAAAAAATTCAGGCCGAAGTTAATAAAGTCAATGTCTTATCTCATCAAGAATTTATAAGAAATGACTTTGCAATGGCGAGTCAAATGGGAGTAGATATTATATTCATTATGACATTAATTTGTATAAGTTTGGCAACGTTAATTATCGGTTATGCCAGTTATTCACTTGTTCTAAGAAAACAAAAAGAAATTGCAATTATTAAAGCTATGGGAGCGACTAATAGAAGACTACTCATGACTGTAGCTCTTCAATCAGCGCTAATTTCCTTACTCGCTTATTTAGTAGCTCTCGTTTTACTGTATATTCTAGAGCTAATAATACCTCTGGTAGCTCCTCAAATATCACTAAGTCTGACCAATAAGATAATACTACAACCTGCGTTACTTGCTGTTATGACTGCAGTCGTTGGATCAGGCTATCCGGCAATTAAAATATTACATCTAGATCCAGCTTTGGTTTATCAGAATGGGTAATAAAATGAAAGAAAGGCTCGTTAAAGTCTCAAACATTAGAAAAACATTCGGCTCTGGCATCGCCAGTGTTAAAGCTGTGGATAATATATCATTAGTCATTGAGAGGGGAGAGATTTTGCTGATTATGGGACCTTCTGGCTCAGGTAAAACAACATTCTTATCAATGTTGGGCGGCTTGCTATCGCCAGACAGTGGTAATATAACGCTGGATGGAGTCAATATCACTCAAATGAAAAGTACACAGCTGTCAGAGGTAAGAGCACATACCATCGGTTTTATATTCCAGTCTTTTAATTTATTGGAAGCACTAACGGTAGAAGATAACATTTTATTTCCATCAAGCTTGACAAAAGAGGACACTGTTGAGGTAAACAAACGCTGTGATCGACTATTAAATACTTTAGGTTTAGCTAATCGACGTAACGCTCTACCAAAAATCTTGTCAGGAGGAGAGAAGCAACGAACAGCCATTGCTCGAGCCTTAATCAACCAACCTAAGCTAATTCTAGCTGATGAGCCGACTGGTAACCTAGATTCACAGTCTGGTTTAGAGGTCATGATGCTACTGCATGATATTGCCCGTGAGCAAAACGTTTCAGTGCTTATTGTCACTCATGATCCTAGAGTAGAGGACATTGCTGATCGTGTTTTATGGTTAGAAGATGGCAGGTTAATAGACAGGAAAGCAGAAAAGCATGTTTGGGTAAAAGATCCTGTATGCGGAATGCGGGTCGATGAATGGCGTGCTGTCCATTTTGTTAAGTACAATAATCACCGTTATGCATTTTGCTCTAAGCGTTGCCTAGAACGGTTTGAATCAAATCCTGAGGTGTATATAAAGGGCTCTGATAGCCCTACAGACTAGTCATAAAATGAGCCTGATTTGCAAGTATCTGATTACTTGGCACTGTCGTCCTATTGGATTACACTGATTAATAATGCTTAATAGCAAAGGAGGAGGCCATGAGCGAGACAACGAAACGGATTGCACTGGTAACGGGCGCCAGTGCAGGGATAGGTAAAGCCACAGCGAAAGCTTTTGCTGCCCGAGGTGACATCGTTATTTTAACAGACCTCGATGAAAAGCGGGGCGAAGCAGTTGCTGCAGAAATCCGTGAAAAAGGTAACGAAGCGCTGTTTATAAAGGCTGATGTGGTTAATCATGAGTCAGTAAAGCTTCTGATAAGCGAAATAGATGCCCAATATGGACGGCTCGACTACGCGTTCAACAATGCTGGGATAGAAGGAGAACAGGCTGAAACCGCCGATTGTACCTTCGAGAACTGGGAGCGCACCTTAGCAGTAAACCTGACCGGTGTGTTTCACTGCATGAAGTACCAGCTACCACTGTTACTGAAAAATGATGGTGGCACCATAGTTAATATGGCATCTATCGCCGGTAAAGTTGGCTTTCCGAAGTTACCGGCATATTGTGCATCCAAAGGCGGCGTCATCCAGCTGACCAAAACTGCCGCGCTCGAATACGCTACTCGCCCAGTTCGAATCAACGCCATTTGTCCAGCAGTCATCCATACTGAAATGGTGGATCGCATTACCGATCACGATCCTGAAACACTCGAAGAATTCTCAAAGCTCCAGCCAATGGAGCGACTCGGACAACCGGAAGAGGTCGCTGATTGCGTACTTTGGTTATGTTCATCCAAATCGAGTTTTATTACTGGCCAGGCGGTAGATATCGACGGAGGTTACTTGGCTCGATAACTATTATTTAAAGAGAAAATTATCCGAATTGCTCAAGTTCTTGCTTTTGCGCATTCCTCGGTTCTTGAAGAGTTTTGGGGGGAATGGCCGCCACAGGAATGAAAAAAGGATATACAGTCTGCTTAAACAGACTTACGATCTAAAACTTGTATGGTATAGCCAGAAAGGACATATCTTGAATACTAAAATAAGAACCTTTACCGATACAGACTGGCCTCTCGTATGGCCTATTATTGAGAAAGTGTGTAGCGATCAGGAAAGCTTTACTTACCCCAATAATATTAGGCAAGATCTTGCTCGTGCTATTTGGATTAAACCAGCTCCTGATCATACCGTCGTTGCCGTAAGCGACACTGATGAAATCCTTGGTACAGCGAAGATGGGGCCGAATCAGATGGGGCCAGGCTCTCATATCGCCACTGCAAGCTTTATGGTGGCAGAATCATATAGAGGGTTTCGAGTCGGTAGAAAATTAGGAGAGTTCGCTGTCAACTGGGCGAAAAATGAAGGTTATCACGGCATGCAATTCAACGCTGTTACCGAGAGTAATAAGCCTGCTGTAAATTTATGGTTATCGTTAGGCTTTGACGTTATAGGCACGGTTCCCGGTGCATTTAATTCAAAACAGTATGGCTCTGTAGGGCTACATATCATGTACAAAAAGTTCTAACCTTTTAATCCGGTCGTTAGGTTATTTTTCACTCTTAATGTGTCGGTCAAATAGTTCGTGAGGGCCTTGATTGGTGGAGTTTTAATAAAAGTCTGAATGAGTCACTGCAACGCTGTTCCTGAAACTCTCTAATCACTTAAATGGGGGTACCGAAGACCGGTTACCGACGAGCTCACGTCCGTTATTGGACTATAATCGCCCCGTATTAAGGTTGCATTGCAATTTGCCATTGAGGTAGAGAATGAAACGAACTTGGACAATTATCGGAGTTGCAGACGTTACCAAAAGTTACAGATGGTATCAGTCTTTATTTGGCCAGCCTGAATCAGATCCAGCTCATGACTATTTCGGTCAAATTCTGGATGACGATGGCACTGTTCTCATTTGTCTACACAGATGGGGAGACCATGAGCACCCCTCGCTGACAAGTCCACATAGCGCGACTCCAGGAAACGGTCTCCTTTTATTTTTCAGAGTAGATGATTTCGATGAAACACTCAGTCGAGCTCGTCAACTTGTTTCGGAACTGGAAGCAGAACCGCAAATAAATCCAGCCACCAGTACGAAGGAGTTCGCACTTCGTGATCCTGATGGATATTACGTCATGGTCAGTGAGCTAAATTCGACCTAACAAAGCATCTAACAAGTAAAAGCTACAAATGGCATTAAGTCTCAAGAAACTTTATCCTCAATAACACTAGTAAACCACTCAATAAATACTCTAACTCTTTGTGATAAATGTCTTCGGTGCGGATAAACGGCATTTACTGGCATAGGCCGGGGCCGGTAATCAGGCAATACTTCCTGCAACTGCTGGTTTGCAATATGATCTTGCACATCAAAAGCAGGGATTTGAATAATTCCCAAACCTGCTATAGCTGAAGCGATATAGGTTTCAGCATGATTCACCGTCATTGATGATTGTATTTCAAACTCGCTATCGTCTCCCTTGTCATTAACGTATTCAAAAGGTGATGTATCACCTGAAATAGGTGAAGAATAGCTGACAATACGGTGATGGTGTAAATCCTCTAAGCTTTGTGGTTTTCCGTAATTTCTAAGATAATCCGGGCTGGCACAATTAATAATTTTAAATGTTCCCAGAGGTCTTGCAATTAAACTACTTGAATTTAAGTCACCTACTCGAATAGCACAATCGATAGCTTCGTACACCAGATCCACTGCGCGATCAGAGGCTCCCAGTTCGAGCTGAATATTGGGGTATAACTCAAAGAACCCTGACAACTTAGGGGCTATTATCCGGGCGCCTATTCGACTGGGTACATCAACTTTAAGTTTGCCACTAATATTGTGGTTGTGAAGGCGGAAGATATTTTCTGTTTCTTCCATCTCATCAATCAGCTGCTGGCTCCTTTCAAGCAGTACCTTGCCTTCATGCGTCAAAGTGACTTGCCGTGTTGTTCTATACAGTAGCCGTACCCCATACTTGCCTTCTATCTGCTTGACAACAGCTGAAACCGTTGATCTTGGGTTGTTACTTATCTCTGCGGCTTTGGTAAAGCTCTCAGTTTCTGCGACTAATGCGAATAGTTTTAAAGCGTCAATTCTATCCATTGAACTGCTATTGTTCGTAATTTTTGTACAGTCTATCTATAAAAAACAGCATTATCTACTCATGATTCACTGATAGACTCACTTTGTATTTACTCACAACGTTAAATAAAGGAGTGTTTCATGTCTTCTATGAAAGAAATTAAAGGCAAAGTGGTTTTGGTTGGTGGCGGTGCAAAAAACCTTGGTGGCCTGCTTAGTCGCGACTTTGCTGAAAATGGTGCTAAAGCCGTCGTCGTCCATTACCATAGCGACAGCTCTCATGAGGATGCCATGGATACAGTCGAGGCAGTCAAAAAAGCTGGAGCTGACGCTATTGCTATTCAAGCAGATCTAACGAAACCATCCGAAAATGCGCGTATTTTTGACGAAGCAAACAGGGAATTGGGTGGCGTCGATATTGCTATTAATACAACGGGCATGGTTCTGAAGAAGCCTATTGCTGAAATTAGTGAAGAAGAATACGACAAAATGTTTGATGTTAACGCTAAAGCCGCATTCTTTTTCCTTAAAGAAGCGGGGGATAAAGTCAGAGATAAGGGCAAAATCATCACAATTGTTACATCGCTGTTAGCAGCCTATACAGGATATTATGCGGTGTACCCCGGCGCTAAATCATCCATTGAGCACTTTACACGCGCAGCATCTAAAGAACTTGGAGAGCGAGGTATTTCAGTTAATGCTATCGGCCCTGGTCCAATGGATACGCCGTTTTTCTATGGTCAAGAATCTGAAGAAGCGGTTGCCTACCATTCATCAGCAGCGGCACTAAGTAAATTTACCAAAACAGGCTTAACCCACATTGAAGATATCGCACCAATTGTTCGCTTCCTGGCCGGAGAGGGCTGGTGGATTACCGGGCAATGCATATTCGCCAATGGAGGTTATACAACGCGCTAGTCACTATAAGCCAGGGCATAAGCTCTGGCTTTTTTATCAATTCGTGGAGTATTTTGCGTAATGCACCAAAAATGGTTAATTTATAAACAAATAATGGCGAAGGAGAAATCAAAGTGCATACCATCATTATGATGTCCTCTGGCATACTTCTGTTGTTAATCTTCTGGGGAGCTGGTTATTTCACCGAAAAAACCAAAGGCTGGTTAACCGCTTTTATCCCTGTCTGGTTTGTCATTACAGCGGTGAATATGGCCGTTGGGATTTATGAAGCAGGTTACACTTTTCTAGAAGAGTTGCCCATATTCCTTTTACTCTTTGGTGTTCCAGCGATTATCGCATTCATCATCAAGTGGAGGTTGAGTAAGTGAGCTACACAAAAGCATTTTATCCCACAATGTCGGACTAGTTGCTTTGTTTATAACAGGATTATTAGCCTTCAAAATCGATATGCTGACTCTAGGTAGTATCGTTCTAACTTGTTTACTTTTAGTGGCTTTTTGGGAAACACGTATTCGAAAAAGGAAAAGAGCATAGCAGCCGCACGTTGCAAGCTCTAACCATTAACCCAATGCTAACCAGATACCGACTGCCATCATTAAACTACCGGAAAGCCGGTTGATTAGTCGAACGTTGTCACTGCGTTGCAACACTCGTCTTAAAGTCTTTCCTCCGGAGGCATAGAGCATCAAAAAGGTAAATTCACTTAACAATATGATGACAACCAGAGCTGCGAGTTGTGGTGGCATCGGTATCTCTGGATTGATAAATGAAGGCAATAAAGAAACGGTAAAAGCCCAGCCTTTGGGGTTGGCGATTGCAGTGACAAAACCTTGCATCGCCAGCTGTCTGCCGGACACAGTTTTGGTGGACTGGCTACCCAAATTAATGGCCATTTTACCCTTAGAGCGCCACATCTGGATCCCAAGATAGATTAAGTAAGCTCCGCCACCATACTTTAGAATCAAAAATGCCGAGGGGTAATTCAGCATAATGCTGGCGACGCCTACCACAGCCAACACTGAAACCAGTGCTACACCAATCAATTCTCCCCACATCATATACATGGTGCGTCGAACGCCAATACTCATACCGAGCGTGAGCGATAGGGTCATACACATTCCCGGTGTGGCAGAAATCACCAGAAACGTTGGAATGAAGAGCAAAAGTAAAGTGGTATCTAACATGCTATACAATTTGTTTTAGAAGTGACGTAACAAGTAAGGGGGGGGAAGTTTATCATAGATCATATGAGTGACTATAATTTTCAAACTTGTCCCAAAAATATCTTTATTTTACGACCAACTAAATGACTTCAATATTGCCACAATGAATCAACTGGTTTTAAATGCAATATTTAGAATCTGTAGTGGTCAACAAAACCCGGACACCTTTTTAGCTAATTTCTCGGCTTTTGCCGGTGGTAGACCATCATTAAATTGATGCGGTCGCTCCCAGTTGTAATAATTCATCAGGAAGTAACTGACATCAC
>NZ_JACNML010000027.1 GCF_020005365.1 Kangiella shandongensis | reverse complement strand
CGCTTTCTGTAATGTGCTTGACGGCCTGAATTTTAAATTCTTCGGTATATCGCTTGGATGACATTTCATTCTCCTCTTTAGCTTCATTGTATAGCTAAAAAGTGTCTAGGAATATCGGGGCGATTCAAAGAAGTTGATTGATTTAGCCTCATTCAAGCATGACTGCTTAAATCTTTGATAATAATTTTCCGTTAGCTCTACTACTTCTGAAAGGTTAAGGCCACTTCGTGTTAAAAGAGACATCAAATTTTTTGATTCATTTTGGCTATATGATATTTTTGCATGTTCTCCAAAGATATCTGCAAATCTGTTCAATTCACAAGGACGTATATTTACTTCCCATTTATCAATAATATGAATAGGCATATACTTACCAAATACTTCAATTCTGTCATTGCTTACGAGAAGCTTTACGGCATAGTTTGGGAGTATATCTAGTTTTGTAAAGGCTATTACCCGATCAAATTTACTAACACTATCTATAGCGGTTGTGAAAGTTACCTCGTAAAATACTTCATTACCAACAAAAAAGGGCTTGGTTTTCTTTACGTAGTATCTATCGTAATAATTCCCTTCTTTTCTAGAATTAAATGGTCTTTTTATACTCTCTGCGATTTTTTTATAGTACTCTTCTTGAATCGCCCCGATATTCCTAGACACTTTTTAGCTATACAATGAAGCTAAAGAGGAGAATGAAATGTCATCCAAGCGATATACCGAAGAATTTAAAATTCAGGCCGTCAAGCACATTACAGAAAGC
>NZ_JACNML010000026.1 GCF_020005365.1 Kangiella shandongensis | reverse complement strand
ACAACAACACATGTTCAGTATTAATGAGATGCCAGACGTTGTTGAAGAATATAAAGGGAATATTAACAATTTCGAATGGAGTAATTACTCGGAGCAGGAGCAGGTTCGATTAGAGGCTTATCAGGCGTTAGCTCTTGATTATCACGAAAAAGCTCGTTCAAAAGTTCCGGCTGTAATCGCGCTTTATGATAACGAAGCTATGACTCAGGATGTGGGGAATATTGCCTCTCAGCACATCCATGAAATCGCCGATGCGCGGCAGCGCGTTCAATCTGGCGAAGGTGGAGACTTGCCTGATACCGCTTTATTGGATACGGGTGATATTGCCACCGCTTCTGCGGCTCTGTACCGTAAAAAAATGGTTTATGAAAACCTCAAACAGACGCTGCAAGGCACTTACAATGACGATGCTGACCTCACTGAAAGACGATATCGTAGTATTGCCGAAAGGGAGATGTTGCCGGATGAACAGTACAATGAGCAGGCTGATGAAATCATGGAGCATGTCGACAGACGCGCTCTTAATAGCTTCTATGCTGACTGGCAAGACTTAGAAGAAAAGGTCGCTGCGCTCAAACCCAAAGCTCGTGACGCTTTAGCGGATCATGCATGCTGGTTAAAAACAGCTGAAGCTGGCAATGAATCCACGCCCACGGCACTTGGCGCGACGCTCGCCACCTACGATAAAACCAATGCCCACAGTGCCCTCTGGTTTGAGATGACCACAGCTTTATGCATCGACGGTATGGGCGCCGTTATCCCTAACGACATTGACCATAAAGACGAGCGCGACAAGCTCCTCGACGGCTGGATGGACGACCCCAACAGCTTAATCTATCAGTCCATCGCACCTTTTGATCCTTTTAAAGAAGAGTTCTCGGTGTTTAAAGACAAGCTCGATAGCGCAGGCGATATTCT
>NZ_JACNML010000025.1 GCF_020005365.1 Kangiella shandongensis | reverse complement strand
GATGTCCATGACAATACCCTCCGAAAATGGGTTCAGCAGTTAAACAGTGAGCAAAGCGGTCAAACGCCTAAAGGTAAGGCGATGACCCCAGAGCAGCAGAGAATACAAGAGCTTGAGGCTCGCGTGAATCGGTTAGAGCGGGAAAAATCGATTCTAAAAAAGGCTACCGCTCTCTTGATGTCCGACGACCTGAACTCTACGCGCTGATAGACCGGTTGAGGGAGCATGAAGCGACTGAGTTGGTCTGCTCAGCGTTAGGTGTTGGTGTGAGCAGTTTTTACGAGCGTCGGAAGCGGCGTCAGCAAATAGACACGAAACGACGGCTGCTGAGTGCCCGGGTAAAGCGGCTGTTCATCAAGTCGCGCAACTCAGCGGGCACCCGTACCCTGGTTACCATGTTGAAAGATGAGGGTATCGTGCTGGGGCGCTTTAAAGTTGGTCGTCTACTGAAAGAGCAAGGTCTCACGAGCAAGCAGCCGGGGCCTCATGCGTATAAGACAGCGAACGTTGAGCGACCGGACATTCCCAACAGACTCAATCGGGAGTTTGGTGTTGCGGCTCCCAATCGCGCCTGGTGTGGTGACATTACGTATATCTGGACGGGCTCAAGCTGGCACTATGCCGCCGTTGTGATTGACCTGTTTACACGACGGGTTATTGGCTGGTCAATGTCGCCTCGTCCCGATGCAGAGCTTGCTGCCCGCGCCTTGGATATGGCTTATGAAATGCGCGGTAAGCCCCGAGGAGTGATGTTCCATAGTGACCAGGGCTCCCAATACGGGGCGCGCAAGTTCAGACAGCGGCTATGGCGCTATCAAATGACGCAAAGTATGAGTCGTCGAGGAAACTGTTGGGATAACAGTCCGATGGAGCGTGTATTTAGAAGTTTAAAGTCTGAGTGGATGCCGACAACCGGTTACCGTTCAGCAGTTGAAGCAAAACGTGATGTCAGTTACTTCCTGATGAATTATTACAACTGGGAGCGACCGCATCAATTTAATGATGGTCTACCACCGGCAAAAGCCGAGAAATTAGCTAAAAAGGTGTCCGGGTTTTGTTGACCACTACA
>NZ_JACNML010000024.1 GCF_020005365.1 Kangiella shandongensis | reverse complement strand
TCATCGCCAAGCGCTTATCAAAGAAAGGGCTCACCGAAAGGTGGGCCCTTTTTCTTTGCATGAATGGTTTGTGAGCTCTGTTATATGCTTAGGACAGTTAATGGTAACGACGAAGCGAATATATTGTTCGAGCATAAACCACTGGCTCGGCCTAGGTGACCGAAGGTCATGCTGTGCATGAGCTGAGGGAATGCCTTTAGGCATCATCGCCATACCCCAAGGGCACGCGAGCGCTTATATAAAAAAAAGCCACCTTCGGGTGGCTTTTTTATATCTATGATTTATGAGTTTTTTACGTGTTCAGGACGCTCGACGAGAAGCACGGAACAAATATATTGCACCAGCAAAAGCCACTTGCACGGCTTAGGTGACTGAAGGCGATGCCTTAGCATTACCTGAAGGAATACCTTTAGGTATCATACCCAAGGGGGCAGACCCTCGCCAAGCGCTAATAACAAAGCCCCAGCCACACGGCTGGGGTTTTTTATTGCCTGCAAGAAATGAGTATAAGGAAGTTTACCCTGTCGACCAGAAACTGCTCCCTGCGTTTCTGGTACTTCCACCATCTAACCCACAAGGATGTGGGAAATGCAATAGCAATGCCCGGAGCATTGCTTGCCCTGGTGGTCGTGTGACAACACTGGTTGGAATTTAACTAAAAAATAATAAGCCTTTAATCTAAAAAGTTATTCAAGTTAGACTTTCTATACTCCGTCACGTAATATCCTTTAGGAGCTGCGTTATGCTTTCCAGGAAGAGGTATGCTCATCATTAGGATCTTATTTTTTTCAATATCCTTTTTGTACTTAATGGGGTGTTCTGACACATCGCTGCGAGGCATGGACCAAATCAATGCCGGAGTGGTTGGGCAAAGGACTTGTATTAAAGAATCACCGTATAAGACGGAACGATTTAATGGTTACTCCTACAAAGTCGGTGGATTATGTAATAACTGGCAAGGTCAAATCTATAATGACACAAAGTATACTATCAAGTGTGAGAACATCATTAACGGTAGTTATGCTAACTCGATTTTCGCTTCACCGAAACATACTACTGAGTTAGAGCATATTGTAGTGGTCAACAAAACCCGGACACCTTTTTAGCTAATTTCTCGGCTTTTGCCGGTGGTAGACCATCATTAAATTGATGCGGTCGCTCCCAGTTGTAATAATTCATCAGGAAGTAACTGACATCAC
>NZ_JACNML010000023.1 GCF_020005365.1 Kangiella shandongensis | reverse complement strand
TGAATCGCCCCAAGTTTTCTAGATACCTTTTAGCTTCATAAAATAGTTCTTTTCAAACTCGACTGGTGACACATCATCATTGTTACCATGTCGTCGCTTGGCATTGTAAAACATTTCGATGTAGTCGAATATATCTTGTTTAGCTTGCTCTCTATCGCTATAAATCCGGCGCTTTACTCTCTCTCGCTTTAGCTGCGCAAAGAAGCTTTCTGCAACTGCATTGTCGTGACAGTTTCCCTTACGACTCATACTCGCTTTTAAGCCATGAGCTTGCAGTAACTCTGACCAGTCATAGCTTGTATACTGGCTTCCTTGATCAGAATGTACCAGTACCCGATGTTTAGGCTTTCTTCTCCAAATCGCCATGATGAGGGCATTCAATACCAGATCGGCATTAATTTTGTGGCTCATTGACCAACCAATAATGTGTCTTGAAAATAAATCCATGACCACAGCCAAAAACAGCCAGCCTTCATGGGTTTTGATATAAGTGATGTCAGTCACCCAGACCTGATTGGGAGCGCGAACCTCAAACTGCCGTTGCAGATGATTATCGGCAACTTCTGAAGCTTGCCCCGAACGATACCGATAGCGTTTGTGATAACCACGTTGAGAGAACAAGCCTTCCAACTTCATCAACCTTGCTACACGGTTTTTGCCACAAGCAACCCCTTGAGCCAGTAAGTCACGGTAGATCTTGCGGTAGCCATAAACTCCACCGCTTTCCAGCCAGGATTGTTTAATAAACCCCAGGTGTTCCCGCTCCTTCTTTTCACGCTGAGTAACAGGTGTTTTTAGCCAGGCATAGTAGCCACTGGGATGACAGCTTAATACTGAGCATAATAGGCGTACTGGATAACGAGCCACTCGTGATTTTATGAACGCGTACCTTTCTTTGACTCGCCTGCAAAGTACGCCGCGGCCTCCTTTAAGATATCGCGTTCCTGAGTCACTCGTTTTAATTCTTTTTGAAGCCGTTTGATTTCTGCCTGGCTTGCACTTTCTTGTTGGTAAGCCTCTCGACTATCGCCATAGCGCTCAAGCCAACTGTATAAGCTTTTCGTGGTTACCCCTAAACGGCGACCCACTTCGCTGACGCTATGACCGCTTTCTGTAATGTGCTTGACGGCCTGAATTTTAAATTCTTCGGTATATCGCTTGGATGACATTTCATTCTCCTCTTTAGCTTCATTGTATAGCTAAAAAGTGTCTAGGAATATCGGGGCGATTCA
>NZ_JACNML010000022.1 GCF_020005365.1 Kangiella shandongensis | reverse complement strand
AAATTACCAAAGACCTGCTGGAGAACGTCAACAACCACCGTAAGGAATACACCTATGCCAACCACTGGGAAGAAGTGGGTGGACATTATGAGCATAAGGTTCAGGGCAAATATGATCTGGAAGTCGTAGATAGCATCAAAACGGCAACGACAGTTCATAAAATCGAAGTAAAGGACAAGATCACGCTGGGTGTAAACGGTGGCTCTATTACGTTGGATAGCAGCGGCATAACGCTGGAAGGATCGGCTGTGAATTTGAAAGGCGCCAATATCAGTTTCGGTAAAGCCAACCCGTCGAATAGTTTGAATCTGGTGGGTGAGCTGAATGAAGGTCATCCATTTACCGAAGAGTGTATGGGCGGTAACTGCCCAATCTGTTCAAGAAAGGGCTAGGCGATGGAGCAAGCGATGGAAATAGAGCTCATTGAGCATACTATGATCAACTCAAAAATTGAGCAAAGTAACACGCTGTATCTTTTGGTCGATGCATTGCCTGTGGAGCAATGGGCTTACGTTCCATTAAAAGATGACGACCTGGAAATCCCGGAAGTTAAGGATTTTCCCCAGATCATCAAAGAGCAGGATAGATACGTTAAATGTCACTGGCTGTGGGAAGACACCGACTGGAATGAGCATTATCGACAGGGGCCCTGTCTGGTGGAAATCGAGCCGGAATCGGCATTAGTCGATTTTTTTGCAGAAACGCTGGCAGTAGAAGGCTTTGGTGTTCTATTACAAACGGCAAACTCGACCAATGAACTGATAGAACACCTCAGAAGTTTGTTACGCGTAAGGGTGCAGGGCAAAGGTCTGGTCTATTTTAAAATCAATAACCCAAGAACACTGGCGAGTTACGTCGACACCTTGGCAGAAGAGAAACTTGCCCAGCTGCTCGGGCCGATCTCAAACGTCATATGGCGGCAGAATGTCGGAGCAAAGCATCAGTGGATGAATTACAAGAACAGTCATCGGTACGAACCTGAACAAAAAAACATGGGCTGGTTTATATGGTCGGCGGAGGAGATCCAGCAGATCGATCGGGATGAGCTATTACTGTTCAGAAAAAGTCTGTTGAACGATGCCTTACATTATCGGGAAATTGGTTACTTTGAACGACAACCGACCATGGCCCTGCAGAAGTTGTCTGAAAAAGCGCTAACCGAAGTTATTTATCAATTACTGGCCGAGGCGGAAGAATACCAGGTTCTGGACAAAAAGTTGAAAAAACGCTGGGTGGAACTGTTTTTATATTACAAGAATTATGTCGAAAGACCGGCCTATAAAATGATTTTACAAGACACTCAACTGCATCCGAATCGTAGAATCAAGAACGTGAACTATCTTCTTAAACAAGAGTTAAAAGGGAAGTCGGAAGGAGAAGTATTATGAGCACTGGAACGGATAACACCAAACAACAACAGGAAGGACAAAGTGTCGCTGAAACTAATTGTGCTGGGACGATACCCATTGTACCGGTACGGTACGCCGTCGTGCCGCGCAAGGATGACTCTCAGTCAGAATACTTATACGACAATGTGGACTGTGGATCGCGCCTGGAAAAAGGTTTCTCTCCACTAAAACGAGCGCTTTATACCACGAGAGCTTTACGCTCTGGTTATGTGTACCTGTATGATGAAACAAAAGCGACTTTATATATTTGGGAAGCCGATGGCAAAGGCAATTACACTGAAATGCAGTTTGCTTCGTTAGAGGATTATCACAAACCTGGCAACCTGACAGCGGGACAAACCCTGAAAAGCGTCTGGGCTTTTGAAGACAGCGACACGGTGCATATTGGTTTTACGACGAATTTGTTAACTCAGAAAATGGTTGAGAAGGTTGAGACTGACGCCGCATTTAGACGTCGCTTTATGCACCCAGTCAATGTGAAAGAGTTGAACGACTGGAGTGAACAGCCAACGACACAACAACACATGTTCAGTATTAATGAGATGCCAGACGTTGTTGAAGAATATAAAGGGAATATTAACAATTTCGAATGGAGTAATTACTCGGAGCAGGAGCAGGTTCGATTAGAGGCTTATCAGGCG
>NZ_JACNML010000021.1 GCF_020005365.1 Kangiella shandongensis | reverse complement strand
AGGAGAAAACTATGTCTATATTTATGAATTACGACGGCATCAAGGGTGAAGCGACGGCAAAAGGTCACGAAGACTGGATTGATGTGTTGTCATTGGATTGGGGTGTACAGCGTGGGATCACGGCTCGTGTTGGTACGAGCAAAGATCGTGAAGCGACGTCGGCGGACGTGAGCGAGCTGCGCATCACCAAGTACATGGATAACACCACGCCTTACTTGTTTAAAGAAGCGTGTGTGGGTAAGGGCAAGCAGGTTCAGTTGCACTTAACGAAGACCGGCGACACGCTGGAGAACTACATGGAGTACAACTTAAAGGACTGCATGATTAGCGGCTACCGCGTGAACACGGACGGCGACCGTCCGGTAGAAGAAATCACGTTGAGCTTTACGCGCATCGAGCAGAAGTACACGCCTTATGATGACAACCATAAAGCGTCAAGCCCAATCAGCAATGCTTACGACATGACGACAGCGTCGATGGCGTAATTGTTGGATTGAGTGTTCACGAGGGGAGGACAGGTTCCTCCCTTTCGTGTCTTTATAGGTTAAGGCGAGGCGAAGGAACATAGGGAATCGAGATGGGGATATTTGAGAGATACACACAAGGAAACCGCTTATTACAGGTGGAGAGTCCGTTGGGTGGTGATGCCTTATTGCTGACGGACATCGAGGGCGAGGATGCGCTGTCGACACCGTTTGAATTTACCTTGACGTGCTTATCGGAAGAGCCGAGCTTGCCGGCCGTGGAGCTGGTGGGCAAACCGCTGGACTTTGGTTTTGAGCTGAACAATGGCGCGACGCGTTACTTTAACGGTTACGTCAGCCGCCTGGTGAGTCTGGGCACCGCCTCGGAGCATCTGTACCGCTACCGTCTGACGGTGGTCCCGAAGGTATGGTTCCTCGGGCGCCGCGTCAACCTGCGTATCTTCCAGCACCAGACCCTGCCACAGATTGTGGAGCAGCTTTTCGGCGAGCACGAGGTGGCCTTCGAGAATCGCCTGACGGCGAGCTACCCGCGCCACGACTACTGCGTGCAGTACCGCGAGAGCGACCTGGGATTCATCAACCGTCTGCTCGAAGAGAGCGGTATCTTCTACTATTTCGAACATCAGCAGGGTGAGCACAAGCTTATCCTGGCCGACAACAAATCGAGTTATCCCGCCTGTGCTCAGGCCATGGTGTCGCAGAGCTACGGCAGTCTGGATGACGAACACATTGGCGAGTGGCAGAAGGAAGTGGTCTTCCCGCATGGCCAGTACAGCGCTCGCAGCTACAACTTTGAAAGCCCGAATGACGACCTGGAAACGACCAGCCAGGCGCAGAGCGGTTTCCCCGGGATTGAGCCGTACGAAGTATACGACTACCCGGGCGAATATTACGACGCCGGGGTTGGTGAGCCGGAAACACAGACGCGGATGCAGGAAACCGAGCAGTATCATGAGCGGGTCGAAGCGACCAGCACCTGCCGCGGCCTGTCGGTCGGCGGCACCTTCACCGTCAGCGTGCACGACGACCGTGCCGAGATGGGTCAGAGTTACCTCATCACCGCCATGCGCTATACCGCCATCGACGACACCTACCTCAACAGCGACGACCCCAAGCAGGAGGTCAGCAACCAGCTGGTGTGCATCCCCAAGTCGGTGCAGTTCCGTCCCGAGCGGCGTCATGCCAAGCCGAGCGTCAGGGGCGTACAGAGCGCCATCGTCACCGGCCCGGAAGGCGAAGAGATTTATACCGACGAGTATGGCCGGGTTAAGGTCCAGTTCCACTGGGACCGCGAAGGCCAGCACGACGAAAACAGCTCCTGCTGGGTGCGCGTGTCACAGCAGTGGGCCGGTGCCGGCTTCGGTGGCATTAACATCCCGCGCATTGGACACGAAGTGCTGATTGAATTTGAAGACGGCGACCCTGATCGCCCCATCATCACCGGCCGCGTCTACAACGGTAACAACCCGGTGCCGTACAACCTGCCGACCAACAAGACCCAGAGTGGGTGGATGTCGCGCTCGACGCCCGAAGGCAGCGTCGACAACTGCAACCAGATCCGGTTTGAAGATCGCAAAGGTGCCGAGCAGCTGCTGATCCATGCGGAGAAGAACCAGGACATCGAAGTCGAGACGGACGAGAGTCACTGGGTGGGTAATAACCGCAGCAAAGTTATCGACAATGACGAAACCAGTCATATCAAGCATGACCGCAAGAAGACCGTCAGCAATGACGAGACGGTGGACATTGGTCACGACCGCAAGACCAAGATAGGGAATGACGTCGAGCTCAAGGTGGGTCGTAACTCGCAGGTAGAAATTACCAAAGACCTGCTGGAGAACGTCAACAACCACCGTAAGGAATACACCTATGCCAACCACTGGGAAGAAGTGGGTGGACATTATGAGCATAAGGTTCAGGGCAAATATGATCTGGAAGTCGT
>NZ_JACNML010000020.1 GCF_020005365.1 Kangiella shandongensis | reverse complement strand
ACTCGCAGCATCTCGTTTAAACTCCGGACTGAATGACCGACGTTGTCTTCTTCTTACCATTGAACACCTCTTTGTTAAGGGTAATACTACCACTTAAAAGAGTGTTCGGGTTTAGTCTGCCACTACACATCATATCCGCTATCGTCTTAAGCGGTTTATTATAACTTAGTAGAATCTTCGGAAAACGTCTAAAGATACTTGCTAATGTATTTAGGTCATACTTATCCTTGGAAAGGAGAAGACTAACTAAGTTAGAAGGGGTTAATGCATATGGAAAACATGTATATGCATGGTAGTAAATCCCATTTTTTAAAGTAGAAAAGTCAACGTTAAGATTTAAATTTATAAAGTATCTATATGCATTAATAACTTTCACATTGATATGCTGAGACAGCTGACTAAAAGTACTATCAATTGCAAGCCAATGAAGATCATTTGTTGAAGCTACAACTATTGTAGAATATACAGACTCGTCAACAATATCTTTTATTGAAAGAATTTCATTTGGAATATCTTTTTTCTTGGGATGAATAATATTTATATGCTTCATTAAAAGAAGCATATAATTTTTAACACTTAACCATTGTAACTGCCTAACTTCATAATCAATTTTAATCAAATCCCCATCAGTTGTTGTATTGAGAGACAAGTGATCTCTATCATCAATATCATTAATCCAATACTCAATAAACGTATTAGTTTCTTTAGTAATATAGAATTTAGTGTTTTCAAAATCTATTCCTTCTATCAAGCCAGAAATAGCCATATAGAAGACACTATAAATATCTAATACAATCTGCTTTGAATCCTCATCTCCGAAATTATGGAACTTGTAATTTACTTCTAGTTTATCAAGCATAGAATCCAGACAACCAAGAACTGGATTTGATTTATTTAGAAAACGTCCTTTCAAATAAAGTGGAATTTGATCAGGAAGTAATTTGATACTTTTCCTATTACTTTCAAAATAGTGAATCTTATCTTTTAGGTGAGAAATAAGCTCGTCTTGATTACCAGGTGACTCAAATATAAAAAAAGTATCACTACCATCATTTAACTCGACTCTTATATAAATAGAATATCTTAGGATTTGGACATACACAGGAACTTTTTCAATTAATATAACCTTTTGACCATTAAGATATTCTTCATCATCATAATTCAACCTACTTAAAATCTTACCAAGATTAGATGATTTTGTTATATAAAACCTTTTTGATTCAGCGGTTATATCATCTGAAATAATTTTATTCTTTTCTTTCCCATCTAATAAAAATCTATAAGCACTATCACCATTATTCTCTGCTTCTGAATTGTGATTATAGGGTAAAGAATAGAAGTGAACATCTGTTATATTTCTGGCGTATTTATTAGGATTTTTTTTGAATAATTTGCAAGCCACATCCTCAGTAATCTTGTAGTAGCCTAAATTATTAAGCAAAACTAGTAGTTTTATATCGAAGCTCAAAGAGTTTTCCAGTGCCTGCTGAGGTATTTGTTTTATTATGTCCCTTACTTCATTATCACCTCTCAGTTCTTTAATTAAGTGAATATAATTAAACCAGTTAGATGGTTGCGAATCATCACACTCTATAGCATTAAGAATAGAGGATATAGCTTCTTTGTCTGAGCCACTTTTTCTCTTTAAGGCAAAATCTATAGACCAAACAAGAGAATCCCACTCACTTATATGCAAACGACTTAAAGTATTGGATAAGGTTTCATATTGATCACTGTAGTAAGCGCATTGTAAGAACTGTCGCACTATTGGTGATAACCAAAGGCTTTTTCCCAAGATGAAAGGGTTAAGAATTTTAAAAGCAGCTATTGCCAAATTATTTCTAAGACATAACTCTGAAATATCCATTACCCAAGATAGATTAAATTGAGTAATATTATTTCCTGCCAACTCAACAAACTTATCTACTCTATTAATTAGCTCAACTCTATACTGATTATTTTCCAGAGAAACAATCTTTGATAACAAAATCAGATTATAAAACTCTGCGACTGCATTATCAGAGGAATTAATTTGCGTACCTGATTCTAGATGTAGTTTAGCATCAATTTCTGAAGCAAACTGTAACAGAACTATCATTTCATGTTCAGACACCCTACTACCCGGCTTTATAGAAGCAAGCGCTTTTTTTTGTAACTTTGGATTCTCCCCTAGATCCTTTATAAGAGCATACCTGCCTGACGACTCCCCTTTATGAGACTTTAAAGCTTCATATGCCTCATCTGAGTACTTTTTTACAACCTCAATATACTGTAAACATACTTCTAACAAAGATTTTTCTGAAAAGGATTCGCTAAGACATATTCCGATAGTTATATGTAGCAATATACCTCCCGGCTTTTTTTTGCCATCTAGCAAATTTAGCAAGGTCTTTTTGTTTTCTTCTAGTTTTTTCTTATGCTCAAATGACATGAGCCACGATGAAATATGCGAGGCCTCTTTGAATAAAATTTGATGGTCTAGCAATAATTTAAGTTTAACAAAGTATTCACTCTCATCATGTTTTCTATATCGTTCTAAAACAACCTTAGCGAACTCTAGATCGTCAACACGAATTGAGCCTAAAAATACTGACTCTAATATATTAATATCTGCAACAGCCTGAACCTCATTGTAGTAATCTTTTAATTCTTCAGATGTAGATGCTAAATGATAGTATGCGCAACAAGTTTCCAATCCTGGATACTGAGAACTTCTAAATCTTTTAATCGCACTCTCTATATCCTCTCTTACAATATCAATTCTTATTAAAACTGAAGAACACAGGTCGATAACTTTTTCATCCTTAATCTCCCCACTGACCAAAGCGCTAGAGAGCTCACCATAAGCATCATTAGGTACTTTACCATCTACTATCTGCAACCTTACTTTTAACGCCTTTAAGTAAACCTCCGAATCATAATCGTTAGGTAATCTCTGCAATGTGGCAATAGAATTTAATGAAGCTTCAACATCCCCATTTTTTGCAGAGTTCAGTACTTCTTGAACAGATTTTTTTAAAGCTGACGGAGCAAGTTCCACTGTTTGATTTATATTTAACTGTCCAATATTATAACCATCACCATTATGGGTTTGCTTGATACTTATCGAACCACCTGAAACTTCTTTTTTATCAATATTATTATTCATAAAATATACTTACTCTAACTCCTGATATTCTAGTTTTTATTATTTATAATCATTCCGATATTATTACCTTCTCCATTATGGGTTTGTATAATTTTATTTCTTGACTGCTCTAATAGCGTATTTATTTTCCTATTACCATTTATTGCCGATTTCACATCTGAAAAGCTCATTTCACTTGATAAATTTAGAGATGCTACTTCTTCAGCTATTCTTTTTCTCTCATCCTCATCAAAAGCCCATTCTTTCAATGCTTCTTTTAGCTTACTACTTACAGACTTAGCCCCATCTTTCAAAAAATCATAAGTCATACCTGATAATATTGTGGACGTAAGATACTCTATCATTTTATTTGCCTCTGCTATTTATAAAGGTAACTAACTCAGTGACTATTCTATTACCGACATTCTCTTCCGATTTACTATTTGCTATCAAATCTTGAATATCATCTAATTAATCATGCTAGTAAACACTTATTATTACCCAGGTCAATTTATATCAAGCTTCATTTCTTTACAACAAAGTAATTAATGCAAGGTTGCATTGTTGCACTTTATACCCAAGCAACCATGCAACTTAAACTACTTCCTCGTATCTTTATCATTTTCTTCTTTATAAAACTCTCATTTTTCAACCAATTCAATTGCTCTCCTTTTCTTAATCTATATAGAGTCTTAACCCTATAGGCTCCCTTTCTAAAGCTAACACTATTTACTTCCCAAAGTGTAGCTCCAGCTTCCTCCACCTTTAAGTTAAGAATAATCTGAAGTTTTCACCTATAACCTGTTAAATTTTGTATTTGAGTACAAATAATGTATGTAACCTGTATACTCGACACTAAGTTAGTTTCTAAATTGGAATCTATATTGTTGGTATATAGCCTTATTAGTTGATCTCTAGGAATTAATTATGAAATGCTTATTTTTTATCATTGCCTTTTTATTATATACGCCACAAAGTACTAGCCAGGCTTCAGCTGATGCTACCATTGAAGCTTTAGAAGCCTATAAAGGCTATGCTGAATCTTGCTATGTGGAACTAGTACTAGAAGGTTTGGATAGTATGAAAAACTATAAATCATGCGAAGCTGTTACTCACACCCGTGAAAATTATATGAATCGCCCCAAGTTTTCTAGATACCTTTTAGCTTCATAAAATAGTTCTTTTCAAACTCGACTGGTGACACATCATCATTGTTACCATGTCGTCGCTTGGCATTGTAAAACATTTCGATGTAGTCG
>NZ_JACNML010000001.1 GCF_020005365.1 Kangiella shandongensis | reverse complement strand
GTGATGTCAGTTACTTCCTGATGAATTATTACAACTGGGAGCGACCGCATCAATTTAATGATGGTCTACCACCGGCAAAAGCCGAGAAATTAGCTAAAAAGGTGTCCGGGTTTTGTTGACCACTACAGCCACTACAACAAGCTACGAAAAAAGCGAATGTAAGGGGAAATTAACAGTAATAGAAGAAGATAAAGCGTTAAGTAAGGTAAATGTGGATATATTCTACGCCCTCTCGGGAGTTAAATAATTAGGGTCAGCTAGCGTAGGGTGCGTTGCAACGCACCGTTTTTCTGGGGTGCGTCACGACGCACCCTACGTTTACTGCGGAAAGGACGGTTATAAAGTAAGAGCACATGTAAAGATTAAAGGTGCTGGATTTGGCGGAGGCTGGCCTGTAGGGGCGACTGGCTCGGAGATAACTTTGAATGACCCTTCTGATAATGCTTACGGTAAAAGTTTGGAAGGTACAGCTATGGTGACAACATTGGGTGCAAGCGTAGGAATTGGGTGGCAATATTATAGTGTTAATTTTGGTACTGTTTCTGCATCTGGGTTTTCAATAACTGGTGGATTTGAGGCTGGTGGAACGGCTCTAGCGGGGCATAGCGAAATTGATAATACGCCTGGTACTTTTAAAAGATCAAAGTGTGGCTGTAAAGATGAGTAATACATTATTCGTATTATTCCTTTTCTCAGTAATACTAAATATTTTTTCTTCAATTGTTCTTGTGAGCAAATTGAAGAAATTTTATCCTGAGCTTTACAAGAAATATAATTATCCAGACGGGATTTTCATATCTTCAAAGAATGCTGAATTTTTCGGAGAGTTTGTCCTTACAAGTTGTTATAAGCATTATTTGGATGTGAAGCACTACAAGTTTGTGTATATAGTAAGAATTACCAGTGGACTTGGATTGCTATTATTTATAATGCTTTGTGTATCAATTCTTTCAGGTAAAGGATAAAAGGTAAGCAAGCGTAGCCTCGAAAGAACGTAAGCTAGCGAAATAATTGGGGTCAGAGTCTGACGAATCCCCACAAAATAGATAATTAATTCATAAAGTTAAGGAACATTCATGACGTTTGGTGATCAGATCTATCGCCAAACAAACCGTCACAAGGAAACGCCATGAATGTTGAAAAAGTATTGCATAATTTGCTCGGAAAATCCTCCCTTAACTGCCATAAATCACGATTAAAAGCACTGGCCACCAACGTTGACTCCTTACTTCATGGCCAGTGCCTGTCCGTCACCGGCTTAGGCCGTTCAAGCAGACGACAGTGTCTTACCAAGCACGCCATTAAACAGAGTGATCGGCTCGTCGGAAATCATCGTTTAGAACAAGACAGCTCACGGTTTTATCAAGCTATTTGCCGCCAGCTTATTAAGCACCGGCATCCTCGTATCTTAATTGATTGGTCAGACTTAACTGAAGATAGGGCTTATATTGTGCTAAGAGCATCACTGGTGTTCGACGGTCGAAGTATCACGCTCTATGAAAAAGTTCATAGCCTTAAAGAGTATGGTGGACGTAAAGTTCAGCATCAGTTTTTGCATAAGCTATCCCAGTTACTCCCCTCTAACTGTAAGCCCATCATTATTACTGATGCGGGCTTTCTAGTGCCATGGTTCAAAGTGGTCGAGTCATTGGAGTGGTACTGGATTGGTCGACTCAGAGGCAGCATTATGGTGAAAAGGAGTGGCGCTTGGATTAAATGCAACACTTTATATGCTCAGGCAAACTCGCGCATAAAACGTATTACCGATACGGAAATAGCGATGAGTAATCCGCTTCCTTGCCATCTGTATTACACTCAATCTAGGCCTAAACGTCGTAAAAAGATGACCAAATTAGGCGCTGTTGCCCGCTCTAAGCATAGCCAGAAAAACGCACGGCGAGAATCATCGCCTTGGATGATTGTTACCAATCTGCCTTCGACACTCGCTAAACCTCAAACCGTCATTAACATCTATAAAACCCGTATGCAAATCGAAGAAAGCTTTAGAGACATGAAGTCACACCAATTTGGTTTAAGCATGCGCTACAGTTTAACCAGGAATGTGCAACGATTAACAAACTTATTACTGATTGGAATGCTGACAGCCTACATTACTTTAATCTTGGGCTACCAGGCTGAGAAGATGAAACTGCATTACCGTTATCAGGCAAACACCATAAAGAACCGAAGGGTGCTATCACTCCAATACCTTGCCCTACAAATTATTAATGACGTTGGACTCAGGCACTCTCATAGAGACTGGTTACAAGCAATGTCATTAATCAAAGAAAAACTGTACTATGAACTCAGCTAAATTCGTGGGGATCCGTCAGGGTCAGAGTCGATTTAATTATTTTGTGAAGGAGATTAAGGAAAGGTTATGTTTTATAAGAAATTAGCCAGCTAGCGTAGGGTGCGTTGCAACGCACCGTTTTCTGGTTGGCTGAATATTTGGTGCGTCACGACGCACCCTACGTTTACTGACTGTTTTGGCTTCTTTAACGAATGTCCTTCTGCTTTATTGGAGTATCTAGGGCTATGACATATTTTGTTCCTGTAGCCAAGAAGAGCAGAGTTGAGCGGTTGGTAAATCAGTGGGCAAAGAATGAGTGAAAGCTATAAACTAGCTACGGAGTGAGAGAGGGATGGATTGAAACTTTTTAAATACTTTTTGAGCTTAGTTGCTATATCTCCTGTTCTGATTGTGTTGGGCTTATATGTTTTGAAACCAGCTGACATGAGGATCTTTTGGGACTATTTAGCCAGTGACTTTGATAAACCAGAAATAATCATTAGTGAGCAGATATCCGATAACTTTAATGAACCTTATACTTATTCAATAAATTTGGATGAAGATCGGTATTATGAGGTTGGCTTCATTTTCAATGAAAACACTCAAAAATATAGACCGAAAGTATCTTTAGGGAAGATTGGATTCGATATATATTGTGGACAAGAGTTAATACTCAAAGAGACTGTGGATAATTACGTATATGCTAACTATCAAGCTGGTGACTTAGACTATTTAAGGAAGATAGTTATTGCGCGTTTCCCTATGGGTATGTTCACAGTAGATGATAATTGTCAGTTAACTATAGATATGACTCGTGCTAATAAAAAGGCACTTAGTGATAGAGCCAAGCTTTATTACGGTCTATCTAATTATTTGTAAAAAAGCCCCGATTACCGGGGCTTCTTTATTGCTACTATGCGGCGTCACGCTCATCTTGCGAAGCTTGATGGTCTTCATACATTTTTTCTAGTTTTCTGGAGTTAGCTAACAAGTACTCAAATGATGCTAGCGATGCCTTTGAGCCTTCGCCCATGGAAACTACAATTTGTTTGTAGGGTACAGTGGTGACATCCCCGGCGGCATAGATACCCGGCTGCGATGTTTCGCATTTTTCGTTAATAATAATCTCGCCGAATTTAGTGGTCTCAACTACATCACCTAGGAAGCTGGTATTCGGTACTAAACCAATCTGTACAAACACACCATCCAGGGCGATGCTGTGAGCGGTTTCTGTGGCTCGTTCCTGATATGAAATCGATGACACTTTACCACTGTCTGCATGAATTTCTTGCGTCGCGACATTTTTCAAAATGGTGATGTTGTTTTTGGCTTCTGCCTGGTCGACTAACACTTTGTCGGCTTTTAATTCTGGCATAAATTCAAACACGGTTACGGATTTTACGATTCCTGCCAAATCCAGTGCGGCTTCGATACCTGAGTTGCCGCCGCCGATGACTGCGACATCTTTGCCTTTAAAGAAAGGGCCATCGCAATGTGGGCAGTAGGCAACGCCGTTACCGATATTTTCTTTTTCACCGGGAATGCCGAGCTCTCTCCATTTAGCGCCAGTAGCAACAATCACTGTCTTAGTGTCAATCACTTCGCCAGATGAGAGAGCGATGTTTTTAATATCACCTTGATTAATTTCGGTCACTCGCAAGTGCTCTTTAATCGTAATGTCGTATTCGTTCAGGTGTGCCTGTAGTGCTCCGGATAATTCGGGACCGGTTGTATTCGGGACAGAAATTAAATTTTCGATGCCCATGGTGTCTTTAACCTGTCCACCAATGCGATCGGCAATCAATGTTACTTTAAGACCTTTGCGTGCGCTATAAATGGCGCTGCTGACACCTGCTGGACCACCGCCAATGACAACAACGTCCTGTAAAGGAAGCTTATCGCGCGAGTCAGTTGTTGCGATTGATGGCTCCTGCTCCAGTAATTTATCGATGAGCTCTGCTGCTGTCACTTTACCGTTAGCGAATAGTTTACCGTTGAGATAGACGCTGGGAACACCCTGAATATCTCGTTCTTCGATAACATCCTGGAACAGACCGCCATCAATCATTTCTGCTGAAATGTTTGGATTCAGCACAGCAAATTGATTCAGAGCCTGTACGACGTCAGGACAGTTATGACAGCTAAGGCTGACAAACACTTCAAACTTCATTTCCTGGCCCACTTTTTTGACCATGTTTTGCAGCGAGCTATCCAGCTTGATCGGCGTTCCTGCTGACTGCAGTACCGCCAATACTAATGAGTTAAACTCGTGACCCGATGGGATGCCTGAAAATTGAATTCCTGTGTCGGTACCATCGACTTCAAGCAGGAAACTGATTGGGCTGCGAACTTTGCCATTAAGAGATTCTTTATTAAGATCCCGTTCTTCGAACTGGAGCTTATCGCTAACACTGGCAAAGCCTTCTAAAAATTCTTTTAGTTCATTGCGCTTTGAATGTTCACCGGTTTGCAAGACGAAAGTCACCGTCTTCTGCATCTCTGCGGTATAGCCTTTCAAAGTTTCTAAGATTTGATTGTTGAGCATGTTAACTTTCCTTCTTACAAGTATTGGTTTCAGGTTCAGGCCTGATGAGCCTTTATAAACTCACCAGGCTATTGCTTGCCGGCTAGTGTGGATTAGATTTTGCCAACCAAGTCCAGCGAAGGTGCTAGAGTATCTTCGCCTTCTTTCCATGCTGCTGGGCATACCTGGCCTGGGTTATCGCGAACGTATTGAGCGGCTTTAATTTTACGCACCAACTCTTCAGCATCACGGCCAACACCTTCTGCTGTGATTTCCATTACTTGAATTACGCCATCAGGGTCAACAACGAAAGTACCGCGATCTGCTAACCCTTGACCTTCGCGCATAACTTCAAAGTTGCGAGTGATTTCGCCCGTTGGGTCACCGATCATGCCGTATTTAATTTTTCCGATAGTGTCTGATGTTTCGTGCCACGCTTTGTGAGTGAAGTGTGTATCAGTGGATACTGAGAACACTTCGACGCCACGCTTCTGCAGTTCTTCGTAGTGATCCGCCAGATCGCCAAGCTCTGTAGGGCATACGAAAGTGAAGTCCGCTGGGTAGAAAAAGAATACTGCCCATTTGCCTTCGATATCCTTGTTAGATACTTCGACAAACTCGCCATCTTTAAATGCTGTTGCGTTAAACGGCTTAATCTCAGTATTGATAAGTGCCATGTTTGGCCTCCTGTTAATTTATTTAAGGTTGTATGTGATTACGGTGTTAATTATAAAGACGGCTTGTGTTTAGTAAATTTGAATTAATTGATGTTTATATTCTAAAATACTGAATATGGATCGCGTTAGGATTTAATCATGATTTCGTTTAAACAGTTGATCTACGCTCTGGCGGCGGAAGAAACGCTACACTTCAAGAAGGCGGCAGAGAAGTGCAATATCAGTCAGTCGGCTTTAAGCACTTCACTGACACAGCTGGAAGAGCAGCTGGGCGTGCAGATCTTTGAGCGGGATAATAAAAAAGTGCTGGTCACGCCAATAGGGCAGGAAGTGCTAAACAGGGCGCGCGAGATTGTGATGCAAATGGACTCTCTGCAACATTTGGCTGAAGGTCTGAAAGAGCCGCTGAGCTCCCCATTATCGGTGGGTGTGATCCCGACTATTGCACCTTACTTACTGCCAAAAATATTTCCTTTGCTCAACGAAAAATATCCGCAAGCTGAGCTGCGTATTGTCGAGGAGCAGTCGCATGTGCTGGTGGATATGGTGCGCAAAGGGGAATTGGATACGGCCATCCTTGCTTTGCCATTCCCGCATAAGGGGTTATTAGCTCTGGAATTTTGGCAGGAAGATTTCTACTGGGTCACTCTTAAGGGAGACAAACACAGTCAGCAGAAGGAGATCACCAGTGATGAGTTGGTACAAAGTAATCTGATGTTACTGAAAGATGGTCATTGTCTGAAAGATCATATTCTAGACGCCTGTAAGTTGGGGGCTGATGCTGCTGAACATGGCTTCGGGGCGACGAGTCTGAATACATTGATTCAGATGGTTATGGGGCGGCTTGGAACAACGCTGATCCCTGAAATGGCGATGGAGCAGTTGATTTCACAGAATAATGCGTTGTCAGCGGTCCATCTGAACGAGCCAGGGCCACACCGACGAATAGCTTTTCTAATTCGTCCTAACTTTACTCGGTTATCAAGCGTCGAAGCATTAAAGGGTGTATGCCAAGAGGCGTTAGATAAGGCCGTAACTTAAGTCATAGGGTGAGGCTTCCCCCGGTTCTCGCCATGAATTCGCCTTGCGGGCTATAGGCTCGGTCGTGGTTTTGTGTATAATGCGGTGTTTTAATTTCCAGTATAAATTCTAGGTTTTCTAGCAGATGGAACAATTATTCGAGTTTTTTGGCAATCACCCTTTCTTAGGAACCGCGTGGTTAGCTTTCGCATTATTGCTTTTGGTTAGTATTCTAAAAACCGCAACCAGCGGCAGCAAGTCTTTGACACCCTTGATGGCGACTCAGCTCATCAATAAAGAAGAGGCGCAGGTTGTTGATTTAAGAGCTGTTGCTGACTTTAATAAAGGCCATATTCATGGTTCAGTTAATATTCCTTTCACCAAGTTGAAAGATAGTATTAAAGACCTTGAAAAATATAAGCAAACCCCCATTATTATGGTCTGTGCCACCGGTGTGCAGTCGGGCAGTGCGGCAATTTTATTGCGTAAGCATGGCTTTGAGCAAGTGCATAAGCTCAAGGGTGGCATTCAGTCGTGGAGTGGCGATAACTTACCACTAGCAAAAGGTTAGGTCTTTATTATGGCTAAAGTTGAGATGTACACTAAAGGTTATTGCCCTTTTTGTGTTCGCGCGAAACATCTGTTGGATAAACTGGATGTGGCGTATCGTGAGATCCCTATTGATGGTGATAGTGAGCTACGTCAGCACATGATCTCACTTACCGGCGGGCATACCGTTCCACAGATTGTAATCAATGAGCAACCCATTGGTGGTTGTGATGATTTATATGCGCTGCACGCAGCTGGTAAATTAGAGCCGATGCTAGAAGCTTAGTACGGCAAATTTATACTATTACAACAATCAAAATATCGATTTAATAAGAGAGTACAGTTATGGCAGAGAATGAAAATGCAGTAAATCAAGGTGAGCAAAACGTTGAAACTCCAGAAGGTATGCAGTTAGTTGTTCAAACTATCTATGCAAAAGACATTTCTTTTGAAGCTCCGAACTCGCCAGACATCTTTTTAGAGCAATATAAGCCGGACATTAACGTTAATTTAAATAATCGCGTTAAAGATTTAGAAAATGACAGCTATGAAGTTGAACTTCAAGTAACCGTGACGTCTAAAGTTGGTGAAAAAACAGCTTATATCGCAGAAGTAAAATACGGTGCTGTTTTCGGCATTAAAGGTATGGAAGACGAAGTTCGTAGTCGTCTGTTGAGAACTTTCTGCTGTGAGCAATTGTTCCCATATGTCCGTGAAGCAATTTCTGAGGCGGTTTCTCGTGGTGGCTTCCCGCGCTTTGTGCTCCAGCCGATTAATTTCAACGCTCTGTATGAGCAGGCGCAACAGCAAGCTGCTCAACAGCAGGAAGAAGCTAACGCTTAATGTCTGATCATAAGTCTTTTGCGGTTCTGGGAGCAGGTTCCTACGGAACCGCATTAGCCATTGTTTTAGCCAGCAATGGCCATCGGGTAAAAATGTGGGCGCGAGATATACAGCAGGCACACGCCATGCAGGAAGAGCGCTCGAATACTCGATATTTACCCGATGTGGCTTTTCCGGAGACCTTGCAGGTCTCGAGTGATATTGCTGAGGTCATGAGTGACCCAGCTGTGGTGTTGGTTGCGGTGCCCAGTCATGCTTTCCGCTCAGCACTGGAAAGCATCAAACCTTATCTATCTAACACAACACCGATAATTTGGGCCAGCAAAGGCCTCGATCCGGATACGGGTGAGTTGTTGGGTAATGTACTGATAGAAGAGCTGGGTGGGACGCAACCTCACGCAATTTTATCCGGTCCCAGTTTTGCCAAAGAAATGGCACATGGGATGCCAACGGCAATCAGCCTGGCCTCGAACCAGCGTGAACTTGCCGAAGAGCTTGCGCTCGACTTTCATAATGATCGCTTCCGCGTTTATATCAGTACGGACGTCATCGGCCTGCAAGTCGGTGGTGCGGTTAAGAATGTGGTGGCAATTGGTGCGGGTATCGCCGATGGTTTAGGGTTCGGCTCGAATGCGCGTACGGCGCTGATTACTCGCGGCCTGGCTGAGATGAAGCGCCTCGGCGTAGCACTTGGCGGTAAACCAGAAACCTTTAATGGTATGGCTGGGATGGGCGATCTGGTGTTGACCTGTACTGATGATCAGTCCCGCAATAGGCGCTTTGGTCTGGCTCTAGGGCAGGGCGGTGATCGCGAAGGGGCTGAACAAGCGATTGGGCAGGTGGTCGAAGGCGTTCGAAACGCTCATGAGATTCATATGCTGTCTGAGCGCGCCGGTGTAGAAATGCCGATTTGCGAAGCTATCTATAAAATCATTTACGAAGGCGAAGATCCGAAAGCGGCAGCGCACGAGTTGCTGACTCGAGATTTAAAAGCCGAGTCTTAACCTACTCCAAAGAAAAGACCAAAAGTATACCTAAATATAGATGATAGGCTGCGGGTATAAGAATAAACCAGCAAAAGATATAAACCCCAAAGTGTACCTTATTCTTTGCAAATAAGCTGTAAAGTATGTTGGGTAATGACTGGGCGATTAAAATTATAAAGCCTACCCAAAACAGATTGCCAGAAAAGGGGAAGTCAGTTAGGTGATGAGCGTGTCTTATAATATAAATGTGACTAAGAGTCTGAATAATCCAACATAACGCAAGGCCTATGCTGAGGGTAGCTTTGTTAGTAAATTTCTTGTACAAAGAATGTAGGATAAACCAAGGTAAAGTCCAAGCTGTAATAATTAACAGTAGCTCTTTTTGTGTCAATAAGTCCATTTCATGTAATCCTGCTGAATGAGTTTAATTTAGCGTAGTAAACCCCAGTTGCCTAAGTGCTTCAAACGCCATAATAGCCGCTGTATTGGATAAATTCAGGCTCCTGCTACCATCCTTCATTGGAATGCGTAATAGCGTCGCTGACAGCTCTTGCAGGATATGCGCGGGCAAGCCTCGTGTCTCGGGGCCGAAAATAAAATAGTCCTCATCCTGATAGTTGATTTCGTGATAGTGTTTTGAGCCTTTTGTACTAAGAGCAAACAGCCGTTGTGGTTGCTGGTCTTTTTTAAAGGATTCGTAATTATCATGAATAATAACGTTGGCCCACTCGTGATAATCGAGACCGGCACGACGCATTCGCTTATCGTCCAGCTCAAACCCCAGAGGTTTAATTAAATGCAGTTGCATACCGGTATTGGCACATAGGCGGATAATATTACCGGTATTTGGTGGAATTTCGGGTTCGAACAGGACTATGTGTAGCATCAGTTATTCTTCTTTCTTGGGATTATTCTGCTGGTTCCAGTATTGTAGTTTGCGGGTCAGTGTATTGCGACCCCAGCCTAAAATTTTAGCCGCTTTCTGTTTGTGATCCTGACTCAGGCGTAAGGCTGAGCGGGCTATGAACTGTTCGAACTCCTGTTGCATTTCTATCAGCACTTCGCTGTTACCCTGGTGATAATCGCTGTCGATTTTTTTTTCGATATGCTGTAGCCATAATGGTAAGTCACTGGCTTCCTTGTGACTGTCTAAAGCTCGCTGACAAAGCTTGATAACATGGTTGATATCAAATGGCTTAGGCAAATAGTCAAAAGCACCGAGCTCATGAGTTTTGCTGCCGAGATCGGTGTCGGCATAGGCCGTTATCATGATCACTGGTATCTGTGGCCAGTTGAGGTTAATGGTTTCCAGTAATTCCAAGCCTGTCATACCACTCATTTGAATATCCGTGATTACAAGATCGGGTTGCTGCTCCTTGATGAGCTCCAATGCCTGCTGGCCACTGTCACAGGCTAAGACTTTCATCTGAGCATTATTTAAGGCTCGCGCCAGCACCCAGCGAATGGAGCTGTCATCATCGACTACGAGCACGGTATGGCTTAATTCATTCGTTTGCGTCACGGTTTTTCTCCAGTGCGGTAGTGATGTCATTCGGTAGGCTGCTGTTTTTCTTTATGACGGGTAGGTAAATACTAAAACAGGTTTTGCCAGGCGCGCTGTTAAATTCGATTAATCCCTTTTGTTGCTGAATCAGGCTTTGTGCAATGCCCAGGCCAAGACCGCTACTGTTCTTTCCACTAATCAAGGGAAAGAAAATATTAGGCTGTAATTCTGCTGGAATGCCGGGGCCATTATCCTCAACCTGAACGCAGACCGTCAACGGGTACTGGGTATCGTCAATGGTGTGGCGTGGCAGAGCTCGGGTGCGGAGGGTGATAGTCGCTTCTTGTTGCGACTCGACGGCGTCAATAGCATTTTGCGTCAGATTGAGTACGGCCTGATACACTGAGTCTGGCGCGCAGTAAAAATCCGGCAGGCTGGGATCATAGTCGCGGACAAACTCGACATGTGGTGGCAGGTTAATTGTGCACAGCTCTAACACTTTTTCCGTGGTTTCATGGATATTCATTTCGACGCGAGTTGCCTTGTGAGTTGATAACAACATCCTATCGACAAGCTCGGTTAGGCGGTTGCTTTCGTGCTCGATAATATCGGTGAATTCTTTTATTGAGTGTGCTGAGTCGTTCACCAACATTGATGATTCGTGCTGCAGTAGCTGCGCCGCACCACGAATACCGCTCAATGGGTTTTTAATTTCATGAGCCAGCTTTTGCAGTAAACGATCACTGACCCGGCTTTGCTCGGATAGCCCTTGAGCGAGCCCTCGGTGTGGAAAATGCAGTGGGTTTTGCCATTCAACGATGAGGTAGGGCTCTCTCGCCGTAAACCAGTGACCGGTAAGATCGACGGTGAGCTGCTGACCATTGAGCAGTTCCAGATTGACGTCGTCGAGAATAAACTGCCCATTTTGTCTCAACCCTTCCATGATTTCGTTCAATGGCAGGCTGTCGCTGGCAATAAAGTAACTGTAACGCTTACCGGTTAACACCTTGCTGCTGGTCGAAAAGGCTCTTTCAGCGGCTTGATTCAGGTAGACGAAGCGACCATGGGCATCAAATACAACGATGGCGGTTGAAAGGTTGTCCAGTAAACGTTCAAACTGCATGGGCTGGAGCGTGTTCAGTGGTAATGTCCGTCAAGTATAACAGCACTACAGCAAAACGCACCGTTTTGGTGCGTTTTGCCTGCCAACTAATTTCTTCGTTTATTGTGCAACCTCGATGCCCTGAGTACGTGGAATGTTATTGGCTGGCTGGACTGAATGACTTCTTGCGTTTTATCATTGATGACATCAATAGAGGCGGTATGTGTGCCCCGATCGACATTGGTCAAGTTGAAGTAGGGTAACTTTTGCGCAGAGCCATAAGCTGAGCCATCAATGACCAGTTGCAGGCTATGCTCTGCTTTAAGTTGTGGCGTTATACCGGCAATAATATTGATATTACCATCATTGGCGCGGATCCCTTCGTCATTTTGAGGGCTGTCAATGGCCAGCACTTCGTATTGGAACGCTTCTTCAGAGTCTTCGTCATTTAC
The DNA here is from genome assembly GCF_020005365.1 of Kangiella shandongensis. GTDB lineage: Bacteria > Pseudomonadota > Gammaproteobacteria > Enterobacterales > Kangiellaceae > Kangiella > Kangiella shandongensis. The sequence goes on along the minus strand of NZ_JACNML010000001.1, from coordinate 422,732 downwards.
CTCTTGTCTGGTCCTGAAACTTGACCTGGGGGTTTCTACGGTATTTTTATCGGTATTGACTTTAACTGGCGTAGAACCAGGAATAGGTTTATCGGTAAAAATGACGTTGCCATCCTTATCGACTTTTTTATATAAAACGGTTTCGTTGGCGGCCAAAGCTGTTAATACACCGGCGCCAATGACTCCTGCAAGAAGCATTTTTACTAGCGGCCTCATAGCTGATCCTTGGATTAATGACTCTACTCTTTAGTATCTTAAACTGGCTCTAAGCTGTCAAAATAAAAAGCCCGGACTGTGCCGGGCTTTACATCTCTGCTTGAATTTACAGCTGATTATTACAGACTGTAGTACAGATCAAACTCAACCGGTGATGGTGTCAGCTTTAAGCGCTCAACGTCACCGCGCTTAAGTTCAATATAAGCATCCAGCATATCGTCAGAGAATACACCGCCACGAGTTAAGAACTCACGGTCTTCATCCAGCGCATTTAAGGCTTCTTCCAGAGAGCCGGCGACCTGTGGGATTGACAATGCTTCTTCCGCAGGAAGATCATATAAATCTTTATCCATGGCGTCACCAGGGTGAATTTTGTTCTGGATACCGTCAAGACCGGCCATCATCAAGCCTGCGAATGCCAGGTATGGGTTAGCCATTGGATCTGGGAAGCGAACCTCGATACGGCGTGCTTTGGCGCTGCCTACGTGTGGTACACGAATTGATGCTGAACGGTTCTTAGCAGAATAAGCTAACATCACCGGTGCTTCGAAACCTGGAACCAGACGCTTATAAGAGTTGGTGGATGGGTTGGTTAGAGCATTCAGGGCACGAGCGTGCTTAATAATACCGCCAATATAGTAAAGTGCTTCTTCAGATAGACCGGCATATTTGTCACCAGCGAAGATGTTAGTGCCTTCTTTGGCTAATGACATATGGACGTGCATACCTGAACCATTATCACCATAGATAGGTTTTGGCATGAAGGTAGCTGTCTTACCGTAAGCATGGGCAACATTGTGCACGACATATTTATAGACCTGAATTTCGTCTGCTTTTTTCACTAAAGAGTTAAACTGAGTTGCGATTTCGTTTTGACCTGCAGTACCCACTTCGTGGTGGTGAGCCTCGATGACCTGCCCCATACTCTCAAGCACTAAGCACATTTGCGAGCGTAGATCTTGAGAAGAGTCGACTGGCGGTACTGGGAAGTAACCACCTTTTACGCGTGGGCGGTGACCAATGTTACCACCTTCGTATTCTCTGTCTGAGTTCCACGCCGATTCAGGGTCGTCCACTTTATAGAAAGAGCCGCCCATGTCCGTTTTAAACTTAACGTCTTCAAACACGAAGAATTCTGGTTCAGGGCCGAAGAATGCCGAGTCAGCGAGGCCAGTTGACTTCAAATACTCTTCCGCACGTCTGGCGACAGAGCGTGGATCACGATCATAGCCACTCATGGTCGCTGGTTCTAAAATATCACAGCGCAACAATAGTGTGGCGTCTTCATAGAAAGGATCCATCACGGCAGTATCCGTGTTAGGCATCAATACCATGTCTGATTCGTTGATTCCTTTCCAACCTGCAATTGAAGAGCCGTCAAACATCTTACCCTCGGTCAGCAGATCTTCATCTACTACACGAGCAGGGATAGTGACGTGCTGCTCTTTACCTTTTGTATCGGTAAAACGCAAGTCGACAAACTTAACGTCATACTCTTCAATCATTTTTAAAACATTGTCTACTGACATAGTAAAACACCCCGATTTCTTGATGATTAAGTTGAAACTGGCGTCATTATAACCAGTCCCTGAATTTAAAACTATTTAGAACCGAGTAAAAACGTGAATGTGGTGCACTAATTTGGTGCAAGCTGAGAGAAAGATGTAAGTAAAGTCCTGTATAAGTCAGTCCTGCATTTTAGAGACGTTTGTGTAGTTCAATAAATGTACAAATGTTCGCTGAGTTCGTGAAAAAAATTAACGAGTTAAACTCAATAAAATCAGCGCGTTAAAGGGATAATTTGATCATTTGATTTAATGAAGTCATATGTAAATTTTGTTGACCAAATAATTTTAATGTGGTACCTATAGCATACTCCAAGGCTGTATTTTGCCATGGCCCTTATCTTATGGGAGGCGAAAAAAGGCTTTGGGACAACAAAGAAAATTTACCAACTTATCTATAGGTAGGAATTTTATGACTAACAAGACAATGATAGCTAAGGCTGTAAAAGTCGCTTTATATAGCGGTTTTGCTGCTTCTATGGCTGTTAGCGCTCCAGCAACTTTTGCTGCTGACGAAGACGGCGCTGAAGAAGAAGCAGAACGAATTGTTGTTACTGGTTCACGCTTGAAGCGTTCAGACGTTGAAGGCGCTAACCCGATTACAGTAATTGACCGTGAAACTATTGAGTTGTCTGGTGCAACATCTGCATCAGAATTAATGCGTGAATTAACGTTTAACAGCTCTGGTTCTTTACGTCCACAATCTGGTAGTTCGGCGCAAGGTGTTTCAACCATTAACTTGCGTGGTATTGGCTCAGGTCGTACTTTGGTTCTGATTGATGGTCGTCGTTTAACGCACTCACCTTCAACAGGTCAAGGCCAGGATTTAAACTCTATCCCACTAGGCGCGATTGAGAGAATTGAAGTATTGACTGATGGTGCATCAGCGGTATACGGTTCTGACGCGATTGGTGGTGTAGTGAACGTCATCACTCGTCAAGACTACAATGGCGCAGAATTGATGGTGAGCAAAGGTGAAGTAAGCGTTCCTGCGGACGGTGGTGACCGTGAAACTGGTCATGCTCTGTTTGGTTCGTCTGATGGTACTACAAGCTTGCTCGCTGGCGTATCATGGAATAAGCGTGAGATTATTTTTGAGCGTGATTTCCCGTGGGTTGAATCAGGCACATCTATCTATGGTGCTAACTTTACTTCACGACGTGCGTTTGACTTTGTCGGTATCCCTGGCGCCTGTTCAGAAGAAAACTACTTCAGAGATGGTGCTCTTTGCCGTTATAACTTCAACGCTACGAATGCGACTGAAGCATCAAATAACAACGAGTCTATCTTCTTAAAAGCTCGTCACCAGATTAACGACGATTGGGAATTGTACTCTAACGCTAGCGTAAATAAGACAAAATCTTTTGGTCGTTATGCTCCGGTACCTGATAGTACATTCTTCTATGATAATCTTTTAATTGACTCTAACAGTTACAATAACCCAACAAACCCAGACGCTTGGTATTACGATCCAAATAACCCGAACTCGGTTGCTTATGACGCAAGCCTTGTAGGGGCTCAGCGTGATGTTGACATCTGGCACCGTTTTGCTGCGGTAGGTAACCGTGATAATACTGTGAATAACACTAACACTGATTTCCTTGTTGGTGCTACAGGTTATGTTGGTAGCGCAGAGATCGATTTTGGTGCGCGCCGCGTTCGCAACAGTACGAAAGAAATCGGTAACGGTTATCTAGCTGCTGCAACTGCATGGGGCTTTGTTAATGACTTTAACCCAGGTTATGCGGTTTACGGTGATAACACAAGCGCGTTTGATCCTGATACATATTACTATGGTTATAATGTTCAGCAACCATCGTCAAACCCTGAGTCAGTATTAAGTGGTTCAGCTGTTACTACGTCGCGTGAAAGTGATTTCAATATTGATGAAGTTTACGCCTCTGTAGCGTTCGACATCATGGAACTTGACGGCGGTGCAATGCAGATGGTTGTTGGTGCTGAGCGTCGTGAAGAGTTTTACCAAGATTTATACGATGCACAGTCTGAAGCTGGTTTAGTCGGTGGTTCTGCTGGTAACTCTGCTGGTGGTGGTCGTGATGTAAACGCTATGTATTTCGAGACGTTAATGCCATTCATGGATAACTTCGAAGTGTCTTTAGCGGGTCGTTACGATGACTACTCTGACTATGGTAACGATTTCTCACCAAAAATTGGTTTCCGTTATCAACCGACAGATGAACTAACGTTGCGTGCTTCGTGGGGAGAAGGTTTCCGTGCTCCAACATTGGACATCTTAACCCAGAAGCCTGCATTCTCTGCTGACTCGATTACTGATGCTGACACTTGTGACGTGTTGAACGGTGATCGTACTGATGAGTGTCAGATTAACGGCTTGTCTATTTCAAACCCAGATCTATCATCAGAGCAGTCAGAACAGTATGCAGTAGGTGCTGTATGGCAGCCAGTTGACTGGTTTGATATGACTCTTGATTACTCTTCAATTGAAATTGAAGACCGAATTACTTCATTCTCCGCGCAAACGGTTGTAAACCGTCGTGGTACTGAGTCTGGTATCTATCAGCCAGGTGATGCTAACTATGATCCTCGTCCAATTGATGAGGCTATGATCGTGACTCGTGAGTCGCAGCCTTGTGCAGTTGACCCAACACAGACTTGTCAGGTAATTACTCAGGTAGTACGTGGTAATGGTAACGAAGGTACTCTTAACACTAGCAGCATTGACTGGAACATGCATACTCGCTTTGACCTAGGTGGCGGTGTTTTCGATTCAACGTTGCAGATCAGCTATGTTGATGAGTATACCATCAATGATGGTGAAGATTTGGTTGGTATCGCTAGTCTTCCAGAGTACCGCGCTCAATTGCGTAACCAGTACTCTATTGGTGACTTCCAGTTTGCACTTAATACAAATACTATTGATGCAAACGGTTTAGGTGATAACCATGTGGGTAGCTGGACTACACACGACATTCAGTTGAACTATAACACTCCTTGGGATGGTCGCGTTACAGTAGGTGCACGAAATGTCGGTGAGAAATTACCAACGTTAGTGACTTATGATAACCGTGACTACAACATGGATTTATACCATGGTTATGGACGTTTCACTTATGTTCAGTACACACAGACTTTCTAATAGTTAGTTACAGTGTTGAACAGGAAAGGGCGAATTTATTTCGCCCTTTTTCTTTTTAAGGTTAATAAATGAACAAAATAGAACGACAACAAAATTGGTCAAATTACTGGAAAAAGCACTTTGCAGACTCCTGTTGCCAGGGAATAGAGTCAGAAAACTCAGACATTGAACAGTTTTGGTTGGATTGTGCCTTAGCGTTAAATACTGGTAGCAAGGTTTTAGATCTATGTACGGGTAAAGGAGATGCAATAAGGAAACTTATTGACTCGCAAATCAAACTTGGTAGAGATATTTCATCATTTACCGGGGTTGACTTGTCAGAGGTAGACAAGGGAAAGGTCAAGGATAAGTTCACAGATCTTACTAAGAACGTAGACTTTTTCTACAACACCTCTATTGAAGACATGCCTTTTAAGAGTGGGGCCTTTGATGTTGTTATCAGCCAGTTCGGGTTAGAATATAGCTTAAATCATCAGACATTGAAGGAAGTCTTTCGGGTTTTGACAGAGGGGGGGACTGCCCGTTTTATCGTTCATCACGCCGAGTCAGTGTTAACTGATGTGGCTAAAGATGAGCATCAGCATACCACTTATTTGTTAGAAGACTCATCGTTTTTTAGTGTAGTAGAGAAATTAATCCCTGTATTTGCCAAGTTGAGGAATCCGGCAAATATTGAAAAATTAAAGCAAGATAAAGAAGCGATAGAGCTTAGAAAACGCTTCAATATTGAAAGCAATTTGATAGCATCAAAAATTGAGAGTAGCGCCATACCAGATGTCTTGCAGGAATCGTTAACATTGTCAGACCTAGTTTTCAGAATGGCGAGAGAACAAGGTGCTGCAAAAGCAAAAGAAAAGCTTCAAGAGTTTATTAAAGAACTTGAACAGAGCAACTCGAGGATAGAAGAGTTGATAGAAGCTGCATTAACAAAGAAAGAGTTGATTGAACTTTGTGATACGGTTAAACAATTTGGGCGTAATGTGGAATCGATGATAGAGCTAAGAAGTGACAATCATAAAGTAGCCTGGGGGCTGATTCTTTCGTAAAAAACTTATTATCAGCTTTTGTCTTCTCAGGTGAAAGAGCTTCAGCCCCGTATAAGGTTTATTTTTTTATCTGAAAAATAATTTCATTATCCACTTCTTCTGTCGACAGGACCTGATGATCATTGATACGGCACCAGGTAGGGATATCATTGAGAGTACCTGGATCGGTACAGATGACTTCTAATATGTCGTCATCATTTAGCTCTTTTAATGCATTTTGAGTACGGATCACCGGCATGGGACAGAGCAGGCGACGACAGTCTAAAGTTTGTGTACTCATACATGCCACTCCTGCTTGACGTCTTCTGCCGGCATGGGCTCGATGTCCATGACAAACGAGCTACCTTGATAGTTTTCCACCTGTACCGTGACATGATCGGCATGCTTTCCGCCCGAATATCGGGCGGCAATTTGAGCCGCGAGTTTGATGTCGTCTTTATTGAATTCACCATCTAATAGCGTTAACGGCCCGCCATGGCTCACCGTATGGATGCTGGTAAATTGTTTTTTGTAACCGCGAAGGAAATTGTTTTCACCTTCCTCGCGACTAACAATAAGTTTAAAGTTCTTTTTCGGACGAATATGACGGCCAACTTTTAACAGCATAATATCGTCTAATTCGTAGCGACGCTCACCGCGTGCGTCCCAAAGATCGGCTAATTTCTTCGAGTAATTAGCATCGGTCAGGAAGCAGCAACCACCAGCCGGTTGAGCATAATCTTCAAAGCCAAACTTTTTGGCCAGTTCAAACTGTGGCTTGCGGCTTCGACCAGAAAAGTCATACAGCTCCTCTCTGTTAACCCATCCCTCACGCTCTGGTAGCGTCGGCATTAAATTTTGGGCACACAGGGGGCGTAGCAGCCTGTCTTCTGCGCCGGATTCTCGAGCGATAATCGGCATGGTTTCTTTGCGTTGTGATTTAGGGCGCTGACCAATGACTTCGCCAGTGATGATAAAGTCAAAACCGTTTTCTTCGGCCCAAGCCCAGGCCTGTGCCTGATTAACCATGAATATCTTGCAATCCAGACAAGGGTTCAGGTTAGCCCCATAACCATGTTTGGGGTTTAAAACGATATCTTTATATTCTTCAGAGATATCAATGATATGTAGCTTGATGCCAAGCTGCTCTGCTACCCATAGCGCATTGTTACGCTTTTGCTTATCTTTGTCCTTTTTGCGGATGGCATGGGTGTGACCTTCTACACAGAAACCTGTGAAGAAGTTGATACCCTCAACGTGGACGCCTTGTTCTTGCACCACTTTTGCTGCAAGGAGTGAGTCTAAGCCGCCGGATATCAGGGCAACGGCTTTACGTTGCTTCTGGGGCTTTTGAGTATTTTGTACAGATTTTTGGGTAGTCATAACAGAAAAACAACAACTTATAACATTGTGGGTGCTCAAAAAATGGACAGCGATTATATATTAGCTGAGCCCTGGAGGCAAAGGCAACGCACAAGAATTTTTACGAAGGGTTGTAAGTTTTTGAAAAAACTGGGATATTAGGAATTATAACTATAAGGAGGTCGTTCTGGAAAAGCCTTTTGGGACTTTGACGAGAAGGAATCACTGGAAGTTCGTCTCTAGTGCGGGGGTATTAGCCTTTCTGGTTAATTATTTAGCACTGATTCCAGTGTATGGAAACATGAGTATACATCTGGGGCAGATCTTTGTCGTGATTTGCCTGATAACCCGTGGCTCCTGGCCAGCAATCATCACAGCCATTTTTGCTGCTGTCGGACTTTATTCATCCACCCAAAGCTTTCCCCTGGTTTTACTGTCTCTATTAGAATCTATTGCTTTGGTATTGCTGTATCGCAAAGGCGTGCTTCTCATATTGGCTGATGTTATCTTCTGGCTCTTGATCGGGATCCCGGTGGTTCTAATGTCTATCGTGGTGTTTTTTGATATTAGTTCCAGAGAGTTTATGCAGGTCATTTTGATCAAGCAGGCCCTGACCGGGATATTAAATGTCTCTCTGGCGTCGATGATTCGCCCTTTTATTCCACTGCGTTGGTATGCCCTTAAACATCAAGCAGTACTGCCAAGGTTATCCAGTAGAATATTTGAGTTGGCATTAATCAGTATTGCGCTGCCCTCGGTGATTATCACGTTTATTTTAAGTGACAATACTGCGGACAGATTTGAGCAGCAGCTGACTAAGCAGCTGGATATTCGAGCAAAGCACCTGACTGAGCTTGCTCAGGAGCACACTCGTTATCACCAGAAAGCCATTCAAAACTTGGCGGAGGTGTTTAGCCATAAAGACACCACTGATAAATTTAAGCAGGAGATGCTTAATGTCTGGGGCAAGCAGTACCCGGGTCTCCTTACCATGATTGTCACTGATGAACATGGGATTGTAACCCAAGGGACGCCATATGCGAATTTTGAGGAATTATTAAAGCAACCGATTGAGAAGCGAGACGTGAGCGATCGAGATTACTTTAAACAAACCAGGCAAAGTTTGCAGGCTTATGTTTCAGGTGTGTTTAAAGGGCGAGGTTTTGGTGCCGATCCAATTATTGCTGTTAGTGCACCAATCGTTATTGAGGGGCAATTCAGAGGAATTGTTGAAGGGTCGCTGAATCTACCGGACTTTGAGAGAATTGACCATTTGGGTGATGAAACGTCGGTTCTGGTATTGGATGAGTCCAATCATGTAATATATGCCTCTGAGGAACTGCAGCTGAGGGCGCTAGACCGTCTCGAGCTGGCAGAAACAGGTCAGCCTTATACCAATAGCTTAAAGGCTGTGGAACTGAAAAATGGCGCTTATAACTATAAAAGAGTGAGTACTGATGACGGTTGGCGGATTTTTGTTTTGACGCCGTTTGATGGCTTAATCGAGTCCTATAAAAAGGACTTTTATGGACTAATCATTATTTTATTGATTATATCGGGTATTGCGCTTGAGGTAACGAGGCGTATTGCGTTACAGGTGACTCGACCGCTTGAGCGAATGGTTAATTATTTTGCCTTACATCGGCCAGTACCGCGTAAGCCTGCTTCATATTTTTCCAGCCAGGAAATTGAGTCGGTCAGACAGCAGTTGCTTGAGTCGCAGCAGTTAATGCTAGAGTTTCAGGACGAGTTACAGCAGCAAGTGGATGACAAAACCAGGGAACTGGTGTTATTGAATCAGAAGTTAGAAAAACTCAGCACGCATGATCCTCTGACAGGTATTCTGAATCGTCGAGGCTTTGAGCAGGTGGTGGATAAGGTCTATCAGCTGGCCTGCCGGAATAAAACGCCAATGACCTTGGCGATCATGGATCTGGATCACTTTAAAGCGGTCAATGATGGTTATGGGCATTCGGCTGGTGATCGGTGCCTGATCCGCGTCGGTAAGGTCTTAGGGGATGTGTTTAAACGGGATACTGATTTTGTCGCGCGTTTTGGCGGTGAAGAGTTTATTGTCTTAATCGTTGGTACTGACGTTGCAAACCACTTACAGCTGTTAGAAAAGCTGAGACAGAATATCGAGTCAATGACGGTCGAGCATGGTGAAGAGCATATCCAGTTCACTATCAGTATCGGTGCTTACAGCCAGGTGGAGCAGTTTAATCTGGATTATCATCAAATGGTGTCGAAGGCGGATAAACTGCTCTATGAGAGCAAGAGACTGGGCCGTAATCGTATCACCACTGATAAACAATAAGACGCTACCAATAAATATTTGATTATTTTCTGTGCGAATGACGCTATCTGGTATAGAATGGCGCCAATTTTTTTGTGTAGAAGATATTTATGATTGATAAGTTACGAAACATTGCGATTATTGCTCACGTTGACCATGGTAAAACGACCTTAGTAGACAAGATGTTAGAGCAGTCTGGCACTTTGGGTGAGCGTGCTGGTGAGCAGGATCGCGTCATGGATTCCAACGATCTGGAGAAAGAGCGCGGAATTACCATTTTAGCGAAAAACACCGCCATCAAGTGGAACGACTACCGTATTAATATCGTGGACACACCGGGACATGCTGATTTTGGCGGTGAAGTTGAGCGCGTCATGTCGATGGTGGACTCGGTATTGTTGCTGGTGGATGCTCAGGAAGGCCCGATGCCACAAACCCGTTTTGTGACGCAAAAGGCATTTGCTCAAGGTTTAAAGCCTATCGTTGTCATCAATAAAGTCGATAAGCCGGGAGCCCGTCCAGACTGGGTTATGGATCAGGTCTTTGATTTATTTGACAATCTTGGTGCAACAGATGAGCAACTGGATTTTGATGTGGTCTATGCCTCGGCTATCAACGGTTGGGCCAGCATGGATGCCGAGCAGGAAGGCTCTGATATGACACCATTGTTTGAAACTATCGTCGACTGCGTATCCCCGCCACCAGCGAATTCCGAGGGTGGATATCAGATGCAGGTTTCACAGTTAGACTATAACTCGTATGTTGGGGTTATTGGCGTTGGACGCGTTAAACGCGGCACCGTCAAGGTTAACCAGCAGGTGACGGTGATCTCCGCCGACGGAACCAAGCGTAATGGTAAAGTCGGGCAGGTGCTGGGCTATCTGGGACTCGACCGTCATGAAGTGACCGAGGCGCATGCTGGCGATATTATCGCAGTATCCGGCCTGGGCGATCTAAAAATCTCTGACACTATCTGTGATCCTACCGCGGTAGAAGCGTTGCCGGCTTTGAGCGTTGATGAACCAACGGTTACCATGACTTTTCAGGTGAATACCTCGCCTTTCGCCGGTAAGGAAGGCAAGTTTGTGACGTCTCGTAACATTCTCGAGCGGCTGGAGCAGGAGCTAGTACACAATGTGGCTTTGCGTGTTGAAGAAACGGATGATCCGGATAAATACCGTGTTTCGGGACGTGGTGAGCTACACCTGGGTATTCTGATCGAAAATATGCGCCGTGAAGGTTATGAGTTGGCTGTATCCAGACCGGAAGTGATTATCCATGAGGTCAATGGTCAGCTGGAAGAACCCTATGAGACGGTAACGATCGATGTGCATGAAGAGCACCAGGGAAGTGTGATGGAGCGTTTAGGCGAGCGAAAGGCTGAAATGACCAACATGTCTCCGGATGGTAAGGGGCGTATTCGCATGGACTTTATGATGCCAAGTCGTGGTTTGATTGGTTTCCAGACGGAGTTCTTAACGCTAACCTCAGGCAGCGGCCTGATGTACCATACGTTCGATCATTATGGTCCGCATAAAGGCGGTGACATTGGTCAGCGAACCAATGGTGTTCTAATTTCTAATTCGCAAGGCAAGGCGCTTACCAATGCCCTGTTTAACCTGCAGGAACGTGGTCGCTTATTTACCAAGCATGGTGATGAAGTGTACGAGGGGCAGGTTGTCGGTATTCATAGCCGCGCCAATGACCTGACGGTCAACTGCTTAAAAGGCAAGCAGTTAACAAACGTGCGCGCCGCCGGTACTGATGATGCACAGGTACTGACGCCGCCGGTGAAGCTGACCTTGGAGCAGGCTCTGGAGTTCATTAATGATGATGAGCTGGTAGAGGTGACGCCTGATAATATTCGTTTACGTAAGAAACACTTAACGGAAAGTGAGCGCAAAAGAGCCGCAAGACCGCCGAAAAGCTGATAGATTAAAAGCCGCTGAAATCCAGCGGCTTTTTTGTAATGACAGTTACCGATGCTATGCTATAGTGATAGCCCATAATCAGATTAAAAGTTAGGAAAACTTTATGACTCAGGCAAGGTGTTTGCTGGTTACTTTGTGCAGTGTTTTAGCCCTGTCAGCGTGCAGCTCGACCAATGGCAATGGCTTTTTAAAAACCATGAGCCGTTTGCTGGGTGGGCAGCCGGATAAAACTGTCTTTATGGAGACTAGCGTTAAGGAAGAGTTGCAGTATGAGTATCGTCTTTGTCTGGATGATTATGAGGGCAATGAAGAAGACATGAGCCGCTGCATGCGACAAGCGTACGCCCGGATCGCTGAAGAGAAAGGTATCGGTGAGCGCCCTGAGGGTGGTGAAGTTATCATCGAAGAAGTGAACGAAGATGACGTCATCGACGAAGATAAAGAAGAGCCAGAAAATAATAATTAATTGCTATGATTGCATTAATACAACGAGTCACTGAGTCAAAAGTTGTTGTTGGAGATGAGATTGTCGGTGCTATTGAACAAGGCATTATGGCACTAATCGGTGTTGAGCGGGGTGACGACAAATCCAAAGCAGATAAGCTATTAAAAAAAATGCTGGGTTATCGTATTTTTGCCGATGAAGACGATAAGATGAACCTTTCCGTTGAGGCTATTCAGGGAGGTTTATTGTTGGTACCGCAGTTTACCTTAGCCGCAAACACCAAAAGTGGTATGCGTCCGAGCTTTTCCAGTGCGGCGCCGCCCACTGTCGGTGAAGAGCTATTTCACTACTTGGTCGAACAAGCCAGGCATCAATATCCACAAGTCAAAACAGGGCAGTTCGGGGCCGATATGAAGGTCCACCTGGTGAACGATGGACCTGTGACTTTCACCCTGCAGGTATAAGTTTAGTCGCCGTTGAGCTCATCTGGCGAAGAGCTTTCTATTAACTTTTTGAGCTGTTCTAAGTTGTGTTGATGGCCTTTATCAACGGAAGAGCTCATTAAAAATAATAGCGCATTTTGTACAATGCCTTTACCCGAGTACTCGAGAGTCAGATCAACCTTGGTTTGATCATTGTCGACAGTGCTAAATTGTGTAGTACTGGTGCCTTTAAGCCACTGGTTGTCATAATGATAAACAATCCGCTCGCCTGATACAATTTCCGCTAAAGTCTGATCCAGAGTTGTAACTTCTTCGGTTGCCGCGGTAAAAGTTAAGCGATGTTTGTTACCAATCTCGTTCGGCTGACCTTCCAGTTGTTCAATGCTGTGAAAATTACTCATCCATTGCTTATAGAGTAATGGACTGTGGTAAACCGCAAATACTTGCTTCTTAGGAGCATCAATCACAACGGATGCCTGACTCTTAAAGTCTGTCTTAAAAATACCAATCGCCACTAGCGTTAATAGCAGTACACCAATAAAAATAAAAAAATACTTTACGATTTTCATAAACAATCTCAGGGTTTGTTATTTCGGAGTTCACTGACTACAGTATACAGCCGTTCTTTCGATGCTTCATCAGCAGAAATCGGTTCACCAATTGTTAGGTGAACTTTAGTTCTTAATCGCTTAATGCGGTCGATGAGTTTATTCACGGTTTTGCGACTGAACAGGCTCTGCCAAAGTCCCTGTAGCGCCATTGGTATAACGGGTACCGGTGACTGTTCCAGTATGCGCTCAATACCAGATTTAAATTCATTTATTTCACCGTCGGCAGTCAGTTTTCCTTCCGGAAAAATACAGACGATCTCGCCTTGCTCTAAAGCTTCTGAAATTTGATACATGGCTTCATTTAATAACTCAGGGTTTTCGTGACGGCCTGCGATTGGGATGGCTCTCGCCGTCTTGAAGATAAAACTCAGGATCGGTATTTTAAAGATTTTATGGTACATCACGAAGCGCATCGGGCGGCGCACGGTGCCGCCAATAATTAAAGCATCGACATAGCTGACATGATTACAAACGACAACACAGGAGCCTTCTTCTGGAATGTTCTCGAGTCCGGTTTTTTTTACGCGATAAACCGTATTAATTAATATCCATATTAAAAACCGCATTAAGAATTCAGGGATTAAGCTAAAGATATAAATGGCGACGACGGCATTTAAAATGGAGGTTAAAAGAAACAGTTGAGGAATTGTCATGCCACTGCCAAGAGTGACGGCGGATAAGGCGGCAGACAGCACAATAAAAAAAGCGTTTAAAATGTTATTACCGGCTATCACTCGTGCTAAATGTGTTTTTTCACAACGCTCTTGTACTAAAGCGTATAGAGGGACGATAAAGAAGCCACCGAATACTCCTACCAGGGCGCAGTTGATGATAGTCCTAATCGAGCCTTCTTGACTTAAAAAAGCCATGGGACCTAATTCGCCTGCATATCCCGTGGTTGGGTTGGCGAAATAAATGTCCAGCGCAAACCAGGTCATGCCGATAGCACCGAACGGTACCAGCCCTAATTCGACTTTACGGCCTGAGAGGAACTCACAGAGGGCAGAGCCTAAGCCGATACCAACGGAAAACGTTGCCAGAATCATGGTTGCAACATTTTCATCACCGTTCAGACTTCCCTGTGCAAACTTTGGTATCTGGGTCAGGAATAAAGCACCATAAAACCAGAACCAGGAAATACCGAGAATGGATAGGAATACCACGCGGTTGGTTCTGGCGTATTGAAAGGTTTTCCAGGTTTCGGTAAGCGGGTTCCAGTTAATGGTCAAATCGGGCTGTGCCGGCGGCGTGTAAGGGATGTATCGGCTGGATAAGTAACCGCTGAGGGAAACAAATAATAATAATCCGCATAATATCTTGATGCCAATATCATCCAGTCCTACCAGTATGCCGCCAATCACGGTGCCGATAATAATGGAGAGAAAGGTTCCCATCTCGACTAAGCCATTGCCGCCCAAAAGTTCCTTATCGGATAGGTGTTGTGGCAAGATACTGTACTTGATGGGACCAAACAGACTCGACTGAAAACCCATTAAAAATAAGATGCCTAATAAAAACCAGATATTGGCGGTATAAAAGCCGAATGCGGCGAGTGTCATGATCAGTATTTCTAAAATTTTTATTTTCCTGATTAACCACGACTTTTCGTATTTTTCCGCGATTTGTCCGGCTGTGGCCGAGAATAGAAACATTGGGATAATAAAAAGCGCCAGAGCAGAGTTCGTCAATACATTCGGATCTGTGTCGCCTGTAAAAGCAGTGTTGAATGCAATGAGCATGATGATGGCTTGCTTGAACACATTGTCATTCAATGCCCCTAACGCCTGGGTGATAAAAAATGATGAAAAAAACTTTTGTTTAAATAACGAAAATTGATTCTGTGCCATGATCCTTCCCTGGCTAGTATGTTTTAAGCGATAAATTAAAGAAACGAACGGTATTGTTATAGCAATCGGCAGCCAGCTCTTTGAGTGGCTGTCGTCGACATTGTGCAACTTTTTGGGCTACGTGCGGTAATAGACATGGTTCGTTACGATTGCCCTGTAGCTGCTTCTTTTGCTCCCGTGTTAAGTCGCGCGGCGTTAAGTAAGGGGCGTCGGTTTCAAGCATCAGCCTGTCATTGGGAATGGTATCCACCATCTGGGCCAGCCCCTGACCACGGCGTTCATCACAAATCCATCCAGTGATCCCAATGTATAACCCCATGGCGATATATTGCTCCAGACTTTCGCGAGAGCCTGTGAAGCAATGTATCACGACAGGCGGTAACTGGTCGCTATAGTGCTCCAAAAACTCGAGCATCGTGTCGCCAGCATCTCTTTCATGAATGAATAATGGTTTTTGTAGTTCACAGGCCAGTTTTAGTTGCTGCTGAAAAACGTCTATCTGAGTTTCTTGCGGTGAAAAGTTGCGGTTGAAATCCAGACCACACTCACCAACGGCGACAACTCTGTCGTTAGAAAGTAGTTGTCTGAGCCGTGCTAAATCATTTGGCTGAAAGTCTTTGGCATCGTGTGGATGACAGCCGACGGTTGAATATAAGCCGGGATATTTGGTCGTGAGCTCGAAAGCCTGCTCGCTTTCCTTTGGTGATGTCCCGGTAATAATCTGATGAGTAACACCTACGGCATGGGCTCTTTGTATCACTGCATCCATGTCATCATTAAAACGCTTGTTGGTAAGGTTGACACCAATATCAATAAACTGCATACGCTTGTCGTTATAAATGTTGTATTGTGGTTTGTGCTTTTGAGTTCTTGTTATAAACTATTTTCAACAGAAATTATACCTATTAACTCAGGGAGTCCCATGACGATTGAGACAAGTCGAGTCACTAATGTGCTGCTATCCATTGCCGCGACTTTTATTATTATTGCCGGACTTAAAGCTGCCAGCAGCTTTGTGGTACCCGTTATCCTGTCGTTGTTCGTTTCCATTATTATTGGACCGTTATATTTTGCGTTAGCGAACCTTAACATTCCGAAAACCAGCAAAACTTTGCCAGACTGGATTGCCATGATTTTAGTCGTTCTCTTAATGTCAGGGCTCTTTTTCCTGATGGGGCGCTTTATCGGTAATTCGGTAGAGCAGTTTTCGGTGAAGCTACCTGAGTATGAGTTAATGTTGAAGGATAAATTTGCAGGAGTATTGCTTTGGCTGGAAGGACTCGGTTTCAATATTCCAGAGGAGTCACTCGCCGAGCGCTTTTCCCCCAGCACCATCATGAGTCTTTCGGCATCGGTGCTCAATGGCTTGGGCGGAATGGTCAGTAATGTGTTTTTAATCGTCCTGACTTCGATCTTCCTGCTCATGGAGGCCAGCGTCTTCGGCGAGAAGATGCAGCGGGCCTTTCCGAAGGCTGAAAGTAAAGCGCATACGGGCTTGAATGAGGTGATCCAGAAGATTAAACGCTACGCCACCATTAAGTCGATTGTCAGTTTGCTCACAGGTGTATTGATTAGCTCCTGGCTCGTTATTCTGGATGTGGAATATCCTTTTGTCTGGGGACTGGTCGCCTTTATATTTAACTTTGTGCCTAATATCGGTTCGATCATTGCGGCAATCCCTGCGGTGTTGATGGCATGGTTAACTCAAGATTCTATTTCAACCCCATTACTGGTTGCGGCAGGTTATCTTTTGGTTAATTTTGTTGTGGGTAATATTGTAGAGCCAAAATTTATGGGCAAAGGGCTGGGGCTGTCGACTTTGATCGTGTTCCTGTCGCTATTGTTTTGGGGCTGGGTTCTTGGGCCGGTGGGAATGTTACTATCGGTACCGCTAACCATTATAGTTAAAATTATTCTGGATAGTAATAAAGAGACCCAGTGGATTAGTATTATGCTGGGTGATAAGTGACCTGTTTTACGCATTTCATGAAGTAGATAAAATTGGTATCCCTATGAAAGTGGATCCGTGCCGGTTGGTTGTGAGTTTAATTAGAGTTGATCTTATCCTGAACCAGGATCGCAGGGAGTATTTTTAGAGCATTTATGGGCTCGATGACAGGTTTATCTTCAGCATGCAAAAAATTCCCCAGCGGAGCTGGGGAAAGCGGGGGAAGTGCAGTATTTAGAGACTACTGCCTGTCTGGTTAATCAACATCGTTATTGTTGTCGTTTTTCTGCTGTGTTGGTTCATAGGTCACTACCTTGTCACCACCACCTAGTGCTTTGTACAGTGAAATAACATTGGCCAGCTGAGCTCGTTCGGTTTCCAGTAGTGCCTGCTCAGCGCTAAATTTATCCTGCTGTGCGTTGAGCACTTCAAGATAACTGGCCAAGCCTGCTTTGTATTTCGCTTCAGCTAACGCCAGTCGCTTGCGTTGAGCTTTAACTAAAGAGCGGTTGGCCTCCAGTTCGCCAACATAGGTCGAGCTATTGGTGGTTAGCTGGTAGACTTCTGAAAAGGCTTGCTGTACCGCTTTTTCGTACTCTGCAACCAGTCGTTGCTGTTGTGCATTGGCGACGTCTAGATTGGCCTGAAGGGCGTTACCAAAAATGGGAATACGTATCGACGGCATAAAGCTCCAGGTATTGGAGTCGCTCCCAAACAAACTGTCGAACTCGGTGCTGGAGAACCCATAATCCCCTGTTAGAGTAATCGAAGGGAAAAAGGCAGCCCGCGCTGCACCAATGTTGGCATTGGCGGCGTAAAGGCTTTGCTCGGCGGCAAGGACGTCGGGGCGAGAGAGTAATACTTCAGAGCCGATGCTTGCAGGAAGCTCGAGCGCCATTTCAGTCAGCTGTAGCTCTTTCGTATCCAGGTTTAGAGAAGCTAACGGTTTTCCCAGAAGCAGCTCCAGAGCACTCTTGGCCGCGGCATGAGCACGCTCGAACTGAGCTTTCTGTGCTCTCACCGTCGCCAGTGAAGCCTGTGCCTGTGCCAGATCCAACTCACTGGCGATTCCAGTGTCTAAACGTTTTTGGATTAAGTCGAGGCTATCCTGGCGACTTTGCAACGTCTGTTCGGCCAAGTTAAGGCTGCGGTGAGCTGATACCCAGCTGTAATAGGCGTTAGCCGTTTGTGCGATGATACTGAGCTTAACGGATCTGGCTGCCTCAACCCCTGAAAGGTACTGAGCTAATGCTGCATCATTTAAAGAACGAACACGACCAAATAGATCAAGCTCGTAAGATACTAAACCTACCTTCGCATTATAGACATCGACCAGGTTGTCATTGCCTTCCACATTGATGGAGTTCTGGCTGCGCATCTGGTTTACTTCACCGTTGATTGAGGGAAATAAGTCCTCACGCTGAATTTGATAGCGCCCTTCGAGCTCTGCCATACGAGCAATGGCAATGCGCAGATCAGTGTTTGATTCCAGCGCAGTTTTGATCATCAAGCGAGCATTAGTGTCAGGGAAAAACTCTTGCCAGGCGTCGAGAGTAAACGCGGCATGAGGCGCTTCAGGCAGCTGCCCGAAGCTTTGTTCAATTGAAGCCTGTGGTCGCTCATTAGCCGGCCCCATGGATATGCAGCCTGACAAAATCAAGCTGGCTGCCAAGGCTGTAACACGGGCTACACTATTCTTAGTCATCTTTGATCTCCATGCCTTTGGCGGCGAGTTCGTAATGTTTTAGCTTTCTTGGGAATATCTTGCGCACCAGTAAGTAGAATACTGGGACGAAGAAAATTGCCAACGCTGCAGCAGAAATCATACCGCCCATCACACTGGTACCAATCGCCTGGCGGCTGGCGGAGCCTGCGCCTGTGGCTATGACCAGCGGGAATACGCCCATGATAAATGCCAGCGATGTCATCAGGATCGGACGGAGACGTAATTTACAGGCTTCTATGACAGCCTCTAACGCACTCTTGCCTTCACCCTGGGCTTCTCGGGCGAACTCAACAATCAGAATCGCGTTTTTCGCTGACAAACCGATAATGGTGATTAAACCTACTTTAAAGTAGATGTCATTCGGCATAGAACTCAGTTCGGTAAACAGAATCGAGCCTAAAATGCCGAGCGGCACGACCAGCACGACAGCTAATGGTACGGACCAGCTTTCATACAGTGCGGCCAGCACCAGGAAAATGACCAGGAAGGATAAGCTGAATAGCAGGGTCGTCTGATTACCCGCTACCTTTTCTTCCAGTGATTGCCCCGACCATTCGTAACCGACACCTTTTGGCAGGTTCTCGGCGAACTGTTCCATCAGTTGCATGATATCCCCGGAACTAAAGCCAGGAGCACCACTGCCAGTTAAGGGTATTGACGGCTGTCCGTTATATCGAGTCAACTTAGCCGGTGCTTCGGTCCATTTGGCGGTTGCAACTTCTGACAGGTTTACCAGTTCACCCTGATTGTTGCGGATCTGCATGCTCAGAATTTCTTCTGGCGTGGAGCGTGTTTCAGCATCCGACTGTAACCAGACCTGACGCACTTTTTGACCCTCAACATAGTCGTTGATATAGGCAGAACCTAAGGCAATTTGCAGCGTGTTGTTTAGCTCGCCGATATCGACACCTAAGGAACGGGCTTTGATCCTGTCGACTTCGAAGGTCAGTAGCGGTGCCGGTGGTAGCGTGTCAGGACGGATTTCCGCAAACTTGCCTGACTGCGAGGCCATGCCAATGAGCTGATAAGCCGAGCCAATCAGTTGCTGTATGCCGACACCAGACTTGTCCTGCAGCTGGAAGTCAAAACCGCTGCTGTTACCCAGTCCTGGAATCGGTGGCATATTAAAGGCAAAGGTGTTGCCTTGCGGATACTTCATAAACTCAGCCGTGGCTGCTGCCGCCAGTTCATCGGCATTCCGCATCTCTTCACGTGCTTCCCAGGGCTTTAAGTTAACGAACGTAATCGAGGTGTTTTGTCCGGTACCGAAGAAGCTGAAGCCCGCTACGGTGATAATACGTTCGACCTCGGGCTGCTCAAGGAACCAGGCGTCGGTTTTTTCGGTTAGCTCCAAGGTTCTGGAGCGAGTAGAACCCGATGGCATTAACGATGAGGCGACGATAAAACCCTGATCCTCAGACGGTACAAAGCCCGTTGGCATACTGGCGAAGCGCCAGCCAACAAAAGCGGTGATCAGGGCGAATACTGCCATAGTAACGATCAGGCCCATTTTACTGAACAGCTTCTTCACACAGGACATATAGACGTCAGTAAATTTACCAAAACCGAGATTGAACCAACGGAATGGTGCCCATTCTTTTTTGCCTTCTTTTTCTGCTTTGAGTAAGCCCTGTGCAACGGCTGGGCTGAGCGACAGCGACAGGAAGGCTGAGATCGAAACGCTCAGCACGATGGTCAAAGAGAACTGCTGGTAAATTCGTCCGACCGAGCCTGTAAAGAAGGCCATCGGAATAAATACCGCAACCAGTACTGCCGTGGTACCGATAATCGCGCCAGAAATCTGTTTCATGGCTTTCTTGGTGGCCTGATACGGCCCGATATCTTCTTCATCCAGAATACGTTTGATATTCTCGACTACGATAATGGCATCATCGACCACAATACCGATGGCCAGCACCATGGCAAACATGGTCAGCATATTAATCGAGAAGCCAAGCAGGTAAAGTCCCATGCCGGTACCAATCAATGATACTGGGACTACAATTAATGGGATAATGGTGGTGCGCCAGCTTTGCAGGAACAGGAACATAACCAGTGTGACCAGGAACACGGCCTCGATCAGCGTTTGTACTACCTGACTAATCGAACCTTCGACGAAAATGGATGTGTCGTATGGAATCACCCACTCGACATCTTCGGGGAAGTATTGCTCAAGCTCGGTCATCTTAGCTTTAACGGCTTCCGCAGCCTCTAAGGCATTACCGTTATTGCTCAGCTTTAAGGCAAAGGCGGCAGAGTCCTGGCCATTCAGCATGGCTGCCGAACCATAACTATTCGCTCCACGCTCGATTTCAGCTACATCTTTGAGGCGCACAACAGCACCTTCGGTAGATGAGCGGAGGATAATGTTCCCAAACTCCTCCGGTGTCGACAGGCGCGAAGGGACTAAGATCGTAGCGTTAATTTGCTGCTTACTCGGTGATGGTAATGAGCCAAGTTCGCCAGTCGCCAGCTGTGCATTCTGATCGCGAATCGCTTGTGATATTTCGCTCGGTGTAATGGCATAAGAGGCCATTTTTTTGGGGTCGACCCAGACGCGCATGGCGTAGGTTGAGCTGAAAAGCTGTGCGCTACCGATACCATCAATTCGTCGCATTTCACCTAACAGAGCACGATCCACATAATCACCTAAGTCAGTGGCGCCGTGGGTACCGTTAGGAGAGTAGAGCGATACAACCATCAAAAAGTCAGGTCGTGTTTTATCAATGTTCACACCTTGAGTGCGCACAGATGCTGGTAGTCGTGCCTCAACGCGCTTGAGCCGGTTTTGTACCTCTACACCGGCAATATCGGTGTCAGTTCCGGTAGCAAAGGTTAAAACAATGGTCGAAGTGCCGGTACGTGAGCTTTCTGACTTGATATAACGTAAGCCCTCGATACCATTCATTTCCTCTTCAATCACACTGGTGACCGTATCTTCGATAACCTTAGCTGACGCACCTGGATAAGTTGCTGTCACCGTGACTTGCGGTGGTGAAATATCCGGATAGGCCATCACTGGCAGATTCTGGATCGCCAGAGCGCCTCCGAGTAGTATCAACAGTGATATCACCCATGCAAAGATGGGGCGGTTAATAAAAAACTGTGCCATATGAGTTCCCTACTTTTGCGTGTGCGTCGCTTGTGGTTTGTTCGGCAAAACTTGTACAGGTGTTCCCGGCTGTAGGAACTGGGTATTACTGACAATTACCTGATCGCCAGCTTTAAGACCGCTCTTAATAACCCAGCCTTGTCCCATCATCGGACCAAGCTCCACAGGCTGCATGGCCAGCTTGCCGTCTTTGACGACTTTCACCATTGCACCCTGTGCAGTGACCTGAACGGCTTTTTGTGGCACTTGTAACAGTGTCTGTGAGTCAGCCACAGGCGCCTTAACGCGAACAAACATGCCCGGCAACAACTTGTGAGCAGGGTTTTTCACGGTTGCACGCAGGAGCACCGAGCCAGTGTCTGGGTTTACCGATAAGCTTGAAAATTCGAGCTTGCCGGGGTGTTCGTAAGGTGTACCGTCGTTAAACAGAATCTCGACCTGTTGCGAGCTGGAGTCGGTGGCATCTGAACCAGCGAATAATTCGCGCAGTTTATTGATTTCAGTTGCCGAGCGGGTGAAGTCTACATAAACCTCATCCAGCTGCTCAATGGTTGCTAAGTGTGTTGCTGCCGAGGCGCTGACCAGCGCACCTTCGGTGACGAGAGCGCGTCCGATGCGACCAGAGATGGGAGCTTCCACCGTGGCATAATCCAGACTGATTTGTGCTTTATTCAGTTGTGCCCTGGCTTGTTCAACCATGGCTTCGCCCTGTTGATTTTGCGCGACATAGGTATCGTACTCCTGTTGACTGACGGCACCTTGTTTCAATAAGTCGGCATAACGTTTTAACGTCTGCTGGTTAAGCTTTTGTTGTGCTCGAGCCGTACTTAAATCTGCTTTGGCAGCTGCAACGTTGGCTTTCATGACGCGGTCATCAATCTGAAACAGTGGCTGACCTTTTTTCACATCTTCACCTTCGGTGAAAATTCGCTTTTCGAGGATGCCGTCGACTCGGGCGCGTACTTCGGCCGTTCGAATCGCTACGACACGACCTGGTAAGTTTTGGGTGATGGTAGTGGTATCTGCTGTCACTTCAGCCACCTGTACCGGTACTGCCTGCGGTTTTTGCTGCTGGGCTTCTTCAGCAGCAAAGCTGGTGCTGATAGTTGCTGCGATAATTAATGTACTTAATAGGGTTACTTTTCTCATAACAGTTCCTTCGGGCTTATTGCTTGGGGTTGCGTAGTGCAGCCCAGGCAAAGTCGACCATAAATTCAATTCTTTCTTCGGTGATTTCTTCCTGATGTACATAGTGATAGTGCATTAAGTAACTGATGCCACCATAAATCGATAAATGTTGTTCCAATACGTCTGGTGAGCGTATGGCACCATCTTCATAAGCGTCTGCATATAGCTTGATAAACGGCTCGTAAAGTGGGTGTAACTTATCTCGCGTTTCCTCCAATATCACAGGAGAGAACGCATACAAATGTATAAATCGGAAGTAAGGGCAGTTATCCAGCATGAATCGGATCGTGTTGGTATAAACGTTGCGAAAACGTTGTTCATAACTTGCTTCACGATTATGGTGCTCGAGTAAAAACGTCACTTCCTGTTGTTTTACGTAGAGGAAGCATTCGTTAATCAGGTGTTCCTTCCCCTCGAAGTAGTTATAAACGCTGCCCGTAGCTACTTCTGCCTCTTTTGCAACCAGAGCCATGGAAGAGCCTTGCAGGCCGCGTTCTACAAATAAACGAATCGCTGCCTCAAGAATTTGGTGTTTCTTGGACATATCAATGATATTCTAAAATGAACGTTCATTCATTTTAGGCGGGGAGCTGGTGTGACGCAAGGTTAAATTTGTAAAAAGTGTGTGACACTTGAGTTAACTCTTGGCCCTGATAGGAATGAATAGACACCAGGTTTTAGCATGGTAGTATCGTTAAGGTACTGAAAATAAAAAAGAATCGTTTCGATATTTTTATATTTTATATGGTGGATAAATTAATTACAGATAGAGGGGCTCGATGAATAAATTTAGATTTTATATAGTATTACTTGTCTGTATTAGTGCTTCAGTTCAAGTTTTAGCAGAAAATTATGAGCAGGGCATTGTGGTCGAGTCAATGCCTAACGTGTTGTCACCGAGGGAGCGAGTTTCACCAATTAATCAAATACTGGAGTACCGACTGGAACATTTACTGCCTCGGCTGATGCAGCAGTCCGATCTGGATATGTGGTTGGTGATTAACCGCGAATACGGTGAAGATACACTATTCTATACGCTAGTACCGGAGCCGACGTTTGCTGCACGACGTACAACGCTATTGGTTTTCGTTAAAAACGGGGAGCAGGTTGAGCGTTTTAGTGTTAGTCGTTATCCGATAAAAGGTTTTTATGAAACACGCTGGCAGGGAGGTACAGACAAAGAGCAGTGGCAGCGGTTAGCCGAAATTATTAAAGAATATGGACCGAAGAAGATTGGGATTAATGTCAGCCAGGAGTGGGCTGTTGCTGATGGTTTATCGCAAGGTCTTTATAAAAACTTGATAGATTACCTTCCCATAAAGTATCAACAGCGACTGGTTAGCGCCGAAGAGCTTGTTATCCGTTGGTTTGAAACGCGGACAGAGCCTGAGCTGGAAGTCTATCCGCATATTGTGAAGATAGCCCGTGGAGTTATCGCTGAGGCTTTTTCCGATAAAGTGATTGCGCCGGGAGTAACCACTGATCAAGACGTTGCCTGGTACATCCGAGAGCGATTTGAAGCATTAGGCTTAAGGCCTTGGTTTCAGCCGTATGTGACAGTGCAAAGGCGCGGAGATGAAAACGATGAAGATTCTCCTTTCTTTGGTAAATCCAATCGCACCATTCTACCGGGCGATATTATTCATACGGATGTTGGTATCTGTTATTTGAGACTGTGTACGGATACGCAGGAGATGGGATATGTGGCAAAATTCGGGGAGTCCTCTGTGCCACAAGGGTTGGTGGAAGCTTTAGCTGTGGGCAACCGATGGCAAAACATTCTGACTGAACAATTCCAGACCGGTCGTAGTGGCAATGAAGTTTTACAAGCAACCCAGCAGGCTTCAAGAGATGCTGGCATAAACTCGAGTACCTATACTCATCCAATAGGGTATGTCGGGCATGCAGTCGGTCCAACTGTTGGCATGTGGGATAATCAGGGGCCGACGCCAGTAAAGGGGGAGCGGCCACTGTATGATAATACCGCTTATGCCATTGAGGGAAATGTTAAAGTGGAGCTGCCAGAGTGGGATGATCAATTAATACAAATTATGCTCGAGCAGTCAGCCTTGTTCGATGGTGATAAGGTGATTTATCTCGGAGGTAGGCAGACAAAGTGGCATTTTGTGCGGTAGGATTTTCTTGAAATAGAATAAAAGGCAGCCTAATGAGCTGCCTTGCTTTTCTTTGAAATATGAATCGTCTTCCATACCTTGGCAATTAAAATGTCGTCAGTATCCATAATATCCACCTCAAAAACGGGCTCAATTTTGTCTTGTGTGGTTAATTGTTGTTTAAACTTATTAACCTGCTGATCATGAATTTTGAACTCAGCGAATACATCCTTACGCCCGGGCTTGATAAATTTTATTTCTGATTTCTTATCCCAGACCACATAGTCACGTCCCATTTGATGCAAAAACAGTAACATGTAAAACGGATCGGTCATGGAAAACAGAGAGCCGCCATAATGAGTATTGACATAGTTACGGTTATACCAGCGTTTGCGTAGACGAGCTTTGGCGAAAGACCAGTCGTCGGCTAGCTCTGTGACACGAATACCTGAGGCCCAAAATGGCGGCCAACAGTTTAAGACTCGTTTAAGAGTTTTCGGTTTTAATGCTTTCATTTAGGCTGTAAATAAAAAGATTTGGTGAACTTATTGAAGCAGATACTATCAGTGTGTGCAATAGAGAGGATTATTTATTACTGTTGCCTGAAAGATTTTACACCGATATAAACTGTAACGAGAAAAAATAAGATATTAATAACTATAATAATTATGCTTCGAACACTTCCTACAGGAAAAACTTGTGATATGAAAGGTAACGTACTAACACTAAAAACGGTGGCTACAATAGGAAAAAGTGCTAACGGCAGAATTCCCCAGATTTTTTTTAGTAATAACCCAATAACGGATAATGCAGGTAGCACAATAAAAAGTATCGCTAAAGCGATGATGCCCAGTTCAAGCTGTGACTGAAACTTGGGGAATCCATTCTGTAGGTAAAATGTGTAAATACCATGAGAACTTATAGCGCTTATTAGAGCTATTAACGAAATAACTAGGGCAATTTTTAGATAATTATTTCTTGTCATTTTTTTTCACCAAAATTCGAACAGTATAACCTTGTGTATTGCCGTGGGCACTTTCATGTCGGGGAATTTCTACTATCCAGCGCTGCCCATACAAATGCAGGATGGCTGCTTTAAACAAATAAAACTCCTCATCTTTTAAAGCGCCAGTCAGAGGCGCAATATACCCTTGAGACGGATTGTGTTTGGGTTTTGTCTTGATGAGCTGCTTGTTTTTGCGATCATAAGGGTAGCTGTCAACTTGAACGGGCGATGCCTGAGTTGGTAGTGGTGAGGCAGAGCCTTTGATACCTATGATAATCTGATTTCCTGCAGAAAAGTCGGCAACACTCCCTTGCCCAAATAGTGTTTCCTGAGTTTTCCATTCTTCATGATTAAAGTTGTCAATTTCGTGAAATATCAATGAGTTTCGTTTGGAAAAAATATAATTGATATTTTTATGGTTATCAGAACGGGTGTAGTTAATCCCAATACAGTGTGTATCCGCGATACAGTCATCCAGTTTTTTTGCATCTTTGGGGCTCATTCCCATAGGATATTGCTTGGATATTGATAAATTTTCAGCGCTTTGAATTTTTGTTGCATTTATTTTTGCATCTTTAAGGGCGGTTAATAATAAAACTGAATTATGCAGTTTTATTATAAATGTGTACGGCCTTATCCAACTGACACTTTTCTTGGCAATTACTGATAACTGATTAGAGAGGATATTTCTACTAATATTAGGTAGTTTATCAATTACAGTTTTTGCTTTATCGCTGATGAGTAGTTTTTGCCGGTATGTATCTTGCTTTAAAGCAGCCGTTATGTCCGTGTATTCTGTGCTTTCCATGTCTTTGATTACAGCGAAGTTTTGAAAATTATAAGGCTAAAGTATTTTAAATAAATCTTTCGGTTATTCTAGTGTGATGTGGTTCACGATAACTGACGACTTGGAATTCGTTAGGAGCTTTCATCATTTGG
Source organism: Kangiella shandongensis (assembly GCF_020005365.1). GTDB lineage: Bacteria > Pseudomonadota > Gammaproteobacteria > Enterobacterales > Kangiellaceae > Kangiella > Kangiella shandongensis. The sequence goes on along the minus strand of NZ_JACNML010000001.1, from coordinate 395,840 downwards.
AACTTTTGCTTTCTTGGGCGAGTATGCTTTGGCAAAGATCAGACCAAGTTCGAAGAGTACCCACATAGGGATGGCTAACAGCACCTGTGAAATCATATCCGGTGGCGTTAAGAGCATGGCGAAAATGAAAATACCGACCACCATATAAGGTCTGGTACTGGCGAGTTTTTGATGGCTGACGAGACCGGACCAAATTAATAGCATGGTGGCAATGGGTATTTCAAAAGCCAGGCCAAAGGCAAAAAACAGCTTTAACGCTATTGATAAAACGCTATTGATATCGGGTAGGTAGCTGACTCCTTCGGGGCCGATACTGGATAGAAAGCCGAAAATAATAGGGAAGATGACGAAGTAAGCAAAAGCGATTCCAGCGTAAAACAGCAGGATACTGCTCACCAGTAACGGCACGGCAAAACTTTTTTCATGCTTATATAGCCCAGGCGAAATAAAAAGCCAGGCCTGGTTCAGGACAAAGGGCATAGCAATGAATACAGCAGTGACAAAAGCTAATTTGAATGGCGCAAAAAGTGGGGCCGTCACATCCGTAGCGATCAATGTCGATTGTTCAGGTAATTGATCAACTAGCGGCTGAGATAACCACTGGTAAAGCTCATTGGCAAAAAAGGCCAGCCCAATAAAAACGACAACAATGACTAATACGGAGCGCAGTAATCGAGAGCGAAGCTCAATAAGGTGAGACAGCAATGGCATTTCGGATGAATTGGAATCGCTCATGGTAGTTTCTATGCGTCACTCTTATCAGAATCAGAGGTTTTACTATTGTCTATCAGTTCTTTGGCTTGTTTTTTTGTCTTGGCTTGAGCTTCTTCGGCCGCTTTAATTTTTTGTTCCGCTTCGTCGCGTAACTTTTGCAGATCGGAGCCTTCTGCCTGACGTTTGATCATGGCTTCATGCTCAGCGAGTTTCTTTTTCATTTCATCAAGCTCTAACTCTCGATTCACCTGATGATTAAAATTGGTGACTGTTCGTTTGGCTTTACCGGCCCAGCGCCCAAAGGTTTGCATTGCCCTGGGAAGGCGCTCTGGTCCCAGCACAAGGAGTGCCAGGATCATGACCAGAAGGAGCTCTGAAAAACCAATATCAAACGGCATGGGGGCGGACTGTTAAGATTTCGAATTAGTTTCTGACTCTTTTTTTTCTTCTGAGAAGTCGGCATCAGATTGTTTACTTTGATCTTTCAGCTGGTCCTTATCCTCAGAACGCTCTTCTTTTTCTTCATCTTTAAATGCTTTTTTAAAGTTTTTAAAGGCAGTACCAACGTCTCCGCCCGCGTTACGCAGTTTTTTGGTACCGAATAATAGTAGGATAATCACCAGAATGATGATCAGTTCCCAAATTCCGAATTTACCGAACATTTGAACCTCTGTTTGCTTTTATTGGCACTTGGTGATTACACAAATGGTAAGCGACCACCGCCACCTAAAATATGGATATGTATATGATACACTTCTTGGCCGCCTTCATCACCTGTATTGATAACCGTACGGAAACCTTTTTCACAGCCGGCCTCTTTAGCAAGTTGAGGGACTTTGCGCATCATATAGCCGAGAATCTCCTGATGCTCATCGGTTACCTCTGCCAGGCTAGCGATGTGCTCCTTGGGGATGACCAGTAAGTGAACCGGAGTTTTAGGAGCAATATCCTTGAAGACAAAAATTTTTTCGTCTTCGTAGACCTTGTCTGAAGGAATTTCGCCATCAATGATTTTACAGAAAATACAGTCACTCATAATCGAATACCAGTTCCTTGATCGTTTAAAACTACTTTAATTTCTTGGGCCATAAGCTTTTAGCGAGGAACAAAAATGAAACGACACCCGTTCCCGCAATAAGCAAGGGATAGGTTTGGCTCAAGTAGAACATACCACTGATTAAGCCAAAACCAATTCCTATAATAGCATCTCGTTGAGCTACATTTTGCTTCAGTTTATAGCGTTCCAGCTGAGTGAGCTCGCGTTTTAAACCGTCAAACTTTTCAAGCTCCTGCCCCAGGCGATGAACATTATCAAACAACATGCCTGGGATTTTAGGGGCTTTGTGCAGCCAGTCAGGAAACTGCTCTTTGACTTCCTGAAAAATGGCCTGCGGACCAACCTGTTCTCGCAACCAGCGTTTGAGGTAAGGTTGGGCGGTTTCCCACAGATCGAGCTCAGGGTAAAGCTGTCTTCCTAAGCCTTCAATATAAAGCAATGTTTTTTGCAACAGTACCAGCTGCGGCTGTACCTGCATATTAAAACGGCGTGCGGTTTGGAATAGCTGGATCAGAAAGTGGCCAAAGGAAATCTCGGCTAGTGCTTTCCCAAAAATCGGTTCACAGGCAGCGCGTATGGCCGATTCAAATTCAGGGATGGAAACATCGTCGTCGATCCAGCCGGACTCGACATGTAATTCTGCAATGCGCTTATAGTCTCGGTCAAAAAATGCCAGAAAGTTTTGTGCTAAATAACGTTTATCATCTTCGTCCAGCGTCCCCATAATGCCACAGTCGATGGCGATATATTTTGGTTTTTCAGGATTGGAAGTGTCAACAAATATATTACCCGGGTGCATGTCGGCGTGGAAAAAGCTATCGCGGAATACCTGCGTAAAGAAAATCTCTACGCCTCGATTGGCCAGAACCTTCATGTTAACGCCTTCATCTTTTAGGCGCTGGACATGACCAATTGGAGTACCCGATATCTTTTCTATCACCATTACTTTAGTGCGAGTGAAGTCCCAATAGACTTTAGGCACATAAAGCAGTTCTGAATCGTTGAAGTTATGGCGTAAATGTGAGGTGTTGGCGGCTTCGATACGTAAATCAATTTCCCGCTCAAGCGTTGCATCGTATTCTTGAACGACTTCTTTGATTCTAAGCCGGCGTGCTTCACTGGAGTATTTTTCTGCCCAGTTAGCCAGTTCATGCATCATGCTCAGATCGCGTCGGATCTTTTGTCTGATGTTGGGGCGTAGTACTTTGACCACGACTTCTTCACCGCTTTGCAGTGTTGCTTCGTGAACCTGTGCTATAGAAGCCGAAGCTAACGGCTCCGAACTAAACTGACTAAATACCTGACTAATTGTTGTGCCAAGGTGTTTTTCGATAACTGACTGAGCAACTTCTGAAGAAAATGGCTCAACCTGATCCTGTAGTCTGGCCAGTTCATCGGCGATATCGGGCGGAATGAGGTCGCGGCGGGTCGACAGCATTTGACCCAGCTTAACGTAAATAGGGCCAAGTTCGACTAGCGCCATACGTAATCGCTGGCCACGTGGTTTATCTTGTGCTTTTTTACTGAAGCTAAGCGAAAACAGTTTAGCAATGGGACGAAGTATGGCTAATGGCGTTGGTGCCAGAAACTCATCGAGTCCATAACGCACCAGGGTCCGATTGATTTTTAAAGCATGGTGAAGCTGACGGATCGTGTTCATGGTGCGTCAGGACTCCTTAGCTTGTTGCTGGCGCTGATAAAGACGCTCGACTCGCATCGCAAAGCGTTCGACATCGGACTTGAGGTCGGCGATATCGTCATAAAAGTTTTCCAGCTCAATGGATGCGGGAACCGCTTTAGCTTCAAATCGAAGAGACTCACTGAAATTGCTCTGGGCGGTGTTAGCGGTTTTGCTGAGCCACTGGTGGAGTGACTTTCCGCTTTTAAAAAACTGATAAGCGGCAATATCCCCAATGTACTGTGATAAGTGTTCTTCCCAGTCGATGTCTAATTCGTTAAAAAAGTTTTGAAACGATTGCGCCGTACTGATTTCACCAGAAAAGCGTACTTCACCTTTGAAGATTGGGTCGCTGTTATCGTTCGAGGCTAAGTTAAAGAACGATAGCAGATTGCCGGATAGCTCTGCCTGGGCTTCTCTTTCGATGTCACTTTTAACCAGAATATAGCCTTCATCAATAATAAAAAATAATCGCTGTTCGATATCCGTAAAGTGAAATGCGATGACTTTGTGTTCAAGACGATCCAGTTTATTTAAAGCCTCTGGATCGAGCTTGACCACTTTATTAATAACCGTTTCTATCGTGGGAGCGAGTAGCTCAAACAGCATTAGAACTTCTTCCCTATGTGTAGTGCAACCACGCCACCGGTTAGGTTGGTGTATTCAACTTCATCAAAGCCAGCTTCAGACATCATGCCTTTTAAGGTTTCCTGATCCGGATGCATGCGAATCGATTCGGCTAAATACTTATAGCTCTCGGAGTCGTTGGCTACCATTTTACCCATGGCCGGCAATAACGAGAATGAATAAATATCATAGACTTTAGACAGCATTGGTAGGGCTGGTTTAGAAAATTCCAATACCAACAAACGACCGCCCGGTTTTAAGATACGGTACATAGAGCGCAGGGCTTTGTCTTTATCCGTAACGTTACGTAGACCAAAGGCAATGGTAATGCGGTCAAAATGGTTATCAGGGAAGGGTAGGCATTCAGCATTGGCCTGAACGAAATCAACGTTACCGACGACGCCAGAGTCAACCAGTTTGGAGCGGCCCACTTTGATCATAGATTCGTTGATATCCGCCAGCGTTACCTGGCCATTGGGGCCGACAATTTTTGAAAACTTGGCAGTCAGATCGCCGGTGCCACCAGCAATATCCAGAATGGTTTGCCCCGGACGCGCTGCGGCACGTTCAATGGTATAGCGCTTCCATAATCGATGAATACCGAAGGACATGAGATCGTTCATGACATCGTATTTACCGGCTACCGAATGGAAAACGTCTGCAACTCTTGCAGCTTTTTTATCTTTAGCAACGGTCTGGTAACCGAAGTGGGTCGTGTCTTCGCTGTGTTTATCGTTTTGTGCCATGATTAAGATTCTTTATCTGGTTTCGGTTGTGGACTATAAACCCCAACACTCGGATCGGCGGCGCGGCTTAAACCTGCTTGCTTAAGTCGGCTGACATAAGTCTGCCAGTTGGCCGAATAGTCGCGTCCCAATTCATACAGTGTTTGCCAAGTATACAGGCCACTATCGTGTCCGTCATCAAAGCTGAGTTTGATAGCATACTGGCCGACCGGTTCAATATCCGTTATCTGCACATCTTTTTTCCCACCCACCAGGGTCAACTCCTGGTTACCGTGCCCTCTGACTTCCGCCGAAGGCGAAAAGACCCGGAGGTACTCATAAGGCAATAAGTAGGTGTTTCCCGAAAAGCGGACTTCAAGCTGTCGTGACTTCTGGTGAAGTTTGATTGCACTCGGCGCTTCGCTCATGCAGTTTTGAACAACGGTTATTTGAACTGGCAACTATTGTAGCAGAGTTATTGAACAATAAGAAAATCTGGAAAACAGTTGTTTAATAATAAAGAAGCCGGCCCCTTGGGCCGGCTTCTTATATCATCTATAGGTTAGATGAAGGCGGTTAGGATTACTCCCATACCACGTTGAGAGTAACACCTGAATACGACTGGTAGCCGTATAAGCTGATATACCAACGATCTTCGGCAGGGTTAGAGAAAGAACATGTTTCTTCGTTACCCCACTGGTATGGACGGCAGTCGTACGACGATAGCGTTGGTTGCGCGCCTTGGCGAACATAAAGATCTGCATCACCAGAGCCACCGGTGATTTGAACGTCCAGTACGCTCATACCAGCTGGAATGTCGACATAGTAATGATTCCAGCTACCTTGAGCACCAGAAATATTGTCAATCGTCTCGCTACCACCACCTGGAGGTGTTGTACCACCACCATCGTGAGTTGCTACCAGGCTAGCCCCGGAGAAGCTGTTATAACCACGGACCATGACATAGTAAGTACCTTCCTGAGCTGTAAAGTTACAAGATTCGTCATTACCGTATTTGTATGGACGGCAGTCATAGCTTGAGGTTGTTGGTGCGCTACCAAATTTCACGTAAAGGTCTGCATCACCTGTGCCACCAGACATATCAAAGTTTACAGTTGTTGCGTCAGCTGGAACTTCGAAAGTGAACTCTAATTCTTCACCTTGAGCGCCAGAAATAGAAACCGCAACACCGTTTTCCAGTTCTGAACCTGGATCCGGATCCGGATCTGGAGATGTGCCATCAAACAGACTGTAAGCTAATAGGTTCGGTGAGCCTGATTTCGCATCACTTACAACTCCTGGTGTTGCTGAGTCAGTAATAGCTTGAGTAACCTGGCTGACAGTCGCATTAGGATTGTCCGCTAAGTATAGTGCTGCAATACCGGCAACATGTGGTGATGCCATTGACGTACCGCTAATCGTATTGGAGCCACCACTTAGCCAAGTTGACGTGATATCTGAACCTGGAGCATAGATGTCTAGGCAAGAGCCATAGTTTGAGAAGTACGAACGAGAGTCACTAGAAGTCGTTGAACCTACGGTAATGGCGCTCGCTGCACGAGCTGGTGAGTAATTACACGCATCGCTGTTGTCGTTACCTGCAGCAACTACCGTTGTAACACCAGCATCCGTTAGACGTTGAACTGCTTCGTCGGTTGTACTGGAGGCACCGCCGCCTAGACTCATATTCGCTACAGCTGGTTTAGTGTGGTTATCAGCAACCCAGTCCATTCCTGCGATAACGCCTGAGTTAGTACCGCTACCTTGACAGTTTAGTACTCGAACACCGATTAAGCTAACGCCTTTAGCAACACCCCAGGTGTTACTACCTACAGTACCGGCAACGTGAGTACCATGACCATGACAGTCTGTTGCATCCCCGTCATTATCAACCGTATCAACACCGCTTGTTGCACGACCACCAAAGTCACTGTGGCTATTATCAATGCCGGTGTCGATGATGTAAGCGTTCACACCTGATGCTGTTGTGTTGTAAGTGTACGAATTACTTAATGGAAGATCGCGTTGGTCGACACGGTCAATACCCCAGGTTGGGTTATTTTGAGTCGCATTAATCGACATGATCTGATCTTCTTCAACGATCTTAACGTTCGGATCCTGTGCAAGCTTCTGGGCCTGCTCGGCTGTCATGTTGTAAACGCCGCCCTTAAGTACCGATTTGTAGGTACGGGAAACACGAGCGTTGTACTTCATACTCAAACGGTCATTGACCATCTGCACAGCTTTCAAGTTTGCTTGAGAGCTGAATAGCCCCTGATGTTCTTGAACCACATCATCTTTCAGTACAACAATGTACTGTCCTTCAATTGCGTTTGATGGGTTGTGCGCGGTTTTAAACTGTCCGGCATAAGCGCCAACAGCACCCGTCGCAAGTAGTACCCCTGTAACTACTTTGGTTAGTTTCATAGTTTTTAACCCCTTAGTGTTAATTATTTTTTATGCTTTTGTAAAAAAGCTCTTGGACTGTATAAAAATTGTTCGGTTAAAACAATTTTATTTATGAATTATCTAGGTTTTCATTAGAATTTTTTGAGATCAATCAACTTTGTACAAGGCGTTACAAATAATGCAAAAATGAAAGTTAGTAAGCACTTGTTCTGGGTCCCTTGTTCTATAAGGAACCAGAAACAGTTGGGAAATAAGTTATTGATTTATCTATAAGAAAGAATATTGGTTTGTATTGGGAGAAGGGGATAGGGAGTTGTATGTCGCAAGTTAGTGCTAAGGTTCCCCGACCGTAGCCGGGGAATCTAATACAGATATCTGTTAGGTTTTAATTAGAAACAGTTACCACATTGGTACAGGTAGAAGTGCCCGCTTCACAGACCTGATAATCGAAACTGGCTTTACCTTTGGTGCCTGTGTTGTCTGTATAGGATGTGCCACTGACGGAGGCAATATTGGAACCATCGCGGAATACATCGAAACTGCTGGCACTTGATCCGGTCCAGTTTAGATCGGCATAGATAACACCTTTCTGCTTATACGAACTGGCCGTTAAGTTAAAGTCCGGCGGTGGTGTTGAACCATCGTCATAGCTGCCGACCAGGCTAACCCCGCTGAAGCTGCTGTAGGCATGAACGCTGACGTGGTAAGTACCGGCCTGTGGTGTCGCAAAGCTACAGGTTTCTTCATTACCGGACTGGTATGGGCGGCAGTCATAACTGCTGGAAGTTGGCTCTGAGCCATACTTGACGTATAAGTCTGCATCACCAGAGCCGCCACTAATCGTGAACTCCAGATTGGACGCTCCTTCAGGCACGGTCATGACGTAGCGTAACCATTCTCCCGTATTGGCCGCCAAGTTATCTACCGGTACGCCGTTTTGCAGTTCTTCACCGCCGCCGATAGTAATGGTTTCGGTTTTACTGCTGGTGGCGTCACTGTCATCGGTTACGGTGAGGGTTACGTTGTAATTACCGGATGCGGCGTAAGTATGGCTTGGATTGACGGTGCTTGATGTATTGCCATCGCCGAAGTCCCAGTGGTGAGAGGTAATACTACCGTCACTGTCACTGGAGTTGTTGGTGAAGTCAGCGGTTAAACCACTGATGGTAACGCTGAAGTCGGCAGTCGGCGGAATGTTGCTACCGTCCGGTACGCCGTTAGCCGGAACATTGCTGCCTAGATCGGTAATGACGTCATCAATCGGAACCCCGCGGTTGGGACAGTTAGCGCAGTGGTGCAGTGCGACTACCGTGTTGTCATTGTAACTGAGTACCGGGGAGCCCGAGGAGCCGCCCTGAGTATCACACATGTAACCGACGTCGCTATCGCCGCCGGTACAGGCCGGTTCGTCCAGGCTCATTACCTGACAAACGCCGTTATCGCCGGAAGCGGTGGATTCAATCGCAATGCGTTTACCTTGAGCGCCGGGGTGTTGTGGAATATAGATGCGCTCACCGACCTGTGCTCCAGAAGCACGCATTTGCAGAAAGCCATAGGTGCTACTGACGTTCGTTGGCAATTTAACCATGCTGTAGTCGAGTGCAGAATCAGTTTGGATCAGATCGGCAGTATCGGCCTCCACGGTTCCGGGGCAATCAAACCAGCCGGAACAGTCTGTGCCGCAACTTCCTTCTGCCATAAACTCATAGTCTGTGTTTGCCGCATCGGAAGCATTACCAATACAGTGGTTGTTGGTCATCAGGTGACCTTCACTACCGACTAACCAGCCTGTACAGGCGCTGGAACCATTAATCAATAATCGAGCAACGGCTTTACCTTTATTATAGGCTTCGCTCTCAGTACTGGAGTAGCATTGTGCCCAGTCAGAGTCGTCGGTGCCACAAAGCGCTTCCGGCTCAAACAGGTTTGGTTCGCCGCTTTCAAACTTGTCATATCCTCGAGCATAGCTGTCGATCGCTACGGCCCCTTGACCTATTGGATGCTGTGACAAGATTTCAACAATGGCCGTATCGCCCGGGATGTGCTGTGCCCAGAATCCTTCACGGTTGTCGAATCGTGGCTTACCCCGGCCCGTATAGGCTTTCTGACGTGAGCCATCGGGTGAGCGCACGACAAGCTTCGCACCCTGAGGAAGATTAAAACGCTTAAAATGTACGGCAATATAGCTGGCCCCCAGGTGGCGGATTTCCTGTCGCCAGGCGACATTGAGACCGGACTGGCTGGCTTCGTAGCGGTTGTTCATCGCTGTGAAATCCACTTCTTCACCAACTTTTACCCGACCTTGCGCGTCCCGAGGGGTATCGCGCTTAGTACAGGAAACGCTTGAAGCGGCTGAAGTCTTTATGGATTCAAGCAGTGGTGGTGACTTGTCTTCAGCTAGTGCCGGTAATGTGAGGCCGGCAAGGGTTATGGTGAGTAATAATTTACGAAACATATCGAGCTTCTCCTTGTTAGTTTTAGGAGGTATGGAGCATTAGAATTTAACGTTATAGCTTCCAACATCGTCCGCGCTCCACGCAGACATCGAACTTAAGTAGCCCCCCTATAACCACTTAAGATAATTTACCTCTTTATATTAGAGTTTTATGAAATGTATAAAAAATATACGGCACAAACAATTTGATTTATATATTTTGATAGATTGAATGGTGAAATGCGGAAGCGAGTCATTTTTGTACAAACTGTTACAAAGTGACGGTGGAGTGATCAGTCGGAGGGCGGAGAATAAAAAAAAGGCCAGTAAAGACTGGCCTCGTGATAACAGTTATGCGGAGGTTACAGAATAAAACGACTCAGATCTTCGTCGTCGGCGAGCTCTGATAACTGCTTGTTGACGTAGTCAGCGTCAATAACTAACGGCTCGTCGTCACTTTCGCTGGCTTCGAACGATACTTCATCGAGTAAGCGCTCCATAACCGTGTGTAGGCGGCGGGCGCCAATATTTTCAGTGGTTTCGTTAACCTGGAACGAATACTCGGCGACTTTCTCAATACCGCTATCGGTAAACTCTATGTTCTTACCTTCAGTGGCGAGTAGCGCCTGATATTGCTTTGTCAGCGCCGCATCCGGCTCGGTTAAAATACGCTTGAAGTCGTCCGGCGTTAGTGCTCGAAGTTCGACACGAATGGGGAGACGACCCTGCAGCTCTGGGATTAAATCGGAGGGCTTAGACAAATGGAAGGCACCAGAGGCGATAAACAGAATGTGGTCGGTTTTAATCATGCCGTATTTGGTATTAACCGTACAGCCTTCCACCAAAGGAAGCAGGTCTCGCTGAACGCCTTCTCGCGATACACCGCCATCCTGATTTTCACTGCGCTTGGTTACTTTATCAATTTCATCAAGGAATACGATACCGTGTTGTTCTACCGATTCGACCGCTTTGATCTTCAGCTCTTCCTGATCGATCATTTTGGCCGCTTCTTCTTCGGTCAACATTTTCATCGCATCTTTGACTTTGACCTTACGTTTTTTACTTTTGCTAGGGCTCATGTTCTGGAACATGGACTGCAATTGACTGGTCATGTCTTCCATGCCTGGGGGAGCCATAATATCAACGCCAACCGCCATCTGCGCAACATCAATTTCAATTTCCTTATCGTCTAAATCACCCTGCCGCAATTTCTTACGGAAAACCTGACGGGCGGAAGAATCTTCTGTTTTGGGTTCTTCGTCCTGATTCCACGGTTCGTCGGACTTACGAGCAGGGGGGAGCAGAGCATCAAGCACTTTCTCTTCGGCGGCATCCTGAGCGCGGTTTTCGACTTTTGCCATCTCCTGTTCGCGCAGCATTTTGAAAGCTGCGTCGACCAGATCGCGAATGATCGATTCAACATCACGACCGACGTAACCGACTTCGGTAAACTTGGTAGCCTCAATCTTAATGAAAGGGGCATTGGCCAGTCTCGCCAGACGGCGGGCAATTTCTGTTTTACCGACACCGGTCGGGCCAATCATCAAGATGTTTTTGGGTGTGATTTCATTGCGCAAGTCTTCTTCAACCTGCATGCGACGCCAGCGATTACGCAGCGCGATAGCGACAGAGCGTTTGGCGCCGCTCTGACCAATTATGTGTTTGTCCAATTCATGGACAATTTCACGAGGTGTCATAGACATAGTGTGTTCTCTTTAATTCGGTTTAGTTTGTTCCCTAATTTGGGAGATCTATACATGCATTATCAGTTAGCGAGTTGGATTAATACTCGAGTTCTTCAATCGTTTGGCTATGGTTGGTATAGATACAAATATCACCCGCGATGGTTAAGCCAGTTTCAACAACTTCACGTGCATCAAGCTCCGTTTTTTGTAGCAGAGCTTTCGCTGCCGATTGTGCAAAAGCACCACCGGAGCCAATTGCTATTAAGTCATCTTCAGGCTGAATGACATCGCCATTACCCGTAATAATGAGGGAGTGTTCTTTGTCGGCTACGGCCAGCAAAGCTTCCAGCTTGCGTAAGGCGCGATCGGTACGCCAGTCTTTAGCCAACTCTACCGCTGCACGCATTAATTTGCCGCCATGGGCTTCTAACTTGGTTTCGAAGCGCTCAAACAGGGTAAAGGCATCGGCAGTACCACCAGCAAAGCCGGCGATGATCTGATCGTTGTATAAACGACGCACTTTCCGCGCATTTCCTTTCATGATGGTATTACCGAGCGATACCTGACCATCACCGCCGATAACGACTTTGCCGTTTCGGCGTACGGATAAAATGGTAGTTCCACGATATTGTTCCAAAATATTCTCCAGAGATATTTTTCTATCAGTTAGGAGCTAGATGGGGTCGTGGGGTATGAATTCAAGGAGTTTTCAGCAGAATAGCGGGGCAAAAAGTGTTGCAGAATATGAATCGTGGCATTATTGACATTAAAAGGCCCTTTCTGCTGTTGTAGAAAGGGCAGCTTTCGATTAGATAGAGATGTCCCATGAATACTGAGAGTCGAATAGCTCATCAGAGCCTTCAAAATCAAGCTTCAGCTGCTCGTTAACGAAACCAACTTTCTTCACTTTTATGGCGTCGTTTGGTGAGGTGTTGATATTATCCGTGTGATTTTGTTCTTCAACACCATAAGCCATGACAAAGATGTTCTTTATGTTATTCGTTTGGATTTTGTTAGAGTTAAACTTGATTTCGGTGAGTAGGTAAGGGTACCACTGCCATTGTTGTTGGTTTGGAGAAGACTTGTCAGAGAGGACAAAGAAAACCGGTTCGCCACTTTTTATTTTTTCCTTCTCTGAGGCTGTCAGTCGAGATGGTGTGTAAATGATTGTTAATGTTTTCGAAGCATCATCCCAAAAAGCAACCTGATCCTTTAGCGGCAAGGTTGCATTGTTCTTTGTAAAGTGTCCCAGCCCCTGTCCGGCATATACGGTTGTCGCCATTACGAGTAGTGCGGTGATTGCTAACAGTTTTGTCCTGATGGATGTCATTATTATTCCTCTTTGTTTACATGTTGAGAGATAGTTTGACTTGTGAGTGACTCTCTTTTTTACTGACGTTAAGCAGTTTCACGGTTTGATAGTAAGCGGGTAATTGTTTTTTGTCTAGAAATCGCATCAGACTGGCGATTTCAGGGTTGGTATGTGCTCCGGCAGAGATATTGGCGGTTAGAAAACAAAAATCTTGTTCACACTGAACGTCAATAATTTCAGTTGAAGCATTATCGGCATTAAACTGATGAACTAGATTGGTGACAAATGCCGTACGCTCGTAAGCCGTGGCGGGTATTACCTCTTCTTTGGGCTCTGTCGCCTGAACTTTTGATGATGTTTCAATGATTTGCTTTAGCCGAGCAACTTCATTTGTTTTGGCTTTTAGCTCTTTTGTAAGTTGTTGCTTCTGCTCTGCCTGCTGGGCAATCCGTTGTTTTAATTTTGCCAGTTGCTCTGAATACTCTGTGGCTTGAGGCGGTTGGCTTTTATTGGCCTGTGTGGTAACTGGATCAGAAGTCCGTGTTCCGGTATAGGTAAAGTAACCAATTGTGTAGCCGAGCAGAATAGCGGCTATTAGTGAGACTATCATTGCTAAAGCACTTTTTTTCATCGAGGTTCCTTGTTATGTTGAATCGCTACCAGATCTGACAGTTTTGGTAATTGTTATCTTGCAGTTTGTGGCGATCACTTTCCGCATTCCGTTTGCTGTTATAGGGGCCCAGACGAATGCGATGCCAGCCACCTTTGGTCAATACGGTGGCCTGGAATCCTATAAAAGCCAGTTCAGCTTTCATTTTCTCTGCATCAGGTAGCGACTTGAAAGCACCACACTGCATAATATAGGTTTTGTTGCTATCCGTCGTTTTAGGCTTTGTAACCTCGACTTCGACTTTTTTGTTGGTTAAAGCTTCATGATAGGTAAACTCGGGATCATCACTCTGAGTGTCTGTGCTCTTTTCGGGCTGGTCGTCTTTAGTCTTAGCGGTCTGCTCTTTGTTAATCACGGACTCTTCGGGAGTAATGGCTTCTTTCAATAGCTCAGGCTTTTGGAGCAGGGCCCAAAGGAAAACGAGGAACAGGGTAATCACAATACCACTAATAAAAACAATAGCTGGTGATAGTGGCTTTTGGGATTTATTAGTACGCGGCGTACGCGTATTGGTTTTTTTTCTTGGACGCTTACGTTTAGCGTAATCCTTAGTCATTTTGAGTTCTGTATGCCTGGTCGCAAAGGAAAGTGAAGACTTACGCCGTATTGTAAGCAGTAAATGGGTTAAGTCCAACTGACATCAGCAATAAAAAGTAAAAATGTGATAAGGACAGGCATTAAAAGACTTCTTGCGGATCGATATCCAGTGACCAGCGTACTTTTCTTGCCGAAGTTAATTGTTCGAGAGAGGGCGTGATGGGAGCCAGACTATTTTGCAGCACTTTACGTTGTTGGTGTTGCACGATCAGTTGAGCTCGCATTTTTCCCGCTCTTTTGGTCATCGGCGCTGGGAAGGGGCCAAATACAGTTAAGTTGGTGGTGTTGAGCTGGTGTTTAACGTCAGTAAGAAAAGCCATTGGTAAATCGAGCTGACTGGCTTCGGCTCGAAAGATTGCCATGGCGGCATAAGGGGGGAAGCAACCTTCTTCACGTTCCTGTAAAATTTTTTGGCTGAGTGTCTGATAGTCCTGAGTAAAGAGGTTTACCAATAATGGGTGATCTGGATGGTGAGACTGGATAATGACTTCGCCCTGCAGATCTTTGGCGCGCCCCGCCCGGCCAGCAACCTGGGTTAGCAGCTGCGCCGTCCGCTCAGTGGCCCGAAAGTCAGCGCTGAAGAGACAACCATCGGTGTCTATCACCCCAACCAGAGATAATTTAGGGAAGTGATGTCCCTTGGCCAGCATTTGCGTGCCAACCAGAATATCCACTTCATTGTTGCGAATGGCTTTAAGATAGGATTGCATCGCGTTTTTGCGGCGAGTACTGTCTCGGTCAATCCGCATGATCACTTGGTCAGGAAATAGCTCCGCCAATGCATTTTCCAGACGTTCGGTTCCCAGGCCCACTGGATTCAGCTGAGGGGACTGACACTGGGGGCAGGTTTTAGGGATAAAGTGTTGCTTATCACAGTGGTGGCAGTGCAGTCGCTTAAAGTGCTGGTGATAGGTCATGTGGCGATCACAGCGCTGACAATCGGCGATCCAGCCACATTCGTGACACATCAGAGTTGGTGCAAAACCTCGTCGGTTGAGAAACAGGAGGCACTGCTGACCTTGCTCCAGGTGACGCCGCATATTGTCAATTAACGGTTGCGAAAGACCCTCTTTAAGGTAGCGTTGCCTGACGTCCAGTACCTTGATGTGGGGGGGCTTTGCATCGCCTGCGCGCTTAGTTAACCGTAAAGGGGTCAGCTTATCCTGCTCAACGTTATGCAAAGACTCCATCGAAGGTGTTGCGCTACCTAATATAATGGGGGCGCTTTCATATTGTGCCCGTACCATTGCCAGATCACGTGCAGAGTAGCGGAAACCTTCTTGCTGTTTATAAGATAAGTCATGTTCTTCATCCACGATAATAAGGCCGGGATTAGCCAGCGGTGTGAATAGAGCTGAACGAGTTCCAACAATAATAGAAATATGACCGGCTTTGGCCTTAAGCCAGATATTAAGGCGCTGTTTATCCGTTAAACCGGAGTGCAACATCGCCACGCCAACCTGGAACCGTTTTTCCAATCGTTTCAGAGTTTGTGGGGTTAAGCCAATTTCGGGTACCAGCATTAATACCTGCTCATGACGTTCGAGCACCTGCTGGATCAACTGCAGGTAAACTTCTGTTTTCCCGCTCCCAGTGACTCCATTTAGAAGAAAGCCTTTAAAAGAGCCAAGGCTGGGTGAGATGGCATCAATAGCCGCTTGCTGTTCGACGTTAAGTGCCAGGTTGCTCGAATAATTGCCAGCTAGAGGTTCCTCTATGCTGGTTGATACCTCAACCTGACGTTTTGCTAACCAACCTTTTTTGACCAGACCATTGAGGTAAGAGACGGTAAAATTATGTTGAGCTACCTCCTGCTCATGGATGACACCATTTTTATCGAGACACAGGGTTAATACTTTACGCTGCTTTACGGCATTTGAGCGTAAAGAGTCTAACGCCTGTCGTCCCTGTTCAGTGATATGCCATGACCACTCGTTCTCGAGTTGTGCCGGCGCACCCTGATTTAGCAGGCTGGGCAAACAACTTGAGAAAACGTCTCCAATCGGGTGCTGATAGTACTGAGCCGCAAACCGTATCAGTTTAAATAACGATTTTGGAAGTAAGGGCTCACTATCGATGGGTTTGCTTATATACTTAAGCTTGTTTTCGGCGACGCTGCTTTGTTCTGGGTGGCTGAGAACCGTTGCTACGAGCTTTTGCCGCCCAAAAGGAACCATAACGCGAGCACCAACAGGAGGCTTTTCTTCTGGGCAGAGATAGTCAAAAGTCCTTCGAAGTGGGGTTGGGACAGCTAGTCTGATAAACGGTTTATTATTCATCGTGTGGCGCCGGAATAAATGTGCCTTAAGGATAGGAAGCGACAGCGTGAATAGCAACAAAAATTTCTGGCTTCAGCCGTAAGCGAGCCGTGTGAATAATGTGGTGTATAAATGTTGCGCTACTGGTAGGACTTGTTGTTGTAAAAAAATCTGATAGTGTATGGCGGTCAATTAGCAAAACTAATGCAGGTTATATGAAGGCATTCAGAAAAATAATGGTTTTATTTGAAAGAGGGGAGTGACTATGAAAATTGGCAATATTGCGTTTATTGTGGGATTGATCATTGCTGTTGTCGGTGGTGTTGTTGATATCAGCTGGTTCCCATTATTATTGGTAGTGATCGGTTTGATTGTTGGATTGCTGAACGTGACAGGTAGCGAAACTCGTAGCTTTTTGATCGCTTGTATCGCTTTCCTGATGGCGACGACCGCAATTGCACCGCTTGAAGATGCTTTAAATAGCTTCAGCAGTATGGGGACTGTTGTTAGCATGATTATGTACAACATCGGTTATATGGTGGGTGCTGCTACATTAATCGTTGCGATAAAAGCATTGTTTGAGATGGCAAAAGATTAGTACATAACGAATAATAACCTAATAATAATAGAGTAGAGTATTAGCGGCCTTCGGGCTGCTTTTTTCTTTTCTGAGTTAGGCGTTTTCAATTATCCCAAATGCCTTAAATCTAAAAATAACTCAAGATATTTCTTGTTATGGCTTTAAAGTCATATTTGCATTGCTTGTTAACAAGTTTTCTTATTTTCTATTTATCAAGCATTCTGGAGTGACAAAAAATGTCACCATTTGCCAGATATTCTCATTGATTAAGTACTAGGCTATTTTGCATGAGAATGTATGTCGCGGAAAATAAAGTTTTTCTTAATGGTATGCAAACTATATAACCTTATGATTATTAAGGTTTTGTGATTAACTTTTGTTGTTTTTGTATAAAATACAGTCAAGTAATGCAAAAATGATTCGTTTTTTCGCACTTTTGTGTGATACAGTTCACATCGAGTCGATCGCACCAAGTCCAATTCTAGGGGGTTTTTGTGAGTTATTTGAAAAAATCTGTAGTTGCTGCAGGTTTAGCAGCAGCTTTGTTTACCGTTTCACCAGCCAAATCGGCAAGTTTAAATGTTGATACTGACGTTTCGATTCCAGACGTCTTGATCCTATATGCTTACACCGACATTGACTTGCAGTTTGCCGCAGGTGAGTTTGCAACTTTACTTGACGGTAGCTGTACTTCTGATGATTGTGCTTCTCCGTTAACAACTGCCGAAGCAGGTACTATTACCAGCGGCGTTGCCGATCTTAATATTACTCCGGACTTAGCCGCATCAGGAACGTCTGCTTCTATTACCATTCAGAACAGTTGGGCGGTTCGTGCGTTAGGTTACGGCACTTTCAATGCTTCTGTGACTGATAACGGCAGTGAGTCTGCGGTGTCTGGTTTAGCGGTATCTCCAGCAACGGGTACGCCATCAATGACAGCAACACCAGGTGATGTATCTTTCGATATCGATTTGACATCTACAGACCTTGATGATGGTTTAATTGAAGCAAATTACACCATCACGGTAACCGGATCATAATTATCGGTTATCAAGAAGGGATTATGAATATCAGGAATAATAAGCCGAACCTTCTGTGTTCGGCTTTTTTGTCTATAGCTACGGTATTTTTTCTGGTGGAGCCATCAGAAGCTAAGATTAGCTGTTATGGAATGAATTTCTCTGACACTGTCACGAGAAGTGATATTACCGGGAGTGCTGGCTCTGATCAGTCTTCTCCATTAAGTGCTGCTAAAGCAGGTTCACTGGTAAGCGGTACGGTTGATCTTAATATTTCAATCGATATAGCTACCCTGATTAATAATCAGGTTACGATCGAAAGTGCTGACTGGGTCTGGTACGTTGAAGCGAATCCGTCGGATGGATTATCCGGTAACATCACCGCGGATTACCAGTTTCTATCCGCCACCGGTTCAAATGATCAAATCTGTAGCGACAGTAATGTCAACTCTTGTATGACTGTTGTCGGCGTGGAGCCGATAGCTGAGGTCGAAAGGCGTAAAACTTCCGGCCGCCATAGAGGTAATATTCTGGAGAGTTCGGCCGGAGTTCGCTTAACTCTGGATCTGTCTGAGTTGGAAACAAGTGGAAATTATTCTGCACAAGTACTGATTGACTTGTATCATGATGGTTCAAGTCTTGCATGCAGTAATTGAGGGTTTTGTGTTGAAGCTTTTTATCAGATTTATATTACTTTTCGTTGTTTTTCTCAATATCGCTGAAGCGGCTGAGCCGAAAAAAGGGTTACAGCCGCAGCTGGCACTATCACCATCGCGCGTTGAAATTGATGCCGATGAAGGACGCGCAACGAAAAGTGTTACAGTACTTAACTTGGGGAATGAGTCCATGCGGGTTCAGGTGTCAGTACAAAACTGGGATTTTGATCAAAACAATAACTACCGGGCTCTACCGCCGAATGAACAAAGTTTGGATCAATGGCTGATTATTAACCCGGTTCAGTTAGAAATACCGGCGAAAGGCCAACAGACGGTCCGTATGGCAGTGCGCCCAAGAGCTAAACCTGAAGATGGTGAGCATCGCGCCATGGTATTTTTTAGGCAAATTAACGCTGAAGAGAAAGAAGGCGTTAATGTTCTATTTAACATTGGCGTACCAGTCTATGCGTATTTTGGTGACGTGCAGCGTACCGCCACATTGCATGGCATGAGCTTTGACCCGGAAAAGCAGTCGTTAACTTTCGATATTACCAATACCGGTAATGCTTATGTCAGGCCTGAAGGTTACTACATGCTGGTTAACAGTGAATCGGAGGTTCCGGACCAGACCTTGCTGGCGCGCCTGAATGCAAAAACAGGAGAAGTGAGTGGGAGCAAGCCGTTTGCCATGGGCAAGATTGCTTCTAAACCCGTATTTGCCGGAGAGCGTCGGCAATTAGCGGCTACAATAGCTCCGAAAGAGGACGTCTCGAAGCCGTATAAGTTGGTGGTTAAAGCTAAAGTGGCCGAGCAGCTTTTTGGGAAAGTTTATACCATAAAAAACGACAAGTAGTTCAATTGAAGAATCGAGCATGCGTGAACCAAGTGTTGGGGGCTGTACTTTGTGTACTGGCCCTATTGCCTGTGGCGCATGCGGAACCAAAACCGCAATCCCGTTCTGCGTTTGGCTCTGAAACAAATAAGCTCGCTTACCACCGTCCACGGGAACTTGACGATGCACTTCTTGAGCCGTCCTGGAGCGCAGCTGGTACATCGGGTTCTTCATACGGCTTCCAAAAGATATTGGTCGGCCTGGAAGTTAATGATGAAGAAGTCCTGGTACTGGACATTATCAAAACCTCCAGTGATTATCTGGTGCCTATCAAGGAGGTTTTTCCTGCGATAGGAGCTAACTATACTTTGCAGCACGGCATTATGACTATCCAGGTTCCGGGTAGCGACGTTGAGGTTTCTTCACGAGTTACCTATCGTATTGATGGTGAGTTATGGGCGTCTTTGAGCACATTAAACGAATACTTAAAGGTTAATGCACGTTTTGACCCGACAAAATATGCGGTGAACTTTTTACCGCCGTGGCGGCAGAAAGGAAAAGGTGGTGACGGCAAGTCAACATTGGCACTTGAGCCTGAGTTTTATCCAGATGAGTTCAGTTTGCGCCAATTTCGTGTTTCCCATGAAGTGAATTCTCACAAAGAAGGTGGCCCACTCGATTTTGATATTGACTCTGAACGAAGCGAGCTTCTAGCGAGCGGTGCTGCGTGGGATGGTTCCTGGTTATTTGAAGCAGAAAAAACAAGTGAACAGAGTTGGCGCCCAAAGGAATATTTCTGGTTAAAAAGGGACAGCCAACAGCAGTGGTTGTTAGGAAAGCAGGTGGTTAGCCCTTCAGTGGTAGCTCCCAGTGTGACGTTAACCGGAGCTCAGTACTTTTACAGCAATCAGGACATTCCCTACGATCCCTATCAGGATATCAGTCAGTCACGTTTTTTTCGTGAAATAGGCTCGTCGGTACAGACTATTCGCGGTAGTGCTGAGCCGGGCTCCATCGCACAGCTCTTGATCAATAAGCAGCTGGTGGATGAAACCTTCGTTAATCTGGATGGGAGTTATGACTTTGGACAGGTGCGCTCTGAGTCGGGCTTGTATAACGAGATCGAAGTTCGGATCATTGATGCGGTAACGCGAACTGAGATTGAGCGACAGGATAAAACCCGGCTCGGCTCCGATAGTTTGTTGAATGAAGGACAGGTGGTGACAAGCGCCGCTTTGGGTAAAAAAGGAAATTGGCTGGATCCTGATTTTCAGGAAGAGGGTGAGGCTGGTATGTTTTTATACCGCTACGGTGTTAGCGATGATACGACGGTAGAAGCCGGTTACTTATTGGACGATGAGGATACGTTTACAGCTGGGGTCGCCTCAGCCCTGGGCAACCATTTTGTCGGTGCTTATCGGGTCGCTAATCGCAACGGGGCTAATGCCCAGCAGCTTGAGTTAGATGGTTCCGGCGAACGTTGGCGTTTATCTACCTTCATCAAACAGCAAGACGCCGAGTTTATCCAAGGACAGGCAGAAGAGACTACTACTGCCAACAGTTATTACTACTACATGCCTGAGGACAATCTTCGCCTGGAATTGATAGGACGTTATCAAGATAGAAATAGTAATGAAGAGGAAGTCAGTTATATCAAGCCCGGTATTTTTTATAGTCCGACCGATAATTTTTCGGTGGCTATGCGTCCAGATTATGATGGGGCTTATCGAACCGAGTTGTACTATCGGCCTTATCCGGGAAAGCGTTTCCGGGTGACGCATCGTCCGGATGAACAGACTGTGCGCTTTGATTACGATATTGATGACGATGTTCAGGGTTATATGTCAGGGCGTATGTACAAAGGGGCTATTGAAGAACGGGATGTCAATAATACCATTATCGAAGAAGCGGTGGGTTTTTATTGGCAGCCGAGAGACTGGACCCGTTATGATCGTCTGCGGGTCGAGCTGAATCACTCAAATCAATATGGCATGGGAGTATTTGCTGAATACCGTACTCAACTGACATCCGGCCTGTATTTTGATTTAAGGTTACGTGATGCCGACCCTCGATTTGACGGTGGTTTCTCCGCCTTTGCTCGTCTTTCGCTAGACTTTGCAGTGGCTGGGGATAAGCTTGTGCCTGCAACACAACGTCGCAGTTACAATACCCATGGTACTATCGCTGGGCGACTCAACACAGGGAAAACGGATTGTGACTTTGAACATGTCAGCGTATTAGTGGATGGTGCTAACCGTAAGGTGCCGGTCCAGGGCTGTACCTTCTATTTGGAGAATGTCACTCCGGGGGTTCACACTATTGCCTTGGATGGAGAGTATTTACCTATTGAAATTGTGCCTGATACACGCAGTTATGTTGCTCGAGTCGCACCATCATCGGTAACCCGTATCGATTTGGATCTTAATACCGAGTATAGCGCTGCAGGTAAGGTGACTTTGAGTAATGGTGATGCGGTTGCCAATATACGTGTCAGTCTGGTCGTTCAATCTGGTGAGCTGATCATGGAAACTTTGACAGATCAGTTCGGCTATTTCCGTGTTGATGGTCTTTCCAACGGCCAGTACTCTTTGCGGATTATTGGTAATGAAGGGCAGGTATTAACACAAAGGTCTTTTACCATCGAAAACGACTTCCTGTTTGGGCTGGATCTGCAGTTACCATCGAAGCTGCCATTGAAATAGTGGGTCATTTAGCTGAGTTCGTGACAGTGGCCGGGACTTGATCTTGGCGCTATCTCCGCGTATGATCGCGCTTCCTAAATATTCGAGTGGTGTTTGGCGTAGCAAAATTCAAATGCTATAGCCCAAATGGCGACTCCAATGACGAGAGATAAATTATGAAACAAGGTATTCACCCAGAATATAAAACCATTAAAGCAACTTGCAGTTGCGGTAATGTTATTGAAGTTGGTTCAGCGGGTTCTGACATCAGCCTGGACGTTTGCTCAGCTTGTCACCCATTCTACACTGGTAAACAGAAAATGGTTGATTCAGGCGGTCGTGTTGATCGTTTCCGTAAGCGTTTCGGAACTCGTAAGCTTAAGTAATTCGTTACTGAGCAAGCTTCAAATAAAAAAAGCACCGATATCGGTGCTTTTTTTATGGCTGCAAGGATTATTGTGGAAGATAATCGACTAGAATATCGAGCCGGGCTCTGGTGGTTCCTGATTCTCTTCCTGTTCTACCGGCTCCGATTCAGAGTCATCTTGCAGAGAGTCAATGAGCTGATCTAATTGCTCTTGCTCAAGCTGCTCTGGTTCGCTTTCCTCATCAGTGTTGCGGTTGATGTCATCACTGTAGAGCTGCCCAAAGTCAGTTGTTCCCTGACTGCTTTCTGATGGCACACTGTCGTCTCGGAAATATTCAAAGATAGCATTTTGTTGGCCTAGCGCAGCTAACTTACCGGTTTTCGGATCAATTTTGGCAGAGACGACACCAGGAGGCTGAATAATTTCCTGTTCAGGCACTCCGTCGAGGGCTTTTTCCATAAACGAAGCCCAGATAGGTAGAGCGGCTTTACCACCATATTCGTAACGGCCAAGGCTGCGTCGATGATCGGAGAAGCCCATCCAGGCACTGGCCACCAGTTTATCGTTAAAGCCGGAGAACCAGGCATCCTTATAATCATTAGCGGTACCAGTTTTACCTGCCAGATCGTGGCGCTCCAGCAAAGGGCTGTTACGGCGGCGCAGTTGTGTGGTTGCGGTGCCGCTATGGATCACGTCTTTCATCATATCGTAGAGAATAAAAGCGTCTCGGGGATCGATGACTTCCTGTGCAATTTTGTTTTCAGGGAGCGGTAGTGCCGGATAGTTACGGATCTCGGGAGAGTACTTAGCGTCACGGATCTGATTATTAATACGAATTTGCTCGCATTGTTCACAGACGACTTTCGGCGTTGCCTGATAAAGAACATCACCATAGGAAGTGGTGATTTTTTCAATATAGTAGGGCTCTACCTGATAGCCACCATTAGCCAGTACCGCGTAAGCGGTAGCCATTTCCATCGGTGTAAAACTGGCTGTTCCCAGCGCTAGTGACTGGTACGGGTCCATGTGCTCATCGGGTAATCCGATTTTAACCAGGAACCGTTCCGCATAGGCTGGGGTGATACTATCGATCAAGCGAGTCGAAATGGTATTAATCGAGCGCTTTAACCCCACTCTAAGTCGAGTAGGCCCATTATATTTCAGATTATCGTTTTGCGGGCGCCATACTTCATCAATTTCATTATTGACCTTAACGTAGGGTGCATCATTGACCAGGCTGGCGGCATTAAAGCCTTTCGAGAACGCGGCGGCGTAGATAAATGGTTTGATATTCGAGCCCGGCTGTCTTCGTGCCTGAGTGGCCAGGTTAAATTTATTGGACAGATAATCAAAGCCGCCGACCAGCGAGGTGACTCCACCATCTTTTGAGCGTAATGAAATGAAGGCTGCTGAGGCTTCTGGCAATTGACTGAGGTGCCATTCATCTTCTTTGATATGGCGAATCCGTACCACATCGCCTGCTGAAGCGAACTCTTTGGCAGATTTCGGCTTGTAGCCAATACGGGTGTCGCTAATAAATTTTGCGGCCCAATTTAAGCCTTCCCATTCAATGGTGAGTTCCTTGGCTTCTTTACTCAGTACCTTGATACTCTTGTCGGCTACTTCAAGGATGATGGCTGGTTGGAGGCCTCCAATTTCCGGTGTTGAATCCAGAATTTGCATCAATTCATTGACCTCTTTTTCAGCAAAATTTTCGATTTGCTGCTCTGGCCCTTTATAACCATGACGGCGATCGTAAGTCAGTAAGCCTTCACGCAGGGCGGTATTAGCATAGGCTTGGTGCTGGGAGTCGATAGTCGTGACAATATCCAGTCCGTGATTATAGGCAATGTCTCGACCAAAACGATTGATGACGTCGAGGCGGACCATTTCAGCAACGTATGGGGCTTCAATATCGAGATCGGCGCGGTGCTTTTTAGCTGTTAGCGGTGTCTCAATCGCCAGCTCGTAGGTCTTTTGATCAATGTAGCCTTCGTCGAGCATACGGCTGAGAACCAGATTACGTCGACCAACTGCCCTGTCAGGATGTGAGATCGGGTTGTAGGCAGATTCACCTTTGAGCAGTCCGGCCATCATCGCTGCTTCAGGCAGAGTCAGTTCACTCAGGTGCTTACCATAATAAACTTCTGCTGCGGCAGCCAGCCCATAAGCACGATGACTGAAGTGCACTTTGTTGGTATAGAGTTCGAGGATTTCTTGCTTGGATAGCTCTCGTTCCATGTGAACGGCGAGAAACATCTCAATCAGCTTACGCTTTAACCGCTGATCGCGGGTCAGGAACATATTACGCGCAGTCTGCATGGTTAGCGTACTGGCCCCTTCTGAAAACTCACCAGTAGTGGCGGCGACTTTTAGAACACGTAATAAGCCTTTGACATCAACTCCGCTGTGTTCATAAAAGCGCTGATCCTCGGTTGATATCAGGGCGTTTATAAAGCTTTCAGGGATTTGCTCGAACTCAACGGGCTCCCTCCTGACATCGCCAAACTCACCAATGAGCTTGCCATCGGCAGTAAAAATGCGCATAGGCGTTTGCAGCTTTACATTTTTCAATGAGTCGATTTCAGGCACTTGCGGCGTCGCATAGAGGAAAGCACCGATCACCGTCATGATCACAAATATTGTGATAAAACTCACAAATAAGGCTAATTTCTTCAATATATTGATGGTCATTTTTTTTGAAAGATTTATGGTGGAGCGATATAGCTGGTTTATGAATTGTGTACCAGTATACCTTTTCTAAAAAAAAAGGCTGAATTTTTTTGTAAATCAGTGTAAATATAGTATCTTAGAAGTGTTAGTTAATAAAAAAGTTTAACTTTTGAGTGAAATTGGATTCACTTTTGGGGACGTGTCTTAAACACTCAACTTAAGATAAATGAAGAAATAAGGGACATTGTTGAACCAACTAAATGAGGCATAGGATTTATGGTTCTGGGGTTATTCAAAAAGAAACAAGTACCAGTTATCGGTATTGATATCAGCTCGACTGCTGTGAAAGTCCTACAGCTGGGTAAATCTGGTGGTCGTTATCGTGTTGATAGATATGCCGTTGAACCATTACCGCAAGGTGCTGTTGTAGAGCGTGATATACGTGATACCGAGGCCGTGGGTAATGCAATCAAAAAAGCCGTGCAAAAAGCACAGGCTAAAACCAAAGATGCTGCGGTAGCGGTATCAGGCTCAGCGGTCATCACTCGTTCCATTCAAATGGAAAAAGGTCTTACGGATCAAGAGATGGAAGACACCATCAAAGTTGAAGCCGATCAGTATATTCCTTATCCATTAGAGGAAGTTAACCTGGACTTTGAAGTGCTTGGCGACTCGGCCACTGATGATGGAATGGTGGATGTGTTGTTAGCTGCTTCCCGTAGCATTAATGTGGATACTCGCATTGACGCACTGGAAATAGCGGGTCTGACACCGAAAATCGTTGATATCGAGGCTTACGCTATTGAGCGTGCGTACCAGCTCACCAAGAAAAAGACGATTGAGCATATGGAAGATTCGGTAGTAGCAATCGTTGATATCGGTGCGACCATGACCAGCTTGAATGTACTGCAGAATGGTCAGGTGATATATAATCGCGAGCAATTGTTTGGTGGTAACCAGTTAACGGAAGAAATTCAGAGCCGTTATGGTTTATCTTATCAAGAAGCTGGCTTAGCTAAGAAGCAGGGCAGCTTGCCAGATGATTATGAATCCGAAGTGTTAATGCCTTTTGCTGAAATTATTACGCAACAGGTTGGTCGAGCACTCCAGTTCTTCTTCTCCGCCAGTGAATTCAGCTCTGTGAATGAGGTTATTTTGGCTGGCGGCTGTGCTTCGATTGATGGCCTTGATGGCATGATTCAGGAGCATTTGGGCACTCCAACCCGTGTCGCAAATCCTTTTGCGGATATGTCAATATCGTCTCATGTGAACACACAAGCATTAAGTGCTGACGCACCGGCAATGATGATAAGCTGTGGACTAGCATTAAGGAGTTTCGACTAATGGCACGTATTAACTTACTCGATTGGCGTGAGGAGTTACGCCAAGAGCGGAATAAAGAGTTTTGGATTACATTCGGCTTAATGGTCGTATTGGCCGCACTGATATTTGTTTTAGTGCACTTCGTTATGCAGTCCAGAATTGATAACCAAGATAAGCGTATCAATAAGCTCAATACCGAGATTGGTGTGCTGAAACAGCAAACGAAAGAAATTGAGAAGCTGAAGAAAGAAAAGGAAGAACTCATTAAGCGCATGAACCTGATCACAGACTTGCAGCGCAGCCGACCTGAAGTGGTGCGTATGTTTGATGAATTGGTTCGTGTTACTCCTGAGGGGATAAACCTGTCGACTTGGCAGCGGATAGAAACGACTGCCGGAAAAAATAAAATTTTACAGCACAAATTAATTTTTACCGGTCAGGGTGAAACCAACCCTCGAATTTCTGAGTTTATGCGCAAGATGGATACCTCTGAACGTTTGCAGACCAGTTCTTTAAAAGACGTTAATAAGCAAACGAAAGGGCTCCCGGCACAGAACTTTACGCTTGAAGCAAAACAGGTTATTCCAGGCAAAGCGACAGTTGAGGAGGGGAAATAATGGCTGATTTAAGTCAATATCAAGATTTTAGTAATATTGGTTCCTGGCCCCTCCCTGGAAAAATCGTATTTATTGCGCTGGCAATGGTTGTCGTGCTGGGGCTGGGCTATTACTTTGATACGAGTGACCAGCTCGGAGAGTTGGAATCCAAAAAACGTAAAGAAGTCCAGTTGCTCGATGATTACCAGCGGGAATACGAGAAAGCGGTTAATTTAGATGCGTATCGCAAGCAAATGGCGGAGATGAAAGAAACCTTTAAGGGGCTTTTAGAGCAGCTGCCAAAAAATACGGAAATCCCAGGGTTATTGGATGAAATCTCGTATGCCGCTTCCGGTTCAGGAATCGAGCTGTTGTCACATAAATACCTCAATGAGAAGAAAAAGGAGTTTTACATTGAAAAGCCTATCGAAATCATTGCTACGGGAAGCTATCATCAAATAGCTGACTTTGTCAGTCGCGTCTCGAAGCTTCCGAGAATCGTCACCTTGCATAACTTTAAACTTGAGCCTGCCTCGAGTCCTCGTAATCGCCGAAGAGGGACTCCCACAGAAGCAGAGGGGGGGGCTGAACAATTGAGTTTCAGTGTCTTGGCTAAAACGTATCGTTATGAGTCTGAGGAGGGGTAACAGTGAAGTCTTTAAATAAAACCAGTGTCCTTCTCGGAGTCATCATGTCTTTAGCTTTGTTGTCAGGATGTGAAGACGAGGGGATGGAAAGCCTGGATAAGAAAATTGCTGACATTAAAAGCAAAACTAAAACCAGTATCGAGCCATTACCAAAAGTCGCGGCTTATGAGCCTTTTACATACTCGGCTTCGGAGCTACGCAGTCCATTTGCACAGCTCGATCCAGAACACGAATCGCGTACCATGTTAGTTGATGGAAACTGTGAGTCAGACGTCCGACCGGATCCGAATCGTCAAAAGCATGAAATGGAAAAGTATGGTCTGGATGCGATGCAGTACATGGGCATGATAGCCAATAAGAAAGAGCTTAGAGGCTTAGTTAAAATATTAAGTGGTGATAGTGCGGGTGTGATACAGCCGGTTCACGAAGGTGAGTATATCGGTTTGAATAATGGTCGCATTAGCAAAATAGAAAGTAATCAAATCACCATTGAAGCGATTATTCCGAATGGACGAGGTTGTTGGGAAAATCGAACACAGTACCTGGTCTTGGGACAGTGAGGGCTGAATGATGCGAATTATAAATGAAGAACGGATGAACAAGTCAGAATTGGGTAAAACGACTATGTTGATAAAGATGAAGAAGTTAGTAAAGAGTTGTTCAGTGTTGGCGGGAGCTATGCTGTTTTCATGGGGTGTCCATGCCAGTCAGTTACAGTCGATTGACTATAATGTGTTACCTGGCGACAAGGTAATGGTACGGCTGAGCTATTCTGATGTACCACCAACGCCACAGGAGTTTACGACTGACAGCCCGGCTCGAATCTCAATGGATTTTGCTGGAGTCAGCTCTGCACTCGATTATAAGACAAAAGATGTTGGGGTCGGCGCAATCGGCTCTGTAACGGCTATCGAAGCCCAAGATCGAACTCGTGTGGTGATCAACTTGTCCGAATTGGTTTCCTATAATAGTCAAATCCAAGGGAATGCTTATGTAGTGACTTTGGATGCGGGGGCCTCTACAGCTCAGGCTGGTACTTCAAAGTCCAGTAGAGACGCAAGCTATACTGCGAATTCTCAGTTCGATATCACAGGGGTTGATTTCCGTCGCGGCACTTCTGGAGAGGGCCGTGTTCTGGTTAGTCTTGGCTCACCAAATGTTAACGTTGATCTGCGTCAGGAAGGTCGAACGGTGATTGCAGACTTTATTGGTAGTGATATTGATCCTGATTTTGTTCGCCGTCTGGATGTTATTGATTTCGGCACGCCCGCCCAACTTGTCGAAACCTCACGTCGAGGCGATACGGTGCGTTTATCTGTGCGTGGTAATGATCGTTTTGATTACCTGGCATATCAGGCCGACGATCTTTATACGATCGAGCTGAAGCCGCTGACTAAACAGGAAATTGAAAAGCGTGAACGTGAGAAGCCGAAGTATACAGGTGAACGCTTAACCCTTCAGTTCCAGGATATGGACTTAAAGGCAATATTGCATACTTTAGGTGATTTTGCCGGGATCAATATTGTCATCAGTGATGACGTTCAAGGCTCTATGGCCCTGAATCTGGTCAATGTGCCATGGGATCAGGCTCTGGATATTATCCTAAAATCTAAAGGCCTTGATAAGCGGCAGGAAGGTAACGTCATGATGGTTGCTCCTGCAGACGTTATCGCGGCGCGCGAACAACAGGAGCTTGAAGCCAATAAGCAGCAAGAAGAGTTGGCTCCGCTTAGAACTGAGCTGATACAAATAAATTACGCAAAAGCTGCTGAAATTGCTTCGTTACTATCGCCATCTAAATTAACAACATCAAATTCAACGGGTTCAACGTCGGCTGATCAAACTGTCGGTGTTTTATCTGCGCGTGGCGCGGTATCTATTGATGTTCGTACTAATACATTAATCGTAAAAGACGTTGCTTCAAAGATTGAAGAGGTCAGAAACTTGGTTTCTCAACTCGACAGACCGGTTGAGCAGGTATTAATTGAAGCCCGTTTAGTAACTGCGAGTGATGGCTTTGCCCGTGATTTAGGTGCTCGCTTTGGTGTGACGGATAAGTTTAACTCGAGAGAGGGTACCGTATCAGGAACGATCGGCGGAGCTGTCGTAAATAACGATAACATTATTGTGGAAGGTGAAGACCCTAATAGCATCGGTTCTATTCCTGAGAGACTTAACGTGAACTTGCCTGTGGCGAACCCTGCGGGCTCATTAGGCTTATCTTTTGCGAGGCTTGCCGAGGGGATTATTGTCGACATGGAGCTATCGGCCATGGAAGCTGAAAATCGTGGTGAAGTCGTGGCAAGCCCGAAAGTGATTACAGCCAATCAGAAAGAAGCCTTTATTAAAGCAGGTGAAGAAATTCCATACTTGCAGGGCGGCTCTTCCGGTGCTTCAAATATTCAGTTTAAAGAAGCTGTATTAGAACTAAAAGTAACACCACAAATTACCCCGGATGGCAGAGTGTTCCTTGATTTATCAATCAGTCAGGATACACGTGGTGATGAAGTTGTGTTTACGACAGCTGATGGCTTTGCCGTGGGCGGTGCTCCTGCAATTAATACCCAGGAAATAGGTACCCAGATCTTGGTAGACAATGGTGAAACCATTGTCTTAGGTGGTATCTTCCAGCACCGGACCAAGTACGATGAAACAAAAGTTCCGCTATTGGGCGATATTCCTCTATTAGGCTGGTTGTTCAGAAATACGTCTCGTGAAGATGCGAAAGAAGAGCTGTTAATTTTTGTGACACCAAAAATTATCAAGCGGGGCTTGAAAAACTAGTCTTTCATACCCAAATACTAAAAACCCGGGTATAATCGCGTACCTGGGTTTTTGGTTTTTAATATTTGGTTAATTAAAAGAGTTCAATATTAATAATGAAAGGTAAGCGCAATATCTTCCTAGTAGGACCAATGGGTGCGGGTAAAACCACCATTGGAAAGCAGTTAGCCGAAATCTTGAAGCTTGAGTTTGTGGATAGTGACCATGAACTTGAGGAGCGAACCGGTGCGCCTATCGATTGGATATTTGATATCGAAGGTGAAGAAGGGTTCCGAGTGCGCGAAGAAAAGGTTATCGAAGAATTAACGCAACGCCAGGGAATCGTACTCGCTACTGGCGGTGGAGCAGTGGTTTCGGATAAGAGTCGTAATCATTTAGCGGCAAGAGGGGTTGTTGTGTACCTTGATACCTCGATTGAGCAACAGCTTGAAAGAACTCGTCGAGATAAGCGCCGGCCTCTGATCCAGAATGAGAATCCAAGAGAAACCTTGGAAGCATTAATGGCTGAAAGGGAACCTCTCTATACTGAAATCGCTGATCTAACGGTTGCGACTAACATTAGCTCTGTAAAGTCTGTGGCTAAAGAAATCGTTGAGCTGATGGAACAGCCCATAGCATAGATAAAAGCTTTGAAAATTCTTGATTTAAGTTTCGTTCCAAAAAAATCTAGTTATCAAATACTTATCGGCAAAGGGTTGTTGACTGATAGTAAAGTCCTGTCAGAAGTTATAAAGGGGCAACAGGTTTTCATCGTAACAAATGAAACTGTTGCCCCTCTCTATTTAAACGTCCTGAAAGTTGCTTTAGAGACTTTCCAAGTCTATAACTATATATTGGAAGATGGTGAAGAGTTTAAGTCATTTGCCAATTATCAGCGTATTCTGGAGTCGATGCTTGACTCTGGCTTGCGCCGAAATGCCACTTTGATTGCATTAGGTGGTGGAGTCGTTGGCGATATGGCTGGGTTTGCCGCAGCTACTTATCAGAGAGGGATCGACTTTATCCAAATCCCTACCACTGTTCTTTCTCAGGTAGATTCTTCCGTCGGCGGTAAAACTGCCGTAAACCATCCTCAAGGTAAGAATATGATTGGTGCTTTCCATCAGCCGAGTCGTGTTATTACCGATATTCAAACTTTAGAGACTTTACCTGTAAGAGAGTTTAAAGCTGGAGTCGCCGAAATTATCAAAGCTGCGGTACTTTATGACGCCAGTTTCTTTCAGTGGTTAGAGTCTAATGTAGAAGCAATCTTGAAGCATGATGAGGACGCTTTAAGTTACATGATTCAGAGATCCTGTGAAATAAAAGCTGACGTGGTTAGTCAGGATGAAAGGGAGCAGGGAATACGGGCGTGGCTAAATCTGGGACACACTTTTGGACACGCTATCGAGCGGTGTCTTGGTTATGGCAAAATACTGCATGGTGAAGCCGTTGCCATTGGCATGGTTTTAGCCGCTGAATTTGCCGAGTCTAGTAAGCTCTTAACGAGTGAAGAGTCCGAAAGGATAAGGCTGTTGATTAGTCAATTTGGATTGCCTGTATCATTGCGTGACTTTAATCAGGTACTGACTTCCTCGAAATTAGTTAACTCAATGATGATGGATAAGAAGAATGTTGACGAAGATCTCACTCTAATTTTGCCAAAATCCATCGGTAAGGTTACTATTAATCATTCAGTCGCGTCTCAGAAAGTTGAACAATTTCTCAGGCAGTATGTAGCATAAGGTATTGCTTCAAATGGCTTTTTCTCAATCGCTTAACCCAAACGTATTCGAAAAGCATAACCGCGTTTTATATTTACCAGAAAGCTGGAATCGCTTAATGAGCCTGATTAAATATCAAGTGCCCAATGGTGGTTTCGCGCTGATGGAAGGGCAGTTTGGTGCTGGTAAATCGTCTTTCGGTAAAATATTCGAGAAAAAACTGGTAGTCGATGACGCTATTGATTGTCAGCTTATTCAGGTCCATCCTCTGAGTACCATCCAGCAAATTAAAGCGCAGTTACCAAAGCAGCTGGATAAGCCCTTACTGGTCATCATTGATGACGCCCATGAGGCTTCGACGCTATTGTTGCAAAAGTTGACGGTTCCAACGGAAAACGTCTATTGGCTGCTGTTAGCTGAGCCAGGTTTAGGGGATCGAGTCGAGTCATTTTCTGAACGATGCGTTGACCTGCCTTTATTCTCAAAAGAAGACTGTTTTGAGTTTTTACAGAAGCAGTTACAAGATCAGCCAAAGTTTGCGCAAGTCTCTCAAATGCAGAGTGATACCATCTGGTATTCAAGCGAAGGACTGCCAAAAGATATTGTTGAGAATGCAAAGAAGAATTTAAGTTCCTTGTTTTCAGGCCAGGAAAGCAATGAAAACTTTGAACGAGCCAACAAAAGCTGGTACATGACTGTTGCTTTAGGTGCTGCTGCGGTGGTGTTTATTATTCTCTTGGTAGTAAATATTGCCAGTGAGGATGACGAACAGGTAACAGGCTCCAATCCTCAGGAGTTGGTTATTGAGAAAGCTCAAGACGCGTCGACAGATAATGCCAATATAACGGTGTCAGAAGACGTAGCGGCTGAAATTCAGGGAGCTGAACAAGCGAATCGCGATCTGAGCGATGAAGATAACAATGTAAATCCCTCCGATATAGAACAGAGCGTGGGTGAGGATAGTAAGCTATCAGAAGAAGAGGTAGCTGCAGCTGCAGCAACGCCCGATCCCATTGAGGATATTGCACTGAAAGTCGCGGAAAAGCCAGACCCAGAGTCTGTGACAGCCGACGTGAATCAGGACTTCAAACAATGGTTATCGAGTCAGTCACAAGATGCTTATAGTTTACAGTTGTTCTCTCATTCTGATGAGCAAGCTGCCAGGGCGTTTCAGAGTTCTTTAGATTTAGCAGATAGCTACGTTTATGCTGCAGATATTGATGGCAAACAGCGCTATAGAGTTCTATGGGGCGCTTTCCCTACACGCGCGGAAGCGGAGCAGTCAATTGAGGCATTGCCGCCTGAGATTCTTGCACAGAAACCTTGGGTAAGACAGCTTTCATCTATTGTCAATGAGTTGTCAAAGGGTGGAGAAGAGCTTTAGCGAACGTCTTTTCTTTAGATTTAGGCTGTTTTCGTATCGGCTAAGCTTTATAATAGCGGCCATTGTTTATAGACCTGTGCCTAGACATGAGCCAACCTTTAAAAAATGATCGCTATATCAAAGCCACCCTTCAGCAGCCGACGGATTATACCCCTGTATGGATGATGCGTCAGGCGGGGCGTTACCTGCCTGAATACCGTGAATTACGTGCCGAAGCCGGTAGCTTTATGGACTTGTGTACCAATCCAGAGCTGGCCTGCGAGGTGACCTTGCAGCCTTTACGTCGCTTCCCTCTGGATGCAGCGATTCTTTTCTCAGATATTCTAACGATTCCGGATGCTATGGGGTTAGGCTTGTATTTCACCCCGGGCGAAGGTCCTGCTTTTAAAAAGGCGGTGAGAGATGCGAAAAGTGTTAATGCATTACCCATTCCCGATCCAAATCAAGAACTGAAATATGTTACGGATGCCGTATCGACCATTCGCCGTGAACTTAAAGGGCAGGTACCTTTGATTGGTTTCTCCGGTAGCCCCTGGACGTTGGCCACTTACATGGTCGAAGGCGGTACAACTAAGAACTTCTCTGAAGTTAAAGGGTTGATGTACGAGCAACCCAACGTTCTGCGACAATTGTTAGACAAACTGGCTGACTCAATTATTGTATACTTGAATGCTCAGGTAGAGGCCGGGGCGCAAGCTTTGATGATTTTCGATACCTGGGGCGGCGTTTTAACACCGCGCGATTACCAAGAGTTTTCGCTACGCTACATGCAGAAAATTGTCGATGGTTTAGTCAGAGAAAAAGACGGTCAGCGTATCCCTGTCACTCTGTTCACAAAGGGTGGTGGTAAGTGGTTAGACTTAATGACCGCGACAGGTTGCGACTGTCTGGGGGTTGATTGGACTACGGATTTGGCCGAAGCACGGCAACGAGTAGCTGGTAAAACGGCTTTACAAGGTAACATGGATCCATCCATTTTGTACGGCTCAGACGAGCGAATTCGGCAGGAAGTCGAAACAATACTTACCAGTTATGGACAAGGCAACGGTCATGTGTTTAATTTAGGGCATGGGATTCATCAAACCGTGAACCCAGAGAAAGCCGGTGTTTTTATCAATGCTGTACATGAATTGAGTAGAAAATATCATCAATAAGAAAGAGAAAATAGGGTGTTATGCTTAAGGAAAGCCATTTTGATCCACCTTGGTGGTTAAGGAACCGACATTTACAAACCTTCTGGGCGCCGCTTGTGCCGCGGCTTCCGTTACCTCAATTGAGCAGACAACGGATAGAGCTGAGCGACGGTGACTTCCTTGATATGGACTGGGTTAATCCCGACCGTGATGCGCCAACGGTTGTACTTTTACATGGGCTTGAGGGGGATAAAAACTCCCCTTATTTGCGTCGGATGTTGTTCCAAATTCAGCAGCGCCGCTGGCGCGGGGTTTTAGTCTATTGGCGCGGTTGTAGTGAAGAAATGAATCGTCTGGATAAAACCTATCATTCTGGACGAAGCGACGATCTGGATGAAGTTATTGCTCATATCCAACAGCAGAAATCTCCCGACAAACTGTTTGTTGCAGGCTATTCATTAGGCGCCAATGTCTTGTTAAAGTGGCTCGGAGAGCAAGGAAGTCAGGCTGCGATCAGTGCTGGCTGTGCTGTCTCGACACCGTTTGATCTGGGGATTTGCGCTGACTCGATTGAGCAGGGGCTGTCGAAACTATATAAGTTTTACCTTCTTACATCAATGAAGAAGCGGATTGTAAGAAAGTTCACGCCGGCTCGTTTGTTGGAGTTGCTCAACTTATCGCCTCGGGATGTTATGGCGATTAGTTCATTCCGCGAATTTGATAACCGTATCACTTCTTACCTCAACGAATTTGAAGATGCGGATGATTATTACCGTCAGGCATCAAGTATTCATTATCTGGGTGGTATCCGGCGCCCCTCTCTGATCCTTCATGCCGCTGACGATCCTTTCATGTCGCCAGAAATCATTCCGCATGAGGATCAGCTGTCCGATAGTCTGGAACTTCGCATTAGCGAACATGGTGGTCACGTAGGTTTTGTCGCCTCTCCGACTAACAAAGGCGTGAGTTTTTATCTGGAGCAAACGATTTTAGAATATTTTGATCGGTTCCTGTGACATCGGGTGTAGGGTTAGTGAGTAACAACTTTTTTATGCTATGCTGAATTATCATTAACTGACTGATTATTTTGATATTTCGGTATGACTATTCAAGCCTCACTAGAGCACTTGCAGCAACAGCATCAGCAGTCTCCCTACCCTGCAATCCGGCAGCGTTTAGAGTTGCTGAGAACCCTAAAAAAGCTGCTGAAGGATAATGAAGCAGAAATCATCCAGGCAATCAGTAAGGATTTTGGTTACCGCTCTCCTTATGAAACCGAGCTTGCTGAGATATTCCCAGCATTAAAGACGATTAGTTACGCTGAAAAACACTTGGCCAACTGGATGCAATCTGAACGACGTTCAGTCAGTTTATGGTTCCGGCCAGCGAAAGGTTCGATTATGTATCAGCCCTTAGGTGTTGTCGGGATTATCGTTCCGTGGAATTATCCGTTATATCTGGCTCTTGGTCCTTTGGTAGCCGCGCTTGCTGCGGGCAACCGAGTCATGCTGAAAATGTCGGAATATACGCCGCAGTTCAGTTTACTTTTTGCCAGGTTGTGTGGAAAGTATTTGGGGAATGATTGGGTTAAGGTGGTTTATGGTGGCCCTGAAATGGGGGCCGATTTTTCACGTTTACCATTTGATCATCTACTCTTTACTGGCTCCGCTACTATCGGCAAAAAAGTCATGCAGGCCGCCAGCGACAACCTGACCCCTGTAACGCTGGAGCTGGGTGGTCAATCTCCTGTCGTGATTGATGACAAATATTCTTTAACAGTTGCCACCGAGCGGCTTCTTTTCGGCAAGTTGCTCAACGCTGGGCAAACCTGTCTGGCTCCCGATCATCTTTACTTACCAGAAGCTAAGCAGGAGTTATTTATAGAGCAGGCTAGAAAAACGGCAGAAGCTTTTTATCCGGAGTGGGAAGAGCTGGGGTATACCTCCATTGCCTCGACCAGGCAATTTGAGCGATACCAGACGTTGTTCAACGATGCACGGGATAAGGGGGCAACGATTATCCCTTTATTTAGTACTGGCAGAAGAGTTGAACGCAAAGTACCGCCTGCGTTAGTGTTTGACACCAGTCCCGAAATGCTCATTCGACAGCAGGAAATCTTTGGCCCGTTACTGCCCGTCATTCGCTACCAGGATCATAACGAGGTTATCAAGGCGATTAATGCACAGCCACGTCCCTTGGCATTGTATTTATTTAGTCATGATAAAGAGTGTATTCACCGCTATATGACCGAGACCATTTCCGGTGGGGTAACTTTAAACGATACCATTCTTCACGTGAGTCAGGAGAGTCTGCCATTCGGAGGCGTTGGTGCCAGCGGCATGGGGCATTATCATGGTCATGAGGGCTTTAAAACCTTCTCCAAGGCAAAGAGTATTTTTATGCAGAGCCGCTTCGCAGCGACCAGACTTATGTATCCGCCTGCGGGCCGGCTGGCTAAGTTTTTATTATCATTAATGAAGAAGTCATAGTTATGACTAATGGCGGTGTTAATTGTCCAACTCTGGGCTTTTATCAGGACTTGCAGTAAGATGGCGGCAACACTGAGAGTTAACTGATGAGTTATGAAGAAGACGGTTTTATACCCAGGAACATTTGATCCGATCACCAAAGGTCATATGGATCTCGTACAGCGTGCTTGTCGACTGTTTGATACGGTAGTGATAGCGGTGGCTGCCAGCCCTTCGAAAAAGCCATTATTTGATCTAAAAGAAAGAGTCACCATGGTTCGCGATATTTTTAAAAACAATCCGCAGGTTAAAGTGGAGGGCTTTAGTGGCTTGTTGGCGCACTTTGCCAAAGAGCAGGGCGCGTTAGCTGTGTTGCGAGGCATTCGAGCGGTGTCTGACTTTGAATTTGAGTTCCAATTGGCTAATATGAACCGGCACCTGGATCCGGAGCTGGAGTCCATCTTTTTAACTCCTTCAGAAAAATATTCTTATATTTCGTCTTCTCTGGTACGAGAAGTTGCCGCACTGGGCGGCGATATTACGGCTTTTGTGGATCCCGCTGTACAAAGTGCACTGGAAGATAAATTTTCAAGATAACCCTCGAAGTTGCGTACGATATAAGCGATAATAGTTGTGTTTAATCGTAATAGTGGTATCAAATAATTATGTCATTAAAAATTACTGACGAGTGTATTAACTGTGACGTTTGTGAGCCTGAGTGTCCTAATGAGGCGATTTATCAGGGCGAAGAGATCTATGAGATCGATCCAGACAAATGTACAGAGTGCGTAGGCCATTACGACGAGCCGCAGTGCCAGCAGGTATGTCCTGTCGATTGTATTCCGTTAGATGACGATAATCCGGAAAGCAAAGAGCAATTAATCGCCAAGTATGAGCAATTAACTGGCGAAGCCTACGTTGAAGTCTAATTTAAGAGCCGCTGTCTGTCATTGGCGGCATTGAATCATATTAAGATACCCATGCGCCTTATCGACTGGCTGCGTCAAGAACCATTTACCTTAACCCTTTCTTCTGGCTTCTTTAGTTTTTACGCTCATACAGGCGTGTTAAATGCGTTGGAAGATGAGGGGCTACTGCCACAGAGACTGACCGGTTCCAGTGCCGGTGCTTTGGTCGCATCCTGTTGGGCTGCAGGGCTAAGCTCAGCAGACATTAAAGCGATTCTTTTTCAATTGAAACGACAAGACTTCTGGGATCCAGGGCTGGGGTGGGGCTTATTAAAAGGTGATAAGTTTCGTGGCATGCTGGAGGAAACGCTGCCGGTCAGGCAGTTCGAAGATTGTCGAGCTTCGTTGGCTCTGTCGGCCTATGATACTAAGAGCAAGTCAACAGTTGTGTTAAGCAGTGGTGAACTGATTCCTGCAATTTATGCCTCGTGCGCCATTCCGGTGATGTTTCAGCCATTAAATTTTAACGGCTACCGGTTACTGGATGGTGGCATACAGGATCGACCAGCAATGGCAGCGATAGAATCGAAAGAAAGAGTGTTCTACCATCATATTGTTTCAGTTTCTCCATGGCGAAAAAAGAATTCTAGGGCATTGAAAATTCCACAGAAAGCCAATCTGGTAGCGCTATCCTTGTTTGATCTACCGCGATGTGGACCTACCAAGCTAGAGAAAGGTGCTGAAGCTTTTCTGGCCGCTTATGAGGCCACTGGACGAGCGTTATATCGGGAAGTGGTAGATAATCAGGTTAGCTTGGCAATATGACGTTTAAACCGATTCCATTTCAACGATAACGGGCCATTTACCTTGCATCACAATGTGTCCTGTATAGCGTTGTGCGCCATCGGTGGCGAACTCAAACTGATAGCGGCGTAAGAACCGTACTTTGCCATCGGTGTCTTTATCAAAATATACTTTCTTTAGTGCGACATACCCGTCAAGGTTCTGCACAGCAGCCTCCTGACAGGCTTGCTGTGCAGCTTTATAAGCATTTTCCTGTATGCGTCGGTTATATACCCAAAAACCTACAGCGAGGGCGATACATAGAATAACGAGCAAATTGGTCATAATTAATTGCCAAACAGTGGTTGTTGCTTCTTTTTGAATTTAGAAAACACCATATCGTAAGAGTCTTTACTTAAATCTTCCAGTTGTTTTTACTTAAAATGACTTAAGGCCTGTATACAGGACTCTCGTATATGCCATACTGCTTCAAAGCTGAGGTGCGACAGCTCGTTGCTGTCATCAATGTGCTGTTTGATAAATTTCTGGTGAGTCGATACTTTATGATCACCTATGTGGTTGGGTTTAATATTCAGCTCGAGTAAGAAATCGTCAATCGGCTCTGCGTCTGTAAGGTGTCTTTTGGTAAAGTCAAAGCGTTGACCATTGGCTCTAAGGTAGCAGTGGGCTTCTGGAATATAGGAAAGTCCATGCCGCTTCAGTTCCGCTCCAACGCCAGGAGTATTTCTCTCTGACATTTTGTAAATCCCAACCGTGAGCTGTACCGGCAGGTTTAGTTCATCAGCTAATGCTTTGAGTAAGGCATGTTTGGTACTGCAGGCCCCTTTTTTCTCTTTGAGGACAAGCTGCCAGTCTGCTCTGTCCGAGTTTCTACCATAGGGCAGTCGCCACACGTAATGGCAGGCTTGATGAAAATCTTGACAGCCCTGGCTATAGAACTGAGCGGAGATACCTGAGTTGTGTAGCAGTTTGTTATTGGGCAGTTGAGATAGTGTCATTGGAGTTATCGGGTTGCAGCAGGCAATAAAAAAGGCGACCGAGGCCGCCTTTTTCGGACTTAAGCTGTCATAACTTAGTCACCAGTGATCCAACGAGCAACGTTTACTTTTGAAACGCCAGCTGCATTGGCCTGGTCAACAGCCGTTACCAATACGTCGTTGATCGCTTCTTCATGAACTCGTACTAAAACCGGAGAACGGGGATCGACCGCTAACTGGGTTTCAATGTTTGCACGGATCGCTTCAGGATCGACAGAGCGGTCGTTCATGAATACGTTACTTTGACCGTCAATCGACACCACGATTAAAGGTGGTGGATTTTTCGGAGGAGTTGAGTCCTGGTTGGTACTTGGACGAGCGATCTCAACTGTGTCTTCTTTGACGAATGATGTGGTTACGATAAAGAAAATCAACATGATAAAAACGATGTCGAGCATCGGTGTCATGTCAATTCCAGTTTCGTCTTCTTCGCTTCTATGTTTTCTACGCATAAATCTTTATCCTGTCGCACTTTTGTTGCTTATTGGGGCATAAAATTTGCCGATTAAGCACTTGGCCCACAAAGGCGGCATTTGGTTTAGTTAAGTCATTTAAGTATAACCGCCACATTAAATGTGATCCAGCATAAAATGTCTAGTCTATTTTATGTAAAAATTACTAAACCGTGGCGTGTGGCGGTAAATCGTTATGCTGCTAGTGCCATGGTGCTACATTAACGTTAATGGCTCCAGCTTTATTAGCCTGGTCAACGGCTGATACCATGCTGAAATTTTGAGCATCAGCATGGACCTTAACGATAACTGGCGCTGTCATTTCTTTGACTAATTGGCTTTCGAGGTTGGCCTGTATGGCTTCTAAGTCAATGATTCTATTGTCAAAAAATACCTGGTTCTCGGCATCAATCGTTACCACCAGAGGCTTTACGTCTTTGCCACAGTCTTGCTGGCAATTAGCACTGGGCTGAGCAATATCAATGGATTCGGTTTGGATGAAGCTGGTGGTGACGACGAAAAATAGCAGCAGAATAAAGACGATGTCTAACATGGGTGTCATGTCGGTCTGTGTATTTTTTGATTGTTGATGTTGTTGAAAGCGTTGTTTAAATCGAGCCATAACAGTTCCCCTTGCTGTTGAATGAACAGCGCTGGAACATGGCTGAATACGCAGTCATCTGACCAGCGCTTAATGACAAAATAGCAGACTACTGGCGGGAAGGCAATCTAGACGGCTATTTCTGGCACTGAGGGCAATAGAAACTGGAGCGCTGGCCCAGAGTGATATTTTTGATGGGGCTTTGACAGCGTGGGCAAGGCTTGCCTTCACGGCCATAAACATTCAGTTCCTGTGCAAAGTAACCCGGTGAGCCGTCGGATGCTGTAAAGTCCTTCAGGGTGGTGCCACCTTGCTTAATGGCTTGCTCGAGCACTTGCTTGATGTTGAAGGCCAGTAAACGGCAGCGCTTCACACTGATTCGGTTAGCCGCTCGTTTGGGATGGATGCCGCTTAAGAATAACGATTCGCTGGCATAGATATTGCCGACCCCGACAACCACTGCATTGGTCATAATGGCGTTTTTAATGGCACCTTTCCGCTTGGCCAGCTTCTGGTGAAGATATTCGCCATCGAAGGCTTCTGACAAAGGTTCTGGTCCTAGAGATTTGATGACCTCAAGAGATTGTCTTTTCGGCTGCCATAGAATAGCGCCAAATCGGCGCGGATCGTTCAGCCTCAATGCTTTGCCATCATCGAACACGACTTCAAAGTGGTCGTGCTTTTTTAACGGCGTATCGGCATCGACTACGCGCATAGCACCGGACATGCCCAGGTGCATCACCAGACAACCGTGCTCGAACTGCCATAGCATGTATTTTGCACGACGCCGAATATCACCACTGACCCGGCCTTCAAGCTGCTTGACTTCATTAGGAATAGGCCAGCGCAGTTGAGGCTGATAGATATTAACTTCGGCAACGGTTTTGTGGGTAATATGCGTTGCTAAGCCACGTGTTGTGGTTTCGACTTCAGGTAATTCTGGCATGTCGTAGAACAGGATTTAATATTTAGAATTATTGTAATGCAGAATAGAAAAAAGCCCAGTCAAAACTGGGCTTTTTATGCGTTTTCTTGGAGGCAGAAAACTGTGAAGCTGTATTAAGCTTTTGGTATTACTTAATTTTTGCTTCTTTGTACATTACATGCTTACGAATGGTTGGATCGTATTTTTTGATCTCCATTTTACCAGGCATGTTTTTCTTGTTCTTGTCGGTGGTATAGAAATGACCTGTACCAGCACTAGAAACTAAACGAATTTTATCGCGCATCTTAATCGCTCCTTATACTTTTTCGCCACGAGCACGCAGTTCAGCTAGCACAGTCTCGATACCTTTCTTATCGATAATGCGCATACCTTTTGCTGATACGCGTAATTTTACGAAACGCTTTTCAGACTCTACCCAAAAACGGTGAGTGTGTAGATTTGGTAAAAAACGACGCTTTGTACGGTTTTTTGCGTGTGACACATTATTACCTGTCACTGGACGCTTACCCGTTACCTGACAAACTTTAGCCATGATATAGCCTCCAAAAAATAATCATTACATTACGGCGGCACATTGTTCGGCCACCGAGACTCTTCAAATAGGGCGCACTTTATACCAGAAAGCGTTCCCTTTGACAACTAAACGGTCAATAAAAGACGGATTTATCCGTGTTTTCGGTGAAAACGGATAAAATTTCATAAAAGACCGTGCTCCGCAAAAGAATAGCTCTTGTTGTGGGCAATGATAATGTGATCCAAGGTGCGTATATCCATCAGCTCTAAGGCCTGTTGGATTTTGTCGGTGATGTGTCTATCTGACGGGCTTGGATCGATACAGCCACTGGGGTGGTTGTGCGCCAAAATCACTGCGGCGGCATGATAGCTCAATGCCTTTTCAACCACAACCCTTGGGTGCACTTCGGAACTGTTGATGGTTCCTTGGAACAGAGTGTCCTGAGATAACAGTTGGTGCTGATTGTTTAAAAATAGAACCATGAACTGCTCTCGTTTGTGATGACCCAGGGTTATGCTTAAAAATTGTTTCACCTGCTCTGGGTTGGAAAAACTGTGGTTAAGTCTCAGGTTTTGTTGTAAATACCGTTTGGAGAGCTCCAGACTGGCTTGTAGCTGACAGTACTTTGCTGCTCCCATGCCCGGTTGTTGTGTGAACTCTTTAAGACTGGCTCCGAGCAGCTGGCGTAGACCACCGAACTCGTTGAGTAAGTGGCGAGACAGCTCAACAGCATTATAGCCTTTGGTGCCAGTGCGTAGGAAAATAGCGAGTAACTCAGCATCTGAAAGGCTGGTTGCGCCATGCCGTAATAGGCGCTCACGTGGTCGCTCCTGCTGTGGCCATTCCATGATTTTCATAATAACTTCCTTGTTCCTGTTAAATGTAGCATTCGTGTTTTGCTTCAGTCATGCTGAGTGTAAGCCCGGGAAGTCCTTTTGTAATTAAGAATTTCACTATAATTTTTGTGCGTAAAAGCGTAAACTTGTAAGCCATTACAAGTTAAATCAACTGGTTAGCATGAGTTTGCAAGGTAAGAACATCCTGCTGGGGATAACGGGCGGAATCGCTGCGTATAAAAGTGCGGAATTGAGTCGTCTCTTGATTAAAGCCGGTGCCGAGGTTCGTTGTGTGATGACGCAGGGCGCAAAGGCTTTTATTACACCGATGACTTTCCAGGCCCTGACCGGAAACCCAGTACACGAGCATTTGTTGGATGCCGAGGCAGAAGCAGGCATGGGACATATTGAATTAGCCCGGTGGGCAGATTTGATCTTAGTTGCTCCGGCAACGGCCGATGTTTTGTCGAAGTTAACGGTCGGTGCAGCTGATGATTTGTTGACAACATTATGTCTAGCCACCGCAGCGCCCGTGGCGGCGGCGCCGGCAATGAATCAACAAATGTGGGCTAACCCTGCGACTCAGTCTAACGTCAGTATTTTGACAGAGCGAGGTATCACCATTTGGGGGCCCGGTTCGGGTGATCAGGCCTGTGGCGATGTCGGACCTGGTCGTATGTTGGAGCCGGGTCAACTGGTGAGTCGAGTGGAGCGTTTTTTCTGTGAACAAATACTGCAAGGTCAGCATTGGGTGATTACAGCAGGACCGACGGTTGAAGCCATCGATCCGGTTCGTTATCTGGCAAACCGAAGTTCAGGCAAAATGGGATATGCTATTGCTGACATGGCAGCACGAGCTGGTGCTAAAGTGACATTAATCAGTGGCCCAGTGTGTCTCGAGCCTCCTCTCGGTGTTGAAAGAATTAAAGTAGAAAGTGCTCAGACCATGTTTGGTATGGTTCAAGATAAGCTGGATGCTAATT
Organism: Kangiella shandongensis; assembly: GCF_020005365.1. GTDB lineage: Bacteria > Pseudomonadota > Gammaproteobacteria > Enterobacterales > Kangiellaceae > Kangiella > Kangiella shandongensis. Next base: position 351,746 of record NZ_JACNML010000001.1, on the reverse strand, counting down.
CAGTCTTTGTTTCTTGCGCTGCTGTTGCTGATTACCGTCCTACAGTTGCCGCTGAACAAAAAATGAAAAAGAGTGGAGACGAAGGATTAACCATTGAGCTGACACAAAACCCAGATATCTTAAAATGGGCCGCCCAGCAAAGCGGTGCTTTTTGTGTCGGCTTTGCCGCAGAAACACAACACGTTAGTGATTACGCGAAAGCCAAAATGGAGCGCAAAGGTATCACCATGATTTGTGCTAACGATGTGAGCCGTTGTGATATCGGTTTTTCTTGCGATGATAATGAGCTGCAGGTTTTTTATAAAGGAAAAAATGAAGTAAAAGAGCATAAGTTGGGACCCGCAAGTAAGTCTCAGGTCGCTCAAGACTTGATTGCGTTAATTCATCAGGTACGTAAAGAGAATTAATAAAGAATAGGACCGCTTATGGGCAGCGGAAGGGGAGTATTGGATGACAAAAGGTAAAAGTTTAGCAAGCTTTTTTATTATTCCTTTAATAATTGGACTGGTTATTTTGGTTGGAATTTCGGCCAGTCTATATTTCTTAGGGATCGAGAAGCCACTAGAGTCTCAGGCAAAACAGCTGCTTGAGTCTCGCATTTCTGAGCGGGCTAACCTTATTCAGCAACGTGTTGAACAGATTCAGAATGCGCTGACTTTGTCGGCGGACTCGGTTTTCGGCGAAGAAGATCAGGACGTGATTAATAAAATAAAGAAGCAAGTTCCCCGACTGGACAATATTGTCCTGTTTGATAGCGCTGCTATTCAGCCATCAACTGCTTCTGAGCCAGCAATAACACACGTTATTATTGACCTATTGCGTCAGGTCGAAAAAGGAAGCTCGGTTCCTCCAGAGCTGATTTTAAGTAATGGTCAGCCAAGTTATATCGCATTTGTCGAGAAGTTAGCCGATGGGCGTTTACTGTTAGCGACGTTGAGTTTGTCTGAAGTACAGGCGTTACTAGGAAAAGCAGACAACTTAAGTCGACTGGAGTTACGGCAAAACTTTGGTGATACCGTACATACGGTTGCATCAGTAGGAAGCGTTGATGGAGAGGGTCGGCCTTTAATTGTTTCACCAAGCTTTGGCGCTAACTGGACGTTAGCTCTGTGGCAGAGGATCAGCACCTTCAGTACGGATGCAGGTAAGATTCCGTTGCTGTTATTTATCGCTGCAGTGCTTGCTTTTCTTATCGCAGGATTGCTTCCTTTGATGAGTATGAAGCGTTTGTTTAAAAGCGATGCCCGACACTTTATCCAGGGTATAAAAGACGGCAGTGTGGCGAGTAGGAAATATCAGTTGAATTATTTTAATGAGCTGGCTGCGGGTTATTCCCGAGTGGCGCATGAGAAAGCTCATGATGAGCACAAAACAGGTTCGCATGATGGCCGTGATGAGGCATTTCATCAGGTTCAAGCAACTGAACGAAAGCCGCGCCGAGCCCGCCCTGTGGTTTATGCTGATGAAACGTCTTCTTCAGATGAGCTGGAGCAGGCTGAGGCTTTGCTATCGTCGACTTCAGAGTCGAAGACATCGACCTCCAGCGAATTGCCATTTAATGAGGAAGGTATTTCAAAGAGTATTAGCTCGGATATTTTTCGTGAGTATGATATTCGTGGTGTGGTAGGAAAGAATTTAAATGCCGAAGTTGTTTATCTTATCGGCAAGGCGATAGGAAGCGAAGCCTATTCGCGGGGGGAGCAAAGCATTGTTGTGGGGAGAGATGGGCGCTTATCAAGCCCTGAGCTTCATAAATCACTAGTGAAAGGGTTACAGGCTAGTGGACGTGATGTTTTAGACTTGGGCATGGTTGCGACACCGTTGGTGTATTTCGCTGCTAATACCTTAAATTCCCGCTCTGGTGTGATGCTAACAGGCAGCCATAATCCGGCCGAGCACAATGGTCTGAAGATTGTATTGGCAGGTGAAACATTATATGGCTCACAGATCCAGGAGTTACTGAAGCGTATCCAGACGCAGGAGTTCTTCAGCGGCAGTGGTGAGGTTACTGATGTTTCTGTAGAACAGGAATATTTACAGAAAGTTCTAGCTGATATTGAGCTGGATAAGCCTCTTAAAGTTGCCGTAGATTGTGGCAATGGTGTAACCGGAGATTTTGCTCCTAAGTTGCTGCAAGCGTTAGGTTGCGAGGTCATAGGCCTGCATACTGAAATCGATGGTACCTTCCCCCATCATCATCCCGATCCTAATCACGCCAGCAATCTAGAAGAACTTGTGGCGACGGTCGTCTCAGAAAAAGCAGACATCGGTATTGCTTTTGATGGCGATGGAGACCGCTTAGGAGTAGTGGATAATCGCGGTAAGATCATCTGGACTGACCGTTTAATGATGTTGTTTGCGCAGGATGTGCTGTCACGAAACCCTAACGCCGAAATTGTCTATGACGTAAAATGTACTCGCTACCTGCCAGATGTTATCCGTCTGGCAGGAGGTCAGCCTTTGATGTGGAAAACTGGTCACTCACTCATGAAGGCCAAGATGCGCGAAACGGAAGCTCCTCTCGGCGGAGAGGGAAGTGGTCATATTTATTTTAACGAGCGTTGGTTCGGCTTTGATGACGCTTTCTATGCAGCGGCTCGCCTGTTACAGTTAGTCGCTCGATCAGGAGAATCATCTTCAGCGCTATTTAGCCAATTGCCTGAAGGAGTTTCATCGGAAGAAATTAATGTACCTGTACCAGATAAGATAAAATTTAAACTGGTAAAAGCTCTGGTAGTAAAAGGAGATTTTGGTGAGGGCAAGGTTAGCACTATTGATGGACTGAGGGTGGATTATAGCGATCGATGGTTGTTAGCCAGGGCTTCAAACACAACACCAAGTATTGTGGTCAAGTTTGAAGCGGATAATGAGGCGGCACTGGAAGCTGTGAAAGATGTTTTGAGGCAACAGTTATTAAAAGTGGCACCAAAACTAAGATTAAATTTCTAAAGAAAATAAATTTGAGAGAAACATGGCAGCAAAAAATTCATCAAAAAGAAAGAATGAAATATTGCAGGCATTAGCGTTAATGCTTGAAAAAGATCCTGGGGAACGTATTACAACAGCTAAACTCGCGAAGCAGGTGGGAGTTTCGGAGGCAGCGTTATATCGTCACTTCCCAAGTAAGGCAAGAATGTTTGAGGGACTGATTGAGTTTACGGAAGAAGCAATCTTTTCACGCATGAACATAATTGCAAAGGAGCAGAGTGCTCTTAACCTGCAGTGTCAGCAGACGTTAAGCTTGATATTAACTTTTGCCAGTCGCAATCCAGGAATTTGTCGCCTGTTAACCGGTGAAGCTTTGTCTGGGGAGCATGAACGATTAAGAGGCCGCATCAGCCAGCTGTTTAATCGGGTAGAGACTCATCTTAAGCAGTTATTCAGGCAATATGAAGTCGCTGTAAAAGGACGATACAGCCCGGATGCAGGGAGCCGGGCTAATTTGCTTATAGCCACTGTTGAGGGACGAATACAGCAGTACGTCAGAACGGATTTTTCTCAATCACCCTTAGCGAGCTGGGATAGCCAGTGGCAATTATTGGAGCCGATTACAGTTCTCAGCGCCTAACTATCGTGCTGTGATATATACTGTATAAACTCTTCTTTCAGCTGGGTAACCTTTTTGCTGTTACAAAAAGTCTGCCCAGCTTGTGAATCAAAACATTGTACTTCGAAAACGATCTGCATCGAGTCTTTTTCTGCTGGTACCCGAGTAATGGACAATCCTAACTCCTTTTCCGACTGGGGTTTACTCGATATGATCAGACTGTCAGTAACGATTTCGAGCTTGTTTGAAGCATTTTCATGCGCAAAGATTTGGGCTCGTTTCCAGAAGCGCTCACATGCCTTGTGAGAGTTGCAGGGAACTTGAATGGCGGCTCCCTGATCAGAGTGTCGGCTGTAACCCTGAACCACGCTTTTGGCTTTTAACTCTTTAAAGCGTACCAAGTCGTTTTTAAATTGCTGTTTAATGCCGTCTGCCTGTTGTTTGTAGCCAAGTATCGACTCATCATTTTCTTCGATTTGTTCTTTTGTTGCTGTGATTTGCTTGAGTATCGTTTGCGGTACGGCTTTGCCTTTACGCTCATAATCTGCCGCACTGCTCTGTAATTCAGAAAGCTTTCTCTTGAGCGATTTGTTATGACCGTTAAGAATCGAAATATTAATTTCCAGAGGAGCCAGCTGATTTTTCTCAGTGCGTTTAATATCTTCGATGGTGCGGTATTGACGTAACAACAGCTGATCCCGGCGGCGTGCTTGCCGTGCTTTTTCTTTTTGCTCGTCAAGCTTGTCCTGTTGTTGGCGTTTTGCTTTTTGTTGCTCTGGCGTCAGAGCGGGAGCAACCCGTTCTATCAGGCGACCGTCTTCATTAATTATGTCATAGCCGGACTTTATTGCTGAATTTGGTAAATAGTCTTTAACCACAAGCCTGCCATTATTGTCTTTAAATCGATAGAAATTTTTTGCGTCTGCCGCAAAGGCAGCAGCGCATAAGATAAAACTGACAATAATGTGTTTAAGGTTCATGATTCTCCTACATCCCTATTCAACACCATAAGTCTCACGATAGCCGAGGACTTTAGGGTAATAGTGGCTGAATTTTGGGTGATCTTTTAAATAAGTTAATAAGTCAGCTAACTTTATAATAGAAAACACAGGTATTCCGTAATCTTGTTCAACTTCTTGTACTGCAGATAGTTCGCCGGTACCTTTTTCTTGACGATCCAGGGCTATCAGTACGGCTTTCGGGGTGGCCCCTTGCGTTTTAATGATATCGATCGATTCTCTAATGGCAGTTCCTGCGCTAATGACGTCGTCAATGATCAGCACGTCTCCTTTCAGTGGACTGCCGACGATATTACCACCTTCGCCATGATCTTTTTTCTCTTTGCGGTTAAAACTATAGGGGGCACTGATATCGTGGTGTTCCGATAAAGCTACAGTTGTACAACTCACCAAAGGGATGCCTTTATAGGCGGGACCAAAAATCACATCAAAGGGAATCTGCTGTTGAACAATGGTTTGAGCGTAGCAACGACCCAGCTGAGCTAAGTCATGACCGTTATTAAATAGCCCTGTATTAAAAAAATAGGGACTAATGCGACCACTTTTAAGGGTAAACTCACCAAATTTGAGGACTTCTTTTGCCAGTGCCAGCTCTATAAATTGCTTTTGGTAGTCGTGCATACTGAGTATGGAAATGTCTTATGGAATCAGAGAGCTATGATAACCCTATTTATAGACAAAAAAAACAAGAGGTAATATAAAAAGGCGACTTACTTGTCGCCTGAACCTTCTTCTAATTGTGTTATTGTTATTACTACCCCCATTTACTGTTTTTGGCATTAGCTTTTGAATCTGTCATCCAACTTGCTACTGCGGATAAAGAGAATAGCGGAGAGCTAAAAACAAAAGTGTGACCAATGTCACATTAATACATTGTATCAAGATCTTGATTTTTAAGGATTTTATAGAGAAGCCTGCATAAGGTTATATGACAGGCTTTTAAGTATTAGAATTACTAATGAGTTGTAATTAAGTTTCCAAACTATATGAACTCTAACGCTATGGTCTTTTCTTCGACTCGTAGCACTCGCATCGGGTGTAAAACCATCTGCTCCTGATCTTCACCGAGAATGCCTTCGATGTGAACCTTGACCGCATCGCCTTTCCTAAGTTTATGGCTTTTTGAGTTTTTAACTAAGATTCCACCCTCTGAAATATCAAGACTCTCAGAGATCAAAACATCGGAGTTATGCTGGCGAATTGCGACGGGAAGGTGGATGGATACACGAAAAAAACGACGAGCATCGCTTTGAATTTGCTCATTAGTGGCATCGGCCTCAGTCTTGGCAGCATTTCTTTTATGCTGATCGTCTTGCTCTACTCTCATAAACTGCTCCTCTAGACTTGCATCCTTTACCTATACTAGACTAGCAAAAAATGTGAAAAAGTCCACATTTTTTGCTTAGCCGGACTGCTCCACATATCGGCAAATATGGATAAAATCATCTAATGACAAGCGCTCTGCCCTTTCTGTGCCAGATAAACCGACTTTCTCGAAATCCTCCGGCTGAAGCCATTGCTTTAAGCTGTTGCGAATAGTCTTTCTTCTCTGGTTAAAGGCTGCCGTAACAATTTTCGCTAATATATCAGCATCGCTAACGGCTTTAGGCAGGTTAGTGTAAGGTTGCAAACAAACAATTGCCGACTCGACTTTAGGGGGAGGGGAAAATGCACCCGGAGGTACTGAAAAGAGCATACTGGCCTGGCAATAATACTGTGTCATCACACTCAGGCGGCCATATTGTTTGCTGCCTGGGCTGGCACATATGCGTTCAACAACCTCTTTCTGCAACATAAAGTACATATCCTGAATGACATGTCGTTGCTTAAGAAGGTGGAAAATAAGAGGAGTGGAAATGTTATAGGGCAAATTACCGACAATACGTAGCGGCTGCTCTGGATCCGTCTGGAGCTGGGTAAAATCGAACTTTAAGGCATCACTCTGGTGGATCTTAAAGTTAGCATAGTGGCTGAATGTGTTCTCGAGCCGCGGAATAAGATCGCGATCCAGTTCTATAACATCCAGCATACCCGCTCGTTGGATAAGGTGCTGGGTAATGGCTCCCAGCCCCGGGCCAATTTCAACAATGTGTTGATCGGTTTGTGGCGCAATTGATTCAATAATCTTAGAAACATAAAAGTCATCAGACAGAAAGTTCTGACCAAACCGTTTTCTTGCTTGATGACCTTGAACAACTTTAGAGTGAGCCATGAGATTGCTTACGTCGCTGGATGAGATCTTGAGTAAATTGTAGCGCATATTGCATGCTTCCGGTATCGGCAATACTTTGGCCGGCGATATCCAGGCCGGTGCCATGGTCAACGGAAGTTCGAATATAAGGAAGGCCCAATGTCACGTTAACGGCTTTGCCAAAGCCTTTGTATTTTAGCGTAGGAAGACCTTGGTCATGGTACATGGCTAAAACTGTATCGACGTCTGCTATTTTATTCGGTTGAAAGGCCGTGTCCGCTGGTAGGGGCCCGATAAGTTCAGCTTCAAGCTGTTGCCGAAGTGTTGCCAGTGTTGGCTCGATTACTTCTTGTTCTTCTGAGCCCAGGTGGCCATTCTCTCCGGCATGTGGGTTGAGACCACAGACTAAGATCTTAGGTCGTTTGATTGCAAACTTTTGTCGCAATTCAGCATCTACAATGGTAATGACCTGAGTTAAGAGCTCTGATGTAATGGTTTTGGATACATCTTGTAACGGTAAGTGAGTGGTTGCTAAGGCTACTCTAAGCCCCTCGGTAGCCAACATCATCACGACCTTATCGCACCCACTTCGATCGGCAAAAAACTCAGTATGGCCTGAGAAGTGTAGCCCTGAGTCATTAATAATGCCTTTATGAACGGGACCGGTCAGTATCGCGTCAACAGAGCCATTTTGCGCCATATCGTTGGCGGTTTGTAGTGTTGCTAGTACATACGGTGCATGTTCTACATTGAGCTGCCCGAAATGAACGCCATCACTATCAAGTTCATGAGGGATCAGCCAAAGATGGCCGGGGCGATGTGGCGTTGGCTCCGCCTGTGGATCAAATTCGGTTAATTCGAGGGGTAAGCCAGTGCTCTTGGCTGCTTTGTTGAGTAACTCAGGTGCTGCACAGACTATGATTTGGTCAGAGCATGGCGCTTGTGCTAACTTTGCAACCAGTTCTGGACCTATGCCGGCGGGTTCCCCCGCCGTAATTAGGATTCTAGCAATATCCATCGCTGCATTACCTTTGGGGATTAGGCTGAGAATTACGAGTCTTCTTCAACCACTTTTTTTACATAAGCTTCGTCGCGGATTTCACGGACCCAGTTCTCAACTTCTTCAGAAAACTTACGTTGACGCAAGATTTTTGCGGCCTGTTGACGCTTCATTTCATCCGTTTGATCGTCTTGTCGCTTACCCGTTAATTGCACGATATGCCAACCGAAACTGCTTTGGAACGGTTGACTGATTTCATCAATTTTCAGATTGGCTAAAGTTTCTTCAAACACTGGGTCGTAAACACCGACATTATTCCAGCCCAGCTCACCACCTAAGTTAGCCGAACCGGGGTCGTCTGAGTGCTTTCTCGCCATATCGCCAAAGTCCGTTTCCCCGGTCAGTACCTGTTGGCGTATATGCTGTAGTAAGTCCTTGGCATCTTCTTCTGTGGTAATGGCGTCGGGTTGAACGAGTATATGCCGTGCTTTGGTTTGCTGTACAACGTGTTCCAGATCGCCCCGTTTATCGTATAACTTTAAGATATGAAAGCCTGCAGGGCTTCGGATCAGACGGGAGATCCCGCCTTTTTTCATATAATAAACGGGATCTCTAAAGAGCTCCGGTAGGTTCTTCTCGGTATTCCAGCCAAAGTCACCGCCGTCACTGGCATCAGAGCCATCGGAGTGTTTTTCAGCCATACCGGCAAAGTCCTTACCTTGTTCCAACTGGCGTTTGATCGTTAAGGCTTCTTTTTTGGCGGTTGCGACTTCACTTTCAGTGGCGCTTTCATCGGCAGCGATAAGAATGTGCCCTAGATGGTATTCAACGCTACTCTTAGAGTCCATGGCTTTGACCAGTGAATCGATTTCTTTTTCGCTGATCTTAATTCGACGGGCGACAAAGGCATCTCGAAAACGAGACGTTAGAATCTCTTTACGTAAGTCATCTAGAAATAACTCATAGGCAATACCCTGTTGCTCCATATGAAGGCGAAACTCATCCAGTGACATGCCGCTCTGCTGGGCAACACGTGTAGCAATTTGTTGTAACTCGGCAGATTGAATTTGCATACCAGAGCGTGACGCCATTTGATACTGTAGACTTTGTATAATTAATTGTTCGAGTAATTCTCTTTCAAGGATATTCTGTGGCGGAAGCTGTCCACCTCGGGCCTGAATTTGTTGTTTTGCCTGTATAACCTTTCGCTCGAGCTCACTCTGCAAGATCACGTCTTCATCAACTTGCGCAATAACTTTATCAATAGTCTCGGCAGCGTGTACATTTTGTGCCGTTAATGAGCTTAATGAAGCAACCAGTAAGCAAGCCGAAATCAAATGTTTCAATGTCATATTATTTGCCTAATAAATCTTCGTATCCGTAAATACTGTCTTCTAAAAATTGTGTGGTGCTGCCTCGGAGGCTACCAATTCCCTTGAGAACAAACTGGAGGTAAACCCCAGAGCTGTGTTCGTCTGGTTGATTAGGGAGGAGTGCACCTTGGCTATCGAGTTGTATATTTATATAGCGTCTTGCGACCATTCTAACCGCCCAACAACAGGACTCATATTCTAGACCAATAAATGAGTCGTTAGTTCGATTTTCAGTGAGGTCTTGGTTATATCGACCCAAAAGACGCCAATCTTGGGCTAATGGCCAAGCAAATGCAAGCTCAGCTTCTTCCTGAGTACGACTTGGTGTTTTACGATAGCGATGCCCTAAGTTTATGATGTGGTTCGTCTGGGGCTCATAGTGCATATTAATCAGGCCATGGGTGGTTTCATTCTCCTGATCATCCCACTCGATAGCTGATTTAACTTCAATATTATCGGTCCAGCGCCAATTAATTTCAGCCAATAACCCTGACTGCTTATTGGTTTCAACCGGCATATCCAGCATCGTAACTTTACGATCTTTCAGGTAAACCGTTCGACCAACTGAAATAGAGGCTTTCTCCCGGCCTTCATCATCGAGGAAGCGACTGGTAAGAGCGCCACTGATCTGGTTAGCGTCACCGATGCGATCGATACCGCTAAAACGGTTACGGCTGAACAGCTGGGTAAAGTTAAACGTCGGCAAACTGGTATCGTAAATACCTATCTCGCTCTGATCCTGATAGGGGGTATAGAGATAGAAAACCCTCGGCTCGAGCGTCTGTGTCAGATCGCCGTCGTCGAAATTCAGCGTACGCTCAAAGAACAGGCCAGTATCTATCGATAGTGTGGGTAAACTTCGATCAGCGGTTTCTACATTGTCACTAATATCGGTTTGCTTGTATTGGGTGTAGGCAAAGCTGAGTTCTGGCCGGAAAAAGCTATAAAGCGTTTCGTGACTCCAGCCAATGGAAGGTTCAATATGGTAGCGCTCCGCGGTGTCGGCACCATCCTTATCAAAGCGTGTCAGCTCACTGTGAATTTTGGCTTCAAAGCTATTCTCATTGGGTTCGAAAAAACGGGTTAACTGGACTCGTGGAGCAATCGTATAGCGCTCTACAGGACTGTTTAGCAGCTGCCAGTCCTGATACTCAGTGCGCATAAACCAGTCCTGGCTTAAGTATTGTACATAGAGGTTCTGGCTTAATATGTCCTGGTTACTGTCCTGAATACTCCCACCAAAATCCTGATAATAACTGTCATCACTTACCTTACGAGCCACCATGCCGGTGCTCCAGTGATCAGAAAGTTGTGTTAAATGATCCACGCTGTACTGCCAGCGCTGATCCGGTAGGTTTTCAGGATTATCGGAACCAGCTGCTTTATCATCCGGTAAATATTCGAAGAAAAGTTCGCCATTACTCTGCTCAGTCAGGTAACGAAACTCTGAGCCAAGCATGGAACCCCGAGACGTCATATACCTTGGCGTCAAGGTCAGATCATAATTGGGTGCCAGGTTTAAATAATAGGGGATACTTAAATCGCGACCGTTGCGGTTTGAGTTGCTGAATGACGGTGGTAATAAGCCTGTTTTGCGGCGATCATCGACCGGAAAGGTAATATAGGGTATATAGAAAACAGGAATATCAGCGACTTTGACCACGCTGTTGTAGGCTTTACCCCAGCCGCTCTCACGATCAATGATGATTTCACCAGACTCGAAGACCCAACTTTTCTGATCTTCTGGACAGGTTGAGAAGTCCGTATCAGTTAACGTCAGTAGTTGCTTGTTATCAACGCGAATCTTTTGAGCAGTACCGTTTCCGTTATTACTGTATAGGTGGAAGCGAGTATTTCTGATTTCCGTTGAGCCCTGAAGCGAGTAATAGTCAAGACTATCCGCACCCACAACAAAATTATTGTTGGTAAATAACAGGTCTCCCTGCGCATGATACGACTTGGTTTCATTATCCGCGGTTAACTGGTCTGCTGTTAGCTTCTGTTGGGATTGGGTAACCTGAACATTACCGGTTAAATAGGCTTTATTGCCTTCACGATAAGCTTCATCGGAATAAACCCGAATGGGGGCATTAGTCTCGACCAGTTGCGGCTGGTAACGAGTTGGTTCAACTGGTTGGCTGGGACAGGTCTTGAATTCAGGGAATTGATAAGCCTGATGATTTTCATTAGTTGTAGGCATAGCCTCGGCCTCAGCCGAGTTGAGCTGAGGCTTATCAACGATGTTTTGTTCTTTACTAGACTCTGCGGCGAGACCTGACGGCGTAGCCATCATTACTGCGATACTAACGCTAGAGACCAAAAAAGATTTTACCCAACGGACTTTCTTGCTTACCATGTACTTTTCGTGTTTTTTTACGGGTTGGTCACAAAATAGATAGCCCGACAATTCAAGGGCCTACGCTTTGTAACTGTCATCAGTTATAAAGGCCTAATGATAAACGCTTACGGGACAGATTGAAAATCAATAATGACAAAAGATAGCCGACAGACATTATTAAAGGAGTGGTCACAGCAACGTGTGAGTCGTTTGCTGGCTGACGAAGAGCAGATATTAGCTAATCTGAAATGGAGCATGGTCTCGGGAGATGCCAGTTTCCGACGATATTTTCGTTGGCAGGATGAACGGAGCGGCAATAGCTGGATTGTGGTAGACGCCCCGCCTGAGCATGAAAACAGCCGACAATTTATAAGGGTTGCGGAATTACTTGAAAGCGTGAATGCGCCGAGAGTTCTGGCGCAGGATTTAGAGCAGGGCTTTATGCTGCTGTCGGATCTGGGGGACCAACTGTATCTGCCTTTACTCAAAGAAGCTCAGTCTTCGGGTAATTTGGGCGCTGCTGATGAGCTATACCACAACGCCATCAATAGCTTGATTGAAATGCAGAAGATATCACCGGGTCGATTGCCGGATTATGATGACAAACTGCTCCGAACAGAAATGGAGCTGTTTAGGGACTGGTTCCTTAGCAAACATTTGTCGATAGAGTTAACCCCAGTCGAGCATCGCCTGTTAGATACGACCTTTGAGCATCTCATCCAGAGCGCTCAGTCACAGCCGCAGGTGTTTGTCCATCGAGACTATCACTCGAGAAACCTGATGCAGTGTGACGATACCGATGAACCGGGCATTATTGATTTTCAGGATGCTGTTCGAGGGCCATTAACCTACGATCTACTATCTTTATTGAGAGACTGCTATATCCAGTGGACGCCTCAACAAGTGGATGCCTGGGTTAATTATTACCTGAAGCGCTCGCCGGCCATTTTAGATAAAGAGCAGTTTGAACAGTGGTTTGACTGGATGGGGCTGCAACGTCATATCAAGGTCGCTGGTATTTTCTGTCGTCTGAATTATCGCGATGGCAAAGCGGATTACTTGAAAGATATTCCCTTAACCCTCACTTATATTATTCAGCAAGCGGAAAAATATCCTCAGATGACAGAGTTTTATCAGTGGCTGACCAGTAAGATCATTCCTGCTTTTGAAGAGAAGCAAGGCTCTATTTCATGAAAGCAATGATTTTAGCGGCCGGACGCGGCGAGCGCATGCGGCCTTTGACTGAGCGCCATCCCAAGCCATTGCTCAAGGTGGACGGACGAGCACTGATCGAGTGGCATATTGAGGCGCTTAAAGACGCGGGTATTAAAGATATTCTGATTAATACCTCCTGGTTAGGTGATCAAATCCCGGAATATTTGGGCGATGGAGCTTACTGGGGGGTGAGGCTGACCTTCTCACACGAAAGACAGGCCCTGGAAACGGCGGGCGGTATCCGTAATGCCCTGGATTTTTTTGACGACGAACCTTTTATTGTTGTGAATGGCGATGTTTGGTCCGAATACGACTATGAAAAGTTGTTGCTGCAACCAACTAAAAAAGCTCATATCGTTTTAGTACCAAACCCTGACCACCATCCACAAGGTGACTTTCAACTGAGAAGCGATGGTCTGGTTATTGCTGAGGGTGACGATAAACATACTTTTACCGGAATTGGCGTTTATCAACCAGAGGTATTTGCTGATGTACCGCTTGGGGAGCCATGTCGGCTGGCACCAGTACTAAGAGAGTTGATGGTAGAAGCGGAAGTAACAGGAGAATTATTTCAAGGGCGTTGGTTCGATATCGGAACACCCGAGCGACTGAAGCAGCTGAATGAAAGCTTTCAGCGGCGGATTAAAACAATTGAATATGACGGAAAGCTATAACGATGAGTTGGTTTGGTAAAGTAATCGGTGGTGTCCTGGGTTTCTCCCTTGGCGGAGGGCCATTAGGAGCCATTATTGGTGCTGTGCTGGGACATCAGTTGGATAAAAAGAGCGATGATTATCAAGAGCGCTATGCGCCGGGTGATCAGGAGCGGGTACAAGCCGCTTTCTTCACGGCGACCTTTTCAGTCATGGGCCATATCGCAAAAGCGGATGGGCGCGTGACGCAGAATGAAATTCGGCACGCTGAAAATGTCATGAGCCGGATGGGCCTGGATAGTGATGCGCGTAAGTTTGCTATTGACTTGTTTCAGCAGGGCAAAAGCAGTGACTTTGACCTTGAGGCTGTGGTCGATCAATTTAAGCAGGAGTGTCATCGTCGTCGTAATTTGATGCAGATGTTCCTCGAAGTACAGATTACCATGGCGCTGGCGGACGGAACCATGCATGAATATGAACGTGCCGTGTTGCACCGCGTAGGAAAGCACCTCGGTTTTGCCAACTTTATGATCGATCAGCTGATCAAAATGGTACAGGCGCAACAACGTTTCTATGGCTATTCGGAGCAACAAGGACAGGCAGGCGGTGGACATGGAGGTACTTATCAGCAGGCACCAGACGCACCCAGTGTCGACCAGGCCTATCAAGTGCTGGGTGTGAAAAGTAGCGATGATCAAAAAACGATAAAGCGGGCTTACCGTCGCCTGATGTCACAACACCATCCTGATAAGCTGGTCGCCAAGGGCTTGCCGGAAGAAATGATCAAAATGGCTAATGAAAAGACTCAGGAAATTAAAGCGGCATACGAACTGATCAAAAGAAGCCGCGGTTGGTAGTGAAGGCCTTATTTTTGCTATGATGGAAGTGTAGACAGGATCTTAAATTTTACTTATGTGGGTAGAGTCATGAATAAAGCATTAATGGTAAAGCAGGTTGCAACCATGCTGGAAATGCAAAATGCAATGAATACGAAAGTCCATGAAAAATGGTTCGAGCAGAACTATGAATGGTATCGAGCAATTTGGATTGAGTGCGCTGAGATGCTGGACCATTATGGGTGGAAGTGGTGGAAGCACCAGACGCCTGAGATCGAACAGGTCAAAATGGAATTGGTGGATATTTTTCACTTCGGTTTAAGCTCGCGTATTGATGGTGAGCGGTCATTTGATGATATTGCCGAAGAGCTAACCAATGAAATGTGGGAGCCTTTGGAGAAGGATGACTTTAAACAGACGCTTGAAGCGTTAGCCGGGCAGGCCGTAATGTATCAGCACTTTGATGGCTCCAGTTTTGCCGGCTGCATGAAACAAATCAATATGCCGTTTGAAGAACTGTTTAAAAGTTATGTTGGTAAAAATACCTTAAACTTTTTCCGTCAAGACAAAGGCTACAAAGAAGGTACTTATATCAAAGAATGGTATGGCAAAGAAGATAATGAAGTCTTAGTCGAGATTCTAGAGAAGTTAGATGCTTCTGAAGATGATTTTAAGCATCTAGTATATCAGGGGTTAGCGGATAATTATCCTCGCCCAGAATAAAAAGAGGTCCCTATATGTCTGAAGGTGGATACAAGGTCGTCATAAAAGGGTATGGCGACTCTGAACGTGGTAAGTTTTATATCGAGCAAGAGTTAGCCGAGTTATTTAACATCGAACAAAAGGTCGCGAAGAAATTACTCGAAGTTTCCGGTGAGTCGCCACGTGACGTAAAGCTGAATGTGAATAGTGAAACGGCAGAGCGTTACTTAAAAGCATTAAAAGCGACCGGTGCTGACGGCGAAGTGATCGACACCCGTTTTGACTTTAGCCACTTATCGTTGGAGTAAGCTTTTATATCAATGGAAATTGATAATGACGCTCTCTATCATATTAAAAATGCAAAATGCGTGACTATTCTTACCGGCGCCGGAGTCTCTGCAGAATCCGGCGTTGCCACATTTAGATCCTACAAAGATGAAACGAAAGAAAGCCTGTGGAGCCAGTACGATCCACAAAAAATGGCGAGTCTCGAAGGTTTCCTGGAAAATCCGAACCGCGTATGGCAGTGGTATCAATGGCGTCGAAGTGAACTGAAAACCAAAGAGCCCAACGACGCACACAAAGCCATCGCCAAATGGCAACAATCCAATTCACAAAGCGTCACACTAATCACGCAAAATGTTGATGGCCTGCACCAGGCTGGTGGCTCTCAAAACGTTACTGAATTACACGGTAATATCTGGGGCAATCACTGCCTACAATGTCGAACTGAATACAAAGAAGGTGTAGATGACATTGAAGAAGTAATAGAATGTCCTGAATGTGGTGGACAGATTCGTCCTTCTGTGGTCTGGTTTGGCGAAGCCTTACCCGAACACGCCTGGCGCGACGCCGAAAGCGCCTCTTACTCCTGTGACCTATTTTTATCGGTAGGAACTTCCAGCCAAGTCTATCCGGCCGCAGGGCTCGCCGCGCTCGCCAAAAGCCAAGGCGCTACCGTGATAGAAATTAACCCAGAGCCAACGGAGAGTTCGGTAGTGGATTATTGCGTTAAAGGGATAGCCTCTAAATTCTTTCTGGAGTCTCTTTAATGAAGAAAGGCATAGGGTTATTAATTATTCTAGTTATTATTTCAATCTTCTTTATCTGGGGTGGACTTGAAGATGGTACCCATAACTATAAACAAACGATTAGCAATAGTGCAGAGCTTGTTAGTAAAACTAGTAAAAAAATTGTTAGACAAAAGGAAGCACGCTCAAAAAACTCCGAAGCTACAAGTAGTAAGAATGAATATTTTATAGCAGGTAACAGATATAAGATTAGCGATAGCTGTTCATTTGATATTGCTAGTTATTTATATCAATATATTGAGGCTGACTTAAAAGGAAGGGTTTGGCTTGAAAAGAGAGGTTACACGCTGTTTTATAGTGGGTTTAATTTCCGAGATTATCAAGACTTAAACAACGAAGATCTGAAAATACTTGTTGAGAGTAATGACGTGGTAGCTATGTGGCAACTAGCAGATAATATGTTTTATGAAGATGAGGATGCTGCAAAAAATATATTGGAAAATATGCTGGTACAGACAGGTAATTTCACAGCTTTAAATACAATAATTAATACGAGTCCTTATACTGAAAAGCCAGATATGAAGCCTTTAGTTGAGAGTTATGAAGAGTGGTTAACTTGGTTAGCTTTGAATAAGAAACTTAATGGACTATTTGTTTTTGCGTTTGATGATCAATATAAGTTAATTCAAGCCGAGCATGAGCTGCTTGCAGACAAAAAGTTAGAAAGTATTAATCAGCGAAGAAAGAGACTTGGCTTGGATAGCCTTCCCAATGATCCTCTCCCCAAGCACCTGCAAGATGAAGTAGATAAGTTTTATATATTTGTAAAATCTCAAAAAGACAAAGGGGTTACTAATAAATTAACTTGTAATAGCTAGATTCTCTCAACAAGATATGCGAACAGTGAGACCTAAGAGTAGGAAACTATTCAACTATTGGTTGAGATAAGATCCAAAGACTTAGCATGGTATAAGCAATCATTAAAATCAGCATTGGGATTTGGCTCATTAACGTTTGTTTATGGTTTTGGTAAATTTTTATAGCAGAATAATGTGCTAAAACAACAGCTATGATATGGCCAATGATGATGGCGTATATAGAGATAAACCATACCGTCTTAGCATTAATGACTCCAATATCCATAGTGTAATTTTTAGTGCCAAAAATATCCCAGCCGTAACCAAATGGATCTGACAGGAGTGGAATGATTTGTTGCCCTGCGATCATTAAGTAGAAAATATAATGAGCTATATGATAAGCCAGAGCAATTGGGACTAGCGACAAAACGTAATGCCCCGCAGCTTCTGTGAGAGACATTTTCTTGCCGCCAGTTTTCACGCTGAGATAACAAAATATTAGAAACACACTTAATAGCAGACAAGGAACTATTAACAAAGCCAAACTCTTAATGAGTGTGATGATATCAATACCATTGCCCTGTAAATCGATCAGCAGGGGTCTTATCAATTGATTCTCAGCAATAAAGTCGAGCAAATTTTTCCACAGCGGCGTTTCTAATATGCCATCAAAAGATACGGTAGAAAGCAGTAAAACTACGAAGAAAGTTTCGGAAAAATGTAATGGCTTGTCATGGGTTAATCCGGAACCAGGCAAACGCAGTTGCACCTTATCACTTTTCACATTGAACAATGCAAAGCGACCAAAGAGGTTAAAGAAATGACTGAATACATCGCCATGGCGTAACCAGTTGTTGATGCCAAAAATAGCCATCCCCAGCCAGGTATAGAAGCTATAGATAGTGATTAACCAGAAGAGGACCTTGGGAGTTTCCGGTCCTTGTGCAATAAGTTCTAACCAGGCAAAAATAATAAAGATGATAACGACTGGCCATGCACCTAGTTTTTCCGGATAGGGGCGGTGACTTTTTACTTTAAATAAATGACTCCATAGTGCCAGTGTTCGCCACGGGTTAAGAGCTGGCCAGAAATTACCAACTAGCGCAACGATAAACGTGAATCCTACCCACCAGATTATCCAGACAAATGTTGGGGAAAAATTATTGAAAGTATTGTTGTCTCCGACATAAGCCGTAACCAATGTTAAAGCAAATAGTGTAACGCCAATTAATTGCAGAATGCTTGTGATGATTTTCCGACTTAAAGAACCGCGCGGGAGAAAACTCTTCAGTTCAATATAAGGTGATAAGTTTGCTAGGCGTGATTGTCGTAAAAAGACTGCCGTAATGACAAAAGAAACCAGCACGACAACAGCTGCCGAAGTTAAATACATTGATAGGGGTAAGGGTAAGTCGTAACGCTCACCAAAGGAGTGTGCCTGAACTGTATTGAAAATTAAATGGCTATAGGCAATGGCTAGAAGTAACGTGCATATGGATTTAATCCCCAGACGTCTCATTGTGGGTAGATCTCAATGTAAAATAGCGCACCATGGCTGTCGTTACCATGAGCGTCGTGGCGTGTTACTGAAAAGCGCCCCGCAACCTGAGCATCAAAACTGAGCTTGGCAGTGATACCTGCTTTTAGATCCAATTTGATATCGTAGCCATGTACATGAAGTTCCATATTCTTGTCCGACTTAATCTCGATATTGATGCTGGTACCCTGATTAAACTTCAGAGTTTGTTCTCCTTTAACTTTACCCTCATGAATAACAATTCGATGAGTGGTAATATCGTTGGTCGCGCCGAGTGGTAAGGGACTTGTTATAACCAGCAAAGTAAAGAGTATATTCAAAACAACTGTAAAAGAATTTGACAGTTTCATTTTACTTATTCTCCACTGAGTCTATTGATTAAAATGTATACATAATCAAGGTTCATTCTAGCAAAGTGCTGTACAATTATTAACCGATTCAAGACTGGTTAACAAGGAGGAAGTTATGTCACGATTGATTATGTTATTCTTCATCATATTGCTCGGTTCACTATCGACTTCGAGCCGAGGAGAGATCTTGGCTTTAATTAATTACGAAAGTAAGCCGGCTGACTCACTGAAGTCTTTAAAGCTCAGTGGGCAACAGCAAAGGGAGGAGGGCATTGCGGTTATGAATGTGGATCCTGACTCGGATGCTTTTGGTCAAATTCTGATGGAGATTCCTTTACCTCCAGATCTCGTCGCGCATCATATCTTCTATGATAAAACCATGAGTAAAGCCTATATCACCGCATTAGGTCGAGGGAATGAGTTAAGGGTGATGAACCTTAAGGAGTTTCCTTACCGTTTGAAAGTGATCAATGTCGATAACTGTAAAGTGGGTGAGGATGTAGTTTTCTCAGACGATAACAGTAAGTGGTATCTGACTTGCATGGGATCGGACACTGTCTATGTCGGCGATGTCAAAAGCGATAAAGTTCTGGCTGAATTGAAAACGCCAAAACCCTACCCACACGGAATCGCTATTAATAATGACATTGATCGTATATTAGTGACCAGTACTGTCAGTCCTGATATGACGAAAGCTGGTGATCATATTTCTGTGTTTGAAGCGAGTACGAATAAAACTTTAGGTGCGATTAAGGTCTCCAATAAGGAGACGCCAGCCGGTGAGGCTCCTGTGGAAGTTTTGTTTGTGCCTAATAGCGACCCTGTCGTTGCTTATGTAACTAATATGCAGGGGGGGACTTTATGGACTTTAACCTGGAATAAACAAACCCAGGATTTTGATGCTGCTGAAGCGTTTGACTTTGCTTCAGAAGAGGCTGCAATGCCGCTCGAAATCTATTTCAGCGATGATGCAAAGACCATGTATGTGACGACAGCCAAGCCTGGTAAAGTTCATGTCTTTGATATTGCAGATAAGGTCACTGAGCCGAAGCTGGTTAAAACTTACAGCACTGCTGAAGGCGCACATCATATTGCATTTACTAAAGATGGTAAGCTGGGTTTCGTTCAGAATTCACTACTGAATTTACCCGGGATGAGCGATGGAGAAATTACGGTGGTGGATATGGAAAACCACTTAGTGACTCATCGAATCGACACTTTTAAAGAAAATGGGTTTAACCCAAACTGTATTGTGTTGTTACCCGAGTGGAATCATCTGGCAGGACATTAGAGTAAGTTGGCGGCCCTAGTGAGCCGCCAATTATCGTACTGTTAAAGCTTAATCAACCAACTTAAATTCGTCTTTTAAGATTTGGATGATTTCGGCTTTTGGATTATCTGACAATTCAATTTTTTCGCCAGTAATCTTTTCAGCAATACCGGTGTAGGTATTGGATACGTCCATCAGAGCTTCAGTTGGCAGCGCGTTATCACGAGCCAGTGCCTGACGCTCGTCCATGCGATCTTTGTTTAATAGAATGTCTGAGTCTTCGAAGTGGTTCAGCAGGAACTGACGGAAACCTTCTTTTGAGTTTTCGACCACTTTGCCGCTGTCGCGGAATGCTGGGCCGTCCCAGATACGTGAGGAATCAGGGGTACCTACTTCATCCATGTAGATCAGTTTTTCGTTGCCTGCTTTGTCAGTGACATAACCAAATTCAAATTTGGTATCGACAAACATCTGGTCCAACTTTTCCAACTCAGAACTAATCACATCGAAACCTTCTTTCAGAAGCTTTTCATACAGGTTGATGTCGTCTTTACTGCGGAACTGGAATGCTTCGTAATTATCGTCGATGTCTTGACGCGTAATGTTAACGTCGTCCGCTTCTGGTACGCCAGGAATACCTTTCAGGATGCCTTTAGTTGAAGGTGTGATTAACAACTCATCAAGTTTCTGATCTTTTTCCAGACCGTCTGGGATACGAATACCGCAGAATTCACGTTCACCTTTAGCGTAAGCGCGCCACATAGAACCAGTGATGTATTGACGCGCAATCGCTTCGATCATGACGGGCTTTGCTTTTTGCACAATCCACACGAATGGATGCGGAATTTCAAGGATATGGCTGTCAGCCAGGCCATTCTCGCGGAACAGTTTAAACCAGTGATTAGAAATAGCGTTGAGCGCGGCACCTTTACCCGGTACACCGTTCATACCGCCTTCACCATGCCAGATGGCATCGAACGCAGAGATACGATCACTGATCACCATGATTGCGAGTGGTGCGTCAGCAGCAACGTCGTAGCCACGTTCTTGAATTAAACGTGCGCTATCTTCTTCGGTTAACCAGTAAACAGAGCGAACTTTACCGCTATGGACAGGTTGATTGGTACGGATCGGTAGATCGTCATTAACGGCTAAAACTTTATCAGCAAGGCTCATGGAATAGTCCTATTGTGTCATGCAGTTAAATTCAATGGGTTATCGGCTTCACCGTAGGTGGTGGAAGCCAAATACGAGGACGCAATGATACCAGAGTTTACGAAATTCTCCACGTATTACGGGCTGTGTAGCAATTTTACAGGATCTTCACGGTCTAAATTTTAAGTTACGTATTATCTGATGTATAGTGAAGAATAGCGTGAAAAAATCATCAATTTATTGATTTATAAGGGAGCCCATGATGAGTGAAGAGGTTATTAATTGTAAGCAGTCTCTCGCTGTTGGCGGTAAGAACTTCGATATATGGAGTCTGAGAGATTTAGAGGCGCAAGGCCATGGTATCAAGAAGATGCCTTTTTCTATCCGAATCCTTCTTGAGAATGCATTGAGAAACTATGATGGGCTGGCGGTAACCAGCGATCATGTGAATACTTTGTTGCAATGGAAGCCGAACCCGGAAAAGAAAGAGGTTCCCTATAAGCCTGCACGAGTGCTGATGCAGGATTTTACGGGGGTACCGGCGGTGGTCGACTTGGCGTCGGTTCGAGCTGAAGCCAGTAACCACGGTGTTGATGGTCAGAAAGTGAATCCTTTGATTCCTGTCGATTTGGTGATTGATCACTCGGTTCAGGTGGATTTCTACGGTGATAAAGATTCCCTAAATAAAAATATCGATATGGAATATGAGCGCAATAAGGAGCGTTATCAGTTCTTAAAGTGGGCACAGACGGCGTTTAATAACTTTACGGTGGTGCCGCCAGGTATGGGTATTTGCCACCAGGTGAATCTGGAGTATCTGGCACAGGGCGTTGTAGAGCGTGATGGGGCCTTATTTCCAGACACTCTTGTCGGTACCGACTCACATACGCCGATGGTTAACGGTATTGGAGTTGTTGGCTGGGGCGTTGGTGGCATTGAAGCCGAAGCGGCTATCCTTGGCCAGCCTATCTTTTTCTTATTACCTGAAGTGGTCGGTTTAAAACTGACGGGTAAGTTACCGATCGGCACTACAGCAACCGACATGGTGCTAACCATTACTGATTTATTGCGTAGGCACGGGGTCGTGGGCAAGTTTGTCGAGGTGTTCGGCGATGGGTTGGATCATCTGACCGTGACCGACCGTGCGACCATTTCCAATATGTCGCCGGAATTTGGTTGTACCGTGACTTATTTCCCAATTGATGATCGTACATTGGATTACATGCGCGACACCAATCGTAGCGAAGAAACGATTGAGCGTGTTGAAGCTTACACCAAGAACAACATGCTGTGGCGCGAAAACGAAGAGGATATTGAATATAGCAGTGTGGTTGAGTTGGATCTGAGTACAGTGGTTCCTACTGCCTCTGGTCCAAAGCGTCCTCAAGACAAAATTGCCATCAGTAACTTAAAAGCCCAGTTTAAATCCCTAATGGAGTTGAATTATGGGCGCGGTTATCAGCCTCTGGAAGATCGCAGTCCGGCCGATAATGATAATGGCCTACTGAAAACGATTAAGGTCGATGATAAAGACAGTGATCAGGATTATGAGTTACACGATGGTTCGATTTCAATTGCTGCGATTACCTCTTGTACCAATACGTCGAACCCGACGGTGATGATTGGCTCTGGTCTCGTGGCGAAAAAAGCCAATGATCTCGGTTTAAAAGTTAAGCCCTGGGTTAAAACCTCGTTGGCACCGGGCTCAAAGGTCGTTACCGACTATTTACACCATTCGGGCTTACTGGATGATCTGGAAGCATTAGATTTCTTCCTGGTCGGTTATGGCTGTACCTCCTGTATTGGTAACTCAGGTCCGCTACCGGATGCGGTGGGTAAAGCGGTGACCGAAAACGATCTGGTGGTGGCATCCGTCCTGTCGGGTAACCGAAATTTTGAGGCTCGCGTGCACCCGGACGTGAAAATGAATTTCCTGATGTCACCAATGCTGGTGGTGGTTTATGCGCTTGCTGGTCGCGTGGATATTGACTTTGAAAATGAGCCTGTAACTCATACACCAGACGGAAAACCGGTGTATTTTAAAGATATCTGGCCTTCAAACGAAGAAATTGAGGAGGTTATGAATAAAGTTCTGACGCCTGCTGACTTCGCCAGAAACTATGGTAAAATCTTCGATGGCAACAAGCAATGGCGCGATATGGAAGTGTCGAAAGACAAAGTTTATCAGTGGGATGATTCTTCTACTTACATTAAGCAGGCACCATTCTTCCAGGGGTTGAAGCCGGAGGTTGGGCAACCGCAGGATATTGTTGGCGCCAACGTGCTATTGAAACTCGGTGATTCGATTACGACTGACCACATTTCTCCAGCCGGCGGCTTTTCTGAGGATAGCCCCGCGGGCCAGTACCTGAAAGGACGAGGCATTGAGCCGCGGATGTTTAATTCCTACGGTTCGCGTCGAGGTAATGATGAAGTGATGGTTCGTGGTACTTTCGCTAACGTCCGCATTAAAAATCAACTGGTTGATAAAGAAGGTGGTTATACCCGTTATATCCCTAGCGGTGAAACCATGACAGTATTTGATGCGTCACAAAAATACCAGGCTGAAGGTATCCCGTTGATTGTGTTAGCGGGACAAGAGTATGGCAGCGGTTCATCGCGTGACTGGGCGGCTAAGGGTACGACGCTGTTAGGTATTAAGGCTGTGATTGCCGAAAGTTATGAGCGAATTCATCGCAGTAATCTGGTCGGTATGGGCGTGATGCCATTGGAGTTTGTCGACGGTCAGGACGCCGAAACGTTAGGGCTAAGCGGTGACGAAAGTTTTACTATCAAGGGTATTGCTAATGGTCTTGATGTAAACCAAATGCTTACGGTTGAAGCGAAAAGCAATGATGGTAGAACCATACACTTTAAGGCTCGCTCACGCCTGGACTCCAAGGTTGAGCTGGAATACTACAAAAATGGCGGTATTTTACATTACGTATTGAGAGACTTTATTAATAAGAAGTAACGGTAACGGCGGCCGGGTCTGCAGGGGTATTCCCAGCAGACCTGGTATATCGCAAGCCATACGACTTCCATGCATGGCCCGGTATTTGGGTAATATCGTGGGGTGGGAGTGATGATTGTTTAGCGCAGATAGCAGAATAGCCTTACAGACTGTGGGCTGTAAGTTCGAGTGACTCAGAGTATAATGCCAACCTAATTTTTCACCTTCACGGCATAAGCCATGAATTACCTTAATTTCGTTAAAAGTAATAAGTACTTGCTTTTATTCGGATTTCTTTGTGTTTTTATCGGAAATCTGGGCCAAACATTCTTTATTTCACTATTCAACAAAGACCTTATTGCGAACTTGCTGTTGGAAAAAGATAACCTGAGTCTGGTCTATTCTATGGCGACGCTGATCAGCGGGTTTACGATATTTTTTGTTGGCGCCAAGATCGATGATATTGAAGTAAAGAAGTTTATGAGCTTCGTCATCATTGGCCTTATTGCTTCCTGTATTCTCTTTGCCAACAGTACCAATTTAATCATGCTGTTCCTTTCTTATCTGGGGATCCGTTTATGCGGTCAGGGCTTGATGACCCATATCGCTGTAACCACTCTCATGCGCTATATTCCAAAACACCGGGGTAAGGCGGTTAGCCTGTCATTACAGGGGATGGCTTTTGGCGAGATGATGATGCCGGCGATTGCGGTCAACTTATTGAAAAATTATGGACATACAGCAAGTTGGCATAGCTACGCTGCTTTCGCATTATTGCTGGTATTCCCGTTATTATTATGGCTACTAAAAAAAGCTGATTTGGTTCCAGTCCATAACGTTACAGAAAGTAGTCTGGAGGCGGGGGAAAATAAAGATTGGTCTCGTGCTCAGGTCATGTCCGATTGGCGTTTCTGGCTAATATTGCCAGCGATAATTGGTCCTGCATTTTTAATTACCGGAATTTTCTTCCATCAGACTGTATTGATTGATGGCAAGGGCTGGACGTTGGACTGGTTGTCATACGGTTTAATGGTGTATGGTCTGACTCACTTCCTGGGAGCCATTCTATCTGGACCCTTAGTGGATGCGTCCCATCCACGAGTCTATATGCGCTGGTACCTGCTGCCATTGGTGCTTGGTATATTTTGTCTGTTCATCGGAAGGCATGAAGCCTGGTTATTTGCATTTATGTTTTTAGCTGGCATAACGGTCGCATCAAGTGGTCCTGTGATTAATTCTTTCTACGCTGAAGTATTTGGCAGTACGCACTTAGGTGCTATCAGAGCACTGGTATCAGCGACCATGATTATCTCAACCGGGGTTGCGCCATATCTATTTTCTCTGTTCGATACCATTGATAGTTTTCTGCTTTTTGCCATTGGCTACGGAATTCTTGCTTCGGTCATGATTCAGAAGAAGTTACTGGCAGAGAAATAAATTCGTGATGCAATAAAAAAGCGCTCCTGCGAGCGCTTGTTTGTCTAAGCTATTGTGGCGAGGAAAGGTAGCTTTCTACGTCCTCCTTATGGAACTTAACTTGAGCTATACAGAGCTCTATCGACTCAATGCTCTGTTGGTAAGGACGTGGTGCGCCAGCCAGTTCATCAACAATAGGTTTAAAGAACTGAATAAAGTCTTTCTTCATTGGCGCGGAACAGAAGTATCGGCCTATGATCGGCATGCGGTGTTGGCCGAACGGTGGAATTCTGGATTTGACAGCATCGATATTGGCCTTAAACCATTCCCACATCGGCTCCTGTAACTTTTCGTCATTCAACTGGCCTAATAGAATTGAGTATATCTCATTATCACGTAGCGATTCTGACAAAACCAGTTCACGCAGTTCTGCCGCATACTGTGGATCTTTTACCGCACCTAAGCCACCGAGCAAGCGGCCACGAACGGTACCGTCGTTGGATGACTCAAGCAGCATTCTCAGGTGCTTGGCAAACGGAGTGCCGAGATCTTCTGTGGCGACCTGGAGGGCAGTTCCGATAATGTTGCTATCAGCGCGATCGGGATGGATATTACCGTCTTCCTGATAACCGGTATAGGCTACGGCCATGTCCGTCAGATACTGCCTCACGGCTTTATCTTCACCTTCTTTGGCCAGAAAGTTAATCAGATCGTTACGTAACTTGATGGTATTAACGGCGTCGCCTTTTTTATTTTCAAGGCCGAGCTCTGTCAGGCGCTGGCCGTAAAGTTCTCGATTCAACTTTGCCAGCTTTGCTTTTTGCTCATCATTTTGTGCCACTTTATGATAGACAAAGCTGAACAGTTGACTCGGTCCCATCACCGTTGCCGCTGACTCGGAAGCAATAATTTGGGGAGCAATATCGATCAAATCGCTAAAGGTTAATTTCCCAGCGTTGATAGCACCCTGTAAGCTGTTATTGACCGACATAAGCTCTCGGGTGCTGAGCTGAGCTTTATTATTGAGAAGAGCTTGCCAGCCATCGTGGGACAGGCTGAAGCGATAATAGCCAGCGCCATCGGCATTCGGCATAAAATAGGCTGGGCAGCCTTGCTCAGGCAGTTCTATCGTTTGGTTTTTACCCTCCAACACTTCACATAACTGGTGCTGGTTACCGTCGATGGCATACTTAAAGCAGGCCGGAATTTTCCAAGTTTGCCTGGTCGAGCCTTTCGAGCCCAGAGGTAAATAACGTGACTGTGACAGTTTGATAACGGATTGCTTCGACTCATCACAAGTCAGTTCAATATTAAGATGCGGGATCCCCGGTTGCTCAAGGAAGCTATTGAATGCATTTTGAATAGTTTCTAATGGCACTTGAGGTGACTTCTCACCAATGGCGGTAATAAAGTCCTGTGCTGTAGCATTATCAAATGCGAACTTTTGCATATAATGCTGGATCCCCGAGCGGAAGTTCTCAGGCCCCAG
This sequence comes from Kangiella shandongensis, assembly GCF_020005365.1. GTDB lineage: Bacteria > Pseudomonadota > Gammaproteobacteria > Enterobacterales > Kangiellaceae > Kangiella > Kangiella shandongensis. The sequence goes on along the minus strand of NZ_JACNML010000001.1, from coordinate 324,814 downwards.
AAAGGCCTCGAGCATACTTAACACACCGCCCCCTTTCGAGTAGGTGATACCGTCGAAAGCTGACTGAATGTCGTGATTGCTCTGAATTGGCTGACGAATCTGGCGCGCAGTGATCAAGCTATCAGATGCCATAACGCTCAAAGAGCGCTCGAGAAGAGCCTGTCGAAATTTTTGCTCTGGATAGATGTTGTCGTTGGAAACGTGTGCCATCCAGGTTGCAAAAGCTTCATTCAACCAAATATCATCCCACCAGACTGGAGTGACTAAGTTACCAAACCACTGATGCGCTAATTCGTGCGCATGAACATTCATATAGGCGCGTTTCTGCCCGAGAGAAATCGTATTGTCGAACAATAACAGTTGTTCACGATAAGTGATTAAGCCCGCATTTTCCATGGCGCCTGCGTTGAAGTCAGGCACCGCTACAATATCTAACTTTTTATAAGGGTATGGAATCTGGAAGTAGTCTTCGAGAGAATTTAGAATGTCTTTGGTGTTTTTCAGGGCATAAGTCAGGCGATGGCCTTTGCCTTTGGTCGCAATGCCGCGCAGAGGAATCGTGCGATCACGAACTTCTGTTGCTGGGATATCCTGCCATTCGACAACGTCAAAGTCGCCAACAGCAAAGGCGATTAAATACGTAGGCAGAGGCTTGGACTTGGCATAGACGATTTTTTTCCAGCCGTTACCTAAGTCCGTCTCTGAAATCGCTGGCGTATTGGTAAATGCCCTGTGCTCATTACGGACGGTGAGTGTGTAGGTGAAAGGAACCTTAAATGCGGGTTCATCAAAGCTGGGAAAAGCCAGGCGTGCCGCAGTGGCTTCAAACTGGGTAAAGGCATAATTAAGCTCGCCGTCTTTAACCCGGTACAAGCCTTCTAACGCCTCATTAAAAGGTGCCTCGTATTCTATAACTAGCGTTGCGGTTGAGGTCGTAACAGGGTGTTCCAGCGACAGTTTCGCAACGCCCGTGTCATCAAGCTGCTCATAGCGAGCCTGTATAACGGATTTACCCTCTGGAGTGATCGTAACTTTGCTTGGTGTAATATCTTTACCGTGAAGCCAGATATGAGCGGTTGGTATATCCAGAGCGAGATCGATAGTGACTGTTCCGCTAAACGTCGGTTTGTCCGGATCGACTTTCAGTTGAACATCATATTGAGTCGGTGCGATCCCTTCGGGTAAGCGGCCTGTTGGTACCTCTTCCGGGTAGTCAGAGTTAGCAAGGGCTTCTTTAGTTTGCTTATCCAGTGTTTGCTGTTCTTTGGATTGCTGCTCTGCCAGCGATTGAACGACTGTTGTATTTGCCTCTACTTCTGCTGCTTTATCCTGAGACTCTTGTTCACAGCCGGTTAAAGACAGGAGAATTAAGGTGGTGGTCAATGCTATTGTTTTCATATTATTGCCTTTGCTACCTGGTTTTGGTCATAGCATACACGGTTTACCTGCAATTTTTAATAGCTTAGCCAGTGATGCGGGGCTCTCAAAGGACATGAAGTGGTATGTTGTACTGACTCTATTTGAAGATTTTGTTAATTATAAAAAAGTTCTAGGTAAGTAACCATCTAGCGAACATGTCGAGTTCATTTAAAGTAGTCTATTTTTTTGCCCTAATTTATTTCTAAGCAGCGGTATTGTACAACACCATCATTAAATAATAATCTAAGCTTATAAATCGGAACCTGATACTACTATTATGAGAAAAATACTATTGACAATACTGTTGCTACTGACGGTGTTTTTATCGGAAGCAAAAGAAATCGCTATTACGTTTGATGATTCACCAAGAAGTGCCTCGGGTTATTTCGATGGGCCTACTCGAGCGAAAAAGTTAGTCGCCGAGCTGAAAGAACATAACGTAGAGCAGGTGGCTTTCTTCTCTGTCAGTAAGCGCTTGGACGCGGAGGGCATAGAACGCCTAAACACTTACAGTGAGGCTGGGCACATTATCTCTAACCATACCCACAGTCACCCAGACTTTAACCAGCTATCTTTGCAAGACTATTCAAAAGACTTCCTATTAGCTGATGTTAAACTCCAGCAGTTCAATAATTTTCGAAAACTGTTCCGTTTTCCTTATTTAAGAGAAGGTAATACCGCCGAAAAGCGAGACGGTATGCGCAAGTTGCTTAACAAGCACGGCTATAAAAATGCCTACATCACTTTGAATAACTATGACTGGTATATTGAGTCGTTGTTTCAAAACGCTGTTAAGGAAGGGCATGACATTGATATGGAGAAGATGAGTCAGTTTTATGTGCAGCTCTTGATAGAAAGTATCGAATACTATGATGAAATGGCTCAGGAACATTTAGGACGATCACCTAAGCATGTTTTATTACTGCATGAAATGGATATTTCCGCTCTCTTCATCGGTGATCTGGTTAAAGAACTGAGAATACGCGGCTGGAATATTATCACTCCCGACGAAGCCTATAGTGATGACATAGCGAAGTATAAAGTCGATAGAGTCTTAAAGTTTAATCCTGGTCGGATTGGTGAAATAGCTCTGGTCAACGGCCAAAGAAAGGGGTTGTGGCATAAGAATCTGGATGAACGGTATTTAGAAAAACTATTTATGCAGCAAGTGATTAATCACTAGAGCCGGTGCTATATAAAATATAATAACAGCCCTATCTCATATCTCGCATCATTAACACATAATAGCCTGAACCCCAGCGATTATGTGTTAATACGATCAGTCAGCTGCAAACCCAGCGAAAAGGTTAGCTGAGAGGGCATTTATTGGCAAAAACTTAAGCTATTATCGCTGGGTATTAGTGTTGATTAGCCGATATATCAACCTGTAAGATCATTTGTCCGCACTAAATACTCTGCCTGTTATGAGAGCTTTAACTTTTGTCAGGACGGCACGGCGAGCATTGACTATAGCGACACCGAGCAGCAGTGCCGTTAACCAAAAGCCAGTTTCTGTAAGTACAGCGGCTATAGTAACAAGAATAATTAACGCATTCTTTGAGACACCAAATAATAATATCCCACCCGTAATTAGCCAGCTGAGCACGACTATGGACCAAATAACAGAGAGTGCCAGCTTTTTATTAATAGTCTGTAAACGATTAAGCAATGTCATTACTTTTCTCCTGTTAGAAACATTTTAATTTGGTATAAAGTTCATTAATGTAGTCGTGTCCAAAAATTTTTTCTTACATAAGTTTTTGTAATATTTTTGACTCTTCAACGACTGTGATAGTAAGAAATATATTTCCAGTGGAGCTTGACGATTGGCAAAAGAAAATGACTTTAACGACTATGATGTGATCATCCAAAGGTTTTGGCCAAATATAGTGCACTCAGCTTCAGGTTATGAGATTCGTCCAGCATTACGCGAAGAGCTGGCGCAAGAAATGGCGTTAGAAGTTTGGCGTGGGCTCCCTCGGTTTAATAACAAATCCACCTTGAAAACGTACATTTACCGTATTATCCATAACGTTGGCGTTGATCATATTCGACGCTACAGCCGAGCTAGTGAGACGATGCTTGATAGTGAGTTGCTTGATGAGAACTCCAGTCTTGAGACCGCACTTCAGTACGATCAACGTCAAGAGCAACTCGCTCTAATGCTACAGCGCTTACCATTAAGCTTACGCCAGGTCCTTATGCTTAAGCTCGAGGATTTGAGTAATATTGAAATTAGCGATGTTCTGGGACTAAGCGAATCCAATGTAGCCGTACGGCTGAATCGTGCTAAACACAAACTTTCTGAGTTAATGGCAGGAGTTGATAAATGAAAGAATCAGATGACCTAGCTGCTTTATCGCGCTTATGGCAGTCAAAAGTTAGTGAGCCTGCACCGCAGTTAGCCAAGTTAACTAAAAAGTACCGTCGTCAATTTGTCCTGATGGCGATAAATATCATACTGGAAACATCCATATTGTGTGGAGCTGGGTATTTCTTCGCTCAGTCATTGCTAGGAAGCAGTAGTCTTTATATGCAACTTTGGCTGGGTTTTGTAAGCAGTTGGGGGCTGGTGACGTATATCCTGATTAATCGCAGTCGCTGGAAGAGTATCAGATTACTTAACACGCGCTCGGTTAACGCCTCGCTAACCGAGCAAATCAATTTAGTTCGACAAGAAATTGTCCGTTGGCGGCTGAGCTTTATTGCAACGCTAATATTTATGGCTGTATGGGTTATTTTGTTTGTGGCTCGTTCCATTTTTAACGAACAGGAGCTCATTACTACTGCTCAAGTGGTGGTAACAGAGACCATATTAATGTTAGCTCTCGTATTGTTTAAGTGGCGAGAGTATCTGTCCAAACAAGTTCTTAAAAAAATATCTGAATAACGTGTAAGGAATTCTAAATAGCAACGACTCTTAAGTATAAGCAAACCTAAGTGATTAAAGGACTTTATTATGTACCGAATACTTTTTTGTGCGTTGCTAATACCAAACCTTGTTTTTGCACAGGGTCAGACCTTGTATAAAAACGCAGCTTTAATTTTTCCTGAACGCTCTGAAGTGCTACCTAATGGCTATCTTGTGGTTGATGATGGTCATTTCGTTGAGGTGGGTCAGGGGGAGCCAAGCCTCAAGCTTTCTGAATCAGTAGAAACAGTAGACCTAAGGGGAAATTATGTCAGTGCGGGGTTTATTGATACTCATGCACATATCAACCTCGGTGCAGTGAGTTATGAAGTAGCCAATGAAACCATGGTCCTTAAGGCTGATAACTCTCTTGATATAGCGCGCTGGAACGGTCAGCAGTTGCTGAAAGCTGGAGTCACGAGTATTCGTAACCCTGGTGGTGACACGGCAACGAACATTGCATATAGGGAAGCTCAAACTCTCGGTAAAGTAGCTGGTCCTCGAGCCTTTGTTGCGGGAAGCATCATCAATACGGAAGCTTTTGACGGTCTGGTTGATATTGTTAGCGATGAGGATGACATTATAGCAACAGTCGATCGTCAGGCGGCAATGGGTGTTGATTTCATTAAGCTCTACACTGGTCTCGGTGAAGAGCAAATTAAAGTTGCCATTAAGCGTGCTAAGCAGCACAACCTTCCGGTGATTGCCCACCTTGAGGAAGTTAGCTGGACCCAAGGTGTAAATCTGGGCATTGATCACCTGGTTCACGCAATGCCAATTTCATCAGAACTGCTAACAGCTAAAGCAGGTGATGCTTACATCAAGGCTAAGCGTCCAGGGAGTGTTAGTTGGTATCAGTGGTATCAATATATGGAACTTAACAGTGAGCCGATGCGGGAACTTTTTCGTGAGCTAGTAGCGCAGAATACCGCCGTCGACCCAACACTTATCGTGTTCTACAACGCATTCTTTGCGGATCAGGAGAGTGTCACGGACACTACGATGTTACAACAAGCCTACCCAGGAAACCTTAAGAACTGGCGAGACTTTTATCACTTCAATATTGGTTGGCAGGAAAAAGATTATCAAAATGCACAAAGGACTTGGCCTAAGGTACTTGAATTTGTAAAGCAGCTGCATGAGCAAGGGGTTTTACTCAGTGTGGGCACTGATCTTGGTAATCCGTGGGTAATACCTGGTGAAAGCTTCCATCAGGAAATGGAGTTGCTGGCCTCAGCAGGAATACCTCCGATGCAGGTACTCAAGCTAGCTACTGTAAACGGTGCTAAAGTCCTTCACCGAGAAAATGAACTAGGTCGACTGGAGAATGGCTGGCGAGCAGACTTTGTCGTTTTCAGCAGTGACCCGACACAAGATATTTCCAATGTTCGAGACATTGTTGCCGTCTATCAGAGTGGGGAAAGAGCTCATTAACTTTTGCTCGACTGGGTATTGGTGAGCTGTAAAACTATAAAGAGCAGGCCCTCGTGGCCTGATACTTTCTGCCTTGGGGTTAATATGTACGAATGCAATGCAAAAAAGTGTACCTATATTTAACTAAATAATAACTAAGCTCGAAACTGCTTATCCCATGCAGCACGCTGTAACCTTCTTTTCATACTGTCGATCAGAGCTTTTTGCTGTATAAGATTTGAAAGGAGTCGTCGAAATAACTAGTGACAGAAGTTATCACATATGCCACCAAATACAGTTTGATAAACAAGGAACAGTAAGGCATGTAAGAGTGATGGTGGGCCCGCCCCGACTTGAACGGGGGACCTGCCGATTATGAGTCGGATGCTCTAACCAACTGAGCTACGGGCCCGATAGGAGTGCGCAGAAGTCGCGCAAAAAACTATTAACGCGCAGGAGTTTACGAGAAAATTCCTGCGCGTGCAATAACAAATCTGGAGAAATCCGGATCTATTCTAAGTTTTTGTTTTTTAAACTACTCGTCGATGTATGTACGTAACTTCTCTGAGCGGCTTGGGTGACGTAGTTTACGCAGAGCTTTGGCTTCGATTTGACGAATACGCTCACGAGTCACGTCGAACTGTTTGCCGACTTCCTCCAGCGTATGGTCAGTATTCATATCAATACCAAAACGCATACGAAGAACTTTTGCTTCACGAGCGGTTAAGCCTGCCAAGATCTCATCGGTGACTTCTTTCAGGCTTTCGCCTGTGGCTGCATCGACCGGTGAATCGATTGTTGAGTCTTCAATAAAGTCGCCCAGATGCGAATCTTCGTCATCGCCAATTGGCGTCTCCATGGAGATTGGCTCTTTAGCGATTTTAAGAACCTTACGGATCTTGTCTTCAGGCATATCCATACGTTCTGCCAATTCTTCCGGTTGTGGTTCGCGACCCATTTCCTGAAGCATCTGGCGTGAAATACGGTTCAGTTTATTGATCGTTTCGATCATGTGCACCGGAATACGAATAGTACGTGCCTGATCAGCAATCGAACGAGTAATGGCCTGACGAATCCACCAGGTTGCATAAGTCGAGAACTTGTAACCTCGGCGATATTCAAACTTATCCACGGCTTTCATCAAGCCGATGTTACCTTCCTGAATCAAATCCAGGAACTGTAATCCGCGGTTGGTGTATTTCTTGGCGATCGAGATAACCAGACGCAAGTTCGCTTCGACCATCTCTTTTTTCGCACGACGAGCTTTGGCTTCGCCAATCGACATTTCGCGGTTGGCTTCTTTAATCTCGAGTACGCTCAAGTCACAGCTTTCTTCGACTAGCTGCATTTTGCGCTGTGCTTTACGAATATCTTCAGCATGCTCTGCTAAAGCTTCGGAGTATTTGCTCTTCTTCGCCAGATGGCCATCGAGCCATTCTGGATTTGTTTCTGCGCCAGAGAAGGTTGTGATGAAGGTCTTGCGTGGCATGCGAGACTTTCTCACCGCTAAATACATAATGAAACGTTCCTGTTCACGAATACCATCCATTTTGGTACGAAGGTTCTGTACCAGGTATTCGAACATCCGTGGAGCCAGTTTTAGGTTTAAAAACTGCTCACACATGATTTCAATGTGTTTCTTCGCAGACTGGTGGGCACGACCATAGCGCTTGATGGCTTTTACGGTCTTGTCGTACTGTTTAGCCAACTCAGAGAAGCGTTCTTCAGCTTCTTCTGGATCCGGGCCTGTATCGACTTCTTCTTCAGTCTCGTCATCGTCAGTGTCATCGTCGTCAGCATCATCATCGATGTCTTCATCATCAGATTCTTCAGCGCTGGCGTTAGCGATTTGGGCCGCTTCTGACTCTTCCTGCACAAATTCAGCTTCTTCACCATCAAGGAAGCCAGTGACGATATCGGTCAGGCGAATAAATTCATTTTTATACTGGTCGTATTCTTCGAGCAGAATACGGACAGTGTCCGGGTAGTTACCAATGGCCGTAAGGACCTGGCGGATACCTTCTTCAATTCGTTTAGCGATGTCGATTTCGCCTTCACGCGTGAGGAGCTCAACGCTACCCATTTCACGCATGTACATACGAACTGGGTCCGTGGTACGCCCAAACTCACCATCAACGCTGGCTAAAGCTGCCGCAGCTTCTTCTGCAGCTTCTTCATCGGTGACGGACTCATCATTGATCAGCAGTTCATCGGCATCAGGCGTGGTTTCATAAACCTGAATACCCATGTCATTAATCATGCGGATGATATCTTCGATTTGCTCTGGATCGACGATATCGGGCGGTAAGTGATCGTTAACTTCTGCATAAGTTAAGAAGCCTTGTTCCTTACCTCGCGCAATGAGTAACTTTAACTGTGACTGCTGTGACTGTTGCGAATTCTCTGACATCTAGAATACCTTTGTAGTGATCACACCATTTTGCGAATAATAACCCTAGGATCTATACACAGTATAAACCCCTCGCGGTTAGCGCATGGCGAACCGCAAATTATACAGAATATGCACCCATCTCAGCAAGCATTAGCTTCTCTAACGCTTTTGGGGCTTTTGTTTGGCCAACAATAGTAATTGCTGGTATTCGGATTTTTCTGCTGTCGTTAACTTTTGGCCGGATTGTTTATCTTTTAGCCTTAAATAGTCCAGACGCTGGGTCTGAGCTTGTCTTAATAGCCGCTGCATGCAGTCATTAAGCTCTGCCTGTTCATTACCCTGCATGCGCTCTTCACGCTCAACCACGGCTAGTTGCGCCAGTCGGTTGTATAGCTTGTCATGGTCACGCCAATATTCCAGCAGGGTACCTGTACTGATCTTGGGGTTGTTATGAATAATTTCAAGGAGTTGGTACAAGAGTTTTGGGCCTTTCTCCGGCAGTGTTTTCAGCCATGCTACGTTCTTTATACTGAGCCCTAACTGTGGTTTTTGCAACAACAAAGTCAACGCCAATTGGATGGTTTTGTTGATCTTTTGGCCGTTGGTCGTCTGTTTAGGTTGTGATACGGGCTTAGTCGCTTGTTGTGGCTGCTCAATAATTTTCTCTAGCTTCTCTACGGATAGCTGGGCCTTTTCGGCCAGTGCGTTACTGAAAAATTCATGATAAATCGGGTCGGTAACCTTATCCAGGTAGGGCTTTGCCAGATGCACCAGCTGACCGCGTCCGGAGACCGATTCTAAATCAACCTGGGCGGATAAATGTTCCAGTAAGAACTCAAACAGCGGAATGGCTTGCGCTACCTGTTGTAGAAACTCATCCTTACCCACTTTTCTCACCATTGAGTCCGGATCTTCGCCGTCTGGCAGAAACATTAACTTTATTTCTCTCCCATCACGCAGTTGAGACAGTCCGTGCTCCAAAGCACGTAAAGCCGCGTCACGTCCTGCCCGGTCACCATCGAAACATAGCACTAATTCGCGGGTGGCGCGGAATAACTGCTGCAGATGACTTTCGGTGGTTGCGGTGCCAAGCGTTGCGACAGCGTTATTGATATCAAATTGAGCCAGCGCGACCACATCCATATAACCTTCGACGATCAGCAGTCGTTCGAGCTTACGGTTGGCCTGACGTGCCTGATATAGCCCGTAGAGCTCGTTACTCTTGTGAAAAATTGGTGTTTCTGGTGAGTTCAGGTACTTAGGTTCTCCCTGATCAATAATACGGCCACCAAAGGCAATAACGCGTCCGCGTTTATCTTTGATCGGGAACATGATGCGATCACGAAAGCGATCATACATGGAGTTGTCTTTTTTGATCAGCATGCCACAGTCGATCAGCTGTTTCTGTAACGTTTGATCCGTTTTCAGTTGTGGAAAGACTTTTTCCAGGTTACGCCATTCACTTGGCACATAACCGATAGCGAAGCGTTTCGCGATTTCACCACTCAGGCCGCGTTTTTTTAAATAGTTTACGGCTGGTTTGCCTTGTGGTGAGCTCAGTTGACGCTGATAGAACTTAGCGATTTTATTCATCAGCTCATACAGCGAGGCGTCGACTTTAGGACGGCTGGGAGCATTGTCATCGCGCGGTACTTCCAGCCCCAAACTGGCTGCGAGTTCTTCTACTGCATCCGGAAATTCAAGACGGTCATACTCCATGACAAAACTAATGGCATTGCCATGAACACCACAACCAAAGCAGTGATAAAACTGCTTATCCTGACTGACGGTAAAAGAGGGTGTTTTTTCACCATGGAAAGGGCAGCATGCCTTATAGTTCGCGCCAGCTTTTTTCAGCGGAATACGCGAGTCGATCAAATCGACAATATCGATTCGAGCCAGTAGTTCTTGAATAAACTGCTGCGGAATTAAGGCCATTAAATGTAATTATAGAATATAATCAGGTAGCTCAATAATAGCAGAGCCCTGATATTTTACCTAGTTTGTCAAATTGAAAAGTCAGATTAAGACAGACGCGCCTTAATTTTACCACTGACGGCGCCCATATCGGCACGGCCCTGAAGCTGTGGTTTTAGCATCCCCATGACTTTACCCATGTCTTTCATCGACTCGGCACCAGTTTTAGCAACCGCATCTTCGATGAGGGCATCAATTTCTTCGTCAGTCAGAGGCTGTGGAAGGAATTCTTGAAGAATGTCGATTTCAGCTTTTTCGACATCAGCCAGCTCTTGGCGACCAGCATCTTCATATTGTTTAATGGAGTCACGACGCTGTTTCACCAGCTTGTCTAAGATAGCAAGAATGGCCGCGTCATCAAGTGTCTCACGAGTATCGACTTCAACCTGCTTAATAGCAGATAAAGCCAGGCGAACAGTACTCAGGCGCTCCTTATCTTTGGCGCGCATGGCTTCTTTCATTGCCTCTTTAAGACGATCATGTAGTTCTGACACGGCTATTCCCTCACTTATTTATGGCTATTTTCTATAAAATAAAAAAATTGCTTAAAATAAGCGCTTAATACAAGCGAATGCGACGAGCGTTTTCGCGAGCTACTTTTTTCGCTGCACGCTTTACTGCCGCTGCTTTTTGACGCTTGCGAACAGCTGTTGGCTTCTCGTAATGTTCACGCTTACGAACTTCAGCCAAAATACCTGCTTTCTCGCATGAGCGCTTGAAGCGACGTAATGCAACGTCAAATGGCTCGTTATCTTTTACTCTTACGCTTGGCATTAAAAATCACCTAACCTTTAAGTTAATGTTAATAAAATCAGAAAGTTACCCATCCGTGATAAGCTATTACCACAGGAAGGGCGCAAATTTTAAACATTTTCGACGTAAAAAGCAAAGAGATCTCATGAAATAACCATGATTTTATTCATAAATGAGCAAATTTCACGCTGGTCTCGCTAATTGGGCTAAACTTCTTTAAAATTTGACATTCTTCTGAATATAGGCAAAGCAAACTGGCATAAGCATGAAAGTTCTTGGTATTGAAACCTCTTGTGATGAAACGGGCGTGGCCATCTATGATTCCGGGAAAGGGATTATTGGTGATGCTCTTTATAGCCAAGTTGAACTGCATGCCGAATATGGCGGTGTGGTGCCTGAGCTTGCATCAAGAGATCATGTGCGTAAGACCATTCCTTTGGTAAAAGAAGTGCTACAACAGGCAAACTGTACTAAAGATGATATAGACGCGATTGCCTATACCAAAGGGCCTGGGCTAATCGGAGCCTTGTTCGTTGGCGTGGGTGTGGGCCGAAGCCTGGCTTATGCTTGGGGAATCCCTGCGATAGGTGTGCACCATATGGAAGGACACTTATTGGCACCTATGCTGGAAGATGAAAAGCCAGACTTTCCCTTTGTTGCCTTGTTGGTATCGGGCGGTCATACATTATTGGTCGACGTCAAAGGTTTGGGTCAATACGATATTTTAGGCGAGTCGATTGATGACGCTGCTGGCGAAGCTTTCGATAAAACCGCTAAGATTATGGGGCTGGGTTATCCAGGTGGACCTGCATTAGCAAAGCTTGCTGAAAAAGGTAGAGCCGGGATATATAAATTACCTCGCCCGATGACTGACCGTCCCGGATTAGACTTTAGCTTCAGTGGCTTAAAAACTGCAGTTGCCAATTTATACAAAGACTCTGATCAGTCTGACCAATCGCTTGCCGATATTGCTTATGCCTTTCAGGAAGCGGTGGTGGATACGATATTTATTAAATGCCGTCGAGCGCTAGAGCAAACGGGGCATAAGCGACTGGTGGTCGCCGGTGGCGTCAGCGCCAACGTGGCCTTACGAGCAAAACTAACCGACCTGCTCGAATCCAAAGGCGGCAAGGCCTACTACCCACGTCCCAAATTCTGCACCGACAACGGTGCCATGATCGCCTACGCCGGCTATTGTCGCTATCAAGCGGTACAACAGAAGCAAGGCCAATTCGAAGAACCAGTTGTTCGAGCTAAGCCACGATGGCCGATAGCGGAGTTAGATTAGCTTTCGGGGATTTCGAAGCGCTCCTTTAGGGAGCCACCATCTTTTCCCATGACCAACTGAGTAATCATATAGGTATTTTTAAATTGATGGTTTAATATTTTCTCTTGATCGTGAGTTCCTTGATAGATCCAGGAAGTTTCAGATTGAGGGTCCTTGTAATAGACTTCTTTTGTGTTGCCTGATTTTAAAACTCTAATAATGGTGACTTTATCACCTTTAAAATCTTTGGGATTGAGTAATAGGGTACCGTTTGGGAGCGCTTCACCAATACCTTTGGTATTCCATTTACCCAAGTAAACTCTAGTGGATACCTTTACTAGTTCATTATTAAAGGTATTCTCTTTTTTTTCTGTGGCACAGGCAGCCACAGTTAGGATTAAGAAAAATAAGTAGACAATAGTTTTTTTCATAGAATTAACCACATTTTACTTCTGATATTTGACTGAGTAGGTGTCTATAGTCTGGTGGCGTGACGATAATGCCAGAGTGCCATTGAAATTTGCTGAGAGCCGTTTGAGTATATAAATCTGCTCCTATGGATGACCAGTGTGACTCCATGACCTCTCCTTTTGAATAAAGCCAGACATGGGAGCCTCCTCTAGACATGCCTAACCCAAAAGGTACCTTTTTAAATAGGTTGTAGTTGACCATTGTTTTTTCAGTGAGATTCAAGTATTGGTTAACTTTTTTTGTGTTTGGACTATAGTTGATAACTTTTCTATTTACAGGAACTCTAGCAACACTGTATTGGCATCTCTTTTTGACTTGATTGTAATAACTGAATGTATGCTCACCGTCTCCGTCAAGTGGATGGTTTACATCAGGATTATAATAAACACCGTTCCAGTTATGATGACTGATTAGATATTTAGCCAGACTCGTTCCTTTTTCTCCAAGCGTTCCTACTTTGGATGCGACGTCAGGCTTGCCAATTTTTTCAAAAGCATATTTTAATACCCAAATAGCCATGGTTATGCAGTCGCTGGACATATAATCTTTGTATTTGTCTGGATGCTGTCTTTTAAGCTCACTACCGACATGATTATCGTGGTTTTCAAAAATATCATTGATCTTATCAATAGCGTGCAGTGAGAAAGTTTTGCTCATAGTTCGTCCTTGGTTAGCAGATGTTCCTTATACAACTTTCAATTCTACTTAGCATAAATAAGTTATCTGAGAACTATCTCGCAGAATAAGGTGTTACCCTATTCTGATGACTTCAAAGCTTTGCAGCCTGTCTTAAATTCATCAACTGCACAATAAACACCATGACTACCGAGACCATAACCAACCAGGCGAAGTTACTCGGTGTGCCGTCGTAGAGTAGAGCGAGCAGTGGGCCGGCGATGGCTCCAGAGCCGAAGCGGAGGGTGCCGATAACGGCGGTGGCGGTGCCGCTTTTTTCGGCGAAGGTGTTGAGCACCAGACCATCTGAGTTTGTTGCAATAAAGGCGAGTGAGCCGAGTAGGAAGAATAAGGCAACTGCTGTCCAGTAGATTCCTAAATCCAGCTGTATCACGGCGAAGAAGAAACTGCCAGTAAAGAGCGCATAAACGGTGCCAAAGCGCAGCAGTTTGCGTGAACCCAACCTTTCGACAAGGCGGCTATTGATCAGGTTACTGGCCAGTAGGCTGACGACATTTATGCCGAATAAAATACTGAATGTTTTTTCGCTTGCGCCAAAGTAATCGATGTAAACGTACGAAATGGACGTCAGGTAACAGAAAAAAGCAAAAGTCGCAAACATGGCGCTGAAAATATCCAGTCGCGCGGTTCTGTGGGTAAATACGGTTTTGTAGTTATTAAGAAACTCATGCAGCCATTTACGGTTTTTCTTTGATGGCATGCTGCTCGGCATCTTCCATAACGAGAAAGCTAAAATTATTAAGCTGTAAGCAGCGAGTACAATAAATATGGCACGCCAGTTAGCAAAATGCAGGATAGCGCTACCAATACTCGGTGCGATCATGGGTGCGATCATCATGATCATACTGACGTAAGACAAGCCCTTGGCCGTATGTTTGCCGTACATATCTCGGATCACGCCAGGCACGACGACGGTGGCGCCACTACTGATAGCAGCCTGTAGAAAACGTAGCGATAAAAAGCTTTCGATATTCTGCGCGAAAGAAAGGGCGATTGAGCAGAGCGCAAAACCAATCAAGCCAATGATGACAACTTTGCGGCGACCAATTCGATCCGCTACTGGTCCAAAAATCAGCATGCCGATGGCGTAACCCGCAAGGTAAATACTTAAAGAATTTTGTACAGCCGTTGGTGAGGTCGATAAGTCTTTGGCAATGGTCGGCATTGCTGGCAGGTACATATCAATTGCCAGCGGAGATATGGCGACGATAGAAGCGAGTAGAGGTAGTAACCTTAGCGGGTTCGGGTTGTGACCGTGGCTCATTCAGACCTCTTCTTTTTTCTCGAAAACTTTTTGTCAGTAATTTTACGCTCTTTTCCCTGCCGCAGGTTCTTTATATTTTGGCGGTGACGCCATAGCATAATCAGGAACATGGCGAATAATGGGAAGAAATACCTATGATCCATGTAAAAACCAAACGCTGCAACAGCAAAACTGGATAGCAGGGATGCCAGTGACGCATAACGCGTGAAAAAGGCGGTAACCAGCCAAGTTACAATACAGTAGGCGAGTAGTAACGGTGACAGTGCGACCAGTGCCCCAAAATAAGTCGCCATGCCCTTGCCGCCTTTAAAGTTAAAATACAGCGGATAAAGATGGCCAATAAAGGCCATAAAACCTACCCAGCCAAGGTTCCGGTTGTGTAGCTCCAGCGCGTAGCCAATTAAGATCGGGATCACGGCTTTTAGCATGTCGCCAATCAAGGTAAAGAGAGCGGCTTTTTTTCCGCCAAGGCGAAGGACGTTGGTGGCACCAGGGTTATGCGATCCGAAGTCACGAGGATCGGGCAGCTGCATAATGCGGCAGACGATGACAGCACTGGATATGGAGCCTGTTAAATAGGCTAAAATCCATAATCCAATGACTTCCCACTCCATGCTCGAGTCCTTTATTCCTTGATATGTTGAGGCAGGGCAGGAGCAGGTTCCAGCACCTTAGCAGTGCTGTTTCTGTCGTGGTCGTTTCGGCTCCTGTTGGTCATGCCATATTCTCTGTGTTTTGTCTGTCGGCTGCTTCGCAACTCTTGTTGGGTGTAGTGTATACAAAAAGTTAGCGGATTGATAACAAATTGCCTGGAATTTGATATTCTATCGGATTAACAACACCAATAAATGAGAAGTGCAGTGGATATCGTTTTTATTGAAGACTTAAAAGTCGATACCGTGATTGGTATTTATGACTGGGAACGGCAAATTCGTCAAACCATCAGTATCGATCTGGAAATGGCACATGATATTCGCCCCGCAGCCGAAGAAGATACGATCGATCAGTGTCTGGACTATAAGTCGGTTGCTAAGCGTGTGATAAGCTTTGTAGAAGAGTCCGAGTTTCAGTTGGTTGAAACCTTGGCAGAAAAGATTGCTCAGATTATTCAAGAGGAATTTGGCGTGTCCTGGTTAAAGCTGAAGTTAAGTAAGCCAGGCGCTGTTCGCGGCTCAAAGAATGTTGGCGTTTTGATTGAGCGCGGCACGAAATCGTAATGAGCTCAGAAGGTTAGCTATATGGCTACAGTTTATATCAGTATTGGTAGCAATCAGGACGCTGAGCGTCAGATCCGCTACGGACTGAAGCAGTTGGGTTACTACTTTTCCGATCTGAATATATCACGGGTTTACGAAAGTGAGGCGGTTGGTTTTGAGGGCGACAACTTTCTCAACCTGGTGGCTTCTGCGCGGACACAAATGACCATTTCTCAAGTGGATAGAGCATTTAAGCAGATTGAGAAAGATGCCGGACGGGTTCGAGGTGAAGCCAAGTTTAGCAATCGAATCTTGGATATCGACTTGTTGTTGTATGACGAGATTGTGTGCGAGAAACCGATTCGTTTACCGCGAGGGGAAGTGTTGTACCATGCATTTGTATTGCAGCCTCTGGCGGAAATTGCTCCAAATGTAAAGCATCCTGTAGAAGATGAAACCTACCAACAGCTGTGGCAGACATTTAGCAAAAAAGAAGAACAAAGATTGTGGCCAATTGATTTTGACTGGAGTTAGAAGGGGAGAGTCATGGTTAGAAAAACAGCTCTGATAACGGGCGGGGCTATCCGAGTGGGAAGAGCAGTTGCCTTAGCTCTTGCTGAGCAAGGATATGACATTGCTTTGCATTATAACCATTCATCGAAAGAAGCCGTACAAACGGTGGAAGACATAAAGAAGTTTGGTGTCGGTGTAAAACTTTATCAGGCTAACCTGTCGTTACCCGAGCAATGTCGCGAACTGATTGAGCGAGTATTTGCCGATAATCATTTGTCTATTTTGGTTAACAGCGCCGCTATTTTTCCGCAGGAAGACTCTATCCTTGGGAATTTGGGAGATTGGGATTCAGTCATGGGGCTGAATTTAAGAGCTCCTTTACTGCTTGCGCAAGCTTTTGTGGATCATGCGCCTATTGCCAGTCATATCATTAATATTTTAGATGCAAGAACGAATCAACCCGGAGGAGATCATCTTGTTTATCGTCTGTCAAAATCCGGCTTGTGGCACTTAACCGAGTCGCTTGCCCGCGAGCTGGCGCCTAACGTTCAAGTTAATGGTTTAGCTCTTGGCGCCATTTTGCCACCGCCAGGTGCCGATCAGGATCATTTCGAGCGTATGGCTGAGCAAATCCCTCTGGCCCGCACCGGGTCGCCAAAAGCTGTCGGTGACGCCGTTAACTTTTTGGTGGGGCAGGACTTTATTACGGGAACTGTATTACCCATCGATGGTGGTGAGTTTTTATAATGTCGGTGATGGACAGTTCAAGGTTCCCTACGTTTTGTTGCGACAGAAGCGACTATCAGCAGTTAATCGAGGAGCAATGCCGCACGCTGGAGTTACCCGAACCGAATTCTGCTGCGGTTGATGTGAGCTTTGCCTTAGCGCAAAAGGTATCCGAGCTGATTAATCTGAAACAAAAAATTCCTTTTTCAGACTTTATGCAGCAGGCGCTGTATGCACCTGGGCTCGGCTATTACAGTGCCGGTAGTTATAAGTTGGGAGCACAGGGGGATTTTGTTACTGCGCCAGAGCTGTCTCCTTTATTTGGGAAAACTCTGGCGCAAAGTATCATGCAGGCATTTGAACATACTCAGCCCGTTATCCTTGAGTTAGGTGCGGGCTCTGGGCGCTTAATGTGTGATCTGTTACGGCAACTGGAAGTCGAAGAGCGTGTGCCGGAAACTTATTATATTCTCGAAGTTTCTGCTGAATTGCGCCAGCGCCAGCAGCAGCTGCTTAAAGCAGAGCTTCCCCACCTGGTCACTAAAGTTGTCTGGTTGGATAAACTGCCGCAGAGTTTTAAAGGGGTGATCATTGGCAACGAAGTGATTGATGCCATTCCTTTTGAGTTGCTAATGAAAACGGAGCATGGGTTAGCTCAGGGTTTTGTTAAATACAATGAGCGCGGATTCAGCTTAGAGTTTCATGTCACGGACTACAGCCGCGGTTGGCAGAAGAGGAATTTTAATTCTTATTCAATGTGGCCCGAAGGTTATCTGGTGGAAACGTCCGAGTTACGCAATGACTGGATGCGAACACTGATGGAGAGCCTCGAACAAGGCTGCGTCATACTGTTGGATTATGGCTATGAGCAAGAAGAGCTTTACTCGCCATATCGCCCACAGGGCACGTTGCAGTGTTATTACCGTCAGCGAAAGCATTCGACGCCACTTGCTTTACTGGGCTTGCAGGACATCACCTGTTCCGTGAACTTTACTCAACTGGCAGAAACTGCACAGCAACAGGGGAGTGATATCTTGGGTTTTACGTCACAAGCTCTTTTCCTGACCTTAAGTGGCATTGAGCAGTTCGTGGCGCAGGCACAAGATTCTGATACAATAGCCGGCCTGTCGGTTGCTCAGCAGTTACAAACACTGTTAATGCCTGCTGAAATGGGACAAACTATTAAAGTCCTTGGACTGTCCAAAAACTTCTCAGGCACATTATCTGGGTTTAAATCACTATGAAAAAAGTAATTTTTGCAGGCTTGATTGGGTTGTTTTCGCCACTGACCTTTGCCGCAGCGGGTAAAGATGACAGCTGGTACTGGTTATTGGCACTGGCCGTTGTAATATCGGCTGGACTGTCTGCGCTTTTAGTGTGGCGCAGTAAAAAGCTCAATACTTTTACTTTAAAGGCTGTGGGTTTTGGTGCCTGGTTTTGGTTTATTATTTTTGTTGAGGTTATGATCTATGGCTTCTATGTTGGAGTCACTAAGTAATCCACTGTCTATTTTGTCCTTATGCTTTGTTAGAGTAAAAAGTTAAAAAAGTCATTTATTAGAATAAACTCCTTTTTTATCCTTTTCACTCCGCCGCGCCTAAGAACAAAATATTTCAGTGAAGTGATATTTGTCAGTTTGAGGAATGGCTTTCAGGCAACTTTAGGGCCCTCTTGGAGTTAGCTGAAAGCATTAAAGGTTATCATGCAAATTGGGCAGGAAGCCCAATTTAGTCAAGACGAAACAGGATGTTTCGTTTGACGGCATGTTTTTAACCTTTAATGATTGAAGGAAGTCGAAAGACCTAACGACCGGGGCATCTTTTCTTTTCGCCCTTTTCTTTGGACGAGCAAAGAAAAGGGTAATTAAAAATGTAAACATAAATAATATTGAGATAACAATATGGATTGGCTACAAGCAGTATTCTTAGCCCTGATTCAGGGGCTAACAGAGTTTTTACCGATTTCGAGCTCGGCACACCTGATTCTGACTTCGAAAGTATTGAGCTGGCAGGATCAGGGGCTGGCTTTTGACGTAGCAGTGCACGTGGGGACTCTGACCGCTGTGCTGATCTATTTCCGCAAGGAAGTGGTGGAGATGGTCACGGCCTGGTGTGGTTCGGTGGCCGGTAAGGGCTCGACGCCAAATTCGAGGCTGGCATGGGCGGTTATCTGGGGCACGATTCCCGTGGGTCTGTTTGGTCTTTTCTTAGAATATTTCGATATCGTTGATAATTATTTACGATCGATTTCGGTGATCGCAGCGACCACGATTGTTTTTGGCTTATTACTGGCCTTTGCTGAAACGCAGTATAACGGCAAAAAACGCAGTCAGTTCAAAAATGAATATGAGCTGCGCTGGAAAGATGTCCTGGTGATTGGTGTGGCGCAGGCGTTGGCTTTAATACCCGGCACGTCGCGTTCTGGCATTACTATGACGGCAGCGGCGATGTTGGGTTTCTCACGTACAGCGGCAGCACGGTATTCGTTTCTGTTATCTATTCCGGCGATTTTGTTACCGGGTGGTTTAAAGGGCTATCAGTTAGTTGAAGAAGGGGCTAAATTCGATTGGAGCTTTTTGATCCTGGGGATCATCGTGTCAGCGGTTAGTGCCT
The DNA here is from genome assembly GCF_020005365.1 of Kangiella shandongensis. Lineage (GTDB taxonomy): Bacteria > Pseudomonadota > Gammaproteobacteria > Enterobacterales > Kangiellaceae > Kangiella > Kangiella shandongensis. The sequence goes on along the minus strand of NZ_JACNML010000001.1, from coordinate 305,204 downwards.
TTACCTGTATTCATTTTTTCCTGAAGTGGCTGGAAAAAATCGGTTTTATGCCATTCGTGTGGTATCGAATGGTACTGGGTATTGTTCTACTGTTCTTTGTCTTTAGTTGATAGAAAAGCGGCCTACGAGCCGTTTTTTGCTTTCTGAAGACTGTGTTTGATTCTGGCTATGCGTTCGCGTTCGATCGCTTTGCCGAGTTCAGCTCCTTCAAATCCTCGTTCCATTAACGGCCTGGCATCAATAAACTGGGAGATCTTAAAGCAGTCGCGCAACAGATTTGCCTGGGGGTAAGGCTCGTTCTCCAGTCCCAGACGACCGTTAAAGTCGGCTTCGCAGGCGAGAATAAAGGGCTCCAAGATATTGTTTTTTCGATAAGCGCCAATCGATTTGAGTACCTTGTAAACGGTCTTTGGTCTCAGTTCAAACATCTTATGGCTGTGTAGGTGAAAACGGGAGACCTGGATAGCCAGGTACTCGTAATCCTTGGGAGCTTTGATTCGGCGGCACAACGACTTGATCAGTGGAACGCCAGACTCTTCATGACCACGGTGCTGCGGCCAGTGTTCCTCGGGTGTGACACCTTTACCCAAATCATGCATCACGGCGGCAAAACGGGCTACGGTGTTATCGGTTTTTTTTGCGGCCTGCTCCAGCACCATCATGGTATGCACTCCGGTATCGATTTCAGGGTGCCACTTTTCAGGGTTGGGGATCCCCCACAGGCAGTCCAGTTCAGGAAACAGCTCTTTTAAGGCACCGCATTCGCGCAATACTTCAAAATACACCTGGGGAGACTGAGCTGACAGGGCTTTGTGCGTTTCTGTCCAGACGCGCTCGGCAGTAAGGTATTGCATCTCACCCTGATTAACCAGCTCGGTCATTAGCGCCAGAGTTTCAGGGGCGACTTCAAACTCGAGGTGGTGGAACCTGGCAGCAAAGCGGGCAACGCGCAGTACTCGTAGTGGATCTTCGGCAAAGGCCGGTGACACGTGACGCAGTATCTTGTGCTTAATGTCGTTCTGACCGCCATAAGGATCGACGATAGTGCCGTCTTCGGCCTGTGCCAGAGCATTAATGGTCAGATCGCGGCGAACTAAGTCGTCTTCCAGCGTGATGTCTTTGGAGAAGTTAACTTCAAACCCTCTATAGCCGCGCCCGGATTTGCGCTCGGTGCGTGCCAGCGCATACTCTTCACCAGTTTCGGGGTGCAGAAATACCGGAAAATCTTTGCCCACAGCCTTAAAGCCCTGTGCTTCCATGTCTTCCGGAGTCGCACCGACGACGACATAGTCATGGTCGGTCACGCTTAAGCCTAACAGGCGGTCACGGACTGCACCGCCAACGAGGTAAACCTTCATTCTATTAATCACATACCTGAGTATTGGGGTTCTTTGCCATACAGTGTAGCAGGGTGTTGAGTTTGGGATCAGCCTTGTGGCAATTTTTTAGCGTGATTTTTTTCTTCATTTCTTCCAGCTCAGTGAGCTTGTCTGCAAACTGGATGTCATTGATTTCCTTGCGCTTCAGTCTCTGCTCGATTTTTTTCCGGTGGTTCTGGTAACTATTGGTAAAGTTATCGACCGCTTTCTGACATTCGACCGCGCTTAACGGCTTGGTCTTTACCGGACGTGGCATGTCAGTCACGTTCATATTATCCAAGCTTTGCTCGGTGGTTTTGATAGTCTTGTTCTTGGGCGGTTTGTCTGAGAAATGTGTATTACCGTGTTCATCGACCCACTTGTAGATTTTTGCATGGGCTGCTGAAACCATTAAACTCGTTATGATAAGCAGTAATATGCGTCTTCCTTTAAACATAAAAATTGTACCAATTGTGGCTTTGCACTATATTAGTCATAATAAGCAAAGCGGATAAGTTAGACAATATCTGCTCAACAGGGCTGTGAGCTGCGTTATGTATAACGACTTTTTTGGGTTTAAAAATACGCCTTTTACTATTGCACCGGATCCTCGCTTCCTATTTATGAGTGAGCGGCACCGCGATGCTTTGGCACACCTGCTGTACGGCATTGGCTCCGGCGGTGGTTTTGTGATGTTAACCGGCGAAGTGGGTACCGGCAAGACAACTGTGTGTCGTTGCCTTTTGGAGCAGCTGTCATCGAATGTTCGGCTAGCCTATATCCTTAATCCAAAGCTCAATGCTATCGAACTGATGGCAACTATGTGCGATGAGCTGGGGATCCAGTACCAGCCGGGTGAGCAAAGCCTTAAAGCATTTACCGATCTGCTGAGGGATTATTTACTTAGCAACCATGAGCAAGGATTGAATACCGTTTTAATGATCGATGAGGCTCAGAACCTGAGCGTCGAAGTGATGGAACAAATTCGTTTGTTAACCAACCTCGAGACCAACGAAAAGAAACTGTTACAGATTATTCTTATTGGTCAGCCTGAATTGCAGGAGTTATTGGCCAAGAAGGAGTTGCGCCAGTTAGCGCAAAGGGTGACCGCTCGTTATCATCTGAAACCACTCGATTTAAATGAAACGGCATCTTATATTGAGCACCGTCTGCGAGTTGCCGGTCTGCAGCGCTCCTTGTTTAAGTCCGCAGCGATCAAGGAAATCCACAGGGCTAGCGGTGGTGTGCCGCGCTTAATCAATGTGATATCGGATCGGGCATTGCTGGGGACGTCGGTTGAAAAAAAGAGCATGGTCTCGGTGCCGATTGTAAAGCGGGCGATCAAAGAAGTTCTGGGCGAAGAAGAACAGGAGAGCGGCAAAGGTACACGACATGGCTTCTTATGGGGCATTGCTGCCTGTCTACTACTCATTATTGTGGCAGCATATTGGTTTGTACCGCAATATTATCCGCAGTGGGCGCAATTGTCCGATCAGCAGCAGTCTGAAATTGGCGTAGCAAAGCAGCCGACTCAAACAACAAATGAAGAAGAGCTGGCCAACGAAACTTCTGCCGTCAACGATAAGGCGGATAAGGTCTCTTCGATTAAGAGCAATGGTGACATTGCACAGGAGCTGTGGGGAGAGCAGAGCTGGGATCGTACCGGGATCACCTCGGCGCGTAATTTATTCGCTTTATGGGGCGTCACCTATTACCCTTACCAGTCCAGTCGCCCTTGTGACTTTGCCGCAGGCTATAACTTAAGCTGTGATTCTGGCATGGCTGACTGGGCCTATATCAAGCAATTGAACCGCCCATTAAATTTAAAGTTCGGAACCGAAACATCAGGCGTTTTCTGGGGAACGTTGAAGGCGATTGAAGGTGAGTATTTTGTATTGCAATTTGGTGATAATGAAGTACGCATGAAGCAGGTTCAGTTAAACCCGTTGTGGCTGGGTGAGTACCAACTATTCTGGAAGATGCCGGATGGCTTTGTTGAGCAAACCAGTATGGGGGACTCTGGTCCGGTTGTGCGCTGGTTAACTGACGCTATTTTTAGCATTGATAATATTAATATCATGCCTGCTGATCGGTTTAATAAAGAAGTGGAAGCCTGGCTGTTAAAATTCCAACAGAATCATGGTTTGGTGGCTGACGGTATTTTAGGTAAGCACTCCGTTATTATGATTAACAATCAGGTAGTTGATAATATCCCTAAACTCATTCCTTCAAACAGTGGCAATAGTCAGCCTGGAGGACGCTAATGTCATATATTCTCGATGCCCTGAAAAAAGACAAAACGGATTCGAATAAAGAGCAGGATGAGATCCCGGATTTATCCAGTGAGCATGCCATTTATGAGTTTGAAGAAGAAAAGTCAGCAATCCGCTGGTTTTGGCCTATTGTGGTCATGGTATTAGTCTTAATCATTTGTGTTTTATTGTTTATGCTGTTTAATCCGTCGTCGCAACAGTTTGCAAAATATATAGAGCAACAGCCTAAACAAGTTGCTCAGCCCAGTAAGATAGTAGCTACGGCAAAAAAAGAGCAGCAAGCAGACGCTGCTGTGGCAGAAGTCAATCAAACCCAGCTACAACAGGAGTCGATGGTGGCGTCCAAGCCAATTCAGGTTGCTTCGCCTGTAGTCGAAAGGGTTGAGAGAAAGCCGGTTGCCAGAACATCAAATACAGCTTCACAGATATCAGCTCATGAGGGTACAGAGCGTGCGAACTCAACGGACGCTATTAGCAAAGCTGACCTACCGTCACTGGTCTACACCACTCATATTTACGCCACTCAGCCTAAAGATCGCTTTGTCATGCTTAATGGGCGAGCCTATGCCGAAGGCGACAGGATCAGCAAAGACTTTCACGTTAAAGAAATTCTGGAAAATGATCTGGTGGTGAGTTTTAAAGGTAAGGAATTTATACTACCGAGTCTTGAAGACGTTAACGTTGACTCACCTTAAGCGACACTGTTATCTCGCACCAGATCTCTGGGCAGCCAGTTTTTTAAGCGGTTGCCGAGGTGCTTAACCAGGCCTAGTGGCAGCCGTTGGTAGCTGATCAGAAATTCTTTATGTTCAGGCTTGGAGCTGCCCTCCAGATGAATATCTTTACCCTTCAGATAATCTTGAGCCTGCTCTGCTGAGAGTTCAATGATTTGTTGGTTGAACTCTTGGCCAAAGCACTGTGCAGCCTGATGGTGTAACTTAAAACCCTGCTTGATGATATCAGCCAGTTTCATGCCGTAACGATTGAGTTTGATGTGCTGGGCTAACGCTTCACAGCGTTCGGGTAACAGCCATACTTCCAGCGATTTGGACTTATTTTCTTTTACCCATAAGCGATTCTGTATATCGCTAATATCCCAGCCGAATATTTTGCAATAGGCGGTAAATGCCTGCAGTTGTTTGTTGGTCATGGGTTGGAAGTTAAATCGTTTGGGGCTTGCTGGACGATGAGGTTGTGCTGCGGCACTCTGACTTTTATCAAAGCAGGCAACAAAGAAGCCTTCGCTATCATAAATATGTGGATACACATGTAAGTAGCCTTCGGCAGTGGTGGCAGCTTCAGCACCCTCAAACAGGTTATCCAATGGGTGCACTGTTATGCTGTCCGGAAACTGCTGCAATAAGTATTGGCAGACTTCCTGATTTTCTTCCCGGGACAGGGTGCAGGTGGAGTAGACCAGTCGGCCACCGGGTTTTAACGCTTTATAGGCACTGACGATCAGCTCTTTTTGTAGTGCTGCCATGGAGCGAACACTATCAATATTCCAGTCGGCCAGAGCCTGTTCGTCTTTACGCACAGTGCCTTCGCCGCCGCAGGGTGCATCAAGCAGAATGGCGTCAAAAAATTCAGGCGTGGTGTCGCCAAACAAACGGCCATCAAGGTGGGACAGACAGGTGTTGCTGACTCCGCAGCGCTGCACATTGTAGTGCAACCCTTTGAGGCGAGAAGAGGATAACTCATTAGCTACGATTAAGCCTTGGTTGCTTAGCGCTGCTGCTAACTGAGTTGTTTTCGAACCTGGCGCTGCCGCCATATCCAGCATTGATACTCTTTCATTGATTTGCAATTCGTGCAGCAGGGCGAGAGCTGGCAGCATGGAGCTAGCTTCCTGGATGTAAAATTGCCCCTGCAAGTGTGGTACCCAGTTTCCAAGGTCGTTAGTCGGGGCGGAGTCCAGCCAGAAGCCTTCTTCACACCAGGGGATTGGTTGTAACTGGTAACCTTTATTCTCAAGCAGCTGCTTAAGCTCTTGAGACGTAGTTTTTAACCGGTTGGCTCGAACACTTTTCCGTAAGGGCCGCCGGCAGGCGGACAACAGGGACTCCAGCTGTTCACTATTGCGCAGCTGCTGCGACATATGTTGAATAAAGTCTTCGGAAATTTTTGCCATGGTCATGTTTATGTTACTGATACAGAAAAGGCACAGACGAGCTGTGCCTTTTATTGCTTATCTTACCACTGGACTTGTAAAAAGTCTCTATTTAAGAGTCTTGCTCCCGCTGCAGGAACTCCGGTGATACATCTTCGTCACCAAGCGATAGCAGTGAAGCATTACCACCGATGGCGGCCGTGTTGTTGGTACGCGTATGCTCGGTCGCAAAGCGATACAGGTAGAAAGGACCACCGGCTTTTGGACCTGTACCCGACAGACCCTGACCACCGAATGGCTGCACCCCAACGGTGGCACCAATCATGTTGCGGTTGATGTACACGTTACCCACACGCGCGCGTTTATCGATGTAGTGTGCTGTGGTTTCGTTACGCGAGTGGACGCCGAGCGTTAGACCAAAGCCGTAATCATTAATTTGCTCGATAACCTTGTCCAAATCTTTCGCTTTGTAGCGTACGATGTGGACGATAGGGCCGAACCATTCCTGTTCCAGATCGTTAATATGATTGATTTCGAACGTCACCGGGGAGAGGAAGCTGCCATGACCTTCCAGGCCTTCCGGCATTGGCGTTTCAGCGATTAACTTACCTGCCGCCTTAAGTTCATCGATATGCCCCTGTAGCTCTTCGCGCGCCGCCATATCGATTACCGGACCAACGTCAGTCGATAGGTCTGTAGGGTTGCCCAAACGAAGCTCCTGCATTGCACCCGATAAGACTTCGATAATTTTGTCTGCGATCTCTTCCTGTAAATAAAGGACTCGAAGAGCCGAGCAGCGTTGACCCGCACTGGTGAAAGCCGAGTGAATGACGTCCTCTACCACCTGTTCTGGTAACGCTGAACTGTCGACGATCATCGCGTTCTGACCACCGGTTTCCGCAATTAACGGTGACAGCATGGCATCACGAGAAGCCAGTGTGCGGTTGATGGTGTGAGCCGTGCTGGTTGAGCCGGTAAAAGCAACACCGCCGATACGGTTGTCCGATAAGATGACTTTACCAAGAACCGAGCCACGGATGGGTACAAACTGCAACACGCTGGTCGGGATACCGGCTTCGTGCATCAGTTGGACCGCACGGTAAGCGACCAAAGTCGTTTGATCAGCTGGCTTGGCGATGACGGTATTCCCGGCAACCAATGCCGCCGCTACCTGACCGACAAAAATCGCCAGTGGGAAGTTCCATGGACTGATACAGGCAAAGACGCCACGCCCCTGTAGATATAGGTCGTTGCTTTCACCCGTTGGGCCCGGTAAGTGGATTTCATGACCAAACTGATTACGTGCGTTGTAGGCGTAATAACGGCAGAAATCAATCGCTTCACGAACCTCATCAATACCGTCTTGCAAACTCTTACCGCCATCACGACTGCACAGGGCGATTAGTTCATGCTTATTCGCTTCGAGTGCTTCAGCAACTTTATCCAGCAAAGCTGAGCGCTGCTGGACCGGGGTGACGTCCCAGGCGATAAAGTTCTGATGCGCTATATCCAGCGCCTTAAGAGCCTGCTCTTCAGTGGCCTTATGGACCGTACCGACAGTATGGTTATGGTCGTAAGGACAAATCACTGGTTCTTCTTCACTGGTATATTCTTGACCATCAATAATTGGCTTGGCATGCCACTGGTTATCTAAGTAATGTTTGACCTGGTTCATAAACGGCTCTGTCTCACTCTGAATATGTAAATTAGTACCACGCGAATTTAGACGCATTTCGCCAAAATCCTCATAGATGTGTGGCGGCAGCGGAATTCGATCATTGTGCAGGGTTTCAAAACTCTTGAGCACGATTGCTGGATGCTCAGCAAGTTCCATCACAGGGGTATTTTCATCGACTAACTGGTGTACAAAGGAAGTATTGGCACCATTCTCCAATAGACGCCGAACTAAATAGGGCAGCAGATCTTTGTGGTTACCGACTGGGGCATAAATACGACAATGGAGATCCGGGTACTGCTTAAGGATCCGATCATATAACGCTTCTCCCATACCATGTAGCCGCTGGAACTCGAAGTTACGTTTGCTACCAGCCATGTCCATGATACTGAAGACGGTTTGTGCATTGTGCGTGGCAAACTGGGGATAAAACTTACCATCGGCGTTGAGTAGGTAATTGACACAAGCCAGATAAGAGACATCGGTACCACACTTGCGCGTAAAGACAGGATAGTTTGAATAACCACCCTGTTGAGACCATTTAATCTCGGAATCCCAGTAAGCACCTTTTACTAAGCGCAGGGGGATTCTACGGCCATGCTTTTTAGAAAGAGCGTTTAGCCAACCCAGAACCGGCAGAGCACGTTTCGAGTAGGCCTGCACGACCATTCCAAAGCCTTCCCAGCCATCGCAAATGGGTGAGGCGTAAATGGCTTTGAATACATCCAGCGAGAGTTCCAGACGGTCCGCTTCTTCGGCGTCAATGGTGACCGCGACGTCAAGCTCTTGCGCCTGTTTGACCAGCTTACTAACTGTTTCCACCATTTCGGTAAGAATACGCTCACGCTGCCACTCTTCATAACGAGGATGAAGGGCGGAAAGTTTAATCGAAATACTCGGAGCTTCATTGCCATCCTGCACTTTTACTGCTCCAATTTCAGCGATGGCATTACTGTAAGCTTCGTAATAACGTTGGGCATCTTTGGCGGTATAGGCCGCCTCGCCGAGCATATCAAAGGAATGGGTATAACCTTTCTGGACACTTCTGGCACCACGCTTCAGTGCCTCTTTAATGGTCCGCCCTAAGACGAACTGACGTCCCATGATGCGCATGGCCTGGTTCATTGCCTGGCGAATAACCGGCTCCCCAAACTTAGCGATTAAGCCGCGTAGCAGGGTATCGGGTTTACCGTCACCATCCTGGTCAACATCAATGATTTTTCCGGTTAACATCAGGCCCCAGGTCGAAGCATTCACAAAGTAGGAGTCACTTTGCCCCGTGTGCTTTTCCCAGTCTGCTGCCGTCAGCTTATCGCGGATCAGGTCGTTGGCAACTCGGGAGTCAGGGATACGCAATAATGCTTCAGCCAGACACATCAGAATAATGCCCTCTCTGGTGCTCAGACTGTATTGCTGTAGAAATGCCTCTACGCCGTCTTTGGAGCGTTCATCCTGTCGAATGGATTCAACTAGCTCGCTGGCTTGGCGTGTAATTTTTTCTATAGTGTCCTTATCGGGTGTGGCTAGCGCCAGCAGTTCATTCAGATAATCTGACTCGTCAACTGCATAATTTTGGGTGATCAACGTCTGCCACTCTTCCAGGGGCAGGTCTTTATAATTATCTGAAAATATATGACTAGCTCTTAACATTCTCTTTAATACCTAAAACATAAACCTATAAACCTTAACGCCAGCCAGAGCGATGACGTTTCTTTTGACTAAATCTCGAAAGAATCCAACTTAAAAACATACCAAACAATAACACTACTGCGCCTGCATAGAAAACATCTTTATGAAAACGATCTTTCTGTAGCGCAGTCTGCTGTCGCAACATGTCTCTTTCATTTTCCAACTCGGAGACCTGCTGTTGTAGCTTATTATTAAGCTGAATAACGTTGTCTTTATCGGCGATATCTTGTGTCAGCTCATCAAGCTGTTGTTTTAACTTCTGATTTTCAGCTAAAACCTCTTGATGCTTGGCCTGAACGGTTGGCTCATCGGTAATGTAGTCGGATCGAATCCAGCCCGAGTCACCGTCGGCAACCTGCACTTTAGTGCTGTCGTTAGCGGTATCGCTTTGAAGAATCTTAATGGGGGTGCCCGCTGTAATTTTTCCGATGACTCGGTAGCGGTTTGTTGGGCCACTTCGTAGAACCACACCTATGTCATCTGAAACGTAATATTGAGCGTCAGAAGCGGTGGTTTGAGGGGACGTTTCAGCGGCAGCAAATACCGTGCTGCTTAACAGTCCAGAAGTGAATACGATAGCCCATACAGTCAGGATACGGAACATGTAAAATCCTGTTAAATTGAAACGGTTTAAGAGGGCAAGTATATGTAGGTTTTTATACCCAGGCAACCTGAATATTCGCGTTTCAGAACTTTTGCAATACTTTCAGTACAAGGCTTGGGGCTGAAGCAATGTTATTTATTTTGCAAAGTGGTGTCGCGACACAATTCGAATGTGTACCGATGTTCTCAGAAGGCGGTGCTAAAAATGCTGAAGTCGTGAATTTTCAGGTTGCTGGGGAGGGTGGGAAAAAGGTGATCGACTGATGCGACCACCTTTTCTTACAGGCTTTAGAACCAATTGATATATTATTGGAAAATAGCCTTGAAAATATAGAAGAAAATAACCGAAAGAATTGCCCCTGCAGGTAATGTAACTACCCAGGATACAAAGATGTTTCGGACGACACTCAAGTTCAATGCGGCGATACCACGGGCCATTCCCACGCCTAACACCGCACCAACCAGTGTTTGAGTGGTAGAAATCGGTAAGCCAGCACCACTGGCAATTATCACCGTAGAGGCCGCAGCTAACTCTGCCGCAAAGCCACGGCTTGGCGTTAAGTGCGTGATTTTTTGACCGACAGTGGCCATTACACGGCTGCCCAGCACGATTAAGCCGATCACGATACCGATAGCACCGACCAGTAGGATACGTGGATCTACAGACGCTTTAGCGCCGATTTCACCACTGTTCTGAATGACGCTGACTACTGCTGCTAATGGGCCGATCGCATTCGCCACGTCGTTTGAACCATGGGCGAAAGCCATACCACAGGCCGTAACCACCATCAGAACGGCAAACACTTTCTCTACACTGGCAAACTGGTATTCTCTATTTTCTTTCTTATCGACCTTGATGCGGCTAATAAAAATAGCGCCAATAATGGCGATAATCGCACCGACACCTATGGCGATCAGGTAGACTTCACCCAAACTCAGCTCGATGCTTTTATCCTTGAAGATATGTTTAAGTCCTTTAAGAATGGTTACCAGCGCAATAACAAACCCCGCGAGGAACATGTAAACGGGCACGTAACGCTTAGCTTTTTCGAAAGGATCACTGGTGTTGAGGATTAGCTTTTGTACGCTGAGTACAATTAAGAACGCGATGACACCAGCCAATACCGGCGTGATAACCCAGCTGCCGACGATAGAACCGACTTTGCCCCAGTTAACCGCCTGTGTTGTCACTCCAACCGCGGCGAAACCAACGATAGCACCAACGATAGAGTGGGTGGTGGATACGGGCCAGCCTAGGCGTGAAGCGACCAGCAGCCAGATACCTGCGGCCAGTAACGCCGCCATCATACCGTACACCAGCAGTTCGGGCTGGCCGGTAAAGTAATTGGCATCGATCATGCCTTTGCGGATGGTTTTGGTGACTTCGCCACCGGCTAAATATGCACCTGCGAACTCAAAAATAGCTGCAACAATAATGGCTTGCTTTAAAGTCAGTGCTTTTGCACCGACTGAAGTGCCCATGGCATTAGCAACGTCGTTCGCACCGACACCAAATGCCATTAGAAAGCCAAAAGCGACAGCGATCCAGATGATGGTGTCAGCATTCTGTAATAAAAAATCCAAAAGTTCCCCCTAAATGAACTCGGTTTATCAATTAACGCGCAATCGTCATTTCAAGGCGAGAGCCAACGCTTTGAGCGCTATCAGCCAGGTCGCCAATTTGTTTTATTACCTTATACATGAACATGACCGCAACAGGCGGCAACTCTTCTTCCTGTTCAAAGATCTTGAATAATAAGGCTCGTTGTAAATCATCAGTATCGTTTTCAATCAGGTCCAGCTGCTCGATTAACTCTTCGACCAGGGTTGCTTCACGACCTCTAAACCCGGTTGCCAGTAGCTCATCCAGCTCATTAATCGCTTTAAATGCTTGTTTCGAGGCATCTAAAGAGCGTTGAACCAACTCCAGAAGATCCGTATGGACATTTTCTGGGAACTCCATTTTTCGCGCAAAAACAACGCCAGCAATATCTCGAGCTATGTTAGCGATTTTGTCCTGTTTGCTGAGTAGCGAAAGAAGGTCGGTTCTTGCTACTGGCAGGAATAAGCCTTTCGGTAAGTGCATGCGAAGGTCATGCTTTAAGTCGTCAGCATCATTTTCAAGTTGGCGAATATAATCTTTTATTTTTTCAGCTTCTTGCCAGTCTTTGGCGATCGTCGCTTTGAAGAACGGTATAAGCTGCTTGGCACACTCGTGCACTTTGCCCATATGGTCCTGCATTGGACGAATTGGTGATGACGCAAACATATCGAGTATTGAATTGGCCATATCTACCCCAGGAAGGTTAAAAAAGAATGAATTTTAACGCCATATTATAGTTAACTCGGTAGGCCATGGCTAGATAAAGGTTTGGCAAGATAGAATTCGCACTGTAAACTGAGGCAATGAGTTTGCTATTAAGCACGTATAAACGATGTCGATTGAAATAGAATTAAAGCTGTCAGCAAGCACCGATAAAATCCAAAAAGTTAAGCAATGGTTGGCGGAAATGGGGACCTCTGAGGATAATTCTGCAGAGTTAGAGTGGGAGACGAAATACCTCCACAACACCTATTACGACTCGAAGAACCATCGCCTGAGAGAAACTAATATTGGCCTTCGCATCCGCAAGGATGGCGAGCAGTATATTCAATCGGTCAAATCGGCTGGCCGCGTGGTTGGTGGGCTCTATCAGCGCAATGAATCAGAAACTGAGTTACCGACTAACGAACTGCAACTTGATTTAGTGACCGAGCCTTATCTTATGATCTTACTGGAAGAGGCTGAAGAGGAAGATGGTCCTTTCGCCCCTATTTTTACCACGAATTTTCATCGTGAGGTGGCCATCATTAATGTTGATGGTGCCGTTATTGAAGCGGCTCTGGATCAGGGGCAAATCAGCTGTATTGATAAAGAAACCGAGGCTCCACGGGAGTTGTGTGAAGTCGAGCTGGAATTAAAAGGTGGGGATGATGCCACCGTTTTGTTTGAACTGGGGCAGGAACTGATCGACAAGTTTGAGCTGGTATTGGATAGCGAAAGCAAGGCCGAGCGAGGTTATCGCCTCTGTCGCTCGGCTCCGGAATATACTCGCCGACTGGACTTGGTGAATCTGACCTCAAAAACTTCAGCCGAAGGAGCTTTCGAAAGTGTCGCCCACAAAGGGCTGGGGCACTGGCAGTATTACATCAAGCGTATAAAACGGGAGCCGAGCATAGAAGCGGTGTTGCAACTCAATCGAGCTTTGATGTTTATGCAGACTATGTACTCGGTATTCGCTGCGGTGATCCCAAGACATAGCCTGCAACACTTACGCCGCGACTGGCGTGAAATTACACACAAGTTTTCCAAACTGTTTACCATCGCTGAAGAGTTGAACTGGTTAAAAAGCAGTAAGTTGTATGGCTTCCATTATGCCGAGTTGGTGCCGTTGGAAGAAGGGCTGGAGCATTCATTCTATAAAGAACATAAACGCTTTGTCGAGTTTCTGAATACGCCCTCCTATAATCTGAAATTACTGCGTTTTTCGCGTTGGCTCTATATGAAAGAATGGCGCGACGCTTTGCGGGAAGGTGATCGGGAAAAAATACAAAAGAAAGAAGTTTTCCCCTATGCAATCAAACAGTTACAACATTTGCTTAGAGATTTAAAGCGGCATCTGGCAGATAAGATGACGCTCGGCAAACAGGATTACATCAATTACTTGCCTAAAATGTCCCGAACGCTGGATATCGGTTTGTTTTTCGGCAGCTTATTCGACGATCGAGCGAGACGCGAATATCGCCGTGGCTGGGCCGATATCGTTGCCAATATTCAATTATTACAACAGCTGATTTATCTGGAGAAATCGCTCGAAGCCGAAGGCGTCGAAGACCCGTTATTGGAAGAAACCGAAATGGAAACGCTGGTTGTGCTTAAAGGTATGCGCGAAGAAGCGCTGGCACGGAATCCGTATTGGAACTAAGCACCGTAACAAGATCTGAAGTAGCATCTCTACTTTCATATCAATTGTTTCGGTATGATGTTGGTCACGATAAATTCTAAGTAAGACTTTAATACTCACATTCCTGACGCTATAATCCTGCCGTTAAGTTGAGATATATTTGAAATTATAGGATACAAAAAAGATGAACATGGATGAACTGTCATCAGTACAGGGTGCGGATGACCCTGTCTTTCCTTGTGAGGAAAAAAATTACGAGATATCTATCCTGCCCGCTTTGGGTTCTCGCCGTTGCATTTACAGCAATTTTCCTTTAACGATAACCCGGACATAGGAAGGCGAAGAGAGCTTGATTCCTTTGATTTCGAAGTGCGTAAATTGCGACAGGGTTATGTTTACCTTTACATCGAAAGCGGTATTTACCCAGAAAAGCACCGAACCGATCCAGCGACCGGAAACTGGATGGTTTTTTGGTATGAAACCAATGTTGCTGATGATAATGCCAGTTTTCTTAAGTTTTCGGTACATGACTTTAATGGTTGTTTTAGAGAGCAAACCTTTACGCGTCTAATCTGGCCAGGAAGTGATCCTGCTGAAAAGTGGGAGCTTGTCAGTGGCTCAACTTTTGACACCATAAAAATACCGGAAGATATCAAGCGAATTGAGGTAGCTTACTCAGAAGAGCCATGGCCGGCCGACTGGTTTAGAAACTGTGAGAGCGATGCAGCCTTTCGTGCCGAATTGATGATGCCAGTGGAGCTTGAGCCCGAGCTAACCACAGCCAGCTGTGCTATCAGCCTTATTGAAAACTATGTAGAAGAGTTTAAGCACGATGCTGCCAATAAAGCAGTTGATTATGACATTGCTCATACGGGCTTTAGTCCCACGAATAAAAATAAACTGGGCTTAAACGAGTCCCAACAATTTTACGGGCGTGTTGTTGTTGTTCCCGATCCAGTAGGAGAGTTATTAGAGCTTGAGCGTCAGGCAATTAATGTGAATGCTACATTAATGAAACATAGTGCAGATTATTTGTATCCCTTAACCACGGGCGAGTGTATAGAGTCTGTTAACTCTGCGATATTTTCGACTCGGAATAAACTTCAGGATAAGACACCGTTCTTTGACATGCCAACTCAGTTTGATGAAATTAGGCGTCAACTGATTCAGGAAAATGACGAGTTATCGACGACGGTAAGACGACTGGTTAAGAATCATACGGCGCTGTTACAGATCGATGCTCCCTATGAAGCCCTTACTCAGTTAAGGCTAATGCTTGATGGCGTTACTCAGGTCGACAAGAAGTCGGCACTTAGACGACTGGTTTTGGCCTCCCGCCTGTTCGTGCGGTGCTTTATGAATATTAATGATACTGACGAAGGGTCGCTGGCTCTTGTGGCATTGCTGAATCCTGATAATGGTTATGCTCTCGGGACACTGTTCCGTAATTTGATGCAGACATGGGCCAGTGTTTCCGAAGGTTTGTTGGATAGTCATCTGGAGGCTTTAAATGCTTTTGATGTAGTACTTGAAGTCACTTCGAAAGAGCTGGGAATCCTGGGCACCGCTAAAATTAAATCGTTGGGTGTTAGCGAGGCCATAAACAAGCTTCACCCGATCCAGAGCCTGGGACGACAGCCGATGTCCGCCAGCGACTTAAGCGAATTGATCAAAACCGGCGAGCTGCCGCCTTTAACCTCAGGAGGTAAGGTCATTACAGACTATAAACAGTTCGCTAAAACCAGGGTGTATGCCGGTGATGTCGAAGTGACTCCTGGCATTCCCGAAAAAGATACGGTTGAAGTTCAGCACTTTATGGTGGATGGTCAGGTTCGTCCGGGAGCGCACTTCAAAAATGTGGCTGACTCACAAAGACCACAGCGAGGATATGGTGTTGGATTGAGTCTTTTTATCAATGCCTGGACTTTTTTTGATCTCGCTAACCAGAAGGGCGAAGTCGGTTATGCCAATACCTGGTTTGGCCGGGTGTCCAACGATACCCGACTAAATTTAGGACTGGGCTTCGTCGCCATCGTTTCGGATTTAGAAAAATTTACCCAGTTTAAATTAAACTATGTTGACGACCTGAGCACTAATACCCTGCGCCAGGGCGGCGCCAGCAATTTCTTTAACAATATTAAAGGCAAGCTGTTTAACCGTCAGTCGGTAAAAGCCATCTCCACAGGAAAAACAGGCGTTGCCCAAAAAGTCACCTCAAAAATTAAAACTGCGGGTAAGATCGCCGGTTGGGCGGGGGTGGTGTTAGCGTTTTTTGGAGCTATTGAAGCTTATGGCAATAAACAGAAAACGAAAGCGTATTTACTTGGAGTGGAAGTTGTATCGGGAGCCATATTCTTAGGTTATGGAGCCTCCAACCCCGTCGGTTTAGCCGCTGGTATTGTTTTAGGTATTGCAATGGCCGCCGAGTACTTATTTACCCGCGATAAGATAACCGCCTGGGCTGAGCATGGTTTTTGGGGAAGCTCAGAGGAGTACTGGGGAGCTGAGCGACTTAAAAAGATCGAGGAACAGATGAAAAAAGCTAGAGAGATCATTCTGGAAGGAAGCCCTATCACACAGTATTATCGTGAAGAAATCCAGCATTTTGAGCGTCTGGTCTATCAGGTAAAGGTCAAAGCTCTGGGACAGAAAAGTGGTAAGACAGAGCTGTTTCTACCGCGGTTGTCTCAAGGGGATTTTACCCTGAGAACCAAAGTGTTTGTTAAGTATCAGACACATAAAATTCCCGAGCTGGAATACTTTAGCGGTAAGGTGGATAAAACGGTAACTTATCTGCATGGTTTTGAAGTGCGCACGCAACTTGCGGAAAATAAAGTGCTGATTGATTTGAACCAGCACCTTCGTGCTCATGCGCCCGAGCAGCCGGGCTACGTTCAGTATATTTATTTACATTATGAATATACGGACTCAAAGGGGCATTTTACCTCAGGTGAGGTTCAAATTTATGATGACAAACACCCGCACTGTAAGGAGATATTACCAAATCGCTGGTGGTATCGACTACCTAAAAGCGTATGAAAAGAAAAGGCTAATTAACGAATGAAACAGAATATTGATTACGATAAGCACTCAGAAAGCATAGAGTATCCTTATACCATTTCTAACTCGGTCAAACAGGTGAATAATGATGGTAGTTTTGAGTTAAAAGACTTATCCCACGGACAGCTGGCTTGGGTTTGTCGCGCAATTACCTTAATGTTTTTGGCTGGGATAGTATATAGCATTATAATGCATGGTTATTTTCTGGAGAAAAAAAAATTCGCACTGGAGTATATTACCTATGGTGAAGAGCATATCCAAAAGAGATACAAAAGTTATAAAGCCGCCCATGAAGAAACTGACAAAGACTCCGTGTTCTATCAGCCTTTGGAAAGCTATGAAGAGTTTCGCAAGGGCTGGCTGAATACGCACGGAGGTTTGTGGAATAAATTTGATGTTCTCTTTGAACATTTTATGTTTGAAATAGTATTGTTGATTACTATCTTAATATATCTACTCAAGGTGAAACCCGTTCCGTTCCGCGTCGATAGAGCCAATAATATGCTCTATACTTGGCGTCGGGGGCAGTTGTATGCCGCGAATCTGCATTTGCTTTTTGCACGAACGCCAGCTCGCGCCAACCCCTACAGCGCCTTGCAACAGATTATCGATGGCCCTTACGAATTAGAGCTTAAAAACCGTCACGGTGAGGAAAAAACTTTCCGCATCGGCTCTTATCCCGCACAAAGACACCTGCAAAACGTCTGTATCAAGCAAATGATCGAGGCCTATGCCGCTGGTCAGTTTGACTTCCCCGAGGACTTTAAACCGACTCAGCACATTCTGGAAAAGTTCAGCCTGCGCCAGTCGGAGTTCCCCGATGATGACACGCTGAATAAAGCCATCGAAGACTGGAAGCAGAAACAGGGAAAGAACAAAGCAGATTATTGCGCTTAATCAGGTTTTTGCGCTAACTTTATCGCTTTTTTCTGACTCTCTTCGATAACGGGCGGGATAGGGCAGTCCAGGCATTCTGCGATGGCCCGTAACAGTTCAACTTCCTGATACCGGACTACACCGTCCTGCTTGATAGCTTCTTCCAGTCCGTTCAGCAATGGCTTTTTCAGCATGGGCGATAAGCGGCGCAGTTTGTTCAATGCCTGGTGAAACTTTTCTGCCTCAAACTCTTCATCCAGTAAGCCCAGCTGGTTTGCGCTAAGGCCATCGAATATCTGGCGGAAAACCTTTTCTTTAACTTCTGCCTTTTGACCGCTGGCATGGATTATCGTCGATAGCAGTATTTGCAGCTCACTTTCGACGTTCTTAAATCGCGTAATGGACTTTTGGCTCTGCTGGTCTCTGCCAATTAAGTTTTTATGAATTAAGCAGTACAATACATACTCGAAAGGACTGACGTGGCTGTCCTGGTGAATGAGCTTTCTCAGTAGTCCAAAGAATTGCTGGCGCTCGGCTTTCGATAGGCGGCGCAGGCTGGGCATTGCCAAATCGAGAATGGCCAGGCGTAATTGCCGTTGCTCTTTCGAAATATGGCTCGCAAGCTCAAGAACTCTGTCGCTGCTTTGTTTGCCATAAATTTGTTCAATTAATTGGAGTAATTCTTCCTCGACTTGGCCATGGTCGCTGAGTAACAAAGCAAATACCAGATGCATAGCGTGACTGCTGGAGTGGTGCCCATGGGCGGCGGTTTTGATGACCTCAGGTAGTGCGAGTAATAGTGCTCCCGCGGCATGCATATGCATGGTGGTGGGGTTGCCGACTGTATCAGCTAGCCCACCGATATCGAACTCACCGGCGGCTTTTTTTGCAGCATGCTGTTCCATGTCGTCAGTTGCCTGTTCCTGCTGACGTTGTTGTTCCTGTAGGAACTGGGTTTCCAAGTGCTCCCAGGCGGGCATGATCGCTTTGAGCCGATTCTCGATCGGCGGGTGTGTCGCTAGACTGCTGAACCGCAATTGGATTGGCTCAGAGATACACATATGACTGGTTTCTTCGGCATGTGAGTTGTTCAGCAAAGAACCCTGATGCTTGATTTTTATGAAAGCCCCAGCCAGACCTTCTTTGTCTCTGGAGTATTGGACTGCCGAGGCGTCTGCTAAATACTCGCGCTGACGAGAAATGGCGGCTTTGATCAGGCGGCCAAAGAAGAGACCAATGGAACCGATGGCGTAAATAGAGACGCCAATCAGGACAATGGCGATAACGACACCGCCGTTTTCTTTGCTGCTTCGAGTGTGGCCACTGTAACGGAAGGCTCGCATAATAAAGTAACCAGCTTGACCTAGAATTAATATGCCAGCCAGGATGCTGATCAGTCGGACATTAATCCGCATGTCGGCGTTAAATATATGGCTGAACTCGTGTGCGACAACGCCTTGCAACTCCTGTCTCGAGAGGTGTTCTAAAGCACCGCGAGTCACTACCATCACAGTATCGGCACTTTCAATCCCGGCAACAAAGGCATTGATACCGTCCTCCTGATCCATGACGTAAACGGTGGGTACGGTCGTCCCTGACGCAATGGACATTTCTTCCACCACGTTCAGTAAGCGTCGCTCCTGTATATCGTTGGTGTCAGGCAGGATTTCACGTCCATTAACCATGTTTGCGACAGCGGTTCCGCCTGCACTTAATGATATCCAGCGATAAAGGCTGCCGAGAATGATCAGGCCAATCGAACCGAAGGTGATATAGTAGAACCAGCTTTCACTGAACCATTGGGAAAGAGGGATGCCGCGATTTTCTGCATTGGCGGTAAAGCCACTCAGGTTAAAGAGAGCCCATAGCGCCAGATTTAACGCCACGACGATTAAAACAACGGCACACAGGAAATAAAAAACGAGCAGCTTGGTTTTACGCCGAGCTGCTTCTTGATGCTCAAAAAAATCCATATCTCAGAAAAGGTTGTACAGTGTCTATTCGAAAGAGACCTTCACCGCTTCGCGTACCTGCTCATCTTCCACTTCAAATAACTCAGCTTCTTTAAAGCCAAATGGGTTGGCAATAAAGTTATTCGGCACCTGTTCGCGATAGGTATTGTAAGCCATAACCGCATCGTTATAAGCCTGACGAGCAAAGGCAATTTTATTTTCTGTGGTACTCAGCTCTTCCATTAGCTGTTCCATGGTTTGGTTTGCTTTAAGATCAGGGTAAGATTCAGATAAAGCGAATAAACGTCCCAGGGCTCCGGTTAACTGACCTTCAGCCTGATTGAGATGTTTGATGGCGTCTGGATCATCTGGATGGGCCGCTGCTGTTTGATTTGCTGAGACCGCACTGTTTCGGGCGTTGATCACGGCTTCAAGGGTTTCTTTCTCATGTTTCATGTAACCCTTGGCAGTTTCAACCAGATTAGGAATCAGGTCATAACGACGGTTTAGCTGAACGTCGATTTGCGCGAATGCATTTTTAAAACGATTGCGAAGTGTGACTAATTTATTGTAGATGCCAATAAAAAACAGCGCTAAAGCTGCGATGACCACTAAAGTGATGATTGTACCCATAACAACTGACTCCTTAAAATTTCTCTGTCCAATCCTAGCAGTGCACAGTAATTTAAACTAGTTTTTGTTTGTAAACAACAGTAATTATCTGATTTTCAACAAGTTACGCTGTATGAGAAATATTGATCTATGAACGCTATCGACGTATTGTCATAATACCGTCTCGCAAAACATTGAGCCATTGTAGGTGCCATGAAAGATAAGGTCACAATACCATCTGATTTAGACTCGCTGGCAGATAAGCGTTGGGCTGAATGGAGTCAGGTGGTTTCAAGTGAAGAAAGTTACGACGAACAACAGGTGCTCTGGTTGTTAGTAGCGAGCGATTATATATATAACTGGGCTCTTAAGCGTCCACAATGGTTGCTTAATGCTGTGAATGAGGTCTCTATCGAGCAGGGGTTGAGTCAGTTACCTGATAAGTTTGAGCCGACCATGACAGAGTTTGATATGAAGCAGCGGCTGCGATTGGAGCGGCATTACTGGTCGGTGATTATTGCCGTACAGGACCTGCTGCGTCGAGAGAACATTAAATCGATCACTTTTTATCAATCCACTCTGGCCGATATCTTGATCCAGGCAGCTTATGACTGGGCGTCATGCCAGTTACAGCAGCAGTATGGTATACCCTGCGGTGAAGATGGCAAGGCGCAGGAACTGCTGATCTTGGCGATGGGTAAGCTGGGTGGTCGGGAGCTGAACTTTTCCTCGGATATTGATTTAATTTTCACTTTCCCTGAAAGCGGGGAGACTGATCGGGAGAGTAAGCCACTTGAGAACCAAAAGTTTTTCTCTCGGTTAGGACAAAAAATCATCAGCTTACTGTCGGATATAACTTATGATGGCTTTGTATATCGCGTGGATATGCGCTTGCGTCCTTATGGTCAAAGCGGTGCTCTGGTGGCTAACTTTAACGCCTTGCAGGATTATTATGTTGAACAGGGGCGTGAGTGGGAACGGTTCGCCATGATTAAAGCGCGTGTCCTTAATGGCTCTGCTGAGAACCGTACAGAGCTTGAAAACATTATTCGTCCCTTCAGCTATCGACGTTATATCGACTTCAGTGTGTTGGAATCAATCCGCCAGTTGAAGCAAAAAATCGCCAGTGAACTGTTACGTAAAGACGCAGAAGGGAATATTAAACTGGGTGAAGGCGGAATTCGTGAGCTCGAGTTTATTGTTCAATCGCTGCAACTCATCAGCGGCGGGCGTTACCCGGTTCTACAGACAAAAAATTGGTGGCATAGTCTGGACGTATTGCAGGTTAAGGGGCTACTTCCAGCGGAAGATGGCCGGTATTTGCAAAAGGCTTATGAATTCTTAAGAGTGCTGGAGAACGTACTGCAAATCCACAGCGAAAAGCAAACCCAGGATCTGCCTGCGGATGAACAAATACGGTATCAGGTCACAATGATGATGGGCTTTTCGAGGTGGCATGATTTACTGGAAGAGTTAACACAGCATCAAAGCAGGGTAGCAAAATTTTTTAAAGGCTTATTTCATGATCCACATGAAGAAAGCGCTGATGCTGAACATGAAAAGTTGAGTGGCTGGATTGTCTCTAGCTTACCCGATAAGGATAAGGAGCAGCTTCAGCAGCAGTTTGCAATATCCGAAGATATGGTTGAAGCACTTAAAACCTTTCGCTCCGAGTTTTCTGAACGGAAAATTGGCAGCCGCGGTTTAACCCGACTCGATCAGTTATTACCCCATTTATTGATAGAAACAGCGGCCCAGCCCGATGCTGAGATGACGTTACAACGCTGTATTGAGTTATTGCGAGGTATCGGGCGGCGTACGGCTTATTTTGAGATGCTGGCAGAAAATTTGCCAGTGCTGGAGTACTTGGTACAACTGGTTTCCCGCTCGCGATGGCTGGCACAGCAGATGTCGATTTACCCGTCTCTGTTGGATGAGCTTCTGTTCCCAAGCAACTTGGGGAAACAACTGAGTAAAGATGATCTGGCGAACCAGTTAAGACAGGCACTTATTCGAATTGAATTGGATCAAATTGAAGATCAGTTAGTAGCACTTGGCGGCTTTAAACAATCCAGTCAGTTTAAAATTGCTGCCGGAGATTTAACGGGGCGTTTTGATATCAGTGCAGTGTCACAACAGCTGACCGATTTAGCCGAGGTCATTGTTGAGTACCTATTGCAGTTCGCCTGGCGTGAAACCGTGGCAAAATACGGTGTACCGCCGGACTGTGAAGAGGGGATAGCATCGGGCTTTCTGGTGCTGGGTTACGGCAAACTGGGGGGTGATGAGCTAGGCTACGGTTCTGATCTGGATTTAGTTTTTTTGTATCAGGGGGAGCCGCAATCACAAACCTCCGGCAGGGACCACTCCGGTGAAAAAGCACTGGAGTTGCATCAGTTCTATACCCGTCTGGCGCAGCGTCTGGTGCACTACCTAGGAACTCGCACGCAGCAGGGTATCATGTATGAAGTCGATACGCGGTTACGGCCATCGGGTCGCTCAGGAATGCTGGTCAGTCATATTGATGCGTTTAAAAAATATCAGCACAACGAAGCCTGGACCTGGGAGCATCAGGCGCTGGTTCGAGCCAGACCAGTTGCAGGGGATGAGTCGCTTTGGCAGGAATACATGAACTTACGTGGCGATATTCTCGCCAAACCTGAATCGCCGCAAACGGAGCATGACGATCTGGCGGCCGATGTGGTCAATATGCGCAATAAAATGCGGCAGAACCTGGACAAGACTGACAGCAAACTGTGGGACATTAAGCAAGGGGAAGGCGGCTTGGTCGACATCGAGTTTTTAGTGCAATTTTGGGCACTAAAGCATTCGAAACAATTGATAGAGCACCATGTTACCGGTCAGCGCCTGCCGTTTAACAATGTCGACTGGTTACAATTATTGGCAAAGCATGACATTGTTTCTTCTGAAATTCGTGATCAACTGATTGGCTGCTACCGTGTCTTGCGTGAGATTAGCAACCATAACGCTCTGCAAAGTCAGCCCTCTTTAATGGCAGTATCTGAGCTTGAGCGTGAAAAGGGGCTGGTTTTGGATGTGTGGAATTCGACTTTTTCATCGGTCAATGTACAATGAAACCAAGATCATAACAGGGAGCTGATAGTGACTGACGAAACGGCTAAACAGCAAGCTGGCACTCAAGTAGACGATAACCACTCATCTCAGCCAGTAATTAAGGTGACCGCAGAGGATTTGCCGTTAAGCTGTCCCATGCCCGGAGTAACCTTATGGAGTCAGCATCCCAGAGTTTTCATCCCGATAAAAAATGGTGAGGGCCACTGTCCCTACTGTGGTAATCACTTTGTATTAAAATCATCCTAGTTGAAATAAGTAATCAGCATGTCGAATAATAATGAACGCCCGGCCTGGGTGGTGTTGAAATTTGGAGGCTCCAGTGTCTCCAGCCTCAATGACTGGAACAATATCTGTAATATCGTCGACGGTTATCTGCAGCAAAATTTTAAAGTTGCTTTAGTCCACTCCGCCTTTAAGAATGTTACCAACCAGCTGGAGTTATTAGCCCAGCAAGCAGTTGATGGGAAGCATCAAACGATACTGGATGAACTTGTCGCTTATCACGATGGTATGGCACAGCAGCTCGGCGTTAATTCGGAATTATTAGCGCCCTGGTTTGAATCGTTACAAGATTGTGTCGGTGACATTCAGCAGAACGGTGTGCTGACTTCTCGCTTGCGAGCAGAGATAGTCGCTCATGGTGAGTTACTGTCTTCAACGTTAGGCGCTGCATTTTTAAGTAAGCACTTCGACGGTGGACAGCGTTCAGAATGGATTGATGCGCGTCTGCTGTTTGTGGCAGAAGATGAAGCGAGCAGCAATGTAAATGACCAGTATCTGAATGCAGTCTGTCATCCACGTCCTGACGAGCAGCTGGCGAAAAGCTGGGCTGCCGAATACGATGTGATACTGACTCAGGGCTTTATTGCCAGTAACAAAGACGGCGAAACAATTTTACTGGGACGAGAAGGCTCAGACACCTCGGCGTCTTATTTAGCTGCTTTATTAGAGGCGGATAAGCTCGAAATCTGGACCGATGTAGCAGGAATGTTTACCACCGATCCGAATAAGCTGGCTGAAGCCAAAAAGATCCAGCAAATCAGTTACGATCAAGCATTTGAAATGGCGGAAGCCGGAGCGAAAGTGTTACACCCGCGCTGCCTAAGCACTGTCATGCCTTATAATATTCCTATCGAAATCAAAAGTACCCATAAGCCACAGGAGTCTGGCACGTTAATTAACCATGACGATGCTGACTCGAAATGGGTTAAAGCGATCGCGGTGAAGCAACAGGTGCCGGTAATGACCTTACTGTTGGGGCGTCGCGGGCAGCAGCCTGAAACTTTGCAGAAAGTCTTTGCTATCGTGCATGAGTTTGCCCTGGGATGCGAGTTATTAGCTTCGACCAAAGAGTCTCTGGTGATAGCGGTTGAAACCAGTAATAGCATTCACAGCGATGATATTTTAAATGAGTTATCAGTAAAATTAGCGGAAATTTGTCGAAGCGTTTTTGTCTCACACAGCGCGATCATTACCTTGGTTGGCTGCCAATCAAGCCAGGCTTTGTGGCACATGATGCAAATTGATGCCAAACTGCCCGAGCAATGGTTATTACTCAGTCATACATCCAGCGATAACCATTTATCCTTTTTGGTTGGGGATGATGATGCGCTCGATATTTTAAAGCTTTTACATAAACATTTAATACAATAAAAAAAGGGGCAAGGATGCTTGCTGCAAAACTAAGACAGGCAACGAAAGAAGATGCTCAAGAACTCCATGAGTTTGCCTCAGACTCTATAAAAAATATTCACACCGACTATTATGAACAGAAAATACTTTTAGAGGAGTTTTCTAAAGAGAGTATCACTAAGTGGTTTGAAGCAGAGGATACAAAAGTATTTGTTGCTACCTATATGGGTTTTATTATTGGTTGCTGTGTTTGGAGTAATAAATTCTTAACTAATGTTTTAGTATCAGAGGATTACCAGCATCAAGGGGTAGCATCGTCCTTATGGGGATTTGCTAGAGATAACGCATTAGTTTCTGGTGAAACCTCTGAATTTAGAGGGGAAGTTCTGCACCGGTATGCACAGGAGCTTATTAAAAAGGCCTCTATTTCTGAAAATGACTCGTATCAACTTTATAAGGTTTTAGAGCAACAGCCCGCTACTAGTGAAGAAGTAAAAGATGCAAAAGTGTCACTAAGAAAATGGGGGAAAAGATCAAAGTATTATTACTATGCTCATCTTTTAAACTTTTTTCTGTTATGGCTTTTTCTTAGTGGAGCTTATCGATATATTACTAACCCAAATGAAGCTCTGTTAAGACTTACATATGAAATAACCTCTGACACAAAGGTTGATTGGGGAAATGCCGCTGAACGTGAAAACTACCCTGAGTGGAAAGTTCAGTTTTTATTATGGAGAGGAGCGAAGCCTAATTACACGTTTGGTGATGATGAGTGTCATGGAGCTGCTTCTGTAGCCATGTTGTGGCTTCAGCCGAAGTTACTTAAAGATTTGACTCAGAATTTATCTCGACAAGATAAACAAGAGCTGATGGTGAAGTGCTCAGGTTTATTTCCTGATGGCCGGTATACAGAAAGAGTGCTTCAAATTAAAAAAGTGTTAGATATTCAATAAAAAAGGCGCCTAAAGCGCCTTTTTTGATAAGGATATAACTAATTTTAGTAATACGGATTCTCACCGGCAGCGTGCTCAGTAACATCCTGAACACCGTTAACTTCTGGCACGCGCTCTTTCAAGGTTTTCTCAATACCTTCTTTCAAAGTAACGTCAACCATACCGCAACCCTGGCAGCCGCCACCAAATTGTAATACTGCGATCCCGTCGTCTGTAAACTCCATCAGAGCAACCTGGCCGCCGTGGTTGGCAAGCTCTGGATTAATTTCTGATTCAAGGTAGTAACGAATACGGTCAACTGCTGGAGCATCGTCATCAACTTTACGTGCTTTGGCATTTGGCGCCTTCAAAGTAAGTTGACCACCCGTTTGTTCTTTCTGGTAGTCGATCTCGGCTTCTTCCAGATAGGGGGCGCTGTCTTCGTCAATAAATGCTGAGAAGCCGTCGAATTCGAGCTCGGTATCGTTATCTTCAACTGCATCTGGTGGGCAGTATGAAACGCCACACTCGGCATGGGCCGTTCCCGGATTGACTACAAACACGCGAATACCTGTGTCGGCATCTTCCTGTCCTGCCAACAGGCGGCGGAAGTGTTCTTGTGCTGCGTCTGAAATATTAATCATAAAAATAAACCGTTTCTGTTCAATTACTTCTATTATAACTGATGTTAGGGCTTGCAGCGAAGTTTACAAGCCTTAGAATGGAGAAAACGATGAAAAAATTTGACTTTGACAGCCGTGAATAAAAAACTACTTTCCCTAATATTATTAATTACTTGCGTAACAGTTTTCCAAACATCTGTGGCTCAAGAGCCAACATTGGATTATTATTTTAATCAGTCGATTAACTTTTCCAATGACGTAACGACGCCAGAAGAGGTCTTAGGTCATCAGGTTGGGAGCTGGCATGTGCGCCCCGATCAGTCTTTAGGCTATTTTAAAGCTCTGGCTGAGAGTTCGGATAAAGTGGCGTTAAAAGAGATTGGTCGCACTCACGAAAATCGCCCCTTAATCACCGCCTACATTTCTACTCCGGAAAATATCGAGCGTTTAGAGCAGATTAAGGCTTCTCGTCACAACATTGACAGCTATCAGGGCCCGAACCTGGTTTGGCTGGGGTATTCGGTACACGGCAATGAAGCGAGCGGCGCTAATGCTGCTTTGTTGGTCGCTTATCGCCTCGCAGCCTCGAATGAGCCATGGGTGAAGAAGCTGTTGGAAAATACTGTGGTGATGATTGATCCGATGCTAAACCCGGACGGGCTGGATCGCTTTGCAAACTGGGTTAACCGTTATAAAGGGCAGCAGCTGGTCAGTGATAGCAACTCAATTGAACATAATGAAGCATGGCCCAGCGGCCGTACCAATCACTATTGGTTTGATCTGAATCGTGACTGGCTGTTGTTGCAGCACCCTGAGAGTCAGGCTCGAATCGAGCACTTCTATCAGTGGCGTCCGCATATTGTCGGTGATTTTCACGAGATGGGAACCAACTCCACCTACTTCTTCCAGCCAGGGGTGCCAAGCCGTCAGAATCCACTGACATCACAGGAAAACTTTGATTTAACGGCTGATATCTCCGAATTTCATGCTAAAGCGCTCGATGAGCTGGGGTCGGCTTATTACAGCAAGGAAGGGTTTGACGACTTTTATTACGGTAAGGGCTCGACGTTCCCTGATATTAGCGGAGGAGTCGGTATTTTGTTTGAGCAGGCCAGTTCGCGAGGTCATTTGCAGGACTCCGTTAATGGGCCTCTGAGCTTCCCATTCGCAGTCCGCAATCAGGTAGCAACCTCTTTTTCTACCTTAAAAGCGTCTCTGGCATTAAAAGATAAGTTGCAGCAATATCAAAAAGACTTTTTCGTTCAACAGGCCGAAAAAGCGGATGATGATTCGCAAAAAGGCGTGATCTTCACTTCGACAGATAATGGTCGTCTCGAAGAGTTTTTGCGGATTTTACAAGGGCACCATATCAAGGTTGAGCAGGTACAGCGTGATATTGAATTTGATGATGTGGTATATCCAGCGGGTTCTTCTTACGTGGTCAGTTTTGAACAAACCCAGTATGGTTTATTAAAGTCCATGTTCGAAACACGCACCCAGTTTAAAGACAATACTTTCTATGACGTCTCCGCGTGGACCTTACCGCTAGCTTTTAATGTTCAGTATCAACACCTCAGCAGTGGTGAGTTGGATGATGTTGAAGCGGGGACTGTAACGGATAAGACTCAAGGCAAATGGTTTGGTAGTGACACCCCTGTGGCGATTGTTGCCTCATGGGATAATTTTAATGCCGCCAAAGGACTGACGCGATTGTTAAAGCAGGGCATTAAAGCAAAGGTTAGCACTAAGCCATTCAAAGTAACGGCTGGACAGCAAGCGGTGAGTTTTAAACGAGGAGCCGTGGTTATTCAGCTTCCGGGCTCGAACCAACAGAAAGCCGAGTTAGCCGCTCGCGTCAAACAGGCATTTCTGCCAGCCGGTGTCGATCTCTATGGTATCGATTCGGGCTTAGCACTAAAAGGCATTGATCTGGGCAGTCCCAGTATTGAATCTCTGAGTATGCCGCGGCCTTTGCTGTTGATAGGTGGTGAGGTGATGTCGTATGAAGCGGGCGAAATATGGCACTTATTGGATACCCGTCTAGAGTTACCGCTCTCGATGCAAAATGTGAACACGGTTAACTTTAACCAAATTGATGGTTATACCCACCTCATTATGGTTAACGGCATGTATGCTGATCTGGAGCCTGAAGAATATCAGGCGTTGACCGAATGGATTATGGAAGGCGGTACCCTTATCGTGACGCGTACTGCCATCGACTGGGCGGTTCGCAATCAGCTGGCGCAGTTTGAAATTGATGTGCCGGAGCTTGCCCAACCTGAGAGTTATGCATTCAAAGAGCGGGATGATGTGATCGCCGAAAGTATTATCGGAGGTGCTATTTACCAGGCTGAGTTAGATAACAGTCACCCTCTGGCTTATGGTTTAAGATTGCCACAGGTTCATTTTACTAAGTCGGGAACTCAGGTGATAAAACCGGCCAGTCAGGACTTTGTGACGGTAGCGGCCTATAGCGATAAGCCACTGGTGGCCGGATATTCGTCACAAGAAAACGTCGATCGTATAAAAAACACCCCGGCTGTCTTGGCTCAGCGCCTGGAACGTGGCAGTATCATACTGTTTAATGATAATCCTGTATTCCGGGGCTATTGGCTGGGCTCAGCGCGATTGATGGTCAATAGTTTGTTTTTTAATTCCGCTTTTTAGAATGTTAATAATCGATCATAAGTAGGGAATCGTCCATGCTACGTGTAATTCAGTCCACTGTTATCACGCTAGTCTGCTTGCTTTGTTTGAGCGCCAATGCAGCTAGCTGGTCAGAAATTCGTAACCAATCGAGCCGGGTGAACGGCTTTATGCCGTATCAGGTAAGTAAAAGCCAGGGTAAGATCTGGTTGGAGGTTGATGAATTTAAAGAACCTTTCATCATGTACACCGGCTTGCCCTATGGCATTGGTTCGAATGATATCGGGCTGGATCGTGGCCAGTTAGGGGAGAGCCGGCTGGTCCAGTTTGAAAAGTATGGCGACAAGATTTTACTGAAACAGCTGAACACGCGTTATCGTGCGAATAGCGATAATATGGCTGAGAAATCTTCCGTGGAGCAAGCCTTTGCCAGCTCGGTATTGTATGGCTTTAAGGTGGAAGCGCGTTCTGGTAAGCGTCACCTGATCGACATGACCCCATTTTTAACTCAGGACTTGCACGGTGTAAGCGATAGACTGGCGGCGACTGAGCAAGGCGCTTTCAGTGTTGACGGTTCGCGCTCGGCTTTGGTCACGGAGCACTCCAGGAACTTCCCGAAGAACACGGTATTTGAAGCTTTATTGACTTTTAAAGGTAGTAAACCGGGTCAGTATGTACAGCAGGTGGTGCCGTCGCCTCAGGCCATAACGGTGCAACAGCAGGTGCAGTTTGTAGCTTTGCCTGACGATGGGTATCAGCCTCGCCAGTTCCATCCCAAAAGTGGCTTCTTTGCGCTGACTTATGCGGATTATGCGGCGGCTTTAACTGAGAACATCGAGGAAAAATTGATTTATCGTCACCGCATTACGCGGGATGAAGAGGGGAATATTGAGCCCATTGTGTACTATCTTGATCCGGGAGCTCCGGAGCCTGTGAAGTCGGCATTACTGGAAGGTGCCAGTTGGTGGGCTCAAGCATTTGATGCGGTGGGTTTACAGGGGGCTTACGAAGTTAAGGTGTTGCCGGAAGATGTTGACCCGCTGGATGTGCGCTATAACGTTATTCAGTGGGTGCATCGTGCTACCCGCGGCTGGTCCTATGGCATGGCCATGGCCGATCCTCGTACGGGTGAAATTATAAAAGGACATGTTACCCTTGGCTCGCTGCGAGTTCGTCAGGATTTGTTGATTGCCAACGCACTAACGGGTTCGGCGACCGACGATGAGAAGCAACAGAAAGCATTAAACATGGCTTTAGCGCGCATTCGGCAGTTATCGGCACATGAGGTTGGGCATACGCTAGGATTGGCTCACAACTTTGCTGCGAGCGTTAACAACCGCGCCTCAGTGATGGATTATCCGCATCCCCTGGTCACTCTGAATGATGGTCAGATCTCGTTGGAAAATGCCTATGCCGAAGGGATTGGTCGCTGGGATATCGAAGCCGTTCGTTACGGCTATGCGGAGTTTGAATCTGATAAAGAAGACGAGGCTTTACGCGATATCGTGCGTAATACAACCTCGAAGGGCTTATTCTTTATTTCCGATCCAGATGCTCGTCCGCAGGGTGGCTCTCAGCACGAAGGGCATTTGTGGGATAATGGCGTCAACCCAGCGCAAGAATTGACTCGAGTTTTAGCGGTGAGACAACATGCGTTGCAGAACTTCGGTCAAGCTAATCTGAGAGACGCTCAGCCATACTCTGAGCTGGCAGAAACATTGGTACCACTGTATTTATTTCATCGCTATCAAGTGGAAGCTGCTGTTAAGTGGTTAGGTGGCGTGCATTTCGAGTATAGCGTTAAAGGCGACAGTTATTACCCGGTACGCAGTGTCGAAAAAGAACAGCAACTTGAGGCGTTACAGGTGCTATTGTCGACTTTATCTGTGGAAGAGCTGTTATTGCCCGACCATATCCTGAAAATGATTCCGCCTAAAGCTTACGGCTATTCACGTAACCGTGAGAGTTTCCCCAGCCAGACCGGCTCAAGCCTGGATCCTATTGCGATGGCCGATGTTGCCGCTCAACATACCTTGAAGTTGATGTTGCATCCTGAGCGGTTAGCTCGCTTGATGCAACAGAAAGCGCAAAATTCAGAGCAGCTGGGTTTAGAGGATATGTTAACGGAATTATTGGGGGCGACTTTACGTGCTACTGAGGGTGAAGGTTTGGGCGCATTGATTCAGCAACGTGTCGATTACCTGACGGTTAAGCACATTTTGATCGCGGCCTCGAATCCTGAGGCTTCGGCTGAAGTGCGTGCTCATTTGCACAGTGAAATCGGAAAGTTAGGCGGCTGGTTGACGACTCAGGCCAAGCGTAACCCAGTACGTTTCTTGTGGTTAAAAGGGTTGATCGACAAGTACCAGGCCGGTGAATTCAAGGTGGACTATGTGAAGCCATTAACGATCCCGCCGGGTTCACCGATTGGTGGTTAATTACAGCAAAAAAGAAGCCGCGTTAAGCGGCTTTTTAATGGGGCTATCAGGAGGGAGAAAAAGCTGATCTTAAGAGTTGGGGGATCGGACTATAAGGGAGTCTAAGGGGTAGTAGAACTAGCCGAACCTCTTAAGATCAGAAACTGTTGTTTATTGGTTACCAGCCAAGGACTGTGCCGAGGATAATGCCGACAGCTAATGGCTCCCAATAACGGTGATGGCAATATCTTGTATGCACATGGTACCTAGGGTATGGGTGGTAATAGCCACCGTAGTAGTACCAGTCCTGTCCTAAGTAGTACACCGTCGTTGGATAGGTTCTTGGGTGATAATGCTTATAGTAACGATGCTTATACCGTGGACGGTGATGATTACGATAACGATCGCGGTAATGGTGGCGATCACGGTCGCGGTAACGGTCATTTGAGCTATGGTGTCTGCGGTTTCTATCACGGTCACGATAGCGGTGCTTATTACGCTCACCACGGTGTGAATCTGCTCTCCGATTAAAGCCACGTTTATCACCACGATCACGAGCACTGTGCGAGTTGTAGCTCGCGCCTCGATCGGCCCCGGGACCCTTATGCTCTTTGGCATCAACCACTGGCGTTAGGCCCAGTACCAGAGTCGCAGCTATGGCAGAAATTACAATTTTATTCATGGCTAACTCCTCGAAAAACACTATAATACGGTGACGAGTGAGGTACTTGGTTGTTACTATTAGCCCTTACTCATTCGTTACCAGTTACTATACAGTGAGTAAACTGAATTCTTACTGAATACATTCTCAAGACCGGTTAAGGACATAGCATTGGATATTCGAGCCTGTACGATTGATGATTTAGAGCGTTTAGTACCAGCTTTTGATAAGTACCGCCAGTTTTACCGACAGGAATCACAGCCCGAGAAGATTCGGGAATTCCTTAAGTCTTTGATAGAACAGGAAAAGTCGAAGATCTTCTTGTCTTATGAAGACGGTGAACTGACAGGGTTTGTACAATTGTACCCATCTTATTCCAGCATTGGTTTAGCTCCTATCTGGATTTTAAATGACTTCTTCATTTTTGGCGGCTCAGAGCGAAGAGAGACAGCCAGAGGACTGCTGGATGCAGCAAAAATGCTGTGTGAAGCCAGTAAAGCCATACGCCTTGAGGTAACGACGCGCAAAGAGAATCACCGTTTGCATTCTATTTATCGCGACTATGGTTTTGAAAAGGATTATAAGTATGACTATTACTTTTTACGCTTGTCCAAAGATGTTCCGGCATCGAATATGTTGAAGTAGACCTCTAAACTGCTAAATATTGAATTTGTCGGGCGACTCGGCTATAGTTGCCCTTTGCGCTGATTTGTTCCGCTTGCGGGCGCATTATAAGTACTGCTAAAGAGAGCTTTCCAAGAAAGTGTTTTCTGTCCGCAAGCCTAATGAGAAAAGGTTATGATATGACAGAAAAAACCATCACTTCTGATGATAAGACTGCGGCTAACCCGGCCATTCGAGACAGTCAAATTAGCCTCAATAGCACTGGAGCCAGGCCGAGCTTTGTTCCGCTCTTTCCACTGATCGTATTTTTTGTTCTATTTTTGGGTACGGGTATTTACTACAGTTTGCAGGGCATTGATATGGCGTTTTACCAACTGCCTGCTCCTATTGCGGTTTTACCCGCCATTGCTTTATCCATTCTACTGGCAAAGGATTCGATCGAAAAAAGTATTGGTTATTTGTTAGCAGGGATGGGCGACAGCAATATTATTGCCATGTGTTTAATTTATCTGCTTGCCGGGGCATTCGGTGCTTTAACCACTCAAATCGGCGCGGTGGCAGCCGTGGTGAACCTGTGCCTGGATATTATTCCAGCATCATTTATCTTGCCGGGGCTATTCCTTATCGCGGCTCTGGTGTCCTTTTCCATGGGCACCTCGATGGGAACGCTGGCTGCGCTGGCACCGATTGGTGTCGGTTTAACCGAGAGTTTACAGATCTCGCCAGCACTGGTGGCAGGTATTTTGCTCAGTGGCGCCATGTTTGGTGACAACCTGTCGGTGATTTCAGATACTTCGATTGCAGCGATTCGAACTCAAGGGACGACTGCAACGGAAAAGCTAAAGCAGAATGCGCGTTGGGCGTTACCGGCGGCAGCGATTACACTGATCTTGTACAGCATTTTTGCAGGACAGGGGGAAGCCGTTACCATTCAACCATACGAATGGTATAACCTGGTTCCTTATGCTTTCATTCTAGGATTAGCATTACTCGGCTGGAACGTCTTTGTCATTTTGAGCATTGGTATTCTCAGTGCTATTGCTATTGGTCTGCTGGGACAGGGTTTTTCTGTTGAAGCTGGTGTAGCGAGCACCATGTATAAAGGTTTCAGCGACATGCAGGAGATCTTTTTGCTCTCCATGCTGATCGGTGGTTTGGGCGGTCTGATCAAAGCACAGGGCGGTCTCGACTGGTTGGTACATCACATCAGCGATTTATTCAGTGTGGCTCGGTCAAAGCTGCGGGCCAAGTTGGCTATCCTGAGCACAACGGCCATTACCAATTTAGCTGTCGCCAACAATACGGTGAGCATTATTCTAACTGGTGACGTGACGCATGAATTAGCCGGTAAGAATCAAGTAAAACCGAAGCAAAGCGCCAGTCTGGTCGATATTGGTGCCTGCAGTATCCAAGGGGTGTTGCCCTACGGTGCTCAATGCTTGTTATTAGGCACTAGCTTCTCGATTTCACCACTGGAGCCGGGGCTTTATGCCTGGTATTTACCGATACTGCTGATTATCGCCCTGATCGGAACCATTAAAATGTCGGACAAGCCGGAAGCCAAGGCTTAATCAAAGAGGATGCGACTCCACCCGCGCCTTTGCCATAACCAGACAAAGGCGCCGGTTTGCAGGACACGGTAAACGGCGTACGCAATCCAGATAATGGTCAGACTCTTACCCAGGTAAGGACCGAGGTACCAGGCGACGGGTAAAAACAGAACCCATTGCGAAATGATGGAGACGTACAGAGTCGACTGGGTTGAGCCTGCACCGTTTAGAGCGTTAAGGAAGATCAGCCCAACGGCATCAATCACGATAATGGCCGCCGACATTTTAAAAGGCCAGTGAGCAGCCTGTAGCGCTTCGGGCTCTTTGAGGAATATGCCCATAATGTCATCGGTGAAAATATAAAACAGAGTGCCTAGAGCCAGTGCAAAAATAATCCCCATTTTGACCACATCCCAGCCCCAACGATACGCATTGTGTGGATCTTGCTGCCCTAAAGACTGCCCGACCAGAGTTGCTGCGCCAATCCCCAGTGCAATACAGGGCAAAATAGCGACCAGCATGACATTGGTGATGGCGTTGGCTGCAGCCAGTTGGTGAGTCCCCACCTGACCTATAATCCAGAACAGAGCAGTAAAGCCACCGGCGAAAAACAACTGTTGTAGCGCTGATGGAATAGAGATTTTTAAAATTGATCGCACGGTAGGCCAGCTGGCAATATGTGATAAATAGCCAAACTGTTTAGTGTGTTTGGTTGCTAGCAAGTGATAATAGATGGTGCCTAATGCCACAGAAATAGTGGTTCCAATTCCAGCGCCAGCAGTACCCAGTTCTGGCATCCCAAAGTGGCCGAATATCAGGGTGTAATTCAAGAAGATATTAATGGTATGCATGATCAGCAGGGTGCGTAAGTAATATTGAGTCTGGCTGATTGCACTCCAATAACTGCGGTAGCTAAAGTTAAGGCCTATGGCGAGGATACCGGCAAAGCGAGCCTGCAGGTAAGGAATGCCTTCTTGCAGTAATGCCGGATCGTCGTTTAACAAGTGGAGAATTTTCGGCGCAAGGAAAAAGAGAATGATACTGGTGGGCAGGGCGAGCAGGGTGATGATCGCTAAGGCTGCATTCATCGGGTAAGCAGCCTCGGAGCTGCGTCCTTCACCGATACGACGCGATACCATCGCCTGGACGCCAGCAGCAAAGCCCGTAAAGAAAGCAACCGCCATAAAGTTAATAAAGCCAGAAATACCGATAGCGGCTATTGCGGCACTGCCTTGTGTCCCGACCATGGCAGCATCAACCAGATTAAGAATGTTCTGGGAAATCATGCCGCCGACAATAGGCAAAGAGATTTCAAGGACCTGACGAGAGCGATCTTTATTCAGCAAACTGAGCGCCTGAAATGTGTTGCAAGAATTGCCCGCATTGTATCAGTTATTGTGTGCTGATGTAGGGTTTTAAATAATATTTACGGAGCGTTTGAATTTTCAGGTCGTCATCGGCAAGCGCCAATCAATTGGCGTCTGGTTTTGTGCTTTGAGAAAACCGTTAGCTTGAACAAAGTGATTACAGCCAAGGAAACCACGGTGTGCGGAAAGCGGCGATGGATGTGGTGCTGTCAGTACATGGTGGCGCTTGCGGTCGATGGCTCGTCCTTTTTTCTTGGCGTGGCTGCCCCATAACAAGAAGACCAGGCCTTCGCGCTCCCGGTTTAGGGCTTCGATCACCTTATCGGTAAATTGCTCCCAGCCAATATTGGCATGAGAATGGGCTTTGCCTTGTTCTACCGTCAACACCGTATTCAGTAATAGTACGCCCTGTTCGGCCCAGGGCTGCAGGTAGCCATGCTGAGGGATGTCAAAGCCATCCACGGAGTTAGCCAGCTCTTTATACATATTGACCAGCGATGGTGGTGGTTTAATGCCCGGCTGTACGGAAAAGCACAGACCATGCGCCTGATTAGGACCATGGTAGGGATCCTGACCCAGAATAACGACTTTGACTTTATCGAATTCGGTGGCCTTAAAGGCGTTAAAAACCTGATCCTTAGGTGGATAAATAACTTTACCGTTAGCTCGCTCCTGAGCCACAAAATACATAATACTTTGGAAATAAGGTTGTGCTTTTTCTTGTCCGAGGACGTCGCTCCAAGTGGCCACAAGGACTCCTTAAAATATTCTTGAGTTCTACACAAAGCCTGTATGCTCAGGCCATTAGCGCTTTGGTGGGTCAGTCTAGCACCGATCGGTTAGTAGGTTAATAGCATAGCTAATGCCCAACGAGTAATTGACCAGTTAATCCCAGCAGAAAGCCTGCGACGGCTCCCAGAGGCGGGCCCCAATGCTTTTCCAGCTTGGCCTGAGGGGCAATATCCTGAAACGTTAAATACAGAATCCCGCCAGCGGCGAAAATCATAATGGCTCCTACCGCGGTAGGATAGGCTGAGAGCCAGAAATAACCGATTAAGCCAGAGACAGGGCCTAATAGCGCCATCAGGAAAAAGGCGAGGATAATGGTGATGGCTTTAAAATGGGTGCTATCTTTTAGCTCTCTGAAAGAGTTAAAGCCTTCGGGCAGGTTCTGTAGGGCAATCAGGCCAGCCAACAGAATACCTGCGGTGCCACCTTCGGCAAATGCCGCACCGAGGGCGAGAGCTTCTGGAATAAAGTCTGAAAGCATGGCAGCTAACTGACTCGCCGGACTTTGCAAATAGTCCAGCAAGCGATCGAGCGCCATAAAGGCAACGCCGCCGAGGGCAAAATACAGAACGGTTTCGACGTGAGTGAGCTTGGCACTGCCTTCGGGAACCAGAACCAGGGCAATGGCAGAGAAAAGTGCGCCACCGCCAAAAGCGATAAC
Source organism: Kangiella shandongensis (assembly GCF_020005365.1). Taxonomy (GTDB): domain Bacteria; phylum Pseudomonadota; class Gammaproteobacteria; order Enterobacterales; family Kangiellaceae; genus Kangiella; species Kangiella shandongensis. Next base: position 268,054 of record NZ_JACNML010000001.1, on the reverse strand, counting down.
ACTATGGCGCAACTCCTGCTCCAGCCACCTGGGACGGATACTTTCGATGTTAGCGCAAAAGGCACCGACAGGCATCGATAGTCCGGCCACCAGTGTTAACAAAACTATTAGTAACCACTCACTCATCATCGACAGGCTTAGTTATTCAGGCGCCATTGTTCGTCGATCTTACTAAAGACCAATGGTTGTCTGGCTTTGGGAACGGTAATAGTTGCCTCGGTATTGTTATCTGAAAACTCTATATCAAGTTCCAGTGCTGCTTGAAGGTAGTCTTTGAGCTTGGCCGCTTTTTTATCGGAGAAGTCGTTTGCAGTGATATTCTTGCCCGGAGGAATTACGGCGTACTGTTCGATCAACTCAAGCTTTTTGCCATCATCAATTAACCCTATCATTTCTGACATGGCTTGTTTTAGCTGTTCTTCAGGCGTTGGTTCGCTACATGCTGCCAGTAATATCACTGTAAGGCAGAAGACTAGTAAGTGTTTGATTATCTTGGGCATTGGTATTCCTTTATCCCTGTTTTATTAAATGTATGTCTATAGTAGAGGAATTGTCTAAGGCATTAAAGTTATGAGATGTAATTTTGTTTAAGTCTTAGCTAAACACCAGACGTCCACCCTGTCTACTCCGTTTTTTAAGCATAACTTGGCTGCTTCGCTGACGGTAGAACCTGTGGTGACCACATCATCCACCAAAGCCACCTTTTTCGGAAGAGGTTGCTGAAGTTCAAAGGCGTTGTTGAGGTTTTTGCGCCGCTGCTTTTCGCTCAGCCCGATCTGATGAGGTGTGTCTTTAACACGAGCGAGTGCTTTAAAACGTGGTATGGCTAGTGATTTTTCCAAATGTTGCGCAATGAGCTCCGACTGATTAAAGCCTCGCGTGCTAAGTCTTTTGGGATGTAATGGAATAGCAACTAGAGCTTCGGGCCTCGATGCTTCGTCGTAAGCTGCTTGAATTTTCTTTTGCAGCAAGTGGCTGAGGCTGCGCGCATAGTGCAGCTGATTGTTAAACTTTAGGTCGCTCAATGCCTTATCAACGGGGAAGTGGTAGCGAGAAGCCGTAATGACCTGCTGGTACGGTGGTGGTCTTTTGATACAGACACCACAGTAGGACGATGTTTCCTGCGCTACGTCGGACGTGACGGGGCTGGCACAACGAGAGCAGCTTGGCTCATTGAGCTCTATGTCGACTTCGCATGAGTGACAGAGACCTGTCGTGGTGTGACCTAAACCACAGAAGGAGCAATGACTGAATTCCAGAGCAGTTTCCAGCGGTTTTTTGAGGTGGTGAAAGAAGCTCATTGTAAACCTGAATTTCCTTTTCTTGGTTGACAGTGTATTCTCAGAAAGTAAACTGCACGCTATTCCTGCTTAGCGTGCAAGACAGTTACTATAAGGGTTAAAGAGACAATGAGCAATCTAGATCAGTTAAATAGTGGAAAAGTTCGCAATGATTGGACCATTGCGGAAATTGAGGCCGTTTATAACCAACCGTTTAATGACCTGCTATTTGCCGCACAATCGGTTCACCGCCAGCACTTTAACCCGAATGAAGTTCAGACCAGTACCCTGCTAAGCATTAAAACAGGTGCCTGCCCTGAAGACTGTGCTTATTGTCCACAATCGGGTCACTACAACACAGGGCTATCAAAGGAAAAGTTAATGGCCGTGCAGGAAGTGGTGGAGAAAGCCAAACAGGCTAAGAATACAGGGGCGACGCGTTTCTGTATGGGGGCTGCCTGGCGCTCGCCACGTGATAAAGATCTCGATGTCGTGCTGGAAATGGTGCGTCAGGTTAAAGACTTGGGTTTGGAGACCTGTGTGACTTTGGGGATGTTAACCGATGAGCAGGCTGGAAAATTGGCGGAAGCGGGCCTCGACTACTATAACCACAACCTGGATACCTCTCCTGAATATTATGAACAGATTATTACGACCCGTAGCTATGATAACCGTCTGGATACGCTACAGAATGTTCGTGATGCGGGTATCAATGTCTGTAGCGGCGGTATCATTGGTATGGGTGAAAATACCAAGGATCGTTACGGTTTACTGAAAGAGCTGGCCAATATGCCAGAGCACCCGCAGAGTGTACCGATTAATATGCTGGTTGCTGTGCCGGGTACACCGCTGGGAGAAGTCGAGAAACTGGAAGAATTTGACTTTATTCGCATGATCGCGACCGCTCGTATCATCATGCCGCAGTCGTATGTACGGTTATCCGCTGGCCGTGAAGATATGAATGAGCAGACTCAGGCTTTATGTTTTCTGGCTGGTGCTAACTCGATTTTCTACGGTGAGAAATTATTGACGACGGCTAACCCGGAAGCCGAAGCGGATGCGATCCTGTTTGAGCGTTTGGGGATTCGCCCTGAAAAACGTCATCATTCGGAAGAAGATGTTGCTGCAGAAGCAGCCGATTTTGTGGCGCAGACAGCAGAGCAGGCAACCTCCGACACCAAGCCGCTGTTTTATGATGCGACCGAAGGGAGTGCCCGTGGTGCGACTGAAAGGAATGCCCGTGGTGCGACTGAAAGGAATGCCCGTGGTGCGACTGAAAGGAATCCCCAGGGGGGAGTCCCTGCCCGTGGTGCGACCGAAGTGAACTAGTTTCTGACTCGTTACTCCAAACCTCACCAAACAATAGCCACTGAGTTTTAACTATGTGGGATAAATTAGAAAGCCGCTTAAAGCAGAGGCAGGCGCAGGACTTAATGCGCCAGCGTCTAACGCTGGAGAGCGGGCAGGATACTGAAGTCAGCATTGACTCCAGTCATTTCATTAACTTCAGCAGCAATGACTATCTGGGGCTGGCAAACCATCCTAAATTGATAGAATCCATGGTTGCTGCAAGCAAACAATACGGCGTGGGTAGCGGTGCCTCTCATTTAGTGGTTGGTCATAGTAAAGAGCATCATTTACTGGAAGAGGAGTTGGCAGAGTTCCTCGGTACTGAGCGTGCGCTGTTATTTTCCTCAGGCTTTATGGCCAACTATGGCGTGCTAACCAGTTTGTTCGATAAGAAGGATTTATTGATACAGGATAAACTGAACCATGCCTCGCTAATCGACGGTGGCCGTGCCAGCGAAGCGAAAATGCTGCGTTACGGGCATAATGATCTGGACTCGTTGCGGCGTCAGTTAAAACACAAGGTTGAAAGCAAGATTGTTGTGACAGACGGTGTTTTCAGCATGGACGGTGACTTGGCGCCATTGCCAGAAATTGTTGAGCTGGCTAAAGAAAGTCAGTCGCAACTGATGGTCGATGACGCCCATGGCTTTGGCGTACTGGGGGAGTCAGGAAGAGGTTCTCTTGAACATTTTGGGTTAGCTCAGTCACAGGCCGATATTTACATGGCGACGCTGGGTAAGTCGATGGGGGGGTATGGGGCTTTTGTGGCCGGAAATAATTCATTGATCGAGAGTCTGATACAGTTTGCCCGAAGTTATATTTACACCACGGCAATACCGCCCGCAGTAGCCGCAGTCAATCGTGCCAGCTTGAAACTGCTTCAGGATGACCCTGAGTTACGTTTAAAATTACAGCACAACATTCGGTATTTTAAACAGTTAGCAGCGGACGCTGACTTACCGTTGATGCCGTCGGATACCGCCATTCAGCCTTTACTGGTTGGGAAGAATGATACGGCCGTACAACTCAGCCAAGGATTGCGCCAGCGGGGCATATTAGTGGTTGCTATCCGCCCGCCGACGGTACCGGAAAACAGTGCACGGCTTCGTATTACATTAACTGCGAGTCATACCAAAAGTCATATCGAGCAATTGATCGAAGCAATACAAGCAGAAATTCAGGTGACACAGTGAGTAAATTGAAACCATACGTTGAAACTTTGGGGCAGGGGCCGGATCTGGTGCTTCTTCATGGCTGGGGGCTACATTCGGGTATCTGGGAGCTGGTATCCGATCGACTAGCACAGGATTTTACACTGCACCTTGTGGATCTCCCGGGATTTGGTCGCTCGCCACTGCCGGGCGGTCATTACGATTTAGATTTATTGACCGAGCAGGTTATGAAAGTCACTCCTGAGAAAGCGCATTATCTTGGATGGTCGTTAGGTGGTCTGGTTTCGACTCAGATTGCATTGCAGCAACCTCAGCGAGTGGAATCTTTGGTCACGGTTTCCAGCTCACCACGTTTTGTGCAGGCGGATGACTGGATGCACGCCATGAAGCCAAACATTATGGATAGCTTTTGTCGTTATCTGGAAGAAGATTATCAAGGCACCATTATTCGCTTTTTAGCGATTCAGGCCATCGGCAGTGAAACTCAAAAGGAAGACATCAAGCGTTTGCGTGATACGGTGTTTATTCATGGCGTCCCAGCGTCAAAGGCGTTGCGTGAAGGTTTGTCGCTATTAAATGATGTCGATCTGCGCGACGACTTGAAAAAGATTGAGGTACCTTTTTTACGGTTGTATGGTCGTCTCGACTCTTTGGTTCCAGCTAAAGCGGCTGATGCTATTCAGCAGTTAGCCCCGAACAGCGAGCAGCATGTCTTTCCGAAAGCCAGCCATGCGCCGTTTTTGTCACACACTGAGATGTTCATTGATAAAGTTAGCGAGTTTTTAAAAGCATGAACCAGATCAGCTCTGCCGATGTCGCGCGTTCATTTAGTCAGGCCGCGAAAACGTATGATGAAGCCGCCTTTTTTCAACGTATTGCTGGTGAGCGCTTATTCGAGCGATTGGACTACTTTAAATTGCAGCCCGAAACCATTGTCGATTTAGGTTGTGGGACGGGTGTGTTTACACGTGAGTTATCACAACGTTTTACCCAATCGAGCGTTACCGGGGTGGATATTGCTGAAGGGATGGTCCAATGGTGCCGTCAGCGCTCCGCCAGTGAAGAGTATATTTGCGCCAATGCCATGGCGTTACCTTTTGAAGATAACTCGGTGGACCTGATTTTTTCCAACCTGGCCATTCAATGGTTGGAAGATTTACCGGGGCTGTTCAAGGAGCTTAATCGAGTATTACGCCCAGAAGGATTATTGTTATTTACCACGCTGGGGCCGGATACGCTCAAGGAGCTAAAACATAGCTTCGCCCAGGTTGACCATTATCAACACGTCAACGATTTTATTGATATGCACAATGTTGGTGATGCCATGTTATCGGCGCAGCTGATCGATCCTGTAGTCGATGCGGAGCCCGTGGTTATCAGTTATGACAAGGCCATGGAGCTGATGCGGGACTTAAAAGATATTGGAGCGCACAATATTGACCACCGACGTAGCAATGGCCTGATGGGCCCAAAGAAGTTGAAAGCCGTTGAAAAGGCTTATCGTCAGTTTGCAATGGATGATGGGCAGTTACCTGCCACTTATGAGCTGATTTATGGTCACGCCTTTGGCAGCGAAATGACTAAGACAACCAGTTACCATGAGTATATTGTAGAGCTTGCTGAAGGTAAGCGTGAGCCTTAGGAATAGATCCTGCACTCACTACTTTTTGTTCTCAAACTTGACCACTTTTTCTTCCAGCTCTTTTTCTTTTGCCCTAAGGATTTCTTTAGCATTTTTCATTTGAGCATCGTGCAAAAAGTCGCGTAGCGTTTCGAACTCGGTCCGATAAAAGTCTCGCTCATCGCGTAAATTATCCGTATTTTTACTCAGTGTCTGGTTAGCTGTGATTAAGCGCTTATGGCTCTTTTTGATGTGATCATAGTCTGACAAATAGTTAGACTTGAAGTGCTCGATTTCATCTTTAGCTTCCTGACGAACATTTTTTATTGTTTCTCGATGCTCTTCTTTAAGCTCTTCTATTTCGGCTTCATATTCCTGCTTAATGTCGGTGATCGACTGAAGGGAGTCCATATAGCTTTTATGAGCTTCTTCATAGCTACTGACGGTTTCCTGATATTTGGAATTTAATTGGCGGTGCTCCTGAACCAGAGTTGTATTGCGTTCTGATAGGCTGGTAAGTGAGTCCTGTAACTTCTTATAGTCAGCCTCCATTTCTTCGATTTTATGCTTTTTCTTGGCAATGTTTTGCGTGTTCTCTTTGATAACCTGTTTCAGTTCAGCATTTTTTGATTCGAGTTGACGAACAAGTGCATGTTTCAGTGTCGCCATGATTACGGCACCGAGGAGCATGACCAGCGCTAGGATGCCCAAGATTAATATGATAGTGTTGTCGTTCGTCAAATTATCCATAAAAAAGTCTTTGGTTAACGGATTGAATTGCTCTTGCTCAGCCATAGTATATAGTAATCATCAGACTTGATTTGTGCGAGGTATAACAGATTGAATAAAGGCCAACGAAAAATTTTTGTGACTGGAACGGATACCGAAATTGGTAAAACTTTTATCTCTGCAGCATTGCTTCGAGCCTTGGCAGAAAAAGGGTGTAAGGTTGCTGGTTTGAAGCCTATTGCGTCCGATGCTCAGCCAGTGCAGGGCGTCATGCAAAATGATGATGCTTTGCAGCTACAGAAGGCCGCAAACCTTGAATTAACCTATGACGATGTGAACCCTTTTTGTTTCGAGCCCGCCATTGCGCCCCATATAGCAGCGGATTTGGCTGGTGTTGCTTTAAGTGTCGAGCGCTTACAACAGAGTGTTGTCTTTCCTGAGCAGGCTGAGCTGGTATTGACTGAAGGAGCCGGTGGCTGGCTGACTCCTTTAAATCATAAGGAAACCTATGCCGATTGGGTAGAGCAGAGTGGGCATGAAGTTCTTCTGGTTGTTGGTATGAAGCTTGGCTGTTTAAACCATGCGATGTTAACGGTAAGGGACATTGAACGCCGAGGCCTGAAACTCGTTGGCTGGGTTGCCAATTTTGCTCAAGGTAAAATGAATATGGCTGAAGATAACATTCAATGGCTTAAAAGCAATATCGGCGCGCCTTGTCTCGGCATTGTGCCGCAGCAGAATGCTTCACAAGACGCGGATGCTGTCAGCCAGTTACTGGATGTGAGTGCTTTGCTCTGATGCCATACACTGGTTACGAACGCAGCTGACTCGAGGTTTGGGAGTTACAACGCAGGTTCCCATAATCTGGTTTTCCAGGTTGTACTGCTCCCTCATGTCCCGGTAACGCTCTCCGAGTTCTTTGAGTTTCGCCACATCGCTACTGGTTTTAGAGTAAGGCTGGTAGCTTTCAGGTCCACCACATGGCTTCTTACCCACAGGCAGCAGTGCGCAGTCATCATGAGTCATGCAACCTTGAACTTGGGCTTCTCGTTGTATTTCGGCATATAAATCTTGCGCACTGGTGGGTTGCACATCGCTGTTTGCTTTAGTGCAGGATTGTAGCAGGCAGGTGATAACAATGGCTAAAACAGTGTAGCTTAGTCGTGTTGTGCTCATAGGCGTTCCTTCTGTAAGAGTTATCGTTGAGTCTATAATTCTGTAATCGCATTCGCGTCCAATTAGCTCACAGTTTCAGTCGAGTGAGTTAGAGAAACCTTATCATAAAATCAACAGCTTGTAGCATTCATCATGGAAGGCTAATGTGACAAAATAAATTGCTGAGCCTTTTGTGCAGCTAAATACCAAGTGGCTTCAGTAGACACCTCAGAGCGTTTCAGAGTCTCGAAACTATGATTTCCATCGTCGAGCCAATCTACCTGAATGGCTTCGCTGAGAGCGTACTGTTCCACTTCGTGGGGTTTGCCGAAGGGATCTCGTGTTCCCTGTAAAATTAAAGCGGGTGTTGTTAATGTCTGCAGGTGCGCGGTTCGAGTCTTTTCCGGTTTCCCCGGTGGATGGAAAGGGTAACCCATACAGATTACACCACCGGCACCAACGTCGTCGGCGATCATACTGGCTACTCGGCCGCCCATGGATTTGCCGCCAATAAAAAGATTTCCACTGCTTGCCTTGTCGATTTGTTGTTTAAAACTTTCAATCAATTTTGGCATCCTGTCCGGAGGTGATTTTTTACCAGTTTGCTGGCGACGTTCCATGTAAGGAAAGTCAAATGTCATAACGTCAATCTGCTGACAAGCGATGTGCTTGACCATAAATTGCATGAAGTCTGACTGAGAGTCAGCGCCGGCACCGTGTGCTAATATCAGGGTCGCTTTCTGTTCTTTCATGTAATACCTTCAATAAATTCGCAATTTCGTGTTATTCGGGATCGGTTTTGATACACTAAAGCCTGTTTATCCACGTCGAGTCTTTTGATTTCATTTTAATTTATGTCGATCATACAGCCCATGAAGTATCAACGACCTTTCCTTAAATGGGCTGGTGGCAAGTTTAGACTATTACCTAAAATTCTGCATCATCTGCCGCAGGGGGAAAAGCTTATTGAGCCTTTTGTTGGCTCCGGCGTGGTATTTTTAAACGCCGACTATGAGCGTTTTGTTCTGGCAGATATCAACCCGGATTTAATTAACCTGTTTCGGGACTTAAAGCGGGGCAAGGGGCGTTTCATTAACTATTGCGCGACTTTTTTCTCTGAAACCAATAATACGGAAAAGCGTTTTTACGAGTTGCGTCAGCATTTTAACCAGCTCGATGCAGGGGAAGAGCGCTCGGCATTATTCCTGTACTTTAACCGGCATGGCTATAATGGTTTGTGTCGCTATAACCGCTCGGGTGGTTTTAACGTACCTTTTGGACGATATAAGCGCCCGTACTTTCCAGGAAAAGAACTGGAGGTGTTTGCTAAAAGAGCACAGCGAGCAGAGTTTCGTTGCCAGAGCTTCCGAACTAGCTTTAATGGCGCTCGTCGTGGCGACGTGATTTATTGCGATCCGCCTTATTTACCACGGAGTTTAACTGCGAATTTTACCGACTATACCAAGCAGGGCTTTAGTTACGATCAGCAAGCTGAATTAGGCTTTCTGGCAGAGCGAGCGCAGCAAAAGGGAGTGACCACCGCAATCTCAAATCATGACACAGTCGTCGCTCGAGATATTTATAAAAAAGCTACGGCTATGGCCCACTTTGATGTGCAGCGATTCATTTCGTGTGACGGCAACAATCGCTCAAAAGCAAAAGAGCTGCTTGCGATTTATCGTTGACCCGGCTATGCACCAGCGTTTTCTAATGCTGAGTTTACGAAATACAGAATCGTAAGAATAAAGACGACAACAAAGATAATGCCGCCAACGATAAATTGAACGGCGCTGCCTTTTTCAAAATCTTTTTCACGCTGCTCCTCGGACTGTACTCCGAACATGGCGCCGAGCACGCTTTGAACGGTTGACCAGAAACCGGTCCCTTTGCTTTTCTCTTGATCTTTGGGCTCAGGGGGATTGTCCAATGAGGCTTCATTGGTTTTAGATTCGTCTTGAGTCATTGTTAAATGTGTAATACAGCTTGTTTTAGAAGGGGTTAATATAACCCAGGTAGATGAAAAAATTAAGACTTTTCAAACAATTCTAGAAACTGAATAAAGTGCAAGCTTGGCATATTGTGAGATTCGGTTAACCAGGAGTACCAGTTGGTTGCTTTTTTATCCGAATCGTTGTGAGCAAGACGAGTGGAAGCTGGTTCTAATAATTCAGGTTCCAGTGATGTAATAATGTGTAATTCATCACTGCTGGAGTCCACACGATAACTGTCAGCACAAATTTGTGCCTTAGCAAAAGCATTGGAACCACCGACGATGCTTAAAGCGACGCCACTAGCTAATAATACTTGTCTCAAACAGTTTTTGGGTAACATGGTTCACTCCTTACCATATTTCACCTGTACCAATGCCCCCAGTATCGAGGGTATCCCCCGAATATACGCCAATAGGAGCTTTTAGATCAAGGATTTATTTATGGTTTTTGCTGTTTATCAGCTGCCTTCTGCTCTTGTTTGAGGTTTAAACTATCAATTAATTCAAAGGCTTGACTTAAGTTTAAACGTGGATCGACAAGGCTGGTGTAGGCTTTACCTAATTCCTGATGTTTGACGCCATAAGTGCTACCGACACACTCCATGACCGCTTCGCCAGTCATTTCCAGGTGTAAAGCACCGAGATGAGAGTCATGGGCGTTATGAATATCAAAGGCCTGCTGTAACTCGGACTGAATATGCTGGTAGTCTCGGGTCTTATAATCGCCCGTGCTAACCTGAGTGTTGCCGTGCATGGGATCACAGCTCCAAAGAACTTTTATGTCAGCATCTTGAATGGCTGTAATCAAAGCGGGAAGCTTCTCTGTAATCTTAGTATGCCCAAAGCGTTGGATCAAAGTAAGTCGCCCAGCTTCATTTTGCGGGTTAAGCCAGCGGCATAATTGAACCAGCTCATGAGGTTGAACAGTGGGTCCGACTTTGATTGCTATCGGGTTAGCGATGCCTCGTAAGTATTCGAGATGGGCGCTTTCGCTCTGTACGGTGCGCATACCGACCCAGGGAAAGTGAGTCGATAAGTTATACCAGTGCCCGTTGTTGGCCTGACGGGTTAAGGCCTGTTCGTAATGAAGGTGTAATGCCTCATGACTGGTATAAAACTCGGTTAAGTTTTTATGTGCCGTTTGTCTGCCATTAAATTGATGGAACAGCTGCAGTGCTTCGGTGAAATTGCGAAGGCTTTGATGCAGTTGCTTATGCGAGGCCAGCTCCTGCAGCGAAGTCATTTCTGGTTCGAGATTAAACAGTTCTTCCAATTCGCCTTCTAAGAGTGAGCGAATATAGTTAATGGTTAAGGAAGCGTAGCTGTAGCCTTCCAACATACGCGCTGGATCGGGCGTACGAGCCGATTCGCTGAAGTGGATATGATTGACCAGGTCGCCGCGATAGCTGGCTAACGTGATATCCCCCTGGGTTTCTGTTAATACCGAGCGGGGTTTGGCGTATTGTCCGGCGATACGGCCAATACGAGTCACGGGCATTTGTGTTTTCTGACTGACCAGCAGACTTAAACTCAGCAGGCTACGGACTTTCTGTGAAATAGCATCAGCGTTGCAATCTTTGAAGGATTCGGCACAATCGCCCCCTTGTAAAATAAAACGCTCGCCACGCTGAGCTTCAGCGATGCGTTGTTTCAGGGTATCAACTTCTGATGATGAGACCAGGGGAGGGAGTTGGCATAACTTTTCAACCACCTGCGCTAACGCCTGCGGATCACCGTATTTGATTTGCTGACTGACAGGTTTTGACTTCCAGCTATCGGGAGTCCAGTTGTCAGCGTTTGAGTCAACCATTCGAATTTACAAATTTACTTCAATAAAGCCATTCTATCCCATAAGATAGACACGGGCAAAAAAGACTGTAAGTAAGAAAGCAAGTTAAGTTTGCCGGAAGAATAAGTTTGAAAATAGGTAGAAACGTTGAGAGGGTGGGATCGAGTGGTCTCTGTTCAGCTTAGTGCAGTTAACTATCAGGAAATGTAAGAAAACGGTTTGAGCAAAGTGTGACGAGGCAAAGCTTTTCGAAGGGATTTGAGTTTATTAAGGGATAAATGATAAGCGCTGAGAAAAGTTTTAACAAAGTCACACTGATGAACAAGCTGTTTGGTATTTTTAATTATGGCGAAAGTAAAAACAATCTACGTCTGCCAGGAGTGCGGTTCTGAAACTCCTCAGTGGGCAGGGCAGTGCGGTCAGTGTAAAGCATGGAACTCATTAGTGGAGCAGGCCAACGTTAAGCAAAGTAAGGCGGACAAGAGTTCGCGCTTTACAGGTTATGCTGGTGAGCAGAGTAAAGTCGTCAAAATGGACAAGGTCGATTTATCAGAAGTTCCACGCATGGATTCGGGGCTGTCCGAGCTGGATCGCGTGCTGGGCGGTGGCCTGGTACCGGGCTCTGTGGTTCTGATGGGGGGTGATCCGGGAATTGGTAAATCAACGATTTTGCTGCAAAGCTTATGCAAGATCAGTCAGGACATGCCGGTACTGTATGTGACCGGTGAAGAGTCGATGCAGCAGGTGACGATGCGCGCTCAGCGTCTTGGACTCAACACAGGTGACTTTTCGCTGCTGACAGAAACCCAGGTTGAGCAGATTACGACACAGGCTTTGATGCAGAAACCTAAAGTCATGGTGGTGGACTCGATCCAGACTATTTACACCGAAATGTTACAGTCTGCTCCCGGTGGTGTGGCGCAGGTACGGGAAAGTGCGGCGCAGTTAGTACGGTTTGCGAAACAAACGGGAACGACCTTGCTGGTGGTGGGCCATGTGACTAAAGATGGTGCCTTGGCGGGACCTCGTGTTTTAGAACATATGGTCGATGCCGTACTGTATTTTGAAGGTGAACGTGACGGTAGGCTTCGTTTATTGCGAGCGGTAAAAAACCGCTTTGGTGCGGTCAATGAACTCGGCGTATTTGCCATGACCGACGAAGGGTTAAAGCAGGTGAAAAATCCATCGGCGATTTTCCTGTCGAAGTATACTGATCCGGTGGCAGGCAGTGCTATTGTCTCCACCTGGGAAGGTACGCGTCCGATGCTGGTAGAAATTCAGGCATTGGTGGATACGTCTCACGCGCCGCAGCCTAAGCGGGTGGCGGTTGGTCTGGATCATCAGCGTATCGCCATGTTGTTGGCGGTACTGAATCGTCACGGCGGCGTAGCCACCTTTGATCAGGACGTGTTTGCCAATGTCGTGGGCGGTGTTCGCGTGATGGAAACCAGTTCGGATCTGGCGCTTATCGCTGCGATTATTTCCAGCCTGCGAAATCGACCACTGGAAGAGCACTTGGTGGTGTTTGGCGAAGTTGGTTTGGCGGGTGAAGTACGGCCTGTGCCGAACGGGCAGGAGCGACTGAAAGAGGCCGTTAAGCATGGCTTTAAGAAGGCAATCATTCCCAAAGGAAATATGCCTTCGAAACCAGTGGATGGCCTAACGGTGCATGGTGTCAGTCGCTTACAGGAAATGATTGATCTCTTATAGCCATATTTTCACCATATTCTGTCTAAAGAAAAACAGTTTTATTTTTTAGAGTGCTCTTTATCACTTATTCTTAGCGTGCGGATATGAAAACCTCTATACTTTTTATTTTGACATTGTTTATCACAGCCTGTGCAACAAATGCAATAGATGATGATACTAAACACCCCATAGAAAGTACTTGGGGAGTTAGTCCATTAGAGCAAGAGTATAAATATAAAATTCATAATATGGATGACTATCAAAAGTTTTATATTGATACAGTAAGACCGTTAGACAGTGACACAAAGGATGATGCTATATACGAAGCATTAAATCACGGGCTGTACAATAGCTTAGAAGGTTCAGATGTTTATGTTCACACTTTGTCAAGACTAATAGCACTAGAGTCTGATATTGATGAAAGAATTAAATACAGAAAATTATTTTTAGACAAATATATAGACTATACCTATATTCGGCCGCAGTGTAGGTGGCTCTGTGCCCATAGAGAACTCGTAGCTGGTGCAGTATTTGGTTTATCAAAGGACATGGTAAGTATTGGTCATAGGAGAGAGGCCGCGGACTTGATTTTAAACTTTCTTGATTCATACCATTCTGGTATAAAACTGTGGCTTCAATTAAGCTTATTAGAGCACTATCAGCAATGGACTTTGGAAATTGATATTACTGATAATGATAAAAAGTTTTCACAGTCTTATATAGATAGGATTAAGACTTTATCGGATGTAAAGCATGTTAAAAGTTTAAAAGGGCGCTACTCCGAAGCAATAAGACTAAACCGATTAATACAGGCGAGATAGTTGTGAGAGAATTTAAGCCTAGAAAACTGTTTAAACCTCGAGATTTTATTAGCCCACAAATAATGTCATGCCAGTACCTGGAGATTGGTGCAGGGAAGGGAATGCATGCCATGCAGTTCGCGCAGGCCAATCCGCAAAAACATTTGATCGCCGTTGAACGGACACGCAATAAATTTGAGGTTTTTGCTGAACGCGCCACAGCTTTAGAGTTGGAAAATTTAACCCCTGTCCATGCCGATGCAATTCCTTATGTGGTTCATGCCTTCCCGCCGAACAGTTTGAACGGGGTCTTTCTATTATACCCCAACCCAGAACCTAAAAGTACGGCACAGCGTTGGTTGAATATGCCATTTTTTGAGTTCTTATTATCACGAATGAAAGATGGCGCAGAGGTGGTGTTGGCCTCCAATATTGAGAGTTATATTGACGAAGCGGAACAACAGACGAAAGAGTTATGGCAGCTACCTGTCGAACGAAAAATCATTCCCAGGAATAGCTCACGAACTCACTTTGAAGTGAAGTATCTGGAACGAGGGGAGTTGTGTCAGGAGTTAGTTATGACAAAGCCCCGAGGCTATCAGACACGTTTCGATGATTAGTTAAGAGTTTTGCAGGGGATATCAAAGTCGACATGGTAGTGCTCGTCATGCCGCACCCAGGAGCGCCTTTGGGTAAATTGAATATTATCTTTTAAATAGTCTTTGTAAGATGTCTGAAAAAGCGGTGTCTGTAGTTTCGGGTCAAAAATAACTCGCCATAAATCATAACCGCGCTTTTTAGCACTTTGGTGTAAAGCAACGATATGCGCTGCCATGGCTTCATAATCTATCTTTAATTTGCCGTATCGACCCTGCTTATTAAATTCTATATCGTAGCCATAACGGTTTAAAGCATGGGTTGGCAGGTGTATGGATTGTCCTTTGGCATTGGTTACTGGAACCATAAAGTCTACCGATAGGCCATTTTGATGAGTTTTATGTGGTGAAAAGAGACCACCATTTTTGTTCCCTGTTTCGGCATACTTGAATACCTTACTGGGATGGGTTCTCGCTAAGTTTTGATATGCACCTACGACAATGTCACGAACGCCGGTGTGTACGTAGGTTCTACCTAATGTTGCAGCCAGGTTGCTGTAACTCTTATAGTTTTTGCCGGATGTTGGAAGTTGAACAGCATGGGCAATTCGACCATTAGAAGTGCTACCGAAACATTGGCTTGGCTTTGATGAAGTCTGAGCTAGGACTGTCGTAGTTAATAGGGGAAATATTAAGCCACTAAGAGTGAGGTGCTTTAGCATTTATTAATCAGCTTTCTTCTGTCTTTTTTCCCATAAGGCTTGTGACTCTCGATGGATTGTCTCGGGATCATTGTTGTATAAGGTCAAGGTTGAACGTAGTTGAAGCATACTGTCGATATCAATTTCCTGACATTCTATACCATAGTCTTCGCCATCACTATAAACTACCGCCGCTACCATATTAATTGGCGGTGTCAGCTCATCGAAAATAATCTGTAATTTAATCGGCTCTTCCTTATTCAGCTCAGCAGCTGTTTGCAAATGAGCTCCGTTGAGTGAAATATCGATCACTTTGGCTGTATGTTTTTGTGTGCCTTGCTCAATAAGTGCTTTAGCTGAAACAGGAATACGAGTAAATCGTCTACGCTCGGTATTTATAGTATCGACCCTTAATGCTATCCCCCATATGTTGAGGTTAGCAAAGAGGAATTCGATTGTCGAAAATAATTGCAGATTTGACTCACTGGCCCGCGTTCTTGACGTGAACCAGTGAGCACTTTTTAGGACTTGGAAATTTTGCGGTATTTAATACGGTGAGGCTGATCAGCGTCAGCACCAAGGCGACGTTTACGGTCGGCTTCGTACTCTTGATAGTTACCTTCGAACCAGACCGTTTCACTGTCTCCTTCGAAAGCTAAGATGTGTGTCGCGATACGATCGAGGAACCAACGGTCGTGCGAGATAACTACGGCGCAACCTGGGAAGGCTAACAATGCATCTTCCAGTGCACGTAAGGTTTCTACGTCCAAGTCGTTCGTCGGCTCATCCAGCAGCAATACGTTGCCACCACTCTTAAGCAGCTTGGCTAAGTGCACGCGGTTTCGTTCACCGCCTGATAGGTCGCCGATACGTTTCTGTTGATCCGAGCCTTTGAAATTAAAACGACCGACGTAAGCACGCGATGGCGTTTCGTAATTACCGACGGTAATTACATCCAAACCATCAGAGATTTCTTCCCATACGGTCTTATTATCATCCAGCGAATCACGGCTCTGGTCGACGTAGGCTAAATCAACCGTTTCACCGATTTGAAGCTCACCGGAGTCCGGTTGCTCCT
Source organism: Kangiella shandongensis (assembly GCF_020005365.1). Taxonomy (GTDB): domain Bacteria; phylum Pseudomonadota; class Gammaproteobacteria; order Enterobacterales; family Kangiellaceae; genus Kangiella; species Kangiella shandongensis. The sequence goes on along the minus strand of NZ_JACNML010000001.1, from coordinate 252,104 downwards.
GCCCCGTGATCATTCTAAACATGGTTGATTTACCGGCGCCGTTCGGACCAATCACACCGACGATACCACCCTGCGGCAGGTTAAAGTTTAAATCGTTATACAACAATTTATCACCGAAGGTTTTAGTCAAGCCTTTCGCCGTAATGACCTGTGTACCCAGGCGTGGACCCGGTGGGATGTACAACTCACGGGTTTCGTTACGTTGCTGGAACTCTTTGCTCGATAATTCTTCAAAACGAGACATACGCGCTTTCGATTTGGCCTGGCGGCCTTTTGAGTTGGCTCGAACCCACTCCAGCTCTTCTTTCATCGTTTTCTGGCGAGAGGCTTCCTGCTTCTCTTCGATTTCTAAACGTTTGGCTTTCTGCTCTAGCCACGAAGAGTAGTTACCTTCCCAAGGGATACCTTCACCACGATCCAGCTCCAGAATCCAGCCAGCAGCATTGTCCAGGAAGTAACGGTCGTGGGTAATGGCAACCACCGTGCCGTTGTAATCCACCAGGAAGCGTTCTAACCATGCCACTGATTCGGCATCCAGGTGGTTGGTTGGCTCATCCAGCAGTAACATATCTGGGTGTTCAAGCAATAAGCGGCAAATGGCCACTCGGCGACGTTCACCACCAGACAGGTTCTCCACCTTGGCATCCCATGCTGGCAGGCGAAGTGCGTCGGCAGCACGTTCTAGTGTATTTTCAAGGTTGTGACCGTCGGTCGCCTGAATAATGGCTTCCAGTTCGCCCTGACGCTTTGATAGAGCATCAAAATCTGCGTTTTCATCGGCATAAGCGGCATAAACCTGATCCAGTTCAGCCAATGCTTCTTTGACATGAGTTACCGATTCTTCAACGATTTCACGAACGGTTTTACTTTCGTCTAATTGTGGTTCCTGCGGTAGGTAACCGATTTTCGTGCCCGGTTGTGGACGCGCTTCACCATCATGATCCTGATCAACGCCAGCCATAATACGTAATAGCGTCGATTTACCCGCACCATTTAGGCCGAGCACACCAATTTTGGCACCAGGGAAGAAGGATAGGGAAATATCTTTTAAGATAGTTTTATTCGGGGGAACCACTTTGCTCACCCGATTCATGGTATAAATATATTGAGCCATTAAAAGAATACTTAATTAATAACAATGTTGCCGGCATTTTACATTGCTTGCACTGTTGAAGCTACAGGAGAGAGCATGAAACACTTGAGTTTATGGGGATTAGGACTGGTTCTAAGTTTTCTGGGGAGTGCCGCTATGGCATGCGTGACCCCACAAGAGTTATATCTTGCTTCCGATCAACGGGATGCTGAGCATGAGAACTTCAACAAAGCATTCAGCTGCCAGGCTTTGACAAACGACACCCTGGAGGTTGCGTTAATCGCGCTCGGGCGGGTTGGTGGTGAAAAGGCTGCTAACCGAGTGCTTCCCTATTTGAGCCATGACAGTGCCAAGGTGCGTGAAGCTGCGGTGTTTGCACTCGGTATTGCCGGAGTTCCCAGTATGGGCGAGCATCTGACTAGTGCGCTGAAACAAGAGAAAGCCCCTACGGTTAAATACCAGATGGCACTTGCTATCGGCAATATGGGCTACTCACAGGCACAGCAAATATTGACCGAAATTATTAACCAGTCTGAAGATTCGCAGGAGATCCGTGGCGCTTTGCAGGGATTGATCAATTTGTCTTCGTTCCATAGTTCTAGATTAGGGTCGTTTGAAAACCTGAGTTCCAGCCAGTTATACAAAGCCCTATGGCAGCAGGAAACACAGCTCGAAGCGAGTTATCTGATGGCACGTCGTAACCTGATGGAAATGACGCAGGTAAACAGTGCGCTTAAAGAGCTGGATAAATTACCCCCAATGGTACAGGCGAAAATGGTACGGGCGCTGGGAAATACACAGCTGAATAAAGTGCTGCCAATGCTACTGACTCATATTCAGAAAGAACATATTGGTATTAGGGTAAATGCTATTCGAGGCCTGGCTGACTTTCCAGATAATCCAGCAGCGATGGCGGGCGTTTTAATTGCCTTGAAGCAAAACGATACTGTAAGCCAGGTGACCGCGCTACAAACATTACATAACGATTGGCTGGACAATGATGATGTCTATCAGGCGGTAACTAAAAAGTTGTCCAGTAACAATAGTTGGGTTCAGTCAGAAGCTTTAATGGTGTTAATCAGAGCGAATAAAGCGGATGGAGATACTACACAAAAGTGGGTGAATAGTACGGACCCTAATTTACAGCGAGCGGCTATTGCTTACTTCAGCAAATTGCAGGATGAAGACCAGCTTCAGCAATTAGTAAAAAGCGATAAAGCGATTATTGCGCGAGGCGCCCAGCAGGCACTGCAGCCGGAGAGAGAAACCTCAGGTGAGCCAAGTAATACACCAGAAGAGTTACCTGATGTGGATTCCATTGTTTTACTAAATACCACACAAGGTCCAATAACGATCCAACTGTATGCAGATACACCTTACACCTCGGCTAACTTCATCCGACTGGTTAATGACGGCTATTATGACAACAGTTACTTTCATCGAGTGATCCCGGACTTCGTGGCTCAGGGGGGGAGTAATATTGGTGACGGCTCAGGCTCAGTAGACTATAGCATCCGAGAAGAGCTATCCTATCGGTCGCACCTACCGGGCACGGTAGGCATGGCAACGCTGGGTAAGGATACCGGAGGAGGTCAGTTCTTCATCAATACTGCTCCAAATCTACATCTGGATAGTAACTACACGATTTTCGGTAAAGTCGTCGAAGGCATGGATAACGCAATGCAGCTAGAGCAGAACGATAAAGTGATTTCAGCGAAAATCGTTGCTGACTAGTTTACAAGAGAGCTTGAGTTGTGCATTGCATTACTGGTAGCAAGCACGGAGTATTCTCCTTATATTGAGCTGAGTTATTCCCAAAATATAGTAACCAAAATTTGTGACCAATGGAAATCCTTTTAAGGGGATGATTTTGGTAAGAGTTTTTAGCACAAGGAAGTGCTATAAACTCTGGTACGTTAAGTATTTTGGGAATGACACAGGTAGCCATTCTTTGAATGGCCTCAATATCGGAGTGAGTTTCTCTTTGGATACTTTCTCTTGCTCATCCAAGAGAAAGTATCTCGACGAAGGTCGAAAACCATGATTATAGCTTTAAACACCAACTATTTTTTATAATCCCTGAGACAGTTATAAAACTATAAAAACATCTCCATCACTATATCGCACCGGTCATAATCAACTCGAGACTCATGATTGGTGAACTCTTTAAAACCGAGTTGCTGGTACAGTTTCATCGCGGGCTTGAGCTTGCGATTAGACTCCAGGAATAAGCGTTTACAACCTAGTTTTCTAGCTTCTTCGATTACGGCTTTGGCGAGGAGCTTGCCGACGCCTGAGCCTTGATATCCTTCGAGCACCCCCATCTTCGAGAGCTCATACTCATCTTCTGCCCACTTCTTTAACGCACAGGCTGCGATAATCTCGCTAGTAGCATTATTTCGGGCAAAAAGTATTTCACCGCCAGTATCAATGATATATTTTTGTGGGTCGTTGAGTACGCGCTGATCTTCTTCTTCGATAACAAAATACTTCTCTATCCATGCCTGGTTGATGGTTTTGAAATCGTTAGCTAACTCAGGCTTGAAGTGCTCTATGGTAATTTTACTTTTGTTCATTGCTCAAGAACTCGAAATGTCAAAATGCTGTGCTAGAATGAGCTCAGTTTAACCAATAACTATAGAGAACAACAGATGGAACTATTCACATTAGAAAACTTATTTACCCTCGGAATGCTAATCGTTTTACAGGCCGTTTTAGGTTTCGATAACCTGTTATACATTTCGTTGGAATCAAAACGAGCGCCACTGGAAAAGCAGAAGAAAGTACGTTGGCTAGGTATTGGTCTGGCGGTTGTACTAAGAATTATCTTATTGTTCCTTTTAGTGAAACTGATCGGCTACGTTAAGGACACCCTGTTTACTATTCATTGGGAAGGCGTCATTACCGGAACCTTTAATTTAGAAAGTATTATCGTTCTTTTTGGTGGCATTTTTATCATGTATACCGCGGTCAAAGAAATCTGGCATATGATGGCTTTGGAAGTGGGTGATGGTAAAGATCGTAAACCTCAGTCAGCAGGTAAAATTATTTTCCTTATTGTCTTAATGAACCTGGTTTTCTCTTTCGATTCGATTTTGAGCGCCATGGCGTTAACCGATAATTTCTGGATTATGGCTATCGCCATTATCATCAGTGGTATTGCCATGATTTGGTTGGCTGATACGGTTTCAGCCTTCCTGCAAAAGAACCGCATGTTTGAGGTGTTGGGTTTGTTTATTCTGTTAGTGGTGGGCATCATGCTATTGGCCGATGGCGGACATAAGTCTGAGTTACATTTCTTTGGTTACCCAATTGAGCCAATGAACAAAGTGACTTTCTATTTTGTCATTACGGTAATGGTACTGAGTGATATCGTACAATCGAAATATCGGAAGAATCTGATGAAAAAGCAAGAAGCTGCGGCTCGAGCTCAACTGGAGCAGGAAGCTCAGGAAGAGATACTTTAACCTTTAATACTTTGAAAGCCCGCCTTTTGGCGGGCTTTTTGTTTGTCACTTTAATGAAGAATGTTATCAGCCTGTAGTTTTACTAAGTGAGTCTCAAAACGTTGCTGCGTCATGTCGCTGTAATCTAATTGACTTTTGCCTGACACAGTCACTTTCAATAATACCTTTTTTCACTCAAACGAATGGAAGGGGTTATGTCATACTTCATGAAATCTAAACCACTGGCAAGTTTGCTGGCGGTGGCATTAGGGACACTGAGTATTTCTCAGGCAAATGCAGATTTAATTATTTCTGAATACGTTGAAGGGAGTAGCTATAACAAGGCTATCGAACTTTACAACGATTCTAACAGTTCAATCGACTTAAGCGATTACCAACTAAAGTTTTATTTTAATGGTAATACAACTCCAGCAACCAGCATTAATCTTTCTGGCACCATCAATGGTCAGCAAACGTTTGTCATCGCACAAAGTCAGGCTGATGCTGCTATTTTAAGCGTAGCCGATCAAATTAATGGTTCCAGCTGGTTTAATGGTGACGACGCTATTGAATTAGTTAACGCTTCTGGCCTTATTGATAGCATTGGTCAAGTCGGTACGGACCCAGGCAGCTACTGGGGGGACAGCTCAGCAAAAACGCAGAACATGACGTTATTGCGTAAAACCACATCCAGCGCTGATACCAATAGTTCTGATAACTATGATGTTGTCAGTCATTGGGATGCTTTAGTCCAGGATGACTTTTCAGACTTGGGGCAATATCAGGGTGGTGGCAGCACCAATCCCGGTGATATCGGTGCCTGTGGTGATGCCAAAACCTTTATTCATGATATTCAGGGTAATGGTTTAGTCAGCCCATTGGATGGACAGGATGTCATCATTGAAGCGGTTGTTACCGCGGATTTTACGGCATCAGGTCAACTGAATAGCTACTTCGTGCAAGAGACCATCGCGGAAGAAGATAATGACTCGTCAACATCTGAAGGCTTGATGGTATGGTTAGGTTCCAACGCTTATAACTTGTCGGTGGGTGAGCGCGTCCGTATCGCGGGTACTGTGGATGAGTATTATGGCAAGACCCAGCTGACAAATATCACTGACTTGATTAACTGCGGCACGTCACCGGTACCGGCACCAACCCTGATTCAACTGCCGTTGACTTCTAAAAATGACTTGGAAGCGCAGGAAGGCATGTTAGTCGAGTTTCAGCAGTCTTTAAAAGTGACCGAAAACTACAATCTTGGTCGATATGGTGAACTGGTTTTAGCAACGGATCGTTTATTCCAGCCAACGCAGCTTTATCGTCCAGGGGCTGATGCACAGCAAGTGGCTGATACTAACGAGTTAAGTACCATTATTCTGGATGATTACCGTACTGGCCAGAATCCTGAAACCATCATTTACCCGACGGGTGACCTGTCGTTCTACAATACGGTTCGTGCTGGTGATACCGTCGATGGCGTTGTGGGCGTGATGGATTACAGCTTTAGTGCTTATCGTGTCCAGCCAACACAAATGCCAACCTTTACGTCAACGAATCCAAGAACCTCTGCTCCTCAGTTACCGGGAACCGGTAATATTCGCGTCGCCAGTTTCAACGTTTTGAATTACTTTAACGGTGATGGTCAGGGCGGCGGCTTCCCAACTGCACGCGGTGCGGATACGTTTGACGAGTTCCAACGTCAACGCGATAAAATCATCAACGCGATTCTAGCGATGGATGCGGACATTATCGGCATCATGGAAATTGAAAATGACGGCTTTGGCAGTAACAGTGCGATTCAAGACTTAGTCGATGGCCTTAATGCTCTGGCTCCAGCAAACGAGCAATATGCTTATGCCCAACCTGCAGAGTCACAAGTGGGCACTGATGCTATCGCGGTAGGTATTTTGTATCGCAACAGTTCAGTATCGGAAGAGGGCACAGCGGTAACAACGGATGCCTATCCTTTTGATGATAAAAACCGTCAACCACTGGTGCAAACTTTTAGGCATGACAGTACTGGTGAATTGATTACAGTAGCGGTAAACCACTTTAAATCGAAAGGCAGCTGTCCGAGCGATGGTAGCGCTAACGAAGATCAGGGTGATTTCCAGGGATGTTGGAACGAACGTCGTACCGAAGCCTCATCGTACCTCGCGAATTGGTTAGCGACAGATCCAACGGGGGCCGCAACGTCGAACATTATGATTCTGGGTGATCTGAATGCTTACGCTAAAGAAGATCCTGTTCATGAGCTAGAGCAAAACGGTTACGTTAACCTGACACAGACCACTGATCACAGTTATGTATTCAAAGGTTGGTCAGGTAGCTTGGACCATGCTTTAGCTACCAGCGAATTGGCGAGCAAATTAGTCGGCGTTACTGAGTGGCATATCAACGCTGATGAACCACGAGTTTTAGACTATAACGTCGAGTATAAAACCCAGGCACAAATTCAGGACTACTACTCGACTGATGCGTATCGTTCTTCCGATCACGACCCAGTGATTGCCGAGTATGACTTTCAGCGCGTGAAGAAGAAAAGTAAATTACTGAGCAAGCAAAGCTTATGGTCAATACCCGGTGTATGGCGTACTTATGCAGTTGAAGTGCCAGCCGAGGTAGAGAGCTTGAGTGTCACATTGGACGGCGGTCAGGGTAATGGCGATCTTTATGTGCGCCATGCAAAAAAGCCAAACCCAGCCAAGTTTAACTGTCGTTCGAACAATAAAAATAATACAGAAAGCTGCCAAGTTTCAACACCACAAACTGGCACCTGGTACATCATGGTACCACCTCGTTGGTTTTATTTTGGCGCTAATTTAGAGGTTGAAGTAACAGAGTAAGAAAAGTCATAGTTAGGAAAAAGCCCGCTATTAAGCGGGCTTTTTTGTAACGAATTAAAATTTAAAGCATTGGCTTCAAGTATTTCCCAGTATAACTATATTTTTCTTTAGCAACGTCTTCCGGAGTTCCTGTGGCGATAATCTGTCCACCTTTGCTACCACCCTCAGGGCCGAGATCGACAATCCAGTCGGCAGTTTTAATGACGTCGAGATTGTGTTCGATAACCACTACCGTATTACCGTGATCACGTAGGCGATGCAGGACTTTCAGAAGCTGGTTTACGTCATGGAAATGTAGGCCGGTTGTCGGTTCATCGAGAATATACAACGTTTGTCCAGTATCTCGCTTCGACAATTCGCGTGAGAGTTTAACGCGCTGTGCTTCACCGCCCGACAAGGTTGTTGCTGCCTGGCCGAGTTTAATGTAGGACAGTCCAACATCCATCAGCGTTTGCAATTTACGAGCGACCGCAGGAATCGGGTCAAAGAATTCGCGCGCGTCTTCAACCGTTAGCTCTAATACGTTATGAATGTTTTTGCCTTTGTATAAGACTTCTAAAGTTTCACGATTGTAGCGTTTGCCTTTACACACATCACACGCAACATAGACGTCGGGCAGGAAGTGCATTTCAACTTTGATCACGCCATCACCCTGACAAGCTTCGCAGCGTCCGCCTTTGACGTTGAAGCTGAATCGCCCGGGTTTATAACCACGAGCTCGCGACTCTTGTGTGCCTGCAAAAAGCTCACGGATTGGGGTGAAAATTCCAGTGTAAGTCGCAGGGTTTGAACGAGGCGTTCTACCGATGGGGCTTTGGTCGATATCAACCACTTTATCAATATGATCTAAACCATCAATGGATTCGTAAGCTTTTGGCTGAAGACTCGACTTATTGATCTTGCGCGCCACGATAGGGTACAGCGTATCGTTGATCAGCGTCGATTTACCGGAACCTGACACACCAGTGATACAGGTTAATAATCCAACCGGTAAATCTAAATTCACATCTTTAAGGTTATTACCTGTCGCACCTTTGACCGAGATAAACTTTTTTTTATCGGCTTTAGTGCGCTCGGCTGGGACTTCAATTTTTAACTCGCCAGTTAAGTATTTAGCGGTGAGTGAATCTTTCTTTTTAAGAATATCGTCGAGTTCGCCTGCAGCAACCACTTCGCCGCCGTGAACACCTGCCCCGGGGCCAATATCCACGACGTAATCGGCTGCACGAATCGCATCTTCGTCATGCTCAACCACGATCACGGTATTACCCAGATCACGAAGATGTTCCAATGTTTTCAATAATCGATCGTTGTCGCGTTGGTGTAAGCCAATCGACGGCTCATCAAGAATGTACATGACACCGACCAGACCAGCACCAATCTGGCTGGCGAGACGAATACGCTGGGCTTCACCGCCGGATAATGTATCGGCGCTTCGCTCCAGGGTCAGGTAGTCGAGTCCGACATTAACCAGGAAGCCTAAACGTTCACAAATTTCTTTTAAGACCTTGGAAGCAATTTCACCACGCTGGCCGGGGAGGTCCAGGGTATTGAAATAGTTATGACTATCTTCAATCGACCAGCGCGTGATTTCAGGTAGCGCAGTACCCTCGATGAAGACATTTCGCGAGTTTTCATTAAGACGCGTGCCATCACAGCTGGAACAGCTTTGCGTGGTCATGTATTTTTGCAGTTCTTCACGAACCGCACTGGATTCGGTTTCATGGTAGCGTCGCTGCATATTCGGAATGATACCTTCGAAGCGATGTTTACGATGGTAGCTATCCCCACGATCATTGCTGTATTCGAAGTTAATCTGGGTAGAACCACTACCGTGTAAAATCACATTTTGGATTTTCTTAGGCAGGCTGCTCCAAGGTGCTTCGATATCAAAATCATAGTGCTTGGCTAGCGACTGTAGCATGTGGAAGTAGTAAACATTGCGCCGATCCCAGCCACGAATAGCCCCACCGGCCAGGGAGATGTCTTCGTTAGTAATAATTTTATCCGGGTCGAAGAACTGATCAACACCTAAACCATCACAGGTTGGGCAGGCGCCCGCTGGGTTGTTGAAGGAGAAAATGCGCGGCTCCAGTTCCTGAATCGAGTGACCACAGGTTGGGCAGGCGTATTTCGCTGAAAAGACCATCTCTTTCGCTTTGGGGTCATCCATCGCGGCCACGCGGGCGATTCCGTCAGCAATGTCTAATGCTGTTTCAAAGGATTCCGCCAAGCGCTGCTGAAGATCGGGCTTAACCTTAAACCGATCAACAATAACCTCAATGGTATGTTTTTTGCGTAATTCCAGTTCTGGCGGATTGGCTAACTCATGAACCTCGCCATTAATCCGGGCGCGCACAAAGCCTTTGGCCTGCAGCTCCTGCATCAGCTGAATATGCTCACCCTTACGGTTTTGTACCACGGGTGCCAATAACATCAGTTTTTCACCGGCTTCTCGCTCCAGTACGGCGTCTACCATCTGACTAACGGTCTGTGCTTTAAGCGGTAACTGGTGCTCCGGGCAATGTGGCGTACCTACACGGGCAAATAACAAGCGCAGATAGTCATATATTTCGGTAATGGTACCTACGGTCGAGCGAGGGTTATGTGAGGTCGATTTCTGCTCAATCGAAATGGCTGGTGATAAGCCTTCAATGTGCTCTACATCGGGCTTTTCCATTAACGATAAGAATTGACGAGCATAAGCTGATAAAGACTCAACATAACGACGTTGGCCTTCGGCATATAAGGTATCGAAGGCAAGTGAGGACTTACCTGAGCCGGATAAACCGGTAATCACGATGAGCTTATCTCGAGGTAAAACCAAGTCGATATTCTTTAGGTTGTGGGTCTTAGCACCGCGGATGTCTATATTATCCATCTAGTTCCTGCTGCTTAAATCTGGTTGTTGTCGCTTCGCGTATCATCACACTGTGTGTGTGAATATGAAGTCGGCACCGGTTTGTGCCGATGGTATGAAAATAAATTTGGTCTTTACGCGATAAAATGCGAGAATCACAAACCGTTAACTATAGCGTGAAATGAGGCCTTGCGAAAAGCCTTTTACTGATTATTAGCGTATTCATTTATGAAGTCCTCTTCTTTGACTAGTACAGAACGTCGTTCCGCGGTTTCTCTCGCCAGTATTTTTGCCTTGCGTATGCTTGGGCTCTTTATGCTATTGCCCGTTATTCGTATTCTAGGGGCCGATCTGGAAGGTGCCACGCTGCCTTTACTTGGCCTGGCTTTGGGCATTTACGGTTTATCGCAGGCCATACTGCAGCTGCCGCTCGGTGTTTTATCTGATAAAATTGGCCGTAAGCCTGTGATTTATGGTGGTTTACTGGTGTTTATTGCCGGTAGCTTAGTGGCAGGCTTTTCTGAGTCGATTTGGGGCTTGATTGCCGGACGTGCTTTGCAAGGCGCTGGGGCTATAGCCAGTGCGGTGATGGCTTTGGCGGCGGATTTAAGTCGACCACAGCAACGTTCAAAGATAATGGCCATGATTGGTGCCAGTATTGGGCTGGCTTTTGCCATCTCTTTGATTCTAGGACCTTTATTGGCTAACTGGCTGTCATTGCAGGGGTTGTTTTTTGTCATTGCTGCTTTAGCGACAGTGGCCTTAGTGGTTGCTGCAACTCTGGTGCCGAAAGGCGGTCAGGCCAGCAGTGTGCATTTGAATTTAAGTTTTGCTGAGCGTTGGCGTTATGTTACTGCCAAAGGGCGTATTTTTGTGCTGGCGCTGGCGGTGTTTGTGATTCACTGGTCTTTAGTGGCTGTATTCATGATTGTGCCAGAGAAGCTGGAGACTAGCGGTTTTGAGCTTAGTCAGCACTCATGGATTTATTTAATCGTCTTAGTTTTATCCATTGCACTGATGGTACCAATGATGCTGAGAGCCGAGCGCAAGAAAAAGCATCGACAAATCATGCAATTGGCCTTTTTTGTCATTGTTCTCGCGCTTGCCAGTTTATTTTCCGGCTTTACCCACATTGCCTTCTGGTTAGTCGTACTGACATTATTCTTCGCTGGCTTTAACTTGCTGGAAGCCAAGCTACCATCTACCGTTTCAAACCTGTTTGGTTCCCAGTATCGAGGTACGGCTCTGGGTATCTTTAGCACCAGCCAATTCCTGGGGGCTTTCCTTGGTGGTAGTTTGACCGGATATCTATTGCCTAAGTTAGGCGTTGACGGAATTCTATATATGAATATAGCGCTGGCAGCGGCAGCTGGACTGGCGTTGGCTTTTCTGGGAAAACTGCCTGAAGTGCAGAAAGTTGTGATACAACTCAGCGACAAAAACGAAGAATCAGGCAAAAAAGCACAGATTTCTGCATTAAAAATGCCTGGAGTGATGGAAGCGGTTGCTAGTGGCACAGAGGGCAAGGTATATTTACAGGTTGATAAATCACGTATTAGTCAAAAGGACTTGATGACTCTAGGTCAAATTGAAAGCTAGACACAAATTTATAACGAATAGGAGTATTACATGGCCAGTCGTGGCGTAAATAAAGTAATTTTAGTTGGTAATCTTGGTAAAGACCCTGAGATCCGCTATACAGCGGACGGTCGTGCTATTGCGAATATCACCGTGGCGACCTCTGAATCATGGAGAGACAAGAATTCAGGTCAGCAGCAAGAGAAGACCGAATGGCATCGTGTGGTTATTTTCGGTAAGTTAGCCGAGATTGCTGGCGAGTACCTGCGTAAAGGTTCACAAGTGTATTTTGAAGGTAAATTGCAGACTCGTAAATGGCAGGATCAGTCAGGTGCTGACCGTTATACTACAGAAGTTGTGATCGACATTAACGGTCAAATGCAGATGCTTGGCGGCCGCGGAGGAGGTGGTGATACTTCTTTTGGTAATAATAATTCACAGCCACAACAACAAAAGCAACAGTCGCCGCAGCCAGCTCCGGCAATGGATGACGATTTTGATGATGACATTCCGTTCTAAAGAGAAACGGCTAGTTTAAATCGTAATTTAACAAACCCTTGTTCCGACAAGGGTTTTGTTTATGTGATGGAAGGTATTCGTTATAGGAAAGCCTTTGACACGCCTAAGAACTCATAGCCTTAACTAGCGATTCTGTCCGAATGCTGTCCGCAATATTAAATAAGGCATCCATCATGATGTTCATCACTTCAGTGGTTTCTTTGTTAGAATGTTTGACGATACCAAAATCAGCTTCAATCGTAGGCCAGTCTACAGGATTAAGGGCTTTGAGCTGATCGTTCAAGGATTGCGTCATGGCTATGTGTGGTGCAATGGCAATAGTATTAGAGTTAAATAATGTGTGACGTACGGTCAGCAGACTATCATAATAGATTTCAGCAGCGCACTGATCATTTATTAGAGGGCGATTGAGTAATCGAGATAATTCATAGTTAACATATTGGGGTAGATTACTTGGCAGAGCCAGAGGATATTGGTTCACGTCAACCGTTGAATAATTTTGCTGCTGGATAAGAGGGTGTGCCAGGCGACAGCACATCTTTGCCGGTGATTTTATTAACTCTTCACATTCTAAATTTGTATTGTTACCCAGGCCAGAAATATCAAAAACACCAAGATCATACTCGGTCTTTTCTATCGCTGATTGATTCCAGAAGTTGGTTAGTAGTTGTACACGTGTATCTGGACAGTGCGTCATAAACTCGGCAATAGCAGGGCCCACGAGATAGGTTGCAGGAATGGGACTTGCCAATATTGTAATGTTGTTTCCTGAGGCTTTAGTAGAATGGGGTTGAGTCGTTTTAGTCTTCATTAATGCTCCATCGTACAATAAACTGAGCGCCATTAAGTTGAGGTGAGTTGGTTAAATCGAGTTGACCGTGGTGCCAATGACAAATGGTTTCTACAATCGCTAGCCCTAGCCCATAGTTTTCGCCACTTGACGTTGATTCATGACGCACAAATGGTTTTGATAAGTTGTTTAACTGTTCTAATACGAAGCCTGGACCATCATCCTCAACAATTAAGCAATGTTGTTCTTTGCCCCTCTTATAACGAATATTGATTCGATCATTGGCAAAACGTAGTGAGTTGTTAAGCAAATTGTCCAGTATCCGTTTAAATAGTGTTGGGTCGATTTTTACATTAACATCTGGCAGCACGTCACTCGTTATATTCAACCCACTCATGTGAGAATATTTTTCTGTTAACGGCTGAATCATATGGTAAAGGTTGACATGGGCCAGTTTTAGTTTTGGTCTTTCATGCTCAAACTGTGAATAGTTAAGTAACTCCGAAATCAAGTTTTCTATTTCGTGTATTTCTTCCTTTATGGAGTCCCGAGTATCGTTATCATCGATGGATTCTATAGCAAACTTGATGCGAGCTAGAGGGGTTCGAATATCATGAGATACATAAGTAGATATGTCCTTTTGAAGATTCATTAGTTGTTGAATTTTCAGCGACATCTGGTTTAAAGCCGAAGCAACGGGCTTAAGCGCTGATGTCTTAGAAAGAGTGTTGTTGATGACTCGTTTATGGTGGGCAAACTCGAGTGCTTGTTGTTTTAATCTGTAAACATCTTTTAGCATTGGTCTAAACCACAGATATAAAGCTAAAGCGATCGCTAGGTAAAATAATAAAGCCCACAGCCGGTGAGCCCCAACCTGTGGTTGCAATGAAATGGGAATAACGTAAACGCGATTGGTTTCTGCATGATAGCCGTGGAATACGGCCTTCTGTTGTTCATCGTAAAGGATAAGGTATTGCTGCTGCTTGAGTTGATCGATGTGTTCTTGAGGCCAGGCGAGATCATTAAGTGTTAACCACTGCCCCTGAGTATCTGGTGCTTTTTCTAGCTGTTGGCTCAAATGCTTCCAGTATGTTTCCGGAGAAATGCCTGGCGCTACCGGGCGCTGTAAAATTGAGTAAAGTAGATCGATAATGAAGATAATGGCAAAAACGAAAAGGACTAAGGCCAGATAAGCTCGAGTTGGACGATATTTCATTCGGTTACCCAGTCTTCGCCAGTAAATAGATAGCCTTTGGCTCGAATAGACTTGATATAAATCGGGTTATGCTGATCATCACCCAGTTTCTTACGTAACCGACTAATGCGACCATCAATGGTACGGTCACTACCGTTATAAGGGCGGCCGACAATTTTTCGGAATAACTCATCGCGACTAATGATATTCCCTGCATTTATAACCAGCTCCTTGAGTAGCGAAAACTCACCGTCAGTCAGATGTATTGGTTCTTCGTTCATGGTGACTTTGCGGCTACGTAGGTTGATGGTTAATGCCCCAAAAATTAACTCCTGAGAAACCTGGTCTGGTGAGTTTGAAATTGCCTGATAACGCTTTAAATGATTTTTAATACGCGCCAATAATACGAGAGGCTCGACTGGCTTATAAATATAGTCATCAGCACCACAATCAAGTCCTCTGATTTGATCAAGGTCGTTGCTGCGAGCTGTTAACATGATAATTGGGATATGATAAGTCTCTCGGATGTCACGGCAGATATCAAATCCGCTTTTCCCGGGTAGCATGATATCCAAAATCATCAGCTCGATAGGTTCAGACTGCAATATCTTTCGACACCGCTTTTCATTCATTGCCCAGTGAACGATATACCCATGGTTATTCAGAAATGCTCGCGTTGCCTCGGCCAGCTTTTGGTCATCTTCAACAAGTAATAAGTGAGTCGCCATCATTAAAATATACTCCATGGATGGCGATATCGCGAGTGACGATTAGTTTCTGGCTCAGTTACTACCATGAGCTGTGCTTTTGCCAGTACTTCTTTAGTCAATGAGTGAATAAGTTCAAACTGCGTACTCGAAGTTACTTTGAATGCAAAGTCTCTCCTACTTTTTGAGTCAGCACTCTGACAGAACAAAACTTCTTTTAACTTAGTTCTGACACAGACAGGGGTATTGTCGGGGGTTTGCCAGAAAAAAGAGATTTTTTCAGTGCACGGATGCTGAGGATCCTTAATGAGACAGCTTTTGGGTTTAACGCTAAATTCGACTAGCATTTCGTTTGGCTGCCCAACACAACTCGGACCGAATAGTAGAAGTGCCATCCAAATGGCAGAGGTTCCTGCCATAAGTCCTTTACTAAAACGCATATCCCCATCCTATAAAGGTAAAAATGGCATAGTCGGTATCAACGAGAGGACTTTCAGTAATGGTGTTATCTAAAAACTCGACTTTCAATGATGTTAGAAAGGTCCAGTCGTCTGAAACAGGTGTATTGAAATTGAATGCCAGGTATGGGGTGAACGAGTCCTTGGCCGTATAAGTTAGATTTTCGCGGAAAATATTGGGCATGGCTTGACCCGTGGGAAGCTCATCCGGGGTTTCCTCAAAGCTAATACCATAATAATAGTTATTAACCTCTTTGGATTTCCATGTGACGCCAATGCGTTGTTCAAAATACCAGTCCTGCAAGGAATTAATGTATTGAAACTCAACCGTGGCCTGTGCTCCATAATGAATACGTGAAACATCCTTGCGAGCATCAAACTTCATTGAAACGGTATCATTCAGCTTCCAGGTCAGTTCCGGCCCTACCAGATAAGACGCCTTACGATCACGAAGCTGGTAGTCTCCAAAGTTAAGTAATGGGTCTAATCCATCTGTGCGTCGTATCCCCGTCACCTCAGAAAATAAGGCAAAAGCCTTGGTTGTGTTACTGGCACCTTCAAAATAATAAAAGTCAGAGTTGAGTTTGCCTGTCAGATCAAGTTTAAAGTCGGCTGTATCGAAAGTTGTGTAACCAAGCGTTAGATTATCGATAAAGAAGTTATCACTGTAATAACTGATCTTTGGTACTACAGGAAAGTAAACATCTCCTTCTATAGATGTTGGGTTTGTAATGAGTCCAGCGCCTAGTGCCAACCCGAGGTGCCATTGACCATTGTCCGAACAGCTTTGGCAATCAACCTGCTCTGTTACGCTCTCATTTGCTGAACAAAGAGCGCTGCCTGCTAGTATAAATACTGCTGTCACTAAATGGCTAAACTTCATTAAGGATACTTTTTTACATAATTGCTTGCTAAGAATATAGCATTGACTATTGAGTCGTCGCCAGCCCTCCACTGTGATTGATACAAAAGTCGACAAAAGTCCTCACTTTTGCGACAGAGTTTGTATGGGCTCTTCTATATGCTGTGTGAGGTGATGGTTTTTTAACCACACAATGAAAACGATAATGATACGCTAATCACACGGGAGAGAGAAAGTGAAGACGAAGTTTCTCATAAAAACCATGGCGATTGCTCTATATTCTGCTGGCGTAGCTAATGCTACAGCGCCGAAGGATTTCGTGAGTATTGAACCATTAGATATCAATTCAGATCTGGTTATTGAGCGCTCTAAGCGTCAAGCCAACCAGAATCAAACGAGTCATCTATTAGAAGGTTTTGGGCAAAATGTTCATTTGCAACCGAAAACCAAGTTTATACCTGAAGAAGGTTTAACAGGTTCGCATCGGTATATCATTCAACTGAAAGATGCACCAGCAGCACTTTATAGTGGTGATGCATCAGGACAAGGGGGGACTAAACAACTGTTTAAGAACCAGTCTAAAGGCCCGCGCAGTATTAACTTAAAGAATAATAGTGCTGTTGTTGACTACACTTACCAGCTAAAAAATAAGCAAAACCAATTTGTGAATAAAGCAGCCCAAACGGGTGTGTATTTAAAAGTCGAGCAAGACTTTCAGATTGCTCTTAATGCGATTACAGCGAAGTTGACCCAGCAGGATGCTGAAAGGCTTGCAAAATTGCCGGAAGTCTCCTTTATTTCACGCGATAAGCACAATGAACTTTTGATGGATGTTGCGCCAGAAAGCACTAATGTGCCTGCTGTTTGGAATGATTCCAGCTTCAGTCAGGCACCATCCGGTCTAAAGGGCGAGGGCATGCTGGTTGGTATCATTGATACTGGGGTCAATAGTGATCACCCGTCATTTGCAGTGACTGGTGATGATGGCTATATCATACAGAAGCCCGACAATATCAGTGGCTATCTGCACGATTGCCAGGATGAGCCATCTATGTGTAACGACAAGCTCATTGGGGTCTGGTCTACGGATGTAATTACTCAAACTTTCAGTGACCCAGAGTACGCTGAGTCACGCCCAGCATACGGCGAAGATTATCAGGGGCATGGCTCTCACACAGCGAGTATTGCAGCAGGAAACGTATTGTATGATGTTCCTTATAAGCTACCCGCATTAGCGTCTACTGATCCTGGAATCGAAACCCCTTTGGTCTTGCCTCAAATGTCCGGGGTTGCGCCGCATGCCAATGTCATTTCATATCAGGTTTGTTATCAAGGTAATGGTGGTGAAGACCCTTGGGTTGGTTGCCCGGAAAGTGCGACGGTCGCTGCTATTGAACAGGCTATCCTCGATGGGGTTGACGTTATCAATTACTCTATTTCAGGCGGCCATGACGCGCATAACGACCCTGTGGAACAGGCCTTCTTGGCTGCTCATGAAGCGGGGGTTAATGTGGCAGCATCGGCTGGTAATGCTGGCGTCTATCAGTCGGTAAACCATGTCTCACCGTGGGTGATGTCAGTCGGTTCCATGCAGACCGGACGTGAGTTTAACGTCAGTAACTATGTCACTATGGACCTTTCAGGGGGCAATCCAGATTTTGCTGGATACAATAATTTGCCTGGCAGCAGCTATATGCGTGCCTATGGCATTAATCTGGAAGAAATCTCCGGGCCTATGGTTCTGTCGAGTAATTATGGTAATGAGTTCTGTGATACTCCTTTTCCTGCTGGCACTTTTACTAACAATGAAATTGTTTTCTGTGCGCGTGGCGACATTCCGCTAATTGAGAAGTCCGCTAACGCCGCAGCGGGTGGGGCGCAAGCAGTTGTTATTTATAACACGCCAGAATCAGGTACCGACTTGTATGTGACTATTCCTTATGATGTCCCGACTTTCCAAGTTGCTACTTCTGAGTCGACCTCTTCTTACAGTCAGGATATGGTTGACTGGTTGCAGGATGGTAGTGGTCATATGGGAACCTTACCTGTTACAGAAACGTCAACCGGCACCTCATGGGCTGCCAATCGTATGTCTTCGTTTAGCTCAGGGGGGCACGCTTACTTGCCGGAATACCGTGAAGCAACTGCTCCGGGCATTGTCGCCCCTGGTACGGATATATATTCGGCATTTTCGGATGATCAACCATTTACTCTGTACCCGTCTCCGACTGAGTTTAATATGATTAGTGGCACCTCGATGTCATCACCTCATATCGCGGGTGTATTAACGCTGATTAAACAAGCACATCCCGACTGGACGCCTTCAGAAGTGATGTCTGCACTACAGTTAACGGCATACGATGATTTCAGCCCGGTTGCGACCAATCCATGGCAACGAGGCTCAGGACTTGCTCAGGCCGATAAAGCCATCCATTCCGGGTTGGTAATGGACGTGCCTGTTGAACATTATTCGGTTGCCAACCCTCATGCCGGCGGTAACCTGGGAGCGCTTAATACGCCTAATATGGTCGATGATTCCTGCTTCCAGTCATGCACTTGGATTCGTGAAGTAACAGCGACAGTTGATGGTACCTGGACTGCCGAGGGGGTTACTGGTGAGTACAGTGTTAATATTGAAGCATCGCCCAGTACCTTTACTTTAAAAGCAGGAGAAACGCAGCGGCTGATTATCAAAGGATCATGGGTTGACTCTCGTAATGCCTATGAGTCACCACGTGGCTTGACAGTATTTGGGCAGTTGCAGTTAAAGCATGAGAACCCTGACGTACCTCTGGCGCAGATGAATGTGGAGATGGTGCTGAACAGCGGTAAATTACCAGAAGTCGTGGAGTATACTACTCATAGCGATCATTCTTCCTATACATTGAATAACTTGTTCCTGGGTAATGCGCCTGCTCTACAGGCTACAGCCTATAAGCCTGTTGCAGCTAACGTTGAAGATATTGAATTATTGGAGCGTGAGAGCGGGAATGGCAGTAATTTATTTGAGTCGGACAATGATATCAGTGATGCGCATGTTACGTGGGTTGAGGTACCCGAAGGAGCCAAGCGCTTGGTTGCTGAGGTTTTAGAAAGTGGACCTGCACTCGATCCTCATGAGAGAACAGCACCTTACGGAAACGCGGGTGTTTATGTGGGGTATGATGTTGATAACGATGGTGTGCCAAACTTTGAAACGGAGGCTATCTGTAAATCAACCATTAACTCAACGGACTTGAAGGACTGGTGTAATATTCCGAACCCTGACGCTGGTACCTATTGGGTTGTATTTGAAGAGCATAACTTTAATTCGGGAGCATACCAGGGGCTACCACAAGCGACGTTCCCTCATAAAGTTGCCACGGCAGTTGTAACCGGTGAGATTGCTAACAATATCAGTGTTGAAGCTCCAGCCTCAACGACCCCAGAGGAGTCAGTTAGTGTCACCTTAGATACAACTATGCCTGAGTTAACATCAGGTGATCGAGTGTACTCAGCTGTTGAGTTCGGTACTGACTCTGAAAACCTTGATAATATCGGCATTATCTCAACCAATATTCAGCGCGGTATTGACGAAGTCTCTTTACAGGCTGCGAAAAATGGCGGCATTGTGAATGAGGTGATTGACTATAAAATTTCAGTTTTAGCCAATCAAACGGGTATTGATCGCAGTTACTCTTTCTCGGCAGAAATACCGGAAGATCTGGAGTTGGTTGCCGACAGTGTTCAGGTGAGTGAAAACAACTACCTGAGCGAGGCAAACGTGGTGCAAGATGGCAACACTTTTGTTGTATCAGGCACTCAGGCTGATAGTCGCGACTTGGAGCGTAAATACAACATTACTAACTCATTGAGCGATGCAACCTGTAAAACGCCTGTTGGTGATGGTAGCTACGTTGATTTATATTCCTATGGAGTGGAACCCATTGAAGGTGCTCCAAGTGTCAACTACGCACCTCCTATGGAGCTAAGCTTCTCTGAAATTTATCAGGATCAACGCTCAACTAAAGAAGAGTATGCTCTGTTTAACTATTATGACAGCATGAACTCGACTACAAACAGTCTTAAAATCCACAGTAATGGCTTTGTCAGCGTTACCGGTTTCTGGCATACAGCGTTTGGTTCTATAAACTATTCGTTTGGCAATGAGTATCCACACTTCTTCCCATCATCGCTGGGTATCTTCTGGACTGGTGCCGCAGGCTTTGGCTCGCAAGGTATGCAGTCGGGGGCTCCTTACTCGCTAGATGATAATGGAAAAGGACCTTCTGGTATCAGCTTCGTCCGCCTTGTGGATGAAAGTAATACAGGAACTCACGTGATAGTAGAGTGGGATAACCTTCAGCATGTGGATGTTATTTATGACCCTAGTGATCGCAGCTTCTCAGGCGTAACCAATCAGGATTCTGACACTCGAGTAGATGCACAGTTGATTCTCGCCCGTGACTATGACTCAGCTCCTGGCGCTTATGAGATGGTATATGCGTACGATAACCTGAACTTTACCTACTATATAGGTAACGGGTATGCGCTTCATGAAGCACTTTCTTTTGAAAATAACGGTACAGCTGGTGTTAATGGCTTCGCCAGCCCTTGGGCAGGTGCTCCGTTAGAAGGTTATATTCAACAGTCGATCAGCCCTGACTATACTGGCTGGGGCGGCCTGCATAACTTCCTGAAAGACGATATGAAGGTATGTTTCGATTACCAAGGTCCAGAAGTGACTGCTTTTGATGTTTCCTTCAAGGTAAAAGTTAAGCCAGAAGCTATCGGGCAGGAGTTCAATATTAATGTTGATAGTAGTGTTGATGGCATTGACAGTAAGGTTCTTAGCGAAAGCCTGACGTTGCAATCTAACCTGACAATTTGGGATATTGAAGACCAGGAAACTGAAGAAAATGAATCGATTGAGGACATTGAAATTGCCTATATGGATAATAACAATGTATCCAATATCATTTCGGTTACCGGCGAAGGTTTTACAGCAGATGTTCACGGTAACGAGCCAGGTGACACTTTCGATATTATCCCGGATGAAAACTGGCATGGCACTACAGAGGTGACAGTGACAGTCTCGGATGTGAACCAACCAACCGATTCAGCTAGCACTAAGTTTATGTTAACGGTGAAGTCGGATGGCGTGGAATACGGGTGTACAGATTCAAGTGCAACGAATTATGATCCTGATGCGAACGAGGATGATGGTAGTTGTCAGTACACAGAAGAGGACACTGATGATGGATCGGGAGATGACTCTGATGGTGAATCAGGTGGTGATTCTGATGGTGAGTCAGGTGATGACTCGGGTGGTGAACCGGAAGACGAAGTGGAGCCACCATCTAGCTCCAGTGGTGGAGGTAGTTTACATTGGGCCGTCTTATTGCTGATGTTATTTGCAATGACAAGACGTAGAGTCCGCTAAGCCATTAATGATTAAAGCTCAAACTATAAAAAGGCCGGTTCTTCCGGCCTTTTTATATGAAAACTAATGAATTTTCCTTTAGAAACAAGTAAGCTACGGGTAGTTTTATCAGGCGCTATTAAGCCAAGATAAAGTATTAAATACCTTTGAGTTCAAAAATCCATCGATAGACTATACTGAGAAGATAGTCTTAATAGTTGTTACGGCTGTAGTTCCAACTATGTTAGTCAGTTAGCTTGAGTTAAGGAGACAATAATGAGCTATCAAGATATTGAGCAACAAGATGTTGCTGTAAGCCGTGGTGGTTTAGGTAACCGCGCGAAATTTATAACAAAGACTTATAACCATTTACTCGGCGCTATTTTTGCCTTCGTATTGATCAGTGTTTACTTCTACCAATCTGGTATCTCAATGGCTATCACTCAGTGGGTGGCTTCATTTGGTGCTGGTTGGATGGTGTTACTGGGCGGGTTTATCGCAGCCAGTTGGCTAGCGACGCACCTGGCTCACTCCTCGCAGTCTAAAGTGACGCAGTACTCGAGCCTGATCGGTTTTGTTATTGCAGAAGCCATTATTTTTGCACCGATGTTGCTGATGGCTTCGATGTACGCCGATGGCGTTATCAAAAGTGCAGCAACGGTAACGTTGGTTGGTTTTGCTATTTTGACAGCTATCGTATTTTATACGCGTAAAGACTTCTCTTTCTTACGAGGTATGTTGATGTGGGCTGGTGGTCTGGCTCTATTAGCTATTGGTGCTGCTTTCATCTTTGGTTTTGAGCTAGGTACCTGGTTCAGTGTTGGCATGATTGGTTTAGCAGGTGCTGCTATCCTGTATGATACTTCGAACGTCCTTCATCATTATCCTGAAGACCGTTATGTGGGGGCAGCACTGCAGTTATTTGCCAGTGTCGCCATGATGTTCTGGTATGTTCTGCGCCTATTTATGGCTAGTGAAGAATAAACGGACAGCGAATGAACAAAGCGGCCAATTGGCCGCTTTTTTGTGTCAGTCTGAAGAGCTTTCTTTGCCCTCGCGGCTTAAATCTTTGGATTTTTCGTCCAAAAAGGCTTTCATCTGTTTCTCGCGGGTTTCCAGGTTTTCAAAGCGAGCTTTAAGTTTCGCTTTCTCGTCATCATTCTCAGCATTTTTAATAGCTTCCTTCGTTTGCTCGAGGCGTTCCTGTAGTTTTTCATGCTGCTGTTTCATTTCATCCAGTTTACTGGCCTTATCGGCTTTATCGAAAATGACGTCTTCAGGTCGAGTATCCTCGGGGTGTTGTCTAGATGATGGTGATGGGCGGCGCTCTTTGGGTATAAAGGTTTGTTCATTGACTTGGCGCTGGTTCATAAAGGTCGGCGAGACAATCTCAATATTGCCCTGGTGCAGTGCGTCCAGTACGCACTTGTTGAGCTTGGAGCGGGCGGACAGGGTGGTGCTGATATCTTTGGCTAAACCATGAACTTTATAGCTAATGGAGTAATCACCCAAGCTTTCAATATAAACGAAAGGTTTTTCCAGTTCGGCTTCTTCGGCAGCTTTCAATAGAATTGGCTCGACTACCGTGTGGTCGACATCATACCCCAAGGAGAGCTGAGTCGAAATAATGGTGCCATCGCTGTGCATGACGGTGACGGGGTTGGTCGCTAGAAACAAATTCGGCAGAGTGATCAAATCTCGATCGATATCCTGTAATTCGGTATGTAACAGCCCACGCCCTGACACGCGGCCAAACATATCCTTAACTTCGATAAAATCGCCCATGCGGAAGTTTCTCACCGAGCGCAGCCAGATCCCCGCCATAATGTTACCCAGAAAGGTGGCAGAGCTGAGAGCTATCGAGGCAGAAAGCACGATACCAATCAGGCCTATGATCTGATTTTTGAGGCTGTCTTTTATCGGCAGGGCAATAACAAAGATAATAATGAGCAGCAGGATAAAAACGATGTTAGTGAGTTGTCTTTGCAAGACGACATTGGTGTTCTTATTCTTACTCAGAGAAAAAAACTTCTGCAGAATCTGATACAAGGCAAAGCCAATGACAAGGACCGCGGAAGGCCAGAATAAGTCGCCCCACTCGATGTTGAGAGAATCCAACATGATACTTCCTTCTATAATGAGTTAATTTCATGATAGTTATTTACAGGGAAGTTGCAAGCTAACGGCTATGGAGCTAAATCAGAGAAATAAAAAAGGGCGCCTGAAGCGCCCCGAAATCTACAAGTAGTTTTCTTCAAATATTCTAACAAGAAGGATTGCTTAGAATACGTATTGAAAGCGTACCGCGATAGCGTTACCGTCTTTGCCGACGAAGTTATTAATGTCGCTATCAAACTCGGTTAAATCACCGTTAACGTAGTTAATACCAACACGAACCGCTTTGCTTGCGTAGTAGTTCAGGCCAAGTGTGTAAGCGTCAGCTTCGTCTGAACCTGGCTCGTAGTGGCTCAAGCGACCAAAGATTTCCCAAGCGCCTTTACTGCCTTTTGGCGATACACGCTTGAATTTACCTTTGCTGTATGGGCGAGATTCGCCTGTTAGGACATAACCGAATTGCGCATAGTAACCTTCGATATCTGTATCTGTAGTCCAGCTACCACCGTCTACCTCTGCGTCGAAGTACTCACCCTGTACGTGGAAAGGACCTACCGCGTATGCAGCTTCCAGGTTATAAGCGTTGATTTTCTCACCCATGATTGAGCCAGAACCTACTTTTTCATTTGCCGTGTGGATTTCTAAGCGCTGGTCAGCATCACCGTACTCGTTGTCTTCAAGCTGGCTTTGACGGTAACCGAAACCTAAGTGGAACACTTGGTTTTTAGTTAAAACTGGGGCAAATGTAACACGACCTGTTACGCCTGTAGCGATGTTATCACCTTCTTCACCGTGATCATAAAGGCCTACTTTCCAAGTGAATTTATCGCTAGCTGAACCTAAAGATACACCATAGTTTTTGCCCGGAGCAAGAGCGTTAGTGATCATGGTACGCTCAATAGCAGTGATGTCTTTAGAAGAAGTATTTTCTTCCAGACCGAAAGGTTCTTTGTGCTTACCCAAAGTCAGGTCAACACCATCCCAACCATTATACTGGATATAAGCATCGCTCAGCTTTGTGCCGCCGTCATCTTTAAAATCGCCCTGTACTTTTGCTTCCCAGTCACCGAACTCACCGCTGACGTAGATACGAGCACGACGTAACTCCGAGTCAGAGCCTGAGTCAGTGCTACCATTGAATGCTTCATCATCGAACCAGTCGATGTCATACATTAAACGGCCACCAACTTTAATGCTAACGTCGTCCGTTTTGAACTTTGCACCACCACCAGCTTTGGCTTTTACTTCACTTTCTGCGAAAGCCGGAGTCGAGATTGCAGCTGCTACAGCTACTGCTAATAATTTTAATTTCATTGTCATCTCCAAAAAAGAGGATTCGTTAAAAGACGATGAGGATTTTACGGCCATTATATGACATTTACATGACAGAAACGCTAAGGCTTTGTGAAACAGGGCTTATTACAGAAACTATATCCTTACTTTTCAATCAATACGCGTTTATAGCAGGGCTGTCATAAAACTGCATGAATATTTCATGAGTTTAACATTAGTGTCACATTCCTTTCTTATAATCTTCGCATGATTCTAGAATTGGTTTGCCATGAGTACCTCAATAAAAGACACCACGCGGAAGCTGCTAGACCAGCAGACGCAAAGTGGTAAACATAAGAGACGTAAAGTCAGTGACATCCTAGCAAGATACGGTATTGCCATAGGTGGTATGTCCGTGATTGTTGCGGTAGTGCTTATTTGTTTCTACCTATTATGGGTGGTTTTGCCAATCTTTAAACCGGCTGCCGTAGAGTTGGAGAAAGATTATGTCTGGTCGCAAGAGCAATTATTACATCTTGAAGTCGAAGAGTACGGGGAGATTGCTTTTGGATTGGAGCCGTCGGGCAATATGCGGTTTACCGATATTGAAAACAATAAAGAACTAGCCACCTTTGAACTGGCTTCAGAAGCTAATGTGACAGCTTTTGCTCAGCTCGATTTAAAAGGCATGATGGCTGTGGCGTTGGATAACGGTAAAGTTCGGTTGTTACAGCAGGATTACGCCATCAGCTATCCTGATAATAAGCGCCAATTGACACCTAGTATCCAGTACCCATTTGGCGAAGACAGCATCGACTTCAGTGAAGAAGACGTAACGGTGCTTAACGGAAAGTTGTGGGACGATGGCATGCTGTTGGTTGGAGCCACGGCTGGTAACCAGCTGGTAACCAAGCTGTTTTACGTCGAGCAATCTTTTCTGGGCGAAGGGCTTGAGCTGGAAGAAAATACGTCTTCTGTGATTCAACTGGGTTTTACCCCTAAATTTGTGCTAGCGACGCAGGGGCCGGATTGGCTCTATGCCATCGGCGAGCACGGAGAATTAAGCTCTTATCGTTACGAAGGTGGCGACTGGGAGTTACGTGAGACTAAGCAGCTCACCGACAGTGGTGTGGGCGTGTCTCAGGCAAGTTTCTTATTGGGTAATGTGTCGTTGATGATTGGTGACTCAAACGGAACCATTAGTCAGTGGTTTCAGGTCAAGAATGACAATAATGTGTCATCGCTTACCAAAATCCGTGATTTTCAGTTAGGCCAGAAGCCGATTACACAAATTGTGCCGGAAGCTCGCCGTAAAGGATTTATTGCCACAGATACGCAAGGCAAAGTTGGTATCTTTTATACTACGTCTGAACGCTTGTTGAAAGAGTTTGACTTTGGCCAGGCGGTGCAGGCTTTATCGATTAACTCGCGTAGCAATAAACTATTGGTTATTGGCGACGACTCTCAGGCAACGACTTTTTTCGTAGAAAACGAACACCCTGAAATTTCCTGGTCAGCCCTGTGGAACCAGGTATTTTATGAGGGCTATCAAGAGCCCACGTTCACTTGGCAGTCATCGGCTTCGACCAATGATTATGAGTCAAAATTCTCGTTAGTACCGCTCAGTTTTGGTACTTTAAAAGCCGCCTTCTATGCCATGTTATTCGCTGTGCCATTAGCTATTTTTGGTGCGATTTTTACGGCTTATTTTATGGCGCCAAAAATGCGCTCGATGGTTAAGCCGACGGTAGAAATTATGGAGGCATTACCAACGGTAATTCTGGGTTTCCTCGCTGGCTTGTGGTTAGCGCCGGTGATTGAAGAAACCTTGGTCGGCTTCCTTTTAACCCTTATTTTACTGCCGCTGTTTACCGTGATATTCGGCCTGCTCTGGAATAAAGCTCCTGGGAGTATACGGCACAAGGTTCCGGACGGTTGGCAGGCTGCATTGTTATTGCCTGTGATCATTTTAGGTACGGTGTTCGCTTTCTGGTTGGGTGAACCGGTAGAAGCCTGGCTGTTTGATGGAAACATGCCGGCATGGTTGGATGCGAATGGCTTTAATTATGATCAGCGTAATTCTCTGGTTGTTGGTTTGGCTATGGGCTTTGCAGTGATTCCTACCATTTTCTCGATTACAGAAGATGCCATCTTCAGTGTGCCAAAGCATTTAACCAATGGCTCATTAGCTTTGGGCGCCAGTCAATGGCAAACCTTAACGCGCGTAGTATTGCCAACGGCGAGTCCGGGTATTTTCTCAGCATTAATGATTGGCCTTGGACGTGCGGTTGGTGAAACCATGATCGTATTGATGGCGACGGGCAATACACCGGTAATGGACATGAATATTTTCGAAGGGATGCGTACTCTGTCCGCCAATATCGCAGTTGAAATGCCGGAGTCAGAAGTTGGAAGTTCACATTACCGTGTCCTGTTCCTGGCGGCTTTTGTTCTGTTCTTATTTACCTTTGCATTTAACACCATTGCAGAGATAGTTCGTCAACGTTTACGTAATAAATACGGTTCACTGTAGGAGGATAAACGATGAGTAAGAAATTCTTTAACAGTGGACAACACTGGGTTTGGTTAAACGCCGGCGCGATTAGTATCTCCATCATCATGGTGGTGGGGTTATTACTTCTGATCGCTGTGCGCGGTTTAGGTCACTTCTGGCCAGCGGAAGTTAAGACCTTTGAAGTGGTTGAGGGTAGCAACACTCAGACCCTGATGGGGGAAGTCCATAATGTCGAGCATGATGTGCAGGATGGCCTGGATCGTAAGCAGTATCTACTGAAGATGGGTAACCGTGATGTGTACGGCTTGGATTTTAAATGGATTAACGTAAAAAATATCGAGCAAACATCTGTCGATAAAGATGTTGTCGTGGTTGAGCGTCGTGAATGGGGTAATCTCTATGGTTTCCTGACCAGTGTGACTAAAGATGGCTCTGTAATTAAAAATGATGTTGCTGCGCTGGAAGGTATTGTCGAACGAGCGAACGATTTACATGAAGAAATCAGAAGTATCGAAAAAGACGATATTGGAAGTATTAACTACGAGATCGAACAGTTGCGCCTTGAGCAGCGCCGCCTGGAGCTGGAAGGTGAGTTCACTGCAGACGCAAAAGCTGAAATTGAAAACCGTGAGGCCGAACTTCAACAGCAGTTTCTAAGCTATCAGGAAGAGTTAAACAAACTGTATGCTGATATTAAACGGGACAGTGCTGAGTTTACTCTGGTTGGTGGGCAGACGATAACTTTGACCGCAGGTAATATTGTGCGTGCTTTTCAACCGAACCAGATGGGAGTGATGGCTAAGCTGGGCCATTATTTCTCTAAAGTTGGTGAGTTTATTTTTGATGAGCCGCGCGAAGCGAATACCGAAGGTGGTGTCTTTCCAGCCATTTTCGGTACGGTCATGATGGTTCTTCTAATGTCGATTATTGTGACGCCGCTCGGAGTGATTGCTGCCGTATATATGCGCGAATACGCCAAGCAAGGTCCAATGACACGCACCATTCGTATCGCGGTGAACAATCTGGCGGGTGTGCCATCCATTGTATACGGGGTATTTGGCTTAGGCTTCTTTGTCTACTTTCTGGGTGGTTCCATCGATGAGTTGTTCTATCCGGAAGTCAGCCCTTCGCCAATGTTCGGTACGCCTGGGTTAATATGGGCATCATTAACGTTGGCGCTATTAACCTTACCGGTAGTGATTGTTTCGACCGAGGAGGGCCTGGCGCGAATTCCGAAATCGATCCGTGAAGGTAGTCTGGCTCTGGGAGCGACCAAGTTTGAAACGCTGCGTAAAACGGTATTACCAATGGCCAGTCCGGCGATGATGACCGGTTTAATTCTGGCGGTAGCGCGTGCGGCTGGTGAAGTCGCGCCTTTGATGCTAGTGGGGGTGGTTAAGCTGGCTCCGACATTACCGTTGGATGGTAATGCGCCTTTCTTACACCTGGAGCGTAAGTTTATGCACCTGGGCTTCCATATCTATGACGTAGGTTTCCAGAGTCCAAACGTTGAGGCGGCACGGCCATTAGTTTATGCCACAGCATTGCTACTCGTTTTAATCATTATTTTATTGAATATTGCGGCGATTAAAATCCGCAATAGTCTGCGCGAAAAATATAAAGCGCTTGAGCAGTAAAGAATTCCATAGAGGTAAGTGACATGACACAAGTATTGGAAGAAAAGACCATTGAACAACATTTAGCAGACGAGAAAATTGCTATTGAAGTTGACAAGTTGAATTTGTTCTACGGCGACAACCAAGCACTTTATGATATCGACATGCAGATTCCTGAGAAGAAAGTGACTGCTTTCATTGGTCCATCAGGTTGTGGTAAGTCGACATTATTGCGCTGTTTTAATCGCATGAATGATCTAGTTGATATCGCACGCGTGCAGGGCGACATTAATATTCATGGTGATAACATTAATAAACCGGGTGTCGATGTTGCAGAGCTTCGACGTAATGTGGGAATGGTGTTCCAGAAACCAAACCCATTCCCTAAATCGATTTATGAAAACATTGCTTACGGCCTGCGTCTGCAAGGCATTAATAAGAGACGTGTCTTGGATGAAGTGGTTGAGTGGGCGTTGAAAGGTGCTGCTTTGTGGGACGAAGTCAAAGATCGTTTACATGAAAACGCGCTGGGTATGTCCGGTGGCCAGCAACAACGTCTATGTATCGCTCGAGCGATCGCTGTTCAACCTGAAGTGCTATTATTGGATGAACCGGCATCGGCACTGGATCCAATTTCAACGTTGAAAATTGAAGAACTGATACACGAATTAAAAAATGACTACACGATTGTTATCGTGACGCATAACATGCAACAGGCGGCTCGCGTATCCGATTACACTGCGTTTATGTATATGGGTGATATGGTAGAGTTTGATCAGACGGATAAGATCTTTACCAACCCATCGCAGAAAAAGACCGAAGACTATATTACTGGTCGTTACGGATAATGAACGTTATTAAATGAGGTATATGAAATGGATACTGATAATTTAAGCCAACATATTTCCAAGCAGTTTAATGAAGACCTGGAAAATGTTCGTGAAGAAGTTTTAGCGATGGGCGGTCTGGTTGAAGAGCAACTGACCAAAGCATTAGAAGCGCTTAATCAGCATGATACTGAGCTGGCTCAGGAAGTGATCGATAACGATGATCGCGTTAATGACTTTGAAATCAATATCGACGAAGCTTGCGTTAAAATCTTAGCTAAGCGTCAACCTGCGGCGAGCGATCTACGATTAGTCTCGACTGTGTTGAAAACTATTACCGATCTGGAGCGAGTGGGTGACGAAGCTGAAAAAATTGCGCGCATGGCAGTTGAAATTGCTGAAGCAAAAGAGAGCTCTCCACTGAATGGAAAGCTACACTATGGCGCCCTGCAGCATTTGGGTGGCTTAGTGAAAAATATGCTGCACGATGCTTTAGATTCGTTTGCTCGCATGGATACTGAGTCTGCGGTTAAAGTAGCGAAGCAGGATAAAAAAGCTGACGAAGAGTATGATGCAATTTCTCGTCAGTTGATGACTTATATGATGGAAGAGCCGCGCAGTATTTCTCAGGTTTTGGATTTCTTATGGGCAGCGCGCGCATTAGAGCGTATCGGTGATCATGCTCACAATATCTGTGAGTACATCGTCTATTTAGTTCGAGGCCAGGACGTTCGTCATTTATCGTGGGATGAAATTCACCGGCTGGTAAAGACGCGTAACTAAGGCTATTATTCGGGTAAAAAGGAGTCGACAAAGTCAATGAGTGCCAATATTCTCATCCTAGAAGATGAACGTGATATCCGAGAAATGCTTGCTTTCTGTATGACGCAAGCCGGGTATGAAGTGGAGCAGGCGGCGACGGCCGAGCGAGTGTTTGGCCTGATAAAAGATGGTTATAAGCCGGATCTGTTTTTAGTGGACTGGATGTTGCCTGGAGCTTCAGGAATCGAGTTAACGAAAAAGCTCAAAAAAGATCCGGATATGCAGTCGATCCCGGTCATTATGTTAACGGCGCGAGGCGAGGAAGATGATCGGGTTCAGGGGCTTGAAGTTGGAGCCGATGACTATGTGGTTAAGCCATTTTCACCACGTGAGTTGCTGGCTCGTGTACAGGCTGTATTACGTCGCAGTGGACTGGCGGCGCAAGCGAGTGAGCAGTTGACTCATGGTGTCATTCAGGTTGACACTGCTAGCCATCGAGTGCTTATCAATGGCACTGAAGTTCACTTAGGCCCAACGGAATATAAAATCTTACATTTCTTTATGAGCAACCCAGAGCGGGTGTACTCGCGTGGCCAACTGCTGGACTCGGTCTGGGGACAGCAAGTTGTGGTTGAGGAGCGAACCGTTGATGTCCATATTCGTCGACTGCGTAAAGCTCTGGCGGAATATAATGTCGAAAATTATGTACAGACAGTGCGTGGGTCGGGTTATCGTTTTTCGAGCAAATAAGGCATAAGGCCATGTGGACTAATCGTTATTGGCAGGCAGAGTTCTGGACGTTAGCTTTTATTCTCGTCGTTATCGGACTAATTGGTTCGTTATTCGATAGAGCGGCTGCCTGCATAGCGGTTATTATTTTTTCATATCTGGTATGGAACCTGATTCAATTATCCAGGCTGTATAAGTGGCTGGTCAAATCCAAATCTCTGTATCCGCCGTCGGCTCCCGGGATCTGGGGGGAGATTTTTAACCATCTTTATGTTCTGCAGCGTAAGAATCGCAAAGAGCTAAAAAAGCTGAAAGGGATTATTTCTGAGTTTAGAGCATCGACCTCTGCCTTAAAGGAAGGTGCCTTAATTATCAGTAATCAGGGTGAAATCCGTTGGTTTAATAAGGCATCGGAAAAGCTCCTTGGTATAAAGGCCAGTACCGATATCGGCCAGCGTTTATTTAATCTGCTGCGTCATCCAAGTTTTATTGAGTACGAGCAGGCACGCGATTATGAAAAGCCATTAACGATTCATTCGCCTGCTGATGAAAAGGTCATACTCAATATTCATATTACCCCTTATAACGATGATCAACGCTTGGTTATGATCCGTGATGTCACTGAAAAACATCACTTAGAGCGCGTACGACAAGACTTTGTAGCCAACGTTTCTCATGAGTTGAGGACGCCGCTGACGGTTATCCATGGTTATCTGGAGATGCTCGATCCGGATATGTATCCAGAGCTGGCAAAGGTCGAAAAGCCCTTACAGATGATGCGTCAGCAGGCGCTGAATATGGGACACCTGGTTGATGATTTATTATTGCTATCTCGTCTGGATGCCAAGGATACAACGCAAAACGGCATGAAAAAAGATATCGATATTAATATCATGCTCGACAGTATTTGTGCCGAGGCGAGGGTGTTGAGTGGTGAAAAGAGTCAAACCATATTATTCCACTCCTACTCTAATGGGACATTATCCGGTTCGGAAAAACAGTTACGCAGTGCTTTCTCAAACCTGGTATTTAATGCCGTTCGATATACGCAAAAGGGCGGCAAGATCGATATCTACTGGAAAGAGACGGACGAACACTATGTGATGACCGTCAGCGATAATGGTCCTGGGATTGAAGAGGAACATATTCCTCGACTGACAGAGCGTTTTTACCGAGTGGATACTGGGCGTAATCGATCACAGGGGGGGACCGGCCTTGGGCTGGCTATTGTGAAGCATGTACTCGAAATACACGGTGGTTTTCTGGACATACAAAGCACCGTCGGTAAGGGGAGTGAGTTCAGCTGTTACTTTCCTAAATCGTAATAGGATACCAGTGTCATAAACTCAGTTATGTTAAGTTTCCTGGAGTATGGTGGCCAGTGAATATCCATAAGCCTCTTCAAGAAATCGTTTTTAGTCATGTCAGGCTGTATAAATGGTAGAATCTATGTAAGTGACTGATTTTTAATCATTTATGTGTCTCTGTGGCATTCTGCATTCTTAGCTCTAAAACGCAAGCCTGACTTGTCATAAAAGCGTCATATAGCAGTCACACGGCCTTAACATTGCCTACCCATAATGACAGCGTCTGTTAATCATACATACTCATTTGGAGAGTTATAATGAACTTATTCAAAAAAGTCGCTCTAGCGGCAGCCGTTTCAACTTTGTCAGTAGGCGCATTGGCTAAAGCAAAAGTTGACGAAAAACTACCTACTTATAAAAAAACAAGCGGTATCTCTGGTAACCTTTCTAGCGTTGGCTCTGACACGCTAGCTAACTTAATGACACTTTGGGCTGAAGAGTTCAAGCGTCAATACCCTAACGTTAACATTCAGATTCAGGCTGCTGGTTCTTCTACGGCGCCACCAGCATTAACGGAAGGTACTTCAAACTTCGGTCCTATGAGCCGCATGATGAAGGATAAAGAGTTGGAAGCTTTCGAGAAAAAACACGGTTACAAACCTACTCCAATCGCTGTGGCCATTGACGCATTAGCCGTTTATGTACACAAAGACAACCCAGTCGAAGGCTTAACCATTGCACAAGTTGACTCAATCTTCTCGTCAACTCGCAAGTGCGGTGGCGACAGCGATATCGGTGACTGGAGTGATTTGGGGCTCGACGGTCTAGGCGATATTCAGCTTTATGGGCGTAACTCAGTATCCGGTACTTACGGTTACTTCAAGAAGAAAGCACTGTGTAAAGGTGACTACAAGAACAGCGTAAACGAGCAGCCTGGTTCTGCTTCTGTAGTTCAATCAGTCAGCTTGTCTAAAAATGGTATCGGTTACTCAGGTATCGGTTACAAAACGTCTGGTGTTAAAGCCGTACCGCTAACTAAAAAGAACGACACCAACTATGTTGAAGCTACTCCTGAGAATGCTATCTCTGGTGATTACCCACTAGGTCGTCAGCTTTATGTCTACGTGAACAAGCACCCTAACAAGCCTCTTGCTCCAATCGAGTTAGAATTCCTGAAGATGGTTCTTTCTAAAGTGGGTCAGGAAGTCGTTGTTAAAGATGGTTACATTCCACTACCAGCAAAAGTTGCTGAAATGCAATTGAAAAAACTAGCTAAGTAGACGTTTTCTACTAACAGTTTCTACCTCTTAGTGTTACTTCGCCGGTTACTCTTAGTCAGAGTAACCGGCTTTTTTATTTGGCTGTGTTGTTAACTGGCTTTGTCGGTTAGAATAACGGTGACGCAACCTAAAGTGATCTATGCTGACATTTCAACCATCCCCTATTCAATCCGTTATTTGGCCGTTAGCTACCCAGTCTGGCGTTACTGTTGATATTAAGCGAGATGATCTGCTGCACCCTGTTGTGTCCGGCAATAAATGGCGCAAGCTACAGTACTTGCTGGACGATGCTCAAGCAAGAGGCTGTGCGCGGTTACTCTCAATGGGTGGCAGCTGGTCAAATCACCTGCATGCGCTGGCTTATGCTGGAAAAAAGTTAGGGATAGAAACGGAAGCGTTTGTCCGTGCTCATCCCGAGCAGGAGTTAACACCGACACTACGAGACTGTCAGCGGTGGGGAATGACGCTGCACTTTAAGAGCCGTGTGGAGTACGCGGAGTTACGCAAAAAAACTCGGTGGGATGCCTGGCAACAGAGATTTGCTGATAGTTATTGGTTCAGCGAAGGCGGTTTTAGCCTATTGGCGATTCAGGGAGTTAAGGATATTGCCAACGAGGTTCAGCAGCATTATGACTATATTTTTGTTGGCTG
This sequence comes from Kangiella shandongensis, assembly GCF_020005365.1. Classification (GTDB taxonomy): domain Bacteria; phylum Pseudomonadota; class Gammaproteobacteria; order Enterobacterales; family Kangiellaceae; genus Kangiella; species Kangiella shandongensis. The sequence continues at coordinate 217,272 of NZ_JACNML010000001.1, read as the reverse complement.
TGGTTCTGGAGCGACCTTGTGTGGCTTAGTTTCTGCGTTTCCCGAAAGTAAAGTGGTCGGGGTGGCTGCTTTTTCCGGTGCCGAATACTTGACTGAACAACTTCAGGTTTACTTGCCTCAAAATACGAATTGGGAACTGGATACCCGGCATCATTGCGGTGGCTTTGCCAAAACCACCGATCGTCTGAAACATCTGCAACAGGAACTGGAGTCTGGCAATCGGTTTCTTCTTGATCAAGTGTATAACGCTAAAGTATTTTTAGCGCTTCACGACTGGCTCAGTGAAGGGCAGATCAGCAGCGGCAGTAAGGTGCTAGTTATTCATACCGGCGGTTTGCAAGGACGCCAGGCGCCTTAAAACCACTGGTAAAGCGAATAACTGATAACAGCCAGCCCGAACAGGCCCTGTAAAACAAATAGAGTTCTGAATATAAAGGTATAGCGGAGGTATCTGCTCAGGTTTGCTTCGTCCAGGGCAAATAGCCGAGAGCTTTCTGAAAACTTCTCTTCGCAACGTATCAGGCCGGGAATCGTGAGTTTTAACAGTACCTGACTTCGCATATCCAGGATAGCAAAGGCCACGGCGAGAATGCAGATTAGGCCACCTATCAGTAGGAGAACGACTGGGTGAGCATCTTTCTCGAAAGCGGCAAAAGCTCCTCCATTGACGAACATGGTCAGGGTGACAAAAAAGTGGAAGGCTTTCAGGCGCTGTTCGGCATTGAATTTAAAGTGATCCCAGAGGTAGTTCTTTTCTTCTAAATAATCCATAGTACCGTTATTTGTCTTTTTTGGGTTAGTTTACATAAAAGTCAGAGAAATCACAGTGAGGCCTGGTCGTAAATTGTCGAAGAAGTTGTGATATGATATTTTTCGGTCTAATGCGAGGTACCTTAATGAAAACTGGCCAGGAGTGGATTGCGGAGTATAGCGAGAGTCATCGAAACCCGATGAACAAGTTGCTGCATTGGATTTGTGTGCCAGCCATTATGTGGGCTGTATTGGCCTTTCTATGGTCAATTCCGGTACCAGACGTGCTACAGTTTTACCCATGGGTGAACTGGGCAACGTTATTTGTAGCCATTGCTCAACTATTCTACCTGAGCTTCGGACTTGCTATTTTTATAGGGATGTTGCTGGTCAGCCTCGTTATGCTGGTCTTTACGGCCTGGCTTGAGCAGGTTGCTCCTTTTGCTTTATGGCAAATCGCATTGGTGGTGTTTATCGTAGCCTGGATAGGGCAGTTTATCGGGCACCATATAGAAGGTAAAAAACCTTCATTTTTCAAAGATTTATTATTTTTACTCGTGGGGCCAGCGTGGGAGATGAATTATTTCTTGCGTAAGATCCATGTAATCTCATAATATTTCATACTTTAAATCCAGTTTTTAACATTGGGGATAACTGATGCAGACTCCTGATACTACAGAGAATGTAGCACTGATTCAGTCTGATGCCGTTGCCTTTGGCGTGATTATGGCGGTGTTAGGACTTATATTTTATACATCCAGTCGTCAGCATGGCTTCTGGCATAAATTTTACAAACACATTCCAGCATTATTGCTGTGTTATTTTGTGCCGGGTGCATTGAATACTTTGGGCATATTCGAGCTAGAGTCTGCTAAAAATATTTATCACATTGCCTCACGTTATTTATTACCAGCCAGTTTATTTCTGTTAACGCTTAGCATTGATCTGAAAAAGATTTTTGGTTTGGGCTGGCGAGCTTTGGCCATGTTTTTTACAGCTACTATTGGTATCGTTATTGGTGGTCCACTTGCCATCTGGCTATTTCACGTGATCTCACCTGAATGGGTGGCTGGTGATATCTGGAAAGGTATGTCCACCGTAGCCGGCAGCTGGATTGGCGGTGGCGCGAATCAGGCTTCCATGCAAGCATTGTATGAAGTGAATGATACCTTGTTTGGTACTATGGCTGTTGTAGACGTGTTGGTTGCTGAGATTTGGATGATTGGTCTGCTGATTATGGCCAAAAAATCTGATTCGTTGGATAAAAGGTTAGGTGCTGATAATTCCAGTATTGAAGAGCTGAAGCACACGGTAGAGAAATATACCCGTGAAAATGAACGTGTTTCTTACTTGAATGATTATATGATTATTCTTGGTGTTGCTTTCGGTGTGGTTGCATTGGGACATGCCATTGGTGGTTGGTTAAGTCCTTTCTTTGGCCAGTTTGAATGGGCCAAAGAATACAGTCTGGATAGCAACTTCCTATGGTTAATCTTAACTGCAACCTTCGCTGGTATTGGACTTTCCTTTACCCGAACCCGTGAATACGAGCATGCCGGTGCATCCAAAATAGGTTCCGTCTTTATTTATGTGCTGGTGGCCAGCATTGGTATGAAGATGGATCTGTTCAAGATCTTTGAAGAGTGGCAATTGTTCCTTGTTGGTGCTGTCTGGATGATGATCCATATTTTACTGCTGTTCATTGTGGCGAAAGCGATCAAAGCTCCGGCATTCTTTATCGCTGTGGGCAGTAAAGCCAACGTTGGTGGCGCTGCTTCAGCTCCTGTGGTTGCCGCAGCGTTCCACCCATCCTTAGCACCTGTTGGCGTGTTGCTGGCAATTCTAGGTTATGCCGTAGGTACCTTCGGTGCTTACCTGACCGCTGAAATGATGCGTATGATTGTGGGCGGCTAATCACCTGCCACCTAACCTAAAAAGCGGCCTCTGAGCCGCTTTTTTTTGTGCCTGATATAAAGCTGGTATCTGGGTAAAAGGGCTATTTATTGTCTGGGTAAAAAGTTTTCGGCGATCATGCAGCGAGCACTACCGCCACCGACTGATTCGATAGTTTTTATATCGCAAGGAATGGGCCGTCCCTGAGCTTCCAGCTGTTGTCTTTGTTTTTTATCAAACCCATTAAAGGCGGCTTGGGATAAAACGATGAGTGGTTCATTTCTTTGATTACGTAACTGTAATATATTGGCGCAGAAAGAGTGTTCTACCTGTTCATGCTCCAGATCGATGATGGTTTTATTATCCTGACGTAAGCTGTTGATGACGGTTTCTCGTTCGCCTTGATCTTTTATTGAGTCGAGGCAGACAGCAGCAAACTGCTCGCCGATACTCATCATGATATTGGTATGGTAAAACGGCGTTCCTTTACTACTGACACTATGGAAAGCAATTGGCTGGTAGCCTCTTTCCTGGCAATATTGGTGGAACACTTGCTGGTTGCAACGGTCTGAAAGGGAGGCGTAGGCTTTTTTATTTCGATGATCAAAAACCATGGCTCCGGTACCTTCTAACAGACGTTCGTGACCATAACGAAAGTCGTTAGCTTGCGATACTTTGTAACCGTTGTGTTGCAAGAGGTGGTTTAGAGCTTCTATTCGAACTTCTTGGCGACGGTTTTCCGTTTTCATGGGAAATATATCGATACTGCCGTCTGGTCGGGTACAGAACCAGTTATTGGGAAATACCCCATCGGGCATTTCGGGATCTCCATGCTTTTTATTCAGTAGCAGGACTTCCAGGTGGTGATCGCGTAACTGGTTCACCATTAGGTTAAATTCTTCTATGGCGCTTTCTTTGATCAGGTAGTGGGGCTCGTCAGTTTTGTGTTGAAATTCATTATCCTGAGCGGTTTCTTCATTAAAATGAAAGTCAGCAGGGGGAACCATGATGATTGAATGAGTGGTATGCGACATAGGTAAGAGAATTAAAAGTACATTTTCGTAAGATAAAAAAAAGGCTTGCAATGTGCAAGCCGTATATTAGCAATCTGCGGGTCATAAGGACCAAATGGGGGTAGGTATATAAAACATGCCCGCTCGCTAATCAAAGGAGTCAGTCTATGAAACTTAAATTACCAACTTACCAGAAGAATTCTTCTGGTCGGAATAAGCAATGCTTATCCGCTTAAAACAACTCAGTTAATTTCTTTAATCATTAAAAAAATTAACAAAGTGTTTGCCTTTTGATAAGGGGTTTTGACAAAATAGAGGCATCTGGCAAATATTTGTCTAGGCCAAGTCTAGCTTGCGAGCTAGTTTGGCGTTGCCCCTCAAGGCAGGTCAAATAATATACAGTTGTATGACCAGATTCAAACGATATTTTTTCATGGTTCAGATTAAAAAAATTAATGTAAGGAGCGGTAATGCCCAGACGGTTGCCCCCATTGAATAGCTTAAGAGCTTTTGAGGCTGCTGCCCGCCATTTGAGTTTTACAAAAGCGGCAGAAGAATTGTTCGTCACTCAGGCTGCAATTAGCCACCAAATCAAAGCGTTAGAAGACTATCTTGGTGTTGAATTATTTATCCGAAGGAACAGGAAGTTACTATTGACGGACGAAGGGCAGCTCTATTGGCCTAAGATCCGTGATATTTTTGAGAAACTGGTTAATGCGACAGAGCAGGTTAAGGCACAGGGTGCTACCGGTTCGTTAACGGTGAGTGTGATCCCGACGTTTGCGACTTTATGGCTGGTACCTCGACTTGCCGAATTTAGCCAGCTCTATCCTGAGATTGATGTTCGAATTAAGGCGTCTGATACAGAAGTCGATTTTGTGCGTGAAGATGTGGATATTGCGGTTTACTACGGTAAGGGTGAGTATGATGGCCTGCACTGTGATCAGTTATTTCAAGAGCACTTAACGCCTGTTTGCTCTCCAGGTCTGGCACAATCGGGAACCTTGAATACTCCTCAAGATTTGGCTAACCATACTCTGTTACACGATGCGACCACCGAAGAGTGGCGTACCTGGATTAAGCATGCTGATGTGAAAGGGGTGAACCCGGATCAGGGGCCAGTATTCAGTCACTCTGGCATGGTGTTACAGGCTGCTCGTCATGGTCAGGGTGTTGCCATGGGCCATAGCGTACTATCACAGATGGACCTGGACTCGGCTCGATTGGTCGCACCGTTCGATATTGTGGTGGATAGTGGTCATTCGTACGATCTGGTGTGCCCGGAAAACTCGCATGACAGGCCTAAGATCGTTGCTTTTAGAGAGTGGTTGTTGTCGAAGGTTAATGAAGACGTGGACGATGAAATTTTGTATTAATTTGTTCATCCTAATAAAAAAGGCGCTGTATCAGCGCCTTTTTTGTAAGAATGACTTAAGCGTCACTCGAATTAAAGTAATCACGAGTCCCGTGCGCTTCAACCGCCTCGCCGATACGGCGGAAAGCCAGGGTGTAGGCTGCATTTCGCATGCTACGCTTTTCACTTTTAGCTAAATCCCAAACCTCGTTGAAGCTTTTTGCCATAATTTTACCTAAGCGTTCATGAACCGTGTCCAGATCCCAGGCATAACCTGAGCGGTTTTGTACCCACTCGAAGTAGGATACGGTGACACCGCCGGCATTCGCCAATACGTCGGGTACCACATGAATTTCACGCTCATGTAAAATCGCATCAACATCGCTCAGAACGGGACCATTGGCAACTTCTACAATGTAATTTGCTTTGATGTTATCGACATTATGCGTGCCAATGACACCGTCCAATGCTGCTGGTATTAAAATATCGACATCCAGCTCCAGCAATTCTTCATTGCTGATCGCCGAGTGTTCCACCTGCTCACATACTGAGTGAGTACAGTAAACGGCTTTTACCTGACGAGTACGCTGCTTTTCCTTATAAATGCTCGGAACATCAAAGCCTTGCTCAGAGTGAATACCACCGCGGGAATCACTGATTGCGACGATTCTATAGCCACGCTCATGCAAAAGGCGAGCGGCATGATAGCCACCGTTACCAAAACCCTGTATTGCTACAGTAATATCGGCTGGATTCCAGCTATGCTTTTTTTCTAGTTCTAGGATACATAAGTAAGCGCCGCGACCGGTCGCATCATCACGCCCCAGGCTTCCGCCCAGGCTGATGGGTTTGCCGGTGATGACGCCTGGAGCTTTTTGGCGAGTAATGTGTTCATACTCATCCATCATCCAGCCCATGATACGTTCATTGGTATAAACGTCTGGGGCTGGGATATCACGATCAGGACTGATGATATCAGCCATCTGACGCACGTAGGAGCGGGACAAGCGCTCTAATTCCATGCGAGAAAGTTGCTTCGGATCAACGGTTACGCCGCCTTTGCCGCCACCGTAGGGTAAGCCAACGATAGCACACTTAATAGTCATCCATAAGGCAAGGGCCTGCACTTCGGGCTGGTTCACGTCGGGGTGAAAACGAATACCACCTTTGGTTGGGCCAAGAGCGTTATTGTAACGGCAGCGGTAAGACGTAAAGTATTGCGTTGAACCGTCATCCATGCGCACTGGAAGTGATGCTGTCAATGTACGCATTGGTTGCATGAGACTCGCGATGACTTCTGCGTTTACCCCCGCATCTTCACCGATTTCACGTACACGTGATAAAGCGTCCTGATAAATTTTTTCGGACATGAATTCTTCCTTATTATTGCATTGACTGGAAAATAGAGGCCATGGTTATAACATGCGCACTGCGGAATTAAAAATTAGCTTTATTGAATTATTACTGGTCGGAGTTTTTTATTTTCGTTATAACTGTAGTCAAAGTTATTCAGAAATCCTCTATATGCTTGCTTTTAAAGATCAAACTATCTGGATCACTGGAGCCTCTTCCGGTATAGGCGAGGCCCTGGCCTACGAGTGCGCGCGCCAAGGTGCCAATTTAATTTTATCAGCACGTCGTGGGGAGGAGCTAAAACGTGTGGTTAACCACTGTGATGGGAGTGAGCGGCACAGTATCGTACCAATAGACTTAGCGGATAGCCAAGATTTTGAAGCGATGGTTAATAAGATCTGGCGAGATACTTCTGGAGTCGATTTGTTAATTAATAACGCAGGATTAAGTCAGAGAGCCTTGGTGATGGACACAAAAATGGACGTGCACCGGAAGATCATGGAGGTCAATTACTTTGGCACCGTAGCCTTAACACAGGCGTTATTGCCACACATGCTGGAACGAGGACAGGGAGGTATTATTACGGTGAGCTCTTTGGTCGGCAAGTTTACTACGCCACTGCGTTCTGCTTATGCGGCATCAAAGCATGCTATTACCGCTTATATGGATAGTTTGCGCGCGGAACTACATGACACGGGGCTACAGTTTACGACGGTTTATCCTGGCTTTATCCGTACCAATTTAACCTATAACGCGCTTCTTGGTGATGGTTCAGAGCAGAACTCGATGGATCGTGCGCAGCGGGAGGGGATGGCGCCTGAGGAGTGCGCCAGAAGAATCATTAAGGCTTACCTGAAAGGTAAAGATGAAGCTTTTGTTGGTGGTAAAGAGACGCGAGCCATTTTGCTCAAGCGCTTATTTCCTAAACTGTTTGCTAAAATAGTGCGGAAAGCTAAGGTGACATAAAGCTTAGATATGAACACGTCCTTTTTGCTTTACTTTCCCTTTTATCAAGATCTCGTCAGCCTGTTCGAGCAGTTCTTCAGCGGTTGCTGCAATTTCAGGATTGGTGGTAACGCCGCCGATGGTGACGCTAATTGATGCGGTGCCTTTTTTCTGAAGAATAATGGGTTCTTCTGTTATGTTCTTATGGATACGTTTTAGCAGCTGCATGGCGTCTTGCTCGTCAGAGACTTGTGCCGCGATAATGAATTCATCGCCGCCATAGCGTCCCAGTAAATCGAATTCACGTAAGGTATCTTTGGTTCGCATGGCAACAGTTCTTAAGGCCAGATCACCCATCAGGTGATTATGCTGATCATTAAACAGTTTAAAATAATCAATATCGATTAAGGCGACTACCATGGTATCTTCAGAGCGATGGATCCGGTGGAGCTCTTCATTCAGACGCTCGATAAATGAAGAGCGACGCAAGCAATTGGTGAGGTAGTCATAAGTAGCATTTCGATAGTACTGCCAGTGCTTATGAATCAGTATTAAAGTTAAAACAATAAATATGGCAATGATGAATATTGGTGAAACCAGGCCTTCGAGGGTGCTCATAAAACTTGGAACCAGCTGCAAATCGACCAAAAAATCGAATAATACTGCTGCGATAAACACCACAACTGTCCATGTCATCAGTTTGGCGTAAGCTAGTTTTTGCTTTATCGCCCGATAAAACAGATAGCAATAAAAGGGGATTAATACTAAAACACTGATGGCCTGTAACAGGTGGACAATGTGGTAGATCGCATCAATGGGGATGACGATGCTGACGATGCTGATTAGGGTCAGTAACCAGATTAAACTTATGCGAAACCATTTGAACACCCTGCACTTAAAAAAGTTAGTCAGGAATAAATAAAACAGTAACGTTAATATTGAAAATAAAACAATGTTAGCCCGGAAGATAATATTCAGATGAACCCCAGAGGTCAGGGCCAAGTGTGAGTATGTCAGAATATACAGGGCTTCACCAATACAAAACAGCCCAAAGTAAAGGTGATCACGATTTTGCTTCTGGGCTGCATAGTAGAAGAATTGTACCGCTGCGATGATCAGCATCAAGCCGACATAGAGCATCAATAACCCTTCGTGAGCAATTTCTTCATCCTGTACCGAACGCGTATCGTTGATTACGGGGGGACCGGCGCTGAGCCCGCCCTGGCGCGCATGATTGTAGACTTTTACAATCAACTCGTTTGGCAAGTCTTTACCATATCGTAGAAAGTTATTGGGTATCGGGTAGTTTCGCGAATACAGGGTGGCTTTCTCAAAGTCAGGAGGAAAGCGGCCCGTTTGACCGATTAGCTTGTCATTGAGATAAACCTTGTCGGCATCACGCAAGTGCGGGATAGACAGGGTTAGCGGTTGTGACTCTAATGTCGAAGCTAAACGAAACTGTGTGGTGTAAGTGGCGACACCATTGTAATCAGGAAAGGTTTGCTCTATGGCTCCAACGGTTTGTTGCTGCTGGCAGGATGCTTTACCCGAAGTGCTTTCTATGCATAAGGTCCAGCCGTTACTGAGGGTTAATGGAAATTGTTGAATGGGAGTTTGCGCGTCAAAAGAATGAATCGCTCCTAGCTTATTGATAGCCAGTAGACCGAATAATGCGCATGATAAGAGTAATAGTGATTTTTTAATAATCTCCCCCCTCCCTAGAAGCATCCTATGTCAATCCTTGAGGCTTTGCAAAACTTACGATTGTGGTTTCGCAAAAATTTACAACTGCGCTAAGTTTTCCGTCCTCAGCGCAGTTGTGATGAGAAAACTATTGCTCCTGCTTCAGGCTTTGGTCGCGAATAGTTTTGAATTCGGTTCCTTCATACCAGTTAGGATAGTCGTCAGTGTTACTCAACAGATAACCGGCTTCGAAGAAAATACGAATATCATCCATCGCAGCTTTCCATACCCAGTCTTCATGGTATTCGTCGCATAAGTTGTGATAACACTCGCCGCGCATCGCATCCCACTTTGCCGCTGTAGCCTGATCGGCATCATCGCGGTATTCGGTACCACCGCCGCCGTACACTGCTGGTACGCCAAATTTAGCTAAGCTGAAATGATCAGAGCGGTAATACCCACCACGTTCAGGCTTACTCTCTGGGCGCAGCTCTCGACCTTGACGCTTAGCAGCTTGTTCAACATAAGTTTCAACTTCAGATTTTGGATAACCAACAACCGTAAAGTCTTTCATGCGGCCACTGACGTTCATGCTATCGATATTAAAGGCACCAACGATCTTGTTTAGCGGGACGGTCGGGTGAGCCGCAAAATACTTGGAACCTAGCAGCCCCTGTTCTTCCGCTGTTACCGCGACGAAAGTCACGCTACGATCCGGCGCTTCCGGCAGTTGCTTGAATGCCTGAGCGATACTGATAATGCCAGCGGTACCTGTCGCGTTATCGATCGCACCGTTATAGATATGATCGCCTTCCATGTTGGGGCGTGAACCCAGGTGATCCCAGTGCGCCATATAAATAACGTGCTCGTCCGGGTTCTTTTTGCCAGGAATAGTAGCAATGACGTTGGCTGACTGAGACTCCTGGATTGTGTTGTTGATGGCAACAGAGGCTCTGCTGTCCAGAGGTACTGGTTTGAAGTCTTTACTCAAGGCTTTTTGTTGCATTTCGGCTAGGTCTAAGCCTGATTGCTTGAGCAGGTTGTGGGCCTGGTCGAGTGTAATCCACATCTCAGCATCCAACTTTGGTTCATTGCCTGAGCTTGGTAAGTGATACTGTGGGCCGGACCAGCTGCTTGATACGACATTCCAGCCATAGGATGCTGGCGCTGTTTCATGGACGATGATGGCACCGGCAGCACCTTGGCGTGCAGCTTCTTCGTATTTATAGGTCCAGCGGCCATAGTAAGTCATAGCCTTCCCCTGGAAAATACCAGCGTCAGGTTGCGCAAAACCTGGATCGTTAATCAGGATGACCGCTGTCTTACCTTCCATATCAACGCCTTCATAGTCATTCCAGTTATATTCTGGAGCAACGACGCCGTAACCGACAAAGACTAAATCGGAATCGTTCAACTCGATCGATTCGACCGTCTGGCTGGTGCCGGCAACAAAATCTTTGCTGTACTCCAGGGTTGAATCACCCAGCTGCAGCTGCATATTGGCATCCGCTTCGATACTGATCAAAGGGACCTGCTGAAAGTAACTGTCGCCATTACCCGGTTCAGCACCGACAGCTTCAAATTGCGCTTTAAGGTATTCTGAGGTTTTACGCCCCCCTTCGGTGGCTGGGCTGCGGCCTTCAAACTCATCGCTGGATAAGGTTTTGACACGCTCTTTATATTGCCCTAAATCGATATTATCGTATGCCGTCAGGAAGTTATTTTGATGTTTGCCTGCTTCCTCTGACTTTTGCTCAGGTGTGGTTTCTTTTGCCTTAATGGTTTCTTCTTGTGCCGCCTTTGTTGTTTTTTGCTCTGTAGCCGCGTCTTTTGATGAACTGTCGTCATTACAGGCAGAAAGCAAAAGCGCAGCAATTGATAAACTTAGCGTTGTTTTCTTCATAGTACTACCTTTGGTCAGTTTAGTGGGCTCATATTACCCATGGCGACACTGGATCTCAATGGGCAGCAGGGACTCATTCTGAATTATCCATTAGATAGTACTAATGTATGTGGCTGGCAGGCTACTCATGACTTGACTGATAGCGCGAGGGGGGTAAGCTTAGAGCACTTTTGTTAGTGGGAGTATTTTCGTGGTCTTAAAACAATCTATAAAGACATGGTTTGTTACCGCCAGTGTTATCACTGCTCTTGGCTTTTCTTTCAGCACAGATGCTGCAGAGGAACAAAGTGCGGCGGTATTGACGTTGGAGCAAGTCATGGCCGATCCTGACTGGATTGGTAATGCACCGGAATCACCTTATTGGGCAGATGACGGCCAGTCGATTTTCTATCACCAAAAAATGAAGGGGCATGACGAGCGTCGTATATGGCGTCTCGAGCTGGATAGCGAAGAGGTGTCCGTGGTACAGGACGCAGAGCTATTCGAGATTGACAGCCCTAAAGGCGATATCAGCCCTGATCGTAAACTGAAAGTCTATAATCTGAGAGGCGATCTCTACCTTAAGTATCTGGACTCAGGGGAGGTACGGCAGCTGACGAAGACGCACGCGGATGAAGGTATGCCTCAGTTTATTGACAATAATACAGTGGCATATCAGGACGGCAGTGCTTTCTATACCATTGATCTGGGCTCTGGTCTGGTTGCTCAACTGGTGGATATTCAGTTAAAGAATGATCCAGATGAAGAGGAAGACAAAGGTTATCTGGAAAAGCAGCAAACGCGTTATTTTGATTATATCCGTGAGCAGCAGGAAGAACGTGAGTTCGGCAAAAAGCGTGGCAAGGAAATTAATTCGAGCAGCCCTAGAGCGGTCAATGAGCCATGGTATTTAGGTGACGATAAAGAGATCCATACTTTGAGTTTGTCACCGAATGGGCAGTACGTGGTTGTCGGTACTTATGACAAAGCAGACAAAGACGGCAAGAACGATAACATGCCGCGCTTTGTTACCGAAGACGGCTATGTCGAAAATGCAACGGTTCGACCGTTAGTCGGGACTTACGCACCGCGTCATGAGACGTTGTATTTACTGGATCTGACGTCGGGGGAGAAGACCGAACTGGTGTATGACAGCCTACCTGAGCTGGAGAATGATCCTTTAGCAGATATCAAGCGTGCCACGGCGAAACGAAACGGTGAAAAGTACAAAGCTAATAAGGAGCCTAGAGATCTGGCCGTGTTTGACTGGATTCCCAATCAGGGGATTGAGTGGAATGATGCGGGCGACTCAGCTGCTATTTTATTGTATTCGGCAGACAACAAAGACCGCTGGCTGGTCAGCGTGGATACTGACGATAAAGCGTTAAATACCGAGCATCACCTGCGCGATAAAGCATGGATTAATGACTGGAATTTCAATGATTTTGGCTGGGTTGATGATGAAACCCTTTATTTCACGGCAGAAGATACCGGCTTTAGTCACTTATATGTGAAAGAGCTTGGAGATTCTCCAGAGGCTTTAACTAAAGGCCGTTATGTGGTCGATAGCGTGATCAAAGATCCTGACAGTGATTACCTGTATTATCGTGCCAATAAAAAACATCCGGGAATTTATGAAGTTTACCGCGTAAGCGCCGATGGTGGTGACTCCGAAGCGGTGACGAATTTAGGTGGCAAGAATGACTATGTGTTATCACCGGATGGTCAGCAGTTGATTATTACTCATTCCGAGGCATTAAACCCACCGGAGCTATTCCTGGTAGACGCGACAGGTGGACAGGCCAAGCAATTAACATTCACAACCTCCAGCAAGTTTCAGTCGATCCCCTGGACACAGCCTGAGTATGTAGAAATCCCATCAAGAGACGTCGATCAACCAATTTATGCTCGTTTGTATAAACCACAAGGCTTTGATGCCAGCCGAGAAGAGAAATACCCTGCGGTAATTTTTATCCATGGTGCGGGTTATTTACAGAATGCACATCAGGGCTGGTCGCTCTATTTCCGTGAGTTCATGTTCCATACCTTCTTGAACCAGCAAGGTTATGTGGTGATGGACATCGACTATCGCGGCTCAGCGGGTTATGGTCGTGATTGGCGTACGGCGGTTTACCGTCAAATGGGGACGCCTGAGGTGGTGGACTTGATTGATGGTGCTAACTGGATGGAAGCCAATGCAAACGTAGATCGCGACGATGTAGGTATTTATGGTGGCTCTTACGGTGGTTTCCTAACTTTTATGGGGTTATTTACGGCGCCAGATGAGTTTGCTGCTGGGGCATCGCTGCGCCCGGTTACGGATTGGGTACATTACAACCACCCTTACACCTCCAACATTTTGAATACACCGGAAGTGGATCCTTTAGCCTATGAGCGCAGCTCGCCGATTGAATTTGCTGAAGGCTTGAGTAAACCGTTACTGATTGCTCACGGCATGGTCGATGATAATGTGTTCTTTAAAGATACGGTTCGTCTGGTTCAGCGTCTAATTGAACTGGAAAAAACGGAGTACTTTGAAACGGCTATTTATCCTATCGAACCGCATGGCTTTAAAGAACCTTCAAGCTGGCTGGATGAATACAAGCGTATTTATTATTTGTTTGAAGAACATTTGAAAGATTAAGTTGTATTGAGTAAATAAAAAGAGGAGCTGCGGCTCCTCTTTTTATATATCCGCTCCCGATAGCGAACTATAAGCTTTTTTCAGACTTGCTGATATCGCCGAGGAAAATTTCTCGATAAGCGATATAGGTTGTTCCAACTCCTATAGGAACTGCTAGTGTGGTGACTAAGGCGTCAATGAGCAGATTGATATATGGGTTGGTTAATAAGCTTCCAAAGATGGACAGTACGAGCGTACCAATAAATGCAATGACGATGATACAGATAAGCCCCACAATCGCCAGTATCAGAACAGCAAAAAAGTTTTTCAGGCCGCCAATAAAACTGTTAGCAATGGCAGGAAAAGCTTTCTGATCACTGAATAGAATTAAACTGATGGCAAACCAGGTGGCTAACGAGAACAGAATGAGTAACAGTACAGCCCATGGAATGGCCGGAGCAATTAATTCAAATACTGAGCGCGCATAAGCCTCGTCTCCGGCTTCTATGCGAGCCAGATCAATACCTTTCAGATTTTCCATTCCAACCATGGAAGCCAGAATACTCATCATGATTATCGCCAGTAATATGGCTATCACCGCATATAACACCACCTGCGCAATCTTAGGGTGCTGGAAGGCTTCAAATATTTGAGCAGGCTTTATGGCACCTTGCTGGGTGTAAACTTTGTGTGCGCCGACCAGTAAACCGGCAATCAGTAACGGGTTGATAATCGCCATGACGATACTCAGCGAGGGCAGGAAGGCAGGGATGACCGAAGTAATTATCGTGTATACCAGAGCGGCAATAAACCAGTGCTTAAAGTGAGGCACATAGATCTCGCTCAGGCTACGTTCCAACCAATAAAAACCTCGAACTGGCGAAACCGTACGACTTCTTGCCGGCTCCGATCCCTGAGGTTCTTGCTCATCCTCATGAATAAACTCGTTATTGTTATCCATATACAGGCTTCCTAGATAATTGAGTTAACGTCGTCGAAGTCAAAGCGGGGGCTACGAGGAAATAAGTCTTTTTTCGTGCCATAACCTAAGTTGCAAAGGAAGTTTGCTTTGATCTTTGTGCCGGCAAAGAACGCTTCGTTAACCTTCTTGGGACTAAAGCCCGACATGGGACCGCAGTCCAGCCCTAGTGCGCGAGCTGCCATGATAAAGTATCCACCTTGTAGCGAGCTGTTACGAAATGCGGTCGATTCGATGAATGTGTCATTGCCGACAAACCAACTTTTAGCATCGGTATGTGGGAATAGCTTTGGCAAGTGCTCGTAGAACTCCATGTCCATACCAATGATAGCGCAGACCGGTGCTTTCATCGTTTTATCGACATTACCTTCCATCAGGCACGGTTTCAGTTTTTCTTTTGCTTCATCACTTTTGACAAAAATAATACGCATCGGACAGCAGTTCGCTGATGTGGGGCCCATTTTGACCAGATCATGCAATTTATGCAGCAGCTCATCAGATACTTCAGTCTCTTCAAAATCGTTATAAGTTCTAGCTTCTTTGAATAGTGTGTCCAGAGCTTCAGGGCTTAATGGCGTTGCGTGTTGTTTTTTTATATCAGACATACTTTCCTCATAAATTACGGAATTCAGGTGCATTTTACCGATTGTTTTACCATAATAAAGGTATCTTTAGCGTGAATTTACTATTATTACATGAGTTTTTGCTGTAACTGGACATCAACCATCAAGCTGGTGGGGTTGCTACTGCTTTGCCTATTGCTGCTTATGGCTTGTAGTTCGGCGGATAAACATGCGTCTTTGTGTGAAACCCATTTCTTGGCAAAAAGCTATAAAGTCGCTTTAAAACACTGTGAGCAGGCGGTCGAGGATGGTGATATCCCTGCTCATTATTACTTAGGAATGATCTATATTCGAAGTGATCAGCCTGAGCAAGGATATTCGCTGGTACATAAGGCGGCTGAAGAGGGATTCGATAAAGCCATTTTTTACCAGACTGTTAACGACATTTTAGATCCAGAAAATTCGGAAGTTGCTGAGAGCGCGTTGAAGAAAATGCAGTCTTTTGCTGAAAGTGGGGATGATGTTGCTCAGTTCTGGATGGGCAATATCTTCCTGTTTGGGCACGCGGGACAGCAGAAAAGCCCTAATGAAGCCAGCTACTGGTATCAATTGTCGGTAAAGCAGCATAACTACCGCGCCATGAATAATTTAGCCTGGATTAAGGCCCTGGCCAGGGGCAGTGAGTTATACGATCCTGAGGGTGCTATACGGCTAGCACAAAGAGTGGTGAATAAATATCCAGAAGCTCATGGTTATCTGGATACCTTGGCTGCAGCTTATGCTGCGGACGGGCAGTTCGATAAAGCTGTGATCTTTCAAACCAAGGCCGTAGATCTGGTGAGTGCCGGCAAGTGCCAAAACTGCTCTGAGAAATTGCTGGGCTATTATCAAAGTCACTTACAGCAGTATCAGCAGGAAAAACCACTTGAAGAAGATTTGCTGAAGTAATATTGTTAAGGAAATCAACAGGTTGTTTTTGGTAATAATGACAACTTAAGCCAAAGGAGTCTATGTTATTGCGTCATAGTATGTCTCGATGGATTTATATTGGACTTGGTGTGTCAGCGCTACTGGCTTGCTCGAGTAAAACTACAGTCACGCCAACGGAGCCGCAGACTGATAGCCATTGGTATTGTACGCCTCAGAGCGATGACGAGTGGTTGTGTCAGGAGTCTGATGATGAGTTTGTGCGCCTGGCTCGGCAAAGGCAAACGATGGTAGAAGAGCCAGATCAAACGACTCAAACCGAGCCACAGCTTACTGCCACGGAGCCAGTTACTCCCAGCTCGCCGATAATCCAGACTCCCACAGAGTCCCAGAGTCTCGTTGAGGATGAGCCGTCTCAGTTAACAGAACCTACCCAGAGTAAACCGGTTGTACCCGCTGATAAGGGGCAGTCAGAATCGCAAGACCTTGATACAGAGAGTGAGGTATCAGCCTGGGTTGTTCAGCTGGCTGCCTATACACGGGAGGACGGAGCCATCCGTTTGAGCAATCAAGTTCCGGACAGTCGCTACTATCAAACCCTGGTAAATGGCCAAACCTATTACACCGTTGTGTTAAGCGGTTTTGCGACTCAGTCCGAAGCGCACGCTGCTGCACAACGGTTACAAACTCAGAATCTTGGGGTGATCCCCTGGGTTCGTCGTGGTGAAGCCTTACGGCAGGTCATGGTGCCTTAGCTTTCTTACTTAGACTGTAGGATGGATAATAACTCCCGATCCATTGGTCCATCACTTTTTTCTATAATACGGCCAAGTTCCTGCCCATTCTGAGAAACAACTATTGTTGGTGTGTATTTGACGTTTGCTTTTGCCGCTAAGCCTGCACGATCACTTTTACTACGATCCAGCGCAATTAAGGTGAGCTTAACCTTGGGGTTGTCCAGTGAGTGGTAGAAGGTGATGAGATCGGGGATCTCCCTCTGGCTGTCATGACACCAGGTTCCGAAGAATGCTTTGATGCTGGTTGGTTGCTCAAGTGCGTTGAACTGTTGGATTGAGTTATTCGCTGGTTGATACTCCCTTTTGACTCTGAAAATAGGATAGCCCATCTGCAAAGCCTCTATTGAAATAACCCCTTCGGCGTCAACATGCTGACTAAAACGACTGTGATGGTTTGCTGTTTCTGTCTGGGATTGCGTGGTACATGCTGTTATTAAAGAGAAGAAAAGCAATAGACTGACGGCTAAAAAGGGTTTCATGAGTTGTCCTTGGTAAAATTGAGGCTAACAGAATTAACACAAAAGCGTTGGCCGGTCTCAGTAGGACCATCCTCGAACACATGCCCCAGATGCGAGCCACACTGAGCACAAAGAATTTCAGTACGGTGCATGCCGTGGCTGGTATCTTCGCGGTAAGCAATGGCTTTATTGTCCTGCGCTTTATCGAAGCTTGGCCAGCCACAGCCTGAGTCGAACTTTGAGTCATCGCCAAATAATGGGTTATTGCAACAAATGCAACGATAAATCCCCTGCTCATGATGGAGGTTGTACCCTCCTGAGAACGGTGGCTCCGTACCATGTTGTTGCGTCACCTGGTAGGTCAACGAGTCGAAGTTTTGAGATGCCTGTTCTCTTAATGCTTTTAGCGGTGGATAAGCGATATGGAACTCGCTCCACAGCCGCCAATTATGAGGGACATGTATCCCGTATTGTTGCGCTGTTTCTAACAGGTAACCATTGATGGCGCTTATTTCTGTTTCCTGTCCTCGTAACACATCTTGTAGCATTGAAGATTGGTTGTCGGCGGTATTTCGGATGACAGATAAGGTGTTGTCTTTTAAGTTATCGGCGATACCGGGTTGCATGACTTTAGCCAGCCGTTGATTTTCATTGATGAGCGCCATAACCTTTGGGTAGACTGGCTCTTCCAGCAGGGCACCATTTTTGCACTGATAAATCGCGGTTAATGGGTTAACTACGGCGTTAACGAACAGCTTTTGCCATAGAATAGACTCTATATCATTACTCCAGCTGGCATTCAGCGTTTGTAATAGAGTCGACGTCAACCATTTGGGCTGTTTGCTGTGGTTTAAACAGCCGAAGGTAATGCTGCCGTGTCCACCATAGTGAATGCTTTGCCTGCCCTGTTGATAGGTGCCATGAGTGTTACTGGCCAGAAAAATATTCTCTGAACTGATAAATTGGCTAGCGACACTTTCGTGGCCCATGCCATTCTGAAAAAGTACCATAACTGTTTCAGCGGTGATGGCGTGAGCCACGCTTTCCAGAGCGGTTTTTAGCTGAGGCGACTTCACACAAACCCACAGTTGCCCTAATTCATCACAATCTGAAGCAGTTATCGTTTTGATTTCGTGATAAGTTGGGCCATCCTGAACGGTTAACTGCCATCGGCCTGAATCCAGCAGAGCATCGGGCCTAACAATTAACTGGCAATCAATAGAGGCTTCAGTTAGTTTATGGGCTAGTAGCTGGCCGACCGCACCGGCACCGAGAATTGAAATCATAATATCCAGTAGTTAAAAAAATAGAACAACAATCTAAGAAGCAGAATATGCATTTAAGCAGTAGTTTACAACAATTTATCCATCACCTCGCGAATAAGCGAATGCTGATCTGTCTTTTCCTTGGCTTTACCTCGGGGTTCCCTTATTACGTTTTAGCGCAATATCTACCGGGCTGGATGGAAGATTCTACTTTTACTTTGCAGGAAATTGGCTTAATTACATTGGCGCAGTTGCCTTTTACCTGGAAGTTTATCTGGGCGCCCTTGATGGAAAAATTCAAAATACCGTTAATGGGACGCCGTAAGGGCTGGATTTTTGTTACCCAAGTTGTACTTGGGCTGTTGATGCTGGCGCTTACGACACCTTTCGCGTCAGCCAGCTCGAATAACTTGATGATTATAGCTTTTGGTATCGGCTTTTTTAGCGCCAGTGCTGATGTGGTCATTGATGCTTATCGTCGAGAGATTTTACCGGATAGCGAGCTGGGTGTGGGGAATGCGTTTCATGTTAATGCATGGCGCTTAGCAGGTTTGGTTCCAGGTGGTTTGGCATTAGTTATGGCTGATACCATTGACTGGACCTGGGTTCATATCTTCCTTGCTGGATTCTGCGCGACCGCAGCAGTTATCTCCCTTATTATTCCCGAGCCTGATAACTATGAATATAAGCCATTAACTTTTATTCAGTCGGTGGTCGAACCCTTCAAGAATTTCTTCTTGAGAAGTGGGATCAAAACAGCCTTGTTAATCATGGCTTTCCTGTTTTTCTATAAGTTGGGTGACAATCTGGCAACGGCATTGGCAACGCCTTTTTATAAGCAGATGGGCTTTTCATGGACGGAGATTGGTTCGACCGTTAAATTAACGGGCCTTTGGGCTATGATCGCCGGTACCGTCATTGGTGGTGTCTGGATGATTAAACTGGGGATTAAGCGCTCTTTGTGGGTCTTTGGTGTGTTCCAGATGCTGTCCATTTTAGGCTTTGTCTGGCTTTCTAGCGTTGGTGATAGCTTGCCAGTGCTGTTTGTGGTGGTGAGTGCAGAATATATTGGTGTCGGTTTAGGACAGGTGGCGGTATTGGCCTACATGAGTAAGTTATCGGACTTACGATTTACTGCAACACAGTTCGCGTTGCTCTCTGCTTTTGTTTCTTTGCCGCGAATTTTTGCAGGGTCGGTGACAGGCTACCTGGTCAGGGGGAAAGAAGAAGACTCCAGTGAGTGGGTGGTTACTATTCTGGACTGGTTACAGATTCCGGCAGAAGGATTGGGCTGGGTGAATTTCTTCTATGTGTGCTTTTTCGCTGCAATACCGGGTATGTTGATCCTGTTCAAGATCGCTCCTTGGAATGGGCATTTACTGGGGTGTGAAAAAATTCAGTCTGTCAAAGAAGATGCGGCAGAATAGTCAAGGGGGAGTAGAAAAAAGGCGCTGATTAACGCCTTTTTATATCTACCACTCTACATGCTACAGGTGTAGAGTAAATCCAGCATAAAAACCATCGATAGTGATATCGCTGGACAATGAATCAAAATCGTCAAACTCAACATCAAAAGTACGGTAACCCAGTTCAAGGCCGATACCCGAATCGCCTTCGTAGGCTAAATAGGCTTTGATATCAGAAATTTTGTCGCCAGACTTTTCACCGATATTAAAAGTAGCGCCAGTGCTAAGGCCAGTAAATGGCAAATCAAACTGGGCTTTGCCGTAAACGGCGGGAACGGTTCCTTTTAGATCCAGTCGGCTGCCAACGGTACCGGTCGTCGCTGTGTAGTTAACCTCCATGGAGCCGTCAAAATCTTTACCTGTCAGGCCAAGATCAAGGTTAACCCAGTTATCAAGCAGCTCATAGTATAGCGTGTAGTCCGTATGGGTCAGATCATAACGTGAAGCTAACTCGCTCCCTTCGACAAAAGTCACGTCATTGAAGGTGAAAGTTTGAGTTGCATTACCAATCGCGCTGCCGTCCAGATTGTTTTTTTGGAGCTTGACGTTCGGTAAAAAAGGTACCGGATGTTCGAAAGCAATATGGTAAATACTGCCATCATCGTCTTTCAAACCTAAGTCCTGGTTTAAGTCGATATTCTCATTGCCTGAACTGATATAGCCATCCATATCGTAATTCCAGCTTTCAGCTCCAATGTGAAGGCCTATAAAGTCAGCGCTGGCTGCGCCTGATGTCGCCAAAATAGCGGTTGCAGTAAGAACTTTTGTCAATGTCATTGTTGTCTACCTCTATAAGTTTGGCGCTATTCTATCGGTTTTTAACAGCAAAAAATACCGAACCAGTTATCAGTCTTACCCAGTGGAGCTATTGCTTGTTATAATCATGACAACTTAATTTTATGTAGAGATGTTTGTGGAGACACGATTTGGTGGTATCGCGCGACTTTATGGGCAAAAAGCGTTAGATAAGTTTAAACAGTCCCATGTTTGTGTCATCGGAGTCGGCGGTGTCGGCTCCTGGATAGTCGAAGCGTTGGCTCGCTCGGGAATTGGCGCTATTACAATGATTGATCCGGATGAAGTCAGTGAAAGTAATATCAACCGGCAGCTGGTGGCTCTTGAAAGCACAATAGGTCAGGGTAAAGGCGATGTTTTAAAAAATAGAGTTGCCGATATCAATCCTGAGTGTGAAGTTTCCATTGTTGAAGATTTACTGAAGCCTGAGAATACCAGAGAGTTGATAGGCTCTGAGTTTGACTATGTGATTGATGCCATTGATAGCGCTCGTGGCAAAGCCGCATTGATTCGTCACTGTAAGCGTAATAAAGTGCCCATGGTGTGTATTGGCGGAGCGGGGGGGCAGATTGACCCGCAGCAGATTACGGTGGCGGATATTACGCGCACCCACAATGACCCTTTACTGGCCAAAACACGTTCCATTCTGCGTTATGACTATGGTTTTTCCAGCAATTTGAAGCGTAAATACCAGATCCCTTGTGTCTATTCGACAGAGCAACTATCCTACCCACTGCCTGACGGCGGTATTACGCGGCAAAAGCCCGATTCTGAACGTGCTCTACGCATGGCCTGTGATGTGGGGATGGGCTCGGCTACGCATATCACGGCAACGTTTGGCTATTTTGCCGTCGGCTTATTGTTACAAAAGATCACTAAAAAAGCATAATCAATTGCTTTATTATTCAAACAAAGTATTAAAATTTACAAGAAAGGACTTGGCATGAAACAGCTTATTTTATTCTTGGCTGGTTTATTCGCATTGACCAGTATTCAAGCAAAAGAGATTCCAATCGAAGATTTTGCGAAAAAACCTCAGTTTAAATCCACGAAAATTTCCCCGGATGGTAAACATCTTGCTTTTACCTTTGAGGAAGGAACGGAAGTTAAACTCGGTATTATAAATCTAGTCGATAAAGAACTATTAACCTCATTTGACGTGGGACCGAACAGAGAGGTTGTGTTCTTTCGTTGGGCTAATAATGAACGGATTATCCTACTTGCTGGAAACATTACGGGTTGGCTGGATGGGGCCAAGAAAAATTACCGGTTAATGGCTGGCAATATTGATGGTACTAAAAGAGAAGAGTTGTGGGACTACCAGCGCTCCGGGATACGAATTATATCCACATACGATGAAGACCCCGAAAAGATTTTAGTTTATAAGTCTCATTGGCAAGATAATGACGTCAAGCTTCACTATCTGGATACCTACAAAGCCAAGTTAGATTACGCTCCTGACTCTCCCGAGGCGGTAGGGGATGATGCGGGTATTCGCGCAATCTTCGTTGACTTGAATGATGAACCCCGAGTCGCTCTCGAGTTTGACCCTCAAGATGAAGATGATAGTACCGATAATGTCAGCAGATTGCATCTTAAGGATATCGGTGGTGAATGGAAAGTAATGGCATTACCCAAAAATAGGGATGAGGTTCCAACAGTTCTCCCGCTTGGATTTAATCTCGACAACGATAAGTTTTATTTCCGCTCGAATCACGACCTGGATCACGATGGTGTTTTAGGCTTTTTTGTTCTGGATATGAAAACCCAAGAAATTACCAAGCTATTCAGACACCCAGACGTTGATGTAATTGCGGCTATCAAGGGCGATGAAGGAGAGGTTGTCGGTGTCTACTATGAACCGGGTTACCCAAGCTATTATTATCTGGATGATCCTTCTGTAGCTGATGAGGTGAGTTTCCATAAAAATCTGAGAGCCAGTTTTAAGGGCTCTGATATAACGGTCAGCAATTACAGTAAAGATGGAAAATTTACGGTTGTCAGGGTAGCCAGTGATCGTAATCCTGGAGACTATTACCTCTTTAACCGTGAGAACAATAAAGCGGAATATATTACCAGCTCAATGCCACACATAAAACCTAAGGAAATGGCGATGATTGAACCATTTGCAATGCAAGCTCGCGATGGTTTGAAAATGTATGGGCAGATAACAATCCCTAACAATAAAGAGCTAAAAGACCTCCCCATGGTGGTCTTTCCACATGGTGGACCTTATGGGGCTTATGATCTTTGGAGATTTGATTGGAGAGCACAGTTGCTTGCTAATAGAGGTTACCTGGTTCTTCAGTTAAACTATCGTGGTTCTGGACGTTATGGACAGGATTTCGAAGATGCTGGTCATGGTGAGTGGGGCACCAAGATGCAGGATGATCTTGCCGATGCGACTTTATGGGCCATTAAGCAAGGTTACGCTGATAAAGACAGAGTCTGTATGCATGGTATTAGTTATGGTGGTTACGCCTCGATGCATGCGGCTGTAAGGCATCCTGATTTATACCAGTGTGTGATTCCTGAAGCTGGACTTTATGATATTGAATTACAATGGGATAAGGCCGATTCATTCCGAAATGCTTCAGCAGCCTATAAAAATAGTTGGTTAGCTAAAGCATTTAGCTCATCGGATACTAAAGTTCTGGAAGAGCGTTCTCCTGCATTCCATGCTGATAAAGTTAAGGTACCGGTATTCTTAATTCATGGTGAAGACGATGTACGAGTGCCAATTGAAAATGCTTACGTGATGGAAGAGGCTTTGAAAAAAGAAGGTAAAGACGTTCAAACTTACTATCGAGAAGACGGTCACGGGTTCCAGAAAGTGGAGTACCGAATCGAGTCTTTTGAGCTGATCTTTGATTTCCTGGAAGAACACATTGGAAAGTAATTCAATATTTAGTTAAGACTAAGCCACCTTAGGGTGGCTTTTTATGTTTAAAAATTACCCTTGAAAATATTCTGTTTGTACCTATATCAATAATGAGCGTTAAGTCTCCGAGAGATTAACGCCATGTTTTAACAATGAAACTTTAACTATATTGCTTCTATTGGAGGATATACATTATGAACAGAATCGATTTAACACCTTTATACCGTAGTAGTGTCGGCTTTGACCGTTTAGCATCTCTGTTGGACAGCACCTTACGTGGAGAACAAGGCTCTGGCGGTTACCCACCTTATGACATCGAAATTTTAGACGAAAACCAATACGCCATTACGATTGCTGTGGCTGGTTTTGAGCAAGATGAATTGGATATTCAGACTGAGAAAGGTGTGTTGACCGTTCGTGGTCGTAAAGCAGACAGCGATAAAGAACGTAACTTCTTACATCAGGGTATTGCTTACCGGGCTTTTGAACGTAAGTTTAATTTAGCAGATTATGTGGAAGTTACAGAAGCGAACTTAAATAATGGTTTGCTAACTATTAACCTGGCCAAGGAGGTTCCAGAGGCGATGAAGCCGAAGAAGATTGCTATTGGTCAGGCAGAAAGCAAAACCATTGAACATCAGTCTGACAAAAGCGAACAAGCCGCTTAAGTTTTAACTGAAAAGTCTTGCTTATAGAAAAAATAGGGGCCGTTGAGCCCCTATTTTTTTACTGCGCTAAACGCAATAATGTATTCATTAATAACTGAGTCCCTTTTTCTACGTCGTGCCAGTGTGACCACTCATCGGGAGCGTGGCTGACGCCGCCTATGCTTGGAATAAAAATAAGCCCTGTCGGCGTCAAGTCAGTGAAAAATTGAATATCATGACCGGCGCCGCTCGGCATTATGATATAGGGGTAATCGAGCTTCTTTACTTCTTCTTCGATTAAACTGACCATTTCTGGACTAAAATGTTTAGGCTCTAACCAACTCATTTGTTCGTATTCGAAATACAGCTTATGTTTACGAGCAATGGAAGATAAAACTTTGCGACAACTATTGGCGAGTTGATGCATCACATCTTCCTGCATATCACGTCCAACAATGGTGAAATGCGCTTCGCCGGGAATGGTGTGTGCATAACCGGGTTTTAGCTCTACGCGACCAATGGTCAGGCGACTCTTGTCAGTACCTTCTTCATCTATAATACGGATAATCTCATGAGCAAAGTCCGCCAGTCCCATAAAAGCATCGCTACGCATATTCATTGGTGCGGTACCAGCATGATCGGCTTTACCCTTTAATTTGACCAGCCATTTGAAAACTCCGGATATACCGTCAACAACACCGATACATTTATTGGAATTTTCGAGTACTGGCCCCTGCTCAATATGCAGTTCAAGAAATGCTTTCATACTGGAAGGATCGCGTCTGGCTCTTAAAGTGTCATGGTGACTAAGCCCACATCTTTTCAGGGCATCTTTCAGGTATTCCCCCTTTGGATCTCTGGCACTCTCAAGCCAGTCGAGGGTGAGGTTTCCACTAAGTGCTTGAGCACCTAACATGCCACCAAAACGACCTTCTTCTTCACTGGTGCCAATCACCTCGATAGGGCAATTAATGGGGATATTATTTTCCTGGATAACTCGAATGCACTCGAGTCCGGCAATGACGCCAAGGGTTCCGTCAAACATACCTCCTGCGGGAACAGAGTCGAGGTGAGAAGCAATAATAATCGCAGGCTGATCGTTATCGCCTAACCGACCACAGACATTTCCTGCACCATCCATATGAGTTGTAAGTCCATTGCTTTTGAATTGCTCGAGCATCCACTGTCTGGCCTGCATATCGATTTCAGTTAACCCTTGCCGATAGATACCTCTATCTTTTTCATTAAAGCCAAAGTTAGATAGCTCGTATAAGTCTTTCTCTATGCGTTCGATATTTATAGTACTGATAGCAAATCCTTAGTTGATGTGAGCCATGGTTAAATTATAACCACTTGTTTGATTTGAATACAAAGCTTTGCTAAGGTGGGTTGTCTTTCAAAAAGACAGCGAACATAGGTTATGACCAAAAAAACAATGGCGGTCTTCCTGTTCCTGCTGATGTTTACTAGCGGGGCGTTAGGAAACGATCAATGTGGCACAATGCAATGTCCATTGACGTTAGAGCTAAAAGAAGGCAAGGATGAAATTATTACGTCAGGCCACTTTAATTTAATATGGCCGGTAAAGGAAGCTCTGTCAAAAGGAGAGAGAGAGGATGACGGCCCCGGTATTGCAGACGCTCTTGTTGATGATGAAACACATGCTGCAACACAACTTCTCATCGCTACCGATCAATCTTTCTCTCAAGTAACTCATACCATTCCAATACATTCTACTAAACGAAAAATCAGCCTTACCGGATTCTCGGACGGTGAGTATTATGCTCGTTTATTTGATGGTCATAATGAACCAGTCAGTAACACGGTTAAGGTCAAAGTGAAGCACCACTCGATGGGGCGCGTGTGGATCATCTTTACTTCAGGAGCCGTTCTTTTTGCTCTGTTAATTGCTTATATGGTAGCTAAAGTCTTTCGACACAAAGAATAAGGTTAATTATGGACTATAACCCGATCTCGATTAATACCGCTTTAATTTTGTTAGTTATATTCGGCATCGTCTGGATATTTTTTGGCTGGTGGCTCGGTAGAAAGAATAAAACGCTCGATGATTTTATGTTGGCCGGGCGGAATGTTGGTTTGGCGTTTGCTGGGGCAACGGCGATGGCCACCTGGATTACCAGTAATACCACCTTGGTTGCACCTCAGTTAACGTATGAATTAGGTATCTGGGGCATGGTTGGGTATTCCTTGGCTGCGCTTGGCTTAATCCTTTTTGCCCCCATGGCTAAACGAATTAAAGAGTTGATGCCGGAAGGTTATACCTGCGGTGATTTTATTCGGGTTCGTTACGGCAAGCCTGCATGGATTGCTTTTCTGATCGTATCTTTTTGTTATGCCATGGGCTGGCTGGTCAGTTTAGGAATGGCTGGCGGTGTGCTGTTAGATACCTTGAGTGGTCTAAATTATAAGGTTGGGATGACCGTTATTCTCGCCATCTGTGTGAGCTATACCTTGCTCGGTGGTTTAAGGGCTGTTATCGCTACCGACTATGTCCAAACCATTATTATTATTGTCGGTGTTTTGATTATCGGTTTCGTATGTTATCAGAGCGTTGGTCTGGAAAGTGTGTACGAGTTTAATAAAGAAAAGCACCCGGAGCTGCTGAGTTTATTATTCCCCGCAGCCATGATGTTTTTATTCAATAATATTTTCTTTGGCATCGGCGAAATATTTCACTCCAATGTATGGTGGTCCCGTGCATTAGCATTCAGGCCGGGTATCGGTAAGAAAGCTTATTTGTTGTCGGGTTTTTTGTGGTTGCCAATTCCTATCGTAACCGGTTTTGTCGCCCTTGCTGCACCTTCCCTGGGGTTGTACCCGGACTCGAGTGATATGGTCGGTCCTATGGTGGCTGCAAAACTACTGGGTGATATTGGTGCTATCTTTGTCTTTATTGTTGTTTTTTCAGCGTTGGCGTCGAGTCTTGATTCGCTGTTGGCTGCGACCAGTGATCTGGTAACTCGAGATATTTATAACGGTTTAATCGATAAGGCGGCCAGTAAAGAAAAACTGCACAAGCTGAGCAAGCTGGTTATTCTCGGCTTAGGTGTTGTTACATGGATTCTCTGTTTACCAAAAATTACAACACTAGGTGCGTTATTGAACTTCACGGGTGCCTTTGTTGCCAGCACCATCTGGCCGATTGTTTTAGGTTTATACCAACGCCGTATGTCAGGGAATTTTGTGACAGCAGCCTTCGTTTTGGGAACTACTTGCGGTTTAATCGGTTATCACATGATAGGTTTCTATGTAGCTGCTCTATTTAGCTGTATTACATCTTTTGTTATTTGTATGGTTGGTTTAATTGTTAAGGATGATAAGTTTGATTGGCAGCGGTTAAAACATATGGAGAAAATGCAATGATTATTTCTCTGGAAGCGTTAGAGACATTAGTACTGGTGGCAATGGGTGTGACCTGTTTGTCACCAATCATTTTAATCATCTTGTTGATAAGGGATTGGTTGAAGGAAGAATTATGGTGAACCCAATGGTTGATGAGAATATGAAGTTTTCTAGAGTAAAGCCCGACGTCTATGGTGACGCACAACCAAAAGCTTTACTAAAACGAATACAAGAAGACGGCGATAAGCTGCAAGTCCTATCGAACCAACATATCGTAGCGGCAGATCAGTTTGATGCGGACACGTTATTACAACTTTTCAGACTGGCAAGTAAATACGAAGGTAACCCAAGCCGTTACAGTAACCCGTTACAGGGAAAAATTTTGATCAGTGCTTTTTACGAACCGAGCACGCGTACCCGTTTATCCTTTGAAAGTGCCTGGCACCGTTTAGGTGGGGATATTATGTCTATCACGGATAGAGCCACTACCGGGATTGCCAAGGGAGAGTCCTTGGCTGATATTGGCGAAATGTTTAACAACTATGGTGACTGCGTTGTGTTACGAGAGTCGAACGAAGAGTCGGTGACGGAGATGACGTCGACCTTACGCATTCCTATCATTAACGCCGGTAATGGTACTCGAGAGCATCCGACTCAGGCGATGGCCGATCTTTATACGATCTTTAAATGGAAGCCGGAACTGTTAGAAGACAAGGGTGAAAAAATTCGTATTGGAGTCGTCGGGGTTCCAAGCTTTATGCGCACAGTTCGCAGTTTGTTAAAACTGTTTGCTTTGTTTCCTGATATTTTCGAAGAAGTCGTCTTAATTCATGATGCCGAAGATGGTGAAATGTTTACTCCCGATCAGCGTGAAAAACTTGAGGCAAAAGGATTAAAATTAACGACTAGCAGAACTCTGGATGATGTCCTGCCTACGTTAGATGTGATCTATATTAATGCTATTGTCTGGGGCGGCGATTCGTATGCAGAGTACGGAACTAAATTCAAGTTAGATAAGAGTTCGCCATTAAAAGACGACGCCATTATTTTGCACCCGCTGGCTCGCGGTGACGAGTTATCAACTGATTTGGATGATACTCATCATAACTGGTATTTCTCACAGGCAAGAGGAGCTGTTTTTGTACGTATGGCGTTGCTGACCTGTATGGTCGAGAGAACGGAGCGCGTATTGGACGTGGTTTAAGCCAAATTACAATCATCCCTTTGAACGAATAAATAAATCCAGGAGATTTAGTGTATGTGCGGAATCGCGGGTGTAATACACAGTGATAAAAGCCGAACAATTAAGCCTCAGACGTTAGTGAATATGGCGGCGATTCAATACCATCGCGGGCCTGATAATTTTGGATACCATAACCCAGAGGGTGCGGGTGTTGGTATGAGCCATGCACGTCTAACCATTATCGATCTTGATGAGGAGCGTGGGCGACAGCCGCATGTTAGCGACAATGGCCGCTATATGATGGTTCATAATGGTGAATTTTATGATTTTCAACGAATTCGCGCCTCAATGACGGCTCAGGGTGCACGTTTTCATAGTAAAAGCGACTCCGAGTTGGTATTGCAAATGTATCCCCATTACGGCATTGAAAAAACCGTTGAACAACTGCGCGGAGAGTTTGCTTTCTCGATTTATGATCGTGAAGAAGAAACGATGTATCTGGTTCGAGATCGTTTCGGTATTAAGCCTCTTTACTGGACTGAAACAGAACATGGCGTAGTGTTTGGCTCAGAGTTGAAAGTGTTATTTGCACATCCTGATGTTAAACGCGAGATTGATTCTGAGGGCCTGTATCATCAGCTGATCCAGGTGATGGTACCTGGTTCGACTGCTTTTAAAGGGGTTAATCAGGTCCCGCCAGGACACTGGATTAAAATTCAAAGAAAAGATGGCAAGCTACATATCGAACAGCATAAATACTGGGATATTAATTTTCCACAAGCAGAGGAACATTTAAAAGTTAAGGAAGAAGAGGAATATATCGAGGGTGTTCGCGAACAACTGCTAGAAGCCGTTCATTTGCGTCTTAACGCAGATGTTCCAGTGGGAGCTTATTTATCTGGTGGTATTGATTCCTGCTCGATTTTGGGGTTATCAGCTGCCGTGCGTCAGGATCCGGTAAAGGCTTTTACCATTGGCTTCGACGATGCGGATTATGATGAAACGCCGATTGCCACTGAAATGGCGGAAATGACTGAGGCAGAGCAAATAATTCTGCCTTTATCGGCTGAGCACCTCTATGATCATTTTGAGCGTACTATCTGGCATACAGAAAGAACTATCTACAATACGCTGGGTGTGGCTAAGTTGTTAATGAGCCAAAAAGTACGAGAGCAGGGGTATAAAGTTGTACTGACTGGCGAGGGTAGCGATGAGTTGTTCGCGGGCTATCCGGCCTTTAGAAAAGATATGTTCCTGTATGGTTTGGCTGACTTGCCGGATAACCTTAAAAGTGAACTACATGACACACTGGCTGAGTCGAATGTTTTGTTTAAAGGGGCGATGTTGCCAAGGGAAGAATTTCACTCGGAAGCCATCGATCAGAAAGTAGGTTTTACGCCAACCTGTATTCAGAGCTGGATGGGCTGCGATAACTTTGCGCGGAATCTGATGTCGAAAGAGCACCAGTTTAATATTAAAGATTATGATCCGGGTACAGCAATGGCCGAACAGTTTGATGAGTCACAGCTGGAAGGTCGACACCCGCTGGATAAAGCCCAGTATGTGTGGATTAAAACCATGCTCGAGGGCCAAATCCTGACCTGGGGCGGAGATCGAGTGGATATGGCGAACTCAATGGAGGCGCGCCCACCATTTCTTGATCATCACTTAGCTGCATATGCTGTGAATATTCCTCCTCAAATGCGAATAAAAGGACCCGTTGAAAAGTACGTCTTGAAAGAAGCGATGAAAGGCTTATTACCAGAGACGTTATACAAACGTCAGAAGTTTGCATTTATGGCACCGCCAGCGCACACCGATAAGAAAAAGTGGGGTGCTTTGATGGAGCTAATGGAGGAGTTTGCCAATGAAGAAAAGATCAACGAAGCTGGCTTGATTGATTATGCGGCATTACGGAATATGATTGATAGTCATGACGATCCAAAGGTACCTCGTGATCACAAGGTACAGATGGATGCTATTTTGAACCATGTGCTTGGTGTGCAATTATTGCATCATCATTTTGTAAAGCAGGATATTCCAAAGAAAGCTGAGGCAAAAGCATACGAGCTGGGTTGGATTGCATAGCTTGCTGTATTCATTTGAAAAGCTCTTCAGTTGAAGGGCTTTTTTTGTGTCTGCCAAGTCACTTTTGCACTGAGTAAGTCTATAGTGACTTGCATTTGTCACCTTTATGTAAAATTGTTGTATGCTTAACTATGATTCTGCAAGACTTCGGTTATACTGATGACTAAAAGTTAAACAATTGATGTGGGCACAGCAGTTTTAACTGACAAGTTAAGGGCTGCTAGTAATTGGACTAGGTTATGCATATAACGAGATATACGGATTATTCATTAAGAGTTTTAATCTACTTATCGTTAAATAAAAACAAACGGACGACGATAAAAGATATCGCCGATAGTTATGATATTTCGAAGAATCACTTGATGAAAGTTGTTCATCATCTTAATAAAATCGGTTATATAGAAACGCTACGCGGCAAAAAAGGCGGAATGAAATTAAGTGTTTCACCGGAAGATATTAATATTGGAAAGCTGGTAATGGAGCTGGAACCTGATTTCAGTCTGGTTGAGTGCTTTTCACCGAAAGGCGCTTGTGCCATTACGCCTGTTTGTGAGTTAAAGTCGATTTTAGCATCGGCCTTAAGTGCCTTTCTGCAAAGGCTTAATCAATACACCTTAGCCGATGTCGTGGTCAAAGGCGGCGAGGAAAAGGCGCTGGGCATTCTTGGTATTGAAGCGAATAAAACGTCAATTCCTTTTAAAAACGTTGGTTAGTTTCGCTCCCTGACTCCGTTGTTTAAATTCGGCGTGTTAAATTCGTTCCCATACCCAGTACAGGCCGAGCATAAAAATTATGCCGCTTATCAATGGTAACGTTACTTTATAAATACTATCCCTTTTAGACATTAACCACAGTATGGGTGTCGCTGCAAGAATAATGGCTATTTGCCCTACCTCAACACCTAAATTAAACCCAACGATACTGGTTATTTGGTGGGATTTACTTAAGCCTAATTCGCTTAAGGCACCGGCAAAGCCCAGTCCGTGCAATAAGCCAAATGCGACCGTCATCATCATGATATGCCTTATCCAGTGCGTTATCGCATTCAGGGCGGCAAAAGCCACGGATATAGCAATACCTACCTCGGCCCATTTCGGTGAGACCGTTATTAAATTTAAGGCTGTTAAGGTTAACGTGATTGAGTGTGCCAATGTAAAACCGGTAACTAACCATAACAGAGATTTTAAATTGAAATTGTTATCCTTTGTTGGTTTTTGATTGGCGGTTGGTTTGGTCCATTTAAAGTGGAGCAGTAGTGTGAGTAAAAACAGCACATGATCAAGACCAATCCAGATATGAATCATGCCCTGATAAAGATAAAAAACAAGGGTATCCCAGCTTGAGTTTGAACTTGCTGCAACTCGCCATACTGCATCTGGATTATTGATAATGGCCTGAGTTTGACCATCATCAAGGCTCCAGTTAACTAAAAGCTTATGGTTATTGGTTGTTTCAAACAGAGCACTGTAATGTAAGTTAAAGTCACCTCGACATTGTATCAGAAGCGGTTGTTTTAATAGTCTTTCCCCGTAACTATCTGTCAGAGAAATATTCTCATCCCATTGGATGTCGCATTCATCGGACTTAGTGTTAACCTCCAGGTGCACATCTAAGTAGCTCGTGATTAACGAGTGCGAGTTGATGACTTCACCCCAGGTAAGCGCGCCATTTTGATTGGGGTCGAGCTTTAGTGTGTGTTGTAAATCTTTAAGTGACAATTCTATAGCCCCTTTATGATGTTCTGCTGAAACCTGTTCCATGGTTAAGTTAGCAGTACTGAACTGGTGTGCTGTTAAAGGCAGGCTGCAAAATAGTAGCGTTAGCAGTATGGCAATGTGGCGCATCAATAGCCTCACTTGTTATTCATGGCACTGGCTTGTTGCAGGATATGCTTGTCGCTGGGCTCTTTGACTTGTTGCCAGTTTAGCTTAGCCCATTTCAGCGCCTGTTCAGGGTTTTGAGCAATAAAAATAAAGTAATAGGCAATATCAGCGGCATGTAGCTTGTCATTTCTGCGCTGGCGCAATTCGACCAGCTGTTGCGCTAGTTTCTGATAGTTTGCAGGTACTAACTGCATTTCTTTTTCTGCTCGAGCCAAGCGCATAATAAACCCATCTTCGAGGTTATTGTCGGCGGAGGGTATTAAAGCCTTTAAGGCTTGATAAACTTTTTGTGGCCGCTGGTTAGCAAAGGCCATGTCGGCCCACTGATACCATTGGCTCGATGGCGCATTGAGTAAATCATAGCTAAAGGCTTCTTCTGCCTTTTGGTAATTCTGTTCAATGCGAAAACTTGTCCCCTGTATTTGATGGAAATAGCGAGTTAATGGATCGTTGTCCGCTGTGTAGCGCTCCCTGAGAATAGACAGGGATTGAGCAGTATTAGACGAACGTTGATAGATTTTAACTTCGATGGTGCAGAGCTCTCCTGCCTGAATATGGTAAGAGATCAATTTTCTACAGGCCTTTTCGGCTGCTGGGTAATTACCCTGAATAAGTAATAGTCGAGACTGGATAAGCAGTGCTTGAGGGTAGTGTTCGCTACTGTCCTTAACGTTGCTAAGTAGATCGAGTGCACGTTGGAAGTGATGAGACTGCTGAGCAATATTGGCTTTTGCGATAGTGTACTGGGCTTGTTGTTCCTTGTTTAACGAATGCATCATGGGGGCAAGTCGTTTTAACATGACACTGGCATCGTTGAGGGCGTGACTCTGCCCTGGATACTGGGATTGTTGAATGAGTTTTGACATCATTGTGAGAAGTCGTTGTGGGTTCGGTTGTGTTGAACTTTGAACAGTCATCGTGAGCGGCGACATACGGTTGGGCTCGTAGTGCAATACGACTTCCTCTTCGCTTTGAGGAACCCATTGCTTAGCAAAGGAAAGAGACGATACCAGCAGCAAACTCAATGCTACTGGTATCAGTTGGTATCGTTTATTGATTACCATCTTGTACCAAGTCCTGATAAGTGGTGGTTGTCGTTACATCAAAGATGAATTGACGGCCATTCACTCCAGATGGTTCATCGTTACTTTGATTCGAGTACGATTTGCGGCTATAGGAACTGAACACTTCCTCTTTCACATTAACCGTAATCTCAACGTCAGTTACTGCGCTATTAAGAGAGCCATCACTGGCGACAAATGTGAAGATGTCGGAGCCGGTGAATTCTTTGGCTGGGGTGTAGGTAAAATTTCCGTCGACGCCTAATTCAACGCTACCTGACTGAGGCTCAGCTACTATATTGAAAGTCAGGCTGTCACCATCGGCATCATCGGCCTGCAGTTGATCCATCACCGGAGTATCCGTTTCAGTTACCACTGTCGCTTTGGTCGTGACCGGAGCCTGATTGATGTCAGGTTCCGTATCATCACTACAACCAATTAATAGAAGTAACGAGGACATCGCCGCCAGTTTATAAATATTAACTATTTTCATGGGTTACTCCTCCTTAGTTTGGTGAACCGGCAACAGGCGTTTTCAAGTAAGGAAAACTTTCATCCAGGTCTGTTGCGGATAGCGGTGCGCCATCAGTGAATGGCGCATTGCCAACATTGGCGTCAGAAGGTTCGCAGTAACCGAGGTTCGTTGGAGTACCATTTACCGGGAACTCATAACATAAGCGACCCATAACGACGCGCAGTGCAATATCCACGACATCGTCACCCGGGCGTCGTCCATTGGGGAAACCCGCTAAGTCATCACCGACCACACCGTATGGTGATTGCTGTGATGCTGGAATTGCAGGGATGGCCGTATTGAGGCGTAACATTTCGGATGGGGTTACCGTGGCCTGCTGATTAACGCCTGGGAATCCCGTTAGGAATGCCGCAACCAGATCCTCTCGGGGGAAGTTGGTTGGAGCAATGGTCTCAAAGTTCGTACCCAGGGTTGAATTAACTGCGTCCCTGAACAATATATTCAAGAGTTCTGGGAAGCTCGGGTGGGTAACATAGTCGGCAAATTGCCCATCGTCCGCTGGAGTGGCAGTTGAGAACTTGTCTTTATCCGGTAAGCCAATAACCACTTCGTTGACTAAAGGATTACTTAAACGAGAAATTTGCACTTTAGCACCACCATTCACTTCCGGTTTTTCGAAAGTGGCATTGGGGTTCTGGATACGAGCCTGTGGTACGTATGCTGTTGTCCAGGCACCGATAACGCCATTACCGTCGCCAACAATACAGCTGGCAGGTAGTTCTAACGCAAAGGTCGTGACATTTTTATTTCGGAGGTCGTCGTTCGCAATATCTTGTGTGATACCTCCTGGGAACCCGCCACCATCACCTGCGCCTGGTGAACTGTCACCTTCAACGGGAACATAGTTGACCAGGTCAAAACTTTCGCCCAGGTTTACAGCGAAAGCATCGGAGCGCTGTCCGACAAAAACCCTACCATCGGCTGAGCATCCTGGTACGCTGATGTTATAAATGTACTGGTTAGCGTAATCTTGATACGCCGATGTCGAGCCAAAGGTTTTGTCACCGATATAATCCCAGGGTTTAGTGAAGGTCGTTTCGCCACCGGAACCGGTAATTGTCGAACTGGAACCGGAACGTACGGGACCTTGCACCAGGTTTAAAGTATATTGTTCGGTAAAGTTCAGTGCCGAATTGTCTCCGGCAGCGATCCCGCCAGCATTTTTCAGTGGAATAGCGATCTGCTTCTGAGCGCCGTCTGGGCCAATGGCAAGCTGAATACCAGCGCCATCAGCGGCTAAGTTATTATCGAAGTTAAACTGGAAGGTTAAATCTTCAACCGCATCACCATCGCTGTCGATATGGATGTTATAATCGGCAGCAGTATCCAGCGCAAAGTAGTTGGGCCCACCGTAAGCGTCCTGAAGTGGAACGTAGTTTGCGATCAGGGTAACATAGCCTGAGCGGCCGCTTTCGTAGCTGTTGAATACATAGAAATCGGTGGAGTCTAGAGTTGGATACCGCGTGATATTGGGAGCCTCGCGGTGACTGGAAGCCGCCGTTTCCTGAGAAATGTAAGCGCCTGTCATGCATAAGCAGACAGTGCTCAATAGGATGTGCTTCTTCATGGTTCATACCTCTTTTTTCTGTGGGGTATTTTTGTTGCATGGCGAACAATCATTGTCTGTGAATTCGTCTGTAACATTGATACCCCCGTCTTATTTCGCGCGATGAACATGATCTTTCATCGGGCCTCGTATTTACCCTAAGACTGACGATGTGAAAGTTATGTAAAGAAACTGCTCGGATCTGTCGCTGGTTTTGTGACTGATCCGCCATATCAGTGGTTTGTCTGTACTTTCAAGGTATACTGGTCTTTAAATGGGCTCGTTGTTCCCGGGTCAGCCTGGCCCAGGCGAGAAGTGGCATATAAAGCTTGCCTTTAAGCGGGTTTCGGCATATAAGTAAAGACAATCCTGACTCTCCTAATTGTTGTCTCGAGGCAAACCCTATTGAACGATGCATTGATCGATGTTTCATACCTGGCTGGTCCTCGCTTCGGCGAAACTCCGGCTTTATTCGAGAAAATTGCTCAAGATATTGGTGAGCAAGGCTATAGTATTAACCCAAATGCTCTTCCCCCTGAGTTAGCTCAGTCGCTTTACCAGCAGTTACAGCAAATGCCTCAGGCCGAATTTGATTCGGCAGGTATTGGTCGACAAGTGGATCATATGCTGAATAGTTTTGTGCGCACTGATGAAATCTGTTGGATCGACGGTTCGTCAGAGACTGGTGCTCGTTGGTTGGAATGGACTTCAGCATTAAGGCGATTTTTGAATGCACGGTTGCTTCTTGGACTTTTTTCATTTGAAAGTCATTATGCGCACTATGCGCCGGGAGATTTTTATAAGCGCCATTTCGATGCATTTAAAGGCGAGTCTAACCGTGTCTTGTCATTAGTGATTTATCTGAATCCGGGCTGGTTGCCGGATGATTCGGGGGAATTAGTTATATATCGCGATGAACTTGATATGGAAGGAACAAAAGTGACACCGAGTTTCGGCACCTTGGTTGCCTTTTTAAGCGAAGAGTTTCCGCATGAAGTGTTACCGGCGGCAAGGGATCGTTATTCGATTGCTGGCTGGTATCGTTTGAATACGAGTCACGGCCAAAAAGTTGACCCGCCTCGCTAAAGAGAGCTGATAAAAAAGAGGTGCCGCATGGCACCTCAAAATCAGGAGAGCCTATCTTATTATTATGGAGTCTCTTTGACTGGGATTGGCTGAGTAAGCGGTTCGCGGCTTGGTTTATTGAGTAGCCCTTTAATGACCTGCCAGGTAACGGCCAGAGCACCAACGATAAAGACGACGTCACCGATAGTTCTGACCCAGCGTAGCGTGTAAAGAAGTTCGCTTTGCATGAAGGCTTCGCTCCGGGCGTACCAGAAACCTTCGCTGACGCTGGCATAAAATTGAATGATTCCTACCGGCAACAGACTCGTTAGCAGCATCATCATGAGGCCAATGTTGAGCCACCAGAACCCTGTTTTCATCAGCTTTTCGTCAAACACCATGTGCGGACGAATATAGCGTAATATCATCAGCACAAAACCAATGGCGAGGAAGCCGTAGACACCGAACAGAGCGGCATGTGCGTGGGTTGGGGTCATGTTCAGACCCTGCACATAGTACAGTGATACCGGAGGGTTGATCATAAAGCCCAGTACGCCAGCGCCGAACATATTCCAGAAGGCGACGGCCACGAAGCACATCAAAGGCCAGCGCATTTTTTCCATCCAGGGCGCACGGTTTTTCAAGCGATAGTTTTCCCAGGCCTCATAACCCAGGACAATCAAAGGCACCACTTCGAGTGCACTGAAAGTTGCACCAACTGCCATCACAGGTGTTGTTGTACCGGAAAAGTAGAGGTGGTGGAAGGTGCCAGGAACACCGCCAAGCATGAAGATGGAAGCCGAAGCAAGGCTGGCAGCCGTTGCGGTTGAGCGACCGATCAACCCCATGCTGTGGAAAATGAAAGCCAGCGACACGGTTGCGAATACTTCAAAGAAGCCTTCAACCCAAAGGTGCACGATCCACCAGCGCCAGTATTCCATGATGGAAATGTGTGTTCTTTCGCCGTAGAAGAAGCCGGCACCGTAGAATAAACCGATGGCAACTACCGATGCCGTTAACAGTACCAGCAGGTTTTTATCACCTTTCTTTTTCAGCGCTGGAGCGATACCGCGCAGCATCAGAACCAGCCACAGGACAATCCCGGTGAATTTGCCCCAATGCCATAGGCGTCCCAGATCGACATACTCATAGCCCTGGTGTCCTAACCAGAAACTTAAGTGTTCAGGCAGGACTTGCGCAATTGCCATATAGCTACCGATAAAAGTGCCGGCGACCACGGCAACCAGAGCCCAGAATAGCACGTTGACACCGAGCTTCTGGTACTTGGGATCTTTACCGCCGTTGATGATCGGTACCAGGAATAGACCCGCCGCCAGAAAACCGGTAGCGATCCAGAACATGGCTGCTTGAATATGCCAGGTACGAACCAGCGAGTAGGGGAACCATTTTGAGGTCTCGATACCATAGAAGCCTTGTCCTTCGACGGTATAGTGTGCGGTGAACCCTCCTAACAGGACTTGTAGCGTAAACAGGGCAACCACAACCAACAAGTATTTACCTAACGCTTTCTGCGAAGGCGTTAACTTAAACGTGGTAATGGGATCTTGCTCTGGAGCCGGAGGCTCATGTTCTTCCTTCTTGCGCATAAAGGCCCAACCCCATACCAGTCCGCCAACGCCGGCGATCAACAGAATCACACTGATGATCGACCACACGATATTTTCAGAGGTAGGTTTGTTGTCGATAAGCGGTTCATGCGGCCAGTTATTGGTGTAAGTGGCATCGCTACCAGGGCGCTCGGTTGCGGCTGCCCAGGCTGTCCAGAAGAAGAACTGTGTCATGACTTCCCGACGTTCCGCATTAGGCAATGTATTTTCTTTCATCGCGTAGTGGTTGCGAGTTTCTTTGAGGTCGGCGGCATCGCTAAATAACCGATCATAGTAATCCGCGGTTTGTGCGATTGCTTGAGCACGACGTGCTGAAACTGCCATCTTACCAGTGTCTTTATTAAACGTATTGGTGCGATACTCTTGTTTTAAGCGATATTTGAGGGTTTGTTGCTGTTCGCCATCCAGCTCATCATAAGCCGCGCCATAATTGTCTTGCGCCGCCATATCCAGCCATGCCATCAATTCTCGGTGGAGCCAGTCAGCGGTCCAGTCCGGTGCTTGATAGGCTCCGTGCCCCCAGATAGATCCCAGTTGCATGCCACCGATAGACTGCCATGCCGTTTGGCCATCAAGAATCGATTCTTTGGTCATTAATTCCTGCCCATCAGTGCTGACGACTTTTTCAGGGATGGGAGGGGCCTGTCGATAGACTTCATTACCAAAATAGCCAAGTATAGCGAAGGTTACCGCTAATATTGCTATCAGGGTAAACCAGAGTTTGCGATATTTACCCATGATTATGCTCCTCTCAGGTAGTTATCAATACGTTCAAATAAAATGTTGTTTTCGATGTGAATATGATTAATTAAGTCTTGTTTAAAAATTTTGAGTTTTTGGTTAAGTGTTTGCCAGGTATTGCAGGCATCCGCCGGAACTTCAAAGTTGTTTG
The DNA here is from genome assembly GCF_020005365.1 of Kangiella shandongensis. GTDB lineage: Bacteria > Pseudomonadota > Gammaproteobacteria > Enterobacterales > Kangiellaceae > Kangiella > Kangiella shandongensis. The sequence goes on along the minus strand of NZ_JACNML010000001.1, from coordinate 177,754 downwards.
CCAGATGCTGCAATTGTTTTATCGATTCGCTATGGTCGTCGTGCTCCATTCGCATCACCGCGACCGGGCTTGTTGCCATATGAGCCATGCCGCGTTGAATGATCGGAAATAAAATCTGCTCTTCTTTGAGCATATGCGACTCCATTTCTTGTGACATTTTTTGTAAATGTTCGGTTAAACCTTTAGGGCAGGCCGGGTGTGAAGCGTGAACGGTTTCAACGCGATCGGCCAGATCCAGCAACTCGGGTAACTGCTGACGGTGGACCTGATGGTAGCGCTCCAGAATATGGTTAATGATCTCTTCGTTAGATGCCTCACTCAGGCTCGGAGTTGCCGGGGCTGGGTGTTTAACTAAATAATTTAACGCGTTAACAGTTTCCGCTATATCCAGTGCTTGAGCATCCAGAGCATCGGCCAGTGTCGTCTTACCAGCACAGCTATAATCAATACCCTGTTGGTACAACAGTTCGCTGGCACCCGGAATATCACGGGCTATTTGTCCTAATGGGGTGATTAATAAATTCATATTGCTTGTCTCCAAGTTGTCAATCTGCTTGGGTTATTAGCGTCGCTTAGCAGGAGAAATCCTAAGCGTATAAACGCTAATGCCCATGACACAGCAGAGAGCCATAGCAGTAGTTGCGAGAAAGTATCGGCGGTAGCTATAACTCGTAAAATGGTCGCCAGAGAAATGAGGGAGATGATGCTGAGCGATGCGACCATGGGTCGTGGTTCTGTTGAACTCCGTTTAAAACGGGACTTCAACATCAGGCTCGCCGACAAACAGCCTATGGCTCCGACAGTAATCATGTGCAAAATAGTATCGACAGGCAGCTTAAACCAGAACGCCAGGCTCAGACCTGAAGTACCCAGTGCCAGCCATAAATAGCCGACCGCTAACCCAAATAAGTCCGGACGATTCGGGCAGCGCCAAACCTGCCAACGAACGAGACGAACCATTAATACACAGGCAGCTAAAAATGTAGGTACTCCTGCTAACTGTTTGGTGCTAGGGACTAAGATGCTGAGGGCACCAAGGGGCAGTAGCAGGAGTATTAACGCTTCTAAGCGAGGTTGTACGGGAGTTTGTAACCGTATTCCCTGCTTTTGTAATTCACCGGCGGTGGTTGGCGCTATCATGCGGCCACCAAAAAACGCCATTAATAAGATCAGTAGGAGTAAGGTGGCGGAAACCAGCTGGCGATGCTCGATTGTGAGTGACATTTGCTGCTGCAATAACCACAACGCAGGTAATAAACAAATTATTAATAGCAGGGGGCTGATTACTTTATTGCGCCACTTCTTTGCAGCGAAAAAGCGTGGCACGATATGCCAGGCTAGAAATAGAGCAAACAAAGGGCTCAACCACTGTGAAATTAAATGTGAAGGAGCCAATAAGTAACTAATACGAGCGGCAAGCCACAAAACAAATAAAGCAAGTAGTAAACGTTGCGTTATTTTCCCCAAGTTATAACCTGCAATCAGCGCCAGAGTAAAACCAAAAAACATTTCATGGCCGTGACCTGTGGCAATCAAGCCCCTGGGCCAGCCAGCGTGAAGGGCGAATACAGATAGTAGCACTGCCATTGCAGCATAAATGCTTGCTGCGGGGAAAAATAGTTTCTGTGCATTCACTTTCTTCATGCTGGCCCTAAACCCTAGAAGATGTATTTATAATACATCTTTATGTTTGTATTGAAAAGCTCTTCACTCAAAGATGCTTTTGGTTTATCAAAAAGAATTACGATATTATTTGCTTTTAAAGGATAGTGGCATGAGTTGATTTATCTTTGATCTAGGTCAAGATAGGTCGACATGATTGAAAATAAGGTATATTGTAAATGCATGATATAGGTCGTTCTGTTGCTATGGTACAGGAGTAAATGTAATGGTTGTGCCGGGTCAATTATTCTATAAAATCATTGCCTTAGCGGCTGTGTTGATCGGTTTTATTGGGGCTTTGTTACCTTTATTACCGACGACACCTTTTTTATTGATAGCAATTTGGGCTGCATCCAGGGGCTCACCACAACTGAAGAGCTGGCTCATGAATCACCGTCATTTTGGTCCGGTTCTTAATGACTGGTATCAAAGAAGAGCGATCCCGGTTACCGGTAAGTGTTTGGCTTGCGGCATGATGCTTAGTAGCTGGCTTGTTCTGTGGTATAGCGGCGGACACCCTTATCTGCTCTGGGGACTTGGGTTTTTCTTTGTTGGATTAATACTTTTTATTGTAAGCCGGCCTTCGTCGTAGTTTAGGAGAAAACTTTGTGAATATAACCCGGTATACTGATTATTCCTTACGGGTGTTAATGCTTCTCGCATTGCAGAAGGGGCGGTTAACGACTATTCAAGAAATTTCAGAGCGCTATAATATTTCCAGTAACCACCTGATGAAGGTGGTACATAGCCTGAATAAAAAGGGCTATATCGAAACCGTTCGTGGTAAAAATGGTGGCATACGTCTTAAGTTGGAACCAAATGAAATCTGTATTGGTGTTCTGGTTCGTGAAATGGAGCCTGACTTGGCATTAGTAGAGTGCTTTTCTGATAAAAATCAGTGTGTTATTACACCCGTTTGTGGTTTAAAAGGGGTGTTAAGTAATGCTTTAAAGTCTTTTTTGAGTACCCTTGACGAGTATACGCTGGAAGATGTGTTACCAGAGCAATACCGCTCACAGTTAGCACGCATATTGCAAATCTCTGAAGTATAATAAGGCTATATTCACCTCCATTATGTTTTAAGTACCAGTATTGGCCGATATGGCTAACCCTGTAATTTCTTTAAATAATAACTTCTTAACAGAAGCTCATACGTTTTCTATGGTAGTGTTGTTCTTATAACAAAAGATGTAATTAGTTTACGTATTTAAGCGACTGCATGATCTAGATCATATTGGTTTGCGCATTTTAGTCTGATACTAGATGACAGTGAATAACCATGTGGAGAAATGATTATGTGGGGAAAGAAACTGCTAGTGACTCTAGCGATAGCAACTGTTGCTTCCGTTGGGGCAGCAAAGAAATTACCTGTTGAAGACGCTGTATTGACTTCACCGCCCAATGTACCACCAGCCATTGAGCGTGATCATAACGCGCGTGTTGTGGTGCACCTGGAAACGGTAGAAAAAGTCGGCACCATGGCCGATGGTGTGGAGTATGTCTACTGGTCTTTTGGAGGCTCTGTACCGGGTAGCTTTATTCGTGTGAAAGAGGGTGATGAAGTTGAATTCCATCTTTCTAATCACCCCTCATCAAAAATGCCGCACAACATTGACTTACATGCGGTAACTGGCCCTGGCGGTGGTGCGGTATCGTCATTTACGGCTCCGGGTCACACATCAACCTTTGCCTTCAAAGCTCTTAATCCTGGTTTGTACGTTTATCACTGCGCGACAGCGCCAGTGGGCATGCATATCGCAAACGGTATGTACGGCCTGATTCTGGTCGAGCCGAAAGAAGGGCTACCCGAAGTGGATCGCGAATACTATGTGATGCAGGGTGACTTCTATACCAAAGGCAAATATGGTGAAGCAGGTCTTCAACCGTTCGATATGGAAAAAGCTATCGATGAGGATGCTGATTATGTCGTCTTTAATGGCGCGGTTGGCAGCTTGACAGGCGATAATGCATTGACAGCCAAAGTAGGCGAAACGGTGCGCCTGTATGTGGGTAACGGTGGCCCAAACCTGGTTTCTTCCTTCCATGTGATTGGTGAGATCTTCGATACCGTTTACGTCGAAGGTGGTAGTGCTAAGAATCATAATATTCAGACGACACTGGTTCCTGCTGGTGGCTCTGCGATCGTTGATTTTGAGGTACAGGTTCCGGGTAATCTGATTCTGGTGGATCACTCTATCTTCCGCGCATTTAACAAAGGTGCGTTAGGCATGATTAACGTTAAAGGGGATGAAGATAAGGTCGTTTACTCAGGTAAATTAAGCGATGCCATTTACCAGCCCGAAGGCTCTGCTGTGCAGACCATGGAAGGCGATTATAAAGTTGCTAAAGCTCAGAACAAGGAAGATAAAATCAAGTTCGGTAAGCGGGTTTACGACGCCAACTGTAAAGCATGCCACCAGGCTAATGGTGCCGGCGTGACTCAGGCGTTTCCGCCTTTAGCAAAATCCGATTACTTCAATGAGGATCCGGTTCGAGGCATTAAAGCTATTCTTCACGGTCTCGAGGGTCCGATTAAAGTTAACGGCGAGAGCTTTAACAGTGTGATGCCAGCGATGAAGCTGGAAGATGATGAAATCGCAAACGTTTTAACTTATGTACTGAACTCCTGGGGCAATAAAGGGGGCGAAATTACAGTTGAGCAGGTACAGAAAGTTCGCCAACAGAAAGGCCACTAAGGTCTGATTGAACTGTTATGAAAATACTATCCCTTATCATAGCAACTGTTTCACTGGCTCTTGCGGGGGCCAGTGAGCAGGTCTTGATTGAAGGGGGGGAGTACCGGCCGCTGTATATGAGCGAGGATAGCCCAATGCAGACGGTTAGTAGCTTCTACCTTGATCAATATCCCGTGACTAATCAACAATATCTGGAGTTTGTCGAGCAAAATCCACAGTGGCGCAAGACAGCAGCACCTTCAATTTTTGTTGAGCAAGACTATTTAAAACATTGGGACAGTGACGAAAGCTTTGAGGCAATTGCCGCGGAGAGTCCAGTAACCTATGTGTCCTGGTTTGCGGCGGATGCCTACTGTCAGTCCCAAGGTAAGCGGTTACCTAAAGTTGCTGAGTGGGAACTGGCGGCACTGGCCAGTGAAACACAGGCAAACGGAAGTCTTGAGTCTGGTTATAAACAACAGATATTGACTTGGTATAGCAAGCCCAGCCCAAAAACTCTACCGAGCGTTGGTGGGAGCCCTGCTAATTACTGGGGCGTTCATGACTTGCATGGCCTGGTCTGGGAGTGGACGGAAGATTTTAACTCGACGCTGGTCACAGGGGAGTCTCGCGAAGATAGCACCATAGATACCAAGCTCTTTTGTGCGGGAGGGGCGAGTGGTGCGGTCGACCCCGGAGATTATGCCGCTTTCATGCGGTATGGCTTCAGGAGTAGTTTAGAAGCCAAGTTTACATTATCAAACTTAGGCTTTCGTTGTGCTTCAGATATGAAATCAGCCAATGGAGATTAATATGAAACAATGGCTAACGAATATTCTAATTAGTAGTGTCTTAGGTCTTGCTGCTCATTCAGTAGTGATTGCTGGCGATATGCCTGGAGACTCTATTTACCAACTGGGTAGTCAGTGGACGACTCAAGATGAAGAGTCGCTAAACATTGGACAGTTAAAAGGCAAAAAGCAGGTAGTGAGTCTAATCTATACTCACTGTATGCATACCTGTCCAACAATTGTAGCGACGATGCAGGAAGTTCAAAAGTCACTTCCCAAAAATGAGCAGGAGCGAGTCGGTTTTGTGTTAATTTCATTAACACCAGACTCAGATACCCCTGAGGTGTTAAAGTCGTTCGCCAAACGGCGCAAGCTGGATCCGAAGAGCTGGACATTGCTAACCGGTTCAGAACAGGACGTTAGAAGTCTGGCCATGGCGCTGAATATTAAGTACAAAAAAAGCGATGATAACGAAGTCGCACACTCAAACTTGATGACAGTTTTAGACGAAAATGGGCGAGTTCTGTTTCAGGAAATCGGTGACATTGATAAAGCACAAGAAACTGTCCAGCGCATTATCAGCCGCTGAATCTAACCATTTATCCTTACATTTTACACTGTCATATAGAGCCGGTTAGTTACTAACTGGCTTTTTTTACTTTTCAGTTCTTAATCTTGCCTAAAGCGGCATATAAAAAAACACAAATAGTATTGAAGTCACAAATGAGAAGCGTTATCATTCGCGAAAATTTGATGCGATATTGCATTGTTGGGCTATAAAGCGAAGTTAAGGTTGAAGCATGTTGACAAAAAAAGTGTATGTTGCGGTGGCAGTAGTATTGGGGGCTTTGAGTATTCAGGGAGCCGATGCGGAAGAAAATACCACTAAGCAAGATGATGACAATCAAGAAACTGAAGTGATAGAAGTCGTTGGTGAAGGGATTGACGGAAACGGCGTTTATCTTGAGAAAGATGCCAGCAGCGCTACTGGCATGGGGCTTACGTTACGCGAAACACCGCAGGCGATTTCGGTTGTCACCCGTGCACAGATGGATGATTTTGCCCTGCAAAACATCAACGATGTGTTACAGGTCACCAGTGGCGTCAACGTTGAGAAAGTCGAAACGGATCGCACTTATTACAGTGCGCGAGGTTTTGATATCACGAACTTTGAATATGACGGTGTCGGTGTTCCTTTTGTCTACGGTAATACCTACGGTGACATTGATGTGGCGATCTATGATCGCATCGAAGTGATCCGTGGTGCTAACGGCCTGATGTCGGGTACCGGCAATCCGTCGGCAACCGTTAACTTTGTGCGTAAACGCCCAACGGATGACTTTCATGCTTCTATCGCTGCCATTGCTGGGTCATGGGATAATCAGCGTGTTGAAACGGATATCTCCGGTAGTCTGAATGAAGATGGTTCTATCCGAGGCCGTTTTGTTGGTGCCTATCAGAACAAAGACTCTTACTTGAATCGTTACTCTGTGGAGAAAGAGATCTTCTATGGGGTATTAGAGTTTGATTTGTCTGAAGACGCTATATTAACGGTGGGTCATACCTCGCAGGATAATAAGCCTAACAGCCCAATGTGGGGGGCTTTAACACTGAATTATACTGACGGGACTCAGGTCGATTATGACGTGTCGCGTAGCACTGCAACCGACTGGTCTTACTGGGATGGCACGATTAACCGTACCTTTGCCGAGCTAGTCTATAATCTGGGCCATGACTGGGAGCTGGTCACAACCATCAGCAAGCGAAAGGACACCATTAACAGCGCCTTATTTTACGCTTATTCTGCCGGTGGTTTGAATCCAGATCGAAGCGGTTTATTTGCTTATTCAAGTCTGTATGGCTATAAAAATGAACAACTGTTAGCCGATATTGCTTTGAACGGTTCTTTTAATCTGGCTGGGCGTTCGCATCAGGCGAATTTTGGTGTTAACTGGTCGCGCTCAGAAGCCGATGATGTATCTGTATACGGTCAGGATATCGGTACGTCATTACCATCGTTTGATGACTGGACTGGTGATTATCCAAGACCGGGCTTCGGACCTTATGAAAATGGCAGCGACTTTACCGATGAATTGAAAAGCTTTTATGCGGCAGCACGCTGGTCATTAGCGGATGAGTTGTCTTTGATTACTGGTTTCCGTTCAACCAGTATGGACTCGGAAGGAACCAGTTATGGTCAGCCGAAAGAGTACAATATTGATAATGAAATCACGCCGTATGCCGGTGTGGTTTATGACGTCAGTGATAACCTGTCATTGTATGGCAGTTATACTAAGATTTTTAACCCTCAACGTGAAAAAAATATTCATGGTGATCGTCTGGATCCAGTTGATGGCGTCAACTATGAGTTAGGCATCAAGGGTGAGTTCTTTGACGATATGCTGAACGTGAGCTTTGCCGTTTTTGATACTGAGCAAAACAACATTGCTGAATATGCAGGTACCGACACAACAACAGGTCAGGATTACTTTATTGGTGTCGATGGCGTGTCCAGTCAAGGCTATGAGTTTGACGTGATGGGGCAGGTGGCTAAAGGCTTGCAACTGTCAGGTGGTTTCACGCACGTGGATATCGAGGGGGCGAATGGTGAAGATGTTCGTACCTTTACACCGCGAAATACACTACGCTTATCGGGCTCATATACTTTCCCTGAGTTTGAAGCCTTACGATTGGGAATGAACGTCAGATGGCAGGATGATATCTATCGGGATCAGGGAGTTGCTACAACTGGTGTAAATGCAGGCCAGCCTTTCAGCGTTGAACAGGACAGTTATGCAGTCGTCGGTTTGATGGCAGGGTACGAAATTTCGGATAATCTCTCGGCAACCTTTAATGTTGACAACGTGACGGATGAAAAATACCTGACCAGTTTGTATTGGGCACAAGGCTACTACGGTGCACCACGCAACTATACACTGACCGTACGTTGGGGAATGTAAAACAAATCTTGTAGTCGTAAAAGGACTGGCACGGGCCTGTGAAAACAGGTTCCGTGCCTTTTCGTTAGTACTTTTCTTTAATCTGGGTTAGATAAAATGGCAATAAAAAATCGTCGTTTATGGTTTCAGGTTCATGGTTGGCTTTCGCTTCCCATCTGGATTTTGTTCAGTTTTATATGTTTAACGGGAACCATTGCTGTACTGAGTCATGAGCTTACGTGGCTGACCAATCCAAATGCTCGGGCTAATAATCCTCAGCAGCTGGAGGCTAAGCCGGTATACGAGCTGGTGGATGTGGTTAAAGAAGAAATACCCGATGCCAAGATTCAGGGGGTGATGGTGCTCGAGCCATATTTGGTGACACCGATTCGATTCAGTAGCAAAGATCACCCTGTCGGTATGGCTTATATCAATCAATATACTGGTGAGATCCAGGAAATTAACAATGGTTTCACTTTCGTCGAGTTTATGCGCTCATTGCATGGCTGGCTGTTATTTCCATGGCAGGAAGGCTACAGCATTGGATATTACCTGGTTTCGCTGATGTCCCTAGTGACTCTGGGTGCCTTGATCACTGGTTTGGTCGTTTATAAAAAGTTTTGGAAATCATTTACTCAGCCGCGTTTGCGGCGAAAGAAAGGCGCGCGGACTTTCTTTGGTGACTTTCATCGTTTGAGTGGTGTCTGGTCGATATGGTTTTTGATGGTGATGGGGGTGACTGGGCTCTGTTACTTTATACAAGCTATAGGCTGGCATAATGGCTCGGACGTCTGGGACGAACCCGAAGCCGTGATGATCCAGCAAGTGCCGACCAGCCAAAACCAGAAAGCGGTTCCGCAGCGAATTTCACTTGAAGCGGCAATGCACAGCGCCGAACAGGTCATGCCAGGGTTCGAGCCTTCCTATATCGCCATGCCAGAGCACCATCGTGGTCATTTCACGATCATGGGCTCGGGGGGCGAAGTATTTTATGATTCCTACAGCCACCAAGCTTACGTCAACCCCTGGACCGGGACAGTTGAGGAATTACGTCAGCCTGACACCATGAATGGGTTGCAAACCATCGTGCATATCACGGATCCATTGCACTACGGCACCTTGGGTGGGATCTGGACCAAGATTCTATGGTTCTTTTTTGGTCTGTTATTGAGCATGATGTCGATCAGCGGCTTTGTGATTTACAGTAAACGGACTGTAAAAAGCCCGAAGAAAGTAAAGTCCAAGACGTTACAGGAGGAATTGGCTAATGGCTAAACCTGCAAAAAAAGCAGCAACAAAACGCTGGAAATACTGCCTTAATGGGCTGTTGTTGATTTTGCCAATTTGGTATTTGTACCACCAGATGAATCCGACGTTCCCCGAGCCGTTAGAGCAAAAAGATATAGGTCCTTTTACCGTTCAGCCAATGCCGCTGAACAACGAAGCGGCTTACGATTATGGTGGTGGGTACCTCAAAGACTTCAGTTTGACGTTCTGCGAAGGCTGCACAGATAAAATCCGCTACGCCTACATGAGTGTCGGTGAATCACCAGCCCCCATGCCTGAAGGCGTAGACGGCGTGATCCACGGCGCCAGCGACCTCAAACACGCCCATGCACCTTTTCCCGAACAAGTGACTGAAAGCGATAAACTCTGGGTGACCGTGCAAGACTGGCAAGGTAAAAGTTACCATGCGTTTTGGGACTTAAAGTAATCAGAAGAAGCAACAAAAAAGGCCCACCTTTCGGTGAGCCTTTGTTTATTTGGTGGAGGCGGCGGGACTCGAACCCGCGTCCGCAAATCCTCTGCTTCAGAATCTACATGCTTAGAACCATTTTTAATTTAACCTTTAACGAGCCAATGGTCAGGCTTTCAAAGGCGGTCTCGAGGAAAGTTTAACAGTTGGCTGCCGAGCACAGTTACCTGCGAGTCCCTGTCTATGACTGTCTAGCTCCTACCAAGGACGCTCAGAGTAGACAGTTAGCCTTAAGCGGCTAAAGCGTAGTTGTCTTCGTTTGCAACTATAAGTTTTCAGCTTTGATTTTACGAGATTCGCTGAACATCTCGACATGCAACTAAAGTTTCGTAATCCACGTCGAAGCCAGATTCGCCCCCATGGAACAGTTCATTATAACTTATATGGGTACTATGTATATAGACTTCAAGTCACTAAAAGTAAATTGTGGCTTGGTTAACATTCCTAATGTAAGCAAACGGTTACACTCTGTGGGCTAGAGTAGGAGGGTTAATGTCACAACAAAAAACTCAACGCATTGCATCCGCAATGTTGTCTCATAAAGGTGTGTCTCGCCAAAATAACGACGATAAAGTGTATGGCTCATCCGAGTTAGGCTTATGGCTATTGTCTGATGGGGTTGGTGGTCTGAAGCAAGGCGAGCAGGCCAGTTTATACACGGTTAAAGAAATTAGAAAATCCATTATTGCCGGGGCAAACCTGTTTAATGCTGTCCATTCCGCTCACTCTGTGATTAAAGCGTATAATCGTCATGAAGAGCAAGACCGCGGGGCAACGGTGGTGGCTTTGCATTCGAAAGGTGATGCTTATGAGCTGGCCTGGGTTGGCGATAGCCGTGCTTATCTGTGGAATGAAATCACTGGTGAGTTAACGCAGTTGACTGAAGATCATACCTTAGTTCAAAAGTTGATGAATGCAGGATTACTGGAGCCCTCTCAAGCCAAACACCATCCGAAGCGTCACGTTATAACCCAATGCTTGGGGATTGAGAATGATCATCAATTAAATATTGGCTTTTTGACGCGAGAGTGGGATTATGGTGAACACATTCTATTAGCCAGTGATGGTTTATATGATGAATTATCGCGCACAGAGTTGATTGGTGCGTTACGCATGCAACGAGATAACCAAGCAAAAATAGAGTATATGGTCTCGCTTGCATGTAAAAATGGGGGTAGCGATAATGTCTCGGTCATTCTGTTGTCTTCGCCTGTTGTTGAACCGAAGAAACCTGAAAAAAAGAGTTTTATCGATCAAATTAAAGAATTATTAAAAATAGGTTAACGTGAGGTAAGTATGTCGTCACAAGATCCGTCAAAAAACAGACCTGTAAGAAAGAATAAAGAATATCGAGAAGATAAAGCAGGTCCGCAGGGAACATTGGTTTTTGACTCTAAAGAAGTTGATAGGATGATTGCTGCTGAAATTCAGAAGTTAGAAGATGATGGAACAAAAGTGCCTGCATTACTGGCAACGACCAAGCCTCATGCTGGTCAAACCTTTATTCTGGACTATGGTAAGAATGTTATTGGTCGTGGCAAAGGTAACGGAGTTACGATATATGACCCGGCAGCCTCTTCGACACACGCACAAATCACTTACTATAATGGTGAATGGAAAATTTTAAACCTGCTTTCGTCAAACGGTACTATCGTTAATGGTGAAAAGGTCTCTGAGCGAGAGTTGTCTTTCGGCGACAAGATTCAGGTAGGCCATACGGAGTTTTTATTTACTCTGGTCGATGCGCAGGAAAGTCAGGACGAAGAGCAGGCTGAAATCAACTGGATGTTGGTGGGTTCTCTTGGTGTTGCCGCGGTGTTGCTCATTGGCGTATTAATCTGGTTATTCCTTTAATCTTTTAATGTCAGATAAATTAACCATAGGTCGCTACGAACTGATTGAAGAAATCGGTCGTGGCGCTATGTCTGTTGTTTATTTGGCTAAGGATCCTGAAATTGGCCGCTCGTTGGCCATTAAACTATTGAAGCATGACTTAGTCGAGCAGGAAGAATATCGACAGCTCTTTCTTCGTGAGGCGAGAGCTGCTGGTGGCTTGAGTCACCCGGGCATTGTTACTATCTATGATGTTGGGATCTGGCAGGAGCGGCCCTATATTGCAATGGAGCTGCTGGAAGGTAAGAATCTGGATGATTATTTGAGCCATGAGGGGCCAATGTCACTGGATACCGCTTTGGAGCTAGCGTGCCAGCTGACTTCTGCTCTGCATTATGCCCATAAAAAAGGCGTGGTACACAGAGACATTAAGCCTGAGAATATCTTAGTTCTGGACGAAGGGAAACGATTCAAAATTACCGACTTTGGTATCGCGCGAATAGAGCATCAGTATCTGGAAGGGGAGAGTCAGGACGAGCAAGCTAAGGTTATGGGGACCCCGGCCTACATGTCTCCGGAGCAGATCTCGGGTAAAGGAACCGACTTTAAAAGTGATTTGTATTCTCTCGGCGTCATTTTATACAAGGTAACCAAGGGTGAGCTGCCATTTCAGGCCGCTAACTATGGTGCCATGATGCAAGCTGTTTTGCAGCAAAATCCAGAGCCATTAAATGCCTATTCTGAACAGGGTTTTATCTGGCAAAGCATCATTTTTCGCTTGCTGCAAAAAAATCCTGACCTTCGCTATAACGATACGGATGAATTAACCGAAGAATTACAAGAGCTTGCAAAAGAGGTTGAGCAAAGTGGGCAGGGTGTTGCCGGTATTCGGTTTTTCTCGATGCGGGCACGATGGGCTATTGCACTGTCCTCGTTGGTTTTCGTGGTAATGGTACTAGGCATGGTTTGGGTTTATGACCGTCAAAATGAACTGATGAGCCAGCTGGTTTATGATTATGGAAGTTCGATGGCGCAAATTATATCCAGTGAAACGGCAGAGCCCTTATTGTTGGGCGAGGATGTGGCTCTGCAGGCGATTACTCTGGATATTGTGGAAAACTCACAAATTTTATACCTCTCGATCCGAGATAAGTCGGATCAGATACAGAGTAGTAGCAGAGAGGAGTTGGTCGGTAGAAAGTTTGAAATTTTTGAAGGGAGTCGCCCGATTAGTGGGAGCAAGGGCAGCCGCATCTTTGAAAATAATGAGTCTTTTAGCCAAGATGCTTTTTTGTTTGATACTCCTATCTCATTTCAGGATAAGGGAATTGGCTACGCCACTATTGCGATTGGGCGAAATAACTTAATTAATGCAACGCGCTCTTCATTACTGACCATGATCATATGGATGTTTGTTATCATGTTAGCTGTGTTCTCGGGCGTCTATTGGCTCGCCAATAAATTCACTCAGCGTATTAATAAAGCGCGACAGGTCATTAAAGATATCAGAACCCACGGTCAGGCGGATTTGATTAGGGTTGATTCCCATGATGAGGTTGGTCGTCTACAGCAAGAAGTTAATGATTTAACTCAAAAGCTGGCAGGTTTGACCAAAACCCAGCATATGAGCATGGATGAGGTCAGCGAGTCGATTAAGGGACTGACCGAAATAGATAAAACGGTTTTGTTAGACTACTCGAACGATGACTCGAAACAGGAAGCCAATAATAAATGAATTAATTTATAGGTTATCCAGTTTATTTTGTAGGGCTTTTACCCTGTCTCTATACACCAGCGCCAGATCATCGTTTGGGTTAAAGGCTAAGATCTTTTTCCAGTAACCCAGGGCTTCTTCGAGCTCCTGATTTCGATAATGGCGTAATGCCTTTTGATGATAATGTTCAGAAACAGTGTTGCGTGAACCCGTGAATAAAATATTATCTTCTAACGGCTGCCCTATCTGTTGCCAAGCCCTCAATAGTATTATGTAGGCTTTATCAAATTCTTGATTATCAGCATAACGCTTAGCGTTAACAAGCTCCTGTTCAGCTGTTAGTACAGTTAGCTCTTTTTGCAAAGTATTTTTGTATGATGCATTTAATGAATCTTCTGCAATGAGCCCGGTCAGCAAGGTTTTGGCCTCATCTACTTTCTGTTGTCGTTTGTAAATCGTTACTTGTTGCTGAGCGCTGTCGACAAGCTTTTGTTGGAGTGCCGCATTACCAGCCCAGTCTTCTTGATTAAGAATCCACTGAATTGCCTGGTTGTATTGCTCATTCTTTATCAGCCTGGCCAAGTCTGGGTACTGTTCATGGTCGGCTGAAGCACTGCTGTCGTCCGTTTGAGAGGCGTCTTGCTGTGCCAGCTCTTTCTTTTCATTTGGTAGTTGTCTAAGTTCTTCTTGAGGAAGTTTTAACTTCTGACCAACATAGATGGCGTCATTAACATTCAGCTGATTAAGTTCTACTAATTCGGTGTAGCGGCTAGAGGCACCGAGAAATTTTTGTGCGATTAAGCCTAGCGTGTCACCGGATTGAACAGTATAGGTATGAGTTGAAGGCACTTCTTTCTTTTGCTTTTTAACAGGTTTGTGCTGAGACTGAACCTTTGCTGGGCTGGCATCAACAATAGGAACGATAACGTCGTCGCGCTCTTCCTTAAAAGAGCAGCCGCTAAGGATAAGTGCAGCACTGACGGCTGTTAATGTTGTCTTAGAAATACTTTGGGTTGCTTTCAACTGATTCAATTTCCTAATAATTTTGACAAATAATAGTAGCAGGATTTTTTTACGTTAACTGTGATGAGCCATTGTTTTTAGAACTGGGTCACACACTGTGCTTCATTAAGCGTTCTTTGGTTTTATTCCACTCACGTTCTTTTTCGGTAGCTCGTTTATCATGAAGCTTTTTACCTTTGGCCAGACCAATTTCAAGCTTTACCAAGGATTTCTTCCAATATAGCTTGAGAGCTATAACTGTGTGCCCCTGTTGTTCAACGCCACGGAATAGTTTTGCTATTTCATGATCGTGTAGTAGTAGCTTTCGTGTTCTCAAAGGGTCTGCTACAACATGAGTTGATGCACTAATTAACGGAGATATATGGCAGCCAAAGAGGAATGCTTCGCCATTTTTAAGGAGTACATAGCTTTCAGATAAGTTAACCTTGCCGGCTCTTAAACTCTTAACTTCCCAGCCCTGTAGCGCCAATCCCGCCTCAAAGGTTTCTTCTATGAAGTAATCATGGCGCGCCTTCTTGTTCAAGGCGATGGTATTACTCGACTGTTTGCTTTTACCTTTCTTTGCCACTCAATGTCTCTCTATGGTTAATGAAGATACTTCTCTAATATCAGGATTATAGGCTTCATGAGGCAGGGGCTCAATAGGTTAGGATTTTTCAATACGGCAATGTTACAATTGTTGTAAGTAATTTGATAGCGAGTTCCATGAAAACAATTAAGCGTGAGGCTTTGCTGCCCTATTCTGCGCAACAGATGTTTGAGTTAGTCGATGACATTGAAAAGTATCCTGAATTTTTACCGAATTGTGCAGGCGCTAAAGAGCTGGAGCGTTCTGCGAACACCGTTACAGCGAGCCTGGCGGTATCAAAGGGTGGCTTTGAGAAGGAGTTCACGACAAGAAATATCAATGCCCCGTATAAGACTATAGAGATGGAGTTGGTTGAAGGGCCTTTTAAGCATTTAAGTGGTTGCTGGACTTTTTCGAAACTCGATGAACAGGCGTGTAAGGTTGAATTGATCGTTTCGTTCGAGTTTACTAATCGCTTAGCAAGTATTGCTTTTAGCAATATTTTCAGCCACTTGGCTGAGTCTTTTGTGGATGCTTTTTCTGCTCGGGCTAAAGCTGTTTACGATCGGGTTTAAATTAAGACGGAGAAAGTTACAGTGGAGCAATCTTCTAAGAGCGATATTCAAGGAGCGGAAAACTGTAAGCTGAAGGTGGAAGTCGCTTATGCTTTACCAGAGAAACAAACCCTGTTGCAACTGGAAGTTCGAGCTGATGCAACCATTGAGGATGTGATTTCACAGTCAGGAATATTGGATTTATATCCAGAGATTGATTTAAATAAGCAGAAAGTTGGCATCTTCAGTAAACTGGCAAAGCTGGGTGACCATTTACACGATGGTGATCGAGTTGAAATTTATCGCCCCTTGTTGATTGACCCAAAAGAAGTTCGCAAGCAGCGAGCGCAAAAAGCCAGGCAAGAAACAAAAAAATAATAAGGATTAAGCATTGCTACGATTTATTTACACTCTCGTTTATTACCTGTGTGCCCCTCTGCTGTGCATTCGTTGGATTTATAAGAGTTTTAAGCCGCCACAGTATCGAGAACCTCTTCGTGAGCGTTTTGGTTTTGTTAAAAAACAAAGCAAACCGTCGATATGGTTTCATGCGGTTTCGATGGGAGAGGCGAACGCAGCCAAGGCAATTATTGACAGATTGCTTCAGGTGGAGCCTCAGCTTAATGTTGTCGTCACGACGACAACTCCAACCGGGGCAAAACAAATAATTGAAGGTCTTGGTGACAAGGTCACTCACCACTATTCTCCCTGCGATTTGCCTGGCGCCATTAAACGGTTTACCCGGCGTGTTAAGCCTAAGGCATTAATTATCATGGAAACGGAGTTGTGGCCAAACTGGCTTCACCATATGGAGAAGGTGCACATCCCTGTTGTACTGGCTAATGCCCGTATGTCGGCTAAGTCAGCCAGTAAATACCTTAAAATTGCTTCTTTAAGTCAACAGATGATGAGTACTTTTGAGCGAATCTTACCAGTAGGTAAAGAGGATGAAGCTCGCTTCATCAAACTGGGTGTAAGCAGTGATAAGTGTATGGTGACCGGAAATATAAAGTTTGATCAGGCTTTTGAACAGAACGGGAGACCATCCTTTTTTCCTCCATGGCAGGAGCAGGGCTATTTAGTATGGTTAGCCGCCAGTACCCATAAAGGGGAAGATGAGCTGTTGTTACAGGCCCACCAAAAAGTGAGAGAGGAATTACCTGACGTTAAGATGGTGCTTGTGCCGAGACATCCGGAGCGTTTTGATGAAGTGACAAAGCTGGTGACGTCTTATGGTTTTTCCTTTGCCCGCCGTTCTCAGCCAGAAGCATGGCAAGCTTCGGCTGACGTACTTGTTGGTGACTCTATGGGTGAGTTAATGCTGGCGTATCAGTTGTGTGATCTTGCGTTTGTCGCTGGTAGCTTAACCCCAATCGGTGGGCATAACATGATTGAACCTGCTTCAATTGGGAAACCTATTTTGTCCGGTCCATACGTGCATAACTTTGATGAAATATTTCATCAGTTAGAGCTGCATGGCGGGGCGGTGACTGTCGATAGTGTCGATGCTATCAGCACCATGGTTATTCAACTGCTGAAAGACCGAGAACAGCGCATGGAGATGGGACAAAAAGCGAAAGCGGTGGTTGAGCAGAGTCGAGGTGCCTTAGATAAGACGGTTGAAGCTTTAAGGCCTTTCCTTTAAAGCTTAGGGAAAGGCCCCAGCATCGAGCTAGTTATTCAGTAACCACTGGTTTACTTGCTCAAGATCTTGTTTCGTTAAGGTTCCAACCGCTTGCTTGAGCTGCAAGCCACTCTGTAAGTAGTCAAACTTAGCGCGGCTTAAAGAGCGTTCTGCGGCATAAACAGCGCGCGTGGCAGAAAGCACGTCAATGATGTTACGCGTACCAGCCTGATAACCGTCTTGCGTGGCTTCTAAGGAACTTTGGCTTGATTCAAGTACACGTTTATTGGCTTTGAATGATTGAATGGCTGCTTTTAAGGTTGAGTAAGCCGAACGAACATTTTTCTGAACCAGTCGAGCATTCTGCTCTAATTCGTGAGTTGCTTTTAAATAACCTTGTTTGGCCTGCTCTGTTTGAGCAGAGGTTCTAAAACCTGAGAATAGCGGGACTGATACGGTTATTCCTGCAGTGTAGCCATCGGACAGGGTGGATGAGTTGGTTATGGTCCCTGGCGGTAATGCAGGCGTTCCTGTTGTACCTTGAGGGAAAAGTCTTTCTGTATCTCTGTCTTGATCGCTATAACTGATCTTTAAGTTCGCGCTTGGATAATGCCCGCTGCGATTTCGTTTCACTTCATCTCGTGCAATCCGCACATTCATCTGCTGAGCTTTTAGGCCAAGGTTTGACTCATTGGCCACACGCATCCAGTCATCAACATTGTCTGGCGTTGGTTGCTGCATGGAAACACTGTTACCAATATCTTCAAGCTGGGAGTAGTATTTCCCCGTCAGTTCACGCAAAGTCTCCTGGGCATTGATCAAGTTGTTTTCCTGACTGATGACGTTGGCAACGGCTTGATCATAATTTGCCTGGGCATTGAGAAAGTCTGTAGCATTGGCCAGGCCTGCTTCGTATTGCTCTCGAGTCAGCTTGAGTTGTTGTTGCAGGGCTCCTTTTTCATTGACCGTTATGTCCAGAGCTTCTTCTGCGGATAATATATCGAAGTAGGCTTGAGTGGTGCGTAGCATCAGACTTTGTAAATTAGCTCCATGGCTTAACTCCGAAGCTCTGACCCGCATTTCAGCTTGATCTAAAGCTAACCATTGACTCCAGTCAAACAGTACCTGATCCAGTTGTACTCCATAGGTAGTGCTATTCACTACATTATTGAAGGGATCGGACGGGCTGCCATCGAGACCCTGACCTTCATTATCCGAGTCAGAACGTGAGCGGCTGATGCTACCATTAATTTGTGGCAATAAGTTAGAGCGTGTGATGCGGTATCCTTGCTCTGTGGATTTTAGATCCGCTGCACTGATCTTGTACTGAGTATCATTCTCTAATGCATCCGAATAGACCGTTAATAAGTCGGTGCTGGCAATGCTCAAGTTTGTCATTCCACCAAGCAAAGCAGCAGCGAGTAGTTTATAAGTGGTTGTCTGTTTCATTAAAAATGGTCTCTTAATGTGTTATTAATTTCCTGAGGAAGCAAACTCTAAAAGTTAAACTGTGGTTTTGGCTTACTATTAATCAGCTCTGGAATGACTGTTTCGTACAATGTTTCGTAGTGCCACTCTTCTTCTCCAAGGCGTGTAATCAGTTGAGCCTGCATAGCTGGCTTAGTTCCTGTTACACAGAATAGGCGACCACCTATCGACAGGTGTGTCATATAAGCCTCTGGTAACTGATAATAACTTCCGGTAATCGCTATGGCATCATAGGGCTTATGGTGCGGCCAGCCATTAACAGCATCACCTTCTTCAAACTCAATATTGGTAAGCCCTAAGCTCTTCGTTATAACGCTTGCGGACTCAATAAACTCTTCAATGATGTCCACGCTGTAAACTTTTTTTGCCAAGCTTGCCATTAAGGCTGTGCAGTAACCGGTCCCTGTGCCAATCTCTAACACTGAGTCCGTTGGTTGAATGGCCAGGGCTTGTAGCATTCGGGCTTCTTCCTTTGGAGTCATCATGATCTGACTATGACCAATATCGATTTGGGTATCTGCATAAGCAATGTCACAATACCTTTTCGGAACAAAACGGTCACGGGCTAACCCCTGGATTTTGTCCAGCACGCGCTGGTCAAGAACATTCCACGGGCGAATTTGTTGTTCTACCATGTTGTGTCGTGCCTGTTCGAAATCAGCGGCCATATCTGTCATGATTACCTCACGTTACCTTGTGCAAAGAATAGTCATTTCTAATATTTCAAACAACAGGGTAAGTGTAACAGATTATGAAAGAGTGGTATGCTCAATCTAATAGTGAGTCGAAATAAGGCTCTGCATTGCAAAATAAATAGAGGTATCATGTCCTGCTTTACACACGACGATATTAAATTTATTGATAGTGAAGATCTGTACAAGGGCTTTTTCTCGATGAAAAAGTACCGTTATCAGCATCGTCGTTATCAGGGTGATTGGAGCCCCGTTGTCGAGCGTGAAATTTTTGAACGAGGCAATGCGGTTGGGGTTTTACTGTATGATCCCGGTAAACAGAAGTTTATTATGGCCGAACAGTGTCGACCTGGCGCTTTAAAAGGTGACGATACCCCTTGGTTGGTCGAGATCGTGGCAGGTATGGTTGAAAAAGGCGAGAGTCCAGAGGATGTTGCAAAAAGGGAGTCACTAGAAGAGGTGGGCTGCCACATTCAACGGTTGATTCCAATGTCAGGCTACTGGGTCAGCCCGGGAGGAACGACAGAATATGTGGATTTATTCTTGGGTTTAGCCGATAGTGATGAGGTCGCCGATTACGCTGGGCTTGAAACTGAGCATGAAGACATTAAAGTATTAGTGCTCAGTCGAGCGGAAGTATTGAAATTATTAGAAGAAGGCCGCATTAATAATGCGATGGCGATTATTGCGATACAGTGGTTTTTATTAAATGAAAGTAAGCTGAGCTTACCCTGAATGATTATGTCGAGTCGAGTTAAGAGAAAGTATGTCCCTGATTTAAAAGAGTTTATGGCACTCTGTGCCAGTAACTATGCAAAACTCGCTCGTCTAATCAATTTAGCTGAGCTCGAGGTTGGGCAGGGCTTTGCTTTGCCCGTAGAAAAACAACCAGATTTACAGCTCTGCCTTAAACAGAAAAGTCAACATACTGCGACTTATGAGTTAAAGCAGGAGTCGTCTCAAATCAGTCTTCAGCGTAATTATTTGGTTCGTATGTACCATGATGCTAAGGTAGCCGAAGTATTGTCAGGGCTCAACAAAGGGATGCTGCCTCCAGTGTACCCCTATCCTAATAATAAAATGAAACAACCTGATGAAAAGATTCAATTGAACCGTTTTTTGTCAGAATGGTTAAATTTTTGTTTAGAATTTGGCCAACCTCACAGTTTCAATAGGACTCAATTGGTTTTTTTTGATTAGTGAACGCGAGATAATAATAAGTAAATAGAAAAGGGGTGCGTTTTGAACAAAGAGCAAACACGTCTTTTTATTGGGCGTCCCAACATGACTGTATTACATCTTTCCGATCCGCATCTCTTTGCCGATCGTGGTTCGACGTTGCTTGGAGTAAATACGAACGAAAGCCTGATGGCTGTCTTAGAAGATATTGATAATCGCAATATCCGTCCAGACTTGATAGTGGTTACTGGAGATATTTCACAAGACTATACTCCAGAGTCGTATCAAAACTTTATTCAGTACCTATCCCGTTACAACAAGCCCGTATTCAGCTTGGCGGGCAACCATGATGAGCGGCCTAAGCTCAAGCAGTATCTATCGACTTCCTTGTTCTCCACGGCTGAGCAGCTGATTACAGAGCATTGGCAAATGCTGATGTTAAATAGCCATGTTCCAGGTAAAGTTCATGGAGAAGTCAACCAGGACGAGTTGGCCTGGCTCGAAAAATGCCTGGATGAGAATAACGACTTACCTACGATGGTTTTCACACATCATCATCCTGTGCCCGTCGGTAGCATGTGGCTGGATAAGATTGGTATTGAAAACGGCCAGCAACTGGTTGAGCTATTATCACAGTACCCGCAAGTTCAGATGTGTGCCTTCGGCCATGTGCACCAATCATCGGCCATCGAGCATAAAACGGTCGATTATCGCTCTGTTCCGTCGACCTGTGTTCAGTTTAAAAAGCATTCTAAAGACTTCTCTGCAAGTGCGGAAAAACCGGGCTACAATATTTACCACTGTCGCAAAAATGGACAGATTGAGGTAGAAAGCTTCCGCGTTGATGATTATTTACCGTCGGTAAACCTGGCCATCTCCGGTTATTAACTGACGCAAACCTTAGCCGCCGAGTCTTCGGCTCAAGAGCTGATATTTTACTTGCACAAATAGATCCGCCTTTATAGGATAAGGCGTTATAACAATATTGCGTCTTTAAGACTCGACAATCACAAAACTACAAAGAATTTATGGCAAACAATCAATATACTGCTGATGATATTGAAGTCCTCAGCGGTTTAGATCCCGTTAAAAAGCGTCCCGGCATGTATACTGATACTTCGCGTCCTAACCACTTGGGGCAGGAAGTTATTGATAACAGTGTGGATGAAGCCTTGGCAGGTCATGCCAAAACCATCCTGGTGACGTTAAATAAAGATAACTCTCTGGAAATACAGGATGATGGTCGCGGTATGCCGGTGGATGTTCACCCTGAAGAAGGTGTTCCGGGCGTCGAGTTAATCATGAGTAAGCTGCACGCAGGTGGTAAGTTCTCTAACAAGAATTACCAGTTCTCAGGCGGTTTACATGGTGTGGGGATTTCCGTGGTCAATGCTTTGTCGACCCGTGTGGAAGTCAACGTCAAACGTGATGCCAAACAGTATTTTATGGCCTTTGAGAACGGCCTTAAGGTATCCGAGCTAGAAGTGGTCGGTGAGGTGGGTAAACGCAATACCGGGACATCAGTCAAGTTTTGGCCCGATCCTCAATATTTTGATAGCCCGAAATTTTCTATTTCAAAGCTAAAGCACCTACTCAAAGCAAAAGCCATACTATGCCCTGGTCTTAAGGTGGTATTCGATAACAAGAGCAGTGGTGAGAAAGATGAGTGGCACTACGAAGACGGGCTGACTGACTATTTACTAGAGCAGTCTGGAGACTTTGAAAAGCTGCCGGAAGAACCTTTTGTCGGCTCCTTGGCTGGCGACACAGAAGCCGTTGACTGGGCTTTTTTCTGGTTACCAGAAGGCGGAGAATGCCTGGCTGAAAGTTACGTTAACTTAATTCCGACACCACAAGGCGGAACTCATGTTAACGGTATGCGTAACGGGCTTTTAGAAGCCATGCGAGAGTTTTGTGAGTTCCGTAACTTATTGCCCAGAGGAGTGAAGTTAACCGCCGATGATGTCTGGGAGCGAATCAGTTATGTGCTATCGGTAAAACTCGATGATCCGCAGTTTTCCGGTCAAACCAAAGAACGCTTATCGTCCCGTCAGTGTGCAACTTTTGTCGCTGGAACGGTGAAAGATGCTTTCAGCTTATGGTTGAACCAAAACTCGGTTATCGGTGATGCATTAGCCGAAAAGGCTATCAGTAACGCCCATAAGCGAATGCGAGCGAGTAAGAAAGTGGTGCGTAAAAAGGTGACCCAGGGCCCTGCACTGCCGGGTAAACTGGCTGACTGTGTTGGCCAGGACAGCATGAGTAGCGAGCTGTTTTTAGTCGAGGGTGATTCGGCCGGTGGCTCAGCCAAGCAGGCGCGCGATAAGGAATATCAGGCGATTATGCCACTGCGCGGTAAGATCCTGAATACCTGGGAAGTGGAGCCAGAGCAAATTCTGGCGTCGCAGGAAGTGCATGATATTTCGGTCGCGATTGGTCTGGATCCAAATACTGATGACTTGTCTAAATTACGTTACGGCAAAATCTGCATTTTGGCGGATGCAGACTCGGATGGTTTACACATTGCAACCTTACTCTGCGCCCTATTCGTACGTCATTTCAGGCCTCTGGTTAAAGCCGGTCATGTCTATGTGGCGATGCCGCCGCTATACCGGGTGGATATTGGTAAAGAAGTTTTCTATGCGCTGGATGAAGACGAAAAGCAGGGTATTGTTGATCGTATTAAGGCTGAGAAAAAACGAGGGAAAATTCAGGTCACGCGTTTTAAAGGTCTGGGCGAGATGAACCCAAAGCAACTGCGTGAAACGACCATGGCGCCAGCTACCCGTCGCTTGGTTCAACTGACCCTCGAGAGCGGGGATAATTCAGAGCGAGTCATGGATATGCTGTTATCGAAAAAGCGCTCGGCAGACCGTAAAGACTGGTTACAAGAAAAAGGCAATAAAGCCGAAATCGAAGTATAGAAGAATAGTGAGTTAACGTGGAAGAAATAGATTACGAAGGTATTGAGAAGCGATCGCTAGCCGAATTTACAGAAGAGGCGTACTTAAATTATTCCATGTACGTCATCATGGATCGTGCTTTGCCGCATATCGGTGATGGTTTGAAGCCAGTGCAGCGCCGTATCGTGTATGCCATGAGCGAGCTGGGCTTAAAAGCAACGTCAAAGTATAAGAAGTCGGCGCGTACGGTGGGTGATGTCTTGGGTAAGTTCCATCCGCATGGTGATTCAGCCTGTTATGAAGCGATGGTTCTGATGGCGCAACCTTTCTCCTATCGTTATCCTTTAGTTGACGGGCAGGGCAACTGGGGAGCACCTGACGATCCAAAATCATTCGCGGCAATGCGATATACGGAATCCCGACTTGCGGCATACTCCGAAGTATTATTGAAAGAAGTTTCACAAGGCACGGTCGACTGGATCCCGAATTTTGATGGCACCATGCAGGAACCAAAGGTGTTACCGGCCCGCGTTCCGAATTTATTGCTGAATGGAACCACCGGCATTGCCGTAGGCATGGCTACCGATGTGCCGCCACACAACCTGACCGAAGTGGCTAATGCCTGTATACACATGCTGGATAATCCGAAAGCGACAGTTGAAGATTTGATGGAGCATGTCCAAGGGCCGGACTTTCCGACCGATGCTGAAATCATTACGTCGAAATCGGATATCCTGGAAATGTACCATAAAGGCCGTGGCTCGATTAGGATGCGCGCCTACTTTGAAAAAGAAGAGGGTGAGATTGTCATTACAGCGTTACCACACCAGGCTTCTGGTTCGAAAGTCCTGGAGCAAATTGCGAGCCAAATGCAGGCCAAGAAACTGCCCATGGTGAGTGACCTGCGCGATGAGTCGGATCATGAAAATCCTACACGCCTGGTGATTGTTCCTCGCTCCAATCGAGTGGATACCGACGAGTTAATGCGCCATCTGTTTGCGACAACGGATTTGGAAAAGACCTACCGTGTCAACATGAATATGATCGGTCTGGATGGCCGTCCTCAGGTGAAAAATCTGCAAGTGTTCATTAAAGAATGGCTGGATTATCGTCTGGAAACCGTGCGTCGTCGTTTGCAACACCGTTTAGACAAGGTGATGGATCGTCTGCATATTCTGGATGGCTTGCTGATTGCTTACCTCAATATTGATGAGGTCATTCATATTATTCGAACGGAAGATAAACCAAAGCCGAAGTTGATCGAACGCTTTAAACTATCGGATCGACAGGCAGAAGCCATTCTTGAGCTTAAGTTGCGTCATCTGGCTAAGCTTGAAGAAATGAAAATTAAAGGCGAGCAGGAAGAGCTGGAAGATGAAGCTGACTGGTTGCAATTAACGTTAGGCTCTAAGCAGCGTATGAAAACGGTGGTGAAAAAAGAGCTGAAAGAAGTCATCGACGAGCATGGTGATGAGCGTCGTTCGCCGATCGTTGAGCGAGATGAAGCCAAGGCGTTATCTGAAACTGCTCTGATACCTACGGAACCCGTTACTGTGGTCTTGTCAGAGAAAGGGTGGGTACGTTGCGCTAAGGGCCATGATGTGGATGCTGCTGGAATGAATTATCGTTCTGGTGACTCTTATCTCGATTCGTCTCAGGGCAAGAGTAATCAATATGCGGTATTTCTGGACTCGACTGGTAGAAGTTTTTCGCTACTGACAAATACGCTGCCTTCTGCCCGAGGTCTTGGCGAACCGGTAACTGGTCGAGTTAATCCTATTGCGGGCGCTGAGTTTTTAGCTACCATCATGGGAGAAGATGACGATAAGTTCCTGTTTGCCTCTGACGCCGGGTACGGCTTTGTAGCTAAGTTTAGCGACCTGGTGTCTAAAACGAAAAATGGTAAAGCCTTTTTAACGCTACCGTCAGGGGCCAAGGTGCTAAAGCCGAAACGGTTGCCTCAGGAAGGCGAGCTTTATTGCATCGCGGTTTCCAACGAGGGACGCATGCTGGTGTTTCCGCTGAAGGACTTGCCCGAGCTGGCAAAAGGTAAGGGAAATAAGATTATCAGCATACCAACTGCCAGAGCCAAGAGTCGCGAAGAGTTTGTGGTTTCGATCGCTGTGGTGACGGAGGGTGATAGTTTAGTGATTTACTCGGGAAAACGACACCTCACGTTAAAGCCAAAAGATTTGGAGCACTACCGAGGTGAGCGAGGCCGTCGAGGCAGTAAGCTGCCTCGTGGCTTCCAGCGGGTTGATTCTATGGCGGTTGAAACTAAGGCTTAATCGTCGCTAATAAAGCGAATCTGACGCTCAATCAGAGTTATCTGTTGGGCGTCGGGTTCGGGTAACTGACACAGCTCCACTATCTCTTTATCCTCTAATTCTATATCAATCGTTTTTTGAGCTGGCCAGGCTTCTTTTGAGCTTGATACTTTCAACGACTTTTCAAACCATATACCCGGCTCGATAATACTGAAAAAAGTTTGGCAAACATCCTGCCCAACGTCGAGCTCATGAAGAATAATTTTAGGTTCTAACTGAAGGTTCTTCAGACTTTGCTCTAAGGCATAGACAGGGTTTCTTCTTAATGGTGAGAAACTACTGTCTAAGCCGAGAATCAGTAAGTCACTGTTGAATTGGGTCGCAATAAGTCCATTTTGTGGCAGCCAGCGGCTGAGAATTCTTAACAGTTTATTGTTGGTTTGGTTATCCAGTTTTGTCCAGTCAGCCTTTATGATCAGCGAGCCATCAAAGTTGGCATCCTTACTTTGTTTTAGGTTTTGTTTTACCAATTGCTTCAGTAGCCTTGAGTTATCAGACTGGGCCAGTTTCTCGGCGTCAGTGGACTGGTGGTGCTGGTTTGTTTTTGGCGATGAGGTTAACCAGCGCTTGATATTTAACGCAATAAAGAAAAGTAACCAAACGCCTGCCCCTAGCAGCCAAATGACATTGCCCTGTAACCATACTTTATCTTGATCGGCAGTTAATTCTGATGATGGTAAAAAGTAGGCAATAAAATAACCATTATAATGATCGTCATAACTGATATTGGCTATGACTGGATCACTATGAGCTGTGGAGCTCTCACCTTCTTCATGTATTAATTCGCCGGTTCTTTGATATATTGCAACCTTTTGTATATTAGGGTGCTTTGACAGGCGCTGACCAATGTTACGGATAGCTTCAATATCACCATCTTCTATTAACTGGCCTAAGAATGAGGCCGTACTATCCGCCAACCCCTGGTTGTAAGTTACTGAGAAGCTATGCTGTTTATAATCAACGACTTTTTCATACCAGGAAGAAATCAAAAAGCATAGAGCGACAATCGCTAATGCTGAGGATATGAGTATCGGCAGGCGAATCGATTGAAGATAGGTTTTATTTTTACTGTTCTTATGGCTCACGAAGTTACATAGTGCGCTTATTTGTGGATAATATATCACAGATTATGTGGCAGAGAAGCACGACCCAGTTCGGCTTCGCAATGAATGTGGAAAAATGAAACAATACGAACACTATCGATGGTTACTCTTTTCGTTACAGCCCTTACCTTTGGAGAGGTTAGAGCTGTGGCTAAGAGAATCTCAGGAGTATTTGAACGAACTCGGGATTGTTGTTAAGCAGATTACAGAATGTGACGCCAGGCTACAACATTATAGCTCATGCAATGCGTTGATGATGACAACTGAAGAGCCAGATCATTTCCGTCGAGCGTTGTCTGAGTTAGCCCAGGAGTTACAGTGTGACTACTGTATTTTGGGGCAGGATTTCTACCTGGACAAGGTAGAGCTTGCAGTTTTTGATATGGACTCCACCTTGATCCCGATGGAGGTCATTGATGAGCTGGCTAAAGAAGCAGGTGTTGTGTCTCAGGTAGCAGCTATTACTGAGGCTGCAATGTTAGGGGAGCTGGACTTTAATCAAAGTTTTGAGAAAAGGCTGGCTTTGCTCCAGGGCATGCCGCAGGATGCGGTGGAAAAGGTCCTTGCTCGACTGTGTTTTAAGCCCGGGGTTGAGGACTTCCTTCGCTGGGTCATAAGTCAAGGGGCAGAGGTGGCTATTGCCTCAGGTGGTTTTGACGTCTTTGCTCGAGCGCTTTCTGAGTGGATCGACTTTAGTGAAGTTCGTTCCAATCAGCTAGACTTTGAGCAAGGGCGGTTAACGGGTCAAGCCTGCTATCCTATCGTTAACGGAACTGTTAAAGCGGAATCACTACTACAATGGCGGCAGGCCCGTCAGTTAAAGCCGCAGGCTACTATTGCCGTAGGCGATGGGGCTAATGACTTATTGATGCTTCAGGAGGCAGGATTTGGTATTGCCTATAAAGCAAAACCATTCCTGCGTGAGGGGGCGGACTGTGTGTTGCACTTCGCTGATATGAACGCCTTGCAGGATATTATCCTTACCGTTATGTCTGTCACTAACAAAAAAAGGCCCTGAATAACAGCAGGGCCTTTTTAACCGATGATTAGCATTCGTGTTAGAAGTCACTATCGGCAAAGTCATAATTGAGCTTAGGGATCGGTTTTGAAACATAGTTACCCATGACAAAATCAATACCTAGAGGCCATATCTGCGCTAATGTTGAAGCATCTTCTAAATTCGAGATAATGGTTTTGGCTTCTATATCTGCTGCGGCATCAATAACAGGCCGTACCTTTTCAGCACCCTCTTCTTTCAGTGTGTCGATAAAGCTTGGAGCAAAGGCCACGAACTGTGGTTTGATTGAACCTATCAGCTCACTATCTTCAATATCAATGCCTGACAGACAGAACGGCACTCCAGTTTTCTTAAGAGAGCTTTTCAGCTCAACCACTCTTTTCAGGTAAGTTTTAGCGATATGTCCTTTTAAAGTTAAGATAAGGTTTTCGCTATTAATACCGGCTGCAGAGACTAGTTTGTCTAACCAGCTCTCAAGATCCTCTCGCAATAAAGTATTTGGATTAAGCGCCAGGAATAACTTGTTATCGTTACCATTCGCTTGGTCTTTGGCCAATACTTTAAGGCTATGCTTTAGAGTGATTTTATCGATATCGGCATCAATTCCGATTTTTTCAAAAATTGGGAAAATATCTTCGCCCAGTCCCCAGCCGCCATCTTTGAGCTGATAGCGGAAGTAACACATGTACTGCTTTTTCGGGCTACCTTTTAGGCTCATCATAGGCTGATAGAACAGAGTCATCTTGCCTTCTTCACGAGCTAAGGTGAACTCTTCGTAAATTTTGCGCTCTTTTTCATTTAGCAGGCTGTCGATAGAAGGGTTGAATATCTGATATTTATTACCGCCTTCTTCCTGTAAGTTGTGAGCTACAGTTGTCGCATGAAGTAATAACTTGGTGGGCTCAACGTCATTGTCTTTACTTGGAACGCCACCGACGCTGAAGCTAACTTTTAGGGTCTGTCCAGAGACTTCAAATAATTGTTGCTCAATTTCTTGACACAGACGCTTAGGTAACTCTGTAGGTGCTTTTTCGGTATTGCTGAGTAGTATTGCGAAACTACTGTCGCTAATTCGTCCAATAACGTCGCTACTGTCCACATGATCACGCAACCAGTCGGCTGTATCTTTCAAGAGAACGTCACAATCGGCAATGCCAAATTTGCTTCGATAATCCATAAACTTGTCAATTTCTACAAGATAAAGCAGGGCTTCCTGCTTATTGCTTCGAGTCGTGAGTATGGTTTGCTCCAGATGTTCCATAAAGGCAGGGCGGTTTAATGCACCGGTCACCTGGTCAATCTGGCTGACTTCCTTAAGCTTTTTGATCAGTTCTTGTTGATCTCCAATATCCCGCACCAGCAGCTGGACACAGTCTTCATCATCGTAAATTGCAGAACTGATGATAAAGTCAGCTTCGAACTCTTCACCAGAAGCTGTTTTGCCTTTGAGTACTTCGCTAACTTCGGTTCCTTCCTGTGCCTGGCGTTTGAGGAGAGCTTTAATTTTATCTTTATCGTCGTCAGCAATGATGTCCATAATGGTCATAACGATAATCTCATCTTCTTCATAACCAAAACGTTTGGTATACGTTGGATTGGTATAAATGTGCATACCGTCATGAATATAAGCGATGGCGTCTTTTGAGCTGTCAAGAAGTAACTCGTTACGCTTATTGGTTTCGTAAACAATCTTATTCGCTTGCTCAAGAGACTGGAGACTATTTACCAGTTGTTGCTCTCGTTTGACCAATAATGCGAGCAGATCAAGTGATTTCGTCGGGATACAGTCTTTCAGGCCTTGCGCAATCGTCTCCAAGCGCTTTTCTTCGCTGTAGTGATTACTCAGTAGAATAGCCGGAACGGCATAAGGCTGGCTGCGCAGTTGTTTTAACGCTAACTTGATAGGTAGATTATCAAGCTCATCAATAAAAATAGCCTGCTGCCAGTGTTTGGTTTGTAGCGCGTCCTTTAGTTGCTCGCTATCTGAAATGACCTGATGGCGAATCGGCAGTCCCATATTTTTTAAATGGCTCGCCACCTGCTCGCTGTCATTAGGCGAGGAGGAAAAGATGATTGTATTAATCGGTGATTGTTTAACCTTTTCTTTCATCATTGCTATCTAGTCATTATTAATTATTCCCCAAGCCTACATTCTAAAGTGTTTCCTCGGGGGTTACTGTAACTGGCCCACAAATTCTACAATATTTCACGATTATGACAATCGTACGTAGGCTAAAACTGCTTTTGTTTCTGTCTGAACTGGAACTGGATGAAATTATCGGTTTCAATAACCTTCTTGTTAAGTTCTAATTTGAATTCATCGTCAGGAGTCATGATAGCAACGGTTTGTCCCGAGCGATATCCCAGCGGGGGCAAGATAATGGTTGCATCAATACCGACATTCGGCATCTCGGGTAGCAAGAGGCCATTGTGATGATAGGCTGGCTTTGCATAATCCCAATCTAGCGTCGCCCTTACCGGCGTTGGTTCCGGCGATATAATCTCAATGCCGATGAGGAATAGTGAATCTTTATGCCAACGATTCCAGCGAATCATGCCCAGGCTATACTGTTCCTGACGGTCTTTTAGGTTTTTGACGGTAATAAGCTCGTTGGCTTCGGCGTAGGACGAAGGAGCTTTATCAAATGCCAGGCAGAAACCAGCTGGGCTGGCATCACGCACGCTACCGGATGTCCATTGGTAGCGGGCTCTGGTCTTTATATTCTTAAATGGCTTATCTTCTTTGATATGTTGTTGATCTTCCTTGCTGATGGGTTTGTAGATAGAGGCGAAAGCATCCTTTTGCTGTTCACTACTGAGCCCCATCCCACTGGAGCGTGTTTTCCAGACAAAACTGTGCTGGCTATCACCTTCATCCTGGTCAAGCTGTAGTACTTCTGGTTCCAGTTCCATTGTTTTGTTTTTTTTCTGCCCAAAAAAACGCTCATGAACCTTTTTTCCTAATTTTTCGACCAGAAAGTGGTGAGAAGCTGCCAGTCCAATGCAAACTTCGGTGCTGGCTTGTGAGTTCATACGAATGAAGTTGCGGTTGAGCGTTTTGCTCCAGTGAGTAATCAGGTGCTCTGATAAATCGACATCTAACTCGAGCTGGGGGGGGGTCTTCTTAAAGCGGCTGAAAAAGCCTTCAGAATTACTTTTTAAGTTACGCTCCAAGGCTTTAACTGGTTGCTGTAAGTTAATACCAACTACCGTCAGTGACTCTTGTTCTACTGCATTGACTGGCTGTGGAGCTATATCGTTGTCAGGTAAAAAAGCAAATAAACAGCCCTGAGTGCCCTCAGGCTGCAGATCCGCCAGTTCGGCAAGTGCGTCCAGGCTGTTGTAAACTTCGTTTATTTCACCGTGTTTCAGCTGGTAAGGGTTGGATACCGGCAACATGAGATTGATCAGCAGTTGCTTTTTGATGGTGCCGAGTGATGCAGAGTCTTTTCTCAGCTTATGCTCGAGCAGATCGTACTTCTGGGCCAACTTATAGATAATGTTTTGTTGTACCCAGAGTTTGGAGCCAACGGTTTTATACAGCTGATAGCGCTGTAGTTGAATAAAGCCTTGAAACTGCAAACTGTTGGCACAAGCTGCAGGGAGTATGGTCTTCTGGTATTTCTCTATAGCTGCAGGATCGTCACAAATATCTTCGATTACCGTGTTAAAGCCGAAGACGGTTTCAGAGGCAATGGCATGCACCAGCTCTGAAGCTGACTGAAGTTTTTGAGAGTATTTTAATGGGCTGTGGATATATACCGTGGCCAAAGCGTTAAGAATGTTAAGACAAGACGGTTTGATCGCTTCTAGAATTTGTAAGCGGGTCTTGGGAGCCAACGAGGATTGGTTTAAATCATACAGATAGTGGAAAATTTTCGAGGCAGTTTCGCCCATATCCGCGACTGGTAGCATGTCTATCCAGTGCTTAGCTTCTTTTATCGATGAGGGTATATCAGGCACAGTCGAGTCATTCTGGACTCGAGTCGTTAGCCCCACAGTTCCTTGAGTAAGCGCCACTATCTTTCCCCGTATATTATGGCTGTTTAAGACTATCTTAGCGAAAAGTCACATGCGGTGCTAGTGGTTTGGGGCTTAACTTATTGATTATTATTGGCTAAATCAATCCAGGATTTGTGGGGCTTTCCAGCTTCTTCGCGGACTAATTTGGGTACCAGAAAACCGGCCAGTCGATACTGGAGTTGTTGCATAATATCAACGGCCACCGCTTCCTCGGTGTCAAAGTGATGTGAGCCCTTGACCTTGTCCAGTAAGTGCAGGTAATAAGGCAATATGTGGTTGTCGAATAGTTTTTCGCTCAAGTCGGCCAGAGTCTCGGCATTATCGTTGATATGCCTTAGTAACACTGTCTGGTTTAATAGGGTAATTCCGGTCTGGTGAAGACGCTGCATCGCTTTGCCCAACAATTCATCGATCTCATTGGGGTGATTGATATGTGTCACGAATACGCATTGCAGCCGACTTGAACTGAGCAGCTCAACTAATTTTGAGGTGATCCTTTGCGGAATAACCACGGGAAGGCGGCTGTGGATACGCAAGCGTTTAATGTGTTTTACAGTTTCTATTTGTTTGATAAATGCAGCTAGATAATCGTCATTGGCTATTAACGGATCGCCACCGCTGAGAATGACTTCGTTAATGTCTTCGTCTTGTTGCAAATAATTGATAATCGCTGTCCAGTCTCCTTTGCCCAGCTTGTTATCTGAGTAGGGAAACTCGCGGCGAAAGCAATAACGGCAATTGACGGCACAGGCGGTAGCCAGCATCACCAGTACTCGACTTTGGTATTTGTGCAGTAAGCCCGGTAACGTACTGTCATGTTCGCCTAAAGGATCCTCTACATAACCGTCGACTTCCTCTGCTTCTTGCGCCAGTGGCAATACCTGCAACAATAATGGATCATCAGGGTTACCGGCTTCCATACGATCAACGAACGGTTGAGGCACGCGCTGGCGAAATGGGTGATCGGGCAGAACCCGATAGGGCAGCTGCTCTGGAGCCAGTTCTAAGTGCTGCAGGAGGTTGTTTGGTGAAGAAAAAGCGCCAGAAAGCCACTTTTTCCACTCATTGTCCTGCCAATAAGAGTCATTTCGCGTTAAAATCTGCACGTTTTGAATCATAAATATATTCAGTATTAGAGGATTTCATGGGAACAATTACAACTAACGACCTACGCAATGGTACCAAAATCATGTTAGATGGCGAGCCTTGTACAGTGGTTGATAATCAATTTGTTCGTCCGGGTAAAGGCCAAGCCTTCAGTAAAACAAAGGTATTATACTTATTAACCGGGCGTACTGTTGAGAAAACTTTTAAGTCTGGCGAAAGTATCGAAACTGCTGATGTTATTGATACTGATATGGATTATATCTATAACGATGGAGAATTCTGGTATTTTATGGATCCGAATACTTTTGAGCAGGTCTCGGCAGATTCTAATGCCGTTGGGGATGCACAGTACTACCTGATTGAACAGGACAAGTGCCAGGTAACACTGTGGGATGGTCGTCCTATTGATGTTTCACCGCCAAACTTCGTTGTACTGGAAGTAACGGATACCGATCCTGGTTTACGTGGTGATACTTCCAGCGGTGGCTCTAAGCCAGCAACCATGCATACAGGTGCGGTCGTTAAAGTACCTTTGTTTGTGAATATTGGCGACAAACTGAAAATCGATACGCGTACCGGCGAATACGTTTCACGCGCCTAGCTTGTTAAAATATCCTTATGCTTTGTTATCAGGTTTGATTAGATGCTCATTTGCTAGAGCAAACTCCGCGTCTAATTAAACCGGATGCCTTGCCTAAGAATATTTTTCCTGCGCTAGGTGGTGGATTACATTCCGTGTTTCAAAAAGCAGTAAGTCTTGTCTAGCAAAAACTTTACTGAGCTAGCAAACGTAGGGTACCCAAAGGAACAGACCCTACCTTGTTATCGATATAGAGACCACCATGTCTGACTGGAAACCAACCGCTTCAATTGAAACCTTAAAGACTCGTGCTGAGCTGTTGGTACAGATCCGTCAGTTTTTTGCCGAGCGCGATATTCTTGAAGTTGAGACGCCACTTCTAAGTCATCATGGTGTGACGGATCGATATATGAAGTCGTTTCAGGTAGACGGCTTTGCGGGCGGCGTAGGCTTTTTGCAGACGTCGCCGGAGTACGCCATGAAGCGTCTGTTGGCAGCGGGTTCCGGCTCCATTTTCCAAATTTGTAAGTCCTTCCGTCAAGATGAGTTGGGTCAGCGGCATAATCCTGAGTTCACGATGCTCGAGTGGTATTGCGAAGGATTTGACCATCATCAATTGATGGAGCAGGTGTTTGAATTGTTGGAGGCATTAGCGCAAACGCAAGGCTTTTCGGTTGCTTTGAATAAAAGAAATTACACCGAAGTGTTTACTCACTATTTGAATATTAACCCTTTGTCGATAAGCGACTCTGAACTGGTAGAGTTGGCTGGAAACTTATTGGGCGATCTACCTTCGGAGCTGGAGCGTGATGATTATCTGGTGCTGTTGTTTGAGGATCGGATTGAGCCACTGCTCGGTCAGAATGGTGACATTGATTGTATTTACGATTACCCGGCGAGTCAGGCGGCATTGGCGCGTTTAAATCCTGATAATCCTGAAGTGGCTTGCCGTTTTGAGGTCTATTGGCAAGGTGTTGAGTTAGCCAATGGGTTTTATGAATTATCCGATGCCGCAGAGCAGCGTCGACGCTTTGAGGCGGATAACCAGTGGCGGGTGTCTCAGGGGTTGCCTCGGATGACTATCGATCAGCACCTGATTGCTGCATTAGAGCGCGGCCTCCCTGACTGCTCGGGAGTCGCACTTGGCGTTGATCGACTTTTAATGATTCTGCTTCAAGCAAACACACTGCAGGATGTTATCGCCTTTTCAGCGGACAGGGCTTGAATTACTAGGCCGCTGAGGGCGTTTTGTCTAATGGTATATCCGTTTCTCGTTGAACAGCTTGTACAATTTTGTTAAAAGTCCTGTCGTCGGTAGAGGCAACAAAGCGCCGACCATCCTTCAGTTTAGCCATAAAGAATGTTTGATCACGCTTGGCATTTTTTATGAACTCTTTGGTGCTATCACTGATATCTAAAAGCAGTAGGAGTTTTTCAGTGGCATTATTCAGAGCTGTGATTTGATTGGCTGCTACGGTCTCACATAAATAGTGATTCTCGTCTCCAGGTAGCGTGAAGTTTCGGATAGTGAAACGTCCAGCGCCGACAGGGAAGTCTCCAGCTAATATGGTCAATTTCGACATATATCTTACCTCATTGATTCCCCAGTTTTTGGTATTATGGTTCTTCGATATAAGATGTATTTTAGAACCATGTTTACAGTATTAGGGATCGTCAGGAGACCGTCAATTTTTTTGACACTCTTAAACGAAGAGTTGGGACAGAGTTGTTGTTTTTTGCAAATTTGACTTGTTTGTTCAGCTAACTTGTTGAGCTGAAATAGATTTTAGCATCGGTGCCAATGCTCGTGGACCTCTGAAGTTTCTGATCCTGCCCGTTACGCACGATTACCGAGATAAGAGGCCGGGGTTAGAGATAACTCTTCCAGGCTATTCTTTATTTTGTCGTAAGTCGCTTGATCCGTTTCCGCGATAAATCGTCTTTGATCGGCTAATCTGACCATAAAAAATACATCATCTTCGTCGGCAATACGAATTTTTTCTTCCAGCTCCAAGTGGATTTCTTCGGTTAACTCGGGATCTTTATTGAGTAAGAGAGCCATTTTCGGAGTGGCTTCGTTAAGAAACTCAACTTGTGTGATACACACAGTCTCGCAAAGGTAATGTTCTTCATCACCGGGCAATGTGAAGTTGCGGAAAGTGAAATGACCCGTCCCTCGTGGAAAGTCGCCTGCTAAAATTGTAACTGTCGACATAATTCTCCTTTCAAAGCGCCTGCTTGGGGTCGCTTTATGCCTATTTCGATCGTTACTCTGCTAAGAGCGCGTTTCCTTTCCAGCTATATTTTTAGAAGTGTATCGTTCTTTTTATACTATATTGTCTTTAGTGATACGTTAAATTGGTGCATTTTTCAAGTGATATCACCGATTCACACCCGGTTTGGATATAATTAGTCGGTATTCAGCCATTGATTAACTAAGGTACGTGAAATGGAATATTTAAAAGGTAGCACGAGCTTACCGTTTTCACTCTCTCGTCTTACTTCTTCTCTGGTAAACCATCGTGCATGCTCCAGTTCTTTATCCAGCAGCTTAACTGTGTCATGGTTTGCTTCCGCGGTAAATCCCACCATTAACGATTGAGGGAACGGCCATGGCTGGGATTGGTAATACTGGATGTTGCTGAGAGGTAAGCCCGTCTCTTCATAGGCTTCACGAGCAACAGCTTGTTCCAGGGTTTCACCTGGCTCAACAAAGCCGGCAATAACTGAATACAGGTGTTCCGGCCAATTCTTCTGACGTCCCAGCAACAGTCTATCCTGGTGGGTGATGGCGCAAATAACTGCGCTGTCAGTTCGTGGAAAATGCTCTGTTTCACATTGCGGATTGGAGCAGGTACGAACAAAGCCGGACTGGGTGGCATAAGTGGCATGGCCGCAGACACCGCAGTACTGATGGGTGTTATGCCAGTGCTCCAAAGCCACTGCTACATTGCACAGATGTGCCTGATTAGGTGAAAGGTGTTTAAATAATTGGCGCAGATCGGTCAGGACTACATTGTTATGTCGGGCGACCGCTGCAAAACCTTCCACCAGTGCTTTCGATTTTAAACGAAAGGTAAAATAGTGTTGCTGCTCCATCTCGCCCAGGTAAATCAAATGCTTTGTTTCGATATTTGAAATAACGGATTCCAGCTCTCCTTGTTTTAACAATAAAGGCTGCATTTTTCCGTCTGCGTCTTCAATGCTGAGGATAGACTGGCGAATCACGGGTAAAAAGCGTGTATTCGCCTGTTGTAAGCACCGTCGAATAAATTGTGAGGTGTGTCGGTTATGGCCGTGGCGGTTTAATGGATTGGTTTGGAAGGTAAACATAACGAGCTTACATACCTTTTGTATTTTTTAGAGCCAATACAGTACCACTAGCAATGTGCCAATGGATAGTATCAACCACAAAATGATTCCTAGTAACATTGCTTTGAAGGGGATGGCTTTTATGGCCTGTTTATTTAAGCTGGTGCCCATCCATAACAAACTCATGGCAAACAGGTTTTTGGCTGCTGGCTGAATATAGTTGGTCAATGGCGACATATCAAGCCAACTTCCAAGGCTACTGGCTAATAAGAAGAAAATGATAAAAAGCGGGATATTCAGTCGCCACTTTCCTGAATGAGCCACAATGGAGGCAATAAGCGCCACTGGGATAATCCACAGAGCTCGAGCCAGTTTGGTCGTTGTCGCAACTTCTAATGCCTGCTTGCCATAGTCGGCGGCGGCACCGACCACGCTGCTGGTATCGTGGATGCCTAACGCTGCCCAGACGCCGAACTGTTTTTGCCCCAGTTCGAGCCAGTGCCCTATTGCAGGGTAGGTAAACAGGGCTACGGCGTTGAGTAAAAACACGATTGCCAGCGATATCACCATTTGCTGCTGGTTGGCTTTGATGGATGAGCCAACTGCTGCAATAGCACTGCCGCCGCATATGGCTGTACCGGAGCTGATCAGCCAGTTCTGTTTATTATCGGTTTTCAGCAGCTTACCCAGAAGCAGGCCCAGCACAATTGCTCCACCGATAACCAGAACCGTGAGCCAGAAGTTTCCGCCGGCGTTAGACACCAGTTCATCGAAAGGTAGGGTGAAGCCAAGTAAGACAATGGCGACTTTTAATAGTAGTCCTGCCCAGGAGCCAAGCGGCAAAGAATGGCTTCCGGCAAAAAACCACCCCCAGATCAGCCCAAGCGCCAACGCATAGCTTGCTTTAAGCAAACCGGCAATACATAAAATGGATAATAAGATCAGTAAAGAGTTAGCAACAAGCTCAAACTTTTTATTGCTATCCAGGGCCATGGGTTATATTAGAAAGTCTTAAACTTTGGCGCACAGTGTACTCGGGTTGAGATTAATCTGCATCTCTTTTTGCTTTCTGCATAAAAATAATACAAAAAAGTGCTTTACTGATTAGGTGTTGTATGTAAGTATAACACCATAATCGGTATGGCAGTGATGGTGAAACCAGTCATATTGAATCGAAACTAGCCTACAGAATGACTTATAAGTCAGTGGCTTACAAAGGTACTAAGAGTATGCAAATACAGTGGGATGACTCACAGCCAATTTATCTCCAGCTTAGGGATCGTGTCCAGAACATGATTCTGGAAGGCAATTTAGCAGAAGGGGAGGCTTTACCATCGGTCAGAACGGTATCAGCTGAGTATCAGTTAAACCCGATAACCGTATCGAAAGCTTACCAGTTGTTAGTGGATGATCAGTTGGCAGAGAAAAAACGAGGACTGGGTATGTTTGTGGTGGAAGGTGCAAAAGATAAGTTATTGCAGCAGGAGAGAGAAATGTTCTTAACGACAGAGTTGCCTGCACTGATAAGAAAATTGAAAAGGCTCAACATAACAAAAGAACAATTCATGGAAGCCTTTGATAAGGAGGAATCGGATCATGGCTAATGTCATTTCAGCAAAACAGCTCAACAAGTTTTACGGCGACTTTCAGGCGCTTAATGATGTTAGCTTTGATGTGAAAAAAGGTAGTATCTTGGGACTGATTGGTCCTAATGGGGCCGGTAAGACGACGTTGTTAAAAGCGCTACTTGGTTTGACCAACTATTCCGGCGATCTGAAGGTATTAGGGCTGGATCCACATACGCAGCGCGATGAGTTGATGAAACGAGTATGTTTTGTGGCGGATGTAGCGGTATTGCCGCGCTGGATCAAAGTGGAGCAGGCGATTGAATTTGTGGAGGGAGTCCACCCTAAGTTTAATCGTGAGCTTTGTGAGAAGTATTTATCTGAAACCAAGATTAAACGTGAGAGTAAAGTGAAGTCATTGTCCAAAGGCATGGTCGCTCAATTGCACCTGGCTTTGATTATGGCGATTGATGCAGACTTACTGATTCTCGACGAACCGACCCTTGGCTTGGACATTCTCTATCGTAAATCCTTTTATGAAACGTTGCTGAACGATTACTTTGACGGTGAGCGAACCATTCTTATCACGACGCATCAGGTAGAAGAGATCGAGCATATTTTAAGCGATCTGGTATTTATTCAGGATGGTCGCATTGTGCTTGATGACAGCATGGAAGAAGTTGCTCAGTCTTACTTCGAAGTGATGGTTGAGAAAGAGTTTGAAGAAGCAGCATTGGCACTTAAACCGATGAATGTTCGTGACGTATTTGGACAGAAGGTCTGCTTATTCAATGGTGTTGAGCGAGCACAGTTGGAAGAAATGGGTAAGGTAAGAAAGCCAAGCGTTGCCGACCTGTTCGTGGCGAAGATGAAAGGGGAGGTAGCATGAATACATTTGGAACATTGCTGAAACGTGAGTTTTGGGAAAACAAAACGGGGTTCTACTGGGTTCCTCTGGTTATTACGGGCATATCATTATTTACTGCCATACTTGGTTTGATTATTGTATCGAACGGCAATATTGAAACCGTTAATTATGGTTCGCACGATTTGAGCAGCTTGTTCAAACTGTACGATGTCACGGTGGATAATGATATTAAGGCATTTGCTACCCAGAGTGCGCTCTACTCAGCGATATATAGCTATTATATAGTGCTTGGCATCGTCGGCTTCTTTTATTGTCTGGGTTCACTTTACGACGATCGTAAGGATAAGAGTATTCTGTTCTGGAAGTCGATGCCAATTTCTGATACCCAGACCGTCTTATCCAAAGTTGTTGCAGTGGCAGTTATCGCGCCCTTTATATACTGGCTGGTGATTATCGCGACAAACTTTGTCATGTTAATTATTGCAACAATTTTTGCCTGGGTATCTGACGTTAACGCCTGGTCAACGCTATGGGCGAACTCGGGTTTCATTAAGGTGTCGCTATACCAGTTGGCTGCCATCTATATGGCGATGTTATGGGCGATACCATTTATCGGCTATTTGTTGCTGGTGTCCAGCTGGACCAAGAAGGTGCCATTTTTGGTTGCAACGGTACCGCCAGTATTGGTTATTATCGCTGAAGGGATGATCTTTAAAACGGGCCACGTCTTAAGCTTCCTTGGTGAAAAATTATTTGGTGTGGTGCAGGCGCTGATGGCCCCATTTAACGCTCTGGCAAGAGAATTCTCACAAAAGCGGGCAGAGGTCGATGATGATCTATCGTTCATAGCTGACGAATTAGAGTTCATGAGTTTTGGTGGTCAGCTGAGTGATACCGGGTTCTGGGTGGGTATCGTACTGGGTGTCATCATGATTGGTGCCGCTATTTATATCCGTCGCTTTAGAGATGAAGCATTTTAATTGAGTGCAGTTAACGTAAATTTAAGGAGGCACTTATGACCTACAACAGGAAATCGAGTAAACGGATTAGCCGAATCTGTTTATACATTGCTCTGGCGGCTATTGGTTATACCATCGCGGCGAAGCTGGATCGAGTACAGCCAGAAGTCGGCTTACTGAATACTCTGGAAACGGTGCAAACTATTCATCATGGCGTAAAAAACCTTTTTGTGAGTCAGGTTGATTAGTTTCTGACCTTCATCAGGTTATCGTGAGCAACCAGCTAAGTTTACCTATCAGGCTTGGCTGGTTTTTTGTATCTGGGTATTGCATCTCCCTTAGCGGCTAACAGAGTTGTAGAGAGGGCATATATTGCTTTGATTTTCCGCAAAAAGTTGCATTTAGCCATCTAAATCCGTCTCTCCGTTATATTTCTTGCTAAAAAGTGGACATTATTGATAGTATGCAGTTTAGCAAGTGGTATGACGTCTTGGAAAAGCCGCTTCCGGAATAATGTAATAAACAGCTAATTCCTGTCGATGGGGGAAGGAATTGTATGAAAAGAAATAAACCAATAATGACCTTGTCAAAGATTGCAGCGGGTGTCTCTTTGGCTGTTGCTGCTACTGCATCGAACGCTGTCAGTTGGGAAAGTGAAAGCTTTGAATTTAGCTTTGACTCCACCATCTCAGTCGGTGGGAGCATGCGTGTTGAAGAGCGTGACCGCAATCTAGTCGGTAAAGCTAACCTGTATCAACTGGAAACTGGCATGCCAGTTACCTCTCTTTATGGATCAGGTACCGTGCCTGATGGCGCCTGGTCGAACAACTCAGACGATGGCAACCTGAACTTTGACAAAGGGGACTTCTTCTCTCAAGTTATCAAAGGGACTCACGAATTAGATATCCGCCATGAAGACGGTGATTATGGTTTGTTTGCCCGTGGCTTGTGGTACTACGATCGCGTTTTAATGGATAAAGAACTCCGTTTCCGTGACCTCGACACCTATCCTGCAGGAGCTTATGCTGCTGGTGAAACAACAGTCCGTAAAGAACAGGGTTATGATGCACGCATGTTAGACGTGTATGCCTGGGCAACCTGGGACCTGAGTGACTATAGCGTTATGCAAGTACGTTTAGGTGAGCAGGTGGTCAGCTGGGGCGAAAGTACCTTTATTCAACACAGTCTATCAGAAGCCAATGCCGTTGATTTAAGAACTTTGCGTAACCCAGGAGCCGAGCTGAAAGAAGCATTTATTCCATCCAGCATGCTGTGGGCATCGGGTGAGTGGATTAGCGATAGCGGCAGCAGCTTTACTCTTGAAGGTTTCTATCAGTTTGAGTGGGAGCCTGTTCGTACCGATGAACCTGGTACTTATTTTGCCACACGTGACTTCTTAGGCCTGAAGGGCTCCGAAGTACATTTGGGCTTTGCACAATTCCCGGAAGGGCAGCCAGGAACGGTTGCTATCAGAAGGGACACACGTCCAGCCGATGATAACGGTCAATACGGTGTTAAATTAGGCTACTTTTCTGAAATGGGAACCGAGTGGGGTTTCTATTACATGAATTACCACAACCGTCGTCCAATTATCTCTGCTAACGCAGCCGATCAAACTGGTACGGTATTTGGCTTCCTGGAGTATCCGGAAGACGTCCAAATGCTGGGGGTTAGTGTGAATACGGCGACTGATGGTGGTGTTTCGGTTGCGGGTGAAATTTCATACCGTATCGATGAGCCGCTGCAGGTTGATGATGTTGAGCTGCTATTTGCAACTCTGGAACCTATCGGCCAAATTCCAAGCGGTACCAGCCAGGTGGCGAATGGTGTCGGTCTGGGTGAAGAAATTTCAGGTTACCGTCTGCATGATACTATTCAGGCACAAATGACACTGACCAACCTGTTGGGTTCTGTATGGGGCTCCGATCAAACGGTCTTCTTAGTCGAAGTGGGCATGAATCAGATCTTGAATATGCCTGAGGAAAATGAGTTGCGCTATGAAGCCGAGGGTACTTTCCGTTCAGGTAACCCGGCTCGTGCCGTTGACGCCAATGGTAACGGTACTGTTGGAGGTTTATTTGAACTGGCTCCTCCTGGCAGCACGCCTTGTGGCTTTACTAACCCGGCTACAGGTAATCGTGTAACGACCGAATGTGAAGGCATGACAGATGGCTTTGCCACCGACTTCTCATGGGGTTATCGCGTTGCCATGCGTTGGGAGTATAACGATGTCTTTAGTGGCTGGAATATGAAGCCTCGTGTGGTTTTCCAGCATGATGTCAAGGGTAATACACCAGCTCCGATTTCGAACTTCCTCGAAGATCGCCAGTCTATCGCTCTAGGTACAAGTTTTGACTACCAAAGCCGTTGGAAAGTCGACTTTGCTTACAATGTATTTATGGGTGCCGAAGACAAAAACTTAATCTCAGATCGTGATTATGTCTCTCTGGCACTAAGTTACTCATTCTAATAAAAGGGTATTAACAGTTTATGGCTAAGATGATGAATAAATGGTTATTGGCGAGTGCAGTCGCTTCGGTACTCTTTTCTGGTGTAGCAACTGCTAAGGTAACAGCAGAAAAAGCAGCGGAGCTTGGCGGTGATGTTTATACCCCGATGGGCTCGGAGAAAGCGGGTAATGAAGATGGCTCTATTCCGGCCTGGACTGGTGGTATACAGGAAGTACCAGCCGGTTATGAAGCGGGTGATCACCATCCGGATCCATTTGCGGAGGATGAAGTCTTATTCACTATTACAGCATCTAACTATAAGGATTATGAAGATTACTTAACGGTTGGACAGGTTGCGCTATTTAAAACCTATCCTGAAAGCTACAAGATGCACGTGTATCAAACACGTCGCTCGGCTTCATTTCCACAGCACGTTTACGATGCGATCAAAGTGAACGCTCCTCGCGCGGAGCTGGTCCAAGGCGGTAATGGTATCTCAGGCGCATCTATAGGTGTTCCTTTCCCATTCCCTGAAAATGGCTTACAGCTTATCTGGAACTCATTAACTCGTTATCGCGGTGTATCGGTTGAGCGTGAAGTGGGTCAGGCAACACCGCTTCCTGACGGTGACTATGTATTGGTCAAGTTGAAAGATCAGCTACATCACATTTACAACGAACCTGAAATGACCCCGGAGAAACTGACGGAAGGTAATGTGCTGTTCTTGTTCCGTCAAATCGTTGAAGCGCCAGCACGATTAGCTGGCACTGCATTGTTAGTCCATGAAACCATGGACCAGGTGAAAGAGCCGCGTAAGGCTTGGACTTATAATCCGGGTCAGCGTCGTGTGCGTCGAGCTCCGAATGTAGCTTATGATGCACCGGGTACAGCATCGGATGGTCTTCGTACTACTGATGATTTCGATATGTTCAATGGTGCGCCTGATCGTTATAACTGGACGATTAAAGGTAAGAAGGAAATGTACATCCCTTACAATAATTATAAGCTACACTCAGATGAGGTGGAGTATGATGATATCGTAAAGCCGGGTGTGATTAACTCTGATCTGGTACGCTATGAAAAGCATCGCGTTTGGGTTCTGGAAGCTAACCTGAAATCAGATACTCGTCACCAGTATAAAAAGCGTGTGTTCTACATTGATGAAGACAGTTACCAAATCGTAGCTGAAGAGATGTATGACGAGCGTGATGAGTTGTGGCGTGTCGCTATGGCATACCCGATTAATTACTATGATGTTCCGACTCTTTGGTCGACCTTGGAAACTTATTATGATTTACCATCGGGTCGTTACTTAGTACTTGGTCTGGATAACCAGGAAGACATGTACGATTTTGAAATAGAGTTTAATGCTTCGCATTTCACTCCATCGG
Organism: Kangiella shandongensis; assembly: GCF_020005365.1. GTDB lineage: Bacteria > Pseudomonadota > Gammaproteobacteria > Enterobacterales > Kangiellaceae > Kangiella > Kangiella shandongensis. The sequence continues at coordinate 133,650 of NZ_JACNML010000001.1, read as the reverse complement.
CACTGCGTAGAATTGGCCGCCGATAATCGTTACGTTAACAGCGGTCGGGTTCACCGGCCGCTTTGCTATTAACCCCATAGAAATACTAATCACAAATGAAAACCGTCCTACAACTTCTTTGCCTTAGCCTGATGTTTGTTATGTCATGTACCGGGCAGGCTAAACCTGCAGTCATTGCGCCAAAAGCAGATTCCTCGTTACTTCTCGATATAGTTAAGGTATCGGAAGGGCGCTATATCACTGTCGGTGAGCGTGGTCATATACTCATTTCAGAGGATAAAGGTGCGAGCTGGCGTCAGGTCGAGGTGCCTGTAGATGTTAATTTAGCCGCGGTTGACTTCCTGGATGAGCAACATGGAGTTGCCGTAGGCTTTGACCAAACTATTTTGCTCACAGAAGACGCTGGCGAGACCTGGACTATAAGCCACCAGCAAGTATCCAATTATCAGCCTGCACTGTTCAGTGTATTGTATGCATCCAGCGATAACATTACTGCGGTTGGCTCTTATGGTTTATATCTGGAAACCAACGATGGTGGTGATAATTGGCAGGTACGTGAGATAACCAGTTTGAGCGATGTTTATGATGGCTTCAGCCATTTTTATGACTTGGAAAAACGGTCTGACGAAACCTGGTTTATGGCTGGCGAAAAATATATTGCTGAAGCGAATGATATTGGTGAAGAGTTTAGTAAAGGCATGGTGGCTGTTACCCGGGATGCCGGCAAAACCTGGGAAAAGATAAACTCCCCTTATGAAGGTTCCTTTTTTGGAATCAGCGTAACCAATGGTGATTTGTATGTGTATGGTTTGAGGGGGAATTTGTTTCATTCTGAGGATCAGGGTGGTAGCTGGAAGAAGCTCAAGCTGGCAAATGAAGCTGGTTTGCATGATATGTTAATTACGGAAAATAATGGCTTGGTGCTGGTTGGCACCGGTGGCGTTCTGGTTCATAAGCAGGGTGACAATATATCTGTGGCCAAACGATCTGATCTGAAAGGACGGGCAGCTCTAGTGAGTCTGGGTAATGAACGTTTTATCATTGTTGGCGAAGGTGGTGTTGAAACTTATGATGCTAATAATGAAAAGAAAGCTTCTGCAGTGAAAGGTCAATAATATGGCAAAGAATAAATTAGAACCTTTGGTTAAGAGTATTTTATTTAGCAAGCGCGGTTTATGGGTAGCTGTATTCGCCGCAGTTACAGCTATTATGGCGTATTTCGTTTCACAGCTTCGAGTTGATGCCAGTTTTGAAAAGAATATTCCCCTGAAACATGAGTATATGCAGACCTATTTGCAGTATCAGGATGAATTCGGTGGTGCAAACCGGGTGTTCGTTGCTTTGGAAGCAAAGCAGGGGGAAATTTTTAATAATGAGTTCTTTAATGCGTTAAAAGAAGCCGATGATATTGTTGAAGGGATCGAAGGGGTTAATCAGTCTCAGGTAAAGTCCTTATTCTCACCGTCAGTTCGCTATATTGAAGCCAGCGAACAGGGCTTAGAAGGTGGGCCGGTCATTCCTCCTGAGTTTGAGCAGGTTGATAAAGAGCAAGCATTTTCTAAAGTACGAGAAAATATCCTTAAAGCTGGCATTCGAGGTCGCTTAGTCTCCAATGACTTTACCTCGGCAATGATCTCCGCCCAACTTTTTTCTGAGTATAACGATCCAGATGCTGAACTGACGTTGGATGGTAATGGTCAGGTAGCGTCGCAGATGGTGAAGACCGACTATGTTAAAGTCGCACATCAGCTGGAAACGCTGAGAACCGATATCGAAGCTAAATACCCGAATATCGAAGTTCATATCATTGGTTTTGCCAAAATGATCGGTGATGTCAGTGATGGTGCCGGTAACGTTATTTTCTTCTTCTTGATCGCATTCCTGATTACTGCGTTGCTGGTCTATTGGTATTCGCGTTCTATTAAGCTGACCTTATTGCCGTTGCTGACATCGAGTGTTGCAGTGGTTTGGCAGCTGGGCATATTAACAGCTCTGGGTTACGGCATCGATCCTATGTCGATCCTGATTCCATTCTTGATTTTTGCCATTGGTGTCAGTCACGGCGTGCAGATGATCAATGGTGTGCAGCATAATGTGGGCAAAGGCTTTAAGGTTTATGATGCGGCCATTGCGGCATGCGCTGGTCTGATCGTTCCCGGTGGCGTCGCTTTGTTGAGTGATACCATTGGCTTTTTAACGTTGCAGCTTATTGAAATTGATATTATCCGCGAACTTGCCATTACTGCGAGTATCGGTGTGGCGGTATTGATTTTAACTAACCTCATTCTGCTGCCGCTGCTGCTTTCTTACACTCACTTCCCACAATCTTTTGTTAAAAGTGTACAGCAACGGGAAAAGTCGCATGAAAAGTGGTGGGGGAAATTGTCGGTTTTTGCTAAACGTCCCATGGCTACCGTTATCGTTGTTGTTGGTATTATACTGGGATTGATTGGTTATTGGGGAGCCGAGAATATGAAGGTGGGCGATCTGCATGCGGGTGCGCCTGCCCTGAAGCAAAACTCACCTTATAATCTGGATACCAAGTACGTTACTGAAAAGTACTCGATAGGTACGGATGTCATTTCGATCTTGGCAGAGACCCGTGCTGACGGTTGTACCTTCTACAATATTATGGAGACCATTGATGACTTCCAGTGGCAGCTTTCCAATATCAAAGGGGTTCAATCGACACTTAGCCTGCCGCAAATATCAAAAGTAGTTAACGGTTTGCTGAGTGAAGGTAACCTGAAGTGGAAAATGTTACCGAAAGATGAAGCGGTACTGCCGTACACCATTGCCCGAGTAGAAACCAGTACCGGCCTCCTTAACTCTGGCTGTAGTGTTATGCCGATCATGGTGTTCCTGACCGATCACAAAGCAGAAACTATTGAGCGAGTGGTTGGCTCGGTCAAGTCGTTTCAGAGTGATTACCTTGACGCTGAAAAATCGAAAGTCATGACTTTAGTTGATACAAGTTTTGGTTCACTGGAAAGCTCTGAAAGAGAGGTTATCAAGTCGGAACTGGCGCCAGTGTTAGACGGTTATAGTGAGCTTTCGTACCATGAGGATGATGCTAAGCCTGAGCTCGAAGAATATGTTACTGATCAGCTCAGTGGTTCAGAGACGATAAGTGAGGATCAATTAAAGCAGCTAACTTCAGCACTTGAGGACGAACTGCCGGCAAGTGGCTTCAAGCCAGTGAAGTTCCGTTTGGCGACGGGAGCCGTAGGGGTCATGGCGGCAACTAACGAAGCGGTTGCAGCGGCACAAATGCCGATGATGATCTGGGTATATCTGGCAGTAACTTTATTATGCTTAATTAGTTTCCGCTCGGTTCGTGGCACTATCTGTGTGGTATTGCCTCTGGTAGTGGTTTCCCTATTAGCGCAGGCTTTGATGACCTGGCTAGAAATTGGTCTCACCGTGGCGACCTTGCCAGTGATTGCTCTTGGTGTGGGTATCGGGGTTGATTACGGTATTTATATTTTCTCGCGCATGGTCGGCTTTATACGGGAAGGTCGCAGCGTCTCGGAAGCATATTTTGAAACTTTGAAGCTGACAGGTAATGCAGTGTTATTTACTGGTTTAACTCTGGCCATTGGTGTCAGCACCTGGATTTTCTCAGCACTACAATATCAGGCTGACATGGGGATCATGTTAACTTTTATGTTCCTGGTGAACATGCTGGGTGCGATCTTCCTGTTACCTGCACTCGCTTCGATATTTTACCGTCGCTAGAAACAACATAGCACTGGTATTAGCAGTGTAAAAAATGGCACCTTTATCGTAAATTAAGGTGCCATTTTGTATATAAATGTCCTAGAATTAGGTAACGTTTAAAACAGCGTTGATTTAACCCATATATTATTCTTGGACAGGACAATGGCCAGTGTAAGTAATTCTTCCGAATTGTTGGAAAAAGTCCAGCAAATCTGTGAAAAGCAATTCTCAAAACGTCAAGCAGAGCTTGTTAAGCAATTCTCCGAATTAATCTATCTTAGTGTTTCTGAAGATGAGTTTGTTGAACGCAGCCCTCAGCACATTTTTGATTCTATCAGTAGTTTATGGAAATTTATTCAGGACTTTGATGGTTCCAGTAAAGTAAGAATATTTAACCCCGACGAAAAAACTGATGGTTGGGAGTCCCGCTACAGTATTATCGAAATTAATCATAAAGATATTCCATTTTTGGTTGATTCGATTCGAATGGAACTAAATCGTCATGGTATTGACGTCCACCTTCATATTCATGTGCCGATGTACATTAAGCGTACAAAAACAGGCCGAGTGTCCGCTCTTCATGTTTCTTATGACAAAGATAGCGCTCATAATGAGAATATTGAAACGCCAATGTATCTCGAAGTGGATCGCATCATTGATCCAAAGGTGATGAAAACTGTTGAGGAGGATCTCGTCAGGGTTTTACACGATGTCCGCTCGACGGTTTCGGACTGGAAGCCGATGCGGGATAAGATGGGGGGGATTGTCACTGAGCTTGAATCCGATCCACCGCCATTAAGGCAGGACCGTATTGAAGAAGCCGTTGATTTTTTACGCTGGGTTAAGGAAAACCACTTTGTCTTCATGGGCGCGAGAACTTATGACTTGTTAGGCGAAGGGGATGAGCTCCACCTTAAATCGGTGAAGGGCTCTGGTCTCGGGATTCTTTCTGATGAACGTAAGTATTCTGAGTATCACTTATCACGCTCTCCGAAAGGTGCTAAAAAGTTGGCCCTGTCAACCGAGCATATTCTAGTGTTGACGAAAACCAGTAGCTTATCGACGGTTCACCGCTCCAGCCATATTGATTATATCGGCGTTAAACGCTTTAACGATAAAGGCGAGGTTATCGGTGAGCACCGCTTCTTTGGTTTATTCACATCTGCTGCCTATAACATGGATCCACAGCTGATCCCGGTATTGCGTAAAAAGATTAATAATGTTCTGACCGAGTCTAAGTTGAAACCCGGCGGCCACGACTATAAGGCGCTAAAAAATATTCTGGAAACTTATCCTCGAGATGAGTTATTCCAGATCCCAACCTTGAAGCTGTTGGATATCGTTATGGGTATTCTGCATATTCAGGAGCGACGTCAGGTTAGAGCTTTTGTTCGCCGCGATCCTTTCGGTCGTTATTTTTCCGTGCTAACTTTTGTTCCGAGAGATACTTACAATACACGTATTCGTCTGAAAATGACGGACATTCTCTCCGAAACCTTTAGTAGTAAAGGCGAAATTGAGTTTACAACCTATTTTTCTGAGTCGAATCTGGTTCGAACTCACTACCGTGTGCCGGTAGAGAATACAGAGTCAATTACCTATGATCTAGATGAGCTTCAAGCCAGACTGGAGCGTGCGGCACTAAGTTGGGAAGAAGTACTGAGTGACGAAATCAATAAACGTTGCTCTGGAGAAAAAGCTGCATTATTACTGAAGAAATATCGTGAAGCCTTTCCACCAAGTTTCCAGAATCAGCAAAGTGTCGATTCAGCCATGGTGGACATCGATAATATCGAAGACTTAAGCGATGACTGGCCGCTCGGTATGTTCTTATACCGCTCCGGTGAAGATAAATCCTTGCGCTTTAAGCTCTATCATAAAGACACGCCGTTACCATTATCAGCCGTCATGCCAATGCTGGAGAACATGGGGCTGACGGTGATCGATGAAACGCCTTATGAAGTTTCGTCAGAACTGCTTGGTGACTATCGTATTCTTGATTTCGATGTGCGCTATGATGCTGCTGAAATTGATGTGGACACGGTTCGTGATAGTTTCCACAAAGCATTTGCCAAGGCCTGGTATAAGCAGGCCGAGAACGATGGCTTTAATCGCTTAATTTTAGCTGCTGGCCTTGATTGGCGGCAGGTCGCTATGCTGCGTGCCTACGCTAAGTACATGTGGCAAATCAACTTTACCTTTAGTCAGGTATATATTGAGCAAACGCTGGTGCAATACCCAGAAATCGCCACTGGTTTAGTCGAATTATTTGAGCTCAAGTTTAATCCTCATGATGAGTACAGTCAGCGTCGTTATGCTTTGAAAAAAAGTCAATTATTGAAAGCTGTACAAGATGTTAAAAGCCTTGATCAGGATAAGATTATTAACAAGTATGTTGAATTAATTGAAGCAACGTTACGTACGAACTTCTTCCAGGCTGACGAACAAGGCAAGGACAAGCCGTATATTTCCTTTAAACTGAATCCAAGCATTATTACTGAGATGCCAAAGCCAGTCTTAATGTATGAGATTTTTGTTTATTCACCGCGTGTCGAAGGTGTTCATTTGCGTGGCGGCAAAGTCGCCCGAGGCGGTTTACGCTGGTCAGATCGTCGTGAGGATTTCCGTACAGAGATCCTGGGACTGGTCAAAGCGCAACAGGTTAAAAACTCGGTCATTGTCCCGGTTGGAGCCAAAGGTGGCTTTGTTTGTAAGCAGTTACCAACCAGTGGTGGCAGAGAAGCCTTCTTTGCTGAAGGTGTCGAGTGTTATAAAACGTTCATCCGAGCCTTGCTGGATATTACCGACAATTATGTCAACGATAAGCTGGTACACCCGCGTGACGTGGTGGTACATGATGAGGCTGACGCCTATCTGGTGGTGGCGGCGGATAAAGGGACCGCGACCTTCTCGGATATCGCCAACGGCATTTCTGAAGAATATGGCCACTGGCTGGGTGATGCTTTTGCTTCAGGCGGTAGCAATGGTTATGACCATAAAGTGATGGGCATTACGGCTAAAGGTGCCTGGGAGTCGGTAAAGCAACATTTCCGTGAAATGGGCGTCGATTGTCAGAATGAAGACTTTACCGTGGTGGCCTGTGGTGACATGTCAGGTGACGTTTTCGGTAATGGCATGCTGTTGTCGAAGCATATTCGGCTACAGGTAGCGTTTAACCATATGCATATCTTCGTCGATCCAAACCCTGATGCTGCATCCAGTTATCAAGAACGTGAGCGTTTATTTAACTTGCCACGTTCCGGCTGGAATGATTATAACGCGGATTTAATCTCAAAGGGCGGTGGTATTTTTGAGCGGAGTGCAAAAAAGATCGAACTGACCCCTGAGATCCAGGAGATGTTGGGCGTTAAGGTGAAGAGCCTGTCGCCAACCGAGTTTATCCATGCTGCCTTAAAAATGAAGGCTGATCTGTTCTGGAATGGCGGGATTGGTACCTATGTTAAGTCCAGTCAGGAAACTCACCAGCAGGTTGGCGATAAAGCAAATGACAGTCTGCGTGTTGATGGTAAGGACATGCAGGTCAAAGTTGTCGGAGAGGGTGGAAACCTGGGCTGTACCCAGTTGGGGCGTATCGAGTATATGCAGCACGGTGGTCGAGCCAATGCTGATTTTATTGATAATGCGGGTGGTGTGAACTGCTCGGACAATGAAGTTAACATCAAAATTCTGCTAAATGGCATTGTGAGTGACGAAGGCCTAACGGTGAAACGCCGTAATAACTTACTGGCACGAATGACTGATGAAGTATCGGATATTGTGATTCAGGATAATTATCGTCAGACCCAGTCTATTAGCATTACTGAATCACGTGCTCCGGCGATGGTGAAAGAGCATATGCGTTTTATCCACGGACTGGAAAGAAGGGTCAATCTGGATCGTAAGCTGGAATTTTTGCCGTCGGATGAGGAGTTGCTTGAGCGCGAAGCGAATGGTCGTGGTTTGACTCGAGCCGAACTGGCGGTTTTATTAGCCTACGGCAAGATAGAATTAAAGGATTCTCTCTGTATTCCTGAAGTAACCGAAAATTCTTATTTTGAGAGTTACTTACTAGAGTACTTCCCTAAGCCATTGCGCAACAAGTATGTCGATAACATGTTGAAGCATCCGCTGAAGGATGAAATTATTGCCATGAGTCTCGCCAACGAGATGGTTAATCTCATGGGCACGAATTTTGCCTTCCGGGTTATTGATGAAGTTGGTGCCAATATTGGTGAGGTGGCCCAGTGCTACGTTATGGCTAAGGAAACCTTTGATTTGAAGGGGCTTTTCGAGAGTATCGAAGCGCTGGATAACGTTGTTCCGGCGAGCATCCAGACCAAGATGATGTTCCAGGCCCGTCGCATTGTGCGCCGTGCAACCCGCTGGTTTGTGCGTAATCGCAGTAAAGACCAGACCATTGAAGAGGTGGTTAATTACTTCAGAAAAGGCGTTGCTGAGTTACAGAAAAATGTGCATAAAACGCTCGAAGCAAAAGAAGCCGAAGGCATTGATAAGGAAATTAAAGAACTGGTTGAGCAAGGCGTGCCTCAGAAGCTGGCGAAGCAAGTTAGTTATTTGAGTACTATGTTCTCAGCGATGGATATCATTGAGCTGGCGGTGCAGTACGATCTACCCATCCTAACGGTTGCAGAAGTCTACTATAAGCTGGGTGCCAAGGTTGAGTTGCACTGGTTCCTCAACCAGATTATTGCGCAACCTGTCAGTAACCACTGGCAAGCCTTTGCCAGAGCCGCTTTCCGTGAAGAATTGGATTTCCAACAGCGTAATCTGATTGAAGCCGTGTTGCCGCTGACAGCCAAGTACAAATCACCTGAGACGCGGATCAAGCACTTCCTGGCAGATCATGATGATGTGTTATCTCGTTGGCGAGAAATGGTCACTGATTTCAAGCAAAGCAGTACGCATGAGTTTGCTAAGTTTTCGGTAGCCCTGAGGGAGCTGCAGATTCTGGTCCAACGTAGCCATAGGCTCGTCAAATAAGTGCTCTATAAGCACATGGGACTCCATGTGCTTTGCCTAACTTGCTTTGTTATAGTGAAGAAAGGAAGCAGGGCTATGTTCGTTTGCCTATAGCAGCTTCCTTAAGCCCTTTTAGCGTTGGCGATATGGGAAGTCTATGAGCAAGTTTAAGACGCATTTTGAAAATCAGGGGGCGTTACTTCCGCCTAAAATTATGGGCAGAATACTGAGGCTGCTGCTAGGTATTGCCTGTCTACACTTGGTATGGCAGCTTGTTTAGGTCAGTGATGACTTACTAATGGGAAAAAGTCTATTTTCGAGAAATAGCATCTGGTTGCCATTGCTCCTGGTTTTATTCTGCTCCCTCCGGTTTTTAATATCGGTATGGGCTTAAATACAAAGCGCTGGCCTCAAGCGGTCGTTCTAGGGATTACTATAACTCTCTTAGGGGTAAACTCCTTAAGCGAACTGAGCGCGGTCACGCTAGTGTTAAATGGTTTTAGTCTGCTTTGGCTACTTTACGTTTTTGTCCACCTGGGTATTTCCTTTATCCTTGCAGCGTTAATCGCCACTCCAGGCTGTGAAATGCGGGCAATTCCACATGCTTACAGCCTGTTGACCGGACGACAGTACCGGGAGCACTTTTGCCCCGGCTTTCTTGATCGTGTCGATAAGTGGGAACGAGGGTTTTGGTAAGCGATGCTTTTTTATAAGGAGTGCCCAAGCGAGCTAACTGACTGATTTAAAGGTAGCCACGAACAAAAGGAAGCAAAAAGCCATAATTGCCATAATTCGCCATAATTGATTCATTGAAACTTCAGATTCCTTTGTTCTACTAGACCCATAAAATATTTCATAACTGATTTTTGGAGTCGACAATGTGTGTATTAGTAGTGCCTGAAGAGATGAAGCAATCAAAAGAATACACCGAAGTATTCGAAGCTTACTGGAAAGAGCAGCAAAGAGATCGTGTGGAGCTGGTCGCGGCAGAGCGTGGTCAGGACCGTTCTTTTTTGAATATGGTGAAAAAAAGCACCAAACAATAATATCTGGCGCTTTTTATAAACAGCTAAACAGTGCCCTTTGTCAGGGTTACTGTAAACGAGCTGCAGCGTCCAGACGAATTGTCGTGCCATTAAGGTAGGCATTTTCAGCAATATGCTGAACTAGCTCCGCGTATTCTTGTGGCTTACCGAAACGGGATGGGTTAGGAATACCGGCGGCAATTTCTTCGCAAACTTCCGGCGTGATTTTTTCCATCATTGGAGTTTCAAAGACGCCTGGCGCAACAGCCATTACTCGCACCTTGATACGGGCAAATTCTCGAGCTAAGGGTAATACCATGCCTGTTATGGCAGACTTGGTTGCTGAGTAGGCTGTTTGACCGACTTGACCTTCATAGGCTGCGATGGATGCCGTATGGATAATGACTCCGCGTTCACCGTTCACTTCTTCATTTTCCTGCATGTGTCGCGAAGCGGCACGCGTCAGCAGAAAGCTACCAACCAGATTAATATCCACGACTTTTTGGAAATAATCAGCAGGCATGGGGCCCTTTTTGCTATGAATCAGGCCTGCTCCAAGAATGCCGGCACAACCAACGGCAAGATTAATACCACCCATGAACTCGGCTGCTTTGTCTGCAGCTGCCTCAACCTGTTGTTCCTGACTGATGTCGGTGGTGATAAAGATGGCATTATCACCCAACTCTTTCGCGGCAGCATCGCCTTGTTCCTGATTGATATCTAATAGAGCTACTTTACCGCCTTGAGCAATAATATGTTTTGCTGTTGCCAGACCGAGGCCAGAAGCACCGCCACTGATAAGGGCTTTGGTTTGTGCGAAATCCATAGTATGTCCTACTCATTGTTTATCTGAATCGTTAAGGACGGGCATTGTACCAACCCGTTACTCTTCTGCCAATTTAGTCGGCTTTAATCATAGAGGCCGGGTAATGCTGCTGTGCCTTTTCGTTTAAAGTCCGTTGTGAGCTGAGGAAGCAGACGTGCGAGTTCGCTTCCTTGCCACGGTTTGGAGGTATCTGGGCCAGCATACAGGTTCTTCTGTAGAGCTTTTAACTCTTGAGCAAGCTTGTCCAGCTGGTGCTGCTGGCAGTAATCAATAAGCTGGTTGAGATTATGGATATGTTGTAGTGACGCCTGCTGTTCCACCCAGTTTAGCAGGGCCTTTGAGGTGGCACGGGCATCATTGTTATTAGCCATCGAGGTCGCTCTTTTTAGGGTGCTGGGAGCTACCGGCGACCTTACCTGGGATTCTCCCGTAGCTATCGTATGACTGTGTCGGCGTTGTCTTTGTTTAAACCAGACGAATAGCGTGAGCAACCAGAGAGCGGCTAGAGAGAGGCTGATATACATCCAGTAATTCTTTTGAGATGCAGAGGAGTCTGTTTGCTGCGTCTGATCACTGGACAGCTCAGAGCTGTCGATGCTCCCCACTTGCTGTGAGTCGGGAATAACCGTTTGTTGATTGTTCTGGCTAAGCTGCTTATTGCTTGGGTTTACCCGAAAAGTCATTGCCGGCAAGGTCGCATATTCCTGCTGATCGGTGTCCACATTCCACCAGGGGATCGTTAACTCTGGGATTGTGACTTCGCCAGACAGGCTTGGGATAACGGCAATTTTTTCAAAATGGTAGCTATTAACGCCAAAACGGTTAAAGCGTTGACGATACTGTGGTGTATCGCGGTAAATGGTGATGCCTTCCTGTTCGGGGAAGGTTAACGGAGGCAGTTGTGTTTTAAGCAGACCGGTACCTTTGATGATTAAGTCAAGGTTTGCGGGTTCACCCACTCTGAATGTCTGGTTGGCCGGTTGCCAGCTTGCTTCCAGCTCTAGGTTCTTGGCTGGTAACCAGGGTTCGACTGCATTTTGTGGTTTAGGTTTTACTGAAATGGTGTATTTTTGCGTGCTTAAACTGACTGGTTTTAATTGGGAGCGTTGCCAGGGAGAACGACTGTTGTTGTCTTCCAATATGGTGGCGCTATAGGTTAGAGGCTCAATGACCATGTCACCACTTTGTTGAGGGAAAATGGCGTAACGTTGTTCTACCACCTGGAAGTTATTACCATCTTTAACCACATCGAAACTGGAATTATCACCAAGCTGTTCTACCAGTGCATTACTAACGCGAATGGGGGTGATTTTTTGATTACGGGCCACTACTGAGCGGTAAATACGAACGGTAAAAATAAGCTGTTGTTGCACATAGACTTCTTCGTCACTGATAGTGGCACGCAGCTTTATTTTTGCGTTTTTAGTATCCGATAAGTCGTCCTTTTGCGGTAAAATGCGGATGGTAAAAGGTTGTGAGCGCTCATTACCGATAGATAGCGCGGGTATAGTATAGGTGCCAGCTTTTTCCGCCAGTAGCTCAAAATCCCAGCCACGCTGTGAATTATATTGACCGTTAACGATAACGCTGCTGTTATATTCCTGTCGGCTACGAATGGTGATTTCATCGGGAATAAAGTTTTCTGTGGCGCCCTGCCTTAAGGTGTTTGACTCTTCGACCTGAACTCTGAGGTGAAAGGTTTCATGCTCGTGAATATCAGTTCGATCTAAAGACAAGGTGATCTTAGCTGAAGCCGTAGCCGTCAGGAGTAGAGATAAAGCTAATAGTAGAAACTTAGCAAAAATGTTTAACCGTATATTTTGAGCCATCATTGTTATTTACCAACTTTTTTCAACTTGCTGCCTGTGTCCACGACGCTGATATTCACGGTACATTTTACGCCGCAACAGGCCGCCGGGATCATCCGGTAGACGTCGTAACCACTGTTCCATTTCTTGATCTTTCTCTTCCTCTTTGAACTGCTCTTCAAGCTCTTGCTCGGTCAGCTCGGGTTGTTGCTTTTGTTCCTGCTGCTCCTGTTGAGTCTGTTGCTGCTGTTCTTGTTGTTGTTCCTGAGACTCTTGTTCTGACTGCTGTTCAGAGCTTTGTTTATCCTGTTGCTGCTGCTCTCTGTCTGAGTCTCCCTGCTTATCTTGCTCCTGCTGGTTTTGTTGCTGCTGCTCCTGCTGTTGCTTTAATTTTTCTACCACCTTTTTATTGTATCGGGCATCCTCATGCTCCGGCTGTTGTGCTAGTGCCTGTTCATATGCCTCAATCGCTTTATCATACTGTCCATTAAGCGCTAGTGCATTACCTTGGTTATAAAAGTCATCCGCTGTCAGAGTTTCCTGCGGAATCTTTTCTAAAAGGTTATTGGACGCATCGTAGCTGCCCATGCGGTAGGCGGACAGGGCTTTCCAGCGAGGATCGTTAAAGGTGCTATAAGCTTCGGAATATGCCTGCTCATCCAATAATTTCTTACCTTGCTGATCCGAATTCAGGAAAAAGTTTTCAATAGCGTCGGCTTTAGCTTGAGGTGACAGCACCGAGCACAAACTCAGCAGACAGATACAGCCCAACAAGGTGCGATGCTTGAAGCTTAATAACACTAGCGGTAACAGAAATAGAACGAGCCAGTAGCCTAAATCAAACCAGTCATCGACAAACTTGTTGTCAACGTCGGCATTATCTGCTGTTGCGATATTAGAAGCCTGTACAAAGAGTTTTACATCCTGATTATCAACGGTTACAGAGGTTAGTACTGCATTGGTCTTTTCTGCGAATGATGCCAGTTGAGCATAGTTCATTTGCGGGATAACAATGTTGCCGCGATTGTCCTTTAAAAAGCCTTCTTCTTCCGATAGTTTTATGGGCGCACCATCCTCGGTTCCAATGGCGAGAATATTCAGTTGGTATGGCGTATCTTCGATTTGATCTTCGATCGCTTCCAGACTTTCACTCTCTGCGCCGTCGGTAAACCACAGAATCTTACCTTGAGCCAGGCCACTGTTATCCAGTAGTTCTATGGCTTTTTTAAAGCCACGCTCGGGACGGCTGCCAAGGAGAGGCATGATCTTGGTTGACAAGGCTCCCAGTAGATTCTCAATGGTGTCTTTGTCGCTGGTCAAGGGGCTTAGTATAAAGCCGTCACCGGCATAAACGACTAAACCGGTTAATCCTTCGTTATGCAGCTTAAGGTAATCTTTGATTTTAAACTTAGCACGCTCCAGACGCGATGGTTTGATATCATCGCTGTCCATCGATAGTGATAGATCCAATAGTATTACCTGGGTGGCTTTGCTGGAGAAAACCGGTTGTGGTGTCTTTTTCCAGGTTGGCCCGGCTAATGCTATGGCTGCGATAATCCAGAAGGTTAATAGTAATCGCGGTAAATACTTCTGGTGCCTACCCTGTTCGGAGTGGGGGACCAGCCAGCTCAACAAATGTTGATCGATGAGTGCTGCCCAACCTTCCTGCGAGCTGGCGTGCTTGCGATAAAACCAAAACAGTAGCAACGCCGGTACTATCAATAATAATGCCCAGGGGCGTATAAAGTGGAATAAACTCAAATCAGGCATGCTCTACCTCACTACTTGAGCGGGCTTTGCTGGAGCGAGAAACAAGCACGCTGTAGAGTACCCGAATAAAGCTGAGCACGATGGCGAAGAACAAAGGAATATAAAACAAAGCCTTGCTGGGGCGGTAACTCTGGTCTATATCTTCGACAGGCTCCAGCTCGTCCAGCTTGCCATAAATTTGCTCTAGCTCCTGCGTATTTCTGGCCCGAAAGTATTGACCTCCCGTTTTCTTTGCTACAGCCATTAACGTTTCTTCATCTAGTTCCTTGGACGGGTTAACGGTACGGTTACCAAAGAAGCTGTTACGTACCACCATTTTATCGGCACCGACGCCAATGGTATAGATAGTAATACCGGCGTGTTCGGCCAGTTCGGCAGCTTGAACCGGATTAAGCACTCCCGTATTGTTCTGACCGTCAGTGAGGAGGATGAGAACACGGTTATCAGCATCCCGATCTTTTAAGCGTTTGACCGCTAAACCGATGCTGTCGCCAATGGCCGTACGCGATGAACCCGCCAGGCCAATTTCGGTTTCATCCAACATCAGCTGAACCGTTTTAAGATCAAACGTCAATGGTGTTTGTAGATAAGCCTGCTCACCAAACAGAATCAGTCCGAGGCGATCGCCACCACGACGTTTAATAAAGTCGGTCATTAAGGCTTTTACGGCGGCCAGGCGGTTGACCTGCCGGTTTTGAAGCATCATATCTTCCATTTCCATAGAGCCGGAAATATCAACACTGACCATTAAGTCACGACCGCTGCTGGGCAAAGCCACCGAGTCTCCGACCCAGGTGGGGCGAGCAACGGCAATGATAAGCAGTAACCACAGAATGAAATTATACCAGGGGAAATGGCTTTTACGCTTATTGCCTTGCTGATGCTGGACTTTCCAATACAGAAACAGGGGAGCTTTGAGCGCTTGCTGACGCTGTTTGCGTTCTTCAAACCACCAGACGATTAACGGCAAAGGAAGTAGCAATAAAAGCCAGGGCCACTGAAATTCAAACATCGTCGTTTTCTCCAGTATCCAACGGCCAGCGTTTACTCTGTACTGGCAGTTGTGATGTCCAGTCAATGACTTCATTCAGGACTTGCACCCGGTTGAGATCAGATGAGGCTCTTGCTGGCTTATATGGCAAGTCGACAAATGCTTCGAGTGTCTGCTCACTTAAGCTTCTGTTATTGGTTGCTCGTAGTAGTTCCTGCCATTCCGTTTGGGCCAGTTGTTTAATGTCTTGTGGTGGCAGGTAACATAGGCTGACACGGCGCATGATATTTTGTGCTTTGGCCAACCAGCGTGGCTCGTGACTCGTTTTGAGTTGTTCGAGCTCGGCAATGGCCAGACGAGAGTAACGATAGTAGCGTTTTTTCAAGTATAGCTTTATAGCAAATAATACGGCAAGCAAGATGACCAAGCCGATAATAACCCACCAGCCGGGGGCCAGTGGCCACCAGTCGACAGTTGCGGGTGCATGAACATCCCGTAACTGTTCAAGTAATTGTGTTTGTTGCTTTGAGTTAGTTGCTGCATTATTCATGATTTATACTTGCACCCGGTTCCGCTGGTTGACATGGCTTATGCTGGGATCCAAGGCTAAATCTGTCATAGAATCTGCCGTTGAACACCAGGTAAAGGTCGACTGGGTCTGCGTAAACTGCTGCTGAATCGACACTACTTTCTGTTGAAAGTGTGCTTCATGACGCTGCATGTCACGGGTGTTGGTAGCGTCAATGTGTACATGCTGTAAGCCGTCGGTCAAAGTATATTGACCGGGAACTGGTATCTTCGACTCCAGTGGATCGTAAATCATTACGCCATAAATATCATTATGTTGTGCCAAGTAGGTCAGGTGCTGCTGACATTCCGGATTGAGATTCATAAAGTCGCTAAAAATATAAATCAGGCTGCCGCCTTTGACCAGGTGCCTTAGGCGCAGCAAGGTATCACTCAACGAGGATTGGTTAATCTGGTAAGCGTCGTTATCGCTATAAACCTGTCTTAAACGCTGGTTGTGTAACTCCATCAGGTGTTGCAGTAGGCGTAGACCATTCTGGCGGCGGTTGGAAGGTTTTAACTCAATATGCTTGTTAGCGGTACTGAATAAGCCTGCTACGCGGTTGCCGCTGTTAAATGCAGCCCAAAAAGCCCGTGCCGACTGTAAGCAGGCCAGCGTGGATTTGAAGCGGTTTTTTGAGCCAAAGAACATGGTGTCCTGCAAATCGGTCACAATATATACCGGGCGTTCACGTTCTTCCTGAAAAACTTTGGTATGGACTTTGCCGGTACGAGCCGTCACGCGCCAGTCAATGGTGCGAATATCATCACCGGGCTGGTATTGTCTGACCTCGGCAAACTCCATACCGCGCCCTTTAAACGGTGACAGATGACCCCCGACCAGGTGGGCTCGTGTCTTCTTATGTGGTAATGGGATCGACTCTTTAGCCCAGTACTGACAGGCGATCAGCTGCTCGAGGCTAAGTTCGATGCTGTGCTGTCTGGCCTGTTGTGCTGTAACGTTGTGTTCGGTCATGTGATTAACTGCCGTTAAGGCGTAGGAATCAGTTCGATAAGCTTATTGATGACGTCGTTAGTGGTCACGCCTTCGGCTTCTGCCTGATAGCTCAGGATAATGCGGTGGCGTAAAATTTCGCCGAGGATAGCCTGGACATCGCCGGGAGTAACATAGTCTCGGTTATCCAGCCAGGCGTAAGCGCGGGCGCAACGATCCAGGGCAATGGTAGCACGTGGACTGGCGCCATACTCGATATAGTGTGCTAGCTCTGCTGCGTGCTGCTCCGGTGCACGAGTCGCAATGATGAGCTGAATCAGGTATTGCTCAACTTCTTCCGCCATATGGACGGCAAGCACTTCCTTACGCGCGGCAAACAGTTCCTTCTGACTAATGGTTAGCATTGTTGGGGTTTCGCCTGATAAGGCTTCCTGCCGATTAACGGTAAGAATTTGCGCTTCAGCTGCATGATCAGGGTAATCCACTTCGACGTGCATTAAGAAGCGATCAAGTTGAGCTTCCGGCAATGGATAAGTGCCTTCCTGCTCGATGGGATTTTGCGTGGCCATGACCAGGAAAAAGTCTGGTAAGGGAAAGCTGTCTCTGCCCACGGTTATCTGCCTTTCTGCCATGGCTTCGAGTAAAGCCGACTGGACCTTGGCGGGAGCCCGGTTAATCTCATCGGCAAGGATAAGGTTATGGAACAGAGGCCCTTTCTGGAAGTGGAAGCTACCATCCTGAGGACGATAGATTTCTGTTCCGGTTAAGTCTGCAGGCAATAAGTCTGGAGTAAACTGAACACGGTGGAAGGTTCCTTCCATCGCCGTGGATAGCTCTTTGATGGCTCGGGTTTTGGCTAAGCCTGGCGCGCCTTCTACCAGTATGTGGCCATCAGCGAGCAGGGCGATGATCATTCGGTGAACCAGACTCTCCTGACCAATAATGCGGGATTTTAAAAATTCATCAAGCTGGATAAATTGTTCTTTTGTACTCATGAATTGCCTTTCTGCACGTAAAATGTGTTTATACCCAGTCAGCATGGGAAATAGTGAACTGAGTTAATGTAAAGCATCTGCAGGCTGTTTTGTATCAAAAAACCATAAAAAGTTGCAACTATTTGTTAATACAGGACGATTGGGGCCTTCGTGCTTATATATCTGATTCAAACATTCGTTTGAAATCCTGCGGTGTTTCGGTAGAATCAGGTGAGAACACTTTATTAGGAGACATCATGAGCGAAAACACCACAAAGAAGACAACCCGCTCCAAGAAAGAGGACCGTGTTGCTATTGTGTCCGGACTCAGAACCCCATTTGCCAAGCAGGCGACCCATTTCAGGGGGATTAACGCTATTGAGTTAGGCAAAATGGTGGTTAACGAACTAATGCAGAAAACGGAGCTTGAACCTAAGTTGATTGAGCGCGTGGTTTTTGGACAGGTAGTCGTTTTGCCGGAAGCACCGAACATCGCTCGTGAAATTGTATTGGGTACGCCGATGGATGTGCATACCGACGCTTTTTCCGTATCACGTGCTTGCGCTACCAGTTTCCAGAGTGTTGCCTGCCTGGCTGAGTCCATTATGGTGGGTGACGTTTCGGTCGGTATTGCCGGTGGTGCTGATTCCTCATCGGTCGTACCCATTGGAGTCAGTAAAAAGCTGTCTTTGGCTTTGGTTGATTTGCAGAAAGCCAGAACCATGGGCCAGAAATTGTCGATATTGAAGAAGTTGCGTTTCAAAGATTTATTGCCGGTGCCTCCTGCCATTAAAGAATATTCCACCGGGCTGACCATGGGGCAAAATGCTGAGCAGATGGCGCGAGATCGTGGTATCACCCGTCAGGAGCAGGATGAGCTGGCTCATCGTTCCCACACATTGGCGGCTCAAGCCTGGGAGGAAGGGAAACTGGATGGTGAAGTTATGACGGCTTATGCCGAACCTTATACTAAAGATCCGTTACACCAGGACAATATAGTGCGCTTTGATTCAACGCTTGATGGCTACGCTAAGCTACGTCCGGCATTCGATAAAAAATACGGTACCTTGACTGCGGCAAACTCGACACCGCTAAGTGACGGTGCGGCGGCCGTTGTGTTGATGAAGGAGTCTCAGGCCAAGGCCCTGGGCTATGAACCGTTAGGCTATATTAAAAGTTATGCTTTTGCTGCGATCGAAGCCGATCACGATATGCTGATGGGGCCTTCCTACGCCACGCCAAAGGCGCTGAAAAAAGCCAAGCTGAAACTAAGCGATCTGGACTTGATCGATATGCATGAGGCTTTTGCCGCGCAGACCATCTCGAATATCCAGGCCTTTGGTTCAACCAAATTCGCCAAAGAACATCTGGGGCAGCGCACCAAAATTGGCGAGATTGATATGGACAAATTTAACGTGCTGGGCGGCTCCCTTGCTTATGGTCATCCGTTCGCCGCAACCGGCGCGCGCATGATTACGCAAACATTAAACGAATTAAAACGACGCGGCGGCGGTCTGGGATTAACGACAGCATGTGCAGCAGGCGGTCTGGGTGCAGCGATGATTTTGGAGGTTGAATAATGTCGGATAATACATTCTTTACGTTTGAACAACAGGACGATGGCATTGCTGTAATTTCGATAGATTTGCCGGGCGAGTCGCAAAACGTCTTGAAGATGGAGTTCATCGAAGAGCTACAACCTGTGATTGAACAAATCAAAACGGATAGCTCGATTAAGGGGTTGATCATTAAAAGCGGCAAAGAGGGCAGCTTTATCGCCGGTGCCGATATCACCATGTTTGGTAAAGTTGATACTGCCGAAGACGCTGAGCAGTTATCATCTTCAGGACATCGTTTTTTTAACGCACTGGAGCAACTGAACAAACCTGTGGTTGCGGCTATTCACGGGGCTTGCCTTGGTGGTGGTCTGGAATTGGCATTGGCTTGTAGCGGACGCGTCATTACGGATAGCCCTAAGACCAAACTGGGGTTGCCAGAAGTGCAACTTGGTGTGCTACCGGGTGGTGGTGGAACTCAGCGTCTACCACGATTAGTCGGCATTGCGCCTTCACTGGATATGATGTTGACGGGGAAACAGTTATTCCCCAAACAGGCCAGGAAGCTGGGATTAGTGGATGAAGTCGTGCCACAGGCGAACCTGATGAAAGCTGCCAGGAAGTGCGTTAATGACCTAAGGAAAGGTAAAGAAAAGAAAACGCCCGTCAGCAGTTATTTTTCAGTAAAAGGAATACAAAAGCTGTTGTTGGAAACCAACCCACTGGGTCGCAATATTATTTTTGATCAGGCTCGAAAGACGGTTCAGAAGAAGACCAAGGGTAATTATCCAGCACCGAAGAAGATTATTGAGTGTGTAGAGAAGGGGATGGCTCAAGGTATGACCGCCGGCTTGGCCATTGAAGCGAGAAACTTTGGACAGCTGGTTGTATCGCGTGAGGCAAAAGCGTTAATCAGTGTTTTCTTTGCTACCACTGATTTGAAAAAGGACAATGGCATTGACTCTGACGCCGAAGCTATTGCTATCAATAAGGTTGGTGTCCTGGGAGGCGGCTTAATGGGCTCCGGGATCGCTTACGTCTCGGTCGATAAGGCAAAAAAACAGGTGCGAATCAAAGATGTTCGGACGGAAGGTGTTAATGGTGCTTTGAATTATTCCTGGACATTGATTGCCAAGAAAATGAAAAAACGGATTATCAGTCCATCTACTGCCCGCCACACCATGTCTTATTTAACCGGGACAACCGACTACAGTGGCTTCAAGCATGTCGATATGGTGATTGAAGCCGTGTTTGAGGATATTAAACTCAAGCATCAGATGGTTGAAGAGGTGGAGCAGAACTGTTCTGAGAAGACGATCTTTGCAACTAATACATCATCGATTCCGATCACCACCATTGCCGAGGCAGCCAAGCGTCCGGAACAGGTGGTAGGTCTGCACTATTTCTCGCCGGTGGAAAAAATGCCGCTGGTCGAAATTATCGCCACGGATAAAACTGCGGACTGGGTGATTACGACCTGTGTTGAACTGGCGAAAACGCAGGGCAAGACACCGATTGTGGTCAATGACGGTGCAGGCTTCTATGTGAATCGCATTTTAGCGCCCTATATTAATGAAGCTGGAATCCTATTAAGCGAAGGCGTTGCTATCGAAAAACTGGATAAGGCCATGGTTAAAGCCGGTTTCCCTGTAGGGCCCATCACTTTATTAGATGAGGTTGGTATCGACGTTGCGACTAAAGTGGCACCGATCTTGCAGGATGCATTTGGTGAGCGTATGGCGACGCCAAAAGCATTTGAAAAACTGAAAGAAGATGACCGAAAAGGTAAGAAGAACAAACGTGGCTTCTACCAATACGACGGCAAGTCGAAAGGCAAAGAGGTTGACGAAAGTGTCTACTCTGTATTGGGTGTCAGCCCTGATAAGCATGTTGATGCTAAGGAAATATCAGAGCGTGGTTTGTTGCTGATGGCCAACGAAGCGGCTCGTTGTTTAGATGAAGGAATTATCCGTAGCGCACGAGATGGCGATATTGGTGCTATCTTCGGTATTGGCTTCCCACCGTTTCATGGTGGACCACTCCGCTATATGGATTCGTTAGGAATAGAAACAGTGGTGGAGCGTTTGCAGTACTATCAGAAGCAGCATGGCGATAGGTTTGCTCCTGCTGAGATTCTGTTAACGATGAAAGAAAACGGTGAAAATTTCCATTCGTAGAGAAGAGTAATCAATAAAAAAGCCCGGATTTAACCGGGCTTTTTTATTATCGCACTTTTGTTCAGGCAAAATAAAAGGTGGCCTAAAGCCACCTTAGAAATTCTATAGGGAGGATTATAACTACTCAAATATTCTCTTAAGCAAAGGTTTCGCGAGTAACGTTAATACCAGAGCCCCTAGTAGTTCTTTATTCTGAAGAACATTTTCTAGGATAACAGGTTCGCTCATCGCAAATTTGATGCCTACTATCCCAGCGATTGCAGCAAGCACGTATTTCATGGTGATACCTTTCCTTTCCGCATTTGTTTACCAAGACTGTCCGAAATTTTAACAATAAATAGAAAAGGTTCTGTGTTCTAGGTCTCACAGAACCTCCGATTTGTGTGAAATGGTTTGCAAAAGCAGAGTTTTGAGGGAATAAAAGTATTTTTGCCCATGTTACGTCAGGTTACATACGGCTCCCTTATGCTGCATCTAAGCCCTTATGTGTTATAGGTTGTAGCGAAAATCGAAGCCTGAAGTTAAACCTGTTATCTGTTCCGAAACATTAACCCCAAATGACCAGTTTTGTGATAGATAATAACGGCCTTCGAAACCATAAACGGCCGAATTGGAATCTTCATGCAACGCTTCATTCACGTAGGTTGAGTAATCATAGTCTTTATATCCGGCAAAAACCGAATACTCCCAGCTGGTAGAGAGGCGGCCTCGAAGACCGAGATTAGTCATTAAACCTTCATCATCATTACCGTAAGTCGATTGTGGAATAATATCCGTGCCGTCAAACTTAATATAGCCAACGTCCATGAAGAAGTCATGAGTACGGCTGGTTGGTACATGAAAGCCAATGGCAAAAGAGTACTCCTGAGCAGTTACATCGGCAGTACTGCCGTCTGGCCAGACATCGGCGGACTGGGATTGAAGTCCTGCTTTTAAATACCAGCTATCGGAAAGGCTTTGGGAGAGACTGAGTTTGTAGCCAGCTTTGTCACTCGTCAATTCACCTTCGCTATGAGTATAGCCAAAATCAATATACTCGTAACTCAGCTTATCGTTGGCCTGAACCGATAGTATTGGAGCCAGAGTTAGAGCGGTTAGTATTAAAGTTTTTTTCATGGTTCTCGAGCTACTAAATTGCTTAAAAATTGCGCTTAGTGTACTACAAAGCTGAAGGTTGAGAAACAAAGAAAAGGCCGCGGAATGCGGCCTTCTCGTAACTAACTTTTAGAAGTTGTAACGGAAATTTGCACCGATATGATCTTCAAGCTCATCGTCATGGCCAATCTCAACGCCCACAGAGAACTTGTTGTTGAAGTGATAACGACCTTCTACAGTCACGTCGGTTGACTCCAGGACGTCAGAGTATTGGGCGTAACCGCCTAGCTCGATGTTTTGGCTTGCCATGCCTCGGAAACCGGCTAGTGCATTGAAACCTGAGTCATCTACATCAAGGTCCTGATCAATGTTTTCATAACCTGCTTCAGCAACAAAATCAACAGAGTTGTTAATTGGTGTATGGAAACCTGCATTGATACGATAGCGATCGGAGTCACGGTCAAAGTGGTCAGTTTCGCCTTTTAATACTTCGGCTCTACCGTACCAGTTTTGATTGAAAGACATAGAACCGTCAAATTCTACTCCGTCAAAGTTGTCATAGTCCTGGACGCTACCCTGAACATAATCATAGCTTACGCCGTTGGCCATCGCTAAGCTTGAAGATAGTGCGATAGATGTTGCGATAAATAGTTTTTTAAAAGACATTGTCGTCTCCTCAAATATTCTTGTTAAATAATGCAAGTACATTATGGTTTTAGTAAACTGAATTTTCCCTGAATCAAAGTTCAGAATTGAACGATTAATGATAATCTTTTCACAAACCCAAGGAACTGTATGAATTCATCAATTTTGCCTGTACTGGAACAGTTAAATAAAGTTGTTCTTGGTAAACCGCTCCAAGTTAAATTGACCGTTGTTTGTCTATTGGCTCGGGGACATTTATTGATCGAAGATTTGCCCGGCATGGGGAAGACGACCTTGGGGCAGGCTATGGCAAAAGTTTTTGGTTTGGACTTTCAGCGTATTCAGTTCACGAGTGATATATTGCCAGCAGATATTGTGGGGGCTAATATTTTTGATAGAGAAAAGTCGGCTTTTGAGTTCCATCCCGGCCCCGTTTTTTCCCAGCTGGTATTAGCCGATGAGATTAATCGTGCCACACCGAAAGCTCAGAGTGCTTTGCTGGAGGCGATGGAAGAGAAGCAGGTGACAGTGGAAGGGCAGACTTATCCATTGCCCACCCCTTTCTTTGTCATAGCGACACAGAACCCAACCCATCAGATAGGGACTTACCCTCTGCCTGAGTCACAGCTGGATCGGTTTTTGTTTAAGATTAATTTAGGCTACCCGGATCCAGAACTTGAAAAAGTGTTACTGAAGGGAGAGTCGGGCCGAACCAGAATGGTTAAGCTTGAGCCGATGTTGGATTTAGATACCTTGTTGGAGCTACAGCGTAAAGTGGATAAGGTGACTGTAACAGAACATTTGTTGCAGTATGTTATGGAGTTGATTCAGGCCACCCGCCGTAGTCCTGATTTTGCTCATGGTTTATCACCAAGAGCTGGCTTATCAATTATCAGTGCCGCCAAGGCCTGGGCCTTTGTCGATGGACGTGATTATGTACTGCCTGATGATATTCAGCAGGTGTTCGTCGCGTCCGCACGTCATAGGCTACAGCTGGTAAAAACATCCTCTTCTTCAACGCTGGAGTTGATAGAAGAGCTAATGAAAACGACTCCTGTACCAGCCTAATGATAAGTGCCATAAGGGATAAGGTCAGCCTGTGGATTGATAAGCGCACACCACGGCAGATCCAAACGGTGTTAAAGCAGAACAATATTTATATTCTGCCGACACGTTGTGGCTGGCTGATGTTGTTGATTTTGGTTCTGATCCTTGTGGCTTCGACCAATTACCAAAATAATATGGGTTTTATGACCGGTTTTATTGTGCTGGCGATTGGTTTGCTGTCGGTCTTCTATACCTTCCGCAACCTCAAGGGAATCGAAGTTCGATGTCATAAACTGGCTGCAGCTTTTGCCGGGGACGAGGCTGTGATGCCGTTACAGTTAGTGAACGCCTCACAAAGTATGAGAACAGGAATTGGCATTGGGTTCAGTAAAAAATCTGTGCACTATGTTGATATTGATGAACTCTCTCAAGCCTCTACCGAACTCAGGCTTGTAACGGCAAAGAGAGGCTGGATGAAGGTTCCGCGGATGGTTTGCACCACCATCTTTCCTTTCGGTATTTTTGAAGCCTGGTCATGGGTGCGTTCGCCTTATCAGCTACTGGTATACCCAAAACCGATACCGTGTCCTGAGCCTTTAATCGCCAGTAAAGAAGGTATCGAAGAGGGGCATCACGTTGAAGAGGGCAGTGAAGATTTTCACAGCGTGAGAGACTATCAGCCAGGGGACTCGGTCAAACAAGTTATGTGGAAAGCCTATGCCAGGGAGCGCGGCTTATTAAGCAAAGAGTTTGAAGATCATGTTGGTGAGCAATACAGCTTAAGCTGGGAGAGTGTGGCTCATTACGATAGAGAGCTCGCCATTTCGTATTTAACCGATGCTGTGCTGCAAGCCGAAGAAAGCCAGCAAGTTTATGCATTACGTCTGCCGCACGTAACGATCGATAAGGGGCAGGGTATGGAGCATATGCATCGTTGTCTTGAAGCACTAGCGTTAATGTAGGAGCGGGTTATGAATGTAAAGCAGTTACCAATTTCTCGCCCTGGAGTTGTTCCTTTGTTGCTGGCAATACAGGCTGTGGTTTTATTGCCATTGTGGTTTCATTTGCCGTCCTGGATCACAGCAACAACCATAGGACTGTTGCTTACCAAGTGGTATTTAAATCACCATCAGCTACAGGCCCCTAAGTGGATACTGCTGGTGATCGTTTTACTATGTGTGGGCGGCGTTTTCCTCCAGTTTAAAACCTTAAACGGCAGAGACGCAGGCATTGGCCTTATCAGCCTGATGTATGGCTTTAAACTGTTAGAAGCAAAAAGTTACCGTGATGCTTCGCTGGTACTTTTTATTTCCTTCTTTATCGTGGTGACGGCGTTTTTTTACAGCGAAGCGATTTGGATGGGCGTTTACCTGCTAATCACCATGCTTCTGATCCTGATTGGCTTAATGGTATTAAACAGCCCGCAGGGGATTAAAGGAACAAAGAAGATAGGGAAAGCTTCTGCAATCACCTTAGTCCAGGCCATCCCCATTATGGTCATTCTATTCTTCTTATTTCCGCGCAGCTCGACGCCGCTGTGGTCCATGCCGAATGACAGTCAGGCGGGTTCTGGTATTGATGATACCATGGCACCGGGTAGTATCGGTGCGCTACATACCTTTGATGATATCGCCTTCCGGGTCGACTTTGCGGACAAGGTGCCGAGTAACAGTGAAATGTACTGGCGCGGTCTGGTTTTGGCGCGTTTTGATGGCTTTACCTGGCATAAAGAAGAACACAGTCCGCTACGTGGTGAGTTGGGGTTGCCTCGTGAAGCCACTTACCAGTACCGTGTACAAATGGAGCCGAATAACCGTAACTGGATTTTCGGCCTGGAACAGTTAGCGGAGGCTCCTGATGGGGCTTACTTGTTCAGCGATAACACCTGGCTGAAACGTCGCCGAGTGACCCAACGCCTGACCTATTCGGCTCAGGCTTATAATATTGATTTTTCCCAGCAGGGGTTAAGCCAGCATCAGCGGAGTATCTATTTACAGATTCCCGATGACTCCAATGAGAGAACCAAAGAGTGGGCCGAAGAGCGGCGGAGAGAACATGGCAGCGATGAGCAATTTGTCAGTTGGATATTGTCCTACATCCATCAAAATCAATACCACTATACATTAACGCCGCAGGTTATCGAGGAGGATACCATTGACGGCTTCTGGTTCCAGACTCAGGAAGGGTTCTGTGAGCATTACGCCGGTGCCTTTGTTTATATCATGCGCGCCGCCGGAATTCCGGCTCGTGTGGTTGCGGGTTATCAGGGGGGAGAATACAACCCTTACGGCGACTATTTCATTATACGCCAGTCGGATGCTCATGCCTGGACTGAAGTCTGGTTAGATGGTGAAGGTTGGCGCCGAGTTGATCCGACCGCAGCGATCCACCCGTCGCGGGTCGAGGAGGACTTGCGGGGACAAACCAGCTCGCGTGATGGCTGGCTTGAAGAGTTTGGGGGTGATGCCATGTTTGAACCACCGCAAGGCTTTTTGCAGGACCTTGCTTTGCGCTGGGATGCCATCCAAAATTTCTGGAGTGATACGGTGATGGGGTATAGTAAAGATATGCAATTTGGTTGGTTGCGTCAGCTGGGTATCGAAAAAAATCAGTATCGCTATCTCGGATACGGTTTATTGGTTACTGTCTTATTAGCCGGTCTAATCTTTGGCTATTGGGTGCTGCGAGCGACGCAAAAACTGGACCCCGTGGCAAAGCAGTATATTAAGTTGCTGACTCGGTTGAAAAAGAAAGGGGTTCCCTGTGAGCCATCGACGGGGCCTAAAGAGTTGCTGAAAATAACTCGCCGCACTTCACCAAAGCTATATGCACGAGTGGCGCCTGCCATAAAAACCTATACAAGCCTGCGTTATCGAAATAAGTCTGACTCTAAGGATTTGTTACAGCGACTTAAGCGGCAGGTAGCGCAAGTGTAGTGTAACTGACAATATAGGCTCTAAGGAGTATAATGGCCGGCTTTATCGCTAACGACTGAATCAAAGCATGGCCGAAAAAGTAGCGGAGAAGTCCGTTGATATTAGTCCCATTCAACAATTCCTGTATTGTGGAACTCCAAAAGCCTGGTTGGATCATGCGGTAGAAGAGTTGGAAACTCTGCTGATCGATCATGCGCATTGTGAGAAAAAAGCGGCTGCCACTGCCGTAAAGTTGATGTTCCGTTACCCGGAGCGACTTGATTTGCTTAAGAAATTATCGCAGCTCATTCGAGAAGAGGTTCTGCATTTTGAGCAGGTGCTGGAATTTATCGAGCAACAGGGCATCAAATATCGGGCAATTAAACCATCGCGTTACGCAGCGAGTTTACATCAGTATGTTGCCAAAGACGAACCACAACGATTTATTGACGGCCTAATTATTGGAGGCATTATTGAGGCCCGCTCCTGTGAGCGTTTTCATGCGTTAGTACCTTACCTTAAAGATTCACATCCCGAGCTAGCCAAGTATTATCGCTTTTTATTAAAGTCAGAGTCGCGCCACTTTATGGACTATATCGATTTGGCCAAGCAGTATGCGGGCAGTGACATTGATGAGCGACTTGATTTCTTTTTACAGAAAGAGCAGGAGCTGATCGAGTCTCCGGACCCTCTGTTCCGTTTTCATTCGGGCGTTCCCGTATAAACAAGAAGGTTATTTATGTCTGATAAAAAACTATTACTACTGAGTTCATCGCGTGAAGGGCAAACCGAGTATTTAGAGCATGCCCTGCCGATGATTGATGACTTTTTAGATAGCAAGATTAAAGAAGTGTTGTTTATCCCGTATGCCGGCTTCGCTATGGGGTATGATGCCTATGAAGACAAGGTGAATAAGCCTTTCCAGACCATTGGCAAAAAGGTCATTTCGATTCATCGCTTTGATGATCCGGTTAAGGCAGTGGAAGATGCAGAGGCCATTGCAATCGGTGGCGGTAATACATTCCACCTGTTGAAAGAGCTCTACGATAATGAGCTCGTCGACGCGATCCGGAAACGGGTTGATGAAGGCATGCCTTATATGGGCTGGAGCGCGGGCTCTAACGTAGCTGGATTAACAATTTGTACTACTAATGATATGCCAATTGTTGAGCCGAGAAGTTTTAAAGCACTGGCTTTGGTGAACTTTCAGATCAACCCTCATTACACCGATTACCAGCCGCCAAACCATAACGGCGAAACTCGTGCTGAGCGTATTTTTGAATACGTTCGTGCTAATCCACATCGTTATGTTGTCGGTACGCGAGAGGGAACAGCTCTAAAGTTGGTGGAGAACCAGTTAACATTGATTGGTAACAAGCCTGGTTTAGTTTTCCGTGATAGCGAGAAAACGCGGCCAATTCAATGCAATACTGACGTTAGCTGGCTTCTTTGATTGCAATAATGACTTAAGTGGTTGGATTTGTTGAAAAAAATGTGTATTCAATAGTTCGAATGGGCTAGTGTGGTATGACTATGGATGGTGATAATAAGACGTTGTACCTTCCATGGTATAGCCAATAGCACTGAAGGAGAGAACTATGAAAAAGCAAATATTGGGGTTGGTGTCGCTGGCTTTGGCGGCATCATCTGCTACTGCAGTTGCAGGAAGTCAGCAGGATAACGAGAACTTAGTAGGAAAAGTTCCGTTTTTAACGTCAACCGCACAGGATTTTAGCGATTCCAACTCACCGATCCACCCCTTTACAAATTCAGCACTACCAAATCCACCAGCTGACGTTTACAACGGTAACCTGTTTCAGCTCCGTCATGACTACCCAAGTGAAGCCGCAGTAAAGCAATCGCCGGACTGGAAAAAAGTGACCAATAACGGTCCAATTACGCAACAAAACGCCATGGCATATGTCGAGGCATTAAAAAGCTATGTCTCGAAGGATATGCGTAAATTAATTTATGACTATGATAATTGGAACGCCAGTGAAGAGCCTTGGTGGGAGTCCATCTGGCTCGGTACCGAGCGTGAACCGATTCATGGGTTTTATGTGGGCTCCGGCTTTCCCGCAGGGACTTTGACTCACCAGAAACTGGACTTAACGACTTATGTCCTGACGCTGTATGACAACACGGCGGCAGCTACTCTTGGAAACATATGGGGCACTACTCTAGAAGAAGCTTATAAGCCAAACATTACCAATCCTGGCGCGCAGTATGCTGAAGGGAGTGTGATTGTGAAGTTTGCGTTTGTGACACCTTGCGGTGCCGATTGGTCACCAATGGAAGGCGCTGCGATGCTTCCAATTTACGCACCTTTAAATACAAGTAATGGCTCAGGAAATAATCCCGACAAGTCTCAATGCCCCAACAATGGATCCGCCGGTGATGTCAACAATCCAAGCCTGACCAATATCTATCTGATGCAGTTTGATATTATTGTTAAGGATAGCCAGGCGGCACCGGAAACTGGATGGGTCTTCTCAACGTTGATTTATGATAAGGATGCGCCTGGTAAAGATGCCTGGGACAAGATGGTGCCGCTAGGAGCTACCTGGGGCGGTAACCCTGATGTGATTAATACGTCTAGCTCGGCCATTACTCCCCCCGCAACAGTGAATCCAAAATTAACGGAAAACTGGATTAACCTTGATACACCTGAGTATGCTCGTTCAACGTTGGGTTGGGATGGGCGCTTATCGGGACCGAATGATGGAGCCGTAGTGACGCCGGCCTGGGCTGGTGGTCATTATTATCCCGTAGGAATTTCCAGTGCTGGTTGCCTGGGTTGTCATAGCTCGGCACAATATAACCCCAAAAGCCTAACTACGAACCAGCCGAATATGACGTCGTTCTTATTACCGTCGACCACCCAGCCACCACAGGCAAGCGCTCCACCGTTGTCCAGTGGCCCCTCTGACGCTTTAGTTCTTAATAAGCCGGGTTCAAAAGGCTGGATGAAGTGGTTCCAGAGCCGTGCTGGCGATGTGCCAATGGATTCGAATCAGGTGGCTCTAGATTACGACATGGTGACAGCGTTTAAGGCGATTCCAATGTGGCAGGCTGCTTTAAAAGCGATGAAACAGGACGGTGCTGAGGAAGCATCTGTTAAGCGACAAGCAGACTAGGAGCCACAATTATGGCGTTTGAAGAGTTAACCAAGGATGTGATTAACTTCTGGTTTGGTGCGCCCGACTCGGCTGAGTTGGGTGCTAACCGTGACATATGGTTTGACTCTAATCCTGAGTTTGATGAGGAGATTAGAGTCCGCTTTGGCGAAGCTAACAAGCAAGCGGCCGAAGGGCTGTTTGATGAGATGATGCAGACGCAAAGTGGGGCGCTAGCCTTAATCATTTTGTTGGATCAGTTTTCTCGTAACATTTATCGTGGCCAAGCTGAAGCATTTGCCAATGACCCTAAAGCTAGGGAAGTAACACAACATGCGCTTGATAACCATTTTGACCAAGGCTTATTAACGGTTCAGCGGAAATTTATGTATTTACCGTTTGAACATGCGGAAGGTTTGGAGCTACAAGAGCGTAGCGTAGAGTTGTTTGTTCAATTGGGAGACAGCAATTCGACCAGCCATGCGTTGTGTCATCGCGATCAAATTATTCGATTCGGACGCTTTCCTGATCGCAATAAAGCGCTGGGCAGGAAAAGCACATTTGCTGAAGAACGCTTCTTAGAGAAGCCTTTTTGTTAAAGTCTCAATAAAATAGCCAGCAACTTAGCTGGCTTTAAAATAATGTTCTGAAATATCTTCACCGTCAACCGTCAGGTAATGTCCTTTTTCTCCCCAGTCGCTTAAAACAATACGCTGGCAGTGTTTTCCGTCGATTTCAAGGTCATGAAAAGCAGGTCTATGAGTATGGCCATGAATCAGAATTTGCGCATGATGCTCTTTTAAAACTTCTTCAACGGCTTGAGGGTGCACATCGGTTATTGCGCTGGCTTTATTTTCCTGAGCCTCGCGGCTCTTCGTTCTTAAATCAGCTGCAATACCTCGTCTTACGGCGAGAGGTTGAGACAGGAGCTGTTGTTGCCACTCTTCTGAGCGAACCATTTGGCGGAACTGCATATACTCTTTATCGTCCCAGCACAAACTGTCACCGTGCATCATAATCGCTGGTTTCTTGCCAAGCTGATAAGGATGAACTTCGTCCAGTAACTGACCGCCTGTTTTTTCAGCAAAAACATCGCCCAGAAGGAAATCGCGATTACCGTGCTGGAAATAGAGGTTTTTACCACTGTCCGAGTAGGCTTTAAACAGCTCTATAGTGGATTCGACAAACTCGGAGTCGTCATCGTCGCCAATCCAGCTTTCGTACAGATCTCCCAGCACATAAAGCTCATCGGATTGTGGCGCGATTTCACGCATGAAATGTTCAAAGAGCGCCGTAAGGTCCGGGCGCTCTTCACATAAATGTAGATCTGAAATTACTAATGTCATAATTAGCCGTTAATTTCAGCTTTCTCAATCAGAACAGTTTCTGTCGGTACGTCCTGATGCATGCTGTAACTACCCGTTGGCACATTACGAATGGCTTCTACAACGTCCATGCCATCAGTAACTTTACCGAATACACAGTAGCCCCAGCCATTCATTGACTCACTTTTAAAATTCAAGAAGTCATTGTCATTTACGTTAATGAAAAACTGACAAGAGGCTGAATGAGGCTCCATAGTTCGTGCCATAGCCACTGTACCCATTTCATTACTCAGCCCATTGTTGGCTTCGTTTGCGATTGGGTCTTTCGTGTCTTTTTGATCCATCTCTGGCGTAAAACCACCGCCCTGAATCATAAAGTTAGGGATCACACGGTGGAAAATTGTACCGTCGTAGTGACCTTCTTTAACGTAGCTTAAAAAGTTGTCCACGGTTTTAGGTGCTTTTTCTGGGTATAGTTCCAAAGTGAACTCGCCGTGATTGGTTTTAAACGTTACTGTTGGGTTAGCGCTGCTCATGGGGTTTGCCTCAAAATTAATGATTTCGCTGGTTTAAGGTAGCCTGAAAGCGTGTTGCTGGTTACAATGCTAGGCTGTTTGGCGCATATGATACTTATTTTAGTAACAAAATGCGATTTTAGCGAAAAATAGTCTGAATTTAGATATTAATTAAGAGATAGAGATAAACGGCCATGTTGCAGATTTATAATAACCTTACTCGTCAGAAAGAACCTTTTAAGCCACTGAAAGAAGGCAAGGTGTCTATGTATGTGTGTGGCGTGACGGTCTATGATCTGTGTCATATTGGGCATGCCCGAACCTATGCAGCGTTTGACGTTATTAATCGTTATTTAAAGTTTCGCGGTTATGACGTAACTTACGTTCGTAATATCACGGATATTGATGACAAGATCATTAATCGCGCCAACGAAACGAATCAGGAATTCGGTGCAATCACTGATAAGTTTATTGAAGAAATGTACCAGGACTTTGACGCCATTGGTCTACAGCGCCCGGATGTAGAGCCGCGCGCTACTACTACCATGGATGAAATCATCGCCATGACCGAGTCTTTGATAGAAAAGGGCGCAGCCTACGCAACGGATGAAGGGGATGTCTATTTCCATGTCCCTGCATTTAAAGACTACGGTAAGCTGAGTCGTCAGGACTTATCGCAGTTAAATGCTGGCGAGCGCATTGATGTGCGTGATTCGAAAAAAGATCCGATGGATTTCGCCCTGTGGAAAGCGGCTAAGCCAAACGAACCTTCTTGGGATTCACCATGGGGCAAAGGGCGCCCGGGCTGGCATATTGAATGTTCAGCCATGAGCAAGAAGTGCTTAGGTGAAACCTTTGATATTCACGGTGGTGGTTCTGACCTACAGTTCCCACACCATGAAAATGAAATTGCTCAGTCTGAATGCGCCAACGGCTGCACCTTTGCCAATACCTGGATCCATACAGGCATGGTGCAGGTCGATAAAGAAAAAATGTCCAAGTCGCTGGGGAACTTCTTCACCATTCGTGATGTGCTGAAACAGTATCGCTCGGAATCGGTGCGCTACTTCTTGATGAGTGGGCATTATCGCAGTCAGCTGAGTTACACCCAGGCTAACCTGGAGTCGGCCGATGCCAGTCTTGAGCGTTTGTATACCGCATTAAGAGGGGTGGACTTACCAGCTGCAACCGATGACAGTTATGACATCATGGACAAGGCGCAAGCTGATTTCATCAAAGCAATGGACGACGATTTCAATGTTCCTGAAGCCATGCCGGTATTGTTTGATCTGGCGAAAGAGGTTAACCGTCTGAAAGCAGATGATATGCCGAAAGCGGCGACTATTGCTGTAAAATTAAAAGAGCTGGCTGGCGTATTGAGTTTACTGCAGCACGATCCAGAAGAGTTCTTAAAGTCTGGTGTGGGTGACAGTGATGTGTCAGATGAAGAAATTGATGCACTGGTTCAAGAACGTCTACAGGCTCGAGCCGATAAAAACTGGGCCCTGGCTGATGAAATCCGCGACAAGCTTCACGAGCTTAATATCGAGCTTGAAGATGGTGCCGGTGGTACTTCTTGGAGAAGACGGTAGTTGGTTTTGAATGGAATGCACGAATAGTGCATTCCTAGTATATCCCCATTAGATTGAGCTGAACATTGAGAAAGGCATAGCAATTTGAATCGTGGATGATTCAAATAGTGAAATTCAGGCCATGGAGGGACTGTATTTCACGGTGCGTTAAGTGACTTTTGAAATGTGAGGATAGTAATATTTATATTATCTCAATCTAGGGGTGTCTTTCTTTTTATAACTTTTCTTGGACAAGCAAGAAAAGTATATAAAATACTCATGCTACCGCCTCAAATCATTAAACACCGATAACTCCCAGTTCCGTAACCCAACCACCAAACTGGTTCCTTTCTTTTCATCCAGCGTTAAATCTTTGTCCTGCCTTAGCTGTTGGCGATAAGCAGTGCCAAGCTCTTCAATTAAAGCCTGAATATTCTTATTCGACTCGTCACTGAGCATACCGGAAATAAATAGGACCTTTTCATTTGGCTGATCAAAGCGGGAGTTAAAGAATTCACTTTGGATGTGCTCACCAAAGAATCGACGTATTGGGCCATCAGATTGCCACTTAAAGTGTGGGCTGACCCTTTTTCTTATTCGATTGTTGGGTAAAAGCTCAATGAAACCGACCTTATCCAGCTTAGCTAAGTACTGAATGAGTTGGTGCTCCGTGAACTGGTATCTCTTTAGCATTTCATCAAACTTCCAGTCTGACAGGCAGAGCTGAGCAACCAGTAGAAGTTTTTCGTCCTTCATTAACTCCTTCTCAAGCTCCAGTGTTAATTCGGTGATTTGGTGTTGTTGCTTTTGAGCACTTTGTGCCAGTTGCAGAATATCCATGTGAAGCAGGTTGCAAATTGTCTCTAAACGTTCCAGAGATAGTTTATTTTGCGAAAACATCCGTTTTACATTGGCCTCACTCATGGATAAATGGTTGGCTAGCTCTTTGTAAGTGATGTTTTGGCTGCGTAGCTGCTGTTTCAAGGTTTCCATTAACTGCGTAGTTTGACGGCTCATCGTTTGTTCCTGCTGGAAAGTATAGTTATACGATACCCTTGGCGTATTTTATGGCGACTATAGCATAATTGGTCGCCACATGATCGTCTTTGTGAGAAGTTTAGCTCTATCGAAATGAGGACATCAAAAGGAAAGTTTATGATTTCAGTTTATCAACTAAAACCAAAGTTCCAGCAGCTTTTACGTCCCTTGACCAATGGCTTAGCAAAAGCTGGCGTTACAGCAAACCAGGTCACTGTTTTTGCCGTGTTGCTGAGTGTTGCTACGGGAGCCTTAATACTGTGGCAGCAAAGCGTTAGCTGGTTTTTCTTGTTACCAGCAGTTTTATTTGTGCGCATGGCACTGAATGCTGTCGATGGCATGCTGGCAAGGGAGCATAACCAGAAGTCTAAGTTAGGTGCTTATCTTAATGAGCTCGGCGATGTGGTTTCTGACGTAGCATTATTGTTGCCATTGTTTATTTTGCCGGGTGTTTCGCCTTGGCTGATTGGCGCTTTTATCTTTATGGCAATGATCGTTGAGTTTGTTGGTGTTATCGCGCCCATGCTCGGGAAAGAGCGCCAATATCAAGGACCCATGGGGAAGAGTGATCGTGCCTTTGTTTTAGGTTTGTTAGGTATCATTTTACCGCTTTGGGTAATGTTCACTGACTATATGAATTACTTATTAGTGGCGTTAATTGCTTTGTCTCTTGTCACCATGATTAATCGCATTAAAGCGGCGCTGTAATCGCAACTACCGAATATATTAAGGAGAATAACCATGTTTTTTGATTTTGAAACGATGCGACCGGTTACACAGGTATTTATGTTTTTATTAGCGGGATTATCTATTGCGAGCATTATTAGCTGGGTTATGACCAAAGTTAATAAACAAAAAGATTATACCGAGCTAAAGCAGCGGATTAATTCCTGGTGGATTATGATTGGTATCTTTGGTCTGGCGCTATTGATGGGGCCATTAGTCACTGTTCTGTTATTTGCCATGCTCAGCTTTATTGCCCTGAAAGAGTACTTTTCTATGACCCCGACTCGCTTAGTCGATCGCAGAGTTTTATTCTGGGCTTACTTAACCATTCCATTGCAATACTACTGGATCGCTACTGGTTGGTACGGCATGTTTATTATCTTTATCCCGGTTTATGCGTTCCTGTTTATTCCATTCCGTATGGTGCTGGCTGGAGAAACAAAAAACTATCTGCGTGCGGTGGGTAATATTCACTGGGGATTGATGTTAACGGTATTTACTCTGAGCCATTTGGCGTACTTAGTGATGCTACCCAGCGAAGGTGAGTATCAATCTTTAACCATGTCAGGTGATGGTGCTGCCTTGTTGCTTTATTTAGTGATGCTGACGCAGTTAAATGATGTTGCTCAATATGTCTGGGGTAAGCTGATGGGCACAACGCCAATCGCGCCAACCATTAGTCCAAATAAAACTCGTGAAGGTTTAATCGGTGGTGTCGTGACTACCGGTATCTTAGCCATGATTTTAGCTGGACTATTAACACCAATGATCTGGTGGCAGGGCCTGTTAGTAGGTTTGGGTATTGGTATTGCAGGCTTTATTGGTGATGTTTCACTATCAGCGATTAAACGAGACATAGGTATTAAAGACTCTGGTCAGTTAATCCCCGGTCATGGCGGTATTTTAGATCGCCTGGATAGTCTGACCTTTACCGCACCATTGTTTTTCCATGTCATGCGTTACTTTTATTTCTAAACTGGGAGCGAATGATGAAATACATTAATTATGTGCTACGTTGGTTATTCTTTGCGGTGATTATTAAGCCTGTTGTTAAGATCATCATTGGTTTGCGTTACCAAAATGAGCCCATCTTACCGAAAGGTGGGCCAGCGATTTTAATCGCAAACCATAATAGTCACCTGGATACGATGGTTTTAATCTCATTGTTACCCCTGAAAATCTTACACAAGGTTCAGCCGGTTGCTGCTGCTGATTACTTTCTAAAAAATAGGTTCATGTCATGGTTTGCTTTGAATATTATTGGCATTTTGCCGATTGAACGTCAGGGCAAAGACAAAAGCGTTAACCCGATTGAACAATGTGCTAAGGCATTAGATAGTGGCAAGATCCTAATCTTCTTTCCGGAAGGTTCGCGAGGGCTACCTGAGCAAATGACAGACCTGAAATATGGTGTGGTCAAGCTGGCTGAGAGATGCCCGAAAGTACCCATTTACCCGATTTATATGCATGGCCTGGGTAAAACGCTGCCCAAAGGCGACGCTCTGTTTGTGCCTTTCTTTTGTGATGTGGTGTTTTCCGAGCCCATGACGTATGAAGCAAACAGTAAAAACTTTTATGAGAATGTGAAATCTCGATTTAACGATTTACAAGATTCGGTCAAGTTACCAAAGTGGGATGAATAGTGAAAGCGATGACGAAAAAGTGTATAGCTGCTGGCTGGGGATTTGCTGAAGCAACGCTTTTTTTTATTTTGCCTGATGTTTTACTGAGCTATTTTGCTTTAGAGCGTAAAGAGCGCTTGATGAGACTTATTTTATGGGCGTTAGCAGGAGCCGTTGCCGGCGGTCTAATCATGTACTACTGGGGCTTTTTTGCGGCAGAAACTGCATGGCACTGGGTTGAAGCGGTGCCAGCAATTAATAGCGAGCTGATGAGTCGTGTGGGAAAACAGCTTGGTGATACCGGAGCTACTGCGATTATATTGGGACCGCTACAGGGGGTACCCTATAAAACGTATGCGGTGCAAGCGGCGAGTGTCGATATTGGGACCGCTTTGTTTATTGGTGTTTCGATTGCTGCAAGGTTACTGAGGTTTGTGTTAATCGCTTTTACGGCAAGAGGCATTAGCTTAGTTTTAATGTCCCACTTAAAGTTCTCAAGAAAAGGGATGATTATTATATGGGGGAGTGTCTGGACAGTTGTTTACAGCTTATATTTTTTCTATTTCCCTTCATAACGTTCAGGCGCGTTGGCACGCGCCTGAATTAAAAAAATAAAATCTAGAGGATTAGCGCTAATAGAGCACAAACGGCTAACGCTATACCCAGAGGAATCTGAATCTTTGTAAGCTTCTTAGCTGCCTGAGCACCTTTTTCTTGAGCCGCTTCATTCTTTGATAAGAGCTTTTCAGAAATTAAGCTGTAAGAAAGAATAAAACCGACAAGAATCATTAAGATTTGAGTTATTATGTTAAACAAGCCACCGGTGAACTTTATCATAGCTCCAAGGTTTGCCAGACTATGGAATAGGAAATAGTATAAACCTATTACTAGAATGATAACGCCAATAATACCTTGGTAAGGTGCTATTTTCTTCAGAGCTTGTCCGGCATCTTGAGATTTGCTGGCGATAAGACTTGATGCAGCTAGCAGGCCACCAATAATGGCGAGTATTAAAACGATAGTTCCAAACATTTTTTGAGTTCCCTTTGTTGTGTATTTGTTGCAAGGCTAGAGTATCGCAACCAATTGAACTCAAATAGTTTTTTGATAATGAAAGGTGAGCCAGTTCACATTATTTTGGACTGGCTCGGCAGAAAAGTCTTTCAGATATTTAATCGTGCAGGTTTTCGCAGGCGTATAGCGTATTACTCATTAGCATCGCAACGGTCATAGGTCCTACACCACCTGGTACTGGGGTAATCCACGAAGCTCGTTCTTTGGCTACGTCATATTCTACATCACCAGCCAGTTTGCCTGTCTCAAGACGGTTAATACCTACATCAATGACGATGGCGCCAGGTTTGATCCAGTCACCTTTGACCATGTTTGGAATACCCACGCCAACAACCACTATGTCTGCTTCCGAGACTTTCTTCGCTAAGTCTTTGGTTTTACTGTGGCAATAAGTGACGGTGCAGCGTTCCATTAAGAGCTCTAAGCCCATCGGACGACCGACAATATTAGAGACGCCAACGACCACAGCATCTTTACCAATTAAGTCGATGCCAGTCTCTTTCAGCATAACCATCACACCGTAAGGGGTGCAAGGACGCATAGTAGGCATTTTTTGCGCCAAACGGCCCATATTGTATGGGTGGAAGCCATCAACATCTTTATCGGCTTTAATGCGTTCCAGAATAACGTTGGAGTCGAGGTGATCAGGTAGTGGTAACTGCACCAGGATACCATCAATTGCTGGGTCATTGTTTAACAGGTCGATCTGCTCTAATAAAGCTTCTTGTGTGGTATCAGCTTCCATCACTATTTTGCGAGAAATGAAGCCAACCTTTTCACAAGCCTCTACTTTCTTGTTAACATAGATCTGTGACGCGGGATCAACTCCCACGAGTATTACTGCCAGACCCGGCGCGCGAAGGCCTTGATCGAGGCGAGCCTTTACTTTTAAGGCTAAATCGTCTTTAACTTTGGCTGAGATGGCTTTGCCATCAAGAATTTGAGCAGTCATGTAGTAAATAGATTCAAATGATTGTTTGAAAGGCGTTATTGTCGCAATATTAACCAACTTACTCAATGCTTTTATAGAAGATTAAAAAAGTTAGAAAAAAGCGATAAAAAGTGGTTGACGGGTATGGGGGAAATCAGTAATATGCGCGTCTCGCAGGGGCAAGCCCCTTGAGACGAAAAATCGGAGATTAGCGCAGTCTGGTAGCGCGCCTGCTTTGGGTGCAGGATGTCGGGGGTTCAAATCCCTCATCTCCGACCAATTTTTATTCTCACCTCGAGTCAGGATTAACATGCGTCCGTAGCTCAGTCGGATAGAGCAACGGCCTTCTAAGCCGTGGGTCGCAGGTTCGAATCCTGCCGGACGCGCCATTTTGAGCGGAAGGTCTGGAGACGAGGGGAGAAATTGAGGTTGATGGTGGGCGTAGCTCAGTTGGTAGAGCCCCGGATTGTGATTCCGGTTGTCGTGGGTTCAAATCCCATCGTCCACCCCAGATTCTTGTAGAGCAGCATTGACGCTGAGCAGGAATTACAATACGGTTCGATGAGGGCTCAGGGCCCGCAATCAAAATGCGAAAGTGGTGGAATTGGTAGACACGCTGGATTTAGGTTCCAGTGCCGCGAGGCGTGAGAGTTCGAGTCTCTCCTTTCGCACCATCTTTAACTCAGCTTATAAAGGCTGGTCTGAAGATGGTTCCTCCCTTAAAGTCTTCATCTGAAAACCTGGTCATTTTAATTATTAGCTATTGAATGTAGTAATAGCCTATCGGAGATCAGCGAATGCAAGTTTCAGTTGAAGCCAATAACGGTTTAGAAAGAAAGTTAGTTATCGATGTACCTGCCGAGAACATTGACGGCGCGGTACAAAAACGCCTACAAGAAATGACGCGCACCGTGAAGATGAACGGTTTCCGTCCAGGCAAAGTTCCTTTCAAAGTTGTAAAAAAGCGCTATGGCGCTTCTGTTCGTCAGGAAGTTCTTGGCGAAATTATGCAACGTCATTATTTCGAAGCAATTCAGCAAGAGAAATTGACTCCTGCTGGTTATCCACAGCTTGAATTAATCGAAAACAAAGATGGTGAGAATCTGAAGTTCTCAGCAACCTTTGAAGTTTATCCGGAAGTTGAAGTCTCTGATCTGGCTAAGCTTGAAATCGAAAAGCCAACATCAGAAGTGTCTGACGACGACCTGTCTAAAATGATGGATACGCTACGTGAGCAGCGCGCATCTTGGGCTGAAGTAAAGCGTAAGTCGAAAGAAGGTGATCAGGTAGTTATCGACTTTAAAGGTTTTGTTGACGGTGAAGCATTCCAAGGTGGTGAAGCGAAACAATTCCCATTGGAAATTGGCGCTGGCAACATGATCCCGGGCTTTGAGGACCAACTGGTTGGCGTTTCTGCGGACAGTGATGTTGAAGTTAAAGTAACCTTTCCTGAAGACTATCATGTAGAAGATCTTAAGGGTAAGGAAGCAACTTTTGAGACACACGTACACGCTGTTAACAAGAAAGAGCTGCCAACACTAACAGATTTAGCCGAGCAATTAGGTGCTGATGACCTGGCTGCACTTAAAGCTGACGTTAAAAAGAATATGGAGCGTGAGCTTCGCAACGCTATCAAATCACGCATCAAAGGTGCAGTGATGGATCAGTTAGTAGAGAAGCATGAATTTGATATGCCAAAGGCAATGATTGATCAAGAAATCGATCGTATGCGTCAAGAGATGGCGCAGCAAATGAATGCTCCTAAAGGTGAAACACCAGATCTTCCTGCGAGCTTATTTGAAGAACAGGCTTCACGCCGTGTAAAACTGGGTTTAGTGGTTGCTGAAATCATTAAATCAGAAGAGTTGAAAGCGGATGAAGACAAAGTTCGTGCACAAGTTGAAGACTTAGCCTCGGTTTACGAAGAGCCGAAAGAAGTTATCGACTGGTACTATGGCGACCCTCAGCGCTTACGTGAAGTAGAGTCACTGGTATTGGAAGATACTGTAGTTGACTTGGTGCTGGAAAAAGCTAAAGTAACGGAGAAAGCCGTTAAGTTTGACGAGATGCTAAACACTAATAAACAGTAAGTTTAGCCTTTCAGTCACAGTATAAAAAAGCGGATTTTATCCGCTTTTTTTTGGAATAAGGAATCGTCTAGATATGAGCAAAATTGAGCAACCCATCAACAGTGCTTTAATTCCAATGGTTGTAGAGCAAACGTCACGTGGCGAGCGCTCTTACGATATTTACTCTCGCTTGTTAAAAGAGCGAGTGATTTTCTGTGTTGGTCCGGTTGAAGACCATATGGCCAATTCGATTATTGCGCAGATGTTATTTTTGGAATCGGATAACCCTGATAAAGATATTTATTTGTATATTAACTCTCCAGGTGGTGTTGTGACCGCGGGTATGGGGATTTACGATACCATGCAATTTATTCGTCCCGATGTTTCGACGGTTTGTGTCGGTCAGGCGGCTAGCATGGGGGCATTGTTGCTCGCTGGTGGTGCTTCTGGTAAGCGTCATTGCTTACCTAATTCGCGCATGATGATTCACCAGCCGCTGGGTGGCTTTCAGGGACAGGCGTCCGATATCGCGATTCATGCTCAGGAAATCAGTGAAATGAAAAAACGTCTGAATGGCATTTTGTCACATCACTGTGACAAACCGATTGAGCAAGTTGAAAAAGATACCGACAGAGATAACTTCCTTTCAGCTGAAGAAGCTATCGAGTACGGATTGGTTGACTCTATTATCAATTCTCGAAAGTAATACCAAAACCACCTGTGAGCAGCGTTTCATGGGTGGTATCTTCCTGATAGTTAGTACAACCCCTCTCCTGAATTAATAATTTCCTTATTTTTTACTGTATAACACTTGATATTACGCTACATTAATCTTTAGCGGGTTCGTACTCTTAGGCTTGTCGCAGTAATCCCTATAAATCATAGGAGGGCGCGATGGAAGAACGCCGCCGATATAACTGGATAGAACGCCTGTTGGCGCACTTCGTCTGGATCCGAGCTGGAGAAGGACGCAGCGTCGTATTGATGTTCGTAAGTCTCTTCATCTTGATGACGGCGTACTATTTGCTGAAAGTTATACGAGATCCTCTGATCCTTTCTGATGGCAGTGCAGAACTTAAGAGCTATACCACTGCCGCACAAGCAACCATTCTGCTAGCGGTTATTCCATTATTCAGTCGTTATTACTACAAGTTTTCTGATCATAAAGACAAGTCGTTGTTTTTAAGACGAGTTTTATTGTTTTTTGTAAGTCACCTTTTACTTTTTGCAGTTGCTGAATATCTTGGTTTAGCCATTGGTATAGCGTTCTATATCTGGCTGGGCGTTTTCAGCGTCACCATGGTCGCTTTGTACTGGGCATTCTGTGCCGACTGTTTTAATTCAATGAGTGGTAAACGGTTATTTGCAGCCATTGCCATAGGCGGCACCATGGGGGCTTGGGTTGGGGCGAAGTTGGGAGGCGCGCTTTTCCCCGTATTCGGCGTAACGGGACTGGTGCTATTGTCAGCAACGCTACTGTTTGTTGTGAACTGTCTGGTTAAATTAAGTTATCAGTCGGTACCAAAAACTTCTCGAGCTATTTCAGACAGTAAGGCATTAGGAACGCGACACCAATGGTGGCAAGGTTTTTCGCTTTTTTTCCAGAGTCGTTACTTATTATTAATCGCGCTATTTATCTTGCTTTATAACTGGATTAACTCTGTCGGAGAGTATGTACTGGCTAAGTTTGTCATTAACCAGGCACAGCAAGTGGGTCCAAGAGGTAGTTACGAAGAGCAACTCTTTATGACGGA
Source organism: Kangiella shandongensis (assembly GCF_020005365.1). Lineage (GTDB taxonomy): Bacteria > Pseudomonadota > Gammaproteobacteria > Enterobacterales > Kangiellaceae > Kangiella > Kangiella shandongensis. Next base: position 90,858 of record NZ_JACNML010000001.1, on the reverse strand, counting down.
TTTTTATTCCGACTATATTGCCTGGTTTACTCTGATAGGGTTGTTGTTACAGCTTTTTGTTGTTGCCCGTCTGTTTCGGTGGATAGGGGTTGGTGCTTCAATCTTTATTTTGCCCTTTGTCATGATGATTAATTATAGTCTGATACTGTTCTTTCCTTTTTTTGGGGTCGTTAAGTGGGCGCTCATTGCCGAAAATAGCGTTAACTACTCGATTCAAAATACCAGTCGTCATGCTTTGTTCTTGCCGGTGTCCAGGGACGAAAAATATTTAAGTAAGAACACCACGGATACTTTTTTTTACCGGTTTGGCGATCTAATGTATGGTGCCAGTGTCGCCATTGGGGTTAATGTATTTGGTTTGGGCACGCTTGAGTTTATAACCTTTAATGCCATATTGGCAGCCACTTGTTGCTGGACTGCTTTGGCTATTCGCCGGCATTATAAACGTCGAGATAAAGAGCAAGCGGAAGGGCGTCCGCCTGTGCTTGCTGTTTCGCTAAAACCTGAATCGCTTACGGCTGGAAAGCAAAGTACGATTTCAATTCCGGAAAACACTTTCGTTGAGCCGGACCTTGGAGATATGATTCGTTATCAATTAAGGGAAGCTAATGGAGAGCAGCTTCCTGCCTGGTGTCAATTCGATGATGAGGCTTTAACTGTGATGTTTGAGCCTCCGCCTGAGACTGAGCAAAAGTTGCAGCTCGAGCTGGTAGCTAAAGACTTTGCGGGCTTTGAAGTCAGCACTGCATGGGAAGTCAAAATAAAGCCTGGAACTAGTGAAGACGCTTAAGAATTTTATCTCGACGTGTTAATAGAGAGATAATCTGTCTTGGGTGTAGGTAGTCTTTTAATTCGGCCATAAGCTGCGCTCGATCCAATGACTGAAGTTGGAGTTTATATTCTGGGGACAGGTAGTCTGGAGCAGTTCTTTCGTATTCGGGTAGCTTGCTTTTAACTCGAAAGGCTCGAGTATGATCAATCAACCACAAAAAACCGTTGTCTTTACTGTATAAGCGATTACCAGTATTTCGGTCTTCGTTGTATATCAGCCAATCAAAAATATGCATGATATCTTCAGCCTCATCAGTAGAGCAGAAGCTATATAGTGATTTATCCTGTTCGATCAGCTCTGTTCGTGTGATCGAGTCTTCAACCCAGTACTGAATAACCCCGGGACGATCATTCAGTCGGTACTCCATAGTGAAGGGAACCATGTAAAGGCCAAGCATCCGATCCAGCTTATAAGCCGCCAAGTCGTAAATATAGCGATCGGCGAGGTTGCCCAGTCGTCTTTCCCAGTCTTGCTTCTCCATATTGGGATCACTGTCTAAATACTTAAAAATTGCATGGTGCTCGACGTCACCTTTTTTAAAAGTCAGTTTTAATGGTTTGCTGTAGAAATTCTCTAACTCCTTCTGCTCGACTACTTCCGCACGGTTAAAAAAATTGTTCAGATAGTCATCGTTATGTCCATCGGGGTATAACGGTTTGCGAGTGGGGTCCGGAATGGGGGCGGTATTGCTGGAGTCGTCGATGTTAAGCACTTGTAATGCGTCATTTTCGATAATGACTGCACTGGGATGGCCATGGTAATGGCTGCGCAACATACCGGTATCCAGCAGAATGAGCCGATTATCAAACCGCGAGCGTACCTTGCGGCTTTTGTCGGGAGTATGTCCCACCAAAATTTGTTTAGAGTGGAAGCGTTGTAATGCATTGTCTAGCGTTTGTCGCTCTGAGTAGATGTGGCAATAGATATTACCCCGATACCAGATAGGCCCAAAGGTGGTTAGCATCAGGGAGTCGGCAACCTTGAGAAAGCGACGTGCTTTTTTGACTGTACTGGGTTTGTTGAGAGCGCGAGAGCGTATTTTCCCCTCGACCAGCGCTGTAGCAACCTCTTTTCGATCCAGTTTGTTGAAATAATGCTTGAATAATCCTGCGTCAATTAACTGATGATATAAAGTGGCGTAGTCGGATAGGTCTTGACGAAACCTTTGGTTCAGTTCTTCTTCGTTTAAATTCAGCTCTAATAGTTGTTTTGAGATGCCGCCGTGTACATAAGTGCGGTTGTCCAAGGTTGTAACAACGTTGTTCTGCAATAACCAACGCCCATAGCGGCCATCGGGAGCGAAGCTGGCGACCAGTCCGAAATAACCAGGAGGATACATTTTATTGAAAGCTTGCAGGCTACCGGCGTTATCGTCACGATCTGAGTAATCGAGGAAGTCCTCGTAAACTGACTGTCGAGACTGTTCTGATTCCTCGGGGATAAAAGCGGCATACTCATCTTTCGAAACATAGCGCAGATCGGACATTATCACCATGGCTTCATGGTTGCCCAGTAGAACTTCGACCCGATCACCTGCTTTGTGAGCTTCCCGCTCAAGCCGCATGAGCAGATCCAGTACTCTTCTGGAGTCAGGGCCTCGGTCCAGGTTATCGCCAATACTGATCAGAACATCGGTCTGCCCGCTCCAGTCCAAGTCTTTGTCAATGACCTTGCTTCGCTGCAGAACGTTAATCAGTGAGTGGTAAGCGCCGTGAACATCGGTTACTGCTACCGTTCTTTTGGCTTCGCCTTCAGACGGTATCACCAGCATGGCCAGCAGGAAGAGAAGAATGGCAGAAAGCGGTACCTTGAAATGTTTCATTGGGCGTCTCGGCAGCAATTTGAACCTGTCAACAGTATAGCATAATCGAGGTTTGAGACCGTTAACCACAGCGTGCTAGACATAGGACAAAATGTGTAAAATTTAGAGCTGTTCTGGCTTTGCGCGGCTTTTTGCTTTTGTTGCTGGGCTATATTTGGTACTGTTAACCTATAAAGAGGTGATTTCTGAGGTTAATGTAGCGGCAAACCTTCATTTCATACTTGAAATATCACGAATCAGCCTCATTTCCTCTTTATGGAAACGCCTGCTTAGCAGAGTATAGAAAGCATTAATTAAAGCCACGCCGATAATTTGATTCAAGGCGTTTGCTTGAGGTAGAAAATGAGTAACGAGAACTCCGACGATAAAACACTCTATTGTTCGTTTTGTGGCAAAAGTCAGCACGAAGTAAAAAAGCTGATTGCAGGTCCTCGCGTATTTATCTGTAATGAGTGTGTGGATTTATGCAATGACATTATTATTGAAGAAATTCAAGAGATTGCGTCGAAAGAAGCTAAGGAAAAATTACCGAAACCAAAGGAGATTGCTGAGTTTTTAGAGCAGTATGTGATTGGTCAGGAAGAAGCAAAAAAAGTGCTTTCTGTCGCGGTTTATAATCATTATAAGCGCCTTGAAAGTGAACCTCATTCCAGTGAACACCAGGACGTCGAGTTAGGTAAAAGTAACATATTGCTGATCGGCCCAACAGGTAGTGGTAAAACGTTACTGGCGGAAACGTTGGCTCGTATGTTGGACGTTCCTTTCACCATGGCTGATGCGACTACTTTAACGGAAGCCGGTTATGTCGGTGAAGACGTTGAAAACATCATACAGAAGCTTTTACAAAAGTGTGATTATGACGTGGAAAAGGCTGAGCGCGGTATCGTCTATATTGATGAGATCGATAAGATTTCCCGCAAGTCAGATAATCCGTCTATTACGCGCGATGTTTCCGGTGAAGGCGTACAGCAGGCTTTATTAAAACTTATCGAAGGTACTGTGGCATCAGTTCCACCTCAGGGCGGTCGTAAGCATCCGCAGCAAGAGTTCTTGCAGGTAAATACCGGCAATATCCTGTTTGTCTGTGGTGGTGCATTCGCAGGACTTGAAAAAGTGATCCAGGAGCGTACCGAGAAAGGCGGTATCGGCTTCGGTGCTGATGTTAAAGAAGTTAACGATAGCGCAAAAGTCGGTGAAATGCTGAAGATGGTGGAGCCTGATGATCTGGTTAAATTTGGTTTAATTCCTGAATTTATTGGTCGTTTACCGATTGTGACGACTTTAAGAGAGCTGGATGAAACGGCGTTAGTGCGTATTTTAACCGAGCCCAAAAATGCCCTGACTAAGCAGTACAGCAAGTTATTCTCTTTGGAGAATGTTGAGCTGGAGTTCCGTAAAGATGCGTTAGCAGCGATTGCACAAAAAGCGATGGCTCGCCGTACAGGAGCTCGAGGATTGCGTTCCATCCTTGAAGAAATTTTATTAGACACCATGTATGACTTACCTTCATTAGAAGGGGTCAGTAAAGTCTGTATTGACGGTGCTGTTGTAAAGGGTGAAGCAGAGCCTTTATTGATTTACGACAACCAGTCCAAGGCTGCATCTGAGTAGTACATATAAATTATGTTGTGGTTACAGCTTGTTCGCTGTAACCATTTCCCACTGAGTAGATTTTTATAAATCCCAGGAAAGTAGAGTTCATGCCATTAGAAACTAAACAACTTCCATTATTACCGTTACGCGATGTTGTGGTCTTCCCACACATGGTGATTCCGCTGTTTGTTGGGCGAGAAAAGTCGATTCAAGCATTGGAGGAAGCGACAAACGGTGATAAGCAAGTCATGTTAGTCGCACAGAAGGAAGCGACTGAAGATATGCCGGATACTGATCAAGTATTTGATCACGGCTGTGTGGCAACAATTTTACAGATGCTGAAACTCCCTGATGGGAATGTCAAAGTTTTGGTAGAAGGTGTACAGCGAGCAAAAGTTGAGCGTTTTGTAGAAACGGATCCCATGTTTATCTCTGAGGTGAGCCTGATAGAAAATGTCTCGGGACAGGAAGATCAGGAAGATGCTTTAGCTCGAGCGGCACTGAATAGCTTTGACAAGTATGTGAAGCTCAATAAGAAAATTCCGAGTGAGATTCTGACTACTTTGTCCGGCATTGAAAATCCAAGCCGTCTGGCGGACAGCATCGCTGCCCATATGTCTTTGAATATTGAAGACAAGCAGGAAATACTGCAAATGGAGTCTGTGGTAGAGCGTCTTGAGCACTTGATGAGCAAGATGGAAAGCGAAATGGATCTGCTGGAAGTGGAAAAACGGATTCGTGGTCGCGTTAAGAACCAGATGGAAAAGAATCAGCGTGAGTATTATCTGAATGAGCAAATAAAAGCGATTCAGAAAGAGCTGGGTGATGGTGAGGAAACGGCTTCAGAGCATGAAGAGTTAGCGAAGAAGATCGAAGAAGCTGGCATGACAAAAGAAGCCAAGGAGAAGGCCGAAGCTGAGCTGAAAAAATTAAAAATGATGTCACCAATGTCGGCCGAAGCGACCGTCGTTCGTGGTTACATTGACTGGCTGCTGGGAGTGCCCTGGAAAAAGCGTAGTCGAGTAAAACATGATCTGGTTAAAGCCGAAGAAGTGTTGGATGAAGATCATTATGGTTTAGAGAAGATCAAAGATCGTATTCTCGAATACCTGGCCGTGCAGCAACGAGTGAAGAAGCTGAAAGGACCGGTATTGTGCCTTGTCGGTCCCCCTGGTGTGGGTAAAACGTCATTAGGGCAGTCGATTGCTCGTGCCACAGGCCGAAAGTATGTTCGTATGGCGTTAGGTGGTGTGCGTGATGAAGCAGAAATCCGTGGCCACCGTCGTACCTATATCGGTGCGATGCCGGGTAAGATTATGCAGCGCATGAGCAAGATTGCTGTTAAGAACCCGTTATTTCTGTTAGATGAGATCGATAAAATGTCGATGGATATGCGTGGCGATCCCTCTTCTGCATTGCTTGAGGTGCTGGACCCTGAGCAGAACCATACCTTCAGTGACCATTATTTAGAAGTGGATTATGATCTGTCAGAAGTGATGTTTATCGCAACATCGAACTCCATGAATATTCCGGCACCGTTACTGGATCGGATGGAAGTTATTCGAATCCCGGGCTATACCGAAGATGAAAAGGTTGAGATCGCCAAGCGATACCTGTTGCCGAAGCAGATTAAAAATGCTGGTTTGAAGACAAACGAGCTGGAACTGTCTGATAATGCGCTTCGTAGTATTATCCGTTACTACACTCGTGAATCGGGTGTGCGTAATCTGGAGCGTGAGATATCGAAAGTCTGCCGTAAAACGGTCAAAGAGCAGCTGTTAGCGAAAAAGGCTAAGAAAACGGTCAAGGTTACGGAAAAGAACATCAATAAATATCTGGGTGTGCAACGCTTTGATTATGGCCGCGCAGGTGAGAGTAATAAGGTGGGCCAGGTTACTGGACTTGCCTGGACTTCGGTTGGCGGTGAATTATTGACGATTGAATCCGTGGTTATGGACGGCAAAGGCAAAACGGTCTTTACTGGTCAGCTTGGTGACGTGATGAAAGAATCGATTCAGGCTGCAATGACGGTGGTTCGTAGCCGCTGTTTAGCGTTAGGTATCGAACCTGACTTTTATGAGAAGAAAGACCTGCACATCCACGTACCAGAAGGTGCGACGCCGAAAGATGGCCCGAGCGCGGGTATCGGTATGTGTACGGCGCTGATTTCCAGCCTGACTAAAATTCCGGTGCGAAAAGACGTTGCTATGACGGGGGAGATTACCTTACGTGGTGAAGTTCTGCCGATCGGTGGGCTTAAAGAAAAACTTCTGGCAGCACACAGAGGTGAAATAAAAACGGTGATTATCCCGAAAGAAAATGAACGGAATCTCGAGGATATACCTAAAAATATTAAGCAGGATCTTGAGATCATTGCTGTGAAATGGATTGACGAAGTTATTGATATTGCTCTTGAGCGATTGCCTGAGCCTATCAGTAAACCGGTTGAATCGAAACCCGAAACTGCATCAGCAGAAAAAGGTGAACAGAACAAAATTCAACCACATTAAGCGTGAAATGCTGATTTCTAGAGACTTTTAGCCATATTGCTCTAAATTATCTTGACAGTTTTGACAGTCAATTGATATAACAGAGCACCTTGAGTTATGCATAAAAACTCTAAGAAACGCAGTATATTTTTTTAATCACAGATTTCTAAAAAATAAAGGGGAAAGTGTGTGAATAAATCAGAATTAATTGATGCTATTGCAGCAGGCGCAGATATTTCTAAAGCAGCAGCAGGTCGTGCGTTGGATTCAATGCTAGGTGCTGTAACTGACTCGCTACAAAAAGGTGAGCAAGTTTCTTTAGTTGGTTTCGGTACCTTCTCTGTAAAAGAGCGTGCAGCTCGTACAGGCCGTAATCCTAAGACTGGCGAAACTATCCAAATTAAAGCCGCAAAAGTTCCTGGATTTAAAGCTGGTAAAGCGCTTAAAGACGCGGTAAACTAAGCGCCGTTTTTGCGGGTGGTTAGCTCAGTTGGGAGAGCATCGCCCTTACAAGGCGAGGGTCACTGGTTCGAGCCCAGTACCACCCACCAAGTCTTTCACCACAAGTTCAGTTGAACGCTTGTGGTGAGGACTTAAAAATTCGGAGCGGTAGTTCAGCTGGTTAGAATACCGGCCTGTCACGCCGGGGGTCGCGGGTTCGAGTCCCGTCCGCTCCGCCACTTTTTAAGCGCGCCTCATTAGGCGCGTTTTTTATAACTGGCTTATAAAAGCCGGTAATCTACAAATAAAGCAAAGTTTATAAACGAAAGGTAATTTCAGCTATGATGTTGGAAAAGATTCAGCAAAGCATGAATAACCCGATAATGAAGTTCGTTATGTTCCTCATTATTGTGTTCTTCATTGGAGCAGGCTACTTTGGCGCCAATATGTTTGGTGGTGATCCAAATCGAATCGCTGAGGTTGATGGTGTTTCTATCAGCAGCCAACGCGTGCAAAGACAAATCGACCTGATGCGCCAGCGTGATGCTCAAGGCTTTGAACAGCGTTATCCAACAGAAGCTAGCCGTGAGCAATTACGCCAAACGATTGAACGGCAGTTAATTAATGATGAAGTTGTCGTTGCTGGTGTTGCCCGGGCAGGTTTTGCTGCTTCAGAAGCCCAGGTAAAAGATTGGATCCGTACTAACGAGGCATTTCAAATAGCGGGCGAATATTCTCCTGCTCAGGCCAAAGAAATTCTGCGCCAAAACGGCATGTCTGAAGACCGCCTGGCTGAAATGGCCAGAGAATCAATTGCACGCGAGCAGCTGCAAGATGGTTTGAATAACTCGGGGTTTGCTTTACCGAATGAAGTTGAGACCTTGTATCGTCTACAGGAACAGACGCGTGACGTTCGTGTTTTGCGTGTTCCTGTGGCGACATTTGCCGAATCGGTGACTTTTGATGAAGATGCCATTAATGACTACTATCAAAAGAATCAAGAGCAATTTAAGCAGCCAGAGCAAATTAACTTAAAATATGTTCGGTTGTCGGCCGATAACCTGATCGAAGCTAAAAAGTCAGAGGTTACTGAGGCTGCTGTCCAGGAGTATTACGAGCAGCAAAAATCGAACTATCAGGAGCCTGCCGAAATTCAGGTGGCTCATATCTTAATTGATAACTCTGTAGAGAGTGCGAAAGCAAAAGCAGAGAATCTGCTTGAAGAGATCAAGCAGGGTGCTGATTTTGCGACTTTAGCAGAAGAGCATTCGAGCGATACTTTCAGTGCAGAAAACGGTGGTCAACTGGATTGGGTTGATGCGGTCGAGCAAAGCGCAGAGTCCGCGGGTACTGGCTGGGATCCTGAGTTTGAGAAGGCTGCGTTAGCTTTAGAAGCAGCTGGGGACGTATCTGATGTGGTTGAGTCACAGTTTGGTTTTCATATCATCAAACTAGTGGAGCGTCGTGGCGGTTCTACGACGCCGTTAGCAGAGGTTCGCGATGATATTATAGAGGCACTTGCTAAAGAAGCCGCTAATGATGAATTCTACACGAAAGAATCTAAGCTGGATGAAGCCTTATTTGAATATGGTGACGACATTAACAAGTTTGCTGAGCAAGTTGGCCTGGATGTGGCAGAAACGGGTATGTTCAGTAAACAGAATGCAACGGGGGTTGCGGCCGAACCAGCTTTACTGGAAAAAGCTTTTACAGCTCAAGTTATTGATTCTAAAGAAGTGAGTGACAAAATTGAGCTTGGCAGCAAAGACATTATTTATGTAACGGCTACCGATTATCAGGCAGAGTCGGTTAAACCTCTTCAAGAAGTAAGAGAACAGATTGTTAAAACTATGACTCAGCAGAAAGCAGCTGTAGAGAGTGAAGCTTTCGCGAATGAAGTCCTTGCAGCCCTTGCAAAAAGAGAGTCAACGGAATCTCTGATTTCTGAAAAAGGTTTGAGCTGGCAAGAGAATACCGAGTTGAAGCGTCGTGACTCCGGGATGAAATTTGATCTGGTATCAGCAGTATATCAGCTGCCTGCATCATTGGGTGATGAAACGGTGTATGACGTCAAGCCGCTTAGCAATGGTGATTATGCTGTAATCGAGTTGAAGGGTATTAATTATCCTGACCCAGAGGAAATGGATAATGCTACTCGTACTCAGTTAGAGCAAATGGCGAAGAACCTGAGTACGCAGGATGAAAATTCCAATGTCGTTAAGTACTTCCAGAGTACAGTAGAAGTAAAACGATAGTCCGTTTACCAATATAAAAAAAGCCACTCAGCTGAGTGGCTTTTTTGTGTCCGACTAGTGCTTATCAGGTTGGTTTTTTGTAACCGGCCGAAGCATTCAATAATTCCAGAGTGTATTGAGATTTAGGCTGACTGAAAATGTCGGTAACACGACCATATTCCTCCTGCTTACCATCATTTAATACCAGCACTTTATTACTGAAGTGTTGGACTAGGCCAAGATCGTGTGAAATAAAGACGTAAGCTAAATCGAGTTGATCTTGTAAATCGAGTAGCAAGTTAATGATCTGGGCCTGGACGGATACATCCAACGCAGATACAGGCTCGTCAGCAACGATGACTTTAGGCCTAAGCAGGAGCGCCCGAGCGATGGCAATGCGCTGGCGCTGTCCTCCAGAGAAAGTATGCGGATAACGTTCAGCATACTCGGGGCGGAGCCCAACCATTTCCAGGACTTCCAGAATTCTTTCTCGTCGCTGGCTGGAGGTATAGTTTGTGCCGTTATGCAATGGTTCTTCAAGGCTTTGCCTGATGGTAGTTCTGGGGTTGAGCGATGCAGACGCGTCCTGAAAAATCATGCGGATATTTTTATACCATTCGAATTTATTTTTCTTCTTTAAGATATTCCGGCCTTCAAATAGCAGTTCCCCACTGTCTGGATTATCGGCCCCAACCAGGATGCGTGCTAAGGTTGATTTGCCAGAGCCTGACTCTCCGACAACGGCCAGCGTTTGTCCTTCGTTGAGGCTGAAACTAACGCCTTGCAGTACTTCCAGCGCACCTTTTTTGAGGGGGTTGTTTGAGACTTTATAACTCTTTCTGATGTCCTTTGCGGCAAATAAGTTTGGCATTAGGAATCATCCTCCAGCAGTGGGAAGTGACAGCGCACCTTACGTCCTTTAAGAGAACGAAGCTCCGGAGGTTGAACGCATTTCTTATTGGCATAAGGGCAGCGAGGTCCCAGATAACAGCCAACGGGCAAGTGATCCAGCGATGGTGTACTGCCTTTGAGGTTAAAGAGGCGCCGCCCTTTTTTATAGTGCATCCCGTAGTGTGGAACACTATCGAGCAGCGCCTTGGTATAAGGGTGGTATGGCTGACTTAGTAAATTGTAGGTTCGACCTGATTCGACAATTTGCCCGCCGTACATGACATAAACTTTGTCTGTCGTTTCAGATAATATTGAAAAGTCGTGAGTAATTAACATGAGGGCCATATGATGTTCCTCATTAAGTTTCAGCAACAAATCCAGTATTTGTGACTGTACGGTTACGTCGAGTGCCGTGGTTGGTTCATCCGCGATAAGCAGTTTTGGCTGACAGGCTAATGCCATGGCAATCATCACACGCTGGTTGAGGCCGCCAGATAGCTGGTGAGGGTACTCTTTATAACGACGCTTAGCATTCATGATGCCGACCTGGTTCAACAGCTCCAACGATTTCTCAAAACGCTCTTTACGCGTTCCGCCACCATGAAAACGAATGGTTTCATCGAGTTGATAACCGATGGTTAAAGAGGGATTCAGGCTCGACGTTGGTTCCTGAAAAATAATGGAAATATTACTGCTGATAATCTTTTGTCGTTCGGCGGAACTCATGCGGGTTAAATCATGGCCATCCAGGTTGAATAAATCGGCTCTCATGGTAGCTGCCGGTGATAGTAAACCTGCTATTGCCAGCGCCATAACACTCTTCCCTGATCCGGACTCGCCAATAACGCCTTGTACCTGCCCAGCGTTAATCGCTATTTTCGCTTTATCGACTGCCGTGATGATGCCTTCATCAGTTTTAAACTCAACGCTTAAATTTTCAACTTGCAGTAGTCCCATAGTGTTTACCGGTTAAGTCTTGGATCGAGAGCATCGCGGATGCCATCGCCGACTAAATTAATGGACAGAACTGTCAGAAAAATGGCCACGCCAGGTAATGTCATGGTCCAAGGTGCAAACTGAATAAATGCTCGAGATTCCGATAGCATGGTTCCCCATTCTGCCATGGGAGGCTGGGCACCCAGGCCGAGGAAGCCAAGCGCTGCTATATCGAGCAGCGCCGTAGAGAAGCTAAAGGTCAGCTGGACAATTAAGGCTGGCACAATATTGGGCCACACATGGTGGGTCAGTAGTCGGAAACGTTTAGCTCCGTCCAGCTTGGCTGCCATGACATAGTCCTTATTGAGCTCATCGCTGATGGCGGATTGAGTAATACGAACAAATTGTGGAATTAGAACGATAATAACGGCATAAATAGCATTAGGTAACCCGGGACCAATAATGGCTACGATAGCAATAGCCAGTAATAACGATGGGAACGATAATAATAAATCCATAATACGCATCAGCAAAGAGCGCAAGGTCGGATTAAGAAATGCCGATGCCGCCCCGATTATGATCCCTGTAATTGCTGCAGTCACAACAACGGTGAGAGTGAGCTGCAGTGATAAGCGGGCACCGTAGAGCAGCCGTGAAAGCAGGTCTCGGCCTAAATCGTCTGTCCCGAAGAAGTAGTCAAAGTCACCAGCGGAATTCCAAATGGGCGGTACCAATACTTTATTACTAAACTGGTGGGCTGGATCATAGGGTGCCAGCCACGGGCCGGTTAAAGCCATTAATAAGATGAGTGCCAGAATGACAGAACCAATCAGAGCGCCTTTGTTCTGCTTGTAAATGACCCAGGCTGCCTTTTGATTTGCTGTTACCAGTGATTTTCTCATGATGGTCTCCTCAAACGGGGATTGAGGTAGATGCTTAAAAAGTCCAGAGCAAGGTTGAAAGCAATGACCACAATTGACAGAGCCAGAACGCCACCCTGGATACTGGCAAAATCACGTCGTGAAACGGCTTCCAGTAACCACTTTCCGATTCCTGGCCAGGCGAAAATATATTCGGTAACGATGACTCCGGACATGATAATACTAACCTGGACGCCACTAATGGTTAGAATTGGCTGTAAAGCGTTGCGCAGGCCATGGATCCAGATAATACGTCGTTTGCTAATCCCTTTTGAGCGTGCCGTACGGATATACTCAGACTTCAATACTGCCAGCAACGATGATCGGGTCATGCGGGCAATGATAGCCATGGGGATGGTGCTGAGCGTCACTGCCGGCAGAATCAGGTGATGCAATGCATTCAAAAAAGCATTGAAGCCGTATTTATTATGATGCAGTAAGGTGTCAATGAGCATGAAGCGGGTGTAGGGCTCGATGTTATATTGAAAGTCTAACCTGCCTGCTACCGGAGTCCAGCCAAGGGTTAGTGAGAAGAGTAGAACCAGTAACATGCCCCACCAGAAAATTGGCATTGAATAGCCGATTAAAGAAGATGTCATCAGGGTATTATCAAGCCAGCCGCCACGTCGACTAGCGGATAGTATGCCTAAGCCCAGACCAGTCGTCACCGCTAAGGTTAATGCTAGAGCAATTAACTCTATTGAAGCTGGGAAATGCTGTAGAAAATCTTTTAAAACGCTACGTTTGTGGATGCTTGATATCCCCCAGTCTCCCTGAAGTAAGAACTGCAGGTACTCAAAGTACTGTAAAAAGACGTTACTACTTTTGTAGTCGTGGATCGGGATATTCGATTGCAGGCTGAGAATGTAGGTTAAAACCGTTAACCCAAGCAGACTGATAAGGAGTGTCCCTAACTGTTTTAGGAGCGAGGCAAACATTATTTGGCTTCTCCTTCTGTGTCAGTGAGCTCGCTGCTTGTTGACTCAGAAATAGTGACACCTTCAAAGCTGATATTGCCGATGGGTGAAATAATTAAGCCGTGAACGTTGTGTTGCACTAAGACACTGTTGTTGGCATGAGCAATGGTTAACCAGGGGGCTTGCTGTTTAAAGACTTCCTGAGCTTCATCGTAATAGCGCTTTCTTACCGTTTGTTCAGAGGAGGTTCTTGCCTTTAAAATCAATTCGTCAAACTCCCGGTTGCACCACTTGGAGTAGTTATTGCCACTAATGGCAGAGGTACAGCTTAATAGCGGACTGAAAAAATTATTCGGATCGGCATTATCCGCATTCCAGCCTAGAAGAACACTGTGGTGAAGACCTTGTGCGACACGAGATAAAAAAGTGCCCCACTCATAAGTAATGATACGGGCCTCGACATTAATATCCGCCAGATCTTGCTGGATCATCTCTGCCATTTTTCGAGCATTGGGATTGTAAGCCCGTTGAATTGGCATTGCCCAAATATCAATGGTAAAGCCATTACCGTACCCCGCTTCTTTTAGTAACTCTAAAGCCTGCCGCTTGCTAAAGGTCACTTTGTTGATGTTTTTATTATAAGCCCAGGAAGAAGGGGGGATGGGATTGGTCGCCAGGGATGCCTGACGGTCATAGACTGTCTGCAAAATAGCCTCACGGTCAATGGCCATGGTCAGAGCCTGTCTGACTTTGGCATCATGGAATGGCGGTTTTTCAGTATTAAAAGCCCAATAAGCCACGTTGAGACCGGGTGTTTGCACAATGTCCAGATCATTTTTTTGGGCGACTCGCAGGTGCACAGGCAAAGGGTAGCTCATCACATCACATTCACCGGCACTGAACCGGGCAAAGCGCATTGCGGCATCGGGTGTGATAGCAAAAACCAGATTCTTAACCCGTTGGGATTGGACAAAGTAGTTGTCAAAACGTTCATAGCGGATATAAGCGTCTGGCTCATAGCGGTCAAAGCGAAAAGGTCCAGTTCCAATAGGTTTGCTATCAATCCACTCTGGGTGTTTCATTTTATTAAGTTGAGCAGCGTATTCCGCTGAGAGTATCGAAGCGAAAGGTGTTGCTAAAATTGACAGGAAAGGGCTTTCTGGGCGAGTTAAAATAAATTCGACCTGATATTTGCCTTTTTTACGAATGTCTTTGATCAGCTGGTCGAGGCTTTGTGCCGTGAAATAAGGATAACGTCCACCTGAAATCCCATGATAAGGGTGATTGCTTAATCTTTGTCGGTTGAAACTGAACAGGACATCGTCGGCATTCAGAGGCCGACTGGGGGTAAAGAGCTGGTTGCTATGAAATGGGACATCTTGCCTGAGGTTTAAAGTATACCGCAGCCCATCGTCACTGATGCTCCAGGATTTGGCCAGCGACGGTATAATTTCCGTGGTGCCCGGCTTGTAGGTCACCAGCTGATTGTAAATAATGTTAGCCGTGGCGTCATACGAAGTACCCGACGTTACGAGCTGAGGGTTGAAGCTGTCAGGGCTGCCCTCCGAACAATAGACGAGCAGTTGCCGAGACTTTTCGCTGCTTTCTGGGGAAGCATCAGGAGTACATGCTGTGCATAGAAGCAGGGCTACAGCTGCCAAGCTTGGCACGGTACGAATGATGCAATTATAAACGCTATCGTTTATCATCAGGTCTTTGTTTTCGTTAGATTTCTTAATAATAACAAGCTTAACCTCCAGTGCCTAGCACTTACTGAGTGTCAAGGTTTCTCAGGGCAGCGGTAGAACTTGTAACAAGCTGTGAACAGCCACTAAGTTCACACCGTAACAAGTTGAAAGGCATAGGGAAACTGATATACTAAAATGTATTAAATACCGTACTGTTCAGCTGCTCTTAAGCAACGGTCTAGTACTGTAATCCTAATTAAAATGCCTTTGAGGCAACGTTTTGGGGCACATAGCGAGTTGAAGCTTTAACACACTTTAACGCCATAATAGAAAGTAACCAGTGCTGTGTGACTTTAGACAACAAAGTGTAGAGTGAGCAATGAAACCTTTAAGTCAGGTAAAAGTAATTACTGCGTCAGTACTTCTATTCCTTAGCAGTACCGCAGTTGCAAGTAAAGGTATTTCCGAGCCTTCTAGCGATTGGTCACCATATGCGCTAAATAGTTCCTCGGTAACCGAGTTGTTTGACTACTACTCTTCATCAAAGGCTATTCCTTTGTATGCTGGAGAGACAGATTTTCCTTCTTATCAAGGTGCTGAAAGCCTGTCTGTGGGCTTAGTTGACGGAGAAGATGGTTTTTGGAAAGTCTCTTTAGATCTTAATCAGTCACAAGAGTCGGCTTTTACCGAACAGTACCGTTTAAATTCGGCTTACAGCCCTAACGGAGGCGAATCAACTTTTTATATTGATTATGGTAACCGCCGAGTCCCCGTTTCTATTAAAGTTGATGACTTCCTGGACTATAACGAAAGCGGTATAGAAGGGGAAAATTTCTCATTTGGCTTTGAGCAACAAGTTAATGACAGTTGGGCTGTTAGTATTAGTTATACTAAGTCAGATTTGACGCAAAAAGCCGCCGACAATAGTTTGTTTGACTTGACGCAAAGTAGCCTCACCAATCAGCGTTACTGGTTTGATCTGAATAAAGATGGTCTACCGGAAGCCGTAAACTTATTGTCTGAGTTGGATGCGTCGACTGGTTTTGATAAAGCTGCTGAAGGGATTGAGATACGATTAACTCGCCAGGCCGGAGAGCGATTAAGTTATGGTGGTAAAGTCAATCGCTCAAGTTCAGTATTCAACTGGCAGCCTTACAAGTTAGATGCTTTAGAAATGTCGCACAGTCAGCTGGATGAACAGAGTTTTTCGCTTTTCAGTCAATATGATATCAATCATGACTGGAGTCTGGATGCTAACCTCAGTCGACATTTTTTCCAGCAAAAATCCCCCCAGATTGTATCGTTGTTGTCCGCGGATACCAGCAAATTAGATTTCAACAGCACAACATTAGATATTGGTGTTCAATATCAAGGGGACTGGGATAATGTTGGGCTGGTCATTCGAATCGACCTGATGAATTTGTTAGGTAACGTGTCAGTAGACGAAAAAAACATGCAGCCATTTGACGATACGGGTTTAACCCCATATACCTTTCAGAGCCCAAAATATATTAAGTTAAGTGGTAGTATTAACTTTTAGTCAAAGCTGACTCGGTTCATGCAGAACTCATGTCGGGCTTGCATTCAAGTATAAAAAAAAGTTATCTGAAGATATTACTAAATGTAAATTAGCTGTAATGTTTTGTTGACCGTTACAGGCCTTCTCCTTTATAGTTGATTTCTTTCACCGCACGAAGACCGATTGGTTTAAGTTGACAATAAAGAGACTGTTTTAACACTTTCCAGCCTTTAATTCCTTGATTTTTGGTCTGGATCCTACTAAGTTTCTTTTACATCGACTTTTAATGAAACAATTTCTGAACAGAAATTTGGGTAAGTTTATGAAAAAACAAGTACTTTTTAAAAAAACGGCTGTTGCCTTATTGGCTTCCGCTGTCATGGGAAGCACAATTGCTGCTGGCCCATTCAATTCCTCTATGACTGTAGAGAAACGAATTGATAAGAAGGCAGCGAGTACGCAGGTATCTGTAGATCGTCTAGCAGAGCAAACAACTGATTTGGCTCTAGAGTACAGAAACACTTTGCAACAAGTTGACAGTTTGCGCATTTATAATACTCAGCTTGAAAGACAAATTGCTTCTCAGGAAAAACAAATTGCTGAAAGCAGTAAAGAAATGGAAACCATTGACGAGACTGAGAAGGGTGTTCTTCCTTTAATGGATGAAATGATCAAAACCCTTGATGAGTTTGTTCAATTAGATATTCCATTTAACATCGAAAAGCGCCAAGAGCGTGTACAGAATTTGTACGCTTTGATGGATTCTGCTGAAGTTACAGTTTCTGAAAAATATCGCAAGATTTTAGAAGCTTACCAAATTGAAATGCAGTACGGTAACGCTGTATCAGCGAGTACTGGTAATATTGATAAAGATGGTGAAGCTCTAACTGTAGATTTTCTACGTGTAGGGCGTCTATCTTATGTTTACTTAACTGTTGACGGTGAAAGTGGTGCCTACTGGGATAAAAACTCAGGTACATGGCAACCATTGCCTAAAGAGTACTTAGACTCAGTGAGTAGCGCTATTAACATGGCGAAAGGTGTCGCAACTCAAGAACTCTTCAAAGTACCAGTCCCAGTTACGGAGGCAGCACAATGAGAAACATTTTAGCATTATCACTTGCTGGCGCCTTAGCGTTTAGCGTTTCAGCCGTATCGAACGCCGCTGAAAGTTTGTCACACGCCGACCTTCTTAAGAAAGTAAGGGATAAAGAGCGTATTCAAGAGCAGGTGAATAACCAGCGCGTTCAAGAGTTTCAGCGTAAGAAAAGCCAGCAAGATAAGCTTTTAGCGGATGCCAAAGCTAAGCTAGCTGCGGAAGAAGCTCGAAGTGAACGTTTAAAAGCTCAGTTTGACGAAAATGAAAAGCAACTGACGCAAATTGCCGAAGACCTACGTGTTAAGCAAGGTAACTTGGGTGAGTTATTCGGTGTTGTTCGTCAAGCAGCGAACAGCCTATCGGGTGACATTGCTTCATCACTGATTAGTGCACAATACCCGGGGCGTGGTGTATTGCTAGACAAGTTGATTGAAGCTGAAGAGCTGCCAAAAATGGACGACCTTCGTGGTTTCTACGTATTAATGCTTCAGGAATTATCCGAGCAGGGTAATACAGCAAACTTTGCTGCTGACGTTGTCAACGAAGCGGGCCGTACTGAAACGCAGACAGTTGAACGTATTGGTACTTTCAACTTGTTAACAGGTAACGAGTACCTTATTTACGATCAAGGTCAGATTAAGACGCTACAAGTTCAGCCAGCAGCCGAAGTTCGTGACTTGGCATCAGGTTATGAGTCAGCAGCCTCTGGTTATGCTGGTCTTTACATCGACCCAACTAAAGGCGGTATTTTGCAGTTAGAAAAGCTGAAAATGAGCTTGCCTGATCGTTTGTGGAAGTTTAAAGGCTTTGCCGGCTCTACCGTTATGATCTTATTAGCGATCGGTATCTTAATCGCGTTAGAGCGTCTATTCACGCTTTACATGGTTACGGGTCCAAAAGTTGCGTCGCAAAAGAAATCAAGCACACCTGGCAACAACCCGCTTGGTCGTGTGATGAAAGTCTACTTAGCGAACAAAGATGAAGATGTAGAAAACTTAGAGCTGAAGCTAGACGAAGCAGTTCTTAAAGAAACACCTAAGATTGAGCGTGGTATTAACTTAATCAAGGTTATTGCAGCGCTAGGTCCGTTGTTAGGTCTATTAGGTACAGTTGTTGGTATGATTGAGGTATTCCAATCAATTACCCTACACGGTACAGGTGACCCACGTTTGATGGCGAACGGTATTTCTCAGGCATTGGTAACTACTGTTTGGGGTCTATTAGCAGCAATCCCACTTACTTTCCTACACGCTGTTGTTGCGGGTAAAAGTAAGAGCATCATTCATGTACTTGAAGAGCAAAGCACGGGTCTAATGGCTCAACACGACGAAAATAACGGATAGGAATTTCCTTATGGAATTAATCTATACGATATTAGCGTTTATCGGTAAAGGTGGATGGGTCCTATGGTGGATAGGACTCGTTCTCTTCCTCATGTGGACCTTTATTATCGAGCGCTACTGGTACATCTATGGGCAGTTCCCCAAAGAAGCTCGTTCGATTATTGCTCGTTGGAACTCGCGTGACGATCAAACATCATGGCGCGCACACCAAATCCGTGATGCTTGGGTCTCAATAGCGAGAGAAGCTTTGAACCAAAGAATGCTATTAATCAAAACCTTGATTGCAATTTGTCCGCTACTGGGCCTTTTAGGTACGGTTACGGGTATGATCAGTGTTTTCGATGGTATGTCAGGTCAGGGCTCAGGTAGTGCACGTCAAATGGCGGGCGGTATCTTCCAAGCGACAATTCCAACAATGGCGGGGATGGTTGCAGCACTATCTGGTATCTTTTTCAGTAGCCGTTTAGAGCAAACAGCTTATTTGAAAACGCACCAGTTAGCCGATAACCTTCCACACCATTAATCATTGGGTGAAGCTACATGGCTATACAAGATAAAAGAAAGCAAGAAGATGTAGAGATCGACATGACTCCAATGTTAGACATTGTGTTTATTATGTTGATCTTCTTCATCGTTACTACGGTTTTTGTGAAACAAGCGGGCGTTGAAGTTGTCAAACCTACTGCAACCACAGCAAAAGAGCGTAAAAACGCTTATATCTTTGTGGCAATTGACGACAAAAACACGATTACGATAGATAAAACGACTGTGCAGCCTGCAGAAGTTAAATCAAAAATCCAATCATTGCGTACTGAGAACCTGGAAGGTGAGGTAGTCATCCAGGCTGACAAAAAGGCAAAAGCAGGGCTTGTTCTTAAAGTCATCGACTTTGCTAAGAGTGCTGGCGCCAAGGTTTCAGTCGCAACAGAGAAGGTACAGTAAACGATGATGAGAGTTATTTTAAGTGCACTGTTTGCCTTTGGTATTGTGGTAGGGTTATTCCTATTAATGAATCTTTTGATCTCTTCTGATGATACAAAAGATGAAGATATGGATAACATTAAGGTTGAAGTGGCTTTCGTTGAGGAAGACAAGCAAGTTCAACGTAAAGAACGTCGTCCTCCTAAAAAGCCGCCACCACCAAAAGAGCCGCCACCACCTCAGCAGCAGCAAGTGCAACAGAAACAAAAAGTTGTTACTGCGATAGTGGACATCAAAATTGACAATATTGATGCTTCTATGGATGGTTCAGGTATTTATATTGGCGGTCTTGGTCAAGGCCAGACTGACTTCGCTGGAATGGGCGATGGTGATGCAATCCCTGTCTACCAGCCACCGGCGCAATACCCAGTTCAGGCGCAATTGAAAGGTATCGAGGGTTATGTACTGTTTACTCTTGATATTGGCCCGGATGGAACACCATCCAACATTTCCGTTGAAGAAGAAAATCCGCGTGGTGTGTTCAGAAGAAACGCGATGCGAGCTATACGCAAATGGAAGTTTAAGCCAAGAATTGTCAATGGTCAGCCTATCCATCAACGTAATATGAGATACAAGATGGAGTTCGAGCTTGATCAATAATCTCAAACAAGTGTGATAAGTATGAATAAATTATCAATTTTTTTAGGAGTCACTGGGTTGATGTTTGCAGGGAGCGCAATGGCGCTACCGCAAACAAAACTTACAGCTTCTTGTAAGCCGCTTGCTCCAACTGAAGGCAAGTATGAAGAAGACTCTGTAGGATCGATCAGCTCACAATCTGCTTTTAAGAAAATCACAGCAGCGAATGAGGCTTATGCTGACGGCAAGCATCGTGAGTCGATTGCAATATTGAACGAGCTGATAGCTGATTCTAGCGATAAGGTCGCTGTTGGTCGCGCACAATCTCTGCTGGGTATGAATTATCAGGCAATTGAAAACTACAGTGCGGCACGAACTGCTTTTCAGAAAGCTATTAATAGCGGATTCTTGCGTAAGCAAGATATTGTTCGCCTCCGTAGAGGTGTGGCACAGTTATATTCTATAGAAGAAAATTACCCGAAAGCTATTGAATGGATGGAAAAGTACTTTGCAGAAGCAATAAAGCCGCCAGCTAATTCCTATGCATCTTACGCCAGCCTTTTGTATAACAGCAAAAGATATAGGGATGCAATTTGTCCAGCTTACATCGGGTTACAGCTGGGTGCTAGCTCAAAGAAACCGTTATACAGCATGATGTTTGGTGCTCATATCCGTCTTAACGATAATGCGGGTGCTGAAGTGATTGGTGAAGACATGGTTGAGCTTTTCCCTGCGGATAAGGCGGTTTATAACAACTTATTTGCTGTTTACAGCCGTCGAGGTAAGCAAGCAGATATGCTGGCATTAGCCGAACTAGCACGTATGAACGGCATCTGGACTAGTGAAACTAAATATAAACAGCTATCAGCTTTGTTCGCAAACAATAGGACGCCTCGTTTAGCAGCAGAACGCTTAAAAGAAGGTATCGATAAAGGTGTTGTGGAGTCGACAGAGGATAATTGGAAGCGAGTCGCTGATAATTACTTCTATGCGAAGGACTTGGAGAATGCCGTTACTGCATACGAAAAAGCTTCATCATTTACATCATCTGGTAAATATGATTATAAAATTGCCATCATGTACCAAGATAATGATGACTACGCGAAAGCTGCACAAAAGTACCAGGAAGCAATTCGGAAAGGTAACTTAAAGAAAGGTGATATAGGTTACGCCTATATGAACCTAGGTGTCTCGCAGTTCCGTCTTGGTCGAGAAGAAGCTGCTATTGCAACCATGAAGCGCGCAAAAAAATATTCTAAAGTTGCTAAAAATGCAAATGCATATATTAAATATATTGGTGACCTGAAGAAAATGCGTGACTCAATGGCAGAAATCGGAAAAGAAGAAAGCTCAGAATCAGAAGATGAGTCCTAGTTTACTTTTCTAAACTCAAAAAGCGCTATTTATAGCGCTTTTTTTGTGCCTGATAATTGATAAACTGGTGATAGATAGGAATGCAGGTATTGAATTTGAAATCGTTTCTTATTTTATGTTGTCTTGCGCTAATGCCTTACGCCTCGTATGCAGAAAACATTTTAGAGGGTGTTGATTCTGTTATTGAGGAGTCGATTGATGATGCTGTCCAGGTCCAGCTAATTGATGCTAAGTTCGAGAATATCTCTTACTTTAGTATTAGCTTTATTGGCCCAGACAACGTAATCCAGTCCGTTACTCAATATTATAAATATCGAGGCTATCAGTTTATAGCTAAAGATTTTCCGGGTGACTACCATACGGTTATTGTCAAGCTGCCTGATGATGAGCTGGAGGGGGTGCTTGAGGAGTCCATTAATACTTTACGCAATAACCAGTTTAACTTTTTGCGTTTTACAGTTTTAGGCTCAATTAACCAACAAAGAGTGCTCGGCAATATCAATCGCATTTACTCTAATGCGGCATTAAATGTGGCTGAGAAGGTGGAGTCGGGCCCAGGCCAACAACTTCCTTCAAACAATACCCTACAATTGCCTTACCCGTTTGCAACAAAGGATAAAGAGAAAGAAAAAAAGCTGCCTGCAGTCTCGAGAGAAACAAGCTTACTTACGGCTTTTATACTGTGTCGGTTTGAGCCTACAAAGGTTCCAGCTTTTATTGTTAAGAGAGAAACCGTGGAGTGCAGCAGGAGTGAGTTTCAGAAGATGCTCATCGTGGACGATAAGTATGTTGCCAATTATAAAAGCGACTTATTGCAACGTTTGGAATTTGTCGATAGAGATCCTTTTGAATGGCTTGAGCTTTTAGCTTCCTTTACTTCAGAAGATAGCTTTGAAGAGTTCACCCAGTTTTACAGTAACCTCCCGGCTGTTTCGATTGAAGATGTTGTCGCTCTTTATAAACGATATAACGTCAACTTTGAGTCGGCCCCGCAGCAGTCGATAAGTTTAGAGCGCGTGGCTGACTTAAAGATGAGCCAAAGCTTTATGGAAAGTTTCGATGTCGATTCATATGAATTGAAGAGTCGTGGTGATTACTACGGGGTGACTGTAACCGTTTCGAGTGCAGACATGTGTACCCATATCGACTGCAAGGCACTGCCCTACTATGCAACTGCTGCTCAAAGTGCACAGCAAGGAACGATCAGCTTTACTTTTTTGCCACAGCAGTCGGCTCAAGTAATAGGTGAGATCGTTGATAAAGTTATTGCCCCTCTGGCGAAGGTTGAGAGTATCAGGCAAGGTGATGTCATGCTAGCTTTTAATGGCAACTTTGCTATCGGTGACTTAGAAAAAGTGTTTTTCGGACTGGGACAGTTACCGGCAACTTTAAAGTTAGATGTTATTACTCCAAGCCACTATCAAAAAATCGATATCGCAGGTTCATCATCAGGACTCAATATACCAGCAGTACCTGGTGATCAAGACTGGGCATCAAGTGAGTTACTTTATTTTAAGTTATTAACTGAAGCTGCAAACGGCTTTGAAGTATACAAAGACAACTCGGTAATCGCGCTACAGCCAGCGGGATTCTTTAACGTCAATCGAGAAAGGACAGTGCTTACTTTTCAAGCCGGAGAGACAGGAGTTGAGCACCTTAAGGCCATCCAGCAGATGAATGACGAGGAGTTTACTGCTCTGAAGCAAGGTCTGTTAAACAATGTAGTACTACAGGATAATGAGTACCAGATTGCATTGCTGTCAGAGGTTTTTGCACTTGAAAATTACAAGCAACAACTGAGCTTTTCCGTAACTGACTTGAGTTTAAACGAGTTTAAATTGTTTGCTCAGCGCCTGCTGGAGACTTATTCAAAGTAATATTTTATTACGTTTCTTCATATTTTGTCCTTGCTATCTGGGCTATACTGACTGTGTTTAAATAGGGCAAAATATGGATTGGCTAGATAAAACATTAACTAAAGTTAACGATCTGTGGGAGCGAAGTTTAGATCGGCATATTCGAATCGCTGTTACCGGCTTGAGTGGAGCGGGGAAAACGGCTTTTATCACTTCTTTTATTAACCAGATTTTACACGCTTCTACAGAGCAGCAGTTACCTTTTCTTGAGGTGGCTACCGAAGGACGCCTTAAAGCGGCTAAACTGGAGCTGCACGATGAGCTCCATGTACCGGCGTTTAAGTACCATCAGTGTCTGGAAAGTCTCACCGCTGAACCAGCCAACTGGCCGGCCTCGACGACCAGTATTTCTCAGGCACAGCTCAAATGCCGCTACCAGATTAAAAGCCAGTGGCTAAGTAAGGTTCAAGAACAGTCCCATTTAACGATCGACATTATCGACTACCCGGGTGAGTGGTTATTAGATTTACCGCTGCTGGCGTTAAGTTATAAAGAATGGTCTCAGCAATGTAGCCAGTTTTTACAGAGTGAGCGGCGCAGAAAGTATACCCAGCAAGCCACCGACGCCATTGCTCAGCTGGAGTTTCACCGGGAATTTGATGAAGTTGACGGTAGTGGGCAGTTGTCGGAATTGGCAGGTGAATACCGCAAGGCCTTACTGGAGTATCGGTACTCTGAGGGTGATAACAGTATTGCGCTCCCCGGACGTTTTATATTGCCCGGGGAGCTTTCAGGAGCCCCTGTGTTGGATTTTTTTCCGATTATCAATGCGGATGTGTTGTCTCTGGACTGGAGCTCACTAGAGGAACGCTCTCTGCTTAAAAGCCTGGAGCGACGTTACAACTATTATCGGCAGCAGATCGTTAAGCCATTTTTCGAAGAATATTTTGCTAAAGTCGATAGACAAATTTTACTGGTCGATACCACGACCGTACTCGAAAGTGGTTATGAGTCCTACCAGGACTTGAAAAAAACTATAGAGCAACTGCTTGCGGGTTTTAGTTACGGACGCTCTAACTGGCTTAAACGTCTTTTCTCGCCATCGATTGATAAGTTAATGATAGCAACGACCAAAGTTGATCTTATTCCACCCGACCAACATGCCAACATAGAATCTTTTATGCAAAAAATGATTGCTCAGGCGAAGAATGATGTGGGTTACGAAGGGGTTGAGGTTGATACCATGGCGATCAGCGCGGTGACTACATCTGAGCCGGTATCGACCGAGCATGACGGTGAAGCATTGTTATGCGTTAAAGGTCTGGACACAGAAACTGAGGAGTCGGTATTGCACTACCCGGGGAAAATACCGACAAGCTCACTAAGTCGAAACGAGTGGCAACATCTTGCTATTGATTTTTCACCTTTTGGGATTCCGCAACTCAATGCTGATGAGCCGTTACCTTATATTCGCATGGATAAGGTGTTGCAATTTCTGCTGGGGGATAAGTTTTCATGAGTGATAAGCCTGTCAAATTTTACAGTAAGGATAAAGAACACCAGAAAGCAGAAAAGCTGTTACGAGAGTCTCTGGCTCAAGCCGAACAGGAGCACCAATTGGTTCAGTCAGAAGGAGCTGAAGATGAATTGGAGGAGCTGCCTAAGTTGAAAGGCCAGTCCAAAAAGAAAAGTTTACTCCGGCGATTATTCTGGCCCGCCTTATCTGCTTTTGTGGTCATCGCTGCGGGATATGAAGCGATACAGTTCGTCAGCAGCTTAGTGCAAACTCATTGGTTATTAGGTAGTGTCGTTGGTGTCATTGCTGGCGCGGTTGTCGTTAGTGGTGGATACATGCTGTTGAAAGGCTGGCGTGCTCGACGCCGTTTTAAAGAGCGACAGCAGCAGCAAAAGCAGTTTGCAGCATTGTTGCATAAAAACAGCTATGGACAAGCAACTGGAAAGCTTGATAATTTGAGCGCGGAAATTGATGAGTTTGTTGATATCCGGGAACTTAAGCAACAGTACCAGAAGAGAAAGCAGCAGGTTCACAATGACCAGGAGCTAATTCAGATTTATTCGAATACAGTGCTCAAGGGACTGGATAAAATGGCCATTGATATTATCACTAAGCATGCCGCAGAAGCGGCTGCGATGGTCGCCCTTAGCCCCCTGGCTGCCGCTGATATGGCGCTGGTGGCCTGGCGTGGCAGTAAGATGATAGAGCAATTGTCGCATTTGTACGGCTGCCCGCAAACTGCCTTAAGTCGATTGGAGATGACTAAAAAGGTATTTAAGAATATGATGTTGGCCGGGGCCAGCGAACTGGCCGCCGACGCGGGAGTAGAACTGCTGGGGAAAGGGCTGACAGCCACTATTTCCACTAAAGCTGCTCAGGGTATTGGTGTTGGTTTGTTGGTGGCTAGAATGGGCCTGCAGACGATGCATTTGTGTCGTCCGGTAGTTTTCGATGCTAACAGTAAACCCAAATTAAGTGAGATAAGAAAGTCAATTTACAGCAAGGTCGCTGGACTAGTGAAAAGTGCTTCAGGTGCTGATAATGCAGTTGATAAGAAAGAACAGGGGAAATCATAAGTATGATTGAAATTAAGGGCTTAGCGAAGAGCTTTGCGTATGATAAAAAAGAAGCTAAAAAGAAAAAGAATCGAGAAACTATCGATCCAAGGGAAGGGGACGGTGTCCTCCATGCGGTTCGAGATGTTAGTTTTAGTTGTGATAAAGGTAAGGTACTGGGGTTACTCGGGCCGAACGGCGCAGGCAAAACGACGACCCTGCGGATGTTATCTACTGCGCTTGAGCCAACCAAAGGTGAGATTCTTATCAATGGTCATGACGTGACTAAGGAGCCACGCTACGCACAGAAACTTATTGGTTTTTTATCTGGTAAAACAGGGCTTTACCATCGCTTAACGGTTCGTGAGAACGTCGAGTACTTTGGTCGTATGCATGGTTTGTCCAGGTTGGTCATGGATGAGCGCATTGATAAGATTTTTTCCATGCTGGATATGCATACCTTTGCTGGTAAGCGAGCCGATGACTTATCCACTGGCATGATGCAGCGAGCCTCAATTGCGCGTGCCGTGATTCATGATCCCAAAGTACTGGTTTTTGATGAACCGACAACGGGTCTTGACGTTATTTCAGCAAAAACGGTGCTCGACTTTATTGAGAGCTATAAAGGTTCGGAAATGGCTGTAATTTTCTCGACCCACCATCTGCATGAAGTCGAGCGACTCTGTGATGATGTCTGCCTGATTGATTTGGGCGAAACCAAGTTTTTCGGTAATACCCGGGAGTTCGCAGCACAGACACCGTCGGGTAATCTATACGATGCCTTCTTACATAATGTTGATAATAAAGAAATAGAGGTAGCTTAATATGTGGCTGGTCTATAAAAAAGAATTGTTAGAGATTTTAAGGGACAAGAAAACATTAATATTTTCAATTTTATTACCCACAATCATTTTTCCGGTATTGTTTTTTGGGATTGGTAAGTTTACCCAGAGCAAAACAGAAGAAGCGGAAACAAAAGAGCTAAAAATCGCATTTATCAATGGCGATACCTTTGAAGGGTTAACCGACCTTTTTACTGCTGAAAAGTATTTCAAAAAAGTCACTATTGAAAGCAGTGATTATAAAAATGAGATTCTGGATGATAATGTAGACTTTATTATTGAGGTTCCTGAAACAGCTTCAATGCCTTCCAGCAGTACCAAGCAAGAGATGATTAACCTTTATTTCAAGGGTTCATCGAAACTGGATAATATTTCCAGCAAGCGTGTGAAAGATATTATTGAGCTGTATAACAATACACAACGTTTAGCTTTAGGTGAGAAGTTCAATCTGACAACTGATAATGTCAAAGCTTTTAATACCCCGATATCGATTGAAAACAAAAACTTTGCCTCTGAGCGTGAGCGGATGGGAGAGTTTGCTGGGCCATTAATTGCTTATATCCTGATTGCGCTTGCTGTATCGGGCGCTATGTATCCAGCTTTAGAGCTGGGTGTGGGTGAAAAGGAGCGCGGTACTTTGGAAACTTTGCTGCTAACGCCAATGAGCAAAGGGCGTATCGTATTAGCGAAGTTCGCGGTGATTTTTACTGCCAGTTTCTTTACCGTTATTGTAACACTGCTCAGTTACTTTATATGGACTTATATCTTTACCATGGGTGGAAAAATGGGCGGTCTGGACTTCTTGTCTAACATCTCTGGTCTAGACTTATTGTTAGTTGCCGTTTTGTTGGTGCCATTGACCAGTATCTTCGCTTCCATCATGCTCAGTGCTTCGATCTATGCAAAGAACATGAAAGAAGCACAAGCTTATATGTCGCCAATCTTTATGCTGGGCTTTATGCCGGTGATTGTTGCTTTTGTTCCTGGTATGGAGCTGGATGTGAAAACGGCAATGATACCGATCACCAATGTGGCGTTGGCGATGAAGGATCTAATTAAAGGAACCGTTGATTACGGCATGATAGGGGTGCTCTTGGCATCCACTGTGGTGATTGCTGGTGGTTTGCTGTATTTCACGACACAGTTCTTTAAGAAAGAAAAAGTACTTTTCAGAAGTTAAGTTACTGTTCGAGCAATAAAAAAGGGCCTGAACGGGCCCTTTTTTATTGGAGAATTAACGGTAAATCGTCAGTGTTTGCCCCGGTCGAATGATGCTATTCCGCGACAGACGGTTCCATTTGGTGAGCTGGCTGACTTTTACTTTAAACTTACGAGCAATGGTTGATAGTGAATCACCGGATTTTACACGGTATGAGGTTTTCGCTGAGGCGTAACTGGCATAGCGTTTGGACCAGACTTTGAGTTTTTGACCTATGCGTAAGGTACTGTTTTTACTGATATTATTCCAACGTGCTATTTTCGAAGAGCTGACCCCGAAGCGTTTTCCGATACTCCACAAATTATCACCACTGCGTACCCGGTAGGTCTGGTAACGCCGACGTTGACGGTTTTTATCGAGAGTGGCCATGAAATTCAGTTCGTGCTCAGAAGCATTAGCAAAGCCAGGCATTTTTAGAACCTGTCCAACTTGTAAGAAATCTGATTTGAGCTTATTAATACTCTTTAAAGTTGGAACGGAAGTTTTATGTTTTTTGGCGATAAGACTCAGGTTATCACCAGACTTTACGGTATAGGTGAGTAAACCCAGGCTTTGCCCAGGGTTTATATTCATTAAACCTTTTTGGAATAATTGAATATTTTTGGTTGGTACCAGTATGGTCGCCTGGCCATGTTCTTCCGGAATAAATAACTTGTTATATGCTGGATTTAACCGATAAAACTCAGATTTATTGATATGGGCAATTTTGGCCAGCTCCATCAGATTCGCTGGCGCATCAACGGTTACTTCTGTGAATGCAGGCGTATTTTCGATAAAAGGCAGGTCAACGTTATAGTCCTGCGGATTGAGGAAAATTTTAGATAAAGCGATCCATTTGGGGACATGGCGCATGGTTTCCCGGGGCAAGCGTAATGACCAATAATCGGTTGGTTTGCCCTGGCGTCGGTTGCGCTTGATGGCTTTAAGGACATTACCTTGTCCCACGTTGTAAGCCGCTACGGTCAGTAACCAGTCGCCATCAAACATGTCATTAAGGTATTCGTAATAGTCTAATGCTGCCTGAGTAGAGGCCACCACATCGCGTCGGCCGTCGTACCACTGATCGATTTGAAGACCGAAGCCTCTGGCCGTGCGTGGCATAAACTGCCACAGCCCAGCTGCCTGCACTACTGAGTGAGCGAGAGGGTCAAAATTACTTTCCACCATTGGAGTGAAGGCCAACTCAACGGGCATATCGCGTTTGTGTAATTCGTTGATAATATAATGCAAATAGGGCGCGGCTTTGTTAGCACGCTTGACCAGCAAGTCCTTATGTCTTAAAAAGCGCTTTTTGTGTTGAGTGATTCGGCTATTGGAAAGACTGGTTAAGCTTTGTTCTGCACTTAAAACGTCCCATAAATTTTCAGGCGCTTCGGGTTTTAGATCTTTCGTCACCAGTTCGACTTCGGGTGAACGCTCTCCCTGTTCCAGGTCCGGTGCTGGGAGTGGTTGATTTTCCTTAGCTTTTTTACTATTGCTAATGTCGTTCGGTGATTCTTTTTTTAATGTACTGCAGGCCGTTAAAACCAGCAGTGATAATAATGCAATGCGCTTCATAAACGTTATTTTAGTTAAAAATTATCTTTTAGTTGGCGGATTGTAGCAAAAGTTCGGACAGGATCAGAGAAAGTTTTTTCCATGCTCGCGTGGCCGGCCACTTCCTGAAGAGTTTTTTGATCACAACGAAGAAAAGGATTAAAGCTTAATTCTTCGCCAATTGTGGATGGCAGGGTAGGCTTCCCCTCTGCCCTGAGTTTCTCTGAGTGCTTAATAGCTTCGGTTATTGCCGTATTGTCGGGTTCCACGGATTGGGCAAAGCGTAAATTAGCCAGGGTATACTCGTGGGTACAATAAACTTTAGTGTCAGTCGGTAACTGTGCTAGT
Organism: Kangiella shandongensis; assembly: GCF_020005365.1. Classification (GTDB taxonomy): domain Bacteria; phylum Pseudomonadota; class Gammaproteobacteria; order Enterobacterales; family Kangiellaceae; genus Kangiella; species Kangiella shandongensis. Next base: position 60,828 of record NZ_JACNML010000001.1, on the reverse strand, counting down.
TTTTGCAGGGATTGGTAAAACACTGGCGGTGTTCCTTCAAACATGCGACCACAGCCTGCTTTAAACAGGGTATCGCCACAGAACAAGGCTCCGTGACCGTAGAAAGCGATATGGCCCATGGTGTGGCCTGGTACTTCAATAACCCCAAAGTGGTAGTTGCCATTGAGTATGGAGATCTGGTCGCCCTCTGTTAAGTCCTGATCAGAGAACGGCTGCTGGTCGTGGAGTGGGGCAAACACGCGGCATGAATAGCGCTCTTTGAGCGCATTGACGCCACCGACATGATCGGGGTGGTGGTGGGTGATTAAAATGGTTTCCAGGCTTAGCTGATGACGCTCCAGGTATTCGATAACCGGGTTGGCATCACCGGGATCAACGACTGCCACGGCAGAGCCATTTGGGGCTTTAATAACCCAGATATAGTTATCGCTAAAGGCTTCAAGTGGGATGACTTTCATAATTATACTGTAGAGTGTTTGCGTGCTATAGGGTCTCGGGTTAGCATGACCTTACTGTACAAGACTGGTTTAAGCCTAGCAACTGATGGATGGGAATGGAACGATTATTTGAGCTCAGTTGGCCAACGATGCCAGCGGGAAACCGCATTCGTTACCTATGGCAGGAATGGTTGCAACAGCATCTTGAGGAATACCATGGTGGTTACCTGTTGAGTCTGGATAGCCTGACTCAAAGTTTGAGCTTGCCAGATAACGTGTTCGAGTACCATATCCGGCTAGGGGATGGTCTCGGACATTGTATTGAGGCCAGGCCGGATCAATTGCCTATTATGACTGATTCTATGCAGGCGGTCATCTTAAGCCATGCTCTCGAATACGGAAATAACCCTGGTGTTCTTTTAGGTGAGGTGCACCGAGCATTAGCACCTCAAGGCCTGCTCTATGTGTTACTATATGCGCCGATGAATCCTTGGATGATGAAAGCCAGAATGCATCTGAATCGCCGCAAAAAAAGCTTACCTTTGCAACCGATAGGTATTCGACGTTATCAGGAATGGCTAAATTTACTTGGTTTCAAAACGCTGGAAATTGAGGCGATTGGTTGCCCCTGGTGGCGTGGATTTAAAGAATTTGAGAAGAAGTCGGAGATGTCTAAGGCCTGGTTGTCTGCTCCTATTGCCTATATGGTGAAAGCGGAGAAGAAGGTCTCAACCATGACCCCGGTTTCGCCACTTGAGCAACGGGAAGCCATTGCGTTAGGCGGTAAGCTGGCAAATGTTTAAACTCGCAACATTGTGAACAATAACGATAAGAGACACTGTGAAAAAAATTGAAATTTATACTGATGGTGCCTGCAAGGGAAACCCGGGCCCTGGCGGCTGGGGAGCTTTACTCCGTTACGGCGACCACGAAAAGCGCTTGTATGGCGGGGAACTTGAAACTACTAATAACCGTATGGAGCTGACAGCCGCAATCGAAGCGCTGAAAGCGTTAAAACGTTCCTGTCAGGTCGAATTAACTACTGACTCGGTGTATGTAAAAAATGGTATCAACCAATGGTTAGAGGGATGGAAAGCTAAAGGTTGGAAAACGGCCAGCAAGAAGCCTGTGAAAAACAAAGACTTGTGGCAGGCATTGGATGAGCAGGTGGCAAAGCATCGGATTAACTGGCACTGGGTGAAAGGCCATAGTGGTCATCCTGAGAATGAAATTGCCGATGAATTAGCCAATTTGGGTGTTGAGAAAGTATTAAGTGAGCAGAAAGAACCATGAGACAGATTGTACTGGATACAGAAACCACCGGTTTAGAACCATCCGATGGGCATCGTATTATTGAAATTGGTTGTGTCGAGATGGTTAACCGTAAGTTGACGGGGAATCATTATCATCAATACATCAAGCCCGATCGTGAAATCGACGAGGGGGCAATCGAAGTGCACGGCATTACCAATGAATTCCTTGCCGATAAGCCGACGTTCGATGAGGTTGCCGGGCAGTTCTTAGAATATATTGACGGGGCAGAGCTCGTCATTCATAACGCGCCGTTCGACGTGGGATTTATTGACCATGAGCTAAAACTTTATGATCCCAGTAAGGGTAAGACGACCGATTACTGTACTGTACTGGATACTTTAGTTCTGGCAAGGCAGATGCACCCTGGTCAACGCAACAGTCTGGACGCACTCTGTAAGCGTTACGATATTGATAACAGTCACCGTGATCTCCATGGCGCTTTGCTTGACTCGGAGATTTTAGCAGACGTTTATCTGCGCATGACAGGCGGTCAAACCAATCTGACTTTAGGTCAACAAACGACATCCAGCAATGATGGCAGCGAATTAAAAGTAAGGAAGTTATCGAAAGATCGACCTGCTTTAAAGGTAATTAAGGCCACAAACGACGAACTTAAAGCACATCAAGGAAAAATTAACAGTATGGATAACGCGCTATGGAGTGATTTATGACCGCATAAGTGTGTACTGATTAGTCTCTCACGACTGAGCACCTGAAGCTAAATCGGAGCCGCTATGCGTAAAAGCCATACAGTATTGATTCGTAACGCTCTAACAAACCAATTGATGGGACGGCTTAATATCTTTTGTCCGAAACCGTCGATTTGTTTTACCCGAACATAAAAAGTAAAAAAAAGTTACTTTTATAGACAGCTTATTTATGTAGTTATTCGGGAGTGATTTTTGTCTAATTACTGCTCAGTGCGGTGCTTGCGCGGTATTTGGGGGGTTGCTACAATCTTTTGACTTTGTTGGTAATTGCATAACATCGGCTACAAGCCATGCGGGATTTTGGGGCTTGGCAGTCGCTGCGAATAAGGTGCTATAAAACTACATGAAGAAAAAAACAAATCTTCGCTATATCATCAGTCTAATTGTTGTGTTATCACTCATCTGGATTGGTAACTCAGGTTTCTTTAATGGTTTGCTATTATCGCTAGGTGCTGTGTCGGTGGCTTTTGTGGTTTTTATGGCTTTCCGTTTGAATATTCTGGATGAAGAATCTCAGCCATTACAGGTCAGCCGTCGAATCATTGTTTACTGGTTGTGGTTACTGAAAGCCCTGGTGGAATCCAACCTCTCTGTTATAAAACGTATTTGGAAAGGTCCAAAGTCTCTGGATCCTGTTGTTGCGCGACTCCCGATGAGCCAAGAAACGGATATGGGGAAAACTATTTATGCTAACTCCATTACGTTAACCCCCGGAACTACGACTCTTGATATTGAAGGCGACACAATGATTGTGTACGCACTGTCCTATGATGCGATTGAATATCTTCAAGGCGGAGATATGGATCGTCGTGTTAAGCGTTTGGAGGAATAATGTTTCTAGCCGCTATAATTGCCATTTTGGTAGCCATGGCGTTGGCTTTAGTGCGCGCTTTTATAGGGCCAACGCTATATGACCGCATATTGGCCGTTAATATGTTCGGTACCAAAACCGTTTTATTCATTGCGATTTTAGGGTATTTGATGGGGCGCCCGGACTTTCTGGATGTGGCACTTGTTTATGCCCTGATCAACTTTATCGCCATCATTGGCGTATTACGCTTTTTTGAGTACAAAAAAGCTGATCCAGAAGAGGAGGTTAAATGAGCTTCTTTATCGATGGTTTAAGCTGGGCGCTACTCATCATTGGCGGCTTTATTTGCTTTTCCGGTGCGATTGGAATTCATCGTTTTCCTGAATTCTTTAGTCGCATGCACGCAGCAAGCGTGACGGATACTTTAGGCAGTGGCTTAATCCTGATTGGATTAATGCTTCAAACCGGAGGCGAGGTCATTGTCCTGGTTAAGTTAATATTGATTTTGCTGTTTATCTTAATTACCAGTCCGACGGCCAGTCATGCGCTAGCAAAAGCTGCACTGCATGGTGGTCTTCGTCCAATGCAAGGAAGCCATAAAAACGATAAGGAAGATGTATTGAACAAGTTCGGACGTCAAAATACGTCTGATGATGAACAATAATAAGGAGTCGAGTCATAGAAATTTTAATTAATGTCATATTGTTGGCGTTCTTAGCGATGACAGCTCTGTCCTTAGCCTTCACTAAGGACCTGTTTGCTTCAGTCATGCTAACGGGGATTTACAGCCTGTTATCGGCTGGGTTCTTTGTTTTAATGGATGCGGTTGACGTTGCTTTTACTGAAGCTGCGGTTGGCGCCGGTATTTCAACGATTCTGATGTTGACGACCCTGACCATGACCGGGCGCTTTGAAAATAGAAAGCTACACCATCCCAAGATAGCCCTCAGCGTGGTTATTGTGACGGGCATTATGCTCGTCATGGGTACGGTGGATATGCCGGCTTTCGGTTCGCCATCGGCACCGGCACAAACCCATGTCGCCCCTTACTATATTCAGCAGTCGGCACAGGATATTGATATTCCCAATATCGTTACTTCGGTGTTAGCCAGTTATCGTGGTTTCGATACCTTTGGTGAAGTAGTGGTGGTATTCACTGCTGTTATCGGTGTTCTGGCATTGCTTGAGTTTGCTCGCGTCGAGCGTGCAGACAGTGAAAAGCCCGTCCCAATGTTGCAGCATAAGATCTTACGTATCGTCAGCAAGATTTTGATTCCACCGATTATGCTGTTCGCCTTATACGTACAGTTTCACGGCGAATATAGTCCCGGTGGAGGATTCCAGGCGGGTGTGATTTTTGCTTCGAGCATTATTCTTTACGCCATGTTGTTTGGTATCGAGCAGACTCGAAAAGCTGTTTCTGTGCCTGTGGTTAAAGTGCTTTCGGCTTTGGGCGTACTGATTTATGGCAGCGTGGGTATCGCCAGTATGTTGAATGGCGGCACCTATCTGAATTACAGCGTATTAGCCGAGAACGATGTAACTGGCCAGCATATTGGCATTATCGTGATTGAGCTGGGCGTTGGTATCACTGTTGCAACGGCAATGATTTTGATCTTCTTAACCTTTGCCAGAAGAATTGGCAAAACTGAAGAGGAGACGGCATGAATTTTCTCGAACAGTACAATTACTGGATTGTAATATTACTAATGATGAGTGGGTTTTATATTGTTATCGCCCACGGTAATTTGGTCAAAAAGTTAATGGGGTTGACCATTTTTCAGACTTCAGTCTTCATCTTATACATCAGTATCAGTAAGGTTATCGGTGGCACTGCGCCCATTCTCGATGATCAATATGAAGTCTACACAAACCCTTTGCCTCACGTGCTTATTCTGACGGCGATTGTCGTTGGTGTGGCGACAACAGCTCTGGGCCTTGCTCTGGCTGTGCGCATTAAAGAAGCATACGGCACTGTAGAAGAAGACGTTATTCAAGAAAAAGACTTGCAGCAAGAGGGTTCTACAGAGTGATTCAACATTTACCGATTTTGCAGGTAATTATTCCATTACTTGCAGCACCGATATGTTTTATTTTGCGTGAAGCGAAGCTTGTTCGCTGGTTCGTGCTGCTGGCCAATATTATGGCTTTTGTCGTCAGTATCATGCTATTGCAGCAGGTCAATGTTCACGGCACCCTGGTCTATACTTTGGGTGGCTGGGAAGCACCTATTGGTATTGAGTACCGGATTGATGAGTTAAATGCTTACTTGCTGATTCTGGTCACTTCCATCAGCACCGTTACTTTGATGGCTGCTGGTTCCAGTCTGAACAAGGAGATGAAAGAGAGTAAGCAGACCTACTTTTATATAGCCTATATGTTGTGTTTGACTGGGTTGTTGGGCATTTTAGCGACAGGCGATGCGTTTAACGTCTTCGTTTTCCTCGAAATTTCGTCATTAGCTTCTTATACCATGATTGCCATGGGTAATGATCGTCGCTCACTTTGGGCTTCCTACCAGTATTTGATCATGGGGACCATCGGTGCGACCTTTATCCTGATTGGTATTGGTTTGATGTACATGATGACCGGTACGCTTAATATGCACGACCTGGCCGAGCGACTGGTTGAAGTGGAGCAGACTAAAACAGTCTTTACAGCATTCGCGTTCTTTCTGGTCGGTGTGTGTTTGAAGCTGGCTTTATTCCCGCTGCACTTATGGTTGCCGAACGCTTATGCTTATGCGCCCTCTATCGCTACCGTCTTTCTGGCAGCTACGGCGACCAAGGTGGCTATCTATATCTTGTTGCGCTTTATTTTCTCCGTGTACGGCTTTGAGTTTTCATTCTCACATCTGCCGTTGACTGAAATACTGGTGAGTCTGGGGTTAGTGGGTATTATTGCCGCTTCTATCGTTGCCATCTATCAGACCAATGTGAAGCGACTATTTGCTTACTCCAGTGTCAGTCAAATTGGTTATATGATCCTGGGACTGGGTATTGGCAACAAAACGGGCCTTACAGCGACACTGTTACACTTGTTCAATCACGCGTTAATGAAAAGTGCTATTTTCCTTGCGTTAGCTGGTGTGGTTTATCGAATAGGTAACGTTAATATAAAAAACTTCGCTGGATTAGGGCGTCAGATGCCCTGGACCATGGCTGCGATCGTGATTGGTGGCTTAAGCTTAATAGGCGTGCCGTTGACGGTTGGCTTTGTCAGTAAGTGGTATCTGGTTTTAGCATTGCTGGAAAATGGCTGGTGGCCCATTGCGGTATTGGTTTTGGTCGGCTCCTTGCTTGCCATCGCTTATATCTGGCGCATCGTTGAAGTGGCTTACTTTAAAGCACCATTGCAAAATAACCAGTCGCATAAGGAAGCGCCGCCGGCAATTCTTATCCCGGCCTGGATTTTTGTTATTGCAAATTTCTACTTCGGTATTGATACCAGTTTCACAGCCGGTTTATCAGAAAGGACGGCGGAATTATTGTTTGGGGTGGTGAAATGATGGAGCAAGAGTTATTAATGCAGTGGATCATCATACTGCCACTATTAGCAATCCCTGGGATCTTATTGTTCCATAAGCAACCGAATCTACGCGAAGCGATCACTTTAATCGCTGGTGCTTTGCTATTGGTTGCTGTGGTAGCTTTCTATCAGGGCTTTGACGCTGGTAATGCGCCTTATATCCATTGGTGGGAGTTGATGCCTGGTTTGGATATTGCATTTCGGGCTGAGCCACTGGGAGTACTGTTCACGTTAGTTGCAGGTTCATTGTGGTTAGTGACTTCAATTTACGCCATTGGCTATATGCGTGGCCATAACGAGGCTAATCAGACGCGCTTTTATGCCTGCTTCGCGGTCGCGATTTCGGCCGTGATGGGGTTGGCGTTTGCCGATAACCTGTTCACCTTGTTCGTGTTTTATGAGGTCTTGACCCTGTCAACCTATCCACTGGTGACACATGCAGGAACTGATAAGGCGCGTCACGGTGGTCGAGTCTATTTATCAATATTACTGACCACTTCGATACTGTTCCTGTTGTTTGGCATTATCGGCACTTGGAGCGTGACTGATACCCTGACCTTTGCCGAAGGCGGCATTTTTGACGACTCGGTTTCGCCTGTAGTAGCAGGAGTTCTATTGGTGCTGTTTGTTTTTGGTATCGGTAAAGCTGCGGTGATGCCATTCCATCGCTGGTTACCGGCAGCCATGGTCGCGCCAACGCCAGTGAGTGCTCTGTTACATGCCGTAGCAGTTGTAAAGGCGGGTGTTTTCTCCATTCTTAAGGTCTGTGTCTATGTATTTGGCATTGACCTGCTTAATGAGCTAACCATCACTGACTGGTTGCTGTATGTAGCCACCGCATCGGTTCTGTTAGCATCGCTGGTCGCCATGCGTCAGGATAACCTGAAAAAACGTTTAGCTTACTCCACCGTCAGTCAGCTGGGGTATATTACCATTGGTGCCTTATTGGCAACCCAGGCGGGAGTACTCGGGGGAGCACTGCACATTGTGGCGCATGCTTTCGGTAAGATTACGCTGTTCTTCTGCGCCGGCGCCATTATGGTGGCAGCGCATAAGACTGAAATCAGTGATATGCGCGGACTTGGCAAAACTATGCCGGTTACCATGATCGCTTTCTTTATCGGTAGCTTAAGTATTATCGGCTTACCGCCCGCGATGGGCATGTGGAGTAAGTGGTATCTGTTGATGGGGACCCTGGAAGCTGAGCAGTGGGCTGTGATGATTGTATTGATGATCAGTTCTCTTTTGAACATTGCTTACTTACTGCCGATTCCAATTCGCGCCTTTTTTGACGGTAAGAGAAGCGTCGTTTCCATTAATCGAGGTGAGATTAAAGAAGCACCCTGGCCGAGTTTGTTGGCACTGAGCATTACTGCCATCATGACCATTGTCTTCTTTTTCTGGCCACAGGTCTTTTACGGACTAGCAGAAACATTGGCTGGCGTCGCTGGAGGTACAAATGGCTGAGAATAATAATAGCGAAAAAAAGTACTTGTTCGATAAACCAAAAAACGTTAAGCGTTTACTCTATGGTTTGTATAGCTGCTGTATTGCCTTAGTGCTGTTGGAGTTTGTGATCCACCGCCATATCTATCACTCATGGGAAGAGCTTTTTGGCTTTTACCCCATCTACGGCTTTATCGGCTGTGTGCTTTTGGTACTGATTGCAAAGTGGATGAGAACTTTTTTAATGCGTGATGAAGACTATTACGACAAGCTTGAACAGAAGCAGCATCAGCTAAAGACAGATGCTGAGACATCTAGCGAATCAACGAAAGACTCGAAAGGGGGCAGCGATGTGGATGCCTGAGTTACCAGCTTTCGTCCCTTTTTTCATTGGTGCGGTACTTGCTCTTGTTACCAGCGGCAAAGTACGTCAGGCCATTCTATTAATCACGCCGGTACTGAGTGGTTTGCACTTACTTACCGTACCGGTGGGAACCATACTGAGCTTTGACTTCCTGAGCTTCCAGTTACAAGTTTTTGAAGTTGATAAACTAAGCCTGTTATTCGGTTATATTTTCCATATAGCAGCCTTTATCTGCATGCTCTTTGCGCTACACGTTAAAGATACACTTCAGCAGGTCAGTGGCCTGTTATATGCTGGCAGCGCTATCGGTGCTGTCTTTGCAGGTGACTTAATCACCTTGTTTATCTTTTGGGAATTGCTGGCGGTAACATCAGTCTTCCTGATCTGGGCGCGTCGCACAGAGCGCTCCTATATTGCTGGTTTGCGTTATTTGATCATTCAGGTTCTGTCTGGAGTAATCCTGCTGGTTGGTATTATTTTCTATGCCTATAAGAACCAGTCCATTGATTTTGAGTTTATCGGCCTTGGCGATACTGCCAGCTGGCTTATTTTCATCGCCTTCGGTATTAAGTGTGCCTTCCCGATGCTGCACAATTGGCTGACGGATGCTTACCCTGAGGCAACGCCAACAGGGACCGTGTTCCTGAGTGCTTTCACCACAAAAGTAGCGGTATACGCTCTGGCTCGTGCTTATCCGGGTACCGAGCTGCTGATTTATATTGGCGTTATCATGGCCTGCTTCCCAATTTTCTTTGCTGTGATTGAAAATGACCTGAGACGTGTACTGGCTTACAGTATGATTAACCAGATCGGCTTTATGGTAGTGGGTATCGGTATCGGTACGGCGCTGGCTGTCAATGGTGCCGTTTCTCACGCCTTTAACGATATCCTATTTAAGGGATTGTTATTCATGTCGATGGGCGCCGTCCTGCACATGACAGGTAAGATCGATGGTTCCCGCCTGGGTGGTCTCTATAAGACGATGCCGAAAACCGCCATTTTATGTATGGTTGGAGCCGCGTCGATTTCGGCTTTCCCGCTGTTCAGCGGTTTCGTCAGTAAGTCGATGGTGATGTCAGCCGCATTGAATAATGGTTATGGCTGGGCATGGGCTTTGTTGCTGTTCTCGGCAGCGGGTGTGTTCCACCATGCGGGTATTAAAATTCCTTACTTTGCCTTCTTCGCACACGACTCGGGGATTCGAACCAGTGAGCCGCCGAAAAATATGCTGATGGCCATGAGTATCGCCGCAGTATTATGTATTGCGATAGGTGTCTATCCACAGGCGTTATATAGCTTGTTGCCATTCGATACCGGATATAATCCATATGATGCTACGCACGTATTAACACAAACTCAGTTACTGTTCTTCTCCGCGTTGGCCTTCGTCTGGTTAAACTTGAGAGGTATGTACCCACCTGAGTTACCATCGGTGAATCTGGATATTGACTGGATTTACCGTCGACTGTTCCCGGCGATACTAACACCATTTTTCAGCACCTTTTGGGCCATTGATAGAGCCGTTCGTCGTGTCTTTATGCGTGGGGTTAACGGCCTATTAGATATGATCTCACGCCACGAGCCTGACGGTATTCTGTCACGAACCCAGCTATCTGGCAGTATGGTGGTTTGGGTCACCATTGTATTAGCGGTTTACCTGATACTAAGCTTTTGGTAGCTAAAATGGTTATTGTGATGAGAGAAGCCGGCTTTTGCCGGTTTCTTTTTGTGGGGTACTAACCTTGCTGGAATACAATACCCTTGACCGGCGAGGTTTATCTTTTCAGGGTTTTAGGGTATTTTACTGCGATGCATAACGATACTAAATCTGATAATTAGGCGCTAAGCCTGATCTGAACTTTGGGTTATTTCCTAAGGGTGTTTGTGTTACAGCTGGAAATGATCCCGACTATATGCTAAAAAACGAGGTGAGGGTTGACCTCTTACCAGTTATATAACATTACTAAATAAGCGGGGATAGCTGATGGCTTCTACAGCTAAAGCATTAACGCCAGCAGCATTTGCTGAGCAGTACATTGTTGAATCGATTTGGAATGGCAAATTTCCAGCAGGAACTATTTTACCTGCGGAGCGTGAGCTTGCTGAAATTATTGGAGTAACTCGAACCACGTTGCGTGAAGTATTACAGCGTTTAGCTCGTGACGGTTGGTTAACCATTCAACACGGCAAACCGACTAAAGTGAATGATATCTGGCAGTCAGCCACACTTAATGTCTTAGATACATTGGTGACTTTGGACGATGCCGGTTCCATGACGCTGGCGGATAACCTGTTAAGAGCACGCACATCCATTGTCAGTATCTTCATGCGTGATGCGGTAAAAAAAGAGCCTGAGAAGCTACTAGAAGTCCTCGCCGATTTGGATAAGGTTCCAAACACTGCTGAAGGTTATATTGACTTTGATTGGCATTTTCATCACTCAGCGACCCGAGCCTGTGGTAACCCTATCTATACATTGATGTTAAACGGGTTTGAGGCAATATATTACAAAATAGGTCGCTTTTACTTTGGCTGGGAACAAACTCGACGTCTTGCTCATAACTACTATCGCCAATTAGAAGAAGCTATCAAAGATAAAGATGTGGAAAAGGTTAACAAGATTCTGTGGGACTACGGTCATCAGAGTGGCGAGTTGTGGAATAAGGCCAAGGGTGAAATGACATCTTTTAGTGAAATCAGCTAGATTTCATCTGGTAAGTCCACTTGCCAATGGGGTATCTTACAGAGTAGGATTAAAACAATTTTTGAATAAAGATAATGAAATCGGTTAAAACCGCTCACTGATCAACGGGAGTTAGAAATGAAGAAAGCTTTTTACGGAGTGACGCTAATCGGCAGTTTAGTGCTGACTGCGTGTAGTGATGGGCCTGCTGAGCCTAAAATACCAGGTTCTGGTGATGGTAGTACTAAATTTATTGCTCCGGTATATGCTCCTGGGGACGGGGAAATTCCTGTTCCAAACGATCTATTATTCAGTGGTTCAACGGATTTAACGCTTAATATTCCAACCGGTGATCCTGCAGACATGTCGGATCCGCAAAATGCTATCAGTGGCTTAGATGGTTGGTCGACACATGCACCATTTAATATTGAGTTCCGCGGGGCTATCGATGGTGCTAGCGTAGTGCCTGGACAGACGGTACGCCTGTTTAAAGTATCGGTTGCGCGCGGTGAAACTTCGCCTGGCTCGGGTATCCCAAAACCAACCGGTCCAGTGACTGGCGTTGAAAGAGAATTGGCTGCTGGCACTGAGTTTGTTGCTGTGCCAAATGGCCCGGCTGCAGTTGCGGTCGTTCCGCTGACACCGCTCGATCCGCAAGCCAGCTATATGGTGATTGTTACTGACGGCATTAGCGACGTAAATGGCAATGCGCTGATTGAAGATCCGCAGTTCGCAGTCGCTAAATCACCGGATCCAATTCCTGAAGGTTCAGCGACAGCAGGTTTAGAACCGGTACGCCAACTGGTTAATGCGATGCTGGCAGCTGCAGAAGGTGCGGGCGTTGAGCGTGATGGTGTAGTTCTTGCCTATCAATTTACGGTGCAATCGGTCGCTGACTCTCTAGTGGCATCAAAATCTGTCTACCTTGATTCTGCTTTAGCTACCGCGGGTAGCTCGAGCTTTTCAAGCTTAATGACTGATACCACGCCATTTACCGGCATTGGTGCTGCAGATTTATACAAGGGTGCGGTGACATTACCTTATTTATTATCAGCACCTTCTCTAGAAAACCCGACTGCACCACTTAACAGTCAATGGATTGGCGCCGATATGGTTCCTACCGATCAAGGTTTGGTACCTAACCCACTAGCTGGTGCCAATATTACTTATGCCAATAAGTTACCGCAAAGAACGGGTGAAGAGTCTGTACCGTTATTGGTTTCTCTTCCAAAGAATATCCAGTGCCCCAAACCTTACCCGGTGATGATCTTCCAGCACGGAATTACTAGTGATCGTACAGCGATGCTGGGTATCGCTGACACCATGGCCAGTGCCTGTACCGCAGTTGTCTCGATGGATTTACCGTTACACGGAGTTGCCGAAGATAACCCCGTTCACCAAGGTTTGCAGCAAGCCACTGGTGGCGCCATTGGAATTTTTGAGGGGTACTCGCCAAACTCGGTCCGTGAGCGTACTTTTGGTGTGGATTATGTAGTTAACGACTCCAGTCCAACGCAGCCGGGGCAGGATGGTCAGCCTGACTCTTCGGGAGCGCACTTCATTAACTTACAAAACCTATTAGTTTCTCGTGACAACGTGCGTCAGGGTGTTTTGGACTTATTAGCCTTAGAGGCTGAAATTCCTAATATGGATATTGATGGTGATACGGTACCAGACTTTGACGGCTCGAAAATTAGTTTTATGGGGCACTCGTTAGGCGGTATAGTCGGTTCAGATTATATGGCTTTGACGCCCAATACCAAGCAAGGCGTGTTAGCAACTACGAGTGGCAGCATTGCGCAGTTACTGAATGGTTCACCAACCTTCGGCCCAGTTATTCGTGGTGGCTTATCAGCGGCTTCCGGTGTGCCAACGGATGATCCTTCGTTTGTTCCTGAAGTCTTATCGCCATTCCTGTTCGCGGCGCAAACGGTGGTTGATTCGGCGGATCCTGTAAACTACGCAGCGATTGCAGTAGCTAATAATAAACCTACTTTAGCGATTCAGGTTCAAGGCGATACGGTAGTAACTAATACTGTCGACGGTGCCCCTCTCGCGGGTTCAACGCCACATGCTGCATTATTAGGTTTGCCAGTAGTCGTCGAGACAACACAGACGTCTCGCGCTTCAATTAAAGTCTCTACCGGTACTCACGCTACACCATTGACACCAGCGGGTCCAAATGGTGCGACAGAGTTTATCAATCAGACCACGTTAATGCAGAACGCAATTGCCAAATTTATCGCTTCTGGTGGTACTTTGGTAGAAATTACAGACCCATCGCTCGTTGAAGAGTAGTCTGGAATCCATTAGGATGAAAAGCCCTCGTTAGGAGGGCTTTTTTTGTGGTGATTTAAAAACTATAGCATGGCGATTTTTATCCAATTTGTTTAGGTTTTACAGTAAAATCACTGCTTACTGATTGATAACGCCTGATGGGCATTAGTATAAGGTTGCTATGATTGAGTTTTTTACGGAATATGGGCTTTTCTTACTGAAAGCTGGAACTATCATTGTTGGTATCATGCTCGTTTTAGGCTTGATTATTAACGCTGGGCAAAAGCAGCAGCAGGCCATCCCAAAAGGGGAGATGAGGGTAACCAACCTGGGCGATGCTATTAAAGAGCGGAGCCAGGTTATTCAACATGAAGTGATGTCAAAGCATCAATTTAAGCAGGCTCAAAAACGCGACAAAGAGCAGGAGAAAGCGAAACAGAAGGAAGAAAAGCAGCAGCTGAAAGCCTTGAAGAAGGCCGATCAAAAAGTAGATTCAGGTGAGACTGCTTCTGAGACGAGAGCTCGGGTCTATGTGATAGACTTTGATGGCGATATTGAAGCCAGCGACGTGGAGTCCATGCGCGAAGAGATTACCACCATTTTATCGGCTGCAAATGAGGGTGATGAAATCATGGTTCGCCTAAAAAGTCCCGGCGGTATGGTTCATTCCTATGGCTTGGCTGCTTCACAGCTACAGCGGGTGCGTGAGGCAGGTTATAAGCTGACCATTGCCGTTGATGAGGTTGCCGCCAGCGGCGGTTATATGATGGCTTGTGTTGCTGATAAAATTACCGCTGCGCCATTTGCGATCATCGGCTCGATAGGGGTGGTGGCAGAGTTGCCTAATTTTAATCGTTTGCTGAAAAAAGCGAATGTTGACTATGAGCAGCACACCGCTGGTGATTACAAGCGAACACTAACCATGTTCGGCGAAAATACTTCTCATGGCCGTGATAAATTTAAGCAGGATCTGGAAGAAACACATCAGTTATTTAAATCCTTTATTAATGCTAACCGCCCACAGCTGGAATTGGATAAAGTCGCGACAGGTGAGCACTGGTACGGCACTCAGGCAAAAGAATTAGGCTTAGTCGATCATTTGAAAACCAGCGACGATATGATTATCGAGGCACTTAAAGAAAAAGATGTTTATGCGGTGAAATATACTATCAAAAAACCGATCAGTGAGCGGTTATCGGTCAGTTTCAGTCGTGGAATGGAACGTTTAGTTAATCGACTGCTCCACCGTTCTTCGCGTCAAGATTTATTTAAATAGGTGGCGCGTGGATTTTGAGTTTTGGGATAACTGCTGGTCTCGACCATCGCAACCATTCCATTTAAAGCAGACACACCATTTTTTATTGCGATATTATCAGCAGTACTTCGCTGGTAAAAAGAAGGCTCTGCTGCCGCTGTGTGGAAAATCTCAGGATCTTATTTTTCTGGCTCGGAATAATATGCATGCAGTTGGCGTTGAATTTAACCCTAAAGCTGTTGAATCTTTTTGGCAGGCCAATCAGTTAGAGCCAGAGTCTCGTGATGTTGCTGGGAAAAAGCATTTCCGAGCCAGCAACACCGAGCTGTGGCAGTGTGACTTCTTTGAACTCTCGATAAAGGATACAGGTGTATTTGACGTTATCTTTGACAGGGCGGCATTGATTGCTCTTCCTGAGCAACTTCGACAACAATACGCTAACCATTTGCAGAATTTCTTAACTACGGATGGCGTGTTACTAGTGGTGACCATGGATTATGAACCGAATGAGATGAGTGGACCGCCGTTTTATGTGTCGCTCGACGAACTGCAAGAGCTGTTTAGCGAAGCTACTATCACAGAGCTGGATCGTCATACTATTATTGAGTCCCATCCTCGGTGGCAGGAGCTGCAGTTAAGCTGGTTAGATGAGATCGTGTATGAAATTCGTTTTAATTAATTGAGTGATGTATGAGTGAACAACAAAAAATAGTTAAATCTTTTGGTCTATGGGAGTCTCCCATCAGCGCTGAACAGTTGGCCAGCAAGTCAACGCGACTTGGACAAATTCACGCTACTTCAAAAGCCGTGTACTGGCTTGAGGGGAGACCAGAAGAGCAAGGTCGAGGTGTTATTGTCCGCTGTATCAATGGTCAGCGCGAAGATATGACACCGGAGCCCTATAACG
Source organism: Kangiella shandongensis (assembly GCF_020005365.1). GTDB lineage: Bacteria > Pseudomonadota > Gammaproteobacteria > Enterobacterales > Kangiellaceae > Kangiella > Kangiella shandongensis. The sequence goes on along the minus strand of NZ_JACNML010000001.1, from coordinate 45,096 downwards.
TTCGCACTCGTGTACACGAATACGGTGGGGCAGACTTCTGGCTCAATGAGGACTACCTGTTATTTGTCGATGATGAAGAGCAGCGGCTCTATCGACAGGACCTGAAGACGCTAACGATTGAGGCTTTGACTCCTGAACCGCCGACAAAAAGAAGTTGGCGCTATAACGATGGCTGTATTGCGCCGGAGGGGGACTATACGGTCTGTGTGCGTGAACGCCACGAAAGCAATGAGGTGATTAACGAGTTGGTCAAGATCCCCTTGGACGGTACTCAGTCGGTTGAAGTTATCGCGCAAGGTTATGATTTTTACTCCAACCCGCGCATCAGCCCTGACGGAAAACGTATTAGCTGGTTATGCTGGAACCACCCCAATATGCCGTGGGATGAAACCGAGATCTGGTGTGCTGACTGGACCGGCGGTGCTGTAGCAAACCCGCAGGCAGTTATAGCTCAAAAGAATATTTCTGCCTACCAGCCCGACTGGAGTCATGACAATCAGTTAATATTTGGTGCCGACTATGACGGTTGGTGGCACCTGTATCGGCTCGGTGCCGAAAAAGCGTTGCATCAATTTTCAGAAATCGAGTTTGGCCTGCCGCAATGGGTCTTTGGTTGTCATATCTGGCAACAATTGGACGCAAGCACCCTGCTGGCGATTGGTACTCGAAAAGCATCGCAGGCGTTATATCTGATTAACCTTGAAACGCGCTCGATAAGTCTTCTGACAGAGCAGTGGACGGCATTTAATGGGCAAATGGTCGTTAGTCGTTCCGACCAGGGCAGTAAGGTTTACTTTATCGCTGCCAACCCAACCCAGCCAGAGTCTGTTATTGAGTTATCCCTTAATGAGCAGCACCAGATTGAAAGCCATTCTGTATTATCCGAATTAGAGCAAAATACGCCTGAGGATGACATTTCCAAGGCGCAACATGTCAGCTTTGATACCTCGCATGGCGATATCGCACATGGCTTCTTTTACCCACCAACTAACAGTGGATACGAGGCTCCGGCTGGTGAAAAGCCGCCTCTGATCGTCATGAGTCACGGTGGACCTACTGCCATGGCAGACAGCGGATTAGATTCAAAAATACAGTTTTGGACCAGTCGCGGCTTTGCGGTTGCGGACGTCAACTACCGCGGCAGTACCGGTTATGGCCGAGCTTATCGTGACAGGCTGCGGGGCCAGTGGGGGCTGCTCGACGTCGATGACTGTATCGCCATGGGGCGTTACCTGGCGCAGCAAGGCTTGGTTGATGGTGAGCGCATGGCTATTCGCGGCGGCTCGGCAGGCGGTTATACCACCTTGTGTGCTCTGACATTCCACGATGCTTTTAAGGCCGGTATGAGCCGTTATGGCGTGGCGGATCTGGTGTCTTTATCGCAGGATAGTCACAAATTTGAAATACGCTACCTGGATAGTCTGGTAGGATCTTACCCGGAGCAGGCAGGAACTTATCAAGAGCGCTCCCCAGTAAATTATACTGATCAACTATCTTGTCCGATTCTTATTTTACAGGGGGTAGAGGATAAAGTGGTGCCACCGAATCAGGCTGAAGCGATGGTCGAGGCGCTTAAGGCTAAAGGTTTACCTTATGAGTATATTACCTTCGAAGGTGAAGGCCATGGCTTTAGAAAACCGGATACTATCATTAAGGCGTTTAATACAGAGCTGCGTTTTTATCAGCAATATTTGTTATAAGCTTTGATTATTTCGGTTAAGTTTATTGGAGATACTACAGAAGGGAACCGTAATGGTTTAGATAGACGTCGTTACCCCTGCTGAGCTGAATAGCATGGTGCAAACCTGGAAGACATTGATGTGATATAGTTCGTCTATGGTTAGTTAGTTGAACCTTCGTGACTTTAAGTGTCTTGGTAAAAGTCTTCAATTGAGGGGGCGTGTTGGACTCAGTGATAATAAAGACTTCTATGAGCTTTTTTGCCGTTATTCGTTTTGAGAAAATTGATAGTTGTCAATTAAGGTAAAGTAGCCGTCTTCTGGAACTAGCATTAAGTCAGCCTGAATCGTGAAGTGCTCCGGGGGACCTCCCTCAAACCTCCAGCTAATTGTAAAGTGGAATTTATTGTCGCCAGAGCGTGTATGCAGGGCTGGTGATTGCTGTAGCGCCCGGAACTCTTTTATCGCTGGCCCTGATAGCTTAAACACAGTGGTATGCTTCACTATTTTATTTCCAAGCCAGCTTTTTTCAGAAATTGCGTCATCGCTGATGATGTCCAGGCTAAGAGTTTTATCTATTTTATGATTCGGGGTTAAAAGTTTGAATTGAAGTTGAGTGCTATCCTTAACAAACTTCCTGGGGGTATTGGTGATGATTTTCGCGCGAATATCTTTAGCATCCAGCTCAACAAAATCTTCCTCATCAAATGTCGACATGCTGAGCATGGTGGATAGTGGGATGTGTGAGCACCCCACTATCAATAGGCACAGAAATAAAGGCCAAAGATTCCTTTTCATTGCTATCCTTTACAGTTGTTCAGTCATCGAAATTACTGTGGTTGAACGGATCGTTGAAGGTTTTCAGTTCAATTTCGTTTTCGGACTTTGCGACGATCGTCGTAACCGCGGCATCACCAGTAATATTGACTGCCGTTCGTGTCATATCCAGCAGACGATCAATCCCTAAGATCATACCAATGGCCTCCACCGGAAGGTTGACCTGAGTCAGTACACCCGCCAGTAAAATCAAACCAACACTCGGCACACCGGCTGTACCAATTGAGGCCAGTGTGGCTGTTAAGACTACTGTCAGTAGTTGCGCCATGCTTAGGTCGACACCGTAGGCCTGAGCGATAAACAGGGTAGCAATACCTTGCATGATGGCAGTGCCGTCCATATTAATGGTTGCACCGAGTGGCAGGGTGAAAGAAAAGGTGTTTTTATGAACACCAAGGTTCATTTCGGCGCAGCGCATTGTTACGGGTAAGGTTGCGTTACTGCTTGAAGTACCAAAAGCAGTAATCATCGCTGGCCACATACCTTTGAAAAAGTTAATTGGGTTGAGGCGGGCAAAAAGCGTAATTAGTACGCTGTAGCTTAGTACTGCATGTAGTATCAAGCCTGCTATAACCAGAATAAAGTAGCTGCCCAGGGAACCTACCAGATCGGAGAACGGGAAGGTGGCAAAGGTTTTAGCGATCAGGAAAAACACGCCGTAAGGTGCAAATCGCATGACGATATTAACCAGTTCCATAACGACTTTATTGGCGTCGTTAAACCAGTTGCCAATGCGTTTACCCTGTTCCCCAGATAAGGTAATAGCCAGGCCAATCAGAATCGCAAATACGATAATTTGCAACATATTGGCATTGAACATGGCTTCGAACGGGTTGGTTGGAATGATGTTGATAATGACATCGGTTAGAGGCGGTTTTTCGCTGGCATCAAAAGTGGCATCACCAACTGGCATGCCAATTCCGGGCTGGAAAATAGAAGCTAAGGTTAACGCCAGTGTTAACGCAATAGCCGTAGTAAGTAAGTACAAACCAATAGACTTTAAACTCAAACGGCCAAGTTTTGATGGATCGGCCAATGAGCAAACACCGCAAACCAGTGAGACTAAAACCAATGGAACCATTAACATTTTTAATGCATTGATGAAGAGGCTACCACCGATGTTAAACAGGCCTTCAACCATATAGTTATAAGCCCAGCTTTGTTCCTGCAAAATACTACAGTTGGCCTCGCCAGCGGCTAATAAAGCTTTTTTGCCGGCCCAGCTGTCCATGTCCAGTGCCATGGTTTTAGTTTGAGTTAAAAAACCAGAGCAGTCGTAGCCACCGAATTGCAGGAATAAAAAACCAACAATGGCTCCCACAACCATGAAAATTAGAATCTTAACGCTTAAGTTCATTGTTTTAGTCGTTAGTTGAAGATTTATGAACTCTAAGTCATTGCACAAAAAACTGCAAATCTATGGGGCTACTTATTCTCCATAAGTCTCCACTGCTGAGCAGTAAAGTAAGCTCAGCTTAAGGGTGTGCCTAAAAAACTATCACTCTTTGTTGTGAGCGACGGGTTGAGGGTGATAAACCTTGAGTCTCACGCCGTGATTGCTAGTTCTTTAGCCACAACAGAGAAGCCTTATGAAAAACAAGTAACTTCAAGCTTGACTGACAACGATTACAGGTGTAATCTTTAAGTTGTGGATTACAGCTGTAATCATAAATATAGAATGAAATTAACTGATGTGAGTCGAGTATGACGATCAGAGTGAGTGAAGCAGAAAAAAATGTGATGGATATTCTGTGGCAGGAATCTCCATTATCCAGTACTGAAGTGGTCGAAAAACTCCAGTCGCAGGACTGGAGCGAAAAAACGGTAAAGACCTTTTTGAACCGACTAGTCAAAAAGGGTGTCGTGACGTATCAGAAAGATGGTCGTCGGTATTTGTACTCTCCCGCCATAGAGCGAGATGAGTTCCTGGCCGATGAGAGCGAAGGTTTTCTGGATAAAGTCTTTAAAGGCAATATGAAAGAATTACTGGCAACGTTTGTCGAGAACAAACAACTATCAAAGGACGAATTGAATTATCTGAAAAGCTTGCTTGATGATCAGGAAGATAAGGATGACAAGGAGCGTGACGATGTTAAGTGAATTGCAGTTTAATGGCTGGCTGGATACCTTCTGGCAGTTTAATCTCGATCTGAGCGTTATCGTACTCACGGTGTTGCTGGTACGATTTTTTATCCGTAAAACGACTAAAAGCTATAATTCGTATTTGTTGTGGTTGGCCATTCCAGCCGGATTCCTGTTGGCGAAAATTATCGCTTCGATTGACTTTACCTCAGCCAGCTCTAGTTACATTGGACAGGCGGTTTCGGTTATGGTGATTAAGCCAGTCGAAACCCTGCAAAACTATTGGTGGCTAGGCGCTATCTGGCTGTCGGGAACAACGCTGTTATTATTACGATTATTGATCCAGCATGTTGAGTTACGACGAGATCTGAAGACGATCCAACGTGCGTTGACTGAGTTAACGGGATATGAGCTCTTTAAATCAAGACGCTATAACCTGATAGCCGTTGATCAGAAAGACATGTCACCAGCGGTTTATGGCTTTATCAAGCCCAAGATTTATTTCCCGCTACATGTGGCGGAGAAGTTATCAGTCCAGCAAATCCAGTTAATTATTGAGCACGAAGAGCAGCATATTAAGCAAAAGCACTTATGGCTCAATCTGTTATGGGATGTGCTGGTCTGTATTGGCTGGTTTAATCCACTGATTTATATTGCTCGAAAAAATTTCCGGCATGATCAGGAGTTGTTCTGTGATTATCTGGTGTTAAATAAAACCGATAGCTCACGAACCAAAGATTATGGTCATGCACTGCTTTCAACAGTTTCTGCCACTCACTCTGTCAGTTTGCTCTGCTCATGGAAGGTTTTTAACCAACTTGAGGAGCGTATTATGAATATCACAAAACCCATCAATCGTACCGGTAAAGTAGCTATGTCTTTAGGCGCGGCACTGGTATTAAGTTGTTGTGCGGTTTATGCAGCTAATAAGGAGATTAAAGAAGAAAGAGTTATCACCAGTGAAAATATTATGATCGATGATAGTGGTCATAAAAAAGTTATTCAAAAGTTTAGTAATGACGAGGGTATTGTTTATACACAAGAAGGTGATAAGTATTATATTATCGAAAACAATGGCAATAAACGTGCAATGACCGCTGCAGAGCGGGCAGAGTTCGAAAAGATTCATGAAGAAGCCGAGCAACAATTGCATTTGTCTGAAGAAGAGTTGCGTATGGCTGAAAAAGAAATTGAAAAGGCGCATCGCGAACTGGAATTGCATGTCGATGAAATTAAAATCGCCGAAAAAGAGGTGCAGCGTGCTCATGAAGAAATTGCCTTGGCACAGGAAGAAATTGTACGAGTGTACGAAAAGGGACAAATTTCTAAAGAAGAAATGAAGCATGCGAGAAAAGAGTTAGAGCGCGCAAAGAAGCAGATGAATGTCGAAAAGTTGCGCAAGAAAATTCGTATCGACGTTGAACGGGCTAAACGTGATCTAGAGAAAGCACGTACTGAAATTAGAAAGCAACGCGCTAAAGGTATGAAGGTTCCACCTCAGCCTTCAAGAGTTTTTGAAGCTAAGAATATTGATGTCAAAGTAATATCCGACGCTTCGGGTAAAAAGCGTAAAGTAGTTCGCTTGTCGAACGATAATGATAAGGTTTACTTAGTTGATGATGGACAGTATTTTATTGAAGAGAGTGGCAAGAGGAGAAAAATGACTACAGAGGAACGAGCTGAGTTTGAAGAGAAAATAATGTTCATCCCTCAACCCCCAAGAATGCCTGAGGCGCCGAAAGCTCCAAAACCTCCAAAGGCTCATAAAAGCGCGAAAGCTGATGATTTAACGGTACTTGAGCAACCTCGTGCTAACTACCCTGAAGAAGCGATGGCGAACGATATTGAAGGCTACGTGAATTTAACTTTTGATATTAACGGGCAAGGTAAGGCGGCCAATGTTCGAGTAAAAAGCTCTAGTGCTAATGGTATCTTTAATAAGGAAGCCATTGATGCGATTAAAAAGTGGCGCTTTGCTGAAAAGGACTACGGCAAGAAAGCTGTGTTGTATCAGATGAAGTTTGCTTTAGAGAATTAATATTCATGCTAATAAAAAGCCCGCTTTATCGCGGGCTTTTTTGTGTCTCTTACGTTTTAAAACTTAAAACTAGACAAGTTGGAACGGGTAAACCGAACCTAAGCTTAAGATCTGAGTTAACTCGTCTAATGCTGTGCGCGATTCTGTTAGTAAGCTTGGATCGGCCAAGTCAATTTCTTCCAGTGTCTCGCGATAACGCTTATCGACCCAGGTATTTAACTGGTTAAATAAGTCATCAGACATCAGCACGTTTTGGTTCATGGCGCTAACTTCTGTTTCATTAAGTACGACACGTTGACGCAGACATGCCGGGCCACCGCCGTTTTGCATGGATTGTTTCACATCGAAGATTTTCACTTCTTTGATTGGCGTGTCTTGCTCCACTAACCAGTCCAGATACTCTTTGACTGAAGGTATCGTTTCACATTCGCCCGGAGCAATAATCGCCATGTTGCCGTCTTCTAACGAAACCAGCTGGCTGTTAAAGAGATAAGACTTAACAGCATCCTCAACTGGAACATCATTAGCACCCACTTCCACCACGTGGAATTCTTCGCCGTCAAATGCCTGCTCTAACTCGGTGTAGACCTGCATTTGATTTAGGAAGGCTTTTTGGTGGGTAAATAACACATTACCGTTACCGACCGATATCACGTCATTGTGAAACACGCCTTTATCAATTACATGCGGATTTTGTTGTGCGAACACTACATTGTCACTGTCCAACATGTGTAAACGGGCAACTGCCTGGGAAGCTTCGAAAGTTTGGCGAGCCGGATATTTGTGTGGCGCTGGCTTGCTGCTATCAAAAGCATATTTTCCATAAACGAAAAAGTGCAGGCCTTTTTTGCCATAACCTTTCTCAGCATTGACATCGACAAAGCGCGTATGATTTGCGGCACCTTCGTCACCAAAGTGGTCGCCCATAGGCAGAGCCGGGTGGTGTGCAAAGTGCTTATCATTGTTGAACATGGCTTTAAGAACGCGGCCCGTTGTTGGATGCTCAATCGAACGATGGAATTTGTTTGCAAGATTTGCTGGTGTAAAGTGCGCCTTGCCGTCTGCAGTATCGCTAGATGGCGCCATAGTACAGGCATTTGCGGTCCACATGCTCGACGCCGAACTGCAGGCAGCTAAAACCTTAGGTGCCTGTTTGGCAGCTTTGATGATGACCTGAGCATCGCTGCCGGTAAAGCCTAACTTGCGCAGTGTAAATACGTCAGGACGTTCCATAGGCGCTAATACACCCTGTTTAAGTCCCATATCATGCAGTGCCTTCATTTTTGCCAGGCCTTGCTTAGCCGCCTCTTTAGGTCTAGCGACCAGGTTTGCATTTGCTGTCGAAGCGACGTTACCGTGCGACAGGCCTGCATAGTTATGTGTTGGGCCGACGAGACCGTCAAAGTTAAACTCAAAAGCTCTCTTGCTCATTAAAGTTTCACTCCTGGAGCTAGGTTTTCAGGTAATAAGCATGCATTATTCTCGATCGAAGCGACCGGATATGCGCAGTAATCGGCAGCATAATAAGCACTTGGCCGATGGTTGCCTGAGTTACCTACCCCACCAAACGGAGCTGTGCCAGCTGCACCCGTAGTTTGGTTGTTCCAGTTAACGATACCCGCACGAATTTTAGTATAGAATTCTTCATATTGTGCTTTGTTATCGCTTAATAAGCCTGCTGATAAGCCGAAGCGCGTATTGTTCGACTCTACAATAGCATCTTCAAAGTTATCGTAACGGATAACCTGCAATAAAGGGCCAAAGTATTCTTCGTCTTCAAGTTCAACGTCGCTTACTTCGAGAATGGCCGGGTTGACAAAGCCGGTACCTTTTTCTAAATGCTCCATTTTGACTAAAGCTTTAGCACCTTTGGTGATTAAGTTGTCTTGTGCAGCTAATAGATCAAGCGCTGCTTTTTCCGAGACCACAGGGCCGATAAATGGTTGCTCATCATCATTGTAATGGCTGACGCGAATATTGGCAGTTGCTTCGGTCAGTTTGTCTAAGAAGATATCGCCTTCTTTAGTCTTCGGAACAAACAGACGACGCGCACAGGTACAGCGCTGTCCGGCCGATAGGTAAGCAGATTGAATGGTGTGATAAACCGCACCATTAACATCGTTAATATCACCAACGATTAATGGGTTATTACCACCCATTTCAAGAGCTAATACTTTGCCGGGTTGGCCGGCAACCTGTTTATGTAAAATGTTACCGACAGTTTCACTACCCGTGAATAAGATGCCGTCTACCTGAGGGTGGCTAGCCAGTGCCACGCCTGTGTCGACTTCACCCTGAACCAGGTTAATGACGCCTGCTGGTAAGCCTGCAGATTCCCACAAGCGAATCGTTAGTTCTGCTATTGCAGGCGTTAATTCGCTTGGTTTAAAGACAATAGTGTTACCTGCGATTAGCGCCGGAACTATGTGTCCATTCGGTAAGTGTGCTGGGAAGTTATAAGGCCCAAAAACTGCTAATACACCGTGGGGCTTATGACGAAGCGCCGTCTGACCCGTAGCTGTTTCTGTTTCTTTAATGCCAGTGCGTTCATGGTAGGCTTTAATAGAAATATCAATTTTACCAGCCATGGCGCCTGCTTCGGTTAATGTTTCCCAGAAAGGTTTACCTGTTTCCTGAGAAATTAACTCGGCGATCTTTTCTTTGTTATCTCTAACCAGTTGCTCAAACTTTTTAATGATGGCAATGCGATCATCAAGGCTATATTGGCTCCATTCCCAGCCTGCTTTCTGTGCGGCCATAATCGCGTCGCTAACCTGATCGGGAGTCGCGCTGTTGGATTCCCAAACGGTACTGCCATCGGCTGGATTGATGGATTTGAAAGACGAGCCTTCGCCAGCAAGCCATTGATTATTAATAAATAAATTTTTGTGCAACATATAATAAAACCTGAATCTATTGAGTTTTCTTCGAGCCTGAAGATCTGCGTTTGTTAAATAGCGGTACTGCTCTGACTGTATCGCCAGCATCCAAACCAAGTGAGTCTATCAATGATTGAGGAATCACAATTTGGTCACCCTCAATACGGCTTTGAGCTACGATGCATCGATAGTCTTCTAATTTACGATTACTAATCATGATTGGCAAGGTATTGTCACCTGCTTCTCCAGCAACCAGCTCGACGATGTGACTGTGTGCTATTGTTCTGATGGCATTTCGCTGAACTTCAACCGTTGGACCACCATCGAATACATCGACGTAATTCTGGTGAGTGAAGCCTTCTTTCTTTAATAACGATAATGCGGGGGCTGTATCAGCATGGACTCTGCCGATGACTGCGCGGGCTTCTTCTGGAAGTAAATCGACATAAATAGGGTATTTTGGCATCAATTCCGAAATGAAGGTATTACTTCCCAGGCCACGTACGGCATCAGCCTTGGCGAAATCCATCTTGAAGAAACGTTTGCCGACAGCTTCCCAGAACGGCGAAAAACCGTTGTCATCGGAATAACCGCGCATTTCAGCAATGATTTTCTCCGAAAAACGTTCCGGATGATCGGCAAGGAATAGAAAGCGTGACTTAGACAATAAATGGCCGTTGATTCCGCCGCGGTGTTCTTCGGCTAAAAACAGTGTCGCAATCTCGGTCGCGCCAGTGTAATCATTACCCAAAATCAGCATTTGATGAGGGTTATAAACTCCTAAATCAGGGCTGGTGCTAACTTGAGTGCTGAGCTTGTAACTAAAAAAAGCATCGTCCAGGCCAACAGCTGAGACTAACGCACTGGTGCCAATTACTTTTCCTTCCTGGCTATCTTCAAGCACAAAAAAGTAGCACTCAGAGCCAGGCTGCTTAATATCTTCGGACAGCGCCTGTTGGGAATTAGTGATTCTGTTTGAAATTGTTTCAGGGTTGTTAGGCAGGGTCGTCAGCCCTGTCCCAGCGCTGGCGGCTAACTCTAAAATATCTTCTAAATCAGTGCTTTGTGCAGGGCGAATTACCATAACTATGCGATCTAAGTCCTTAAATTTGTACTATGCAAAATTAGTATTTGAAAATCAGGGAAGGGGATGATAGACAAAAGTTCCCCTGAGTAAAAGCGTTATTCTGAAGTAAAAAGTAGTATTTTTCCAGCGAAGACTGGAATTTTGAACTGAAAACAGGGATCATGTCCGGCTAATCATTGATGAATATGTAACGCTGAGATCGTCAGCTTAGACAAAAATAAGGTGTTTTTATGTCGAAAAGTTATACTAGAGCGACCTTTGATGAGGTCATGGTCCCTAATTACAATCCATCGGAAATTATTCCGGAGCGTGGCGAAGGTTCGCGAGTATGGGATCAGAATGGAAACGAATATGTAGACTTTGCTGGTGGTATCGCGGTCAGCATTCTAGGCCATAAACACCCGGGCATGGTTAAGGCGCTTAAAGATCAGGCCGACAAAATCTGGCACTTGAGTAATGTCTTTACCAACAAGCCGGCATTAGAGCTTGCGGACAAACTGACGGCTGCGACTTTTGCCGATAAAGTATTCTTCGCTAACTCTGGTGGTGAAGCTAACGAAGCTGCTTTCAAATTAGCTCGTCGTTATGCACACGACAACTTTGGCCCAGAGAAGAGTGAAATCATCTCGTTCTCTAAATCATTCCATGGTCGTACCTTATTTACTGTTTGTGTGGGTGGTCAGCCTAAATATACGGAAGGTTTTGAGCCGTTGCCAGGCGGTATTTTGCATACGGAATATAACAATATCGACGCCTTTAAAGAGTTAATCTCTGATAAAACTTGTGCGGTTGTTATGGAGCCGATTCAGGGTGAAGGCGGTATTATTCCAGCTGATCCAGAGTTTGTGAAAGAAGTTCGCGAACTGTGTGACAAGCACAATGCGCTATTAGTGTTTGACGAAGTTCAAACGGGCTTTGGTCGTACGGGTGATTTGTATGCCTACATGGGCATGGGCGTCACGCCAGACATTTTAACTACGGCTAAATCAATGGGCGGTGGTTTCCCAATCGGCGCCATGATTACGACATCTAAAATTGCGGCGAGTCTTGTTCCAGGTACCCATGGTAGTACTTATGGCGGTAACCCGCTGGGTTGTGCCGTGTCGCTAGCAGTTTTAGACGCAATCAATACGCCAGAAATGATGACAACGGTTAAAGAGCAAAGCGCGAAAATCGTTAAGGGCTTAGAAACTATCGGTGAAAAATACGGTGTATTCTCTGAAGTTCGTGGTAAAGGTATGTTGCTTGGTGCCGTATTGTCTGATGAGTGGAAAGGTAAAGCGCGTAAATTCCTTGAAGCAGGTTGGGCGAATGGCGTTATGTGTCTTGTTGCGGGTGCAGATGTTGTACGTTTAGCGCCTGCGGCGACAATTACGGATGCCGACATTGAAGATGGCCTAGCGCGATTAGATAAGGCTATAGCGTCTTTAGTGGCTTAATTCCTTAAGTCAAAATTGCAAAAAAGGCTCCAGAAATGGGGCCTTTTTTGATCTAAAACAAGAAAATCCAATGCACATATGCAAGAGGCAGTAAATTCTTGATCTGCATCAACTTTTTAAACCTCGAAGCACTTTAATGTAGTCACGATTCTTAATAATAGAAGGATAGTGATAATGGTACAATTATTTAAAAATTTAACTGCTTTTGCTGTGGGGGCTGCTTTAACTGCCGGTTCGATGGAAGCCATGGCGCATAAAGAAGGGGACTTTATTCTTCGTGTGGGTGCTGCTCACGTCAGTCCAAACGACGATAGCTCTAACGTGTTAGGTAGCGATGATGGGGTAACAGTCGATTCTGCTACTGGCCTGGGCTTTAGCGGTACTTGGATGTTGAGCGATCGTTGGGGCTTTGAGGTTTTAGCGGCGTTGCCTTTTGAGCATGATATTGATGGCAGCGGTAGTTTGTCGGGACTCCCTGTGGGTTCGACCAAACATCTTCCACCAACGGCATCGTTCCAGTACTACCCTGATGTTGGCGGCGATTCCTTTAATCCATATTTTGGTTTGGGTGTTAATTATACCTATTTCTTTGATGAAGAAGCCTCGCCTGAGTTAAAGGCGGCACTTGGTACTGAACAGGTTGAATTATCGCTAGATAACTCAGTGGGTATTGCTGGACAAATTGGAGCTGACTGGAAGGTTGGCGATAACTGGTTTATCAATACCGGCGTCTGGTATGTCGATATCGATACCGATGCAGATGTCATTGTAGGTGGTGCGACAGCCACAACAGTCGAGGTTGAAATTGATCCATGGGTTGCCATGGTTGGTTTTGCCTGGCGTTTTTAATGTTGGAAAAGTTTCGCTTTTCAGCGAGTTACTTTCTCTTGTGCGTGCAAGAGAAAGTAACCAAAGAGAAGCACGCCCCAATATTGAGGTCATAAATGACTACCTTCACAACAATTTATCCATTTAACGCATCGTGAAATACAGTCCATCCTTGGCCTGAATTTCACTAATCAAATCATCCAAGATTTGATTTGCTATGGATAAATCGTTCCTCAGCTCAACATTAAGGGGATTATTGGTGCTACTATCCACCTCCGTCATCCCGCGGCTTGAGCGCAGTTGTAGGGTGCGTCGTGACGCACCATTTCGATGAGCCTCGTGTATCAATTGGCTTTAAGCGTTTCCTGAACCTTCGGCCAGACATTATTCAGCAAAGTTGGTTGTGCTTTTTCGTTGGGATGGATGCCGTCATCTTGCATCAGTTCGTTTTTGCCGCCGACATCTTTAAGTAAAAAAGGGACCAGGCCGATCTGGTGTTCATTAGCAAGTTGCTGGTAATTTTCGAAAAATGCCTGTGCGTATTTCTCACCGTAGTTCGGTGGTATCTGGATCCCGAGCAGTAATACTTCTGCTCCAGCGTTTTTAGATTGCTTTACCAAGGTGCTCAAGTTTGATTTGATAACGTTGGGCGGAAAGCCGCGTAAACCATCGTTACCGCCGAGTTCGATAATGACAAGCTCAGGACTGTAAACTTCCAGTAATTTAGGTAAGCGTTTTAATCCTTGAGTGGTGGTATCGCCACTGATGCTGCTATTTATGACGTCATAATTGATGTTTTCTTCACCTAGCTTCTGCTCTAATAATGCTACCCATGTTTTGTCCGGACTAAAGTTATAGCCCGAGCTTAAGCTGTCACCCAAGACTAAGATAGTGCCTTGGCTTTGCGCTTGGGTGGTAGGAGCCATGCTCAAGGTCAATACTGTAACAACTGGAAACAAAATCCAGGCCAAAAACTGTTTAAACATGGTAAGTTTGTTATTAATCTGCTGAATCATACGCACCGAGAAATTTAAAGTATTATGTTACGAACCAATGAATTAACCAAAATTGTTGACTCACAAGGTCAAGATTTGACCATTCTATCTGACGTTAGTTTAACCGTAAATGAACGAGATACGGTAGCCATTGTTGGCGTGTCTGGCTCAGGTAAGTCGACCTTACTGTCTCTATTGGCAGGCCTTGATATTCCCAGTAAGGGCGAGGTATACCTTGCTGGGCAGCCTCTGCATGAGCTGGATGAGGATCAGAGAGCTGCTGTAAGGGCGCAAAATGTCGGTTTTGTCTTCCAGTCTTTTCATTTGTTGCCGGGACTGAGCGCATTGGAAAATGTGATGTTACCGATTGAGTTAAAGGAACAGGGCAATGCGAAGCAACGTGCTGCTGAGTTGTTAGAGAAAGTTGGTTTAAAAGAGCGTTTACATCACTATCCTAATCAGTTATCGGGTGGTGAGCAGCAGCGTGTTGCTATTGCCCGGGCCTTTGCCAGCGAACCAAAAATTCTGTTTGCTGATGAACCGACCGGTAATCTCGATACTAAAAATGGTAACAAAGTCAGCGATCTGCTGTTTGAGCTGAATCAGCAGCTTGGCACAACTCTGGTGCTGGTTACCCACGATGATCGCCTGGCAGAGCGTTGTCAGCGGGTGGTTCGGCTGGAAGCTGGCCGAGTCGTCAGTGACGATACATCGGCAGACTCTCAAGCAGCGGTGATGGGGCAAGAATAATGTTGAGGATGGCAATGCGAACCTTCCGCCGTGACTGGAAGGCCGGAGAAGTCAAAGTCCTGTTATTTGCCTTGATGGTTGCTGTTATGGCAATGGTTGCCATTGGCTCGATCACGGATCGCGTTCATCGTGCTATGGGCGAACAAAGCAGTGAGTTTTTAGGTGCAGATTATACTTTCGAGTCGCCGAGGCCGATTGATCCGAGCTGGGTCGATAAAGGGTTAAGTTCCGGTTTAGAGATTACCGAGTCGCAGTCGTTTGCTACGGTTTTATCGCAAGGGGATAATTTTCAGCTGGTTAGTGTGCGTGCGTTAGCGGGTAAATATCCGCTGAAAGGAACGGTTGAGATGGCCGATAAACCATTCTCACAGGGCGTTGTGCAGCAGTCACAACCTGATGCCGGCACTATCTGGGTTGAGCCGCGGATCCTTGGTGTTTTAGGAATTGAAGTCGGCGATACAATTGATTTTGGCTCAATACAGCTAACTGTGGATGGCGTTATTGTGGCGGCGCCGGGACAGGCCAGTGAAGTATTTAACGTCGCGCCGAAAGTTTTAATCAATCAGGCCGATGTCGAGCCTGCGAATATTATTCAGCCGGGCAGTCGTATTGAATATACGTTGTTTATTGCCGGAGAGCCTGAGCAGCGCGAGCCTTATATTCAGTGGATAAAACAACAGAAGAATCCGAGCCAGGAAATCACCGGCGGTAAGGAAGGTACCCCAGCTTTAAAAGCAGCGCTAGATCGGGCTGAAACGTTTTTGCGTCTGGCCAGTTTGATTTCTGTCGTGCTAGCCGGTGTGGCGATTGCGGTTGCTGCTGGTCGCTATAGCCACCGTCACTTTGATTACTCGGCCATTTATCGCTGTCTTGGCATGCAGATTGGGCAGGTTCACAAGTTATATCTGTGGCAATTATTAATGATTGGCGTTATCGGCTCTGTAATTGGTTTGGCGCTTGGGCTTGGACTGCAGGCTTTGGTCATCAACCAATTCGCCGATTACTTACCAAAGCCAATGGTTGGGTTAAGCGTGGCTCCCGTTTTATCAGGAGCACTGAGTGGCCTGGTTGTGCTATTAGGCTTTGCATTGCCATCCTTTTTACAAATTGCCAAAGTGCCGCCGCTTAGAGTGTTGCGCAAAGAGCTGTTGCCGCGTGCCATGTCGAGTTGGGTGATTTATTTGTTGGCTATTGGTGTGATGGCGCTACTGATGTGGTGGCAGAGTCAGTCGTTACAACTTGTCGGAATTTTATTAGTGGTCGCGGTTGTAACCTACCTGTTAATCCGTTTAATTGCCTGGCTTATTTTCAAGACTGGCATCTGGCTCGGTAAGCGCGGCTCTGCGCCGGTACGCTTTGGTGTTGGACAGTTGAAACAGTACCCAGCATTTACTATCAGTCAAATCAGTGCTTTTGGTCTAGCCTTCATTATTATGTTATCGACAGTGCTTATTCGCAGTGAGTTATTAAGCGAGTGGCAGAGTCAGTTACCGGAAGATGCGCCGAATCATTTTTTAATTAATGTACAGGAAAATGAAGTCGAACCACTGGAAAGTTTACTGACGCAAAATAACGTACAAACCGAAGGCATTTATCCCATGGTGCGCGGCCGCGTGACCGGTTTAAACGATATGACCTTGGAAGAGGCGCTGAATGAAGAGCAGCGACGTACCGGCGCTTTACGACGCGAGTTGAATTTAACCTGGATGGCGGATGTGCCTTCTGCCAATAAAGTGACCCAGGGGCAATGGTGGTCAGAAGCTGATATTCAAGATGATGTCGCTGAAATCTCGATCGGTGAAGAATTAGCTAACCGTTTGGCGTTGGAGCTGGGTGATATGATCCACTTTTCGATTGGCGGATTAGAGCTCGAGGGCAAGATTAGCAACCTTCGTTCTATTCAGTGGGATTCTTTTCAGCCCAATTTCTTTATTATTTTTGAACCGGGCGCTCTGGATGATTTCCCAGCGAGTTATATCACCAGTTTTCACCTGCCGTTGGAAAACAAAAATGTTTTAAACCAGATCTTGAAACAGATGCCAACGATCACCATTATCGAGCTTGATGCGATCATGGCGCAGGTCCAGTCAATTCTGGAACAGGTGACACTGGCGGTAGAGTTTATCATGCTGTTTGTGTTGTTGGCAGGTGTTGCTGTACTGTATGCTGTGCTCCAGGTCAGTCGGGAAGAACGAGTGTTATCGGCGACTCTATTGAAAGCTTTGGGTGCGCGTAAAAAGTTTATCCGTTCGAGTATTCTCGCCGAGCTGATATTGCTTGGACTATTCTCGGGCGTGCTGGGAGTTATCGGTGGGGAAGTTCTGGTCAGCATCCTGTACTGGAAAGCAATGAAAATTGATGTTGTGCTGCATCCCTGGTTCTGGTTGTGGGTGCCTCTGATTAGCATTGCCTTTATCGGTATTACCGGTTGGTTAGGCTTGCGCCATCTACTGAATCAGCCTGCGCATCAGGTGTTAAGAGAGTATTGATCGTAAATTAATCGCTCGCTTATTCGGCCCGTTCAAAATAGTGTTGAGCGGGTCGATGAATGACGTAATAAGTAAAATAAAGCTAGACACCGACTGGCTTTGGTTGTTATTAATAAAAAAGGAGAAACAGGTATCGCACCGTAAGCGCCCTGTTTTTTGTGTATTTAAAACAAATAAATTGTTGATTTTAAAAAGATTATTCTATTATGGGTAAATCCTTAGTGATAGTGGAGTCGCCAGCTAAGGCGAAGACCATTAATAAATATTTAGGCAATGACTACATCGTAAAGTCGAGTGTAGGGCATATCCGCGACCTTCCAACAGGTTCAGGTAACAAGAAGCCGGTCGATGCCAAAGAGCGTGCGCGTAAAGCCGCTGAGACTCGAAAACTATCGCCAGAAGAGAAGGCTAAGCATAAAGCGCGTAAAGAAAAGAAAGCGCTTTTTGATCGTATGGGCATTAATCCTGAAAAAGGGTGGGATGCCAGATATGAGGTATTACCCGGCAAAGAAAAAGTTCTTAATGAACTCAAAAAGCTGGCAAAAAATGCTGACCAAATCTATCTCGCGACGGATTTGGATAGAGAAGGAGAAGCTATCGCATGGCACCTGCGTGAGTCTTTAGGTGGTGATGATAGTCGTTATAAGCGAGTGATTTTTAACGAAATCACCAAGAAGGCGATCCAGGAAGCCTTTAAACATCCGGGGCATTTGGACATGAACTATGTTCATGCCCAGCAGGCGCGACGCTTCCTTGACCGCGTGGTTGGCTTTATGGTGTCACCATTATTATGGCGCAAGATTTCTCGCGGTTTATCGGCAGGACGTGTGCAGTCGGTTGCTGTACGTCTGTTGGTGGAGCGTGAGCGTGAAATTCGAGCCTTTATTCCAGAAGAATACTGGGATGTGCATGCGGATACCCTGACGCAGGGCAGTCAAGATTTGCGCTTGATGGTCAATAAGCACCAAGGTAAGAGCTTCAAGCCAACCAATGAAGCTGATACCAATAAGGCGTTGGAGGCGTTGAAAGGTCAAACTTACAGCGTTTCTTCGCGTGAAGATAAGCCGCAAAAGAGTAAGGCGCCAAAGCCGTTTATTACTTCGACTCTTCAACAGGCTGCGAGCACCCGTCTTGGTTTTGGTGTTAAAAAGACCATGATGATGGCGCAGCGTTTGTACGAAGCGGGTTATATTACGTATATGCGTACTGATTCGACGAATCTGAGTGCAGATGCGGTTTCCAGTTGTCGTGATTATATTGGTGATAATTACGGCAATAAATATTTACCAAAAGATCCAAACGTCTATTCGAGTAAAGAGGGTGCTCAGGAAGCGCACGAAGCGATACGTCCGTCCGATGTTGGTGTCCGAGTATCGCAATTAAAGAATATGGAAAAAGATGCTGAGCGCCTGTATGAACTGATCTGGCGTCAGTTTGTTGCATGTCAGATGGTTCCAGCGGAATTTGATGTCACCAGCTTGAAGGTTAAGGCCGGCGATTATGAATTAAAGGCGCGTGGTCGTGTCATGAGCTTTGATGGTTGGACTAAGGTACAGCCAATGCAGAGTCGCGGTAAAGAAGACGTGGAGCTGCCCGATGTTAAAGAGGGGGAAGAGCTGAAATTGCAAAAGCTCGATCCAAAACAACACTTCACCAAGCCTCCAGCACGTTATTCGGAAGCCGCTCTGGTAAAAGAGTTGGAGAAGCGCGGTATTGGGCGTCCTTCGACTTATGCTTCGATTATTTCGACAATTCAGGATCGCGGTTATGTGCGACTTGAGAATAAACGTTTCTATGCGCAGAAAATGGGTGAAATCGTGACTGATCGTCTGGTCGAGAGTTTTGACGATTTATTGGATTACTCATTTACCGCAACCATGGAAAAGCATCTGGATGAGATCGCCAAAGGGCACTCTGACTGGCGTATTACGCTGGACGATTTCTATGATGAGTTTTCAGCACAATTAGCGAAAGCGGATAAAACCCAGGATGAAGGTGGCATGCGCCGCAATGAGGCCGTCGAGACTGAGCTAATGTGCGGTAAGTGTAACGAGCATCATCTGGCTATCCGAAATGCCAGTACCGGCGTGTTTCTGGGCTGTATGGGCTATTCATTACCGCCGAAAGAGCGTTGTAAAAACACGGTCAATCTTATTCCCGGTGAAGAGTTTGTAGCCACTGATGATGAAGATGAAGCGCGTTATTTGCATACGCGTAAGCGTTGTCCTAAGTGTAATTCAACCATGGATGATTACCTGGTGGATGAAAAGACCAAGCTTTTTATATGTGGCAACAATCCCGATTGTGACGGTTACGAGATCGAGAAGGGCGAGTACAAGATTAAAGGTTATGATGGCCCTGTACTCGAGTGTGATAAGTGTGGCAGCGACATGCAGTTAAAAACAGGACGTTTTGGTAAATACTTTGGCTGTACTAACGAAGATTGCAAGAATACGAGAAAACTGCTGAAAAATGGTGAACCAGCGCCACCAAAAGCCGATCCGATCCCGATGCCAGAACTGATGTGTGACAAGGTGGATGACCATTATGTGTTGCGTGATGGCGCGGCCGGTATCTTTCTGGCAGCGAGTAAGTTTCCACGTAACCGCGAGACTCGTGCACCGGCAGTTGATGAAATCTTGATGGTTAAGGACCAGCTGGATCCAAAGTACAAATTCCTGGCCGAGGCTCCGACCAAAGATCCTGATGGCAATCGGACTTTTGTTAAGTTTAGTCGTAAGACCAAGCAGCAATACGTTGCCGGCGTTAAAGAGGACGGTAAAGCCAGCGGCTGGTCTGCGTTTTATGTCAACGGCAAATGGCAGGAAAAAGAATAGTTATATCTACTGCGCTTAGCTATACTTTGTTGAAATCCACTTTCTAAATACTCGTTTACTAGTGTAAACTTCGTGTTCTAAAGTGGATTTCGTCGCGTCTAGCTGTTGCTGGTGACGATATAACCACGGTTCTTTGGTATAAAGTCAATTATTGTCGGGACAAACCATGTACTCGTTACTTCGTTCTATCCTTTTTCAGCTCGATGCTGAGCGTTCACATCACCTATCACTCAACTCACTAAAATTAGCAGAAAAGCTAAAGTTAACGGGCATGTTAGCTAAACCTGCGGTTCAGGACCCGGTAGAAGTCATGGGCGTCAAGTTCCCCAACCGCGTGGGTTTAGCGGCGGGGTTGGATAAAAATGGTGAATATGTTGATGCCTTGGCAAAAATGGGCTTTGGTTTTATCGAAGTCGGGACCGTTACTCCAAGACCGCAACCGGGTAACCCTAAACCACGTCTCTTTCGGATAAAAGAAGCGGAGGCGATCATTAACCGCATGGGCTTTAACAATGATGGTGTGGAGCAGTTGCTGGAGAATGTCGCCAGCGCCAAATTCGACGGTGTCTTAGGGATTAATATTGGTAAGAATTTTGATACGCCGGTTGAAAAAGCGGTAGATGACTATCTTATCGGCATGGAGAAAATCTATTCCAGGGCTGATTACATGGTGGTAAATATTTCATCGCCTAACACGCCTGGGCTACGGGATCTTCAGTTCGGTGATACGTTGAAAGACTTATTGGATAATCTGAAAAAGAAACAACAGCAGCTGCATCAGGAGCACAAGACGTATAAGCCGCTCGCCATTAAGATTGCGCCGGACCTGTCCAGCGATAATATTGAGGAGCTGGCTAATACCTTTACTCAGTTCGAAATGGATGGGGTGATCGCAACCAATACGACCTTTGACCGCAGCCAGGTTGAAGGTATGAAGAATGCTGATGAGCAGGGTGGCTTAAGCGGTAAGCCGCTTTCCAGCCAGTCGAACAAAGTGATTAAACGCCTGGTTGATGCCATGGATGATAAAATTCCGGTGATTGGTGTAGGCGGAATCAATGACGCTGAGTCAGCTCTGGAAAAGCTTGAAGCCGGAGCCCGTTTGGTACAAATCTATTCTGGTTTTATTTATCATGGACCTCAACTGGTACACGATATAGCTAAAGCCATTAAACACCATTACGCCACTAAGTAATCGAGAACACTATGCAGTTTTACGCCATTTGCCCTAAGGGTGTTGAGTCTTTACTAGCTGAAGAGTTAACTTCACTCGGTGCAACAGACATTAAAGAACACCCGACACACGTTACCTTTGAAGGGGATTTGGCCGTTGCCTATCGCGCTTGTTTGCACTCCCGTTTAGCCAACAGAATTTACCATTGCCTACTCGACGATACTTTTGATTCCGTCGAGGAACTCTACCAGAAAGTGAATCAAATCGAGTGGAGTTGGCATTTCGACCTTAAGCAAACCTTTGCCGTGACCTGCGTCGCTCGAAAAAACAAACATATTCGACACTCGGGTTTTGGTGGACAGAAAGTTAAAGACGCGATTGTCGATCACTATCAGGAGCGTTACGAACAGCGCCCTTCTGTCGATAAGGATGAGCCTGACTTCAGGGTTCATGCACTGATTAATGGTTTGCAGCTAAAAGTTGGTATCGACTTATGCGGCCATGGTTTGCACCAACGAGGTTACCGTGCCGATGGTGGCAGAGCGCCGATTAAGGAAAACCTGGCTGCGGCCTTATTAATTCGAGCGGGCTGGCCAGAGTTGGCTAAACAGGGATATGACTTTCATGATCCTATGTGTGGTAGCGGCACCCTGTTAATTGAAGCGGCCATGATGGCTACGGATATGGCACCGGGACTGCTGAATCATGAGTTCGCTTTTTTGCAGTGGAAACAGCATGATGATGAGTTATGGCAGGAAATATTAGCCAGCGCCAAAGTGCAGGCGGAAAAAGGCAAGCAGAATCTGTCTAATCACTTTTACGGCAGTGATAGCTTTCGCAAAAGTTTGCCCGTAGCCGAAGAAAACTGTCGAGCGAGCGGCTTAACCGATTTTATTTCCATCGAAGAGCAGGATATCCGCCACCCCAAACAGGAGTTAATCAGCGACAAAGGACTCTTGCTGTCAAACCCGCCTTATGCTGAACGTTTGGGCGAAGAAGAGCAGGTGACTCAGTTGTATCGTGACTTTGGTAACTACATCAAGGTGCGCTGTCAGGGATGGCAGGCTGCGTTCATCACGACTGATGAGCGTTTCGCAAAAGCGGTCGGCATCCGTTCGCACAAGCAGTATAAATTTAAGAACGGTGCTCTGGACTGTAAATTATATTTGTTCGATGTGAACGAAGATAATTATTACACACCATTCGATCCAACGGCATTCAACCCCAACTGGGAAAACAATCTTTCGGAAGGCGCCAACATGCTGAAGAACCGTATCCGAAAGAATATGCAACGACTAAAGTCTTACCTGAAACAAAATGATGTCAGTTGTTACCGCCTGTATGATGCGGACCTACCTGAATACTCGGCAGCGATTGATGTGTATGGTGATGAAGCCCATATTCAGGAGTATATGCCGCCTAAAGAGGTGCCAGAAAAGGTCAGTAATAAACGTTTGAATGAAATCGTTCGTGTTACGGCTGGTATTCTGGAGTTACCCGAAGCTGAATTACATATAAAACAGCGTAAGCGACAAAAAGGTAAGCAGCAATATACAAAACAGTCGCAACAGGATGATTTTAAAATTGTTGAAGAGAATGGCTTTAAGTTTCAGGTGAACTTAACCCAGTATCTGGATACTGGGTTATTCTTAGATCATCGTAAGACACGAAAAATGATCCTCAATGAAGCTGATGGCAAAAAGTTTTTAAACCTCTTTGCTTATACAGGTTCAGTTAGTGTCTATGCGGCTCTGGGGGGAGCTAAAACCACCACGGTCGATATGTCTAATACATACCTTAATTGGGCTAAAAAGAATTTTAGTTTGAATTCAATTGCACCTTATGGGCATAACTTTATTCAGTCAGACTGTATGCAATGGCTGGAAGAGCAGGAACCCGTTGCAGACTATGATTTAATCTTTCTTGACCCTCCAACTTTCTCCAACTCTAAGCGCATGGAGCAGACGTTTGACGTGCAGCGCGATCAGGAGAAATTGCTTAACTTAACCATGGGGCTGTTGAATCCTCAGGGAAAGCTCTACTTTTCTAATAATTTCAAAAAGTTTATTTTAGAGCCTAAATTAAAGGAAAAGTATGTGATTCATGAGATTACGGGGAAGACTTTACCTCCTGACTTTAAAAATAGTCGTAACCATCATCGCTGTTGGCTAATTCAGCATAAGGCATAAATACTATAAAAAAGCCCAGTAAAAACTGGGCTTTTTATCAAGAAAAGAAAACTTTCGGTTACTTCTTCTTACGAGTAACACGCTTTTTAGCAGGAGTCTTCTTCTTAGCTGCTGCTTTTTTCTTAGCAGGAGCTTTCTTTTTGGCTGGTGCCTTTTTCTTCTTGGCAGCCGTTTTCTTTTTAGCTGGTGCTTTCTTTTTTGTAGCCGCTTTCTTTTTAGCCGGTGCTTTCTTCTTAGCAGCGGCTTTCTTTTTCGCTGCGGCAGCTTTAGCTTTGGCTTTAGCAGCTTTCTTCTTCTCTGCTGCTTTTTTCTTAGCAGCGGCCTTTTTAGCAGCTGCTTTTTCACGCGCAATGCGTTTCTTTTCTGCAGCTTTGGCTTTCTTCGCTTCTTTAGCGGCCCATTCTTTTTCAAACTTGGCAATTGCTTTTTCCAGTGCTGCCTGTTTCCTGGCAGCAGCGCGACCATCGGCAAGAGCAGCTTTCGCTTTTGCTTGTGCTTTTACAGCTTGGTTAACGGCTGTTTTAGCTTTACGAGCAGCGTCTTTCGCTTTTTTTGCGCTAGCCTTACTCGTTTTGGTTGGTTTGTCTTTTGCTTTCTTAGTAGCGACTTTAGCTTTGTCGTTAGCTTTTTTCGCAGCTTCACGAGCTTTCTTTGCTGCGGTTGCCGCTTTGTTAGCTGCTGCTTCTAGCTGCTTCAAAGTTGGAGACTTTGATTTAGCTTTTGCAGTAGACTTCACTGGTTTTCTAGCCATGATTGTTTCCCCTATTTGTCGCGTGATGTTTTTGATTAAATTTCAATCAAATTATACGGAAAGAATTTTGTAATGTTAAACATTAATTATGATAAAGTGGCCTTATTGAAGAGTTTTTTTATGTTTTTTATTAAAAAGTATGCCAAATAAGCAAGAAATAATTTTTTATACGACTTTTGGTTGTCATTTATGCGAACAAGTTGAAGCAATGATTCTTACATTAAATCAACAAAAAAATTTGGCAAAAAAATATGACATTATTGCGTTCGATATCATTGATGATGAAAAAACATTAGAACAATATCGAACAACAATTCCGGTTTTAGAAAATCAAATCACAAAAGAAAAATTATTTTGGCCTTTTACTTTTGAACAACTCGAACAGTGGTTGAGTTAACGAAATAAAACTTAACTTTTATTTTGTTCTCATTGAATGTCTAGTCAATGCGACTCAAGTTTGCTTTGTGTCGTTCTCCTAAAGTTCATGTGCGACTTAATTTGACTAGTGTGTCTATCAGGCAACACTAGCGTACAAACTTGACAAAATCTTGTTTTGAACGTATGTTTCAAACAACTGTTTTAGTTGTTTATGGCCAAATTATCATGAGCACAAACGATTCAACCCAAACGAAAATCCTTGATGCTGCTGAGTTTTTATTCGCCGAGCGAGGTTTTGCCGAAACCAGCCTGAGAACGATAACCAGCCGTGCCAAAGTCAATTTAGCCAGTGTGAACTATCACTTTGGTTCAAAGAAGTCATTGATTCAGGCGGTATTTGATCGCTTCTTGCAGGATTTTACCTTGCAATTAAGCATTCGACTGAATGAGTTGGAGCAGGAGCCAGCCAGTGAACTTAAAGCCGAGGTATTACTCGGAGCTTTAATCGATCCCTTATTGTCGCTGAATAAAACACGGAAAAATGCAGTATCAATTTTTATGCGCCTGTTAGGGCGTGCTTATGCAGAAACACAGGGCCACTTACGTCGTTACGTCACAGAGCGCTACGGACATGTTCTGGTGCGCTTTACTCACTTATTTCAA
This sequence comes from Kangiella shandongensis, assembly GCF_020005365.1. GTDB lineage: Bacteria > Pseudomonadota > Gammaproteobacteria > Enterobacterales > Kangiellaceae > Kangiella > Kangiella shandongensis. The sequence goes on along the minus strand of NZ_JACNML010000001.1, from coordinate 20,001 downwards.
AAAGGCTATCCGGGTTTAACTAATGATCAAATTTTCTGGCGACTGCATTATATGTTGGGAAGTTTGATTTTTACCTTGGCTGGCAGTGACGCTTTACGTCAAATATCTGAGGCAGATTTTAATCGTAGTCTGGAAGTTAAAGATGTTATTCAGGAAATGGTGCCATTTTTAGCAGCCGGTATGAAAGCATAATATGAAGTATCTTAATCGTTGAGGAAGAAGAATGATCGGGTTAGTTGAGCTATTAATCATGCTAGCAGTTATGGGCTTTTGTGCCTATCAGCGCATGGTCATGAGAAAAGCAATGATCATAAATGGGGTTGCTTTAGCTGTATTGTTGTTATTGGTCGATAATTCATGGGGATTCTATCTATCGTTATTAGTTTACGCCGTTGTCTCTCTGTTTTATTACTTACCGGATCTACGTGTCGACTGGATTTCTCGTAAGCTGTATCACTTTATGCAACAAGTGTTACCGCCAATGAATGATACCGAAAAAACGGCTCTGGAAGCGGGGGACGTTTGGTGGGAAGGCGAGTTGTTCCGGGGAAAGCCTGACTGGGATACCTTGCTAAATTATAAAAAACCAACGTTAACCGAAGAAGAGCAATCGTTCGTTGATAACGAAACGGAAGCGCTGTGTGAGATGTTGGATGATTGGGACATTGTGCATAAGCGCAAAGACTTACCGCCTGAGGTCTGGGACTTTATTAAAGAGAAAGGCTTCCTTGGGATGATCATTCCAAAGGAATATGGTGGTAAAGGCTTTTCTGCGCTGGCGCACTCAACGGTAGTGACTAAACTGGCGACACGTTGTCCAAGTGCTGCGGTTACAGTAATGGTTCCTAACTCCTTAGGGCCTGGTGAGCTGCTACTGCATTACGGTACGCAAGAACAAAAAGATCATTACCTGCCTCGCCTGGCAGCCGGTAAGGAAATTCCTTGTTTTGCTTTAACGTCACCGGTCGCTGGTTCTGATGCCGGTGCCATTCCGGATAAAGGTGTGGTCTGTAAAGGTGAGTTTAATGGTGAAGAGACTCTGGGTATTAAGCTGACCTGGAACAAACGCTATATTACGTTGGCTCCGGTCGCTACTATCGTCGGGCTGGCTTTTAAATTATACGACCCTGATGGTTTATTAGGGGATGAAGGTAAGGAAGACTACGGCATAACCTGTGCCTTGATTCCTTCAGATCATCCCGGTGTTGAGATTGGCCGACGTCATTTGCCGATGAATCAGGCTTTCATGAACGGTACCACCAAAGGTAAAGATGTCTTTATTCCGATGAGCATGCTGATCGGTGGTGAAGACTATGCTGGTCAGGGCTGGCGCATGTTGATGGAAAGTCTGGCAGCCGGTCGCTCTATTTCGCTGCCGGCAATGGGTACAGCTGTCGCACAATTGTCTTACAAAATGACCGGTGCTTATGCTCTGGTCCGTGAACAGTTCAAGTTGCCAATTGGGCGCTTTGAAGGTGTGGAAGAAGCTATGGCGCAGATTGCGGGCTTAACCTACCGTACCGAAGCAAGCCGAGTGATGACTGCTGGCGCGGTCGACCTTGGGGTAAAACCATCGGTGGTATCGGCGATTGCGAAATACCATATGACTGAAATGGGTCGTGACATTATGAATCACGCCATGGATGTTCATGCTGGACGTGCGATTATTATGGGCGAGCGCAACTATCTGGCGAATGGTTATATGAATCAGCCGATCGGTATTACGGTAGAAGGTGCGAATATTCTGACTCGTAATTTAATGATCTTTGGCCAGGGCGCGGTACGCTGTCATCCTTATGTACTGCGTGAAATGTTGGCTGCGCAACTGGATGATGAAGAAGAGGGCGTTAGACGTTTTGATAGTTTACTGTTCCGTCATATTGGTTATGGCGTCAGTAACTTCTTCCGTACACTAGGCTTGGGTATGACTGCCGCTAAAATCGCCGATAAACCTGTGGCTGGTGAAACTGGTAAGTACTACCAGCAGTTAACGCGTATGAGTTCGGCGCTTGCGTTAACCTCTGACGTTGCCATGGGCATGCTGGGCGGTGACTTGAAGCGTAAAGAGCGACTGTCAGCAAGATTGGCTGATGTATTGAGTCACTTATACTTATGTTCAACAGTACTGAAGTATTACGAAGATCAAGAGCGTCCTCTGTCTGATTTGCCTTACGTTAAGTGGAATATGGAGTATGGTCTGTACCAGATGCAGGAAGCATTCTATGACTTCTTTGAGAACTTCCCGAATAAGGTGGTGGGAAAAGGTTTACGTCTGATCGCTTTCCCTTATGGCAAAAGCTACAGCAAACCATCGGATCGGCTTGAGCGTGAGCTGGTGAAACCAATGATGAAAGACTGTGATCTTCGGGATCGCATCACGCAGTTTGCTTATGTCGGTAAGACAGAAGATGACGTTACTGGACGTGTCGAACTTGCCTTTAAGAAGGTGTTGGCTGCCGATGAAGTGCGTCAAAAATTACGTAGTGCGATGAAAGCAAAAGAGTTGGATAAGAACTTAACTAACCTTGAGCGAATTGAGCAAGCAATTGAAAAGGGCATCATTAATGAAGACGAAAAACAGATCCTGACGGATGCTGAAACGGCCCGGATGGATGTCATTCAGGTTGATGATTATGCCCATGAGCAAATTTCCGGCGTTATTTCTGATTAAAACTTAATCAGTTTAAGTTTATTTAAGGCGCCTTCGGCGCCTTTTCTTTATAAATCAATAGCCTGATAACTTGTCGAACCTCTCTGTGCTTTATGTTCTGGTTCATCAATATTTGGTATTCTGAAGCATTGAGTTTATGATATGTGTATATACCAAGTAGGTTATACGACATACGATTAAATACTGAGAGACCATATATATGTCAAAAGATAAATTAGTGATTTTTGATACGACTTTGCGCGATGGCGAGCAGAGTCCTGGCGCATCCATGGATAAAGAAGAAAAATTAGAGATTGCGCAACAGTTAGAAAAAATGCGAGTTGATGTGATTGAAGCGGGTTTCGCCGTCGCGAGCCCCGGCGATTTTGAAGCGGTTAAATTAGTTGCTGATAATATTAAAGATAGCACAATTTGTTCCTTGTCACGTGCTGTAGCGAAAGATATTGAAGTGGCGGGTGATGCCCTTAAAGGTGCGAACTCTGGACGTATTCACACCTTTATCGCAACCTCTCCATTGCACATGAAATACAAACTGCAAATGCAACCTGATGATGTTATTGAACAGGCGGTAAAGTCGGTGTCTTTAGCACGTAGCTTGTGTGACGATGTTGAATTTTCATGTGAAGATGCCGGTCGCTCGGATCTGGACTTTATGTGTCGCATTATCGAAAAAGTCATTGATGCCGGTGCGCGTACCATTAATATCCCGGATACAGTTGGCTATAACATGCCAGAGCAATACGCCAATACCATCCAGCAGTTAATCGAGCGCATTCCTAACTCCGATAAAGCGATCTTCTCCGTACACTGCCATAACGATTTAGGGTTAGCGGTTGCCAACTCATTGGCGGCCGTACAGAAAGGAGCGCGTCAGGTGGAATGTACCATTAATGGACTGGGTGAGCGTGCGGGTAACGCCTCGTTAGAAGAAGTGGTGATGGCGATTAAAACCCGTCCTGATTTCTTTGACGTTGAGGTGGACATTGATACGCGTCATATCGTTCCAACATCGCAGCTGGTTTCAAAAGTCACTGGCTTTCCTGTTCAACCCAACAAAGCGATTGTTGGTGATAATGCTTTCGCTCATGAGTCGGGCATTCATCAGGACGGCGTACTGAAAAATCGTGAAACATACGAAATCATGCGTGCGGAAGACGTTGGTTGGGCTAACAACCGCATGGTTTTGGGTAAACATTCAGGCCGCAACGCCTTCAAGAGTCACTTAGCTGAACTTGGCGTGCAGTTTGAAACTCACGATGACCTGCAGGAAGCGTTTATCGCCTTCAAAAAACTCGCTGATGAGAAACATGATATTTTAGATGAAGATTTATTAAAAATCGTTAAGCATTAATCATGTCTCAGTGGAATAAAGCCTATCTGGATGCATTGGAGGTACCTGTATGGGTGCCTCTAAATGCTCATGAAACCGCAAAAGAACAAGAAGCGTCGAGTGGACCGGCACCGGAACCTGAGGCTTCTCAGACTCGTGAACCACTTAAACTCAAACTATTGCAGGGTGATAACAGAGCAAAATTTGCATTTGTTATATCAGAAGACGAAGATTTAAAAACAGCATTGCTAACGTTTCAACAGATACAGTTTGCCTGGCAAGCCTGGCTGGATAAGCCATTGCCCGCAGCCTTGCTGCAAACGGTTTCACTTTCCGATTCAGATGATAACTTAATCGGTATCGAAGATTTTCATGGTCAGCTGATTGACTGTCGTCAATCGGCCAACGCTTTAGAGCGAGCAGCTCTCTCAGCACCAACGTTTGATTTCAAGCAAGCGGATAAAAAAGCCTGGTGGCAATTGTTACAGCGTCTTCATTAACGATGTCAGGCATAATCATTCGCCCATTAGAGGTGGTTGACCTCGAGTCCATCACTGCTATTGAACAACAAGCCCATGACTACCCATGGAAGCAGTCGATTCACCTTTCCTGTATTGAGCAAGAATATCCGAGCAAGGTTTTAGAGCTTAGCGGGCAGGTGGTGGCGTATGCGGTTTATAATTATTTATATGATGAGTGCCATCTTATGAATATTACGACCAGGCCAGACTGTCAGGGTAAGGGACTTGCCACCCAGTTGATACACCACATGTACCAGGTTGCCAGACAGCAAGGTATGCAAAGTATCTTATTAGAAGTTCGAGAGTCTAATCTCCCGGCGATACAGTTTTATGTCAAAGAAGGCTTTCAGGAAATTGGTCAGCGCCCCGGTTACTATCCTACACAGGAGGGTCGTGAAGGGGCTTTGGTGATGAGAAAAGACTTAACTTCATTGCCTTGAAGCTTTAGACTTAGCTCAATTGTTAAAGATTGAAAAGGCAATCAGGAATGCAGCAACAATTCAGTCAATGGCTACAGGCACAGGGGTATGAGTTTTCTGACATTACAGCTTTGCTGTCAGTGTTAGGGCTAATCCTTGTCATCTCCATCGCAATTCACTTCATTTTCCATCGTATCGTATTGCGTTTTGTCGAGCGCATGGCGCAGAAGTCACGCCGCCGCTGGCGAACAGTTTTCTTTGAACGCAAGTTATTCAGTCGGATCGCTTTTATTCTACAGGGCGTGATCATTTATATCCAAGCTTCGCTTTGGCTTAAACCTGATACCGTAGTTTTAGAGTGGATCCAGACGGTTACCATATTATGGATCCTGCTATATATCCTGTTAACGGTATTTTCATTACTCGATGCATTGCTCGATATGTCTCAGGGCGAGTCTCGATTAAAAGGGTTACCGTTACGCGGCTTATTTCAGAGTGTCAAAATCATTGCTTCGGTAGTTATTACTATCCTTGCGGTATCAGCTCTGGTTGGTAAATCCCCATTGATTATTCTAAGCGGTCTGGGAGCCATGACTGCGGTGATTATGTTGGTCTTTAAAGATCCGATTATGGGGCTTGTTGCAGGCATTCAGTTATCGGCAAACAACATGTTGGAAGTTGGTGATTGGCTGGAAATGCCGGCCTACGGTGCTGATGGGGATGTTATCGAAATTGCTCTGACCACGGTCAAGGTACGTAACTGGGATAAAACCATTACCACCGTTCCAACTTACGCGCTGATTTCGGATTCGTTTAAAAACTGGCGTGGGATGGAGCAATCGGGTGGGCGACGTATTTGCCGTCAGGTTCTGATTGATGCTACCAGCGTTGGTTTTTTAAATGAAGACGACATTGCCAGACTGAAAAAAGCTAAACTGCTGGCGCCTTATCTGGAGCAAAAGCAGACTGAAATTAGTCAGTATAATGAACAGAATGAGTTTGACTTGAGTTCGTTAGTGAATGGTCGTCGTATGACGAACTTGGGTACCTTTAGAGCTTATCTGCTGAATTACCTGGAGAGTCGTCAGGATATCCGGCAGGATATGACCTTGTTAGTGCGTCAGGGGCAATCGTCATCGAGCGGTATTCCGATGGAGGTCTATGCCTTTACCGCCACCACTAAGTGGGCCGAATATGAGAATATTCAGTCAGATATTTTTGACCATATCTTCGCGGTGTTACCGGAATTTGGTTTGCGTCTGCATCAGTCGCCCACAGGACATGACTTTTCAAAGTTAGCTCAAGCCAAAGATAGTACACTCAGTGGTCGCTAAAAGCCTCATAAATAGCTTATAATGCCCGCTTTTGCGGGCTGATGCTCCGTTTCCATTAATTATTGTACGAGTAAAAAGAGAGTGGCATGTCTAAGTTGACGTCTGAAATAGAAAATCGCCGTACCTTTGCGATTATTTCTCACCCGGATGCGGGTAAAACAACCATTACGGAAAAGGTTTTGTTATTCGGTAAACAAATCCAGGAAGCCGGTGTGGTCAAAGGACGTAAGGGTAAGCACGCCACTTCTGACTGGATGGAAATGGAGAAAGAGCGTGGTATCTCCGTAACGACCTCCGTGATGCAGTTTCCGTATGGCGGTAAGACCGTTAACTTATTGGATACGCCGGGCCACGAAGACTTCTCGGAAGACACCTATCGGACCCTGACCGCCGTGGATTCGGCGTTGATGGTAATTGATGGCGCTAAAGGTGTTGAGGCGAGAACCATTAAGTTGATGGAAGTGTGTCGTTTGCGTGATACACCCATCGTTACTTTCATGAACAAGATGGATCGCGATATCCGTGATCCGATAGAACTTCTGGATGAAGTTGAAGAAGTCTTAAAGATTAAGTGTGCGCCAGTATCCTGGCCAATAGGTATGGGGAAACAATTTAAAGGCGTTTACCACTTGCTGGAAGATAAAGTTTATCTTTATCAGTCAGGGCAGGGCCATACCATTCAGGAAGAGCGTGTGATTGAAGGTCTGGATAATCCAGACCTGGATGAAGCGATTGGAACTTTGGCCGATGATTTGAGAGACGAGCTGGAGTTGGTGCTGGGCGCGAGTCATGAGTTTGACCTGCAGGAGTTTCTGGACGGCAAGTTAACGCCAGTATTTTTCGGGACGGCATTGGGTAACTTTGGCGTGGACCATATGCTGGATGGCTTAACCACATGGGCGCCATCGCCGTTGCCTCGAGAAACTGATGAACGAGCGGTTAAGGCGACGGAAGAAAAGTTCTCCGGCTTTGTCTTCAAGATTCAGGCCAATATGGATCCACAACATCGCGACCGTATCGCGTTTGTGCGTATTTGCAGTGGTCGGTACCAGAAAGGTATGAAAATGCGTCACGTCCGTTTGGGGCGTGATATTGCGGTGAATAATGCACTGACTTTCCTTGCTGGCGATCGTGAGCATCTGGAAGAAGCCTATGCGGGCGATATTATTGGCCTGCATAATCACGGCACTATCCAGATCGGTGATACCTTCACTGAAGGTGAAGAGTTGAAGTTCCGTGGTATTCCAAACTTTGCTCCGGAGTTATTCCGACGTGTCCGTTTGCGTGATCCAATGAAGAACAAAGCATTGTTAAAAGGACTGGTTCAATTATCGGAAGAAGGCGCAACTCAGGTTTTCAGGCCACAGAATTCAAATGACCTAATTTTGGGGGCTGTCGGTGTACTACAGTTTGACGTGGTTGCAGCGCGACTGAAAAATGAATATAAAGTAGAGTGTATCTATGATCAGGTGAGCGTCGCCACGGCACGTTGGGTGACTTGTGACGACGAGAAAATGTTTGAAGAGTTTAAGCGTAAGAACGCAGATAATATAGCTCTGGATGGTGGTGATAACTGGAGTTATCTAGCGCCGACCATGGTTAACCTCAACCTGGCGATGGAGCGCTGGCCTGATGTGAATTTCCTGGAAACACGGGAGCACTAACTAACTGAATGTTTAAGCCTAAAGCTAAAACGCCAAATATTAAGCTGTTTGACAGCCATTGCCATCTTGATTTTCCTGTCTTTGACAATGAACGAGATGTCATTTTTGAGCAGATGCGTAAAGTGGGTATTGAGGGCATTCTGATTCCTGGGGTACAGAAAGATAACTGGCGCTTTATTCGCCAGTTAGCCGCAACGAGGCCGGAAGTATCCGTTGCTCTTGGTCTGCACCCCATGTTTCTTAAAGAACACAAAAAGTCCCATATCCATGATCTGGAACTTGCTGCGGGGATTAAGCCCCTGGCTGCTATCGGAGAAATTGGTTTAGACTTTTACGACAAACATCTCGATCGAAAAACACAGATCAGTCTATTTAAAGCACAGCTGGACATTGCGAAGTCCTGTCATTTACCAGTAGTTCTGCATGTACGTAAAGCGCATGAAGATGTGTTGCTTTACCTGAAATCCATGAAGTTTACAGAAGGTGGAATCGTGCATGCTTTTAATGGCAGCATGCAGCAGGCCGAGCGCTATCGCGACCTTGGATTTAAGTTAGGTTTTGGTGGTGCAATGACTTATCCAAGAGCGGTAAAGCTGCGAGATTTAGCTAAGAATTTACCGTTGACAGACATCGTTTTGGAAACCGATGCGCCGGATATGATGCCTGCTAACTGTGATAAAGATCATAATAGCCCTCTATTGATTTTCAAAAATTTCAATACATTAGTCGAACTTCGTGAGGAGACTGCCAGTCAGATTGCGGAGCAAACCACGGCTAATTCTCGTCAGGTTCTACGTGTAACCTAATGTATAAAGTCAGATGATGTCACATTCTAGATAAATCCCGGTTGTTGTTGTTTACTTCTTGAGCTATAAATCTTGAAGCTGCGCGGAGTTTGAATTCATTAAAATTGCGCAGCAATAGTTATAAATACAATGAACTAATAAATAACAAATGGGGTTTATCATGGATAAAAATCTTTTTTTTCCACCCGTAAAGAAGTTGTTGGTTGCCACTGCTGTATTAGCAACATTAGGCACTAGCAACTCCACCATAGCAGCTGAAGAAGAAACTGGTGCAGAAGCCGAACGAATTGTCGTGACGGGTTCTCGTATTCGTCAGGCACAGGCGGAAGGTGCCAACCCGGTTCAAGTACTTGATCGAGAGTACCTGGAGCAAACTGGTATGAAAACCGTCGGTGATATTCTGGCGCGTTTACCAGCAGCAGGCTCAGCACTGAATACTCGCTTCAACAGTAGCGGTAACTTTGGTTTCCCACCGGATGGTGGTGGTGTCGGTGCCGGTGCGGCACAAGTATCATTGCGCCACATGAAATCAAAACGAACTCTGGTACTGGTCGATGGTATTCGCTGGGTTAATGGCTCGTCGGCATCCGGTGTTTCCAATTCGGTGGATTTAAATACCATTCCTATCACTATGATCGAGCGTATTGAAATTCTGGAAGATGGTGCTTCTTCAATTTACGGTTCAGATGCTATTGCCGGTGTGGTAAATGTGATTACACGTAAAGATTTTGAGGGCATGGAGTTTAATGCCTATGGCGGTATGTTTGATGAAGGGGATGGTGAAACGGAGCAGTTTGACCTGGCTTTTGGTGGAACGGGCGACAAGCACCGCGTCTTTTTTAGCTTGAGTCATTACAACCAGGACGCGGTAGACTCAACTCAACGTGAGTTATCGGCATTGCCTAAGCCACATACTGGCCTGACGCGTGGTAGTTCGGGTACACCTCAGGGCCGTTTCCTGTTCTTAGGTCAGGATAATGATGGTGATGGTGATCCTGATGTTAATAACTTAACGATTAATGATGGTGTGACTGGAATACCAACTTATGATCCGAATAATCCGGGAGGGCCGGGTGATGATTTCCACGGCTTTACCAACAATGATCGTTATAATTACGCCGAGTACAACATGTATGTGACGCCAAGCCAGAGAACCTCCATTTTTGGTCAGGCTGATTATCAAATTTCTGATAGTGTGAACTTCTACGCTAAAGCGTTGTATAACAACCGTAAGTCGACTAACCGCGCAGCTCCAGAGCCTTTATTCCTTGGACCTCAAGCGGGTACGGGCGGCCTGGCGGATACGGTCAGTGTTCATGAAACTAACCCATTTAACCCGTTTGGTATGACGCTGGATGAGAATAACCTGATTTTCATCGGTCGTCGTCCGATTGAAGGTGGTCCTCGTATTTTTAAGCAGAATGTTGATACGACTTATGTTGGACTGGGTTTCAATGGCGACTTCTTTGCTGGCGACAGCAGTTTTTATTGGGACCTCAACTACACGCACGGTAAAAACGAAGCCAAGCAAACCACTTACGGAAGCTACAATATCCGCCATATTAAAAATGCGCTAGGTCCATTGGCTGATTGTGAGGCATTAGCAGGTTGTGTGCCGTTGAATGTTTTCGGTGGGCAGGGAGATGGTTCCGGAACCATAACTCAGGATATGTTGGATTACATTCAACCCGTGCTGACGGATCAGAGTGAAAACGTTATTGATACGATTTCAGCAAACATCACTGGCGATCTATTTGAGATGCCTGCGGGTTATGCTTCATTCGCAGCAGGTATCGAATCTCGAGAGTATCGCGGTTTTTATCAGCCGGATGCTATTGTCGTAGCTGGAAACAGTAACGGTGTACCATCTTCGCCAACCAATGGCTCGTATGACGTTGATGAATACTATGCTGAGTTTAAACTGCCATTATTGGCCGATATGGCGGCTGCTGAAGAGTTGAGTTTAACTTTGGCAGCCAGAAACTCTGACTATAGCACCTTCGGTTCAGAAACCACGACTAAGTTCGGTCTGTTGTGGCGTATTACCGATAGCTTTATGTTACGCGGTTCCAGCTCGGAAGGCTTCCGCGCGCCAAGTATCGGTGAGTTGTTCTCCAGCGGCTCGCGTTTTGACGCGGAACTGGCCGATCGCTGTAGTAATTATGTCGGTACACAGTTTGAAGCAAACTGTCGTGCGTTAGGCATTCCCGAAGGTTACGAGCAACTGAATAGCCAGATCTCAGTCACTACTGGTGGTAACCCAGACTTACAGCCAGAAACCTCAGACAGTACAACCTTTGGTTTTGTTTACAGCCCACAGTGGAATATTGACTGGATCAATACCCTGGATGTCAAAGGGACTTATTATAAGCATGAGCTAGAAGGTGCTATTGAAGCGATTGATGCACAGGCACAGCTTGATCTCTGTGTGAATACGTTATCACCGGAGTTCTGTAATGGTATTAGCCGTACCAGTGGCGGTGCGATTAACGGCTTTAATAACCGCCTGGTGAATATCGGTGCTATCGAAACATCTGGCTATGATATCGCAATTAACTACACCAGCCCGCAGTATAACTGGGGTATGTTGGATATCAGCTGGGTAAATACCTTCGTGGATGAGTATGTTGAAGAGTCACTGGGGCAACGCGTTGATTTAGCAGGTCTTGAGCGTAATGACAGTGGTATTCCTGAGTGGAAGTCGCGCCTGGCGATGGGGTGGAAGTATGAAAATATGGCCTTTAACTGGACTGTGCGTCATGTTGATGGGCTAACCGAGTCCTGTAGTGACTTCTTGGACGGTACCGCGGATAGCTTAACAGCACTTGGGCTGTGCTCTAACCCAAACAGTACGGATGATTCACTATCAATCAACAAGCTCGACTCTCGCACCTACAGCGACTTTCAGTTCAGTTATTTCCCAGAGCTTGAGGGAATGGACATGGAATTAACCGTTGGTGTTAATAACGCGTTTAACGCGCACCCACCAGCGTGTTATAGCTGTTCTTTGAATGGCTACGATCCTTCAGTCTATGATCCGGAAGGTAGCTTCAGTTACTTATCGGTAAAGATGAAGTTCTAAGCTAAAGTAAAACTCGGAATAAAATGGGGCTTCGGCCCCATTTTTGCTATTTATTGTTAACTAACTCTTTGAAAAATCAACAAGATGCTTTAATCTGGAGCTAGAAATCATAAGCTGGAATGGCTATAACAACGCATGACTTCACCATTATCGACCATCCATATTCTGCAGCTGTTATTAAAAGCTGACTGGATCTCTCAGGAGCAATTTGAGGCGGCCAAGATTCACCTGCGTCGCGCTGATCATAAACTGCACCCGATTGAGCAGCTAGCTCAGTTGTCTTTAACCAGACACGATAAGCATCAGAAAATTATTGATGAAGAAGTGCTTACTCGCTTTTTAGCCGGGCTCTACAAATTGCCCTATTACCGTATTGATCCGCTTAAGGTGAAAGTAGATGAAGTGACGAAGGTCATGTCTTACGCTTATGCACAGCGCCACGGCATTTTGGCGGTTGAAGTTGATGAAGGTCAGGGGACAGTTAAAGTTGCAGTGATGAATCCAGAGGATTTATCGTGGAAAGAAAGTTTGGCACAAATTGTTAGTAAGGAGATTGTTCCTGTTTTTGCCAATCCAGCATCAATAAAGCGTTATCAAAGAGAATTCTATCAGCTCTCTGCATCGGTAGCTGGTGCTAAAAACACTAAGATGCAAGCCGACTCCAATGTTCAAAATCTTGAGCAGTTAATTGAGCTCAAAGAGGGCGAAGAAGCCGATGCTAACGATAAGCATATCGTGCAAATTGTGGACTGGCTGTTGCAGTATGCGTTTAAAGAGCGTGCCAGTGATATTCATATCGAGCCACGTCGTGAAGTCGGCAAAATCCGATTTCGAATTGATGGGGTTTTGCATAATGTTTATGAGCTTCCTATCGCCATCACTCATGCTGTTATTTCTCGCTTAAAAATATTAGGTCGTATGGATTTGGCCGAGCGCCGCAAACCGTTAGATGGTCGGGTAAAAACGAAAGCACCAAACGGACAGGAAATTGAGCTGCGTTTATCAACATTACCAACGGCTTTCGGTGAAAAATTTGTTGGGCGGATTTTCGATCCGACGGTATTAACTCGTGAGTTTTCTGAACTGGGCTTAGAGCCCGAAACAGAACATACCTGGCGTGAGTTGATCGGTCAGACGACGGGCATTGTTTTATTAACCGGGCCGACGGGCTCCGGCAAAACGACTACGCTGTATACATCGTTGAAGTTACTAGCTACCTCAGAAGTTAACGTCTGTACGATTGAAGATCCGATTGAAATGGTCGATCCGAAGTTGAATCAAATGCAAGTTCATCATGATATTAATCTCGACTTCGCTGCCGGCGTAAAAGCGCTACTACGGCAAGATCCAGACATCATCATGATTGGTGAGATCCGCGATCAGGAAACGGCACAAATGGCAGTGCAGGCCGCTTTGACCGGACACCTAGTAATATCGACGCTACACACTAACGACGCGCCGTCCGCCATCAGCCGGTTGATTGAAGTCGGAGTGGAGCCTTATCTGTTAAATGCCACTATGCTTGGGGTGATGGCACAACGTTTGGTAAGAACCCTGTGCGCAAAATGCAAACAAAAAACCGAGGTGAATTCGGATGCCTGGCAAGTGTTAACTTACGGCCATACCAGTAGTTCGCTACAAATGCCAGAGTATGTTTATGAACCTGTTGGTTGTGATGATTGCCGTCATACAGGCTATCAAGGTCGCCAAGGGATTTACGAACTGATGCGGGTAACGGATGAGTTAAAAGATCTGATCCATGATGACGCACAAATTAAAGCACTGCGCCAGCAGGCTCAGCACGATGGCATGAACCTTTTGCGCATCAGTGGTGCTTATAAAGTGGCGCAAGGTCTGACAACCATCGAAGAAGTGTTACGAGTCGCACCGAAAGACAATAACTAGGTGACGCAGTAATAGGTTTTGCCTGTTACTGCTTTTCATCCTCGATGTTACCCTGGTCACCCATTGCTTCGTCTATCACTTCCTCTGCGGGTTCAATAGTTTCTTCAGAAGGCTCTTCTTCGACCAGTTCAGCGGTACCTGCTTTAGGTTCCTCGACCTTTTTTAACACCTGGTAATAGCGCCTAATATTGTTCACATATTTCACGGGTTCATCGCCACGCGCGTAACCAAAGCGAGTCTGTGAATACCATTTTTTCTGACGCAGTAGCGGTAAGAATTTTTTTACCACAAGCCATTTGTCTGGATTTTCGCCAGCTTTTTGGGCCAGACGTCTGGCATCTTCCAAGTGACCAAAGCCCACATTATAACCAGCCAGCGCAAACCAGGTGCGATCGGGATCGCTAATGCGCTCAGGGATTTTATCCTTCATTAAGCGAAAATATTCTGCACCGCCCATAATACTCTGCTTGGCATCAATACGGTTTTTAATCCCCAGTTGGCGGGCCGTATCTTGCGTGAGCATCATCAAACCTCTGACGCCCGTAGGTGAGCGCGCTTTGGGGTTCCAGTGTGATTCCTGGTAGCCCATCGCTGCCAGGAAGCGCCAGTCCAGATCGTCCCCGGCAGCCTCGTAGAAATGCGGCTTAAACTCTGGCAGTTTGCTGTCTATGGCGCGGTGAAAGGCGCGACTGCCGACGTAGTCAAACTTGGACAGGTGGCCGTAGTAGCGCTCGATTAAGTAAGACAGGGTTCCGTCTTCCCTGATCCGGCTGAAAAACTCTATCACTTTGATAAATAGACTATTATCTTCGCTTTTTCTGAAGGCCCATGCCAGTTCTTCTGGTTCAGATACGCTGAATGCGACGGCTAACTCCGGTTGTACCTGGCGCATTAAGTCCAGCTCATTGGAGTCGACAATAGTGTATGTGATTTCACCAGAGAGAACCTGATCCAGAAGATCCTGGGTCGTCAGATCCGAGCGTTCAACCCAACTTAAATTAGGGTAATCTTCACGCACATCGTATAAGTCTTCCGAGTGAGAGCTTTTCGCCATGACGGTGAGTTGCTCATCAACTTGGGAAAAATCTCGTGGCCGGTCGGTACCTTTAAGGTACACCAACTTACTGGTGATGTTTTGATAAGGAGGCCCGAAACGCAAGGTCTCCTGTCGTTGTTTGGTGACCGTCAGCCCGGCAGCGGCAAAATCCACCTTGCCTTGCTCTACTTCTTTTAAGATCTTGGCTATATCGTTGTGAGTGACGATCTCAACCCGCACGCCCAGATCTTCAGCGAACAGTTTGACCAGTTCGTACTCAAAGCCCGAAAAGCCCTGTTCCCCGACGGACATGGTAGTGGGGGAGATGCGGCTATAGACCTTGATATAGCCCTGTTCCTGAATGCGTTCCAGTTGTGTTTTTTGCTGGTAATCGCATGAGGTCAGGCTGCCAATGGCGATGAGGAATAGCGCGAATAAGCCAAGTTTTTTGTAGGAGCTTGTTATCATTAAAAATTTATTACCTGATGAGCGACTACAGGCATTATGAAGGTAAATACTAAAAAAGTGCAAATTTAAGCGTTTAAATTTCCCCAATGACTTATCAAAAAGTCCCAGATGGAGTAAAATTTGCGCACTTGTTGCTATCCACCCTTCACACAGTTTAGATAAGTTAGAGAAGTTTATGCTCATACTACGCGGAAACCCAGCCTACTCACAGTTCCAGAAACAACGTTTACTTGAAGAAGCTAGTGCCATAGAGCCTAGAATTGCTGAAGTTTATGGTGAATTTGTCCACTATGTTCATACCAGTGGCGAATTGACAGAAGATGAACTACAGGTATTAGACCGCTTACTTGAGTATGGCCCGGCTCGGGTTGCCAGTGAGCATACTGGGCATCGCATGATCGTGGTACCACGTCCGGGAACTATTTCTCCGTGGTCATCGAAAGCGACAGATATTGCGCAAAACTGTGGTTTAGACAAAATTATCCGTATCGAGCGTGGTGTGGCTGTTTACTTCAATAACCCTGAGGGCGAGCCAATCGCTGCGGACGTCGCCGAGCGTTTAAAGCCGATTATTCACGATCGGATGACGCAGGCGGTTTTAAGCCAGCACCAGGAAGCTGAGCAGCTTTTTGTACAGGATAGCCCAAAGCCGTACGCCACGGTGGATATCCTCAAAGGTGGTCGTGAAGCGCTGGAAGTCGCTAACGTTGAGATTGGTCTGGCGTTAGCGGATGATGAAATTGATTATCTGGTCGAGAGTTTTACGCAGTTGGGGCGCAACCCGATTGATGTTGAGCTGATGATGTTTGCGCAGGCGAACTCAGAGCACTGCCGTCATAAGATTTTCAATGCATCCTGGACCATCGACGGTATTGAGAAAGACCTGTCTTTATTCAAAATGATTAAAAACACTTATGCCAATAATTCGGAAGGTGTCTTGTCTGCTTATAAAGATAATGCGGCAGTTTTTGAAGGTTTCAGTGCGCACCGTTTCTTCTCGAATGCCGAAACTAATGAATACGAATATCACCTTGAGCCGGTTCATGTGCTGTGTAAGGTCGAAACTCACAACCACCCAACCTGTATTTCTCCATACCCAGGTGCTTCTACGGGGTCCGGTGGTGAAATTCGAGATGAAGGCGCGACGGGTATTGGTGGTAAGCCAAAAGTTGGCTTAACCGGGTTTACTGTATCTAACTTACGTGTACCAGGTTACGAGCAGCCGTGGGAAACTGATTTCGGTAAGCCAGACCGTATCGTGACCGCCTTAGATATTATGCTGGAAGGCCCGATTGGTGGCGCCAGCTTTAACAACGAATTTGGTCGCCCAGCGGTGAACGGTTATTTCCGTACCTTCGAGGAAAAATTCAACTTCGAATATGGCGAAGAAGTTCGCGGTTACCACAAGCCGATTATGATTGCTGGCGGCATGGGTAACATCCGCGAGCAGCATGTTGAGAAAAAAGAAATTAAGCCGGGTTATAAAGTTATCGTGCTCGGTGGCCCTGCGATGTTAATCGGTCTGGGCGGTGGTGCTGCTTCATCCATGGCATCAGGTTCCAGTCAGGAAGACTTAGATTTTGCTTCCGTTCAGCGTGATAATCCAGAAATGGAACGTCGCTGTCAGGAAGTGATTGACCGCTGCTGGTCAATGGGCGAGCGAAACCCAATCGAATTTATCCATGATGTGGGTGCCGGTGGTTTATCTAACGCTATCCCTGAGCTGGTTCACGACGGCGAGCGTGGCGGTAAGTTTGAACTGCGCCGTGTACCGAATGCCGAGAAGGGCATGGCTCCAGTAGAAATCTGGTGTAACGAAGCGCAGGAGCGTTATGTACTGGCGGTTTCGCCAGACAGTCTGGAGCGTTTCGAAGCAATCTGTTCGCGCGAGCGCTGCCCGTTTGCAGTGGTTGGTGAAGCGACTGAAGAGCTGCACTTGGAAGTGAACGATGAGCATTTCGAGAATAAACCAGTCGACTTGCCAATGGATATTTTGTTCGGTAAGCCGCCAAAGATGCATCGCGAAGCAAAAACGTTATCCAAACCTTCGACGGAGCTGCCTCAGGTTGCTAATATTAATGATGCTATCGACCGTATTCTGGCCCTGCCGGCGGTTGCCGATAAGACCTTCTTAATTACCATTGGCGACCGTACTGTTGGCGGTATGGTATCGCGTGACCAGATGGTTGGCCCATGGCAGGTTCCTGTGGCTGACTGTGCGGTAACGACCTCAACGCATAACAGCTACTCAGGCGAAGCCATGTCGATGGGCGAGCGTACTCCGGCAGCATTGCTGGACAGTGCCGCTGCAGCCCGTATGGCGGTTGGTGAGTCTCTGACTAACATTGCCGCAGCAAAGATTGAAGATATTCGTAAAATCCGTCTGTCAGCAAACTGGATGGCCGCTGCCGGTGCACCGGGCGAGGATGCTAATCTTTATGAAGCCGTACAGGCAGTAGGTATGGAATTATGCCCAGAATTAGGTATTACCATTCCGGTGGGCAAAGATTCCATGTCGATGAAGACGGTATGGGAAGACAAGGGTGAAAAGAAAAGTGTCACTTCACCACTTTCGCTGATTATTTCAGCTTTTGCACCAGTGACTGACGTGCGCAAGAGCTTAACGCCTCAGCTTCGCACCAATAAAGGTGAGACAGAGTTGTTGTTGATTGATCTGGGCCGTGGTAAGAACCGTCTGGGAGCAACCGCCTTTACTCAGGTCTATAAGCTATTGGGTAGCGAACCGGCGAACGTAGATTCAAGCGCGGATCTGAAGAACTTCTTCGATGCAGTGCAGACATTAAACCGTGACGATCTGGTTCATGCTTATCATGACCGTTCAGACGGTGGTTTATTGACGACCCTGGTTGAGATGGGCTTTGCTGGACATTGTGGTATCAGCGTTGACCTAAGTGGTTTGAAAGGTACTGCCGAAGAGATTCTGTTCAACGAAGAGTTGGGTGCGGTACTACAGGTTCCAGCGGCCAAGCGCTCTGAAGTTGAAGCAATTCTGGAAGAGCATAAGGTTGATGAGTTCAGCCACTTCATCGGTGTACCAGCGGAAACACAAACCTTCAGTATTACTAAAGACGGCGACGACATCGTCTCTCGTGAGATGAAAGATCTACGCGCTATCTGGTCAGAACTGACTTATCACATGCAAAAGCTTCGCGATAATCCGAAGTGTGCCGAAGAAGAGTATCAGGCGAAACTGGATATGAGTAATCCGGGAATTAAGCCAAAGCTAACGTTTGATATTCATGAAAATGTTGCAGCACCATTTATTAATGGCGGTGTACGTCCGAGAGTAGCGGTTCTGCGTGAACAGGGCGTTAACAGTCACCTCGAAATGGCAGCGGCATTGACTAAAGCTGGTTTCGAATGTGTTGACGTCCACATGAGCGACATCTTAAGCGGTCGTGTCAGCCTGAATGACTTTATTGGCGCCATGGCTTGTGGTGGCTTCTCGTACGGTGACGTGCTGGGTGCTGGTGAAGGTTGGGCTAAATCGATCTTATTTAATAGCCGCGCTCGTGATGAATTCGAAGCCTTCTTTAACCGCGGTGATACGTTCAGTCTTGGTATCTGTAACGGCTGTCAGATGATGTCGAACCTGAAAGAATTGATTCCAGGAGCGGATCACTGGCCACATTTTGTGAAAAACGAATCCGCTCAGTTTGAAGCACGTTTTGCCATGGTCGAAGTTGCTAAATCACCATCGCTATTCATGCAAGATATGGAAGGTTCACGCCTGCCAATCGCCGTATCGCATGGAGAAGGTCGAGCACAGTTTAAGTCTGACGAAGCAGCTGAGCAGGTTAACCAGTCAGGACTGGTTACTGCACGTTACGTCAACAACTACGGTGAAATTGCAGACACTTATCCTGCTAACCCGAACGGCTCAGTACACGGTATTACGGGCCTAACTACGACAGATGGTCGAGTCACTATTATGATGCCACACCCAGAGCGAGTTGCTCGTACGGTGCAGAACTCGTGGAGACCGGATGAGTGGAGTGAAGATGGGGCGTGGCAGCGCATTTTCTATAACGCCCGTAAGCACATAGGGTAAAACCGCCTTTTTCTCCCTATGCTTTGTTGTATCAAGATTTTAAAGTGACTCATTTACTACTAGTAAACTCGTCATTTAAAATCTTGATACGCCGTGCCTAGAAAGAAAAATTCTGATTTTACTGTAAGTAACTCCATCAAGAATCATGTCATTCCCACGGAAGTGGGAATCTCAAAAATCTAGCACTAAACCTCGATATCACTATCGTTTGTTCGAGGCTACGCTTACTCAATTACCCCTTAAAGTTAGCCGAGTGGGGCAAAGTATAGCGTAAATTGGGTTGTGACCAACGGAAATCCCTTTAGGGAGATAGCCCAATTTAATCAAAACGGGTAGGTGACTGAAACGAATCCCTTTAGGGGATGTCGAGTTTGATGGCGCGTGAATAACTTTGTTGAGCGAGGGGAGTGCGAAGCACCTAGCGTCCGGGGTGGACTTCTCTTTGGTTCGTTTTTTCCTAAAGGGACTCCTTTAGGTCACTTAGGCATGCAAAGAAAATGAACACTAAAAGCTCCTAGCAGGTAGGTTGTAGTGATTTCATGAACCCCAACAACTTTCAATCTTGTTGAATCGCCCCGATATTCCTAGACACTTTTTAGCTATACAATGAAGCTAAAGAGGAGAATGAAATGTCATCCAAGCGATATACCGAAGAATTTAAAATTCAGGCCGTCAAGCACATTACAGAAAGCG
>NZ_JACNML010000019.1 GCF_020005365.1 Kangiella shandongensis | reverse complement strand
AAGCCTCTAATCGAACCTGCTCCTGCTCCGAGTAATTACTCCATTCGAAATTGTTAATATTCCCTTTATATTCTTCAACAACGTCTGGCATCTCATTAATACTGAACATGTGTTGTTGTATCGTTGGTTGTTCACTCCAGTCGTTCAACTCTTTCACATTGACTGGGTGCATAAAGCGGCTTCTGAAGGACGAGTCACTTTCAACTTTGGCGACCATTTTTTGGGTCAATAAGTTTGTCGAAAAGCCGATGTAGACGGTCTCACTATCTTCAAACGCCCAGACGCTGTTTAACGTTTGGCCAGCGGATAAGTTGCCCGGCTTTTGGTAGTCCTCAAGCGAGGTGTACTGCATTTCTGTGTAGTTGCCCTTGCCGTCAGCCTCCCAGATATGAAGTGTACCTTTGGTATCGTCGTATAAGTAAACATAGCCCGAGCGTAGAGAGCGCAACGTATAGACGGCTCGTTTAAGTTCCTCAAATCCTTTTTCCAGGCGCGAGCCACAGTCGGCTTCTTCATACAGGTATTGCGGTTGTGCATCATCCTTGCGCGGGACGATGGCGTAACGCACGGGAATGATGGGAATCGTTCCGGCGCATTGGCTTTCGGCGACACTGTTGCCTTCTTGTTGGGCTGTGGTTGTATCCGTTCCGGTGGTCATTGTTTTGCCATGGTTATTTATTGCACTGTCCTTGTCTTGGGTAATTCTTCATGGAGTTACCTGCTACTTTAGTTCCTATACCCCTTTACTTCTTGTTCATATAATAATGCTTTGCCATGTCGACGTAGGTGGTTTCCTTCTGCTCGAATGGAATGGCTTTTCGGACCATGTCGAGGGTGATGGCGTGTTCTTGGATTTTATCGTAGTTTGGTAGTTGGTACTTGTCATTTTTTCGATTGATAATAAAGTGCCAAGTAGCTTCAGCCAGTGCATTAGGCAGGGTCAATACTATCCTCACGGGTAGCATGAGTATTTTAAACTTACGCATCATCGGCCCGTCTTCAGGTTTATACATGGGAAAGGGCCAGAAGTATTTTAAAGCAGGCTTGAAGGTTAAAGTTTTACCTAAAGATTTACTTTCCAGTGGCAATTCGGGCTCACGCGGGATCGGCACGGATTTCACGCCGCTCTGCATAAACTGGCGGATATACTCGAAGGTGGTCTCTTCAGCATCGTGTCCACCATCACCGCCCCAGACATTGACGGGGACAGGCGCTTTGATGGTTGTGTCAAACTTGGTTGAGCCTTTATTGATTGGGTGCTCTTTATTCATGGGGTGGTCTTTGACCAGGTGCAACTCAAAAGTTAAGACTGTGCGAGACACTGGGACAAAACCAGCAACTTCCGTGTTAACCCCAAGATAGGCTTTAACACTTTTCCAGTCGGCACGGTAGTAATACCCCATATAGACCATTTCGACGGTTTGTGATTGTCGGTTAAAGAGAACATTGCTCGATTTCCTAACGAAGCTGGCATGAATCCAAGAGCCTCCTAAAGTAATACCGAAGCAAATAAATGCTCCTCCAAGAAATATAAACATCCCCCCTAAAGTTAATGGCATATATATTTCATAAGCATCAATATTTAAAAATAAGAAAAACGGGACACTCAATACCCAGAAAGCCCAACCTAATAACCAACCTGTAGCTGCATCACCATTGTTTAAGTAAGATTTGAATAATAAACAATAGCGATTAATAGAAACCAGCTGGCCCTCAATACGCGGAGGGGCATTAAAGCCTTGGTGTGTGTTTATTGGTTGTTTTGCCATGGTTATTTACTACTATACTCTTAGTTACACTTGGGTTAGTCATCAAGGAAAAAATTCGTGGTGACTTTTTTGCCTTGCTGGCGATGATCTGGCCAATAGGAAACCTCTAAACGTGCCGACTGGACTTCTTCTTGGCTAAACAGTTTCTTGGCATTGATAATTAAACTGTCTCGGTACATAACGGCTTCAAGTTTGGTGTCGTTTTCTATTGGCAATGGTGTATGATTTTTATAATGACTATCATCGGGTAAGCCATCTTCAATTTCTGCCGATATATCGTCTTTTTCATAGCCATAAATAGTTAATTCAAAGTCGATTTGGCGCATCAAATCGTGTATTTTTATTAATGTTTGTTTGCATAAATCAGGTGAAACGTCCTTGTCCTTTGCACTATGAATAGAGTTTTGCCTTGGCTTCGGGGTAGGGCATAAATTCTTTATCTTTGCCGAGTATGTTAAACACCATGTCGGGGGTGATGGCGTTTTGGGTGGCTTTTTCTTGTTCAGGAAGTAGCATTTTCGGTTTGCCCCAGTTCATCATCCAGTGCCAGCAGCCGTCGGCTAAGACGTTGGGAATATAAAAAGCGAGTCGCACTGGAACCAAAATGGTTTTAATGACTTGTAGCGTGGTTGGCTCGTTGTCGCGGTACGGTGGAAACGGCCAGTGATAACTGACGGCTTCGCGGAAGCTGATAGAAGTACGCGTGGTTTTACTCGATAGCGGATAATAGAGCCGCTTTGGCACGTCCAGATCTTCGGGGCCGTTTTCCATAAACTCACGAATAAACTCCCACGCCATTTCGCAGCCATCGTAACCATCAGCGGTAAACGATTCTTCAATAACAGCATTAGCTGTTTTTTGTTGCTGTCTGTTGAGTGGTTTGCCGTTGATATTACGGACAGGCTTCATTTTCAGAACGATAGCGGTATCTTGAGTAATAACAACACCTGCTGCTGATGTCATGTTTTGAATCACGCCTTTAACATTATTCCACGAACATTCGTACAGAACCCCCATTTGAATCATGCGAATCGCTTTATCTTTTCGGTCGAAAAGGATGGGGGTGCTTCGCTTCAGTTGATGACTATAGAAAAAAGAAGAGCCTATAGTTCCAAGAATAAATGCAACTTTAACACATATTAAGATAAGTATAAGTGTGAGAGAATCACTTAACCCTGATTGATATCGTTCAATTTCCTCTGGTAGAATAGTAATAATTGTCGCTATTACAGGTAGCCCTACAAGGAAAAATCCCAACCAACCTGCAAACCCCATTACTGCAAAGGATTCACCTACTATTGTTCTAATCTGTAGGTGATTTTGGTTGATGCTGTGAAGCTGCCGATCAAGTCGTTTTGGTACATCAAATTTTGTGTTTTTATTAATGTTTGTTTTCATATAATCTTAACCGTCCAAAAAGAGGTTGGTGGTGACTTTAGTGTTTAAGGTGCTTTTATTTGGCCAGTAATCAACCTCAAGTCTTACTGAATCAGCAGACCAGTCTGTCATTTTTTTGTCGAGATAAATTACCAAACCTGATTCTGTGTATTCGTGATTTATAATATTGACAGAGGTGTTAATATTCAAAGGCGTAGCTTCTCGGTAGTCTTCCTCATCCACAGACCATTCGTCGTAAGCATACATTTTTATCCCAACCGTGCTGTTAACATGATCAAACCCTGGTAAAAAGAGCAAAAAACTTACCTCATCATCGCTGAAGACATTATCATTCCAGTCAGTTTCAGCATCGTCGGGAATGCCCTGGTCGGAATAATATTTGTCCATGAATGGGTCATAAAGTACTGCATCTTTTAAGTTCTCGGGTAACTCTTCCAACTTACGCGCTGAATAACAGACTACGGCGTAGCCCTGAGTTTCTTGAGCGGCTGAGCTATAAGGTGAGCCTACGTCAGCTTCGTTCACTCCGAGGCAGCTGCGGTTAAGCCAGATTTGAAATGGGGTATTGGTGTTTTTAATCTTCTGAATAATACAAAAGATACCGAGTCCAATCATTAAGATTCCTGCAACCAGCCAACCGACACCAGGTACCGTGGCGCTTCCAGCTGCTATCATACTTATGGTGGCGGCAGTTGTTAAACTGCCCCCTACTAACATAGCTGCCGATGCACCAAAAGACCAATTCGCGGCATCACGATCACCATCACCTCTTAAATTTAGACCTTCCCAGAAATGTACTGCCGCCTCGGCTATTGCCCCAACATACCCCGTTACTCGTATAAAAGCCTTACTGGCAAGGGCTTTGAAGACGATATTTTGGGTTGAGCGAGCGACAATATGGTTGGTCGGCATAGTTTTAGTGGCGATGGCTCGCAGGCCGAGGGCGGTTTCACCAAAGGCGCCCGCGGCGCCCATCATGGCAGAAAGCATATTAGCAGCGTTAAGGCCGCTTTTGTTTTCGCTGAAGCTGCTGATGGCACTGGAAAGATTGATGTAATGAAAATACGACACGATAGCGCCGAGCGGTAACTTACCGATTTCCCGCAGCAGGTTTGCGGACATTTTGGGTGCTACTTTGGTGGCGGTGGAGGTTTCCGTTAACGTTAGAGTGCCGTTATTGTTAACCAGTCTGGTTTTTATATTCGAGCTGGACGTTGGTGCTTGGCGTTTGGCTTGATTGATCCATTTGCTGGTTTTGGTCGTTATCGAGTGGTTCTGTACGCTCGCTTTACTGAGGTTATAGCGTGCGCCGAGCATTTGCATGGCGACTTGCGTTTTGTTCGACGATAGCTGCTTACCCAGCGTGTCAAAAA
>NZ_JACNML010000017.1 GCF_020005365.1 Kangiella shandongensis | reverse complement strand
CGACTACATCGAAATGTTTTACAATGCCAAGCGACGACATGGTAACAATGATGATGTGTCACCAGTCGAGTTTGAAAAGAACTATTTTATGAAGCTAAAAGGTATCTAGAAAACTTGGGGCGATTCAGTTAAGGGTAATACTACCACTTAAAAGAGTGTTCGGGTTTAGTCTGCCACTACACTACCAACAGGTTTATAAGAAAGTATACAAACAATTAAAACCACTTTATAACAGTCTATATTCTATTAATTAATAGCTGCTTAGATTTGAATACGCCCATAGAATCCCAAAATCAAAATAAAACTAATGAATCACTTATCCGAACGTTGATTATTTTCCGGCGCTCCTGAATACCAGCGATCAAATACAATCATACTTGCTGGGAAATGAGCAATCTTAGAAATATAATCTAGCTTTTGCTGTTCAGACCAACATTCGACATCATCTAGTAAGTCATCAAGCGTTCTTTCAGCATACTCTAAGCGTTGTTCTTTCCTAATCAGTTCTCTCTTATTTACGTGCCCAGGCTCTTGATCCTTTTGTAGTTTTTTCAATTCTTTTGTAAGTTTCTCTACTTCTTTAATTTGCTTCTCCCTTCTTTTCTCAAGATCTATTCGGTATGCCTTTGCTTTGTCAATAGCTTCTTGTTTAGCCTTTCTTATTTCGGCGGTTAAACTCTCCACTTGCCCATTAGGCTCTGCTTTATCCTTATCAACAATGAAAACATATTTTGGATTTTCAATCCTTCCCTCAACTTGAGTAAACCTTAACCAAACGTTATTATCCTCTCTAATGTCAGCATATAAGTACCCACCTTTATGATCTTTTATATAATTTTCCATATAGTTGTTTTCTGGTAATTCTAGAGTTGCTTTCCTGAACTGCTCACCATTTAATGGATCCCATACAACCTCTATTTTTTTGGGTAAAGAAGTCTTTAATGGTAATTTTATTATCCTACCAGTTTCATTAACACTCCATTTCCAAGTGCAGTACCTAAATCCTCTAGCTCCTTTCACTTCTTCACCATCAAACTTCATGCTCTCTATATAAATATCTTGCCCCGCATGGTTTGCAATGCTTGTATCAAATGTATTTCTTGGCTCTGGCTTTACTTTTTTACCCGCCGACCCCGTTGGAGTCGGAGGTGCTATCATCATAGCAAGCCCCATGCAGCCACTTACAGGTAACAACAAAGCGATTAGAAAAAAACTCTTTATGATTTTCTTGTATAAGATTAATTGCTTAAACATAAGATTCCTTTTTTGAATTATCCATAGATTAAGAAGATATCCTGTTCTATATCTTAATGACTAAGTATCATGCTTCAACTCGTGCTTTAACGAGTGCTCACTATCCTTTACGTATTTTCCCCATCTTCGCGTTCGGCTAAATTTTCTGTGTTGATTTCGGCACCCTCCGCATTTGAGTTATCATTTGCCTCAGGCACTACAGCCAAGTTTGAGTCATTAGGAAATATTCTACGAATATGATTTTCATCAGGCTCATTACCTAAATCGGTGCCATATTGTTTAGCACTAAAAATTGACGCTCTATCTTCATCATCCACATCTGACTGATGGACGTGCTTACTATAAATCTCTCTTTCAAATTCTTTTGGAAATTCTTGGTTGGTTAGAACCGCATTAGAATAACGTGCCAATGTTTCACAAAACTTTGGATTAGTCTCCCCCGTTTTGCGATCCTTTTTATCAGGAATTTGATAAATATCATCATCTGGTAAAGGCTCAAAAGGCACATCAAATCCTGTCGCACGGTTATACATCAGTTTCAAATAAACTTTTGCAAGCTCATTGTCTACTTTCTTTCTCCCTACCAGCCAAACTTTAAGATTGATTTCTTTTTCTTCGATATCATAACCTTGTGCCAGATACTTCTGCTTTATTTGATCAACTTCTTCCTGTGTAAACCTTTCTTCTCGTTCATAATCGCCAATATTCCTTCTTCTCCTTCTATCGGCAAGTCCCCTACTGCCAGGGTGTCTATTTCGGTATCGAGCTACCCACTCCAGTTTATTTTCATAGTCATCTTCTGGTCCATATCCGCCACCGATATCCGAGTGAACTCCAATAAAAGTTTCCTCATTTAAAAAGCCACCGTCGTTTGGTTCTATACTGCTCAATGGGAAATTTTTCCTGACCTCATCTTTCGCCACAAAATGCTCGACCTGATCGGCAGAAGCAGCACTTAAATGAAAATTAAAGGGCTGCACAAAGCTTTCATAATATGGGACTTCGTATTCCTGACCTCTTCTTTTAACCGTTCGAGTACCTTTTTCCACTTTCCACTCTGCAACATTAATATTATCGCCAGCCTGATCCTCTTGTAAGCCTAAAATTCCCCACCAACTTCCTGCAAAAGAAGCTACTGTATCGAAAAGTCCAACGAAGCCAACTTTAACGTTAGGTCCAGCTGCGCGATCATGGAGTTCATTAACAAAATGTCTCGCCTGCGCTGCACCACGACTAAAGCCAAAGACATCAACAATGAATTCCTTAGCACATGGTGTCTCATCAAAAAATTCTGAAACCTGCTTTATTGCTTCATGGATCCTTTCGATACCACCCTCGCCTTTAACAATACCACCTAGCTCATTATCTTCATCATCAATTGTTCCAACACCGTTTTTATAAATCCTTTTATATTTTCTTAGTTTTTTCTCATCATCCTTTTCAAGATACGTCTCAAATAATTTCGCAATATTCGACATTTCACCTACTGGCCCATCATTTTTTTTATTATTTCCTGTTCCATCAAAAAATACGCCTACTCTTAATACCCAAGGACAAGTTTTTGGTAATTGATTGGGGCTACTACGCTCACTCATTACTTTCCTTCCTTATCATCTATAAACTCCGTGTACCATTTATCATATACTTCTAGAGAATTAGTATAAGCACCCAGTTCTTTTAAGCGTTTTCTTTTTGATGCACAATCTAATGTATAATTCTCATCTTTTTTATAATTACGATACCTTGTCACAATATCATCTG
The DNA here is from genome assembly GCF_020005365.1 of Kangiella shandongensis. Taxonomy (GTDB): domain Bacteria; phylum Pseudomonadota; class Gammaproteobacteria; order Enterobacterales; family Kangiellaceae; genus Kangiella; species Kangiella shandongensis. The sequence goes on along the minus strand of NZ_JACNML010000017.1, from coordinate 4,172 downwards.
TCTTAACACCCTGACCTTCGGCTAAAATCATAATTTCATCTTGTGACTTTGGTGATGAATTCTTAGATAGTTTTATCCATACTTTATGATCGCGTCTAAAGTCTATAATAAATACAGACTTATGACTAGATTTACTCTCCCCATTCAACCAAGGTGGATTTAATAACAGTTCATTAACGATATCACTATCTGGCAATTTCACTTTTGCTTTCATCCGCGCCATCTCACGCCACGCATACCATTCTAAATAAATATAATCTTGTGGAGACGAAGTTTTACTAGAAACAGAACCAATACTTCTTGATCCATTTATATTTCCACTGCTACAACCAAGTGTTCCTGTTGATGGTGCACTCCATTTTCCATCTATGATAATTTTCTCTAACCAAATACTAGCTTCAGAGTTATTTTTAGATCCAAATTCAAAGTATCTACCGTCTGCCTGCCTCTGCATTGCCGAGCAACCTAGCAATAAGAGGATGCAAACTATTGTGACTATTAACTTCTTCATCGTATTAAACCTTTTCCGTTATCTGATACAAAAATCGAACGTATTGCTATCAGTGTAAATTTTTAGTGATTGGTCAAGACTACTTCCTTCACTCATCACTTTCTTCCTTATCATCTATAAATTCCGTGTACCATTTGTCATAGATCACTAGCGGTGCTGTATAATATCCTAGCTTCTTTAATCGTTTTCTTTTTGATGCACAATCTAATGTATAATTCTCACCTTTTATATATTTATGATACCTTGTCACAATATCATCTGTCTTAACACCCTGACCTTCGGCTAAAATCATAATTTCATTTTGACTCTTTGGATATAGTGTTTTAGCCAATTTTATCCATACTTTGTTATTAGGCCTAAAATCAATAATAAAGGAAGACTTATGACTAGAATTTTTAGCTTTATTTAGCCATGGTGGATTTAGTAAAAGATTATTAATGATATCTTCATCTGGTAGCGTTACTTTTGCTTTCATTCGGGCCATCTCTTTCCATGAGTACCATTCCAAATAGATATATTCTTGCGGAGCCGGTGTATTATACGAAGGACTGGCTCTTCCACCTCCTCCATTAATATTACTACCTCCACAGCCCTTTATCCCAGTAGTACCTGAACTCCACTTTCCATCCACAATGACCTTTTCTAGAAATATACTTGCTTCAGAGTTATTGTTTGACGCAATGTCAAAATAACGCCCATTCGCTTTTTTTTGCATAGCGGAGCAACCTGAAAATAACAAGGTGCAAGCTATTGCGACTATTAATCTCTTCATCGTATTAAAGCTTTTGTGTTATTACTGACACAATAAGCAAAGCTCATTGCTATTAGTGCCGCTTTGTAATGATTGATTAAGACTACTGCGCTCACTCATAACCTAACTCCTTATTCTCTGGTGCACCTGGATACCATTGATCAAAAGTTGTAATTGAACCTGAATAGCCTCCTAAGGCTTTAACTCTCTTCCTTTGTGAAACACAATCAAGCTCATAATCTTTACCTTCCTCAAAAGATATATAATCCTTAATCACATCTCCTCCTTTTTCTATACCCTTACCTTCCGCTATAATCATCACCTGATCCTGAGATTTCGGAGATAAAGTGTTGGCTAGCTTAATCCAGACTTTATGCTTTGGTCGAAAGTCAACTATAAAATAGGACTTATCTATACCATAACTATTTTTAGGCCACGGAGGATTCAGTAGCAGGGGATAGATCACATTCTCACCCGGCAACTCAATAGTAGCTTTCATACGTGCCTTTTCCCTCCATGCATACCATTCCAGATAAATAGTATTTTTCGGTGCAGGAGTGCTACTCGACACTGAGCCGCTTCTTCCGCCACCATTTATATTCCCACTTCCACACCAGTGAACCCCTGTAGAAGGTGCAGACCACTTACCATCCACTATGATTTTCTCAAGTTCAATACTCGCTTCAGAATTGTTATTAGAAACAAAATTGAAATGGCTGCCATTGGCTTGCGGCTTCATAGCAGAGCATCCACAAAGCAAAAAAAGTAACTATTATAAAAAAGACTAGCTCTTTCATTATGCTACTTTATTCCCTGAACAGATGGTGATACCAAATCGTATTTCTTACGCTTCAGGTATCTTTGCATATCTCTTACCCGAACATATTTTGAGAAACGTTCGTCTTTCAAAAATCGCTTGATATCCTTGTCAACGTTATCATCTGCCATGAAGTCTTTGCCTAAATAACAAGATATAAGAGTAAAGCCTTGCCTCAAGTTAGTATTTTCATAGCCATACTTCGCTGCTTGCTTTCCGACATAATCAATCCATGATAATTGTTCGGAATTTCCTAGCTCTGAGAAGAAACCTGGAAACTTTTGGTTAATCAACGATTGTGTTTTAGACAGATACGATTGGTAGGCATTATTTTCTACCTGTTTCGATTCTTCGCCACTATCCATAGCAAATACAACATTGCTAAGACATAGCATTGTTATTAGAACAATCAGCTTCTTTAACATAACTTAGACCTTCTCAGGTTGCGTTACTTTCGGGGTATTCTTGTCAATCCAACGATTGGCATCTCGGGTGCGAACATAGGGAGAGAAGTTCGAGTCGGTGATAAAACGAATCAGATTATCATCAACACTTGGGTCTTTAAGGAAATCTTTGCCTATCTTGCAGACAATATTTAGGTAATCTTTGATCAGGCATTCGTTGCCGAAGCCCAATTTTTTTGAATCTCTAACCACGCTATCCAGCCACGTTAATTGTTCCTGCTTTGAAAAGTCTTCCCAGAAACCAGAAAACTTTATTGCAACTTCTTCGCGACACTCTAATAAAAATTTTTTGTAATGGTTATCTACAAAAAGTTTTTGTATTTTATTGTTGGCTTTATCTGACATTATAAATGTCCTTGTTTATTCAATTTTTACTAACGGGTCTCCTTTATCAATAAAACCACCAATTGCAGTCTTATCACCTTTTCTAGCAACGGGTTTGCCATTGATTTTGACCACGCTAGATCCTTTAACGATCACATCGGTGCTGTCATCGCATTGGAGCTTGTCTCCAACAACAGCGACTGGAATACCATTCACTGTGACTTTTGCCTGACCACTAATAATAGGACCGTTCTTATGCTCACTACTTTTTGTTCCTTTACAAGTATGCGTATGCCCTACTAATGCTACTTCTTTCATTACATCCTCCTAAGCAACTTGTGCCTCAACATCCTGATTATCTAGACTGATTACGTCCATGGCGATCTCTTCAGTATTCTCATCCTTGACGTACTGATTCATTTCTAATCCGTTTCCAACCTCGACCAAAAAGCGTTTTGCATTGCCCATAAACTCGCTCACCGCCTCTTCTTCTGCCAACGCCTCAAGATATGAGTTTAGTACTAACGGATCGTAAAACCGAAAATAGGCCTGCTCCTTGCTGTCGGGTAAACGAGTTTTAATCATATCAGCAAAATATGCTGCTAAACTATTTATTGGGTCACTCGACTGCACTATAAAACTCAGACTGTTGCCGTAGAGTTTATCAATAAACCACTGAGTTACTTTTGTTCCTTGCTTCAAAATGAGTAAGTAAGGAGCGACTGATGCCAGTCGCTCAGCCTCATCTTTCCTAAAGAGACAAACGTACTCTGCATCCAGCCCTTCTAGATAATAGGAAATGCTTTCATCCTTCGCAGCATCAACGACAACGAATGTCTGTAGCGGCAATTGTTCGTCATCCTTCCCATCAGTAGTAAAGAGCATTGTTTCCAATGCTTTTTTTTGCTGCTTCGTCAGTTTGTTGCTACTCTTCACCATCTTTCCTTGCTACACACTCTTCACAGAAAGGTAACCCTTCGTTTGCTGCACCTTTTAAGGCATCGATTTGTGGAGCTGAGCCGCCGCCCATGCTGATCGAGCCACCTTTGATATTGATGGCTTTGCCTTCCAGGGTGATCCCTGAGCTATCGATAGTAATCGAGCCTCCAGGGCCTGCGATCACAAACTTATCTGAAGCATGCATCACCTGCTTACTGGTTCTGCTAAAGATCTTCTCAACGACTTCCAGATCATATTTGCCCTGAACCTTATGCTCATAATGTCCACCCACTTCTTCCCAGTGGTTGGCATAGGTGTATTCCTTACGGTGGTTGTTGACGTTCTCCAGCAGGTCTTTGGTAATTT
>NZ_JACNML010000016.1 GCF_020005365.1 Kangiella shandongensis | reverse complement strand
TCATCGCCAAGCGCTTATCAAAGAAAGGGCTCACCGAAAGGTGGGCCCTTTTTCTTTGCATGAATGGTTTGTGAGCTCTGTTATATGCTTAGGACAGTTAATGGTAACGACGAAGCGAATATATTGTCCGAGCACAAACCACTGGCTCGCCCTAGGTGACCGAAGGTCATGCTGTGCATGAGCTGAGGGAATGCCTTTAGGCATCATCGCCATACCCCAAGGGCACGCGAGCGCTTATATAAAAAAAAGCCACCTTCGGGTGGCTTTTTTTATGGCTTAGGAAAAGTTAGAATCGCGCTAATAATAAGATAAGTAATAGAATTAAATGGATAAATATATGAATAGAATTATTTTGGGGATAACTCTAATAATTATCACACTCGGTTCTGACATAAGCTTTGCTGAACAGTTTTGCGACAAACCAAAAGTTTCAAATGTTGAAGTTGTGGATAAGACTCAGGATACTGTTTATTTGAATATCAGTATATGTGCAAAGGCTGGTAAAACTTATGTAGCTATGCCAAGGCTGACGCTCAATGAGCAATCATTTAAAACCGATATTGTCGGACTACAATTAAATGATGAAAATAAACTAATAGACTACCCACTTCTGAGACCAGCAGAAAGTGAGGATGCATTTTCTACAGACTCTTTAACAATTGATCTTGTTGATTTTGACTCAAAAGAACGTGCAGTTCTTACCCATCCGCTGAAATTAGACTGGGTGGCGATTAATGAAATTTCAGAGCCAAGTTATCATTTCTTAGAGCATCTTTATCAATATATTACCTATCTTATTGATTATAATGGCAGTAAATACTACAAAAAAGCCAAGAGGTTAATTGATTACAGTTTAGCTAAAGACCCTAATTTTGTTGATACATACCATGAGCTAGCTCGTTATTTGATGAAGACTCAGGGTTTTGGGACTAATAGTCCAGGGGTGTTACAGGCTGAGCAGGTTTTGTTAACAGCTAGAGATATTAATCCTGAACATGCGAATACTCGAGTATTGTTGGGATATGTTTACTCTTGGGAGAATCGCTTTGAAGAAGCTTTGAAGGAATTTGAGAAGGCCGAAGAAATAGGGACCGATAATTTGTGGCTTTATACAAACTGGGGGCAAATGTATGAACGGAAAGGAAAAACTAAGAAAGCCATTAAGTATTATAGAAAAGCAGTTTCAGACCCTAAACCTCAAAACTCATACGATAGAGGAATGCTGTTTGGTTATAGATATCTGTCATCCTTATATTTGAGCGAGAAAATGTACAAGGAAGCTTCAAAAATGAATGCTGAAGCTAGTAAAAAGTTTGATGAAAAAGAGTGCTTTGAAGCAAAAATGCAACTAATCGATGCTTTATATTTAGATAAGTATGAGCAGGTATTAAATCAACTTGAGTTATCACCTTCAAGATATTGCAAAAGCACCTATAAGGAGTTGAAGGTTGTTGCCAATATTAGGATGTGGAATTCCCTATCAAAAAAGAATAAGGGAGAAGCAGAACTTTATTATCGTAAGGCCACAGTCCTTAACCCTGATTATGTTGAATTATTAGCTACAGTTGCACAATACGAGTTCTCTGTTAATGAAGGTGTTTTAGAAAACTTTAAAACAAACAAAAGAGGGCTAGATGTCACGGATGCAGATGACAGAAGTGCTTTGGTTAAAGCTATTCTTTCAAATGATATAGAGAGTGTTGAAAGGCTAATTAATGCCGGCGCAAGTGTTAGTAAAAGTTATACTGAGCAAAAATTAACTGCGTTAATAATTGCTGTTGCTTACAATAATTTAGAACTTGTAAAACTATTAGTTAAAGAAGGTGCTAATATTAACCATAAAATTGCGAATGGCATGTCTGCTATTGATATTGCCAGATCGAATGGTTTTAATAAAGTTGCAAAGTATTTGGATAGTAGTAGATCAACTTAAGGAAAGGCCTCAAATGAGGCCTTTTTTATAGATAAATTTTAAGACTTAGGCTTTCGTTTTTTAGTTTTGGGTTTGCCTTTATCTTTGGACTTTGATTTCGACTTATCACCTTTTGGTGCTTGCTTGCCGATTGGTGCTAGCTGCATCGGTTTGCCTGCTACGCGAGCCTGAGCCAATATTTTCTGAATCTCTTTTGGCATATCGGATGGTAGATCAACCGTAGTGAATTCATCAAATAGATCAATTCTGCCAATGTATTCGCTATCAATATCGGCTTCGTTGGCAATGGCACCTACGATGCTGCCAACTTTAACGTCATGGTTACGGCCCAGTTCGATACGGTAACGTTCCATTTTGATATCTGGGTGTGCCGATAACGGCTCAGCTTTCGGTGAAAAGGTATTTTCACGGTGCGGACGGTCTTTACGATCACGACGACGCTCTTTTCTATCACCACGCTCTGAACGATCTCCTTCTTTCGGCTCTTTGTGTGGTCTATCCTTTAATAATAAGTCATCGCCGGCAGCCATTTTTGCTAAAGCGGCTGCCAGTTGTGGCCAGTCTTGATCGTTATCTTTAACGTATTTATTGACTAGCTCGGTATAAAATTCCAAGTCTTGACTGGCAAGTGTTTTAGTAATGGTACTGGCAAAGCGCTCAACCCTGGTCTCGTTGATAGCGTCGATGCTTGGCATATACATTTCTTCAATCGGCTGATTGGTGGCTCGCTCGATTGCTTTAAGCATACGCTTCTCACGTCGAGAAACGAACAAGATAGCATGCCCTTCACGACCGGCACGGCCAGTACGGCCAATTCGGTGTACGTAAGATTCCGTATCGTACGGAATGTCGTAGTTAATCACGTGACTGATACGTTCAACATCCAAACCACGAGCTGCAACGTCGGTCGCCAATAGCACATCGATTTTGCCGCGCTTTAATTTATCGACAATCTTTTCACGAGTGTTCTGGGCTATGTCACCGTTTAATGCATCAGCTCTAAAGCCGCGGGCATTCAATTTATCGGCTAGCTCCATGGTCGCACTCTTAGTGCGTACGAAGATGATCATGCCGTCGATGGTTTCCGTCTCAAGAATTCGAGTCAGTGCATCCAGTTTATGCAGACCACTAACGAACCAATAGCGCTGGCTGATAGTTTTAGCGGTAGAAGTTTTGGTTTCGATCTTGATGTGCTCAGGGTTATTCAGATGTTTCTCTGCCACTTTACGAATTTGGTTTGGCATCGTCGCCGAGAACAGAGCAATCTGGCGCTTTTCCGGAGTGTGGCCCAGGATCCATTCCACATCATCAATAAAGCCCATGCGAAGCATTTCATCAGCTTCATCCAAAACTAGAGCCTTAAGGTTATCCAGTTTAAGGGTACCGCGACGGATATGGTCCATGACGCGGCCTGGGGTGCCGACAACGACTTGAGCGCCACGCTTTAGTTGGCGTAGCTGTGTGTCGTAGCGCTGCCCACCATAAATCGGCAGAATGGTAAATTGCGGCATGTGTTTAGCATAAGTCTGGCAGGCTTCGGCAACCTGTAACGCTAACTCGCGAGTTGGTGCTAAGACTAATACCTGGGTGGTTTTGTTTTTAGGATCAATGTTAGATAAAAGCGGTAAAGCAAATGCCGCTGTTTTACCCGTACCGGTCTGGGCCTGGCCGATAATATCGCGTCCAGTTAATAGAACTGGGATACTGGCTTGTTGGATCGGGGATGGTTGTTCGTAACCCACTTCTTGAATAGCTTTCAATACCGCAGGAGCGAGCTCCAGTTGATCAAAACTGGTCGTAGAATCTTTAGATGTCATCAGATGTACCTTGTTAATACTGCATGGCGGACGAACTGTCCGGCGAAGCTTCGGTCAACTGATTAAACCCAACTAAATACTACAAAATGAATGCACAGAGTGTAAGAAAAGATGTGCTAATGACCATTGCTTCTTCGGCGGGCATTATACACGCTTAGCTGTGATGGCGTTAGCATTATTGCTAAAAGTTTCATCCCAGGTATTATGGACAGAGAATTATATTTATTTATCAAGATCTTGGGTTGTGAGGGAGCGGATATGCGAACGTTAATTATTGGCCTGTTTTGTCTTATTATTGGAGGTTGCTACTTTCAGGATGAAGTTATATCCATTGATAGAGAAGGAAATATTTGGTGGATGGTAATTGTTAAACCTTATTGGGAATACACGACTCCTGAAGAAGTTGAAGAGCAGCTGGAAGCTATTCTCAACTCGATGCAGACCAAGGGTTGGAAAACACGAGTACGGAACAAAACGATACGCGCCAATGAAGACGTTATTGTTGCGTTGACGGGGAATATTATGACGGTTGGCAAGGAAACGGAGTATTATAAGATCCTTTCCCGAGAAAAAGGGCTGGCACGAATACAGTTTTTAAGCCCGGGCAGTGGCGATGATGAAGTGGGGCGAAAAATAAAGTTTAAAAATGACAACCAGGCTTTTACGGTGAGTTTGGATGGTGTCATCGTTGATTCTACTGAGCCCGTAGATCCCGCCGTTTATAAGCTCAACTTCTAAAAGACAGGCCCTGTGACAGGGCCTTTTCGTTATTGTTTATATACTTTCCCGTCTTTCATTATAAATTTAACGTCCTGCAGTAATTTGATGTCTTTAACGGGGTTGCCATCGACAGCGATAATATCCGCCAGGTTACCTGGCTTGATTACACCGATTTTGTCATTATCAAGCAATTTGGCGGTAGTAATCGTAGCGCTTTGAATGGCTTCCATCGCTGGCATACCGGCTTCGACCATGTATTGAAATTCTTTAGCATTGTCGCCATGAGCCGATACACCGCTGTCAGTTCCGAAGGCAATTTTGATTCCATAGTCGTAAGCTTTGGCAAATGTCTTTTGAATTTGTGGGCCCACAGCACGGGCTTTAGGACGCACTATTTCAGGGAAGAAACCGTCAACCTCTGCTTTTTCTCCGACGAACTTACCGGCGATAATGGTTGGTACATAGTAGGTTCCATGTTTTTTCATGGCTTTCATCACTTCCTCAGTCATGTAGGTGCCATGCTCAATAGTGGTAATGCCGGCTTTAATGGCACGTAACATGCCTTCGCTGCCATGAGCATGAGCAGCGACATGCATGCCATAGTCGTTGGCAATATCGATAACGGCTTTAACTTCTTCATCGGTAAACTGAGGGTTCTGCCCGCTTTTGGCCAGACTCAGCACGCCGCCGGTTGCTGTGATTTTGATAAAGTCCGCGCCTTCTTTATAGCGTTGGCGTACGGCTTTTTTTGCATCATCCGTACTATTGATAACGCCCTGTTTCGGGCCTGGATCACCCATCAGTTTGGCGTTGGTGCCATTGGTTGGATCGGCATGGCCGCCAGTCGTGGCGATGGATTTTCCTGCTGAGTATATGCGTGGCCCATCGACAATACCCTGGTTGACGGCATTGCGAAGAGCGATAGTCACATTAGCGGTATCCCCGGGATTGCGAACCGTAGTGAATCCGGCCAGCAAGGTTTTCATACCAAAATGTTGTGCGCGTAATACCAGATCAGCAGGATTAAGTGTGAAGCCCTCAATATAGGACTTTGGGTTCATCTCGCTTTCCAGATGGACATGCATATCCATTAAGCCAGGTAGGCAGGTCTTTTTACTGAGATTAATGATGTCGTCAGTGTTCGGCTTTTGTTTCGTCACGGCAGCAATAGTGTTACCTGAGATCTGAATGAAGCGTTGGCCCAGCACGGCACCTTCTTCCGTGTCGATCACCTGACCACAATGGAGCCAGGTGTTGTCCTTGTCTTCAGCAGTTGATGCCTGATTAAAAGCGCCCAGCACCAGCGAGGTTATTAAAAGTGTTGTTAAACGATTATTCTTCATCGGTTCCCCTACTGTGTTACATACAAGTACGCTCAATCTAACCTTATACCAATGAACTGGCAAATCTTGTGCTGCTCTATTTGTAACAAGGTTTTAAAGGCGCAGTTTTGAAGGCAATAGTATTTCAAATGATGTCTGATACAATGCCTAACACTTTCAAAGTATTCATCAACAGGTTATGCCACAGGCACATTCGTTAAAAGCGTTCAACACTTTCGGTGTAGACGCCAGCTGTGATCAGCTGTTTCGGTTTCATCATGAACGCGATATTCAGGATTGGTTGGCTGGAATGCCGATACCAGTCGACAAGTTTTTTGTCTTAGGCGGTGGGAGTAATCTCTTACTATTGGGGCATATTCCGCTAACCTTTTTACAGCCGGATATTCAGGGGATTGAATATGAAGAGCGGGGCGAAGAGGTGATTGTGACTGCTGGTGCCGGGGTGAACTGGCACGAGCTGGTGATGGATACTTTGGATAAAGGGTACTGCGGGTTAGAGAATCTATCGTTGATCCCGGGTAATGTTGGCGCTGCGCCCATTCAGAATATTGGTGCTTATGGTGTCGAACTGGAGCAGCGTTTTGTGGCTTTGCATGCGGTGGATCTGTTCAGTGGTGAAAAGAAGATCTTTAGGCATGGTGATTGCCAATTTGGTTACCGTGACAGTATATTTAAGCGTGAATTGCGTGGAAGATACATTATCACTCGCGTGCAACTGAGGCTGAACAAGAAGCCACAGTTGGTGCTTACTTATGGTCCGTTAAAGGCTCTGGCTGACAGTGCTGACAAGCTGACGGCAAAAGATGTCAGTGATGAAGTGATTCGAATCAGGCAAAGCAAGCTGCCCGATCCGCAGGAATTGGGTAATGCCGGCTCATTTTTTAAAAACCCTATCGTCAGCCATGAACAATACCTAAAACTTAAAGAAGCTCACCCAAAAATAGCGGCTTATCCAATGAACAATGCTTCGGTGAAATTGGCTGCTGGCTGGTTAATCGATCAGGCCGGGTTGAAAGGCTATCGTCAGGGCGATGCGGGGGTTCATCAACAGCAGGCCTTAGTATTAGTTAATCATGGCAAGGCTGCGGGCAAGGATATTTTGAACCTGGCGGCTTATGTGCGCGATACCGTGAAGGCGAAGTTTGGCGTTGAATTAGAGCCGGAAGTCTGGATTATCGGCCAGCAACAAGTTTTTCAGTAGGTTAGACTCGATTATGTCACAGCATAAAGAACAGCAGTTGATTGAAATTATTAAGCTTCTGGCGCAAGAGGAATTCTTTTCCGGCCAGGCCATCGCCGATCGTTTGGGCGTTAGTCGTGCTTATGTATGGAAGTTGATCCAGCAGTTGCAGACTTTGGGCCTGGGGATTGAATCGGTGACCGGTAAAGGTTACTGCCTGGAACATCAGGTTGAACTCCTGGACGCTACTCATTTACAGCGGCGGTTACCGCGGCATGACATCGATTTGCGGCTGATGACTGAGTCAAGCAACGAAGCTTTAAAGGGCGATGGTTTTGAACATAACCGGCTGGTGATCGCTGAATACCAGTCGGCGGGCAGAGGCCGTCGTGGGCGTCAATGGGTGTCACCGCTGGCAAGTAATCTTTATTGGTCACTCGGCTGGAAGACTCAGTTGCCAGTACAGCAACTCGGTGGTTTGAGTCTGGTCGTCGGTCTGGCGATTGTTACGGCCCTGAACGAGCTGGGTGTGTCAGGCGTTGAGCTGAAATGGCCCAATGATGTGCGCTATCAGGGACGCAAGCTGGGAGGGATTTTGGTTGAATTATCCGGTGACATGGTTGGCGGACTTCAGGTTATCATCGGCGTTGGCTTGAATGTGCATATGTCGCAGACGGCCGCTGATGATATTGAGCAGGAGTGGATAAACTTACAGGAAGTGGAGCCGAGGATTCGTCGGCAGGATGTTCTGGCTGAGATCGTTCTGTGTTTAGAGCGTTACTTGCAGCAGTTTGCCGAACAGGGCTTCCAATGCTTTCTCGAGGAATGGCGTCGTGTTGATGAATGTTACAATAAGAAAGTAACGATCTTGCAAGGGCAGGAAGCGATTAATGGTACTGGCGCCGGCGTGGATGATAACGGTGCTTTCTTATTGCAAACTGGCAAAGGGGTCAAACCCATATATGCCGGTGAAGTCAGCCTGCGCTTTCGCTAAGTTTGAGGATAGCAGATGTATTTACTGTTAGATCAAGGTAATAGCCGGTGTAAGTATTTACTTACCGAAGATTTGCACAGCTTCGAAGATGCACAGAGAGGAACTTGGGATAATCAGGAGTTTGAGCCCGAATACTGGCAGCAGCAATTAACGGCCTTGGTAGGGAAGTCGATTCGGCAGGTACTCGTCAGTAGCGTGGCCAGTATCGAGCGTAAGGCGTGGTTCGAGCAGCTTTGTCAGGAGGTATTGGGCGTTAAGCCGTTATTTGCTACGAGCAGTAAGGAGATAAGAGTCGCCGCAGGCAGGGCCCTGTATAATAGTTACGCAAAGCCGCAGGCGTTGGGTGTTGATCGCTGGCTCGCCATGCTGGGCGCCTACCGGGAGTCGCTGCAAGAGTGCCTGATAATTGATGCCGGCACTGCCATCACACTGGATTTAATTGACCAAGCAGGTGTTCATCAAGGGGGGCATATTGTTCCTAGCGCTGGATTAATAGAGCAAAGCCTGCTCGGTAGCACGGGAGGCATTGCCTGGAGTGCCAGGCATGATGAACAGTTAGATGGTCGCCTGTTAGGCAAAAATACGTCCTCGGCTGTGGTATTCGGTGCCTCGAGCATGGTTATTGGTTATATTAAAGAAACTGTCGGGCGATTGTGGCAGCAAAAGATGCTACCACAGCACATATATATAACCGGTGGTGGTTATTCTTTGGTGGAGGAAGCCTTGCGTGAGCTGCCAGGTCCGGTGGTTGAGTTTATTAAGCTGAAACAGCGACCTGATCTGGTGTTTAAAGGCTTAAGTTGTTGGTTTTCGTTGAATAATTAAACAATTTTAGGCGATTCATAAAAAAAATAGCCATATAACAAAAAAAAGTGAAAAAAAGCATTGCCAAAGCGAAATCAGATCGCTAAAATTCCGCCCACTTAACGACATAGCCCCAGACTAATTAAATTTGGCTTGTCCAGTAAGTAATGCCGACTTAGCTCAGTAGGTAGAGCAACTGACTTGTAATCAGTAGGTCGCCAGTTCGATTCCGGCAGTCGGCACCATTATTTTAAGGGGTTGCGAATGCAACCCTTTTTAAATGTAAGTATCGGTTCTAATTAAGATAATTATACTTGCATTTTCTCCAGCAAATTGGCATCATGCGCGCTCGCTTTGAGCAATGATGATGTTCAAATCTTGGAGGGGTTCCCGAGCGGCCAAAGGGATCAGACTGTAAATCTGACGCGAAAGCTTCGGAGGTTCGAATCCTCCCCCCTCCACCAAATTACTTCATCCTGCCTTTTGCGTTAAGTCACTGAAAAGTGAGGGCAAATGGCTGGATGTGACCTATTATCGCTAATACTGCGATTTAGGTTGATATCGTACTTGGTGCAAGCGTAAACTTACTGCAGTTTACTAGTTAAGCATAATAGTAACGGTAACCAGTTGAGCGCGGGTATAGTTCAACGGTAGAACCTCAGCCTTCCAAGCTGATGATGCGGGTTCGATTCCCGCTACCCGCTCCAAATTGCCGATATAGCTCAGTAGGTAGAGCACTCCCTTGGTAAGGGAGAGGTCAGCAGTTCAAATCTGCTTATCGGCACCAGGTTTGTCGTCTTGGCAGAACCCATGTCGACAACAATTAGGGTGCAAGGGTACTAGTACGTGGTTTAATGTGGCGTACAACCCGGTGACACCCGTTTTAATATTGGAACTTAAAACGCGGAAATTCCGGGAGGCTTTACATGTCTAAAGAAAAATTTGAACGTACCAAGCCGCACGTTAACGTGGGCACAATTGGCCACGTTGACCACGGTAAAACCACACTGACGGCAGCGATCTGTACTGTACTAGCGAAAGAATACGGCGGTG
>NZ_JACNML010000015.1 GCF_020005365.1 Kangiella shandongensis | reverse complement strand
CGGCAGCCGACGGCCCGATGCCACAGACTCGTGAGCACATCTTGTTGTCACGTCAGGTAGGTGTACCGAAGATTGTTGTATTCTTGAACAAATGCGACATGGTAGACGACGAAGAGTTGTTGGAGTTGGTTGAAATGGAAGTTCGTGAACTTCTTGATCAATACGAATTCCCAGGTGACGACACGCCAATCGTCCAAGGTTCAGCGTTGAAAGCGTTGGAAGGCGACGAAGGTAAGCTAGGTAAAGAAGCGATCATCGCACTGGGCGAAGCGCTGGATACATACATTCCAGAGCCAGAGCGTGCGGTAGACAAGCCATTCTTGCTACCAATCGAAGACGTATTCTCCATTTCAGGTCGTGGTACCGTAGTCACCGGTCGTGTAGAGAGCGGTGTGGTAAAAGTTGGTGAAGAAATCGAAATTGTTGGTATCAAAGATACTACGAAGACGACGGTGACTGGCGTTGAGATGTTCCGTAAGCTGCTTGACCAGGGTGAAGCAGGCGATAACGTAGGTGTACTACTGCGTGGTACGAAGCGTGACGAAGTAGAACGTGGTCAGGTACTGGCACACCCAGGCACGATTACTCCACACACCCGTTTCGAAGCGGAAGTTTACGTCTTGTCTAAAGACGAAGGTGGTCGTCACACGCCATTCTTCAAAGGCTACCGCCCACAGTTCTACTTCCGTACGACTGACGTCACGGGCGCAGTAGAGCTACCAGAAGGCGTAGAGATGGTTATGCCAGGCGACAACATCAAGATGGATGTTGAGCTGATTGCACCGATTGCGATGGACGAAGGTTTACGCTTCGCGATTCGTGAAGGTGGCCGTACGGTAGGTGCGGGTGTTGTTTCTAAAATCCACGAGTAATTTGGATTGAGTAACGACAAAAGCTTTATAGCTTAATTAAAGGGCCGCACTTTGTGGCCCTTTTTAATGAGTACCCAGGAAACAGACAGGGTGCTGATGCATAAATAGCGCTTAGCGAGATTTGTGCTCTAACGTACCGTTTTTTATACAATTTTTATCACAGCAACTTTCTTTTCAGAAATTGCCAAGAAAGAATTGCAATTCAAGTGAGACATTGTATAATTCACGGCCTTATTTTAGAGAATCAGTTTAAAAGGCCAGTAGTTCAATTGGTAGAGCGTCGGTCTCCAAAACCGAAAGTTGGGGGTTCGAGTCCCTCCTGGCCTGCCACTTCTTTCCTATTAAGACGATTATCGTCAAGTAATAAGCTAAGTGGCTGTTGATAAAGGTTTATTTCATGAGTGCACAGGCAAACACAGAAGCATCGAAATTTGATTTTGTGAAGTGGATTATCGCAGTCGGCCTGCTTATTGCGGGCATTTATGCGTTTAATGTCCTTACCGAGCAGTCGATCTTGATTCGTGCAGGGATCGTTGTTGCGACCGTTGTATTAGCAATTGCAACCGCAATGATGACCGCTAAAGGCAAAGCTTTTTGGCAGTTTGTGAAGGGTGCTCGTACCGAGTTACGTAAAGTTATCTGGCCAAAAACCAATGAAACCACTCGTATGACTATCGTGGTGATTATCATGATTATCATCTTAGGAGCTTTCCTGTGGTTGTTGGATTGGCTGATTAATAGCTTTATAATACAGCCAATCTTGGGTTAGGAGACGTCGCATGGCATTACGCTGGTACGTAGTTCAAGCCTTTTCAGGCTATGAGAACAAAGTAAAGCACTTGCTCCAGGAGCGTATAGAGCTTGCTGGCTTGCAAGAACAGTTTGGCGAAGTGTTGGTGCCGACTGAAGAAGTCGTTGAGATGCGTGCGGGGCAAAAACGTAAGAGCGAGCGAAAATTCTTCCCAGGTTATGTGCTGGTGGAGATGGAAATGAATGAAGAGACGTGGCAGGTAGTACGTAATACGCCACGTGTCATGGGCTTCATCGGTGGTACATCCGATCGTCCTGCGCCGATTTCAAAGAAGGAAGCAGATGCTATCTTGAATCGAATCGAAGATAGTGGCGATAAACCGAAGCCAAAAGTATTATTCGAAGCGGGTGAAATGGTTCGCGTGACAGACGGTCCATTTGCTGACTTCAACGGCGTCGTCGAGTCGGTTAACTACGAAAAAAGCCGTTTACAGGTATCCGTGTCTATCTTTGGGCGCTCAACTCCTGTAGAATTGGAATTTAGCCAAGTCGAAAAAGGCTAGGCGAGACATTTTACATTAAGCGATCTCTGTTTGGCAGCTACAAAGTTAGCCAAATACGGAGAGCGCTTTTTTGTCTTTGTAAAACGGGGAGCTAGCAATAGCGTTTGAACCCATATTGAGGTGAATCATGGCTAAGAAAGTCGAAGCTTATATTAAGCTACAAGTTGGTGCCGGAATGGCAAACCCAAGTCCACCGGTTGGTCCTGCTTTGGGTCAGCATGGTGTGAACATCATGGAATTCTGTAAAGCGTTCAACGCTGAAACAGAGAAGGTCGAAAAAGGCCTGCCAATTCCTGTGGTCATCACAGTTTATAACGACCGTAGTTTCACGTTCGTTACTAAAACTCCTCCTGCGGCAGTATTAATTCTTAAAGCTATCGGTGTTAAATCAGGTAGTGGTACGCCTAACACGAAGAAAGTGGGCAAGATCACTCGTGAGCAATTAGAAGAAATTGCCAAAATGAAAGAACCAGATTTAACGGCAGCTGATATGGATGCTGCGGTTCGTACAATCGCTGGCACAGCACGCTCTATGGGCGTTGACGCGGAGGTATAAGACGATGGCTAAACAAAGTAAACGTATCCGCGCTATCAACGAGAAAATTGGTGAGCGCACAGTATTCCCAGCGTCTGAAGCGATCGAGTTGTTGAAAGACGTTTCAAACGTTAAGTTCGACGAGAGCCTGGAAGTTGCGGTAAACCTGGGTATTGACCCTCGTAAATCGGATCAGGTTGTTCGTGGAGCGACAGTTCTTCCAAATGGTACTGGTAAAGACGTTCGCGTTGCAGTATTTACATCAAACGCTGATGCGGCTAAAGAAGCTGGCGCAGACATTGTTGGTATGGAAGACCTGGCTGAAGAAGTTAAGAAAGGAAACATGGACTTTGACGTTGTGATTGCTAGTCCAGACGCTATGCGTGTGGTTGGTCAGTTAGGTCAAATCCTTGGTCCTAAAGGTTTAATGCCAAACCCTAAAGTTGGTACGGTAACACCAGATGTTGCTACAGCGGTGAAAAACGCTAAAGCAGGTCAGGTTCAATACCGTGCAGACAAGAACGGTATCGTTCATGCTGCTATCGGTAAAGCAAGCTTCAGTGCTGAGCAGTTAGAGCAAAACTTGACTTCATTGTTGATGGCTCTGAAGAAAGCTAAACCGGCATCGTCAAAAGGTACTTACATGAAGAAGATTTCTCTTTCTTCAACGATGGGTCCTGGTTTGACACTGGATAAGTCTTCCATTTCATTGAAAGACTAATTGATTCGGCTTTAGCTGAATCGGTGATTTTGTTTAAGCAGGGAGTCGCTTAAACATACTTGAAACGGATGGTATTCGTTTCAATAACAAGGCTTTGGGTTTCCTGGGTTTGAAAAAGCAATTCAGGGAACCGTCAAAGACCGTAGGTACTGACGGCTCGTGAGTTTGATATATAAGCACGATGAGTTGGTTTAATCACACTGGCTGTAATAGTCAGAGGCCTACGCAGATGGTGAGACCTGATGAAACTTTTTAGTGGATTCGTTCACCGTGACTCAAAGGATAAGGCTTGCCTTATCAAAACTGTAACTCAAACCGGGCTTCGGTTAGGTTTGAAACAATCGGAGGTGAACTAGTGGCACTTAGACTAGAAGGCAAAAAGGCGATTGTTACTGAGGTAAACGAAGTAGCAAAGACTGCCCTTTCAGCCGTTATTGCTGAGTACCGCGGTTTAACAGTAGAGCAAATGACTGCGCTTCGCGTGAAAGCACGTGAAAGCAACGTTTATGTTCGTGTTATTCGTAATACGCTTGCTCGTCGCGCTGTTGAAGATACAGAGTTCGCTTGTATGCAAGATGCACTAACTGGTCCTCTAGTTTATGCATTCTCTTTCGACGCACCTGGTGCGGCTGCACGTCTTTTCAAAGACTTCGCAAAAGAGAATGACTTACTGGAAGTAACTGGTTTGTCGATTGCTGGTGAAATGCACGGCCCTGAGCGTTTAGACGCCATCGCTGCACTACCAACAAGAGACGAAGCGCTTGCGTCACTGATGAGTGTAATGACTGCACCAATCACAAAACTTGCACGTACTTTCAACGAGGTACCAAGCAAGGTTACACGTGCTGTGGCAGCTGTTCGCGATCAGAAGCAAGAAGCAGCTTAGTATTTTCGCTACGTGAACTGTTTGATCGTAGTTTAAATTTTTATTTTTTGAAATTATATACCCAGGAGACTAGAAATGGCTCTATCTAAAGATGATATCTTAAACGCTATTGCTGAAATGAGCGTAATGGACGTTGTTGAACTTGTTGAAGCAATGGAAGAAAAATTCGGCGTTTCTGCTGCAGCAGCAGTTGCAGTAGCTGGTCCAGCAGCTGGCGGCGAAGGTGAAGCTGCAGCTGAGCAGACTGAATTTGACGTTGTAATGAAAAGCTTCGGCGGTAACAAAGTAGCTGTAATTAAAGCTATCCGCGGCATCACTGGTCTTGGCTTGAAAGAAGCTAAAGAAATGGTTGAAGGCGCTCCTGTTGCTGTTAAAGAAGGCGTTGAGAAAGACGAAGCTGAAGACGTTAAGAAGCAATTGGAAGAAGCTGGCGCTGAAGTTGAAGTTAAGTAATAACCTGTTATTACTTGGTGTCAATTAGCGAAAGCAAATGATCCAAAATGGCTGGTGACATTGTCACCGGCCTTTTTGCCGTTAAAAAACGGTAGTGGTGAAAGCCACTTTTTGCCTTAATCAGAGGCAAAACTAAAACGAGTTAAAAGTTAGCGAGCCGAGGAACCCAAATGGCATATTCTTACACTGAGAAAAAACGAATCCGTAAGGATTTTGGTCGACGTTCAAAGATTCTCGATGTGCCTTATCTGTTGGCAATTCAATTGGATTCATACCGTGAATTCCTTGAGCCAAAAGGCGATAACGATTCTGGTTTGGACTCTGCGTTCAAATCAATCTTCCCTATCGAAAGTTATTCAGGTAATGCTGCTCTTGAGTACGTTAGTTACTCAATGGGTGAGCCAGTATTTGATGTTAAGGAATGCCAGATCCGCGGCATTACTTACTCTGCGCCACTGCGCGTTAAAATCCGCTTAGTCATCTACGATAAAGATTCTAAGACGAAAAAAGTTAAAGATATCCGTGAGCAGGAAGTGTTCATGGGCGAACTACCTTTGATGACAGAAAATGGTACTTTCGTCATTAACGGTACAGAACGTGTTATTGTTTCTCAGTTACACCGTAGTCCAGGTGTGTTCTTCGACTCTGACCGTGGTAAAACGCACAGCTCTGGTAAATTGTTATACCAGGCGCGCGTGATTCCTTACCGTGGTTCCTGGTTGGACTTCGAGTTCGATCCGAAAGATATGCTATACGTGCGAATCGACCGTCGCCGTAAATTACCAGCATCTATCATCTTGCGTGCGCTTGAGTACTCAACGCAAGACATGCTGGATATGTTCTTCGAGCGTAATAACTTCTATATCACTAAAGATGGTGGCATTCAGCTTGAGCTTGTGCCGTCTCGTTTACGTGGTGAAACTGCTACTTTCGACATCAAGGCGAAAGGCAAAGTGGTGGTAGAAGAAGGTCGTCGTATTACACCGCGTCACATCAAGAAACTGGAAGATGCCGGTGTTAAAAGATTAGATGTGTCAACGGAATATATCTTTGGTCGTGCATTAGCGACCGATATCATCGATAAAGACTCTGGTGAAGTGATTGCGGAAGCAAACGCAGAAATTACTGAAGAGCTATTGGAAACTTTAATCGACGCTAATGTTACCGATCTGCCAACCTTGTATACCAACGATCTGGATCATGGTCCTTACATGTCTGATACGTTGCGTATCGACTCAACGAAAACCGCGCTAGAAGCGAAAGTTGAGATCTATCGCATGATGCGTCCTGGTGAACCACCAACGCAAGAAGCGGCAGAAGGCTTGTTTGATAACCTGTTCTTCAATCAGGAGCGTTATGATCTGTCACGCGTTGGTCGTATGAAGTTCAACCGTCGTGTTGGCCGTGAAGAGATTGAAGGCGAGGGTACTCTATCGAACGAAGACATCATTGATGTGATGAAAACCCTGATTGAAATCCGTAACGGTAGCGGTACTGTTGATGACATCGATCACCTGGGTAACCGTCGTATTCGTTGTGTCGGTGAAATGGCAGAAAACCAATTCCGTGTCGGTTTGGTTCGTGTTGAGCGTGCTGTAAAAGAGCGTTTATCGCAAGCTGAAAGCGAAAACTTGATGCCACAAGATTTGATTAACGCAAAACCTGTGTCAGCGGCAGTAAAAGAGTTCTTTGGCTCGAGCCAGTTGTCACAGTTTATGGACCAGAACAACCCATTGTCAGAAATTACGCACAAGCGTCGTGTTTCTGCGTTAGGCCCTGGTGGTTTGACACGTGAACGTGCGGGCTTTGAGGTTCGAGACGTTCACCCGACTCACTACGGCCGAGTGTGTCCAATTGAGACACCTGAGGGGCCAAACATTGGTTTGATTAACTCCTTGGCTTGTTATGCCCGTACTAACGACTATGGTTTCCTGGAGACACCTTATCGTCGTGTAAAAGATGGCAAACCAACAGCACAAGTCGATTACCTGTCAGCGATTGACGAAGGTAAGTACATTATTGCACAGGCGAACGCCAACCTGGATAAAGACGGTAAGTTCAGCGATGAATTAGTACCATCTCGTAATCAGGGTGAGTTCATGCTGGCAACGCCTGATCAGGTTGAGTATATGGACGTTTCGCCACAGCAGATTGTATCGGTTGCGGCAAGTATGATTCCATTCCTTGAGCACGATGATGCGAACCGTGCATTGATGGGCTCGAACATGCAACGTCAGGCGGTACCGACACTACGTGCTGAAAAACCGTTAGTCGGTACGGGTATGGAGCGCGCGGTAGCCGTTGATTCGGGTGTTGTTGTCGCTGCTAAACGTGGCGGTGTGGTTGACCAGGTTGACGCCAGTCGTGTCGTTATCCGTGTACATGAAGATGAAGTGGGTGATAACGACTCGGGTGTTGATATTTACAACTTCACCAAGTACACACGTTCGAACCAGAACACTTGTATTAACCAGCGTCCAATCGTCAAGCAGGGCGATATTATTGAGCGTGGCGATGTGTTGGCTGACGGTCCTTCAACCGATTTAGGTGAGTTGGCGCTAGGCCAGAACATGCGCGTAGCTTTCATGCCTTGGAACGGTTATAACTTTGAGGATTCGATCCTTATTTCTGAAAATGTGGTACAGGAAGACCGTTTCACCAGTATCCACATTCAAGAGCTAACCTGTATCTCTCGTGATACTAAGTTAGGTCCTGAAGAAATTACCTCGGATATCCCGAACGTTGGTGAAAGTGCGCTAAGCAAACTTGATGAGTCAGGTATTGTTTACATCGGTGCCGAAGTTAAGCCGGGCGACATCTTGGTTGGTAAGGTAACACCTAAGGGTGAAACCCAGCTGACGCCGGAAGAGAAGCTATTGAGAGCTATCTTTGGTGAGAAAGCGTCGGACGTAAAAGATACGTCGCTACGTGTTGGTACTTCGACTTACGGTACGGTTATTGATGTTCAAGTCTTTACTCGTGACGGCGTTGAAAAAGATGCGCGTGCCAAAGAAATTGAAAACAGTGAAGTGGCTCGTGCCAAGAAAGACATCAACGATGAATTCCGCATCTTAGCGGAAAGCATTTACCAGCGCGCTCGCAACCTGATCACCGGCTGTGTGGCTGAGAAAGGCCCTAACAAGCTGAAGAAAGGTAGCAAGGTCACGGTTGATTACTTAGACGAATTAGAGCCAAGCCAATACCTGGATATTCAGTTGCGCGTTGAAGAAAAGCAACAGGCACTGGAAAACTTGGCGAACTATCTTGCCGAGCAACGTAAAGAGTACGATAAGAAATTTGACATCCAGAAAATCAAGATCACTCAGGGTGATGATTTACAGCCGGGTGTTCAGAAGATCGTAAAAGTTTACTTAGCGGTAAAACGTCGTATCCAGCCAGGCGATAAGATGGCGGGCCGACACGGTAACAAAGGTGTTATTTCAAACATCGTACCGATCGAAGATATGCCGTACGATGAAAATGGTGTCCCGGTTGATATCGTATTGAACCCGCTGGGTGTTCCGTCGCGTATGAACATCGGTCAGGTTCTGGAAACGCACTTGGGTTGGGCAGCAAAAGGTGTCGGCGAGAAAATCGGCGAACTACTGGATACTGGTAAAGCACCTAAAACCGTTAAAACGTTCTTGAATAAAGTGTATAACCACCGTGATGATAAAGCCGTTGAACTGTCGGAGTTATCAGACGACGAAGTCATGAACATGGCGGGTAACCTACGTAACGGTGTGCCAATGGCCACACCGGTATTTGATGGTGCAAACGAATCCGATATTCATGCCATGTATGACTTGGCTGATATTCCAAAGTCGGGCCAAACTTGGCTATATGATGGCCGCACAGGCGATAAGTTTGAGCGTCCGGTAACGGTCGGTTACATGTACATGCTGAAATTGAACCACTTGGTTGATGACAAGATGCACGCCCGTTCGACCGGTTCGTATAGTCTTGTAACGCAGCAGCCACTGGGCGGTAAAGCTCAGTTTGGTGGTCAGCGTTTTGGTGAGATGGAGGTATGGGCACTGGAAGCATACGGTGCAGCTTACACACTTCAGGAAATGCTTACGGTTAAGTCGGATGATGTCAATGGTCGTACGCGTATGTACAAAAACATTGTTGATGGCGATCACCGTATGGAGCCTGGCATGCCAGAATCGTTCAACGTATTGACCAAAGAGATTAAATCTCTGGCGATCAATATCGAACTAGAGCATGACGAGTAAGGCATAAAGCCAGTAAGAGACTCCATTAGCCTCGGAGTCATGTAAAAAGCTCCGAGGCCATTAGGACAAAGGTTTTAACTCCAGCAGGAGAACGATTGTGAAAGACTTATTAAATTTAGTTAAGCAGCAGAGTCAGTCCGAAGAGTTTGACGCTATCCGAATCGGATTAGCCTCTCCGGATCAAATCCGCTCTTGGTCTTATGGTGAAGTGAAAAAGCCAGAGACGATTAACTATCGTACCTTTAAACCGGAACGTGACGGTTTATTCTGTGCCAAGATTTTTGGTCCAGTAAAAGACTACGAATGTTTATGTGGTAAATATAAGCGTTTAAAGCACCGCGGTATTATCTGTGAAAAATGTGGTGTTGAGGTGACATTAACTAAAGTGCGTCGTGAGCGTATGGGTCACATCGACCTGGCGTGTCCTGTAGCGCACATCTGGTTCTTGAAATCACTGCCAAGCCGTATCGGTATGTTGATGGATATGACGCTACGCGATATTGAGCGTGTGTTGTATTTTGAAGCATTCGTGGTAACTGACCCAGGCATGACAACCCTTGAGACTGGCCAGCTATTAAGCGAAGAAGGCTATCTTGACGCGTTGGAAGAGTTTGGTGATGACTTCGAAGCTAAGATGGGTGCGGAAGCGGTCAGCGACCTTCTCGATCAGATTGATCTGCAGGAAGAAGCGCACCGTATTCGTGAAGAAGACATTCCATCGACGAATTCTGAGACTAAGCTTAAGAAATTAAGCAAGCGATTAAAACTGTTAGAAGCATTCCTTGAGTCGGGTAATGATCCTCAATGGATGATCATGACGGTATTACCGGTTCTGCCACCAGATTTGCGCCCATTAGTACCGCTGGATGGTGGTCGTTTCGCAACGTCTGATTTGAACGATCTATATCGTCGAGTGATTAACCGTAACAACCGTCTGAAGCGTCTATTAGATCTTAACGCCCCTGATATCATCGTACGCAACGAAAAGCGTATGTTGCAGGAGTCTGTTGATGCGCTGCTTGATAACGGTCGTCGTGGTCGTGCCATCACGGGTTCTAACAAGCGTCCATTGAAATCTTTGGCCGACATGATCAAAGGTAAGCAGGGTCGTTTCCGTCAGAACCTGCTTGGTAAACGTGTGGACTACTCGGGTCGTTCGGTGATCGTGGTAGGTCCTACCTTGAAATTACACCAGTGTGGTCTTCCGAAGAAGATGGCATTGGAATTATTTAAACCATTTATCTACAGCAAGCTTGAGTTGCGTGGTCTAGCGACAACGATCAAAGCAGCGAAGAAAATGGTTGAGCGTGAAGAGCCAATCGTTTGGGATATCCTGGAAGAAGTGATTCGTGAGCATCCGGTACTACTGAACCGTGCACCAACACTTCACCGTTTAGGTATTCAGGCCTTCGAGCCAGTATTGATTGAAGGTAAAGCGATCCAGCTTCACCCATTAGTCTGTACGGCCTACAACGCTGACTTCGATGGTGACCAGATGGCGGTCCACGTACCATTGACGCTGGAAGCTCAGTTAGAGTCGCGTGCCTTGATGATGTCGACTAACAACATCCTGTCACCAGCGAACGGTGAGCCAATTATCGTCCCAACGCAGGACGTGGTACTGGGTCTTTATTACTTAACCCGTGATCGCGTTAACGCCAAGGGTGAAGGTATGGTCTTCGTCGATGCTGACGAAGTACAGCGCGCCTACGCCAACGGTGCCGTAGATTTGCACGCAAGAGTTAAAGTGCGCCTTCCTATGGTTCACTTCGATGAAGATGAAAACCGTACAGAGTCTTTAGATCTGGTTGAAACCACGGTCGGTCGTTCCTTGCTTTGGGGAATCGTACCGGAAGGTATTAACTTTGATCTGGTCAACCAGCCAATGACCAAGAAAGCAATTTCGCGCATGGTTAACACCTGTTACCGTGAGCGAGGGCTGAAAGCAACGGTTATTTTTGCTGACCAATTAATGTATACCGGCTTCTCCTATGCGACTCGTTCAGGTACTTCGGTAGGTATCGAAGACATGGCGATTCCAGACGTTAAAGCGGGCATCATTGAAGCGGCTGAGACCGAAGTAGCAGAGATCCAGGATCAGTTTAACTCTGGTTTGGTGACACAGGGTGAGCGCTATAACAAAGTTGTTGATATCTGGTCTCACACTAACGAAAAAGTTGCGAAAGCGATGATGGACCACATTGGTACCGATGACATCGAAACCAAAGAAGGCGAAACGGTCACTCAGCCTTCGTTCAACTCGATCTTTATGATGGCGGATTCGGGCGCTCGTGGTAGTGCGGCTCAGATTCGTCAGCTAGCGGGTATGCGTGGTCTGATGGCGAAACCGGATGGCTCGATTATTGAGATGCCGATTACGGCAAACTTCCGTGAAGGTCTGGACGTATCGCAGTACTTTATTTCGACACACGGTGCACGTAAAGGTTTGGCCGATACCGCGTTGAAAACAGCAAACTCAGGTTACCTGACTCGACGTCTGGTTGATGTGGCGCAGGATATGGTGATAACAACCGAAGATTGTGGTACTGAAAACGGTATGTACATGACACCGCTGATTGAAGGTGGTGACGTTGTAGAACCATTGCGTGAGCGTGTACTCGGTCGTGTCGTTGCAGAGCACGTATATGTACCGGGTACTGATGATATTCTGGCTGAAGCTGGAACATTATTAGACGAGAAATGGGTAGAAATCCTTGAGCAAAATTCGGTCGACGAAGTGAAAGTTCGCTCGGTAATTACCTGTGAAACGCGCAATGGCGTGTGTGCAGCATGTTACGGTCGTGATCTGGCTCGTGGTCATATTATCAATCACGGTGAGTCGGTCGGTGTTATCGCTGCACAGTCGATTGGTGAGCCGGGTACACAGTTAACGATGCGTACCTTCCACATTGGTGGTGCCGCATCACGTGCGTCAGCAGACAACAATGTACAGATTAAAAACGACGGTACATTGCGTCTGAAAAATGCAAAAACCGTTGAGCGTAAAGACGGCAAGCAAGTTATCGTATCGCGTTCATCTGAATTGAACGTGGTGGATGAGTTTGGTCGTGAGCGTGAACGTTATAAGTTGCCATACGGTACTGTGTTAGCTAAAAATGAAGGTGAAGAAGCGAAAGGTGGCGACATTGTTGCTAACTGGGATCCGCATACTCACCCAATCATTACTGAGCTAGACGGTCGTATCCAGTTCGTTGATATGATTGAAGGCGTAAACATTGAGCGTCAAACGGATGAGCTGACAGGCTTAAGCTCAATCGTGATTACGGAGAACAAACAACGTTCTGGTAGTAAGTCGTCTGACGTTAAGCCAGCGATCAAGTTACTTGATGCGAAAGGTAAAGAACTGTGCATTCCGGGTACGGAAATGCCAGCGGTTTACTTCTTGCCGGCTAACGCGATTGTGAGCCTGGAAGATGGTGCTGAGGTAAGCATCGGTGATGCGATTGCACGTATTCCACAAGAAAGCTCGAAAACAAAAGATATTACGGGTGGTCTACCTCGAGTAGCCGACCTGTTCGAAGCGCGTAAACCGAAAGAACCAGCAATTCTTGCTGAAATTTCAGGTACCGTCAGCTTCGGTAAAGAGACAAAAGGTAAGCGTCGTCTTGTCATCACTCCTCAAGACAGTGACGATACTTACGAAGAATTGATTCCGAAATGGCGTCAGCTAAACATCTTCGAAGGTGAGAAGGTGGAAAAAGGTGAGGTTGTATCTGACGGTGCAGATAACCCACACGATATTCTGCGTCTAAAAGGAATCACGGAGCTTGCGCGTTACATCGTGAATGAAGTTCAGGAAGTTTATCGTCTACAGGGTGTAGGCATTAACGATAAGCACATTGAAGTGGTCATTCGTCAGATGTTGCGTAAGTGTATTGTGACTGATCCAGGTGACTCTCGCTTCCTGAAAGGTGATCAAATGGAAGTTGTTAGAGTACTTGAAGCAAACGATAAGTTGATTGAAGAAGGTAAAGAACCTATCCAGTTCGAACGCGTCTTGATGGGGATTACCAAAGCATCTTTGGCAACAGAATCGTTTATCTCAGCGGCATCATTCCAGGAAACGACTCGTGTGCTTACCGAAGCGGCTGTCAACGGTAAGATGGATGACTTGAATGGTCTGAAAGAAAACGTCATCGTTGGTCGTCTGATCCCGGCAGGTACGGGTCTGACTTATCACGAAGAACGTCGTCGCAAACGTGCTGCGGAATTACAAATCGAAGATGTTGTAGGTCCATCAGCAGACGATGTTGAGCAGGCTCTTTCTGAAGAGTTGAGCTCAATGGAAGATAACGAGGCTTAAAGTACTTCAGTCTGCTTGATGGTTAAACATTAAGCAGACTTGACAACGTATTAGGACCTCTTTAGAATAGCGCGCCCTAAGATACTAAGTCCTTACGGCAAGGGCACGCTATATAAAGCGTGAACCAGATATAGAGAATGAATTAATGGCTACTATTAATCAGCTTGTAAGAAAACCTCGCGTTAAGCAGGTAAAAAAGACCAACGTACCAGCGTTGGAAGCTTCTCCACAAAAACGTGGTGTATGTACGCGTGTTTATACTACAACGCCTAAAAAGCCGAACTCGGCTTTGCGTAAAGTAGCGCGTGTGCGTTTGACTAACGGTTATGAAGTATCGTCGTACATTGGCGGTGAAGGTCATAACCTACAAGAGCACAGTGTTGTACTTATCCGTGGCGGTCGTGTAAAGGATTTGCCAGGTGTCCGTTATCACTGTGTCCGTGGTTCGCTTGACCTTGCGGGTGTTAAAGATCGTAAGCAAGGCCGTTCGAAGTACGGTGCAAAAAAGCCAAAAAGCTAAATTCCTAGTGGCGGCGTTAATTGAATTTTTTGTTTCAGAAACTCGTTGGACTCAAAGCCAACTTTGCTTCACAAAAATCCAATTGCCCGGCAATAGAAATTTAGTAGGTCTAACTACAATAGGCCAGGCGTTTTAATCAGTTTGACATATTAAAACGTTACAATTAGAGAATAGTCTAGTAGCTGATCGTCCGATCAGCTATTTCACTATGTGAGTAAGGCCAGATAAGTACCGTAACTGCTTATTCTGGATTGTCCTGAAGTTACACATGCATGAGGAAAAGTTAACATGCCAAGAAGACGTGTTGTCGCAAAACGCGAAATCCTTCCTGATCCTAAGTTCGGTAGTGAATTATTAGCAAAATTCATTAACGTTTTAATGCTTGACGGTAAAAAGTCTGTAGCAGAAAAAATCGTTTATGGTGCGCTAGACATTATCGGCGAAAAGAAATCAGGCGAAGAACCACTAGAAATGTTTGAAAAAGGCTTGGAAAACATCCGCCCTATGGTGGAAGTTAAATCACGCCGAGTTGGTGGTTCGACTTATCAAGTACCAGTTGAAGTTCGTCCTGCTCGTCAGACAGCGCTAGCTATGCGTTGGTTAACTGACGCAGCTCGTAAACGCAGTGAAAAGTCAATGCGTGAACGTCTGGCTGGTGAAATTCTTGATGCTATCGAAAGCCGTGGTTCAGCTGTTAAGAAACGTGAAGACGTTCATCGTATGGCTGAAGCGAATAAAGCTTTCTCGCATTTCCGTTGGTAATCCAAGGAGTTTATTGTGGCACGTAAAACCCCAATTAAACGATACCGCAACCTTGGTATCGTCGCGCACGTAGACGCTGGTAAAACGACGACTACGGAGCGTATCCTATTCTACACCGGTCTGTCTCATAAGATCGGTGAAGTACATGACGGCGCCGCCACCATGGACTGGATGGAGCAGGAGCAGGAGCGTGGTATTACTATTACCTCGGCTGCGACTACGACCTTCTGGCGTGGTATGGAGCAACAGTTCGACGAGCACCGTATTAACATCATCGACACTCCTGGACACGTTGACTTTACGATTGAAGTAGAGCGTTCATTGCGTGTACTGGACGGTGCGGTAGTGGTGCTTTGTGGTTCGTCTGGTGTACAACCACAAACAGAAACTGTATGGCGTCAGGCTGATAAGTACGAAGTTCCTCGCATGGTTTTCGTCAATAAAATGGACCGTGCCGGTGCTGATTACGGTATGGTCATCGACCAGCTTAAATCGAAATTAAACGCGAACCCGGTACCAATGCAGCTAACTATTGGTGCAGAGGACGAGTTTAAGGGCGTGGTTGATTTGGTTAAGATGAAAGCCGTTATCTGGAACGAAGAAGATAGAGGTATGACTTTCTCTTACGAAGACATCCCTGCTGAGCTGCAAGACGAGTGCGATCAAATGCGCGAGTTTATGGTTGAAGCGGCAGCTGAATCTTCGGAAGAGATGATGGAGAAGTACCTTGAAAACGGAGAGCTTACCGAAGAAGAAATCAAGCAAGGTATTCGTCAACGTACACTAGCCAATGAAATCATTCCGGTATTCGGCGGTTCTGCCTTTAAGAATAAAGGTGTTCAAGCAGTGCTGGATGCGGTTATTGAATATATGCCTTCTCCTACAGAAGTTAAGGCGATTCAAGGTACAGTGGACATTGAGAACGACGAGGTCGAAACGCGTGAAGCAGACGACGATGCACCTTTTGCGGCATTGGCGTTTAAAATCGCGACAGACCCATTCGTGGGTACGCTAACCTTCTTCCGTGTCTACTCTGGGGTTATTAATTCCGGTGACCACGTTTTCAACTCGGTTAAAGAGAAGAAAGAACGTATTGGTCGTATCGTACAGATGCACTCTAATAGCCGTGAAGAAATCAAAGAAGTTCGCGCGGGTGATATCGCGGCGGGCGTTGGTCTTAAAGACGTCACAACGGGTGATACTTTATGCGACCTGGAAAACAAGATTATCCTTGAGCGTATGGAGTTCCCGGATCCGGTAATCTCGGTAGCGGTTGAGCCAAAAACTAAAGCAGACCAAGAAAAAATGGGTATTGCTCTAGGTAAATTAGCGCAGGAAGATCCATCGTTCCAGGTGCGCACTGACGAAGAGTCAGGCCAGACCATTATTTCTGGTATGGGTGAGCTACACCTGGATATCCTTGTTGATCGTATGAAGCGTGAGTTTAAAGTTGAAGCGAACATTGGTGCGCCTCAGGTAGCTTATCGTGAATCTATCCGCAACACGGTTGAAGTCGAAGGTAAATTCGTACGCCAATCTGGTGGTCGCGGTCAGTATGGTCACGTTTGGGTTAAGCTTGAGCCACAAGAAGCGGGCACAGGCTTCGAGTTTGTTAACGAAATCGTTGGTGGTGTAGTACCGAAAGAATATATTGGTGCTGTACAGAAAGGTATCGAAGAGCAGCTTGAAAACGGTATCATTGCTGGTTATCCAGTACTGGACGTTAAAGCGACGCTTTACGATGGTTCTTACCACGATGTTGATTCGAACGAGATGGCGTTTAAGATTGCTGGTAGCTTGGCAGTGAAAAATGCTGCTGCAACTGCAAATCCTGCATTGCTTGAGCCAATGATGAAAGTTGAAGTGGTTACTCCAGAAGAATACATGGGTGACGTTATGGGTGACCTTAACCGTCGTCGTGGCCTTGTAAAAGGTATGGATGATAGCCCATCAGGTAAAGTTATTGATGCTGAAGTACCGCTTTCAGAAATGTTTGGTTATGCGACAGACGTGCGTAGTTTGTCTCAAGGCCGCGCAAGCTTTACGATGGAGTTCTCGCATTATGCAGAAGCTCCAACAAACATTGCTGAAGAAGTTATCAGTAAGAATTCTTAATTTAAATTTGAAGTTCCAGATAGATTAGAGGAATTAAACAATGTCTAAAGAAAAATTTGAACGTACCAAGCCGCACGTTAACGTGGGCACAATTGGCCACGTTGACCACGGTAAAACCACACTGACGGCAGCGATCTGTACTGTACTAGCGAAAGAATACGGCGGTG
>NZ_JACNML010000014.1 GCF_020005365.1 Kangiella shandongensis | reverse complement strand
CGCTTTCTGTAATGTGCTTGACGGCCTGAATTTTAAATTCTTCGGTATATCGCTTGGATGACATTTCATTCTCCTCTTTAGCTTCATTGTATAGCTAAAAAGTGTCTAGGAATATCGGGGCGATTCACACTTTCGCTTCTATTACACTTATAAAACTAGTGATATTTTCTGTTTTATTCAGTTTCGGGATAATCAATAAAGACAAGCTTATCACTCTTGTCAAGATAAACAGTCGTGTAAAGCACTTTCTTCCCGTTTAAGCGATAGTATCTTAAGGTTTGTATATCCACACCAAAGAATTCTACTTTTTGGTCCTGGAGATCCCTTTCCCCCAAGAACGTAATTGACTCCGTGCTCGATATGGATTCTTTCAAAGGTTTGGAATAATAGGAAAATGGAAAGTTCATATGAATATTTACGTTTTCTTTTTTTGAATTTATTGTTTGAAAAATTTCAAGATGAACATTAGTTAAAGCCATATTGGAGTCTTTGACAGCAAATTTTTTTGATAATTTCTCCAATTCAGGATAGTAAAGCGATGCCAGTTCCTTGGCCAAGGTAAAAGTCGCACTGCCACGTAAGTTGGTTAGAATGATCACCACAAATTTATCTTTAGGAACAAGAAGAGCCTGACTGCTGAATCCGGTCCTGAACACTCCACTATGTTCAGAAACGGCGAGTCCCCCCAAGGGCCAATTCATCCAGCCAGCTCCGTAAGAAACCTTGTCACCATTGTCCAGCCGTGTTGGTTCGAACATCAGGCTCCTGGACTGATCGCTTAAAAAATCGTCCGTAAAGAGGGCATTGTAAAACTTCAACAAGTCATAGGCGGTGGTTCGAATGCCAGCATCGCCTCGGCCATAGGCTACCGGAGCTATCAAAATTCCATTTCCTATTCCTGAAACAGGACCGTTTATGATTGCGGGATCATAGTCAAAATAACCAGAAACCCTGTGCGGTATGATCTTGTAAGGGTGATCAACAAATGTTTCTTTCAGCGATAATGGGCCTAAGATTTTTTCTTCAAGGTATTCTTCGTATGAACTGCCAGCAATCCTTTCAATTACAATGCCGAGGACAAAATGACCACTTGCATAACGGTTGTCTGTACCAGGTTTGAATTTTAGTTCTTGGTTGAAATGAACTTTAAGGAATTCCTCATTTGTCTGTGTTTTAAGAAACATTTCATTTGACTTATTCCAGTCATGCAACTCCCAATCTTCAACCAGTCCCGAAGAGTGCATAAGAAGATGCTTTATGGTCATTGTCTGCCATGAATCAGGAGCTTCCGGGATGTACTTCTTCACGGAATCTTCCAAGTCCAGCAATCCATTTTCTGCCATCAATAAAATCGCTGCTGCTGTATACGTTTTACTCATTGACGCTATAGCAAAATTCGAACTCTTGGTAATGTCAGCATCAAGTTCTACATTCGCTTTACCATAATACCCCTCATCAATAACTTTTCCGTCTTTCGCAATCAGGAAAACCATTCCTGGAGTATTAGTTGACTCCATTCTTTGCCTAACTATCCGTTCTGCTTCGTTCTCACAATAGACAGTACAATTTTGCAGGAAAAAGATTAAGGATATTAATATACTATTTCTCATTTAGTCCCTGTTTAGAGTTAATGGAGAATTTATTGGATCAGGATACATTTACTCTCTTTTGGTTCCGTCACTTTAACTACAATACAATATACTCTGATTCAATACACTCGCAACTTTTAATCAACAACACAGGTTTACTCTTGCATAGAATCTGGCGAATAAAACTATCTACCATCAATTTTCCGGAACTCATGTGTTCCGCAGCCGCATCCGTTCTGGTCACTAGTGAATGCGCATGCCATATAATCATCTGAAGCTTTTGCTGTATCAATGGTGGTTCGGATCTAACTCAATCTTGCCCAACCATTTCGTCACAATATCTCACGGCTATTTCACTGGCGTAAAATTACTATCTTCCGTTGAATAAAATGCACCTGCTGCAATCAAAAAAATAACACCAGATAATAAATATAAATAAATGAATTTAATGTTTTTCATGTTTAGCCCCCCTAAGTAAAGCCTATCGAGTTAAGCGAATTAATGTTCACCGATTAATTAACCTTGTAGGAATGGCATAAATGAGACACAAGACCGCAACAGCGGCCGCTACGTGCTTGATAGCGTGGCCACTCATAACTGCGGTTGCGATGAATATCTGCCCGTCGAAATACTCAAAAGCTTTAGCCAATAAGTAGAAGCCGAACGCCCATAGCAAGAGTCTGCTGCTGAGATAGCGTTGCCGAAACATGGCGAGCGTGAGCGGAATGAGCAGAACGGGTAAAAACTGGACAATGGCATAGGATCGGAGATCACCCTTGCCAAGCGATTCGGTCCATGCCCAATACAATGTGGCTGCGGCTCCAACCAATACCAAAATCCAAACCAGCTGTGGACGAGGGGTACGCAGTACACGCTCACCAAGCAGCAGCGACAGCAAGGCCATGAAGGCCACAGTCATCGGCAGCCTGTCCCACAGCAACGTCTGGTTTGTTGGGGCGTAGTGATAGTAGGCCGAGCCAAAACCAACCAAAACGATTCCAACACACAGAATTAAATAGGCATTAGCGCTCTCTTCGTGCAATAACCTAGGGTAGCGAAGCAACCCCAGAGTACCAACTATCACAAAAGGTAGGTTGGACGCCACGTTCCAGAAGTTGCTAATACCAGCAATATGACGCGAATCTGCGAAGAAATGGTAGTTAGGGTCTTGAGCAATAGGATCAACGAAAAACAGAGCCACGACAGCGGCAGCTGAGATGAGGATAAGGATTACACAGCGGTGTTCGTGAGATAACATTCTTGCCCCAAGTTGTGACCAAGCCGTTAACGCCTTGCTTAACGGCAGCCGAAGCGAAGCGTAGGCTGTCCGGTGGAGGCCGCGCTTTTGGCG
This sequence comes from Kangiella shandongensis, assembly GCF_020005365.1. Classification (GTDB taxonomy): domain Bacteria; phylum Pseudomonadota; class Gammaproteobacteria; order Enterobacterales; family Kangiellaceae; genus Kangiella; species Kangiella shandongensis. The sequence goes on along the minus strand of NZ_JACNML010000014.1, from coordinate 47,155 downwards.
GCCGGAACGAATTACAGCAACTTGTTACATGTTTGCTGGAAAAACATTAGGGGCGGTGTCTCGCCCCCTTTGCCCACTACCTAAACCAGCAAGATGATAGCTATGCGAATAGCCCACTTAACTAGCTCAGGGTGTATTCTGACTGTCAATTCAATCGTCATGAATAATCCTCAAGAGCAGATCCAAAGTACAGGTGAGGAACGGTAATTAGCCGCTCAGCACCATGACGAACCAAGACGCCTTGCTTGGTCGGTGGATGATAGATGCCACCTAATCAGAGCCACTTTTGCCTACTTTTATACTTGAAGAGTCAGAAATTCCCCTTTCTCGATTTACATGTAACGCCGCTCAGCACGCGCGGCTACGGAATGGAGGCGAAGCCGCAATGGAGTAGCCGTCGCCGTGACTGGCATTGTTATGCACCCTTCTCGCGCTTAGATTTGGCATAGTTTATCTGCTGAACAATAGCCGTACCAAAGTCGAGGTGAGAGGGTTGATTGTTGATTAGAATGTCAGGTGCTTTGCCCCAATGACAAAAGGGTGTTGCGATAACTAATTGCCCGCCATCTCTCCAAGCCACAACTACATCCAGTTGATCCCATTCAACGAACCAATCTTCGGGTATTTTTGACCAAGGCAGACCGCCGGATATTTTAGGCTCAATAGCTTCGGATGCGGCGGCCCCGATTTCCTTTCTATCTGCAGCGGAATGCAGCAAATATAGCGAATCATCCCGACGCCGAATGAACGTGATTTCACCTGTGACGTAATTCGAATAGATGTCTACTGCGTGATCTGGATTCATATTCTGCTATGCATAACATTATATTACCGGACAATGCCGATAACCTTTTGATTTTAAATTGATTATTTTTAATGTCTGCTTTTGTGGCTAATACCAAGCAAAACGGACAGTTCTGTTCTGGTATCCCTTTTCCCAACAAATTTACAAACACTATGGTTAATTACTTACAAACCTTATAGTAATTGGCTCTTTTGTAATTGCAATCACTTTTTTAGTATATAGTCTCAGTTAACAAACAGGACAAGGAATGTCTGGTTCTCCTTTTTTACAATCTATACGTTATTATCTAAGAACCAACCATTACAGTTATCAGACTGAGAAATGCTACCTTTATTGGATCAAGGATTTTATCCGTTATTTTCGTATGGAGCATCCACAAAACCTTTCAGATTCAGACGTGAGCAATTACTTATCTTTTCTGGCGGTTAAGCGTAATGTCAGTAAAAGTACGCAAAAGCAAGCGTTAAATGCGTTAGCTTTTCTTTATAGGAATATTATCGGTAATCCGTTAGGTATTCTGCCCGGAATTACACGCTCAAAAAAGCCTATTCGTTTACCAACTGTTTTCAGTCGTGAGGAAGTCTCTCGTATTTTTTCCACTCTAACGGGGGAATACAAAGTTATTGCTTCCTTATTATATGGCAGCGGCTTGCGCGTTACTGAGGTTTTATCTTTGCGAATCAAGGATACAAACTCTAGGACACCCACAATTATTTCGCACAAGCATAGCAGAGATTAGCCACTGACTATTGCGGGTTACTTGTCTATGCTTTACCTATGGATAACAACGCTAAGGATGGCGTTTATGACGGTGGCTCGAAGCCGATTAATTGATATAAACTCAACACCTTATTACCACATCACTTGTCGCTGTGTGCGCCGTGCTTTTCTGTGCGGTGTTGATAACTATACGGGTAAGGACTATGAGCATCGCCGCAGTTGGATTGAGGATAAGCTGTTTGAGCTAACCTCAGTCTTTGCGATTGATGTGGCGGCCTATGCCATTATGAGCAATCACTATCATCTGGTGTTGCGGATTGATAAGGAGCAAGCCGAGGCATGGTCAACACGGGAGGTGTTGGAGCGCTGGACACAATTGTTTAACGGCAGCATGGTTGCTCAGCGGTATTTAGCCGGAGCACCTTTGGGTGAAGCCGAGCTGGAGGTGCTGGGTCAGCTGGTTGATGAGTACCGTCAACGCCTGATGAATATCAGTTGGCTGATGCGCATTCTCAACGAGTCCATTGCTCGAATGGCCAACAAGGAAGATAACTGCAAAGGAAAGTTCTTCGAGGGACGCTTTAAATCGCAGGCTCTGCTGGATGAAGCCGCCCTCTTGTCCTGCATGGCCTATGTGGATTTAAACCCGGTTCGGGCCAAGATGGCGAAGACACCGGAAACATCCGATTACACCTCTGTGCAAGCACGTATCCAGCAGGAACCCAGCAAAGCCTTACTGCCCTTTATCGGCAATGAACGACAAGAGCAACCCAAAGGCATTGCCTTTCACTTAACCGACTACCTTGAATTGGTTGATTGGTCAGGACGAGCGATTAGACAAGGGAAACGAGGCAGTATTCCAGCATGCCTCCCTCCTATCCTTGAGCGACTCAACCTGACCGAAGACGACTGGTTACTCCAAACTCAGTTCTTCGAAAGACGTTTTAAAAGAGCAGCCGGACACTGGTATACCCTAAACAAGCTTGCCAAAAATCTGGGTCAAAGCTGGCTCCAGGGTAAAACGTTAAAGCTCAAAACCACGTAACAACAATTCCGATTTGAAAAATCCTAGTCATCAAGACCACTTGAAGCCGACTCCTGTCTGACGTTCAGGTAACAATGTCAAAACTATCCATTTAGACCAAAAAGCAGACATTTAAAACCAACCAACGAACCTCTCAAGCTGTGCCCTTAACGTCAAAACACCCAATGACTACCAAAGACAAATTGTGGGTGTCCTAGATTTTCATTAGATGACACAATGTCCAAAGAGCTGGTGGAATTTTTCCCCGTATTTGAACACTTCCTCAATCAGTCCGAGTTAATCCGCCAACGCTATAATGAGGTCCCGCTGTGTAAATACCTTTATAACTTCTTTTTGCTGCCACCAAAGCAACGAAAATCTGTCATGGATAAAATTCAGGCGTTGGTCGCTCAGGAAGATTTTTCACCCTCACACTTTACTCAACTAGCGTTGCTCCAGAGCGGTGAGTTTAATATAAAACGCTAGCTTCTAAGAATGCCTTGGGAACTCAAACCGGTTTTCACTGGGAACGCAAATCAGCAGGCATTCGGATTTTTAGCGGTGTCAGCAGAGTACTGGCACCGCCCCCACTTCCGAGTTCTGCTGCCCACACTTCCGAGTCCAAACCGAACCGCCATCCGAGGGCTGCTGGCGAATCTCCGAATCAAAACTAATTACGTGTACGGCACTTTTACTTTTTAGTACAAGTTCCTAGCTTTTCAACGTTTTCTTCGTTTTGCACTTTCTTTTCAATTTTATCAATCTCATCTTCACTTAAAATATTGATGAAATTATCACAAAACTTTTTATCAAAGACTTCAAGATCAGAGTTTGCTTTCACAAACCAGTAATATGCAAGAGGTATATCTTTGTCCAAGTATTCACCATCGAAAAATAATTGACCTAGCATTACCCTCGAGCCAACGATCCCTTGCCTTTCAGACTGCATAAACCAATAAAGTGCTTTAGTTATATCCGGCTTTTTACCAAAACCATAATAGTTTATGTGTGCCAACCTAAATTGAGATAGAGGGTTGCCATCAAAGGCTTCTTTTTTGCATACTTTTGTTACTTCATCTTGTAAGTTACTTATATTTTTTTCTGAACCCTCAGCTTTTTTAAGCTCACTAACTAAGCTTGGATATAAATTATATAAGTCCTCACAGTCACTTTTTTTATTAAAAGCAAAAGCAACTTCACAACTTATTAACGATATTAACAATACTGTCAATCTTATATTAATCATTCTCATCATAACGATACGTTCCTGTAATTGGGTCTTCGCTACATGTTAAATTACAAGCAGTTTTGACTGTATCAATGTGCCACAAGTTCACTCCGACATTCACACCTTTACCATAAATACCAAGTTTTTTCATTACTGGACTCATTCGAGGATGCTCCTCTAAAACTTCTCGGACTCTTTCTAAATTGCCAGCCATATTTTCTATATCTTGAGACATTCCATCGACACTATCAGTCAAAATTGCAATTGCAACGCACATACTCATACAGCCTGGTGTATTACTTGCAACCGGAATCTGGTCTTTAGTAGCAGAAGGGCCTCTCATAGCTTCTGTAAGAGCTGCTTTTTCCATCTGCCACCATCCGTTAGGCCCAACCACCATTCCAGGAGGACGCGGCCCACGATCTGACGCACTACCTTTCTTTAATGGTGGATAATTTGGGTTATTAAACTTACTACTAGACTTATCATCAGTCCCACCGAATGAAACTTGATTATCTGGGCTACCTTCAAAATCATCATAATTATCACCGCCACCTCCATAAGCTGCATTTTGACCAGCTGGTAGAGATGCGAACGCTGAATTACTATGATCTTCAATATTAGGAGTATTTATACTTGAAGGACTTCCGATTTCTTCAATCTTCCCAGACCAGCCAGAACCTTGATTGAAACTCATGCTCGTTTGAACACCATTACTCGTACTGGAAACGCTATCAACTTGGTAGGTATTGCCATCCGTAGTATTTACGTGAATAGAACCATCATCATTTACCGTAATATTATCGACCTCATCCATCGACATATTCCCCAAATCACAATTGTTTCCAGCATCATCACAAGCCACATACCCACTCGGATCTGTCCCTGCAAGTGGATTATTCATGATATAGCTGTAGGGGTTCATCGACTGGCTGTTGCCAGGGCTTTGAATGAATGGATCGACAGAGAGGAATCGACCGAGATTGTAGTCGTACGCGCGTCCATTCATATGTATTGTTGAATCCCTTCGATAATCCAGAACCAAGCTACCCTCAAGCCAATTCTCTGAAAATACAATAAGTTAAAGAGCTAAAGCAATCGCGTTAGTTTACTCGGTCATTTCTATTTATTCAAAGCCAAATCCTGCTTTAAACAAAGTGGTGACAAAATGGTACCGGTTTGGTAATATAAGCATTGGTACCATTTTGGCACCATCTATTGAAGAGGTATTTATTATGGCAAATGCACAAGAACGAGACCGTATTACGGCTCGTGTTCCCAAGCACATCAAAGACGATATTCAAGCAGCTGCTGATTTGGTCGGCTCGCAACTCAATGACTTTATTGTGCAAGCCGCATTGGCCAAAGCACATGAAATTATTGAGCGAGACTCTATGGTAAAGCTGACTCTGGCGGACTCTGAGGTATTCTTTAATGCTATCGACAACCCTCAAGATCCAAACGCCAAGTTAAAAGCTGCTGTTGCACGCTCACGGGAAATCGGTCTTGCTTAAGATAAGCCCGCTTTCGCGGGCATTTAATCGAGAAGACTTTGACTGTGGTTCTGAATCCCTCAATGTATTCCTAAAATCCTTAGCATTCCAGTCGCAAAAGAAAGCGACCTCTCGAACTTATGTATTACATTCTGAGGAAACCAAGCGCACCATCTTGGGTTTCTACACCTTGGTAGTTTGCACCGTATCCTCTGAAGCTTTACCCGAAGCCTATGCAAAGAAGTACAAGCCGAATATGCCTGGGGTGAACCTTGCTCGACTGGGCGTCAATACAGACTTTCAAGGCCAGGGCTATGGCGCTCACTTAATGAGCAATGCCTTATCGAAAGTATTAGAGCTTTCTGAAATCGCAGGCGCCGCAGCCTGCTTTGTCGATGCGAAAGAAGGCGCCAGAGACTTTTATTTAAACTATGGCTTTATCCCTCTGTCTTCCGATGCAAACCGACTCTTTCTTCCTATTAAGAGTATTAAGACGTTATTTAATACATAATAGTCAGACGGGTTCCCAGACTCAGATTAAACGCTACCTGTAATCGCTCAGTACCTATCATTCACTCATGGCGCTGTTCTCCTGTCTTATCCTGGGCATACGGGTGCGTTTTAAAATACACCTCCTTGAGTTTATTGGGACTAACATGGGTATACACTTGGGTTGTGGAGATATCAGAATGACCCAGCATACTTTGGATGTGTCGAATATCGGCACCATTTTCATGCATCAACGTTGCTGTAGCATGCCGCAACAAATTACATGCTCCATGCCGGTGAATGCCAACCTTCTGCATATACTTTTTCACCACATGCCCTAATTGGTACCGACGCATCCACGTCCCTTCTTTGGACAAAAACGGTGTTTCTCCAGAGCTAGGATGAGCCAGTTTAGGGCGCACTTCAATCAAGTAGCGCTCAATCCAGTAACAAGCCCTGGCTGCAATGGGGACACGCCGGTCTTTATTGCCCTTACCTTGACGCACCGTTAGCATGCGACCCTCAAAATCAATATCACCCACATCCAAGTGAGCCAGCTCCGAAGAGCGAATGCCTGAGGCAAATGAGGTTTCAAAAATGGCTCTGTCTCGAACGGGATGGGTACTACTAATCTTGATTTGATAATAAATTTTATCCAGCTCGCTCAAGGTAAAGTAACCCGTGGGTTAAACTCTAGGACACCCACAAAAATATCAAGTCTCAAGATAAACTCTAGGACACCCACAATTATTTCATTTCTTTCAAAGACGCTGGATCCAGCGGTTATCTAAGGGATTTCGACAAAGGGGCTTCTGTTAGTCGCTTAAGGTCATAGTGCGGGCAGGTAATTCTCCATGAATTGCTACTGTGACCGAAGGAAATGCCCGTGGTACATTCCCCACATCCTGGTGGGTCAGATGACAAACTTTAAATCTTTCTCGCTCTAAACTTTTTACCTTTCATTTTGCCTTTATTCAAAAGCTGTAAGGCTGTGTCGAGAACATCGGTTTTAACGGCGACGTAGGCCCAACTGTTGGCGACCTGGATCTTACCAACGTCGTTGCCTTCGATGCGGTAGTCGGCGGTGAGTGCGCCGAGGATATCACCGGGGCGGAGTTTTTGTTTTTTGCCGCCGTCAATCTGGATGGTCGACATGGGCGCTCTAAAAGTCGGTTCTTTTAAAAGCTTGGTGTCGGGCAGTCCCCAGGTTTCTAACTCCTGTCCTAGATACTCGCCGAGTCGTTTCAGTTTATGCTTTTCTTTATCGATCACTATCGAGCAGGCGTGGCCTTTGTTGCCGGCGCGACCAGTACGACCGACACGATGCACGTGGACTTCCGGGTCGCTGGCGATATGGTAGTTAATCACCAAATCCAGCGAGTCGATGTCTAGGCCTCGGGCGGCGACGTCAGTGGCGACCATAATCGAGACGCTGTTGTTACTGAAACGGATTAATGCCTGATCACGTTCTTTCTGATCCAGATCGCCGTGTAGCGCCAGGACACTGAAGCCGCTCTGTTTTAGATACTGGGTCAGGTCTTTGACGTGGCGCTTGGTGTTACAGAAAATCACAGTTGAGTCTGGGCGGAACTGTAATAACAGTAATCGCACCGCGACATCGCGCTCGCCTTCGTCGCTGATTCGGTAAAAATCCTGCTCGATACTGGCGCTGGTGTGCTGCTCTTTCGCATGGATCAAAGTCGGCTCATACATCACGCGCTCGGCGATGGCCTGAATCTCTTTAGGGTAGGTTGCGCTGAATAATAATGTCTGGCGCTGCCTTGGGATTTCTTCGACGATATTATCCATGGCATCCTGAAAGCCCATGTCTAACATTCGGTCTGCTTCGTCGAGAACCAGTGTCGATACCGAATCTAAATCCAGCGTCTGCTTATCCAGATGGTCGAGAATACGTCCCGGTGTACCGACCACGATATGGGCGCCATGCTTTAATGAATCGGCCTGTGGTCGCAGTGGCGTACCGCCACACAGGGTTAAGACTTTTACGTTGGCAATCGGTCGTGCCAGACGTCGAATTTCTTCCGCTACCTGCTCCACCAGCTCACGCGTCGGGCACATCACCACCGACTGTACCGAGAAATTTTTCGGATCGAGCTTTTGTAGAATACCTAAACCAAATACCGCCGTTTTACCCGAGCCAGTTTTGGCCTGAGCGATAACGTCCTGCCCTTCCAATACCTGCGGCAGGGCATCGGCCTGAATCGGAGTCATCCCCTCGAAACCTAACTCGGCGAGATTAGCGATTAGCTCCTGCTGTAGATCGAGCGTCGAAAATGCGGCATGACTCATGGCGATATCCTAATGGTTTCTTAGTTGTTTAGAGCAATCTGTTATTGCTTGTGTGAGAGCTGGATGAATCTTTCAGAACTGGGTTGGTCAGGCTGTTAGACAGAGAAGCAGTCTCTTATGCTGGGTGAATTATATACAGCCTTGGAGTGATGTAAAAGCGTTATCTTTCCTGTTATTGCATAAGCACTCCTTCTTAATTCGACTTGTTTGATTAAAATCATTGAGGAATCACTACCGAGCGATACAATAAAAGAAATATTCGTCGGAGTTGTCTATGAAAAAGGTTATCGCCATTCTGGTTATCCTTGTTCTGATCGCGGTTGGCGGTTATGCGGGCTGGGAATATTACAAGGAATCGCAAGAAAAGTTATGGGCAGAGAAGTCTGAGCTGGCAGCGAAAACCCTAAAGCCAATCAAGCAAGCGTTTAAATCGACCTTAATGCACGGCATGCAGCAGGGAGTGGTCGAGGCGGTCAACTACTGTAACCGAAGCATCAGGTATCACTGAAAAGCTTCCCGAAGGCGTTGAAGTGGGACGCACCAGCCATAAGGTACGTAACCCGAAAAATAAGCCGGATGCGTTGTTGGAAGGCCCCTTAAATTATTATCTCGAATTAGCCCAGGAAGAGAAGCAGGGGCGTCCCCAGATTACACAGCTTCCCGATAACAGCTGGCTTTACGTCGAGCCCATTTATGCGCAGCCAATGTGCCTAGCCTGTCATGGCTCGAATATCGACTCGAAGGTTAAGACGGTTATTGATGAAAAATATCCCGATGACGAAGCCTTTGGCTTTGAAGACGGCGATTTCCGTGGCATGTTCTGGATGAAGTTTAAAGAAGACTTTGGTGAAGACGAGTCGTAACAACTTCCCCCGTCATACGGAAGAGCTAGTTATTCGGCTCTTCCAGTTCGGTTTCGATAATAACTTTTTTATGCAGAGTTTGATGTACCGGACAGCGATCAGCAATCTCCAACATCCGTTGGCGCTGTTCGTCGGTAATGTCCGCTTCGATAATAATACTGCGCTTAAACTTATCGATCTTTCCCTTCTTTTCTTCACAATGCTCACAGTCTTGCGCATGAACCTTGTCGTGGCTGACGTTAACGATAACTTTAGAAACGTCGAGTTTTTTATGGCGTGCATACATATTCAAGGTCATGGCGGTACAGGTACCAAGGGCGGTGGACAAGAAGTCGTAAGGGTTCGGCCCAAGATTGGTTCCGCCGACATGTTCAGGTTCATCGGCTAGAAACTCATGACCATTAGCATTGACTCGACTTAAGAATCCTTCGCTCGCTTGGTTAGCAACGACCACTTCATCTTTCTCGGCTTTCAGTTTGGGCTGTTTGTTGATATCAATATACCTTTTTGCCCAACTGGCCAGCACATGGCCTGCATACAACGAGTCTTCTTTTTTACTCAGCAAATGATCGGCGTTATCCAGAGTAATAAAACTTTTCGGATGAAGCGCAGATTTATAGATTGCTTCCGCTTCGTCGATCGATACCGTATCGTCCACTGGCGAATGCATCACCATCAGCGCCTTGCGCAGACCATGAATATCGATGGCATATTGCCTAACATCATCCACAAAACCCTGCTTAAAAGTGAATGGTCTTCCCGCCAGTTCGATAGTCGCCTCCCCTTTCTGCTTTAAAGTTTCGAGCTGAGGTTCAAGCTGATGTAATACATGCTCTGGAGAAGATGGCGAGGCGATGGTCGCTACGGCTTTAGCTGATGGAATATTTTTCGCGGCGGCTAAGATCGCCGTACCGCCAAAGGAGTGACCAATGATAATTTGCGGCGCTTCATAGTTATCGCTTAGAAACTCTGCAGCGTCGATCAAGTCATTGACGTTAGTCGTAAAGCTGGTATCTGCAAACTCCCCTTTGCTGCCACCAAGACCAGTAAAATCAAAACGTAGCGTAGCAATCCCTTCATCCGCCAGTGCATTAGCGATATTGACTGCGGAATTTACGTTTTTAGTACAGGTAAAACAGTGGGCGAAAAGCGCATAAGCGGCTGTCACTGTGTGTTCCGGTTTGTGCAGAGCACCCGATAATTCCACGCCCGCTCGCGTCTTGAAGGTTACTTTCTCTTGCATAGCTCACTCCAACCATTGCCGTTTCACTATTATTAACAGCTTTCTGCCGAAATTACGAATCATGCTTATTGGAGCGAGCCTGATGCGAGGCGTTACAACCCCGCCTTACTCTAGCGAGTCATACCCAGCTCGCGTTTAAGCTTATCAATAAAGCCCTCAATATCAGCGCTATGTGTTAAGTATTTAGCCAGCACAACCTTTTTACCGTCGTTTAGTTCAGCATAGATGTTGTAGTAACGCTTGTTACCCACAGACATATTACTGCGCGATGAGATGTCCTTAACCGAGCTTCGGGGGATGGCCTGAGTCTGATCCGCTGATAGTAAACCTGCGGCAACATGTAATGTACCTGAACCAACTGTTACTTCTGTTCGATAAAACATGACGTTTAATGAGAAATAAAGCATCAGGAGGCCGATCAGACCAAAAGCGATTAAAAAGATAATCGGCGCTCCCATAAAATAGGAGCCGACTCCAGCACCCGAAAATACCAAGCCAAAAATTAACATCGAAATCGCTGCAGACTTTTGCCTCAAGGCAGGAAAATAATAACTGGTCCCCAAATTATTAATAGTTTCTTCAATGCCTAATCGTCGCCAATCACCCGCCCCATTATCGCTAAACGAATTATCAGAGTCCGTGCTCATAAACAAATCTTCTTCCGCAGGTTCGATAGCCTCACGGTGAGCCACAACGAAAGCCGGAACATCAAAAGCTAACTTCAAATCAACGCCAGGTTGTTTACGTTCGATCAACAAGACCCACTCGATTTTGTCGGAGGGGTTAGAGTCATCAGACTGCGGCTGATTCTTAGGGATGTCGAAATTAAATTCAAAACGATGGCTGCCATCAAATTGATTTTCAGCATAGGTGCGCTGATCGCTTTGCCATAGAATGGTCGTCCGTGTGCTTCTGTTCTTGCCGGTGCCAGTTTTGTATTTACGCTGACAGGTTAGGGTAATAACGGCTTCGGCATTCATCTCAAGAGGACCTCTAACCATCACCTCCCCTCTTGTTTTACCGCCAATCGCAAACGGCATGTCTTTTAGCACCATCTGCGACTGACCGTATTTTTTATGTCGTAAATAGAGCGTTACCGCGATAGCCAATAAAATAAGGCCGACCAGAGGGAATAGAAAAACCAGTAGCTTCTCTGGCTTATCCATCAGGTTGCCTTCCTGCATTACCGCAATCACTCCAGGGAGGCTAATCCCATTCCAGACGATGGCAAAAAATAAAAGGAACAAGAATCCGCTGCGGGTATTGGCCGACAGGCGATTACTCTGCCACTCTTCTCGCCATAACCATGGCTCGGAGTGGTGCTCGTCCTGTAGCCCTTGCTGTCGTTGTAGTTTCCGTCCAGAACGCCATGCAAAAATCATAATGCCAAGACCGACACCACCAAATACCAAGAGAAAGATACTTTGGAAACCCAACATGCCCCAGCGCATGGTGCGATCAACCACCGCTTGTGTCGGATCTTCCGGGTTAACCAATGCAGTCACGGTTCGACCCTTCTCCTCCGCGCTATTCAGACGATAGTACAGCTCCTGCTGATAGTGGCCGATATTGTCCGTACCACTGTAAAAAGAGAGCTGGTTAGATTGATATTGCTGTCCCTGAAACTCATATTGAAAATGTCCCGTCACACCATAAGTGGTGCTGCCTTCATCGTCCGTTGAAACCGTCTGGTCGATAGCAGACACCTGCGCGCTCACAGGCACCCAGTCGCCAGAGCGCCAGATGTCATAGGCAGAAGATAACCCCCAAGCGAAAATCCCTAAACCAGCTAGAAAGAAAATGCCGCCAAAGATAGTGGCACAACCGCTCCCTTTTTTCATTATAAACCTAACCTGTATCGTTAAAGTCCGCTAAAAATAGCAGAAAACGGGCAAAATAGGAAAGTGCATACCAACTTCGTATACCTGTTACACCCAGCATACCCTCACTATTAACAGATTGATTTGCACCATTTATAGTAAATACGTTAGGGTATTCTCAGGTTATCGAATAGGCACAAGGTCGTATCTATGAGTGAGTTACCGGATAACAAACCATCTTCAGCGTCTGCAACCAGAGAAGAGTCCTCTATTGCACCTCCCCCTGCAATCCTCTCTGAGCTTGCTCAAAAAGCCGGCGTGAACTTTAATGGCTCCCAGCCCTGCGATATTCAGGTTCTTAACGATACCGCATATCACCGCATCCTGACTCAAGGCTCCCTGGGCCTCGGCGAGAGCTATATGGATGGCATGTGGGAGTGCCAGCAACTGGATGAGTTATTTCACCGACTACAAAGAGCTGAAGTCGAAAACCAGCTGGGAGGAGTGGCGCGGTTGCGACTCGCCATCGAAGTGATACGACAGAATCTGTTCAATCGACAGAACGAAAAACGCGCCTATGAAGTTGGCGAACGCCATTATGATATCGGCAACGACATCTTCGAAGCCATGCTCGATCCAACCATGAACTACTCCTGCGCCTACTGGGCTAATGCCAACGATCTGGAACAGGCGCAGCTGGATAAGCTCGACCTTATCTGCCGCAAACTGGAGCTGAAACCCGGAGAAAGCGTACTCGATATCGGCTGTGGCTGGGGCGGTTTTGCGCGTTTTGCTGCGGAAAATTACTCGGTCAAAGTCCACGGTATCACCATTTCAAAAGAGCAAAAGAAACTGGCCGAACAACGTTGCCGCGATCTCCCCGTGACTATTGAGTTGCAGGACTACCGTAAAGTCAACGGCCAATTCGATAAGATCGTCTCCATTGGCATGTTCGAGCATGTGGGGCCGAAAAACTACGCGACTTATTTCGATACCGTGTTACGCCTGTTAAAGGATAGCGGCCTGTTTTTATTACACACCATCGGCAAATACAAAAGCACTCCTCACGTCGATCCCTGGATTAATAAATACATTTTCCCCAACGGCAAAATCCCATCTGCAGTTCAAATCAGTAAGGCGCTGGATGGGCGGCTCAATATAGAAGACTGGCACAACTTTGGGCCCGATTACGAGAAAACCTTACTCGCCTGGTGGCAGCGCTTTAACAATGCCTGGGACACATTATCGAAAAACTATGATCAGCGCTTTTATCGCATGTGGAAATATTACCTGCATTGCAGCGCTGGTTTCTTCCGCTCCAAACAGGGCCAGCTTTGGCAATTGGTATTAAGCAAAAGAGGACGCCGCGGAACCTATCGTTCGGTTAGGTAATTCCAATGCCACTACTTATTGTTAAGGAGCTTACTCTTTGCATAGCTAAGTATCCACAGCAAAGTTGTTACCTGAATGCCCACAGATATAACTGTGGCTAATATGGCTATAGTCAAGGTGACATTACCTTGATACCAATCCCTGAAAGTTTCTACCGATAACATCAGCACCACTCCTATCAGGATATACAGAAAAAATATCAAGAATTGAGAAAACGTTTTTTTAAAGTGGAGGAACATAATAGCCAGCAGGGATATCAGGAACAATAAGATTATGACGACTTCTTTAGTGAAATTGTCTGAAAAGCTAAAAGGCAGAGTTAATGCAATCATTTTGTAGCCAGTAACATATAGCAGGTATGTTACTGCTAGCCAAAAGACGATTTTTATTGTTTTTAGCATGTCCTTTCCCACTTACTAAACTGTTTCTCATAAACTTTATCACACATACCGACCTCTTTGTCGCTGGTAGTACCTTTTCAACCTAAAAACACGTTACAATAGCGCCATATTTTTATTTGGAGTTCTACTTTTATGATTATTAAGCCGAAAGTACGTGGTTTCGTTTGTACCACGGCGCACCCTCAGGGTTGCATCGCTCACGTTAATGAGCAGATTGAGTATGTTAAAAATAATAAACCTGCTGGCGAAGGCCCAAAGAATGTATTAGTTATCGGTTCTTCTACGGGTTATGGCTTGGCATCGCGTATTGTGTCGGCGTTTGGTTATGGCGCAAAAACGTTAGGCTTGTTCTTTGAAAAAGAGCCTACCGAGAAAAAGCCGGGTACGGCAGGCTGGTACAACAACCGTGGATTCGAGATTGCAGCTGATGAAGCAGGTCTTTGGAATAAAAGCATTAACGGCGACGCTTTCTCGAATCAGGCCAAAGAAGACGCGATTAAAATCATCAAAGAAGAGATGGGGAAAATCGATTTAGTAGTTTACTCGTTAGCTTCTCCGCGTCGTCAGGATCCAGAAACGGGCAAAGTCTATAAGTCTGTGCTTAAGCCTATCGGTGAAGCGGTCACTGAGAAGACATTAAATACAGATAAAGGTTTGGTCCACGATATTTCTATCGACCCAGCATCTGATGAAGACATCCAGAACACTATCAAAGTGATGGGCGGCGAAGACTGGGAGCTTTGGATGAAGGCGCTGGACGAAGCCGGTGTCTTAGCTGATGGCGTTAAAACCACGGCTTATACCTATATCGGTAAGAAGCTGACTTGGCCAATTTATGGTCACGCGACAATTGGTAAGGCTAAAGAAGATCTGGATCGCGCGTCTCATGCCATTCATGAAAAGCTACAAGAAAAATATAATGGTACGGCGAACGTTTCGGTCTTAAAAGCTGTGGTAACGCAAGCAAGCTCAGCGATTCCTGTGATGCCACTATATATTTCGTTGCTGTATAAAGTGATGAAAGAAAACGGTGTGCACGAAGGTCCTATCGAGCAAATTTATCAGCTCATCGTCAATCAGATGTTTGGTGACGACGCGACTTATGACGATACTCGCCGCTTCCGCGTCGATTTGAAGGAGCTTGATGACAAGATCCAGGGTGAGGTTGAGCGTCTATGGGACATCGCGACAACAGAAAATATCGACGAGATCTCGGACTACAAAGGCTACCAGCACGAATTCTTTAAGCTGTTTGGCTTTGAAGTTGATGGTGTGGATTACGATAAGGACACCAGTCCTATCGTGTAACCTTATACCGCTTTATATTAAAAGGCGTCCTAAAGGACGCCTTTTTTATTAAGTCATTTCAGACACATTTAAAGTCACATATGCATCAATTTAACTAATCCTTTCCAATTCAATGCAGATGTGATTTTTCGTTAAAGTCACCTACGCATCAACTGTCAATTTTCTTTACAACCCCTTGTAAATCAAAGACCTCATTCGTGGACTGGTTAACATTTTAACCATAACAGGCATGGAAAATCAGAATAAATAGAGTTAATCTATTTAACAAGTTTGAGCATCATTGTCTTCCCTAACAAGCTAATTGCTCTACGGAGCGAAAAGACAAAGGTTTATCAATGCGCAAGCCATTAGCCCACCACCTGGTGGGCATTTTTTTGTCCAAAAATAACTATTTCAACCAGGCCAGTATTTGATATAACGTCGCGATGCGAGTGTTCAGATCACTCTCTTCAAGGATAGCCTGTTTTTGCTGTTCGCTGACGGGCAGGAATTCCGTTAAACGCTCCACAATAAAATCCATGTGTTGCCAACGCTCCGGACTATCGAGGATCTCAACCTGTGGGTGTTGCGCCAGGTCATTCAGTAGTTGAATCAGTTCGCCCTGCTCATCCTTAATGGGCTTCGGCTCCATATTACCAATAAGCGACACGTTAGCGCTGATTAAGTTGTCCGGCATAACAGACGAGGAATTAATCTTAAAGCGTTGTTTACCCAGGCAAGTAATCAACAGAATACCGTCATCTTTTTGATCAAAATCGACAATTTCAACATAGGTACCGACCGTGTAAGGTGTCGCCGGGATACCGGTCTCATTACCCTTTTTGATTAAACAAACGCCAAAGCCCTCATTATTCGAGAGCTGTTTGGCAATCATGTCCAGGTAGCGCTGCTCAAATATTTGTAGGCGAAGCACGCTCTCTGGAAATACGACCCGCCGTAGCGGGAAGATCGGAAGAACTCGATTGTCTACCGTATCAGGCACGGAGACCAATACCTCGATTCAACAAGTAGATGGCAAAGCTGGTTAGCAGCGCAATGAAAACCAGAATGATGGCAAAGGCCACGCCGATCTGGATGTCCGAGCTACCGAGAAAACCATAACGGAAGGCATTCACCATGTAGATGATAGGGTTCAGTTTCGATACCCCCTGCCAAAACTCAGGCAATAGACTGATAGAATAGAACACACCACCTAAATAGGTCAATGGAGTCAGGATAAAGGTCGGTACGATGGCGACATCGTCGAACTTCTTGGCGAAAACAGCATTAATTAGGCCACCGATAGCAAACAGCACTGAGGTTAAAAAGACTACGCTGAAAACAACCCAGATATTATGGATCTGTAAGTCAACGAAGAACGAAGCAATGATAGTAACGATCAGTCCTGTCAGTAAGCCGCGTAAAACACCGCCGCCAACATACCCAGCAAGAATTACCCAATTGGATACCGGAGAAACCATCATTTCCTCAATCGAACGCTGATACTTGGAGCTAAAGAATGAGGAGACGACATTTCCGTAGGAGTTAGTAATCACTGACATCATGATCAAGCCAGGAACGATGTATTCCATATAGTCGAAACCATCCATCTCACCAACTCTCGAACCAATCAGGTTGCCGAAAATCACGAAATACAAAGTCATGGTGATCGCTGGTGGTAATAAGGTCTGTGACCAGATACGGGTCCAACGCATAATTTCTTTAACAACAATCGTTTGGAAGGCGACTAAGTTCATGCTACAGAACCTCCTTTTGGACTCTCAACCAGTCTGACAAATAACTCCTCAAGACGATTGGCTTTATTGCGCATACTTAATACCGTAATGTCATGTTTACTTAATTCCTGGAATACACCATTCACGCCAGCGCCTTTATGCACATCGACTTCAATGGTGGTTTCGTCACGGACCCGCACATCGTAGCCGTTTAACTCCGGCATTTGCGTCGGCAGACCAGTGGTATCCAGCACAAAAGTTTCCATATCCAGCTTGGCCAGAAGCCCCTTCATGCTGGTATTCTCGGCGATTTCACCATGGTTGATAATGGCGATATTACGGCATAAACTTTCCGCTTCTTCCAGGTAGTGTGTGGTCAATACGATAGTGGTCTTTTTCTCTTTATTCAGGTTTTCCATGAAATCCCACATCGAGCGACGCAGCTCAATATCCACACCTGCTGTAGGCTCATCTAAAATCAAGAGTCTGGGTTCATGAATCAAACCACGTGCAATCATCAACCGGCGTTTCATTCCACCGGACAATTCACGCGACTGTGCATCACGCTTATCCCACAAACCCAGCTGTTCAAGCAATGGCTGTGCACGCTTCTTAGCTTCTTTGCGCGAAATACCATAGTAGCCTGCCTGCTGCAGTATAATCTGCTCAACGCCTTCAAACATATTGAAGTTGAACTCCTGGGGAACCAGACCTAACTGTTTCTTGGCATTGGTCAGATCGGTATCAATATCATGGCCAAACACTTCGACCTTGCCCGCGCTTTTGTTGACCAGCGAGCTGATAACTCCGATTGCAGTGGATTTACCGGCGCCGTTAGGCCCTAAGAGTGCAAAGAAATCACCTTCCTCTACTTCAAGGCTAATGCCTTTCAAGGCCTGAGTACCATTATCGTAAGTTTTGCATAAGTCTTTGATGGATAATGCTTTTGTCATTATTTACTCTTCGTTGTTATAGCTTTAGCTATCGTAATTGAATAGTTAGTTGCCATTGTATCCCCAGCGATGACCGAGATTGTGCTTAATATCCAGATGGTCGAGGATCCTCGCCACCATAAAGTCGACCAAGTCATCAATCGACTTCGGATCATTATAAAAACCGGGAGAAGCCGGCATAATGGTGACGCCCATTCGCGACAGGCGCGTCATGTTTTCCAGATGGATGGTGTTGAACGGCGTTTCACGCGGTACTACAAGCAATTGACCTCGCTCTTTCATCACCACGTCGGCTGCACGCTCAATCAGGTTATCCGAAGCGCCATTGGCAATCGCACTCAAGGTGCCAGTGCTACAAGGGCAGATAATCATCTGCTTCGGTGCGCTGGAGCCGCTAGCTACTGGTGACATCCAGTTATCGCTGGAAAAGGCCTGAATTTTACCTGCTTCAAGATTAAGTTGCTGTGATAATTCCTTTTCAATACTGCTCGGCGACTTGTTAACCTGCACCCCACACTCTGTCGCCAATACCACCCGCGCGGCACTGGACAACATTAAGTAAACTTTATCGTAGTGCTGGGTGAGTTGCTGCAACAATCTCAACGCATATGGAGCTCCCGATGCCCCGGTGATCGCTAGCGTAATTGCATTAACTGAACTATTCATTATGCGCTAATTGCTCCAATAACTTGCCGTGAATACCACCAAACCCACCATTACTCATGACCAGTATTTGGTCGCCCGATTGTACCATTTTTGCCACGGCTTGCAGAATGTCCTCAACCGTACTTAATATTTGGACACTTTTCAGTTTATCAAGTTGTTGTTGCGGAAACTGCCACTCAAACTCAGCCGGTTTGTGAATGATCACTTCGTCTGCTTCAACTAGCGCCGGGATAAGCGTATCTTTATGGATGCCCGAGCGCATGGTGGCCGAGCGCAAATCTAAAATAGCGATAATTTTTTTCGCGCCAACTTTCTTGCGGAAACCTGACAGAGTCGTTTTAACTGCCGTCGGGTGATGCGCGAAATCATCATAAACCGCGATACCGCCCGCTTCGCCCTTGAATTCCATACGACGTTTAACATTTTTAAACGCGGATAAAGCATCACAGCAATGATGTGCCGGCACGCCAGCGTGACGCGCTGCAGCGATCGAAGCCAGGCCATTGACCACATTATGCATACCAATCAATTCCCACTGAACCTCGCCCTGCTTGGCGCCAGCAAAAAAGACTTCAAACTGACTGCCGTCCTGTTGCAACAACTTAAACTGCCAACCATCGTCGGGACCGATCAATTCTTTCTGCGACCAGAAGCCCATCTTAATCACGTCCTGCAGGTGCTGTTCATTGTCAGGATATATCACCAGCCCATTCCCCGGCACGATACGGATCAGATGGTGGAATTGAGTTTTGATCGCCTCAATGTCTTTAAATATATCGGCGTGATCGAACTCGAGGTTGTTCATGATCAGGGTGCGCGGACGGTAATGTACAAACTTGGAACGCTTATCGAAGAAGGCAGTGTCGTATTCATCGGCTTCGACCACAAAGAAAGGCGAGTCGGTTAGTCGCGCCGACAGACCAAAGTTCTCGGGAACACCACCGATTAAAAACCCAGGATTGAGGTTGGCATATTCCAAGATCCAGGCCGTCATGCTCGCCGTCGTGGTTTTACCGTGCGTACCAGATGCTGCCAGCACCCACTTATCTTTTAAGATATTCTCCGCAAGCCATTGTGGTCCGGAGCGATAGTTTAAGCCCTGCTCCAGCACACACTCGACTGAAGGATTACCACGCGACATGGCATTACCCACCACCACACAGTCGGTGTGCTCAGGAATGTGCTTGGGCTCAAAACCCTGAATCAGCTCAATTCCCTGCTCCTCCAGCTGAGTACTCATGGGTGGATAAACGTTCTGGTCACTACCACTGACCGATATGCCCTGCTGCTTTGCCAACAACGCAATCCCGCCCATAAAGGTGCCACAAATACCTAGAATATGAATATGCATCGAATATTTGGAATCTATTGTTATGAAACTTTGCTGACAATCATAAGCCAAGCATGATTTTTCGTCATCTTTTCGGGAAAGAAATCTTAAAATACGGTAAAATCGCCACAATTTTGCGGGTTTCTTGGCCCAAAGTATCAAATTCAGTAAATGAGCTGAACTATTCGCGTAACGAGCACAACAGCAAGCGCGGCAAAATTAGCGATAAACGATGATTTTATGAATAGATAAATGAAGAGTTTTGAGCAAATTTTAACAATGCTTGCGGTAGCGCAGTAGCTAATAGAAAGCTCGATAGCACAGTTTTCAAAGGAAATTCTATGCCTAAGAAAAAGTACAACGCCTTCTACGCCCAGTCTGGCGGCGTAACAGCAGTGATCAACGCAACCGCCTGTGGCGTGATTGAAACAGCTCGTAAGTCACTTAACATCAATAAAGTTTACGCAGGTCGTAACGGTATTATCGGTGCCTTGCGTGAAGAGTTGATCGATACCAGCAAAGAGAGTAAGAAAGACATTGCTGCACTGAAGCACACTCCCTCGGGTGCCTTTGGTTCATGTCGCCATAAGTTGCGCAGTATTGAAGAAAACAAGGCGGAGTATGAGCGCTTAATCGAAGTATTTAAAGCTCACGATATTCGTTATTTCTTCTATAACGGCGGCGGTGACTCACAGGATACCGCACACAAGGTATCGCAATTGAGTGAAAAGATGGGCTTCCCCATCATCTGTATTGGTATTCCAAAAACTGTAGATAACGATCTACCAATTACCGACAACTGCCCGGGCTTTGGTTCAGTCGCGAAATACGTTGCCGTTTCGATCCGCGAAGCCGCCTTCGACGTTAAATCTATGGCAGAAACATCGACCAAAGTCTTCGTTATGGAAGTTATGGGACGTCATGCTGGCTGGATTGCTGCCGCAGGTGGCCTGGCCTGCGAAAAAGAAGGCGATGCGCCGCACATTATCCTATTCCCGGAAATTGCCTTTAATAAAGAAAAATTCCTGAAGAAGGTCGAGCGTACGGTCAAAAAACATGGCTATTGTGCTATCGTGGTTTCTGAAGGTACGGCCTATAAAGACGGTACTTTCCTCGCTGACGCCGGCACTGTCGATGCGTTCGGCCATAAACAACTGGGCGGTGTGGCACCAGTTGTTGCAAACATGATCAAAGACGAGCTGGGTTATAAGTATCACTGGGCCGTCTGTGATTACCTGCAACGTGCCGCTCGCCATATTGCATCTGCGACAGATGTTGACCAAGCTTATGCCATGGGTCAAGCCGCCGTTGAATTTGCAGATGCGGGCAAAAATGCTGTCATGCCGACCATTGTTCGCAAAAATACAAAAAGCTATCGCTGGACGGTGGGTGAAGCAAAGCTGGCTGACGTAGCAAACGTTGAGAAGATGATGCCACGTAAATACATTAAACGCGATGGCTTCGGTATTACCGAAGAATGTCGTGAGTATTTGCAGCCTCTGATTGAAGGGGAAGCGTACCCGCCATACAAGAATGGCTTACCGCAGTACGTTGAACTAAAAAACGAACTGGTCAAAAAAAAGCTAAAAACCAAGTTCGAGATCTAGAACGGTAAAGGCCCCAACGGGGCCTTTTATTTTTGGTGCTCGGTTAGCTACTGATTATCCATATTAAACTCGATTTTAACCGTCTGTCCTCGACTGGCGACAGACTGCCCATTGCTCAGGGCCGGCTTAAACTTCCATTTTTTCAATGCCCTCATCGCCTCTCTATCGAATATTTTTCTGGGCTCAGAATCCATCACTGAGATGTTCGATAAGGTGCCACTGGCATCGACGTCATATTTCAATAGAACCCAACCTTCTACTCCTTCAATTTGAGCTTTTACCGGGTAATTGGGTTGAGTCCTGTACATTGGCATGACACTGGCATCCTGAACAGCTAACATTCCTTCCAGCCCAATACTAACACCGGTTAAAGGTGCGACTTCTGGGACGAGTGTCGAAAAGCTTTCGGCATCAACCTCAACTTCGGCCGTCTCAATAACCTGGCCCGTCGTGGATGGTGTCTGCTCAATGACCGGAAGTTTGGGTGGTTCTGGCCGACTTTTTGGAGGTTCTGGCTTTTCTTCTGGCATCGTCAGATTCGAAAGCTCTACTGGCTCAGGCTGTGGCTCGGATTTCACCTGTTCATCTTTAATAAACAGACTCATCAGAAACAATAAAGCAGTCGTTACGATAGCGGCTATCAGCACGGATATCATTATTCTCATTGTCTTCCCCTTTTCGTTATCGTTGCAGTTCTATAAACGTACAGATTAGAAAAAGGGGTTAAAAAATTTTCGATTGCTTTATAATCAGGTAAATTATAAATGCCGAGACATCATAATAACGATTGAAGGAACAAGAGACTTGTCATGTTATTAATACCTGCAGAGAATGCAATATCGAAAAAAAAACCGCCGTATTTAACAGTAACGCTCATCTTACTGAATATTTTTGCGTATATTTTCCTGCAGGGACAGGATAATGATGTATTTGAAGATGCATTTGAATATTACGTGGAAGCGGAGCTACTGGAGCAGGAAAAAGAAGTTTTTGAGGAATACGCTTTAGATAACCGAGTTGATGTCTATAACTCCATTCGTGGCAACTCTATGTTACCCGATGAGTACCTTGTTCAGATGATCATTTTGGATAAGCACTTCTCTAATTATATTCAGGATCTGAGTAGCTACTCACTGGAATGGCGACAAAAACGAGACAAACTTAATAACATTCTCGAAGAGACGTCTCTCTATAGTTACGCCTATTACCCATCTGAACCCAGCGTCTTTACTGCATTTACTCATATGTTCATGCATGGTGGGATCGATCACCTGCTCGGTAATATGCTTTTCCTGTTCCTGTTCGGCTTTAATCTAGAACTGCTAATGGGTCGCGGTAAGACACTTACGCTTTATATTTTATCTGGCCTGTCTGCGGTTCTATTTTTCTCATTTACTACCAAAGATCCATACACACCTCTGGTAGGAGCTTCTGGTGCTATTGCCGGCTTGATGGGCGGCTTTGGCGGTTGGTATGGACTAAAAAATATCCGATATTTTTACTGGTTCTTTGTCATTTTCGACTACATCAAGCTACCTGCGGCCTTGGTCTTTTTGTTCTGGTTAGCTAAAGAATTCATTATGTCCACCATGCAGGACGACAATGTCGCCTATATGGCTCACTTTGGCGGGTTAGTCGCAGGCTTTTTGTGTGCCATCGTCTTTAAGCTAATGCAAAAACCATCCGAGGAAACTTCGCTAGAAACTGTCGAAACAGAAACCGGCTCAGACAATCAACATAAACTAAAGTATGAGCAAGCGAATGAAGCCTTCCAGCAGCTGGATTTTGAACGAGCTCGAATATTATTAACGGAACTGATTGAGCAGGATCCGCTCAATATTCATTACTACACAAAACTCTTTACCTTAGAAAAAATCACGCCCAACTCAAGAAAATTTGAAGAGTTCTGCAACCTTATTCTGCTCAGATCGCTAAACGATAATCGCTTTGCAAAACTGGCTGACGTGGCGCTGGGAGAAATAACCAGCAACGGTAATGGCTTAAAAGCTCTACCGGCCGATACGCTGGTGAATTATGCCGGCGCCCTGATCAAGAAAGGACAGCTTCACCAGGCCAGACCTATCATTAACTTCCTGGTAAAACATTACGATTTTAATGAAGGAGTGCCAAAGCTACTGTTTCGCTTCGGCCTGGCCTGTGAACAAAACAATGATCACATTACCTACAAAAAAATCTTTAACTATTTAAGCCAAAAACACCCAGAAACATTTGTGGGTGAAGAAGCGAAGAAAGCTTTAAGTAAACCTTAAAGCTTTCATTAATTGCGGATATAGCGGTAAGAAGACCGATCAGGCTGAGGGTAATTTATGCTGCATGGAGCGACAAACCTGCCTCAGCTGCTCCGCTTCTCGTTGGTGTGCTCCATTAGGGTATTTGCTCAATAACGTATCAAGAACTTTCAAAGCTTTTGTATCATCGTTCATGGCTTCTGATTCAAAGCGAGCTCGAGCCAGCATCAACCACGGCAAATTTAGATCGCTCTTCATCTTCTCCGAGATACTGCATAATTTTTTTACTTCGTCAGCATAACGCTTATGCTTCATCTGCTTCACAAGAACGGCTCGGGCCCGGGCATTCATCGGCTTAAAGCGTGGTTCAAAGCCAATCATGTTTTCGTATAATCTCAATGCTTCGGCAGACACCTGCTCAAGATTAGGGTTATCAAAGTAGTTTTTAGCAGCTTTTAGTGCTCCGGCCGGATTTTGCCTTGCAATATTCAATCGCACCAAACGCTCCAGCGCTTTTACCGTGTGTTGTTTATTTTCAGCCAACTCATACAGTACATGCTCGGCATCTTCGAAACGTCCTTCCTGAACATAAACGTCTGACTTAGCCAACAACCTTTTGATTGGGGCATCCTCAGATTCATTATCAAGTAAATTCTCATATTCAATACCATATCCCAGCTCATTGTGGTATTGAAAGGCGACATAGCCAAACATATTAAACTTAACGATATAAAAATAAGCTCCTGCGCCAAATAATAACGGATAGGCGATAGCCTGAGGCAACCAGAAATGAATTTCACTCATGGCAAAGCCCAAGCCGTTATCAATTAAATATGAAAAGCCGAATAACAATAAATACGGCCAACCAACGGCTTTAATACAGGTAGCGATACGAGCCGGATTCAGCGCTGAAAAAACATGCTTCTCCATGGCTAAAATAATCAAAATCGCCGGCATACTGAACGATATCAAGGCTAAATATATTTGCAGCGCTGTTAATCCCATAGGGACAATCGCAAAGTAGCCAATGACTATTAGTATTAAGAAAAGCCCCATGACCTTACCCGTCATTCCCTCAGAGTCAAAAATGATGGCTTCATCATAGCTCGGCGCCTCGAAGTTACCTTTTGCCGTTGTGATCAAAACCTTAAAAACATAACCAATACCTATTGAGAATAGAGTGATAAGCAATAAACGGTTTAAAATCCAGAAAGGTATAAAGTCGTTGATTAAACCGATAACAAAGGCGATCCCCATATAGAGCATCAAAAAGTTCATAGCCCCCTTCTGCCAGGGGTACTTATTAAAATCTGATAACTTATTCCAGAAAGGCGTCACCTTATCGCTCACTCCCAACGAATTGAGGTGGCTACGACAAAGCAAGCAGCGAGGCGCAATTTCTCGCTCGTTCATATCACAGCAGTTTAAACAAAAAGAGATATCACAATCGTGACAAAACCACTGCGCCTTCTCTTGTGTATGATATTTACAGTTCATTCCCTGTCCTTGTTCTTTGTAGTTATATTCTGTAGTTGTAATGTTGCTAATATTAGCAAACCTTGGCTCAATTCTCACGGGCAATATTATGCCGCAATTTTCAGGGCAAAAAAAAAGCACTGCCCATAGGCAGTGCTTCTCAGGTACTTTAGATTACAATAATGGAGCAATAACAAGCGAGACAATCGCCATCACATTAATCAGGATGTTCATGGATGGTCCCGAAGTATCCTTGAACGGATCACCAACAGTATCACCGACCACTGTGGCTGCATGGACATCTGAGCCTTTACCGCCATGATTGCCCTTTTCTACATATTTCTTGGCGTTGTCCCAGGCACCACCGGCGTTGGCCATCATCAGTGCTAACAGAACCGCACTAACCAGAGCGCCACCCAGCATGCCACCTAGCGCTTCGGCACCAAGCAGGAAGCCTACGAGTGGCGGTGCTGCGACAGCAATTACGCCTGGTAGGATCATTTTCTTAAGTGCTGCATCGGTTGCAATGGCGACACATTTTTCAGTATCTGGCTCCGCTTTGCCTTCTAACAGACCTGTAATCTCTTTAAACTGTCTGCGTATTTCATGGATCATGGCGAAGGCTGCGTCACCGACTGCGGTCATGGTAATTGAAGCAATTAGAAATGGAATCAGACCACCGATAAATAAGCCCATCAAAACTTGCGGATCGCCTATGTGCAATACAAAATCATCTGCACCGTATTTGGCGTTCACGGTCTCAACGAAAGCAACGATAATCGCCAGGGCCGCCAGTGCCGCAGCACCGATGGCAAAACCTTTGCCAATCGCTGCGGTGGTATTACCCAGTTCGTCCAATGAGTCGGTAATATCGCGTGTTTCTTTACCCAGCCCCCCCATTTCAGCGATACCACCGGCATTATCGGCTACGGGCCCATACGCATCAATGGCCATGGTGATACCGACCGTTGCCAACATACCAACTGCGGCAATACCAACGCCATAGACTCCGGCGAGTTCGGTGGAAATGAAAATAATGGCCGCCAGGGTCAACACTGGCACGACAACTGACTGCATGCCTACAGCAAGTCCTGAGATCATCACGGTTGCAGGACCGGTTTCGCCTGATTTAGCAATATGGCGAATTGGCGCACCTGACGTGTAGTACTCAGTGACCAGACCAATGATGATCCCACCTACGGCACCACACAGTACTGCCAGCCATACATTATTAGAGATTTCCATATTCTGCAGTAAAAAGTAAGCTGCAATAACAAATAGCACTGCCGCACCAATCGTACCGATTCGGAGCGCCACCTCAGGTTTATTGCTGGACATCAGTTTAACCAACATGATCCCTAAAATAGAACACACTAAACCAACTGAAGCTAAAGCCAGCGGCGCTGCCATTAACACATTTTGTGCACCCAGCTCAGAAGTTGCCATGGTTGCAGCAATCGCTATCGACGCGATCATGGCGCCGCAATAAGACTCAAAGATATCAGAACCCATACCGGCGACATCACCCACGTTATCACCAACATTATCAGCGATAACTCCTGGGTTTCGGGGATCGTCTTCTGGAATGCCAGCTTCGATTTTACCCACCAGATCGGCGCCAACATCGGCAGACTTAGTGAAGATACCACCACCAACACGACTGAACAGCGCCACTGACGAAGCGCCCATACCAAAACCATGAATGTAGTGTGCCGTTTCCGGATCACCACCAAAGTGCCAGTAAAGACCGCCTAAACCCATCAAGCCCAGCGATGCGACACACAGCCCCATGATCGAGCCACCGAAAAAGGCGACGCTTAACGCCTCGGCCGCACCTTTAGTATGAGCGGCAGTAGTAGTTCTGACATTGGCTTTAGTGGCGGTGTACATTCCAATATAGCCAGCCAGTGCTGACGACACGGCGCCCACCGCAAATGCCAGGGCGGTATTGCCGCCCAGCGGAGAAAGCCACAGTATAATAAACAAAATGCCCGCAAACAGTGCGAGCATTCGGTATTCACGGTGCATAAAAACCATCGCGCCAGAGTGAATGGCGTTACCGATTTTCTTAATTTTATCTTGACCTTCTGGGTATCTTTTAACGACGAAATAAATGATAAATGCAAAAGCCAAACCTATCAGACCCAATAGTGGTGGCAATATCATGTTGTCTGTCATACATCCCCCATGCTTGTATTGATTGCTGTTTATATCTTTGATTGTTATCGGTTTTTTTACAAACCTCGGTTTCAGTCTATAGTAGTTTTACCCATTGTACAATTTATAGACAGGATGATTAATAAATCAGCAATTTATTTTGTGGACAAAGCCACCATACCCAAACCACGTGAAAAGGCATCCCGGGTCCTGAAACGTGTATTTTTCAGTGAATTGGGTATATAATACGCGCCCTCTGTAGAGCCCTAACACGCAAAAAAGGTAAAGTAATGAGTTTGGACAATGTACCTGCGGGTAAAGATATCCCAGAAGAAATTAATGTCATTATTGAGATCCCTGCACACAGCGATCCAATAAAATACGAAGTTGATAAGGACACAGGCGCCGTATTCGTAGATCGTTTCATGGCGACATGCATGCATTACCCTACTAATTACGGGTATGTAAACCAAACTTTATCTGCCGATGGTGACCCAGTTGACGTCCTGGTGCCAACACCGTTCCCTCTAATTCCTGGCTGTGTTATTCCATGCCGCCCAGTAGGCGTTTTGAAAATGACCGACGAGTCTGGCGAAGATGCGAAAGTTGTTGCTATTCCTACAGGTAAATTGAGCAGCATGTACCAGGGTATTCATGAAGTCGATGAACTATCTGAGTTGCTACGTAACCAGATCGAGCACTTCTTCCAGCATTATAAAGATCTTGAACCAGGTAAATGGGTTAAGATCGCTGGTTGGGAAAACGCTGAAGCAGCGAAGAAAGAAATTCTGGACAGCATTGAGATGTTCAAGAACAGCTAAACGCTTTTCTGCCTTATCAAAAAGCCCGCCAATACCTTTACAGTATTGCGGGCTTTTTTGTATCTAGTTCTAAACGATGAGATGTCGCAGTAGCTCTCGTTCTTTTTCATAAAGCCAGAACAAACGCTTCTGTGCTTTATAATCATCAGGATTCTGGATCAATGCCTGGCGATATTCCTGCTGAGCCTGGCGTAGACTATTTAAAGAGGACCAGGTGTCTCGTGGCAGCCGCGCACCTTCGGCCTGAATCTGGCTACCCAGCTTGGCATAATAAGCGGCATTTCCTTGTTGTAAACTCTGAATCGTTAAGCGAAATGTACCATCTGTTTTTTCACTCTGATTTTGTTCCGACTGCGTTGCCGTGATCTGAGGTGCCAGATCGTTCGACGATGGTGGCAGCCACACTGGAGACAAAGCAACGATCACTAATATGCTCGCTGCTACAGCCATAACCCACCAAGGCTTGCCTTTTGGTGATGCCTTCTCATCTGCTTCAATTTGTTGTCGAATCTCTGACCAACGATCAGGGGCTTGCGCCTCGTTCGGCAAGTTTTTAAGTTGCTTTAATATATCCTGTTCGTTACTCATATTATCTACTCTAATCGTTCTTTCACCATAGTTCG
Source organism: Kangiella shandongensis (assembly GCF_020005365.1). Taxonomy (GTDB): domain Bacteria; phylum Pseudomonadota; class Gammaproteobacteria; order Enterobacterales; family Kangiellaceae; genus Kangiella; species Kangiella shandongensis. Next base: position 18,462 of record NZ_JACNML010000014.1, on the reverse strand, counting down.
AGCTCGATTCAAGTGAGCCTTACTGGTTCCCGCCGCAATGCCCAACTGCTGAGCGATCTCTTGGTGAGTCAAGCCCATCAGATCATGCAATACTATCACATGGCGTGCTTGGGCTGGTAAACCAGCAATGGCTTTCTCAAGGTCAATCTGCTGACGACTGTGCGTATCCGATAAACTCTGCTCAAATTCTCTTTCCCAGTCATGGTCTTGAACCAAATCTAATGTATTCTTTCGTTTATCTGCTAATACGGTATTTGTCGCGATACGGTATATCCAGGTAGAAAATTTACTGTCACCTTTAAACTTTGGTAGTGCCTGCCATGCTTTAATAAAAGTTTCCTGCATAAAATCTTCAGCATGACTTTTACAGCCAGACATACGCAAACATAACAGAAACACCTGATTCGAGTGTTGTCGATACAAACTTTCGAAAGCACTCATCGAACCGTCTTGCGCTCGATGAACGAGTTCAAGTACAGCCTCTGGTTGTATCTGTGATGACCCTATTGCCGACAAAGTTAAGTTTTATCCACGGTTTTCTTTTTAGATGATGATTACAGCAAAAAGGTTTAAAGGCAAAAGAAAAATTATAAATAAAAAATACCCCGCTTGGGGTCACGGGGTAAGGAGCCATACCCAAAAGGTATCCAGGGAAAGGTATGACTTAAACAGCTTCCCTGCTTACTACTATTGAGTCGTCAGTATGGGAAAGAATTACCAACGCATTTAGCCTAAAACACAAAACGTGAAGAAAACGTCAACGTAAAATCAACAATATTTCTTAATATAGAAAAACATTAAATAACAATGAGTTAGGTTCTATTGTTCACTATTTTAAGATAAGCCGCCTTCAAATATCAGCTTCGAGGAGTGTGTATAAAATTGGAATATTAGTTAGAGAAGTTGATTACATAAAAGCAGGCGATAGCCTAGAGCTATTGCCTGCCTTAAAGCGATGTGACTAACCGCGCTTTAATAACTCGATCAGATCGATAATCGCAGCATTAGCCCGCGAAATGTAGGATGACATGACCAATGAGTGGTTGGCCATAAAGCCAAACTCACTGCCGTTGACTATCATCGGGCTCCAAATAGTTTCTTGTGTCGCCTCTAACTCCATGATGATTTGTTGAAATGATGCCACGGCATTTTTGTTACGTAAGACACGATCAAAATCATGCTCCATCGCTTTAAAGAACTGTATCAAAGCCCAGGTTGAACCACGCGCTTCCCAGAAGACGTCATCAACTTCCATCCACGGCGTTTCCACCGTCACCATTTGTCCTTTACTCGTAGACTGGGTTGCCGAAGGATCATTAGCGAGATCGGTGTTCATGCGCGTTCTGCCAACGCTGGCACTTAAACGCTGCGACAAACCACCCAGACGTTTACTGACGAGATACAACCAAGAACGTAAGTTATCAGCACGAGCATAAAACTGTGTTTCGGTATCCGAAGGGTCGGTTAAACGATCACGATAATCTCGCAAAAATTCAATACCCTTTTCATACTCTCGCTCCGCTCGCGGGAACATCCACTTTTTATGGTGGATATTAAAAGCCGGTTCTGCAAATTTGAGCGCTTCATCTTCCAACGATTGGGATTGGGAGCGACTGATATCGTTACGAAGAACTTGGGTAATATCGCGAATCTGGACTAAGGCACCAAACTCATAGGCTGGCATATTATCCATGAACACACTCGGTGGCATAATATCATTACTTAAATAGCCGCCACTTTTATTCAGTAGTTTCTCGGCAACCTGCGCCACAGTCTCCACCGTGACGTAACCCACCGGCGGCTCACCGGAATAGTCTTTGATCAGATGGTTTGGGTCAACGGGATCCGGCTCAGAGCTCCATATGAAGATGAAAATAAACATCAGAATCACCAGCACGATAAAGCCGGTTAAGATCCAGGTCCACTTTCCCCGCTTACCTTTGTCTTCAGGTAGTGTATCAATATTCATTACTCTTCCTCATGTTCCGTGAGCCACTAGATTCTATTGTTTAGCATTACGTACTTCCGCAGTAACATCAAGCGTCGGCTTGTTAGCGAAATGTAACTGTATATTATAGCTTTGGGTCCCTTCCGGGATACTCAATCCCATCACCATGACATGTTTACCACCCGGTGCGAAAGTGACGCTTTCTTCAATCACCACTTCCTCCAAGTGTGCCATTTTTGCCATACCGTCCACAACTTTTGTCTCATGCATCATCACGTGCCCGGCACCTTCTATGCTGACTCCGGTTAAGGTCACAGACTCGCCAGTATGATTATGAATGCTAAAAAAAGCGGCTGTATTGGTCACACCTTCAGGCATTTTTCGGATCCAGCTGTCGGTTACTTCAATCCCCTGTTTTGAACAGGCCACTAAAACTGCTGTGGCTAACGCCATTAATATTCCGCTCTTTAAGCTTTGAAAAAATTGAAAAGTCACGTGATTTTCCGTTGGCAAATTTTGCAATAGTGGTATTGTACTTCTATTCACCCACAAACTCTATGTTAGAAACATGACCACACTTTTCCCAAAACCAGAACACTCTACGGTCCCTATCCTCGGAAGCGAGCTGACTTTCCCTGTTCGCCGGGTCTATTGTGTTGGTCGGAACTATGCCGCCCATGCAAATGAGATGGGACATAGCGAACGTGAAGCGCCTTTCTTCTTTACCAAACCGGCCGACAGCCTGGTTATCAACCCCAAAACGATTCCGTATCCCAGCATGACTGAAGAATTGCATCATGAAGTGGAGCTGGTTATCGCCATTAACCAGGAGCTCAGCGATGCCGATGAGTCAGAAGCCGAGGCTTGTATTTATGGTTATGCTCTGGGAATTGACCTGACAAAACGCGACTTACAAGCAGCAGCAAAAGATCAAGGCCGCCCGTGGGATTTAGCTAAAGGATTTGATCAGTCAGCCCCTATCTCACCTATTTTGCCGCTGGATAATTTAGCTGACATTGAACGGGGCCCTATCAGTTTATCGGTCAACGATAAGCTGCGCCAACAAGGCGATCTAGCTGACATGATATGGTCATCCGTTGAAATTGTGGAAGAGCTATCCCGGCACATTACGCTAAAACCGGGTGATTTAATTTTTACCGGTACTCCTTCAGGGGTAGGTTCGATTGAACGCGGAGACAGAGTCGTTGCCAACCTCAACCAAACCTTGGATCTAAACTTTATTATCGAATAGACCGAGGCTGGATAAACTCCAGCCTTCCTCTTTATAGGCTTTTATAAATAAAAGTCACGATCTGTTTGGGCTTGATAAATGCCTGACCATTTTCAGCATCATATTCAGCGCTGGGTTTGGCTGCGATAACCTCTTGCAACGACATTCCTTTATCTTTAAGGGTAGCAATTTTCTGACGTAAATCCTTCAGCATATTGCCGAATTTTTGTAGCTCTTTTTTATTCGACATAGGCCCGTGTCCCGGAATGATCTGTGTATCGTCGTTAGCTAAGGCCAAGCCACGTTCTACCGCAGAAATATAACCGTCAATCGAGCCACCACCTCCAGTATCGATATAAGGGTATCCAATATTGAAGTAGGTATCACCCATATGGAGCACATTATCTTTTGCAAAATAGATGATGGCATCGCCATCAGTATGAGCATTCGCGACGTGATACACCCGCATATCGTCATCATTCAGATGCAGACTGATTTCACTATCAAACGTTACCACCGGTAGCGCGGCATCCGGCGATGCCGGGATAGGTTTACCAGAAAACTCACTGATATTCTCAACGCTCATGCGTTTACGCACATTATCGTGCGCCACAATAACGGCCCCCGCTTTACCATAATTCTCATTGCCACCGGTGTGATCACCATGCCAATGAGTATTAATCACAAATCGAACTGACTCATCGGTTACTTCTTTTATCGCCTGATTAATTTGGGGAGTAAGCGGGGCAAACTGATCATCAATGATGTAAGTGCCATCCTCACCAACCGAAAGACCGATATTCCCTCCTTTTCCAAACAAAACATAAAGGCCATCGCTTAACTGCTGAGTTTCAATGGTCGCTTCCGGACGAGCGTCTGCATGAGATAATGCTTGATGCGACCAGGCAAAAAATATAACGGTTAAAGTGAGAGTGGTAATTCCGTTGATTAGTCGAGTCATAATGCTTCCTCCAATGATTACAATAGGCCATTAACAGTAGCACAAACTTTGCAGTAGTTCCTAATAGCAAAAAAGCGCCTTACCGGCGCTTGAGAAAAGATACTTACAACCAGTCCGTAAGGACAAATCCCACACCGAGCCGGTTCACATGACGGTTATAATCAATCAAACTTTCGCCATAGCCGTTAAAATACTGCACATAACCACGTAACTTACCATCATCATCCAACGGGAAGGTCCAATCGAACTGGATAGCGCCTTTATTATCACTGCGCAAGTTATTTCTCAGTAAAATACCAAAATTATGTTCATCCCACTGGTAGGCCGAGTACAGCTCAAAATACCCCATGTAATCATCGATATCCGGGTTATCATCGCCGTCAGGATCCATAGGATCTTCCTTACGATCTTCTGGAATACGCCACCAGGGCTTAAAAGCAACCACCCAACGATCACTCTCAAAGGCGAACTCCGTATAGATACGATTCCAGCTACGCGAGTATAAGCCACTCTGACCATTTGATTGGTGCGAAACACCCATAGAGAAATACGGGATTTGCCATTCGCCTAATGCCCAGTCGGTTGCCCAGGCGGCGAAAATCTCTGGCTCATGATTGGTTTCACGGAAAGGGCTGGAAATGTCCTTGTTATAGGCCTGCCAATAAGACTGTCCGGTATAAGCAAAGAACAAAGCACTGTTATCGCCGAAAGGCTCTTCCCAGAACGGTGTTTTGAAGCTTACCTGAAATTTAATTTCCGCATTATCAACGTCACGCTCATCACCTGCCGACTGCAAACTGTCACCATTGGGCGTATTGTTAAAGGTCACTGGCAGTAGATAATTAGGTTTATGCGGGATAATGGCAAAGCGGTTGTCACGAATGCGATACTCTAATCGCAAACGCTTCTTTAGCAACTCAGACTCTTCCGCCGCGCTTTCTTCCTCCCCCTCTGTTGCCTTAACCTCTCCCACACTATCTTCTTCCGACGCTAATAAGTCTTTACTGCGACGAAAGAACGCCTTATTGCTGGCTTGTTCACAATATTCCTTAATTTCTTTGACCGAGGTATCACCGCTCACAACCTCCAGCCGTTGCAATAAACACTGATCGTAATCGCTGGCAGCTTTTTCCCTTGGTGCCACGCGCTCTTCTTCGCCAGCAGATACGGCAATAGGTGCCCCCACCAGAGGTAACGAAAGTAATATACAGCGGTAAATACGGTTAAGCTTGGGGGTAAATTTCATGGCATAGTTCCGTCATTATTTGTCTTGGATTGTAGCAAATCCGGGGGCAGGAAACATGACATACATAAAAAAGCCCCGATAAAATATCAGGGCTTTACAAAATATTAACTTTTAGTTCTCAATCTTCTGTTTTAACGACTGCAACCCTTTTTCATAGTCAGGGCCCAGCATATCGTCCATAAAGACCCCAAAGTAACGCCCCATGATGTTATAGCCAAAATCCGCATCAAAACTCCAGGTCAGCTTGGTTTTCTGAACATCAATTTCTTCTAGAGTAAACACCGCATAGCCCGGGTTGGGATCTTCTCCAAATAACAGCTTAGTCTTAACGTGACTTGGGTAATCACTCTCCACAATCTCCTGAGAGCCATTTCCTACCTGTGAATTATCACTCTCCCACGCCATTTTGGCACCAACGCCACTTTCCGGTCCTGTAAACTCATACTTCGCATTGGGATCGCGCTGATACCAGGGTGACCAGGAATTATAGTCCTTAAACGTATTCACCTGTTGGAAAACTGCATCTCGTGGAGCGTCTACCGTAATCGAACGTTCAACATGAGCCTTTTGTGGTAGAAACAAACCAACCACGATAAGCACGATGGCAATCGCCGCTATAATCAACAATAAACTCTTTAAAATCTTCATCATCCATCCCCCTGGAAATTTGTGAACAAATTCACTTTAGACTAGATGCATACATCTTCGCAAGAAATATTACTGACTTATCAGTTCGGATAACAATTCTCAGCCATAGTCTGGGTAAAGCTCTTAAGCTCTTTTCCAAATAAATCAGGATAAACTTTAAGCCCCTGCATTGCCCTTACCTGATTCCACTCATTTTTCTTTTCTTCGAACTTCTGTCGCCCCTTGTCTTGTATAGGAGTCATTAACTCATCAAGAGTTTCTTTTTCTGGATAAATTCGCTTGAGGGCACGTTTTAAGCTATCGCGTTGTGACATCATTTTAACAAACAACTTATTCTTCCTAAGAATGTCTTTCTGCAACAATTCATATGCATAGCTAGTTGCCAGAGCGTCATTGATTTTTTCTTCTTTCCAAGAACGCTCGCTCATTTGATATGCAAGTAATCTGAAATACAACTGAACCTCTACAAATGCTGCGAACTTACCTTGAGCTGCAGCTCTGTGGATATATTCCACGCCTTCATTGAACTGCTCCAAATCCGGTTCATAAGCCTCCCTTTTTTGTTTGGCTTCATCCATCCGGTGCTGACGCTCCAGCTCGGCTCTTTTCATCGATGATAGTCCTAAAGCAGCCGTCTGCATGAGCTCAACACCATAAAAAATCATGGCGTCTCTATCACCCGAGTCAGCAAAAGCCTTTAAACTCTCCACCGGTAAATTTGTGTATGCATTCCCATCAGGATCGAGATAAGATATATCAATGAAAATTTCTTGCTGAATCTTTTGTACTTTTTCCCACTCAGGTTTAGCAGAGTAGCGCTGATAACAACTTAACTCTGAATTCTCTGGGTTGGTGTCTTTGTTTGTAGTTTCTTTTTCTTCTTGCGAATTTTTGTCACCAGTAGAAGTCTCCTCAGAACCTACCTCTTCTCCCCCTTCACTTTGCTTTACAGCTTCACGGCTTTCATCACTAGATTCATGGTTTACATGAGAATCTATTCCTGGAAATAAAGTGTATAAAATAATTAGAAAACTGATACCAACTAAAGCTACTATGATCTTTTTCATATTACTGTCCACACTCCTGTTCCATATCCGCCAGAAACTGATCTAACCTCGAACTCATCACATCAGGGAACGGTTCCAGCCCTAACGCTTGTCTGTCAGATTTCCACTGTTGCAGTAACTGCTGTGAGTGTGTTTTTATTTTGCTCTCTAGTTCTTCCCTTATTTCTGGCTGTAACTCCTGCTCGCTGTAGATAGTATTCAAGTCATCCTGAAACTCGTCAGCACCAGAAAAGAACGTTAACAAACCAGGATCATTGGTATGCATTTTTTGCATTAAGCTTAAGGAAGCGTGCCGGTGAATCAGAGCTTTTTCTATATCTTCTGTAGAACTACCTGATTTGACCATGCGCCTGATTAGACGTTTTTCTAAAATGGCAATTTCCATGATTCCGCCCAACTTCCCTTTTATCGCAGCGCGGTAAGCATAATCAGCGCCCTGTAAAAATTCATCAAAATCAGGGTTGTGTTTTTTAGCTCGCTCACTTAACTCACTTAGTGTTTCACCCGGGTTCCGGTTTATCGAGTTGAGATGCATACCAAAAGCCGCCTTCCACATTAATTCGGAACCATAGTGAAACATAGCGTCTTTGTCGCCGGTATCGGCATAAGATTTAACGGCTGCAATCGGTAGCTGCTGATAGACCCCTTGCCCAGCAGCCTCATCACCGTTCATAAAGATTGAACTGAGGACGGCTTCAATTTCCTTCCACTCAGGCTTTTTCTGATATTTTTGGTAACAGGGAAGTTCGTTATCAGGCTTAGTCCTTTTTTCACTCTTAGGTGGCACTGCGTTTTCCTGAGGCTTCTTTCGAGGCTCATCAGCCTCTTTAATTACTTTTGCACTGGTTGTTACAGCAACTTCCACTGGTTCCTTTTCTTTAGTCTCTTCCCGAACTATCTCTTCAGGCCAGACAAGCCAAACAGTCCCCAACAAGCCTATAAAAATCAGCATTCCCCAGAATAGATTCTTCATCCCTTCCCCTATTTAATTATCGAAATAACTCCAACGCTTCCTCTATGACTTCCAGTCCTGCGCCTTTTTTATAAGCGTTCTCACTAAGATGTCGACGCCACAGTTTTCCTTTAGGCTGGGCATAAAACAGTCCCAAAATATGACGCGTCATATGGCCTAAATAAACATCATTGTCTAATTGTTGCTGGACATATCGGCAGAATTCTTCGGCGACTTCGATACGGCCAGGAATATCATCATTCTGTCCATAAAACCGATTATCGACTTCAGACAGGAAATACGGATTATGATAAGCCTCTCGCCCGATCATAACGCCATCCAGATGTTGCATGTGTTCTTCGGACTGCTCCAGACTTGTCACTCCACCGTTTACAATGACCTCTAACTCAGGGAAGTCTTTTTTCACCTGATAGGCCACATCGTATTTTAACGGGGGAATCTCACGGTTTTCTTTAGGACTTAAACCTGACAACCAAGCTTTTCGCGCATGGATGATAAACGTCTTAACGCCCGCCTGCTTCACAGTATCCACAAAGCGATACAAGTGCTCGTAAGAGTCCATGTCATCAATACCAATTCGTGTTTTCACCGTCACCGGAATATCCACCACTTGCGCCATGGCGTCCATACACTCAGCAACTAGTTCCGGCTCAGCCATGAGACAGGCACCGAAACGGCCATTCTGTACGCGATCACTGGGACAGCCCACGTTCAAGTTAATCTCATCGTAACCATAGTCTTCACAGACCTTGGCGCAGTGTGCCAAGTCTTTGGGATCGCTGCCACCAAGCTGAATAGCGACAGGATGCTCTTCCTGGTTGTACTGCAGGTGCCTTTCTTCACCACCATGAATAATAGCACCCGTGGTAATCATCTCCGTATACAACACCGCATGCTTGGTAATGCAGCGCATAAAGCGGCGCTGATGACGATCGGTCCAGTCCAACATGGGGGCAATACAAATTTTTCTATCGAGTGGCGCTGTCACGAGAAAATACTTTTCATAGGAAATTTCTGTTTGGGGCGCTATTATATGATCCTTTAGCGCGAGACCCTAATTTTGTATTGATCATTCAGCAATACTTCAGGGAAACGCTGCCATAAAGGAGTGGAGACATCGAATAATTCAAAAGAGTGTGATTATGAACTTTAAACAATTTTGGGGTTGTCTAGCGATTCTTAGCTTACTGTCAGGCTGTGCAACCCTTTCTGAAACGGAATGTATATCGGGTAACTGGCAACAGATCGGCTATAAAGACGGCAAGTATGGCCGTGACTCTGACTATATCCTCAAACATGAGTCGGCCTGTGCAGAATATGACGTTCGGGTGAATAGAGAAGCCTATGAAGCTGGACGTATAAAAGGGCTTGATCTTTACTGCACGGCGGACAATGGTTTTAATCGAGGGAATACCGGCTCTTATCCAAACCCTAGCTGCAAGAGGGGTTATCCGGATTATGATGACGGCTACTATGACGGGTTGCTGGCACGACATGACCGCCTACAGCATCAATTAAAGGAAGCCCATCACGAACACGATGTGCTAACCGAAGTACAGCGTCGGGTAAAAGATGAAGAAGAAATTGAACGGGTTAATCACGAGCTGGAAGAGCTGGATGAAGACATTGAAGACCTTCATGATGAGATTGACAAGGTCAATAACCTGCTCGACCGCTACCGACCACAGCGATAAAAAAACGGGGCCTGGGCCCCGTCCTTTTATTCACATCACTGAAATTAACTATTACGCAATGCCGCAATCCGTGCATCCAGAGGAGGATGCGACATAAACAGGTGACCAAACTTTTCCTGGAATGAACCAGTTCGACCATTTTTCAGGCCAAAGGCGGTAAAAGTTTCGCCCATATCCGACGGCATGTCATACTCCGCTTTCAGCTTTTCCAAGGCACCAATCATCGCTGTTGAGCCAGCCAGTTGCGCACCGGCCTCATCGGCTCGGAACTCACGACGGCGTGAGAACCACATCACCACCATGCTCGCCAAAATGGTTAATATGATTTGTGCAACCATCACCGAAATAAAGTAACCGATACCGTGCCCCTGCTCATTCTTAAGCAGTACGCGATCAACGAAGTGACCGATAACACGCGAGAAAAACAGAACGAAGGTATTCACCACACCCTGTATCAGGGTTAAAGTCACCATGTCACCGTTAGCCACGTGGCCCAGTTCGTGCGCCAGAACGGCACGCACTTCATCGCGGTTCATACGCTGCAACAAGCCTTCACTTACGGCAACCAATGAGTTGTTTTTATTCCAGCCTGTAGCAAAAGCATTAGACTGTGGCGATGGGAAAATACCCACTTCCGGCATACCCACACCCGCGTCTTTTGCCAGGGTTTCAACCGTATTCACCAGCCACTGCTCAGTTTCGCTCCGAGGCTGCTCAATCATTTTGACGTGCATGAACTTCTTCGCCATCCATTTCGACGCGAATAACGAAATAAATGAACCGGCAAAGCCGATGACCGCACACCAGATAAGTAGAGCCGTCAGATTAAGGTCAACACCATTCTGTGCCATGATGCTGTCGAAGCCCAAGAAGCTCAGAACCGCACCAGCTAATATTAAAATTGCAAAGTTGGTTAATAAAAACAAACCAATTCTTAACATTGATATCTCCAGTAAAGATCAATTAACAGTATTAATTATGGGGGTAAGTCGGCAGGAAACAAGTGAATTTAGACGTCACCAATCACGAATTTGTAAATATTCATGTCTAGGTTACAGCAAATAATTAAAGATCAATAACTTAATCAGCCAGTAAGCGCCAAAGATGATGATGATTGACGCTATAATTGCTTTCCAATGAGGCTTTCTCTGCGCCATATCAGGTACGTCTTTTTGGCTTAAAAAAGATAAGCTTTAACACCAGGTAGAGGCCACTGATACTCATCAAAATCGCCAGCAACGCCGCAAAAATCAGCAGAGGATTATTGAAGTCCGTACGTTCATCATAATCCATAATGTGCAGCATCCAGAAGAAATCAAACAGACGCCAGGTATCGTTACGTCGCGCCACAACTTCACCGCTATGTTGCGAAACATACACCCGAGTCTCGTCATCATCACTGAATGTCACCTGCCACAGTGGCAACGTTTTACCACGGACTTCGCCCAGAGGGTTTTCGATTAACGATACCTGTGCGATAGCCTCTTCACCTGAAAAATCAGATATCGCCACCTGACGAGCCATGGTTTCAGACAGCGGCGTCAGCACTTCGCCTCGAATAGCATCGATCAACACCTCAGTCTTACCTTCCTTTACCAGCCATACCGGCTTGCTCAACCATGACTTGAGAACCACCTGTTCGGCATTCAGGCCAGAAAGGCTCATGGCTTGACTGGCCGTTACAGTCAGCGGCTGCGATAAATCTGCCTGTTTTTGTTCAGCAATTCGATCTTCACCACGCACTTGTTCAATGTCGAAAAAGCTCATGACAAAGCCACCGACAACCCATAGCAATAATTGCAGACCGATAATCAAGCCAAGCCATTTATGAAATTTACGAAAAAAGATTACAGGTTTCATATCAGTCACTTACATGTAAAATTATTCTTCTTTGCTGCGCATGATGCCGATGTTCCCACAGATAAATCCCCTGCCAGGTACCCAGCGCCAGACGTCCATTAACAATAGGAATACTCAGGGACACATTTGTCAGGATAGCCTTTATGTGTGCAGGCATATCATCTGGCCCTTCCATGGTATGGGTATACAAAGGATCGTTTTCGGGCACTAATCGGTTAAGCCAGTTTTCGAGATCAGCCTTTGCACTGGGATCGGCATTTTCCTGAATCGTTAAACTACAGGAGGTGTGCTGAGCAAATAGATGACAAACGCCTGTGGTGACTTCCTGTTCACTAACCCAGGTCTCGACCTCGCGGGTAAACTCGTATAGCCCCTGCCTCTGTGTCGCTACTTTAATTATTTCCTGATAACTCACCAACGTTTACCTTTATAAATCATATGAACTCGACCAGTAACTCCACAGCTTAACGTATAAGGAATGGTGTCCGCATACTCGGCTACAATTTCAGCCGGCAACTCTTTGCCCCAAAGCACCACCCTATCACCGATCTTTTCGTTATGCTCAGGACCTAATTCAACTGCCAGCATATCCATCGACACTCGCCCCACCAACGGCACTCGACGCCCATTGACCCACACAGGCGTTCCGTTACTGGCATTACGCGGATAACCATCGCCATAGCCAATAGCCACCAACCCTATCACCGTGTCCTTTTCAGCAAACCAATGGCGCCCATAGCCGGTCGACTCACCTTTTTTCAGGTGTTTTATCGACATGATTTGTGACTCCAGATTCATCACTGGCTGTAGCCCATAGTCCGCTCCTACCGAACCTATCATCGGTGAGCAGCCATACAGAATCAGGCCTGGCCTTACCCAGTCAAAATGTGCACCTTTGGCTTCCAGAATACCGGCCGAATTAGCCATTGATCGCTCCCAGCGCAGGTGCTTCGTGGTACTGGCAAAAGCCTCCAGCTGCTGCTCGGTAAACCCGTCATTCACATCATCGGCACTGGCGAAGTGCGACATGATCCGAATAGGTTTCGCAATAGATTTGATCGTTGCCAACTGCTTTTCCACTTCAGGCAGTTCATCAATTTTAAAGCCCAGCCGATTCATGCCGGAATCGACTTTCAGCCAGATTTTGACTTTCTGCTCTGTCTTAAAGTTTGCTAACGCTTCAATCTGCGGGCTGTGGTGCACCACAATCTGTAAATCCTGCTCAACGATTTTCGGCAACTCGCGCGCTTCGAAAAACCCCTCCAGCAATAAGATTGGTTGCTGAATACCTGCTCTCCTTAAGGTATAAGCTTCTGCCGGTGTCGCCACGGCGAACATTTCGGCTTCTGGCAGAGCTTTAGCAATTTTGGATAAGCCGTGACCATAGGCATTGGCCTTAACCACGGCGATAACACGACTGGACGGTGCTATTTTCTGAATGGTTGAAAAGTTATGGCGTAGCGCATCGAGATCGATAACGGCCTTGGTAGGACGCATACGGCTAGTACCCTTCCCCCATAGCTTCGTAATCGTTGTGCGCTAAATTATCAAAACGAGAATACTGGCCCTGGAAACTTAATTCCACCGAGCCAATCGGACCGTTACGCTGTTTACCAATTTTAATTTCGGCAATACCTTTACGCTCAGTTTCAGGGTGGTAGACCTCGTCACGGTAGATAAACAGAATCAGATCCGCATCCTGCTCAATCGCACCTGATTCACGCAAATCCGACATTACCGGACGACGGTCGCTTCGCTGCTCCAGTGAGCGGTTCAGCTGCGATAGTGCAATCACTGGAACTTCCAGCTCTTTAGCGAGAGCTTTTAATGAGCGGGAAATCTCACTCACCTCGAGCGTACGATTGTCGCTCATGCCTGGCACCTGCATCAGCTGGAGGTAATCCACCATAATCAGGGCAACCCCGCCATGCTCGCGCGCGACTCGTCGAGCCCTTGAACGCATTTCCGCCGGTGATAAGCCCGCCGTATCATCTATCAGCAACTTAGTATGATTTTTTAACTGTAAGACACCGCTATTAAATTTGTCCCAGTCTTCTTTCGACTGAATTTGTCCGCTTCGGATCTTGTTTTGCTCGAGACGCCCCAGCGAAGAAATCGAACGCATGATAATTGATTCACTCGGCATCTCAAGACTGAATACCAATACCGGTAAATCACTGGCAAGTGCAGCATTCTCCACCACATTCATGGCAAAAGTAGTCTTACCCATCGAAGGACGTGCCGCGATAATCACCAGATCCGCTTTCTGTAGACCCGAGGTCATATTGTCCAAATCCGTGAAGCCCGTGGAAAGACCGGTTACCCCCCCTTTGGTCTTCTGAATTTCTTCAATACGCTCGATGGTCGACTTAAGGATATCCTCGACCTTGCTTGGCCCTTCACCGCTGGTTTCGCGGGATTCGGCAATCGAGAAGACTTTACGCTCTGCCAGATCCAGTAACTCCGCCAGGCCTCTGCCCTGTGGGTTAAAGCTGGCATCTGCAATTTCATTCGACGCCGAAATTAACTGACGGACAATCGCCTTTTCTCGAACAATCTCCGCATAAGCGCGAATGTTAGCCACCGTTGGTGTATTTTGTGCCAGCTCGCCCAGATACGACAAACCAATTTCGGATTCACCAACTTGCTCCAGATGCTCGGATAGGGTAATGACGTCCATCGGCTTGGCCATATTGGCCAGCTCAGCCATCGCCTTGAAGATCTCACGGTGATTTTTAACGTAAAAATCCGTCGACAGCAGGATCTCCTCGACTTTCTCCCATTGGTCATTATCAATCATGACCCCACCAAGCACAGACTGCTCAGCTTCGATAGAATGCGGAGGAACCTTTAAGTCTTTGATTTTATTGTCAGTTTGTTGTGCTGATAGCATGATTTGCTTCTAATTATTAAGTTGGATGGCTAAGTTATACAAGTAAACCCAATAAGCCTACTTGAAACTATTTTATATACTAACAGTTTTTAGGCAATACAATAAGTCTGTGGATAAGTTCTGGATAAGTCTAAAATCTATAGCCTGGAGCTAGAGTAAACATTTTTAACATAATTTATCACCTAAGTTGGCACCGACCAGTAATTAAGTTATTGTGCAACCTGATTTTTCGTTATGATAGACCTATGAGTTCAGTAATCCTTTTCGATGGTGAGTGCGTCTTATGCTCTAGATGGGTACCCTTTGTCATAAAACGTGATCCTGGGGCGCATTTCAAATTCTGTTCAGTGCAGTCCCCTAAAGGACAAGAACTGCTACAGTTCCTCGGATTACCAACAAAAGAATACCAGACCATGGTCCTATTGAAGGATGGAATGCCTTACTATCGCTCTGAAGCATTCTTTGAAGTCATCAACGATCTTAAAGCACCTTGGCCTTGGCTTAGAATATTTCGAATCTTTCCGCTAAGCTTTAGAGACTGGATTTACGATCGTATCGCACTCAATCGCTATACACTGTTCGGGAAACACAATTACTGTATGATTCCAACGAAGGATATTACAGACCGTTTTCTCTGAACTTTTTTGAGATTTATCACAGAAAACCCAATTGATTCAGGATAAGGTTCTGTATCAAACAAAAGGATTATTAGGTTATAAAATGGAACAGTCATACTTTACCGTCAAAACTTCACCGGAAAACTGGCAAAAGCGCAACCAAAAAAACAGTGTCGTTAGCATAGAACCTTGGCAACACACCTCAATGACGATTGGAAAAACACAAGTCGCAGGTCGAAAGGCTTGGGGGGCCTCTAACCCCATATGGGAAAATGAAGTTATATACTATAACACTGAAAAAAAATCTCTTAAGAGTTACCTCAACTCTGTAGTCATTCATCATACTAATAACAGTTATGATATTAGGAGCAACGAAGCTAAACATAAGAGCCAGGGGTATGCTGCTCTAGGCTATCATTTTTTTATTTTTGGCAATGGTCGAATATTCGAAGGCCGGCCACTAGAGGTTATGGGAAGCCATGCCGGAGTTGGGAAGAAAAAAGGGGCCTTAGCCGATCCAGACTGGGGAAAGATTGGCATAGTGTTACAAGGTGATTACCACGTAAAAGACAACTGGTTTGAATGGGCTTCTGAAACAAGTTTTCCCGAAAAGCAAAAAAATGCTTTAGTAGAATTACTTGAAGGTTTGCAAAAGAAATACCTTGTTAACAAGGTTTTAATGCATAAAGAAATAGATAGAGGTGGTAAGGGGACAGTATGTCCTGGTGATTACCTGTATGAGCCGATAGAGGATATACGCCAAAAACTTTTCAAGAAAGAATCATAAAGGTAATAAAGACATGTTCATGTTAAAGAAATTATTGATAATTGCTAGTTTAACATTTGGCATATTTAGCTGCAGCTCGAATAATTCAGATCAGATGAAGAACTTAGATGTTGAACAACTCAATCAAGAGTTACTAACGCTTCAAAGTACCACTCCACCAACTTACAGCCTTCCGGGCTTACTAGAACAGCTGAACTTTATAAAGCCATCCTCTCAAGAACTGACTCTTAGCATATCTAAAGACAAGAAAAAAAATAGTTACCTTGTATCTATCACAAACTTAAATGTTCCAGGCGACGACTCCATCAGTAGCTATAAATATCTGTTCACCATAAAAAATAATCAAAGTGGTAAGTTAATCTTTACCGAAGCTCAAGAAAGTTGGTCTTGCTGGCCAGATAGAGGACACCAAGATTTCTCGACTGAGAAGTGCCAGTAAGTACCCAATAGCTAACTTTTCTGCTGTATAGTTATACCTATATCTAGCTATGGGAAAATAACAAATGAAAACCATTGGCCTCCTCGGCGGCATGAGCTGGGAATCCACAGCAAATTACTACAAAGCGATTAACCAGGAGGTTAAGCAGCGCCTGGGCGGTCTTAGCTCAGCCAAGATATGTTTATATAGCGTGAACTTCGCTGAGATTGAACATTTGCAACATCAAGGTGAGTGGCAAAAAACCGCTGATATATTGTCCGAAGCAGCACAGTCCGTCGAAAAAGCAGGTGCTGACTTTCTGCTGATTTGCACTAATACCATGCACAAGGTCGCCCCCGAAATTGAAACAGCGATCAATATACCGCTACTTCATATCGCCGATACCACGGGACAACAACTCGTTCAGAACGGCATCAAATCAGTAGGCCTACTGGGCACCCAGTTCACTATGGAACAGGAGTTCTATAAAAAGCGCTTAACGGATAAGTTTGGGATTGAAGTCTTGGTTCCACAGGAAAAGGAACGTAAACAGGTGCATGAGATAATCTATAACGAACTGTGTCGAGGTGAAATCAATCAGAGTTCAAAAGAGACCTACCTCGATATCATTGATAACTTAAAGCAAGCAGGGGCTGAAGCAATTATTCTAGGATGTACCGAAATAGCGATGCTGGTAAAACCCGAAGATACTTCTGTCCCACTTTACGATACTGCAGCCATCCACGCCTCGGCAGCTGTCGAGCTGGCCTTATCTGAGGAAGGTTAAAGGGATGATGTTTACAGAGAAATGGCTGAAGTCCATTGCCGTGATTCATATCATTGGCGGCCTACTATTACCGATTATGGTATTCACACCAATCGCTGGCTCCTATTTTGCTCACCTGTTGGAAGCATTCCCGCAAGGCGACCTAAACTCCATGAAGTTTCTAATCGGTGTTTTCGGTCCCACCGTTGCCAGCTGGGGGCTATTGTTTTATTACAGCGTTGGTAAAGCATTTCAAAACAGAACATCAAAAGACTGGTGGTTTATGGTCTTTGCGATTCTAGTCTGGGTGATTCTGGATACTGCCTATTCACTATACTTTGCTGTCTCTTCCCATTTGTATATCAATGGGGCGATAATGCTTTTGTTGTTAACACCACTTCTGCTTCAAAAATCGAATTTTTCAGAACAATAGTGGTATGGTGTTTCTATAACCACGATTCAAGGAGTGCGAAATGTCAAACAAAGGCTCATGTCTATGCGGTAAGATCCAGTTCGAGATCGATGGCGACTTCGACAAATTCTTTTTGTGCCACTGTTCGCGCTGTCGCAAAGGAACGGGGACTGCTCACGCTGCCAATTTATTCTCCAGTACCGCCACCATTAATTGGTTATCAGGCAAAGAACTGATAAAAACCTATCTCCTGCCCGAAACGCGCCACGCCAGAAGTTTCTGTACTAGCTGTGGTTCGGCAGTACCGACTGAAGTTGCCGGAGGTAAGTTAATTGTCGTCCCTGCTGGATGCCTGGATGATGATATACCTATTAAACCGACAGCGCATATTTTTATGGATGACAAAGCAAAGTGGGAGGCTGGCTTAAATAGTTGCAAAAAATATAGTAATGCCCCAAAGTAAATGTTAATTACAAATAAATACTTAGCATACTAAACTAAGATTCTATTTATGAAGAAAATAATAATATTGGTTTCACTCCTTTTCATTGCTGGGGCTAAAGGTTTTAACTCATGGGAAGACATTGATCAGCAAGATACAACTGCTATAAAGCACTTCTATAGTGGGGAGCTCAAAAAGGCCTTCGTTCACATAAAGGCAAGAGCAGAAAAAGGTGATCCTGTAGCACAGTACACTTTAGCCCATATGTATGACTTTGCAGCTAAAAGACTAGGTTGTGGAGGATACAGAAACTGTCGCATCAATTTCTTCAAGCCCATAGATGGTTTTGAGCTATCTAACTTCAAAGCTATCTGAATCGCCCCAAGTTTTCTAGATACCTTTTAGCTTCATAAAATAGTTCTTTTCAAACTCGACTGGTGACACATCATCATTGTTACCATGTCGTCGCTTGGCATTGTAAAACATTTCGATGTAGTCG
>NZ_JACNML010000013.1 GCF_020005365.1 Kangiella shandongensis | reverse complement strand
ACAAGCTCCTCGACGGCTGGATGGACGACCCCAACAGCTTAATCTATCAGTCCATCGCACCTTTTGATCCTTTTAAAGAAGAGTTCTCGGTGTTTAAAGACAAGCTCGATAGCGCAGGCGATATTCTCGGTGGCGCTACGACAGGGCTTGAAAATTTACACAAGATGTTTCCTTATACCAAAGCCACCGAAATAACCACCAAAGCCGTCGTCTCTTACGGCATGAGAAAACTCGATACGTCGGTCAAGTGGAGCGAGAATTTTTTTGACACGCTGGGTAAGCAACTGTCGTCGAACAAAACGCAAGTTGCCATGCAAATGCTCGGCGCACGCTATAACCTCAGTAAAGCGAGCGTACAGAACCACTCAATAACGACCAAAACCAGCAAATGGATCAATCAAGCTAAACGCCGAGCACCAACGTCCAGCTCGAATATAAAAACCAGACTGGTTAACAATAACGGCACTCTAACGTTAACGGAAACCTCCACCGCCACCAAAGTAGCACCCAAAATGTCCGCAAACCTGCTGCGGGAAATCGGTAAGTTACCGCTCGGCGCTATCGTGTCGTATTTTCATTACATCAATCTTTCCAGTGCCATCAGCAGCTTCAGCGAAAACAAAAGCGGCCTTAACGCTGCTAATATGCTTTCCGCATTAATGGGGTTTGCGGGTGCTTTTGGCGAAACGGCTCTTGGTTTACGTGGTATTGCCAACAAAACCATTCCAACCAATCAAATTGTTGCTCGTGCGGCTCAAAACACTATCTTCAAAGTCCTTGCCAGCAAAGCCTTTATACGATTTACGGGGTTTGGAGGAGCCTTGATTGAAGCTGGTACTCATGTATGGAACGGATTTCAATTAAACTCAAAAGGCGACAAAGACGCTGCAAAATGGTCTTTTGCCGCTGGAGCAACTCTAGGTGCTGGTGGCATTATGATGACCGCTGGTATAATTGCAGGGAGCTTGCCAGGACTAGGCTGGGTATTAGCAGGTGCTTTGCTAATCGGTGTTGGAATATTCTGTTTGTTTGAAAAAGAAGACACCACCAATACCCCATTTCAGATTTGGC
Source organism: Kangiella shandongensis (assembly GCF_020005365.1). GTDB lineage: Bacteria > Pseudomonadota > Gammaproteobacteria > Enterobacterales > Kangiellaceae > Kangiella > Kangiella shandongensis. The sequence continues at coordinate 68,418 of NZ_JACNML010000013.1, read as the reverse complement.
TTAATCGTAGCTGCCTTGGGGTTAACGAAACTAAAGTAGGATCTCCTTACTCATCAGTCGACCAAGAAGCTCAAGGTTACGCTGCGGTTTGCTACTCGGCGCGTAAACTGGATGAACTCCCAGAGAGTATGCAGGGTAAAGGAGTAAGCAAGTACGCAGAAACAGATTGGCACGAAAACTACGGCTGGGAAGACAGAGTGTATTTCCTTGTATTTTTACCAGGCTATGACATGAATAACAGCACAGCAGAAGTCAATCTGTATGCTTATGATGAATGGTCGGTGGATGAAGAGGATTACAACCAAGCGACTGTTCTCAATACGGATACAGGCGTTACGGTGCTGAGTCATGCTTACCACGAGTCAGGGCTAGTGCTCTATATTGACAAGCCACTCAAGCAATCCGCTGCTGACTCAGTACGCCTACAGGTTGATTACTGGCCGAATAAAACCACGCTAAACACAAAAGTGACTAGCAACCTATTTTTAGACGGCTAAAACACAAAGAAAGAGATATTCAAAAGTATATGATAACCACGAAACTCAGTCGAAACACACGATTTGATCAACCAAAGCGGATCGAACACAAACTGCAAACCATCAATGATAGTTACCTACAAGTTAGGAGCTTTGCTGGCGATGCTCATGCGACTTATGGATTTGCAGGATGGTGGTTCTACTTAACCTTAGGAACCCCTTTTTTTATAGCTATTGCAAATACATTTGTATTCACCGATACAGGCATTGATAGCGATATGGTAACCATATTTATATTCACAATACTATTTTTTACACTAATGGGTCCTGGTTTCTCTTATTGGAACTCTTGGATGCTAAAGCGCGAATCTCCGATAATTTTTGACAGGAAAAACCAAGTAGTTCGTAAAGTGGTTTCAGGCTTGGTGTTTGAGTCATCTTGGAATAACATCAAAGGACGCATTAAGAATATGACAACGCTATCAGGCGCTGTGGTGATGAACGATGCGATTATTGAATTAGACCTAAAGCCCGTGCGTAACCTCAACGGCAAACCTTTAACCTCTCAACAAAAAAAATTGAAAGGCAAAGCCATGATGGAAGGCTTACTCTCTGATACAACCTATGATGGTTGTGAAAAAGTTTGGGAATATCTGTGTGAGTTTATGGAGAACGGTCCCGAGGGTTTGGACGTACCGAAACGACTCTATTACCCTTTATCGAGTAAAACCACGCGTACTTCTATCAGCTTCCGCGAAGCCGTGAGCTACCACTGGCCGTTTCCACCTTATCGCCAGAACGAGCCAATGACACTACAAGTCATTAAAACTATCCTCGTGCCTGTGCGACTCGCTTTTTATATTCCCAATGTCTTAGCCGACGGCTGCTGGCACTGGATGATGAACTGGGGTAAACCGAAAATGCTACTTCCCGAACAAAAAAAAGCCGCGCAACAAGCCATCACCCCCGACATGGTGTTTAATATACTCGGCAAAGATAAAGAATTTATGCCCTACCTCGAAGCCAAGGCAAGATTGTTTCCATAGTACAAAGGACAAGGACGTTTCACTCGATTTATGCAAACAAAACTCAGTCGAAACACACGATTTGATCAACCAAAGCGGATCGAACATAAACTGCAAACCATCAATGATAACTATCTACAAGTTAGGAGCTTTGCTGGTGACGCTCATGCGATTTATGGGTTTGCAGGATGGTTCGGCTTCTTACTTATCTTCTTGCCTTTAGATATATATATATTAATAGATCTATCAAAGGAAACCTTAGAAAGTTTCGGTAAAGGAACTGGTATCACTGAGCATATAAGGTTTGGATTACTTTTGATGTCCGCTATTATTGTGTTTGGAATTGCAATGGGGCCTGGTTTTTCCTACTGGAACGCTTGGATGTTGAAACGCGAATCTCCAATAATTTTTGATAGAAAAAATCAAGTGGTTCGTAAAGTGGTTTCGGGCTTGGTGTTTGAGTCGCCATGGAATAACATCAAAGGACGCATTAAGAATATGACAACGCTATCAGGCGCTGTGGTGATGAACGATGCGATTATTGAATTAGACCTAAAGCCCGTGCGTAACCTCAACGGCAAACCTTTAACCTCTCAACAAAAAAAATTGAAAGGCAAAGCCATGATGGAAGGCTTACTCTCTGATACAACCTATGATGGTTGTGAAAAAGTTTGGGAATATCTGTGTGAGTTTATGGAAAATGGCCCTGAAGGTTTGGACGTTCCAAAGCGACTCTATTACCCACTATCCAGTAAAACTACTCGAACCTCTATCAGCTTCCGCGAAGCCGTTAGTTACCACTGGCCGTTTCCACCGTATCGCCAGAACGAACCAATGACGCTACAAGTCATTAAAACTATCCTCGTGCCTGTGCGACTCGCGTTTTATATCCCCAACGTCTTAGCCGACGGCTGCTGGCACTGGATGATGAACTGGGGCAAACCGAAAATGCTTCTCCCCGAACAAGAAAAAGCCACCCAAAACGCCATCACCCCCGACATGGTGTTTAACATACTCGGCAAAGATAAAGAATTTATGCCGTATCTCGAAGCTAAGGAGAAGCTTTATGGTGCTATAAGCAATAAGAGTGGGGTCTTAATCTAGCCTATTTTTAATCCCTACTAACACACAGTTTGAGGGACTAAAATGCTTGATCAATATAAATGGATTTTTCTGTCTAAAGTTTTGATCTGGATAAATACTTAAGTAAAAGCGCTGAATGGCGTAGCTGCTTTTATGTGGTAGCCAGTGTATTAGCCCTGTTGAACTTTGACTGGACGATTGAGCAGTTTGGTAAAGATAGTTTGCGCTTCACTTGGTGAAGCACTGGTAACAAACTGATCGTTTTGTAAAGCGATCTCATTAAATAAGTCATGCTTGGCTAAAACCCGGGTTAATTGTAGCGATACGGGTTCGGCAGTATCGAGCAATTTGAGTGATGCCGCACCTGCAACTTTTTTGATGCTCGAAGCAAGGAAAGGATAGTGAGTACAACCTAGTACCAGAGTGTCGACTTTATACTCCAATAATGGCTGCAAATACTGCTTTATAAGCGCGAGGGTTTTGGGGCTATCCAGTTCACCTTTTTCAACCTGTTCGACAAAGCCGTGGCAAGCTACTTGGTGAATGGATGTATCTCGAGCATATTGCGCAACGAGTCGCTGATAGCGTTCGCTGTGTAGCGTGTTTTCTGTTGCAAAGACGCCAATATGCCCACTTCGGGTTAGCGACGCTGCTGGCTTAATGGCCGGCTCTAAGGCGATGATAGGTAAGTCGTATTCGGCTCTTAACCAGTCAGCCATTAACGCCGTTGCGGTATTGCAGGCAATCACCATGGCTTTAACATTACGCTCGATAAAGTAGTCTGCAATGTGTTGACATCGTTTATGCAGTTCTTCTCGTGGCAATTTGCCGTATGGAGCGTAAGCCGAGTCTGCAAAGTAAACACAGCTTTCCTTAGGTAAATGTTTACGCACGGCCTGATAAACCGATAAGCCGCCGACACCTGAGTCAAAAATACCGATAGGGTTGTTGTTCATTGAGTGTTATTGTCCTAACCAAGTGCCGATGGAAGCCAGGTAGAAAGCTCTGGCCAGAATGCAATCATCGCCAGTACCGCTGCCTGTATGCCAATAAAGGGAATCACGCCACGGTAAATTTGCGCTGTGCGAATTTGTTTCGGTGCAACCCCGCGTAGATAAAACAGAGCGAAACCGAAGGGCGGTGTCAGGAATGAGGTCTGCAAATTAATCGCAATCAGTATACCTAACCAAACTGGATCGGCCCCCATCATCAGTAATACCGGGCCAACGATTGGCACCACAACAAAAGTGATTTCGATAAAGTCGAGGATAAAGCCCAGCAGGAACATCACGATCATGATGATCAACAGTGCGGTAAAGAGACCGCCCGGGAGATCGGTAAAGAATGCTCGGATCATTTCATCGCCGCCGTACATGCGGAACACCAGAGAGAAGATGGATGCACCGATCAGAATCAGAAACACCATGCTGGTGGTTTTAACGGTGGACTGCATGACGTCTTTCAATCGTGACAGCGTGAGTTGTTTTCGCATGGTCGCCAAAAGTATCGCGCCAAAAGCACCGATAGCCGCAGCTTCGGTCGGCGTGGCGATGCCGTAGAGGATTGAACCGAGTACGGCGACAATTAAGATAAGAGGTAACGATAAACTTTTCAGTGCACGCCACATGGCATGGCGCAATTCCGACTGCTCAATCTCCATCGCCGGCGCTGCTTGCGGTTTGCGCCAGGCGACAAAGGCGATATACAGCATGTAACCAACTACCAATAACATGCCCGGGATCACGGCGCCCATAAACAGATCACCAATCGATGCCACTTGCTCCGTTTCAAGCCCCTGGCTTTTGGCTTCGGTCATGGCGTTGGCCAGTACATCGCCGAGTAAGACCAGCACAATGGAAGGGGGGATAATTTGCCCTAAGGTTCCTGAGGCGCAGATCACACCCGTGGCTAACTCGGGTTTGTACCCGCGCTTAAGCATGGCAGGAAGCGACAATAATCCCATGGTGACGACTGTCGCGCCAACAATGCCGGTACTGGCGGCGAGCAACATGCCGACAATGGTGACGGCGAACCCCATACCACCGCGCAATTTTACGAAGAGTGTGGCCATGGATTCGAGTAGGTCTTCGGCTATTTTGGTTCGCTCCAGCATTAATCCCATAAAGATAAACAAAGGCACTGCGATGAGTGTGCTTCGATCCATAATTTTAAATAAGCGACCGGCCATAAAGTTGAGCTGAATCGGCTCAATCATACCCGTTATGGCGCCAATGGCGGCGAAGGCCAGCGAGGTGCCGGCCAGAGAAAAGGCTACCGGATAGCCCCATAGTAATACGGCACAGACGGCCAGAAATAATAAAAGAGGCATTAACTCAAGCATGAGTGGCCTCCTTGTCGTGTGAGCTTTCCAGCAATTGAGGTACTTCTATCCAGCCACACAGGTAGGCCAGGCATTTTAAGAAGTCGGCAAATCCCTGAAGAATCAGCGCCACTGGCATTGCCAGTAAGAGACTTTTCAACAAATACATGAATGGAATACCGCCAGGTTGATTGGAATCTTCCCGTAACGCCCAGCTGAACAGCACATAATCTTTACAGTAGATAAAAATGAATAGACAAACGGGCAGTAGTAGTAATACAAAACCTGACATATTAACGAGCGCTTTCTTGCGCGGTGAAAAACTCTGATAGAAGACATCGACCCTGACGTGATCATTGTGCTTGAGCGCAAAAGCCGCTCCCAACATAAAGACTGCTGCGTGCATATAGGTCACCGATTCCTGAAGCGCGATTGCGCTTAAGTCAAACCAGTTACGAAGGATTAGAACGAGAATCACGGTCAGTGCCATGAACAGCGTGAGCCAGGAAATCAGTCGCCCTGTCCACTCGGTGATATTATCTAAAAATGATAGCGTTTTAAGGGTCGCAGTTTTAAGCATTTATTACTCTTATTTCGTGCTTAGTGAGCGGTTATTCCGCAAGTTATCCACAGGCTAGTTATAGTGCCAAATAGCTATTAATTAAAGTGGCGCTTTTATTTGGCTTCTTAACCTGTTGATATATTTAGTTTTGCAAGACGATTTTTGATCCCCATAGCTAAAAATGTCTTGTTATTACAGTATTTGTCATGTTTTCAGAAACTTTTGCACAAAGTTATCCACAGAAAAGGTGCTCTTGTGGAAAAAATCCACAAATACCGAAAAGCAAAGATACTGTAATTAATGGAAAAGATCCAATCTGGCGGTTAAGATTTAGCAGAGACAAATGGCGAAGGAATAACTTTCAAAGTTGTGCGTTAAATAAAAGAACCATTGGTTATTTTCAGTCGGGTAAATGGGTTAGTCTAACGAAGTAGTAACAAGGAGTCTCTCTATGTGGATAAAAATGATTAAAACAGCAGCTGTATCGCTAGCGGCGCTGTCTATTCTTAGTGGTATAAACCTTAGTATAGCTGAACCTATCAGCGCGAAAGAAACGAAACCGATCACTGTTACAGAGCAGTTGGATCCCTATTTTGAGGCATTAGCCAACCATAATCGGTTTCTTGGCAGCGTTGCTCTTTATAAGGGGAGGCGTGAGCTATACCGAGCAACGGTTGAGCCTCGTGGAAAGGTTTCGGAGTTAACCCATAAGCAATATAAATACAAGATTGGCTCCATTACAAAAACTTTTACTGCTGCCATTGTATTCCAGTTGATCGAAGAAAAACGTCTTACTCTGGATACGAACTTGTCAGAGTTTTATCCTGAAGTGGTCAATGCAGAAACTATCACTATTAAACAATTACTGAACCATCATTCGGGAATACACAACTATACCGCTGATCCTGACTTTTTAACCTATCATCAGAAGCCTCAAGACAAGACTTTCCTTCTGAGCAAGCTCGAAAGTTTCGAGTCGGATTTTAAACCTGGAGAGAAAGGTGCTTACAGTAACAGTAATTACTTACTGTTAGGTTTTATTATCGAAGACATAGAAAGTAAACCTTTCGCGGAAGTAGTGCATGAAAGGATCGTTGAGACATTAGCATTGGAGAATACGTTCCTGGGTGGGAGAATTGATCCGGATAATGGCGAAGCTTATTCCTATCAGCTATTTAAAGAGTGGGTAAAAGTGCCTGAGTGGGATATGTCGGTAGCTTATTCGGCTGGGGCCCTGGTGTCGACCCCGGCAGATTTAAACCGTTTTATGCAGGCTTTGTTTTCGGGGAGACTGATCAAAAAAAGCAGTTTGCAGCAGATGATCCGTTTGGATGACGGCTTTGGGAAGGGTATCTTTGGCACTCAATATCAGCTGGACAATAAAGAGTTGCAAGGGTATTGGCATAATGGTGGTATCGAAGCCTTTATTTCTCATGTTTCCTATTATCCTGATCACCAAATAACCGCTGTGGTGTTAAGTAATGGCCTCAATCACGATGTACGACAGATTTATAACGTGATGCTGGATGCCTATTTTGGCAAGGCAGTTGATGTACCGACGTTTAGTCAAGAGTTCAGTTTGTCGGTCGAACAGTTGCGGCAGTTTGTCGGTAACTATCAGAGTACTACTCATCCGCTAGATATCTCAATCCGTTTGGTTGATGGAAAGTTGTACGGTCAGGCTACAGGACAGGGAGGATTTCCGTTAACGGCAATTGACAATGAGCGCTTTGAGTATGCTAAAGCGGGTATCGAAATACAGTTTGATGCGGATGGTGTGCAGTTTGAGATTAAGCAGGCGGGTCGGGCCGATATTTTTACTAAAGTTACTGAGGATGCTAGCAAAGACGTCGTAAAGGTTCCGTTGAAAACGTTAGAGCAATATACAGGTACCTATGCATCAGATTCATTTCATCTTAAATTGCAGGTGATGATTAAAGATGAGGAGTTATATGCTCAGGCAACGGGGCAACCCGCATTTCCGCTGACAGCGGTGAACCAGACCACCTTCAAGTTTGATATGGCCGATATCGTTATTGAGTTCAATACGGAAGAAACTCAGTTAACGATTACGCAGCGAGGCAAGCCGCGGGTTATGACCAAAAAATAACCGGAAGACTCGATCAGCCGGGGCTTATTTTTATGGGCATATAGGATTGTTAACTAAGTTACGTTAAACTTAATTGAATTCCGAAAAACAGCAATTAATCATGTCAAAACAACAAACCCCTTTTATCCTCGTCGATGGTTCGTCTTATTTATTCCGTGCCTATCATGTGCCGCAATTACAGCGTATGACAAATTCGGAAGGTATGATGACCGGAGCCGTGTTTGGCGTGATTAATATGTTGAAAAGCTTAATTAACGAATACCAGCCTAGCCATATGGCGGTGGTCTTTGATGCAAAGGGTAAAACCTTCCGCAACGACCTGTACCCAGAATATAAGGCTAACCGTCCGCCAATGCCGGAAGACCTGCGCCAGCAGATTGAGCCCATCCATCAGATCGTTGAAGCCATGGGGTTGCCGTTGCTGGTGATCGATGGTGTCGAAGCGGATGATGTGATTGGCACTCTGGCCAAGCAGGCGTGCGCTGAGGGGCGTGAAACACTGATCTCGACAGGCGATAAGGATATGGCGCAACTAGTCAGTCAGCACGTGACCCTGATTAACACCATGGATAAGAATCACCCGATCACTGATTATGAGCGCGTGATTGAGAAGTTTGGTGTGAAGCCGGAGCAGATTATCGATTATTTAGCGCTGGTCGGGGATAAGGTTGATAATATTCCTGGTGTCAATAAATGTGGGCCGAAAACCGCGGTTAAGTGGTTGAATGAGTACGGCTCACTGGATGGCGTCATGGAAAATGCCGATAAAATTGGTGGCAAAATTGGCGAAAATCTGCGCGAAGCTTTACCGCAGTTGCCGCTGTCTTACGAACTGGCGACCATCAAGCTGGACTGTGAGCTGGACTACAAACCTGAAGAGCTAACCTTAAATAAGCCGGACCTGGGTGAATTAAAAGAGTTGTACGGCAAAATGGAGTTCCGTCGTTGGTTAACCGAAGTGTTGAAGGAAGGTGGTGAGGAAATAGCCGAAGAAGAAGCCGAAGAATCAGGCATCGACCGCAGTAAGTATGAAACAATTTTAGAGCAGAAAGACTTCGACAAGTGGCTGGAAAAGTTAAAGAAAGCGGATTTATTCGCCTTCGATACTGAAACCACCAGCTTGAATTATATGGAAGCGGAACTGGTAGGCATGTCGTTCGCTTTAGATAATGGCGCAGCCGCCTACTTGCCGTTTGCTCACAGTTATATGGGCGCGCCAAAACAGCTGGACAGGGATGATGTGTTGAAGACGATAAAGCCTCTGTTGGAAAGTGAAGAGGTGAAAAAGGTTGGGCAGAACCTGAAATACGATATGAGTGTGTTGGCGCGCTACGATATTAAGCTGAGGGGCATTGAATTTGATACCATGCTCGAGTCTTATTGCTTAAATTCGGTAGCGAGCCGCCATGATATGGATTCGTTGGCGTTAAAGCACTTAAACCATGCCAATATTAAGTTCGAGGAAATTGCTGGTAAAGGCAAGAACCAGTTAACCTTCGATCAGATCGAGCTGGAAAAAGCTTCACCCTATGCCGCGGAAGATGCTGACATTACCATGAAGTTGCATCAGAAGTTATGGGCTGAGTTAAAGAAGGAAGAAGGCCCGACCCAAGTGTTCCAACATATTGAAATACCGTTGTTGAGCATTCTCTCAAAGGTAGAGCGAAACGGTGTTCTGGTCGATGGTAAGTTGTTGCTGGAGAAAAGTCGACAATTTGAAAAGCGGTTGAAAGAGCTGGAAGCGGAAGCCTTTGATATCGCAGGCAAAGAGTTTAATTTGGGCTCACCTAAGCAGTTACAGGCGATTTTGTTTGAAGAGCTGGAACTGCCGATCATCAAGAAAACGCCAAAAGGCCAACCTTCGACAGCAGAGGAAGTGTTGCAAGAGCTGGCGCTGGATTACCCTCTGCCAAAACGAATCCTTGAGCACCGCGGTTTGAGTAAACTGAAGTCGACCTATACTGACAAGCTGCCACAAATGATCAACCCACAAACCAAGCGCGTTCATACGTCGTACCATCAGGCCATTGCTGCGACGGGCCGTTTGTCTTCGACGGAGCCGAACCTGCAGAATATCCCGATAAAGTCTCCGGAAGGACGTAGTATCCGTACTGCATTTATTGCACCAGAAGGCTGTAAGGTGCTGGCAGCGGATTACTCTCAAATTGAACTGCGTATTATGGCTCACCTGTCGCAAGACAAAGGACTGTTAAAAGCATTTGAGGATGGCCTGGATGTGCATGCGGCCACTGCATCGGAGGTATTCGATGTACCGTTAGAAGAGGTTTCCGATAACCAGCGTCGGGACGCCAAAGCGATTAATTTTGGCTTGATATATGGTATGTCGGCCTTTGGCTTGGCCAAGCAGATTGGTACCGATCGCAATACGGCACAGGATTATATCAATACCTACTTCGCTCGTTACCCGGGCGTGGAGGCCTACATGGATAATACCCGCGCCAAAGCAGCGGATAAGGGTTATGTCGAAACCCTTTACGGTCGTCGTCTGTATCTGCCCGAAATACATTCGAAAAATGGCATGCGTCGTAAAGCTGCCGAGCGCACCGCGATCAACGCACCGATGCAGGGTAGTGCGGCAGACATTATTAAGTTAGCCATGATCGAAGTGGATCAGTGGTTACTGTCCCAACCGGGGATTAAAATGATCATGCAGGTGCACGATGAGCTGGTGTTTGAAGTCGAGGAGCAGTACCTGAGTTTAGCACAGCAAAAGATTCCTCAGCTGATGGCTGATGTGGCCGAACTGTCTGTGCCTCTGATCGCTGACGTTGGTGTGGGCGATAACTGGGAAGAGGCGCACTAACTTGCGCCATTTATCGCTTTACGTGTGACATAGTGCCGTTTTCTGGTGCTAACGTCGCTTAGTTTCACACTTTGAAATTTTCTTTACACAACCTTACAAAATTCTTGAAACAAACCATCTATACGAGGGTCTATGTTACTGAGCACAATGAAGTGCTCCCCGCGACTCCCTCCTTTCAGCGGGACTTTGCAATTCGGCCTCCCCAAGCTGGATTGCGTATTTGGGGTGGTGCCTATGTTCCCTCAGGCCACCCCTTTTTTTATATCTGTATGTTTTTTATTTAGTCCGTTCAAAATTTGAACTAGTTATAATTTCTCATTTCGGTTAATATACCGCGCGAAAAATTATATTAACGACAAATCATAAAGGACAAAATAATGAATAAAGGCATTTCGCGTTTTCTATCATTATCTTTTTTAGCGCTAACTGTGGCAGCCTGCTCGGGTGGGGGCTCTGACGATTCTGAGCCGACCAACCAGAAACCAACAGCCGATGCTGGTCAAGATCTGACCGTTGATGAACAAACAGAAGTTACAGTAGAGGGCTCTGGTTCAGACAGCGATGGTTCTGTCTCAAGCTACAGCTGGGCTCAGACTTCTGGTGAGGCTGTAGAGCTTGCTGCAGCGGATACTGCAAATTTAACGTTCACTGCTCCTGTGGCTAAGACTGAACTAACCTTAGAATTCGAATTAATTGTTGAAGATAACGAAGGTGCAACGGCTAAAGATACAGTGCAAGTTGTTGTATCACCGGTTAATGAAGAGAAGCTTACCATGCGGGGATTTGCTACGGAGGAACCGATAGCAAATGCAGAAATTAGCATCACAGTTTTCGGCCAAGACTTCTCAACTACCGCAGGCTCCGATGGTCAGTATGAACTTACTATTGAGTTTGATGAAGATGCTGATACAGATAATGAGTTCGCTATTCTTTCTGCTAAAGGAGTGGGAGCACAGGGCTTTGTTAGCCTCAAGTCGGCAATTGGTAGTGTTTCAGCTCTAGTGGATAGTGCTGGTAGCGATAGTGTTGTAACCAGTGATGAGTACCTGCCACTTGAGATTTCGGAAACAGCGACAGCGATGCTTGCATTAGCGACCATCAATAACGGTAATCAATTGCCAGCTGATAGAGCAACTTACCAAGCCAGCCTAAAAAATTATTCTGGTTATGACATTGTAAGCTTAGCAGCAGGAATTAAGTTGATTGTTGAACAGTCAGATACCAACCCAGAGTTTGAGTTGCCAGCGGGCACTGCTACGACATGGGAGTTGGCTTCTAGTGAGTTTATGGCCAGAGAGTTTTTAGCAGAGATAAAAGACTCATATGGATCAGACTTTAACACTGCGAGTTCAACAATTATTGAGCAGTTAAGAAATCGTAACACCTACTCAGAGCAACCATCTTTTTATGCACCCTTGACCGGTGCTTTGAACTACGCTGCTCAAAAAATAGATTTTGATAATAACCAATATCTGGATGAAACTGTTGTTCAGGGAGCTTATGCAACCATAGTGGATGGGAAGATAAATGCCGAGCTTGAAGAAAAGACCATTACTGAATCAGCGGTAATGAAAGATGTCGGTGGCTTTGATGCTCAGTTTATAAAGCATAAAGTCTATAGCAGCAAGGAGTATGATCTGGTCCAATCTTTTGCTACTTTCGACTTGGTTATAGTTCGTACGATCGGATACTACCACTACGAAAGTTCATTGTATCCAAATTACTATCCAGATGAGCCATTTGATACTTCAGGATTGGCTTTAATGGCAAAAACATTGAAACCTGCGGAGTTGAGTGAGACGCCTGGCACGATGATGCTTCCACTTAATGCGGAAATGCTACATGAGTTAGTTACTTACAATACATCTTATGGTGACTTGTATAATGATATTACAAAGGAAGCTGGTAGCTTTACACTGAACGAGAATGGCACGGTTACAGATACTCATTCAGAGTTAGGTAGTGGGAGCTGGGGAATTAATAATAACTCTAATTTGGTACTGAATTTAGCAAATGCAGTCATTACTATTGAAAAGTACCGTGACGATTTTGTCGGTGTAACAATAAATGCTATAGGCGGTGATTTTCTTGGTTTCATAACTGGGTATACAGGTAAAAGAAACCAATCTACACTTTGGACCGAGGAAGAAGTTATCGGATTCTATGATCTTCCTTACGAGATAACAAGAGATGAACTTTCATTTGTCTTGCATTTAAAAGCTGGTGGTGCAGGAGACTGGATCAGAGGGCACGACAATAACGGCAATGGGATTGCTGAAGCGGATGAGTATAAGAAGGATCCGCTTTTATGGCATCTTGAGGATGGATTGCTAATTGTTGAGCGATACACAGACTTAAGCTTTAACGGATGTTTACCGGATGCAGGAAACCCTGACTGTTTCTTACTAAATCGCAGAGAGATCGACTTATTTAAAATTGAAGAAGATAGAGTCTATGTGACAAATAATCACAAATTTAACTATCATCCATTATTTGAGGGTGAAGTTAGCGAGGAGCTCAAAGAGGTATGGAGTTTTGAGATGTTATCAACCAGGTACTGGAATAAGTACTCTGAATTCCCTTTGGAACTCGATTTGTAAAATAAAAAAGCCAGCATTTAGCTGGCTTTTTTATTAGATATTAGAATCAAACCTGAGGCATGAGTGCTTCGAACTCTTCCAGTTTATGTAGGTCTTCGAAAGCAGGCTCTCGTTCTAATTCGTCGGCTAGTTTGGGCGCCTTTTCTATGGCAATTTTGATATCGCTGATCGCTTCCTGCACAGCACCGTTGGCAGCATTGGCACAGGCGCGTTGCCAGTAGGCCAAACCATACTCTTCATCCTGTTCAATCGCACGATTGGCAAGGCTGAAGGCCCATTCGTAATCACCCAGTTCATAAGCGGCATCGGCTTTATAGATCAGCGCTTCAATATCTTCGGGGTTGATGGCCAGAATTTCGTCGTATAGTTTTATTTTCTGGTGCATGTTGGTTTCGAGACCCGCCCGCATCCAGATCGAGTGGATTTCGTTGGCTTTGGATATGTCTTCCTGAGCATCGATAATTTCCTGCGAGCGACGCTTCACTTTATTTTCAAGCTCGAGCAACCTGTCTTCGTACTCGCTGGTTAGTTCATTGATTTTGGTTTCCACGACTTCATTGAGTTTGCTCTTGACGTCACGCATGGAGCGCCAACCCATAATCACCAGAATAGACGCAGCGGTGGTGATGATAATGAACATATTGTTCAGTGTATCGGCGGTATAGCGAACGGCGCGATCGGTCGCATCGAGACGGGCGTGCGCGACCTTTTCTTCAATATCGGCACGTAAAGCCTGTTGATCCTGACGCACGGACTTTAACTCATCCAGTATATAGCGCTCGATGAGCGGTTGATAATTACTGGTTTTTTGTAAAGCGGGTTCTTGTTGCTTTGGCTGCTCTTGTTCAGCGGCATAAGAGGCTGCGCTAAAAAAGATCACAAATACTGTCAGTACAGTTTGTAGAAATTGTTTTATCATTGAGTTCAGTCCTCTTGCTCGATGCTTGGCTCAGCACTAGCGTACCACGCATCCAGTTTGGCTAAAAGTTGGTCAAGGCCATGCTTTTTGGTGGCTGAGAAGGCCTGAACCGTCGCTTCCGGGTGAATGGTCTCTAACTGCTTTTTGCACTGCATCAGAGCTTTGGACTTGGCGCCCTGTTTAAGTTTATCCGCTTTACTCAATAAACAATGCACGGGGAGTCCGACTTCATGTGCCCAGGCGAGGATTTGCTGATCGGTTTCTTTAAGAAAGTGGCGAATATCCATCAGTAAAATGAGGCCCTGCAAACACCGGCGCTCTTGTAGGTAACGGGACAGTTCTTCCTGCCATAATTGCTTGGTGGATTCTGAGACTTTGGCGTAGCCGTAGCCAGGAAGATCGATCAGGCGCGCACTATCGGTCAGGGTAAAAACGTTAATCAGCTGTGTTCTCCCTGGCGTCTTACTGGTTCGGGCCAAGCTTTTTTGCTGGGTCAGAGCATTAAGGGCGCTGGATTTACCAGCGTTGGAACGACCAGCGAAAGCAACTTCGATGCCTTCGTCTGTGGGTAACTGAGCCAGTTTTGCTGCCCCAAGTAAATATTTAGCCTGTTGATAATGCATAAAAATGGATTTTTTGCCTTTGGATATTGGCATTTTAACGGTTAGTTCCCTATAATTCACCGAGCTTTTCGATTTATTTTGTCAGCGGCTGATGAGTCGCAGATATTTTTTATATTTTAGTAGGTAACCGAATGAGAAAGTTAGCTATTTTTGCTTTTGTTTTTATGGCGTGGAGTGCTCCTGGAGTAGCAGGTGATGCTGCTAAAGGTGCTGAATTAGCATCAACTTGTGCAGCGTGTCATGGTCAGGACGGCAACAGTGGTAATCCAATGTGGCCGAAACTGGCTGGACAAAGTGAAAAGTACCTTGAGAAACAAATTTCCGACTTTAGAGCGGGTGCGAAAGATCAAAGTCAGGGCCGTTTCGATCCTTCAATGGCTCCTATGGTTCAAAATTTGAGTGATGAAGACATTGCTGATCTGTCGGCGTACTTTGCCTCACAGGAAACTCAACTGGGTGCAGTCAATAAAGAGTTCCTGGAGTTGGGTAAGAAAGTTTATTTCCAGGGCGATGCCGAGCGTAAGGTTCCAGCTTGTAGTGCATGCCACGGTGCCACTGGTCAAGGGTTGAACTTGGCGGGCTACCCTAGCCTCTCTGGTCAGCATCCTGACTATACTATCAAACAGTTAAAAGCCTTCTCACACGGTGAGCGTAATAATGACGCTAACGCTATCATGCGTGATATTGCTATCCGTATGTCGGATCAGCAAATCGAAGCAGTAGCCCACTTTGTGTTGGGTTTACACTAATTGACTTGCAACTGACGCAAGGTTCAGGGTAAAAAGGCGACTTAAGGGTCGCCTTTTTTGTGTCAGTAGTTGGCACTTTTAGCAGGTTCAGCTCGATTTTATAGGAATTAGGTCAATGTATAAGTTATTAATGGTTCTGATGTTTACTTGGGTATCGATGGTGCACTCTGCCGAGTATCAGCAGGGTAAGGATTATTGGGAAATCAAGCAGGTAGAAGGTGTCCCTATAGCTGAAGATGAGAATTTATTTTTTACCTGGCTTGGCTGTGATTCGTGCCGTCAAATAGAAGCAGAACTATCACAGCAGTTGGAAGGCTTTGAAGTTGTTCCTTTAATTGCAAGACAGGATTGGCGTCCGGCGGCTAAAGTATTTTACGTGATGCGTATGTTGGAGGGGGAGCCGAATGCCGAGCTGAAGTTAAAGCAGCTGGTGGATGCAGGAACCTTGGATCCGCGGGATCAACAGGCGCTGTTTGAAGCCGTTATTGAGCTGGGCTACGACAAAGAGGCGGTCAGCGAGCTGTTGGAAGACAGTGCATTATATGAGCGGATCGAGCAGGCAGAAGCCCTGGCCGAACATTACGGTATTCAATATGCGCCGACGGTTGTGGTTAAAGGACGCTACGCCACCGATGCACGTCATACCATGACTATCAAAAAGTTTGGTCAAGTCCTCGATCACCTACGTTCATTATAACCCATTACCCGTTATCGCTTAGCTGCTTTTCATTGGAATGATGGCTGGCATTGTACAAGGCGGCCAAGGTCGCCGAATGAAATTCGCGACGGTAAAGCACGGCAACGACAATAGTGGATGCGATAATAAAAACGATGGGGTTAAAGAACCAGCCGAGGGTTGCTAAAGCGAAGGTATAGGCTCTTAGACCATAGTTAAAGGAATGGGAGGCGCGACCTAATAGCCAGTTGGTTTGTTTGATATAGTTCTCCCGGTCTTTTAGAGGGTCGTCCAGATCTGGGGCCGAGCCAAATAGCACGATAGCAAAATTGTATTGCCGCATGGACCAGGTAAATTTAAAGAATGCATAGGCAAAGCTTATTACCAGAATCAGAATCTTCAGCTCCCAGGCTGCTCTGGAATCAATCTCAATCCACGGCAGCGCCTCCAGCAGTGGAATCGCCTTGTCGGTGGAGCCTAGAACCGTTAACAGGCCGGCGATAATAAAGATCGTGGTCGAGGCGAAGAAAGTGACATTACGCTGCAAGATCCCAATGCTGCTGATATCCGGCATACGCATTTCACGTTTCAACATACGCTCGAGCCATTCCACCCGATTGCCTTCGAGCTGATTGGCGATGGTTGAGGTACTTTTTTGTTTATAGCGAGCAAAATAGGTATAACCGATCCAGCTGGCAAGAAACCAGATAAAAGCGATCCAGTCGAGAAGTGGCATGAAGGACAGTGTCATAGCGATATTATCGAACCTTGCGGTTGCATTCCTTGGGTTAAAAGTGCCATGCTTTGGGTTGTAATACAAGCGAATCTTATTTATCAAGTTCATAAGGGTAAGTATGCAAAACAAGCTGAGTCAGGCCAGTAGTCCCTATTTATTACAGCACCAGGATAATCCGGTCCATTGGCAGCAATGGAGCGACAATGTATTGGCTTTGGCGAAGGAGCAGGACAAGCCGATACTACTCTCAGTCGGATATTCGTCATGTCACTGGTGTCACGTCATGGCGCACGAATCGTTTGAAGATAATGACGTGGCCAGTGTTATGAACGAGCACTTCATTAATATTAAGGTGGACCGTGAGGAGCGTCCGGATCTGGATAAAACCTACCAGCTGGCGCACCAGCTTCTGAACCGGCAGGCTGGAGGTTGGCCCCTGACCGCCGTACTGGATCCGCAAACTCTGGTACCTTTTTTCAGCGGTACCTATTTCCCGAAAGAGGCTAAGTTTGGCCTGCCGCCCTTTACCGAGCTGTTGCAGAAAATCAGTGAAATCTTTGAACAGCGACGGGGTGATATCGAAGAGCAGAACGAGCGACTGACCCAGGCCCTGCAAACCATTGCAGGAGGCTCAAGTAAGAGTGATGGGCCGGTTGAGTCGTTAGCATCAGCGTTGCTGGAGAGCATAATGCAACGAGCGGATAAACGTTATGGAGGTATGGAAGGCGCACCAAAGTTTCCTCAGGTGGCAATTTGGGAGGGCCTGCTCACACTGCTGCCCAGTCGCTCATTAGGCTCGGAGCAAAGGCAAGCGGCAGAAGCTGCTTTGCAGAGAACTCTAGATGGGATAACGCGTTACGGCTTATTCGATCACCTCGGAGGTGGCTTTTTCCGATACTGCGTAGATGAGCGCTGGGAGATACCACACTTTGAAAAAATGCTGTATGACAATGGTCAGTTGCTGAGCTTGATCTCACAGGCTGGGCATCATTTTGCTAATGGCGACCTGATGCAAAGTGTCGAACTGACGCTGACCTGGTTGCTGGAACAGATGCAGGCACCTGAAGGCGGTTTCTATTCGGCGTTGGATGCTGATAGTCAGGATGATGAGGGACGAAGTCGGGAAGGAGCATATTATTGCTGGCAGCAGCAGGAGCTTGAGCCGCTGGGAGCTGAAGAGCAGGACTTCGCTCGAGCATATTATGGGTTAGATGAAGCGGCCAATTTTGAAGGGCAATGGCACCTGGTCACGCGGCAGCACTGGCGTCAGGTAGCACAAGAAAAAGGTGTTCATGATAAGCAGGCGCCAATATTGATGGAGTCGGCCAGACAACAACTGAAACTGTTACGTGATAAGCGACCGTTACCGTTTCGGGACGACAAGCTTTTGACCAGTTGGAATGCTTTGGTTTTGCAGGGGCTGCTACAGGCAAAGAAAGCAGGGAGCAAATCGGGCATCGAGGCGATGATAGAACCGTTAAAGCAGCATCTGCGTGATAATGTCTGGCACGGTAATCAGTTATATGCCTGTTATAAAGACGGTCAGTATTACCAGGAAGGATTCCTTGACGATTATGGCTATCTGGCTAAGGCCTTGCTTTTGTCGCTATCGGAGCAGTTTTCACAGTCTGACTGGAGCTGGTTAAAGCAAGTCTGTGAGGTTCTGTGGCAACAATTTGCCGATCAGAACGACGGCGGGTTCTATTTCACATCGAAAGAACACCAAGCGGTTATTACCCGGCATAAAAGTTGGAGTGATGATGCCATGCCAAGCAGTGCCTGTCAGGCGTTGCAAGCGTTATGGGTGGTCGCTGAGATGACCAACCGCACGGAATGGATAACTTTTGTCGAGAAAAGTTTACAGCTAGCTGCAAGTGAAGCAAAAGAAGCCCCACTGCAATATCCATCGGTGATCAGTTTGCTTGAGCAGTGGCAGCAAGGGCTGGAATTATGGGTTCTGCGTGGAGATACGGTGGAGATGTTGCCATGGCAGCAGTACCTGCAGACTGGACTGAACCCACAGCGGCAGGTGTTTGCTATCGAGGCTGGGGCTAATGATAAGGCGCTCGAAGTTAAGTTCCCGGCAACACAGGAGCTAACCGCTTATTGCTGCCGGGAACATCAGTGCTTCCCGCCGATAACGGACTTCGAATCACTGAAAGATCTGGTCAACGATGAAAGCTGATTAAGCCAGCATATCGGCCATCTTATCCACCAGCTTGTTGATGCCGGTGGCGGCTTCAGAAACGCTGGACGCCAGCATATAAGCCGGGGTCGTCACCAGTTTCTTGTCTTCATCGACCACAATATCTTCGACGGGACATGCAACATGGATACCGCCCATTGCTTCGATAGCGTCAGCCGTATCCTGATCTGTGCCAATAGTGAGCTTGGTGCCCCTGCCGTAGATTAAGGGCAGCATCGCTGGAGCGATACAGATAAACCCCACCGGCTTTTTCGACTCGGCGAAGCCTCGAATAAAGCGCACCAGATCCGGGTTGACCGAGCAGTCGTTGCCTTTTACCGCAAAGTCCGATAGATTTTTGGCGGCACCAAAACCACCCGGTAAGATCGCGCCGTCAAAGTCGTCGGCGTTGGCTTTGGCCAAATCTTTAATGTCGCCGCGGGCTATCCGGGCCGCTTCGACTAAGACATTACGATTTTCTCCTTCGGCAACTTCTCCCGTCAGGTGGTTTATGACGTGCATTTGTTCGATGTCAGGCGCAAAGCATTGGTAATCAAAGTGATGTCGTTCGAGAGCGAGCAAAGTTAACACACTCTCATGGATTTCAGCGCCATCAAAGACGCCGCTTCCGGATAAAACCACTGCAATTTTTTTCATGGAGGAACTCCGTAACATGAATGTTATTATCGATGATAATATAGTTATGGGAATAAATTAAGGTTCAGGATTTTGATTTTTAACGCTATTTAGTTGAAACTAATGGCCACAATAAAGTGGTAGCTAACCACGCTCTAGGATATTTAATGCTAGCGAAGCTAGGCCGACTATTATTTTCAGTCACTATCTGCATCTCACTGTGTGTGATCGGTGCTGCATCAGCGCGCATGCAATTTGCCGCCAACGCACTGCTTGAGGGAGAGTTGTCGCAAAGTACAGTGACCTCGATCGTAGAGGATGAGTACGGCTTTTTATGGATCGGTACGGCCGATGGTCTGAACCGTTTTGATGGCTATAGCGTTAAGATTTTTAACAAACAAAACAGTCAGTTACCTAATACCAGTATTCGAGATTTGGCTATCGACCAGAAGGGTGACCTGTGGATAGCCACGCAGAATGGGCTGGCACTGTTCGAGCAAAACACTGGCAAGATCATTAACTTCTACCACAATGCGCAAGAGCCTTTTTCCATAGCCGACAATTTCGTTACCAGTCTGGCGGTGGATAATGATGGTGGGGTTTGGGTCGGAACCTACAGTGGGCCATCCTACTATGACCCGGACATTAAAGGGTTTAAAACCTTGCCTATAATGAAAAGTCGACGCGTGCCAGCTTCGTTGATTGAAGTGAGTGACATGCTGGTTGATAGTCAGGAGCGAGTATGGCTGGTGACGACAGCTGGACATATCGCACGCTATAACCCAAACCTGGAACATTTTGACGTTATCGAAAATAACTTTTTGTCGGGTCTGGGAAGGGTTGACTCCATTGTAGAAAACTCCGAGGGCAAGCTGTGGCTACTGTCATCGACCATGGGCCTGGTCGAATTTGATCCCGAGGAACAAACCTACAAAACCAAGAAGCTTACGGATATTGGATTAAGTAGCAACGATTTAACGTTAAATAGCTTGTATTTCGATCGTAAGCAGCGCCTGTGGGTGGGGACCGAGTCCCATGGCTTGTATACGCTGCAGAACGGCAAGGTGATTGACCAACATATCTACGGCAAGCCGGGCGCCGTGGGCAGTAATAATATCAACGTGCTCTATCAGGATAGTAGCGATATTTTATGGATAGGTTCCTCTTCTTATTTAAACAAGATCAACCCCAATGCCATTAAATTTAATCACATTGATCACACTCCCAGCGAGCAGGGGGCTTTAGCAGGCGATGTGACCTACTCGTTGCTGGCTACCGACTACGATCATCTGCTCGTCGGCAGTGACACCAGCGGCTTGACAGTGTTGAAGCGAAAAGCTGACGGTGCTGAGGTCGTGGATGTGACGTTACCTGACAGGCTGAAAGGTAAGAATATCAATCGATTACTGTCAATTGGCGCAGGCCGACATTGGCTCATCGCTGAACAGTCAGTTTGGATTTTTGATGAATTAAAACTCAGTTTTGAATTGGCCTACCAGTCGAATGAACCGCGTGAACGCTTTCTCACGGCCCATTACGATGGGCAATACTTATGGCTGGGAACGACCACGGGGCTGCGGCGACTGAATGCCGATAACTCATTAAAAAAATACCAGCTGGTTGATATTGATTACCACCGGGATAATCGCATCAATGTGCTGATCCCTGACGACAAAAACTCGGATTACTTTTGGCTTGGTTCAGCGAGCGGCGTTTATCGTTTCAGTAAGGAGAATGAAGCCTTTATCTCATTGGATAACCTTTTTACTGATTTGCCAGCGGAAGCTCATGATCCTATTTTTAGTTTAGTTATTGATGATGCATCGCGTTTGTGGATCGGAACCTATGGCAGCGGTTTGGTGGTGGTTGACTTAATTAGTCAGGAAGCGACCATAATTAATAACGCCATCAGCAATTTGCATGAAACCGTCTATTCGTTACTGAAAGACTCTTCCGGAAGTATTTGGGCAGGGACGGGCGGTGGGCTTTACCGTATCGATCCAACCGATTTCGGCTTGTCTCACTTTTCCATTACCGAAGATCAGCCCATTATAGAATTTAATACGGGCGCCACCTCGAAAGATCGGTTGGGTAACCTCTATTTTGGTGGCATGAATGGGGTGATTTATTTCAACCCACAGGCTTATACTAAAGACAGTAAAGCTCCCGCACCTGTTATCACGGATATATTAGTGAACAATAACTCGATTGTGGTCGGCGAAGAATATCGTAAACGACTACAAAAGCCAGCTAATATCGCCGAGAAGGTGGTGATATATCCAGAAGACACGGCAGTAAGCTTCGATTTTTCAGGGTTTAATTATACCGATCCCTGGAGTAACCGCTTTCGTTATAAACTTGAAGGCTATGACACAAATTGGACAGAAACGGATGCACAAAGCCGCCGGGTGACGTACACCAATCTGAAACCGGGCACCTATCAGTTTAAGGTCAATGCGGCGAATAAAGGTGGTTTGTGGAGTGAGCAGCCTGCAGAGATCATGGTGGAAGTCAAAAATCTGGCCTGGTTGTCACCTCTGGCTTACACTATTTATGGCTTCATACTGGGACTGATTATTCTGGCCTTTTCTTATCTGATTTGGTCTCGAATGCGTGAGCGTCAATTTGCCGCGCAACAACTGGCTGAAAGTGAAGAGCGGTTGAAATTATCCTTATGGGGCAGCGGCGATGAACTGTGGGATTGGCAGATCAACACAGGCGCTCTGCATCTATCTAATGAGTGGCCTTATGACTTCCCTCGAGACGGCATTCGCAGTGGCTACTCGATGGCTAACTCAAATATCCACCCTAATGATTTGCCGTATGTGAAGCAGGCGCTTAATGCGCATCTGGCTGGTAAGTCACTGCACTTTGAAAGCACCTATCGTATCAGTAATGAGCAAGGAAGCTGGATCTGGGTGCTCGATCGCGGCAAGGTGGTGTCGCGGGACAGTGAAAACAAACCACTGCGTATGGCCGGTACGCTCAAAAACATCAGTGATCTTAAAGATACTGAGCAGCAATTGAGTATGGTAGTGAAGTCGTTCGATAATATTTCAGACGGTGTCTGGATTTTGGATGAAGACTATAATTATATCGCGGTGAATAAGGCTTACACCAAGATTACGGGTTACGAGTCGGTAGAGGTTATCGGGAGACCAATCCGAGACTCTGCAATTGTGAATGCGCCGGATAATTTTATTGAGGACTTAAGAGATATCCTGGCTAAGGAAGGCAGTTGGAGCGGGGAGCTGGAAGCTGTTCGAAAAAATGGGCAGGCCTACCCGATCGAGATTAATATTGACGTTGTGCGCGACAGCGATGGCAATATTATCAATTATGTTGGCGTGTTCTCAGACATTACCTTCCGTAAAAAGGCAGAAAAAGAGTTGCGACGGTTAGCTACGGTGGATCAGCTAACCGGCCTACGTAATCGAAACAGCTTTAAACAGCGTTTCGAAGAAATTCTGGCCTTATCTTCGGAAAACAATCAGCATGCTCTGTTGTTTATTGATCTGGATAACTTTAAGCGAATTAATGACTCGCTGGGGCACGGGGTTGGTGACGAATTGTTAACATCGGTAGCCAAGGCATTACTCGAAATCACATCGGATAATCAGGGTATCGTAGCGCGCCTTGGCGGGGATGAGTTTACAGTAGTGCTAACCGATGTTGATACCTGGAGCCAGCCGGCCAAGTATGCGCAGGCCATTCTGGAATATTTCTCGAGGCCGCTTAAACTGTCAAACGCTGAAGTGGTGGTCTCTCCCAGTATCGGTATCGTCATGTACCCGGAAAATGGTGAGAGTGCTGAAGAGTTGTTGAAAAATGCCGACATGGCAATGTATTACGCCAAGAAAAAAGGCAAGAACACCTATCAGTTCTATACCCGGCAAATGAATGAGCAGGCACAGTTACGCATTAATCTGGAAAATGAGTTGCGACAGGCCATTGAAAAAGATGAGTTTGTTGTTTTCTACCAGCCGAAAGTGAGTTTGAAAACTGGGAAGATCACCAGTATGGAAGCGCTGGTCCGCTGGCGTAACCCAAATCGTGGTCTGGTCATGCCGGGAGAGTTCATTCCTTTAGCAGAAGAGGCTGGATTTATTATTCCTATCAGTCAGAAAGTTATCGAAAAGGCCTGCCTGCAGCTGAAGGACTGGAAGAATCGTGGCATTTATGACGGAAAGGTCGCGGTTAATCTGTCAGCAGTACAGTTTTATCACGAGAATCTATGGGAAACGGTTAAGAACGCACTGCATATTGCCAAAGTGGATGCCTCGGCGCTCGAATTTGAAATTACCGAGGGAATGGTTATGCAGGACTTATCACACTCGATCCAGCAGATGAGAACGCTAAAGGAGATGGGGATCAGTCTGGCACTGGATGATTTCGGTGTGGGTTACTCGTCGCTGGGTAACCTCAAAGATTTTCCGATCGATACGCTGAAAATTGATCGTTCCTTTGTCTGGGATCTGGAGGACTCCGATCGAGACCAGAAGTTAGTCGCTTCCATTGTGACCTTGGCTCATAACCTGGGGATTAAAGTGGTGGCAGAAGGTGTCGAAACCGTCGTTCAGGTGGAATCATTACGAGCGATGAACTGCGAAGAAATCCAGGGTTTCATCTTCAGTAAACCGGTTCCACCGTGGGAAATGGAAGCCATGCTGACCGATCCCGATGTCAATTTAGATACCGTTTTGTGTGAGCTGCAAGAAGAGGAATAGGGAAAAACGAAGCTTCTGCAGCGAACGCCAGTAAAAAATCGTGAATTTGAATAAAAAACAGCCAATTTATTTGATTGGCTGTGCGCGGTTTGAGACAATAAGCGCCCTAAAAATTGCTGGCCCTACTCACATCATTAGGAGATTCGATGTCCACTTCTGGTAATGACACGCCAAGTCGTTTTCAATTAGCTAACGCAATCCGTGCTTTAAGCATGGACGCGGTCCAAAAAGCCAAGTCAGGACATCCTGGCGCTCCCATGGGGATGGCTGATATCGCTCAAGTTCTTTGGGGCGACTATTTAAAACACAATCCAACCAACCCAGACTGGGTTAATCGTGATCGTTTTGTAATGTCGAACGGTCATGGTTCCATGCTGGTTTACTCACTGCTGCATTTATCAGGTTACAATGTCAGCCTTGATGATATTAAGAATTTCAGACAGTTACACTCGAAAACTCCGGGCCATCCTGAGTACGGCTATACGCCTGGCGTTGAAACCACGACAGGTCCACTGGGACAGGGTATTGCCAATGCTGTGGGCTTCGCTATTGCTGAGAAAACCTTAGCAGCGCAATTTAACCGCCCTGGGCACGATATCGTCGATCACTTCACTTATGTTTTTATGGGTGATGGTTGCATGATGGAAGGTATCTCTCATGAAGTCTGCTCGTTGGCCGGTACGCTTGGCCTGGGTAAATTGATTGCATTCTGGGACGACAACGGCATCTCGATCGATGGTGACGTCGATGGCTGGTTCTCCGACGATACCCCTAAGCGCTTTGAGTCGTATGGCTGGCAGGTGATTTCCGATGTTGATGGCCACGATCCTGAAGCGATTAAGAATGCTATTGAAGAGGCTCGCGGGGATAGTGAGCGTCCGACATTAATCTGCTGTAAAACCGTGATTGGCTTTGGTTCACCGAATAAGCAAGGTAAAGAATCGTGTCATGGCGCGCCATTAGGTGATGACGAGATCGAGTTGGCTCGTAAAGAATTGAACTGGCCTCACGCGGCTTTTGAAGTGCCACAAGATATTGCCGATGCCTGGGACAAGAGAGATGCCGGACAAAAGTTGCAGAGCGACTGGGATCAGAAATTTATTGCTTACCGTGAAGCGCACCCCGAGCTGGCCGATGAGCTTAAGCGTCGTTTGGATAAGCGTTTACCGAACAACTTTACTGAAGAAGCACAGAAATACATTAAACAACTACAGGCTGAAGGCCCTACGGTCGCGAGCCGTAAAGCTTCACAAATGGCACTTAATGCTTATGCGCCATTGTTACCGGAAATGCTGGGTGGCTCGGCCGACTTGGCGGGCTCTAATCTGACCATTAATGAACAGTCAAAAGCCATTACGGCGAAAGATGCCAGCGGAAACTACCTGTATTATGGGGTCCGTGAATTTGGTATGTGTGCCATCATGAATGGTATGGCGTTACATGGTGGTTTAATGCCGTACGGTGGTACCTTCCTGATTTTCATGGAGTACGCCCGTAACGCGGTTCGCATGGCAGCCCTGATGAAGCAGCAGGCCATTTATGTTTTCACTCACGATTCTATCGGTTTGGGTGAAGACGGCCCGACTCATCAGCCGATCGAGCAGCTAGCTAATTTACGGACTACACCAAATTGTTCGGTATGGCGTCCGTGCGATGCAGTCGAAACTGCCGTCGCGTGGAAAGCGGCGATTGTACGTCGCGATGGTCCGACAGCGCTAAGCTTAAGTCGCCAGGGGTTACCGCATCAGGAGCGTGATCAGCAGCAGTTAACTGACGTTGCGAAGGGTGGTTATGTTTTAGTGGATAGCGAAGAAAAGCCTGAGTTGATTCTGATCGCAACCGGTTCTGAGGTAGCGTTAGCGGTAGAAGTCGCTGCTAGCTTAAAAGCGAAAGGTAAACAGGTTCGCGTCGTTTCTATGCCATCGACAGATACATTCGATGTACAGGAAGCAGCATATAAAGAAAGTGTATTGCCTGCTGATGTGCCTGCCCGTATCGCGATTGAAGCGGCTATCGCTGATTACTGGTACAAATATGTTGGCCTGGAAGGGCAAATTGTTGGCATGACAAGCTTTGGTGAGTCAGCGCCGGCAGGTGATTTATTTGAGCATTTCGGTTTTACAGTAGAAAACGTAACTGCTGTAGCGGAAGACATGTTAGACGAAGGTGGCTTACTGGATTAATCATAACGAGTAGGGAAGCACCCATGACGACCCTGTTATGGAGCTGACCTGCTTAATGTGGTTACAAAATAAGCCCTAAAGACTGCAAATTTTGGAGAAGCAAATGACAGTTAAAGTAGCAATTAATGGTTATGGTCGTATTGGTCGTACAGCGTTACGTGCAATTTATGAACACGGTTACCGTGATCGTATTGAAGTAGTTGCCATCAACTCTTCACACCCAGCGGAAACTACAAAGCACTTAACGAAATACGATACCACTCACGGTCGTTTTAACGCTGACGTTTCAACCGACGGCGAATACCTTATCGTCAACGGCGATAAAATTAAGTTGTACGCAGAACGTAACCCAGAGTTAATTCCTTGGGGCGATCAGGATGTGGACGTCGTATTTGAGTGTACTGGTGTGTTTAAAGATCAGGCCGGAGCCTCAAAGCACTTCAAAGGCGGCGCTAAAAAAGTACTTATTTCAGCACCAGGCGCAGCCGATGTTGATGCAACTGTAGTATTCGGTGTTAACGATGACATCTTAAAGCCAGAGCATCGCGTAGTTTCAAATGCATCATGCACAACAAACTGCTTGGCTCCACTGGCGAAAGTATTAAACGATAGCGTTGGTATCGAGTCAGGCTTGGTTAACACCATTCATGCCTATACTAACGATCAGAAGTTAATCGATAACCAGCACAAAGACCTGCGTCGTGCTCGTGCAGCAGCGCAAAGCATTATCCCAACAAAAACAGGTGCTGCAAAAGCCGTTGGTTTAGTACTTCCAGAATTGAACGGTAAGATGGACGGTTTCGCTATGCGCGTACCAACCATTAACGTATCGTGCGTTGATCTGACGTTCAAGGCGGGGCGCGATACCAGCGTAGAAGAAATTAACGAAATCGTTAAGAAAGCAGCAGATGGTCACGTCCTGTGCTATAACGACGAACCACTGGTTTCAATCGACTTTAATCATAGCCCAGCATCGTCAACGTTCGATGAAGGCCAGACTCGTGTTATGGGTGGCAACTTAGTAAAAGTAGTGACCTGGTATGATAACGAGTGGGGTTTCTCGAACCGTATGTTAGATGTTGCAATAAAAATGATGTCCGTCTAGCGGCCTTTCTTCCGTTATACGGTGTTGCTTAGTGTTTTTAACTCATTGGTGTATTAGTCATACACGTCATTCGTTAAAAACACTAAGCGCCTTGTCTAACAAAAGAAATTCTCGCTAGAGATATGGGTTAATTTAAGCGTCATTCCCGCGGACAAGGTGAATCGCAATGTGAGATAAAGCAGCCTGGGTTGAGCGGGAATCTGCTTACTTTGTACTTAAGAGTTGCAGGCTGCGTTGTAATAAAAAAGGCTTTTGCGGAAAGTCTTTTTTGTTATTTGAAGATTTAATAATTTATTGAATAAAGGTTCTAAAACATGAACGTTTTAAGAATGTCTGATTTGGATCTAGAAGGTAAGCGAGTCCTTATTCGTGAAGATCTGAATGTGCCGGTGAAAGACGGCAAGATTACCAGTGATGCACGCATCCAGGCATCGCTGCCGACCATTAAATTAGCGTTGGAGAAAGGCGCTAAAGTAATGGTGATGTCTCACCGTGGTCGTCCAGCCGAAGGTGTTTTGACCGAAAAAGACTCGATGAAACTGATCGCAGAGTATTTGGATAATCTGTTGGACGCGCCTGTGCGTCTGATCAGCGAGTATCTTGATGGTGTTGAGGCTGAACAGGGTGAGGTGGTCATTTTTGAAAACGTTCGTTGTAACGTTGGTGAGAAAGCTAATGATGAGCGTCTGTCAAAAATGTATGCGGATCTGTGCGATGTGTTTGTGAATGATGCTTTCGGTACGGCACATCGAGCTCAGGCGTCGACTCATGGTGTCGCAAAGTTTGCACCAGTGGCATGTGCAGGGCCTTTATTGGCTGGAGAGTTAGAGGCTTTAGGTAAAGCGTTAGATAACCCGGCCCGTCCGATGGTGGCGATTGTCGGTGGCTCTAAAGTCTCCACCAAGCTGACCGTTTTGGATTCTTTGTCAACTGTGGTCGATCAGTTAATCGTCGGTGGTGGTATTGCCAATACGTTTATTGCAGCAACGGGCAAGCCTGTGGGTAAGTCATTGTGCGAAGAGGACTTGATTCCTGAAGCTAAGCGTTTAATCGAACAGGCGCAGGCCAAAGGTGGCGAGATTCCGGTTCCAGTTGATGTGGTTACGGGTAAAGAGTTTTCGGAAAGCGCAGTGGCTGAGACCAAATCGGTCGATGAGGTTGCTGAGGATGATATGATCTTTGATATTGGCCCTAAGTCAGCTGAGCACTTAGCGGAAATATTAAAAGAAGCCAAAACCATCGTCTGGAATGGTCCAGTCGGCGTGTTTGAGTTCGATCAGTTTGGCGCGGGTACCGAGGCGATTTCAAAAGCGATTGCAGAAAGTGATGCTTTTTCTATTGCTGGTGGCGGTGATACCCTTGCAGCAGTAGATAAATACGGTATTAAAGATAAAGTCTCGTATATTTCGACGGGTGGCGGAGCCTTCCTTGAGTTTTTGGAAGGGAAAGAGTTACCAGCAGTAGCAATTTTAGAAGAGCGTGCGAAGTAGCTTCTTCAAAAAATCAGCTAATTAACCTAGCGTGAAGAATTTAAATATTAAACAGTTATAGAGTTTAAGAGGATAACAAGATGGCATTAATTACATTACGCCAATTACTGGATCATGCAGCAGAAAATGATTACGGTATTCCGGCATTTAACGTGAATAACCTGGAGCAAATGCGTGCGGTGATGCAGGCTGCGGATGAAACTGATAGTCCTGTTATCGTTCAAGCATCAGCAGGTGCGCGTAAATATGCAGGTTCAAACTTCTTACGTCACCTGATCTTGGCGGCGACGGAAGAATTCCCGCATATCCCAGTCTGTATGCACCAGGACCACGGTGCATCACCTGCAGTTTGTCAGCAGTCGATTCAACTGGGCTTTTCATCGGTCATGATGGATGGTTCTCTTGAGGAAGATATGAAAACGCCTGCGAGTTACGAGTACAACTCTCGCGTAACTAAATTAGCAGTCGATATGGCGCATGCCTGTGGTGTTTCTGTAGAAGGTGAGTTGGGTTGTTTAGGCTCATTGGAAACCGGTATGGCAGGTGAAGAAGACGGTTCTGGCGCCGAAGGCCAGTTAAGTATGGATCAGTTGCTAACGGATCCAGAAGAAGCGGCGCAATTTGTTAAAGATACGCATGTAGACGCCTTAGCGATCGCCATCGGCACGTCTCATGGTGCTTATAAATTTACGCGTCCACCAACGGGTGACGTGCTTTCTATTAAGCGCATTAAAGAAATCCACGAGCGTATTCCTGATACACACCTTGTGATGCATGGCTCTTCATCAGTACCGCAAGACTGGTTGTCAGTGATCAACGAGTACGGCGGTGACCTGGGCGAAACTTACGGTGTGCCGGTTGAAGAAATTCAGGAAGGTATCAAGCACGGTGTGCGTAAGGTTAATATTGATACTGATCTACGTTTGGCAGCGACTGGTGCGGTGCGTAAATTCTTGAAGCACAATCCCAAAGAGTTTGATCCACGTAAATATAACCGTGCCGCACAGGATGCGATGCAGGCAATCTGTAAAGCACGCTACGAAGCCTTTGGTACTGCAGGTAATGCTGGCAAGATCAAGCCAATCAATATGGAACAAATGGCAGTGGATTACAAAGCGGGTAAACTCGATCCTCGCGTCAAGTAATCATTTTTGCTATCTTTTAAAGGCCAGCAATTCGCTGGCCTTTTTTATATAATTTAGAAAAGTTAGTTTTAAAAGTGGTATGACACATACATAAAGTCCTTGGAACTAACTATATGCGCTGGTTATTTTGTTCATTTTCTTTGCTTGTCCAAAGAAAACGAACCAAAAGAAAAGACACCCCAGATATTGAGGTCATGAAAACATGACTACCTAAACGAATAATAAAATATTTAACGCACCAGAGTTTACATCACATCCTTATGCTGAAAACTCTTAGCAAAATCATCCAAGATTTTGCTTGCTATATTTTTTGATTCGTTTATCTCAATATAAGGGGGAGAAGATGTCACGTGCAGACATCCACTTAATACAAAATCCTGGTTCGGATAGTCCCTTCAATCTGGCGCATCTTTTTCAACGCTGTCTGGCTTGATCCTTCTTCAATATCGGTCACCACATAACCAAGTTCGCCCTGGGTCTGTAAATATTGTCCGGAAATATTAACGTCATTTTCGGATAGGATTTGGTTTATCTGGGTTAATATACCTGGGCGGTTTTGGTGAATATGAAGAATGCGGTGACGGTTGTCATGCTCGGGAAGCGATACTTGTGGGAAGTTAACAGCCGACATGGTGGAGCCGTTATTACTGTACTTTATCAGTTTGTCGGCGACTTCGATGGCAATGTTTTCCTGTGCTTCCTGCGTGCTGCCGCCAATATGAGGCGTTAATATCACATTATCAAATGCCCGTAATGGTGATACGAATTCTTCACTGTTGGACTTGGGCTCGGCCGGGAAAACATCGATAGCGGCGCCTGCCAGACGCTTCTCTTCCAGCGCCTGTGCCAATGCCGCTATATCAACAACCGTGCCGCGTGAGGCATTGATGAGAATACTGTCCTGTTTCATTTGAGCAATTTGTTCGGCACCCATCATACCTTTAGTTTGTGGGGTTTCCGGCACATGCAGACTGACTACATCGGAACTGGCAAGAAGCTCGTTAAGCTCGGCGACCTGTTCGGCATTGCCCAGAGTCAACTTATTTTCGATATCGTAGAAGCGGACTTTCATGCCAATACCTTCAGCGAGGATCCCTAGCTGTGTACCGATATGGCCATAGCCAATAATACCTAAGGTTTTACCCCTTGCTTCGTTAGAATGGGCTGCGCTTTTTTGCCACTCGCCTCGGTGCGCAGCCGCATTCTTTGCGGGGATACCGCGCAGTAACATGATCATTTCGCCTAAAACCAGCTCGGCCACGCTACGGGTATTGGAGTAGGGCGCATTGAAGACCGGGATGCCCTTATTTTGCGCGGCATTAAGGTTGACCTGATTGGTTCCAATACAGAAGCAGCCGACGGCGAACAGCTTCTTTGCCTGAGCGAAAACCTCGTCAGTGAGTTGGCTACGGGAGCGAATACCAATAAAATGGTAGTCGCCGATGGTGGCAAGCAATTCGTCTTGTGAAAGGGCAGTTTTATGGTAAGTGACATTCTCATAGCCGTCTTGATGAAAGATCTTTTCCGCTACTGGATGTACACCCTCGAGAAGTAACACTTTGAGATTTTGTTTGTCAAAAGAAGTATTGGTCTGCATGGCCGTCCGCTATTGCACCTTTGATGTTGTAGTTTTACCAGTAAAGAAGTCTATTTAAGCAAAAGCAAAAAGCCAGTGGAAGGGTTTCATGAAATTATTGTAATTGAATGACAAAAAAGGTGTTTGTAGCGATGGATTTTGCTACAATTTGCCGCCTCCCAGCCTGTGAATGCTGGGTTTTGTTGTTTTTGAGTCCTTTTTTGAGGAGAGTGCCGTATGGCATACGAAGTTAACATCAATAAAATGATCGAGCTACTGAGCGATACCTTATCGTTGTCGCCGGATGATCTATCGGCCGATACTCAGCTTATTGGTAATTTGCCAGAGTTCGACTCCATGGCTATTGTCTCAATTTTAATGCAGATTGAGGAAAACTTCGGTATTGAAATTCCTGATGATGAACTTTCAGGGGAAGTCTTCGAAACAGTCCAGTCTCTGACTGAGTTTGTTGAGATTCAGCAAGCAGCAACCGCAATTTAACTTTCGAGCATTATCTTTTTACTAGCAACTATAGTATTGATTTCTAAGGCGTTAGTAGTGGATCTTTCACGCTAATTCTTTTATAACAAAGACTCACCCAAAACAATGAATATGCCATGGCAGGTTTCATTGCCAGTATCGTTCTGGCTATTTACTTACTGGTCTTAACGTTAGTACGCTGGCGGCGTATTGCGCTATTCTGGCCGTTGCTGGTGATCGCGACCACGTTAGCCATGTGGAGTGGTGCCAAATTACTCGACGACTCGCATGAGCTCTCTTTCTGGTTAGTGGAATGGATTCGGCTGTTTGGCTTTTATGTCACTCTGGCCCTTTTTATGTGGAAGTTCGCCAGGCCAAATATCTGGCTGAATGTGGCCGTTGCTGCTGTAATGTCAGCCTGGTTGGCACTGCAATGGTATGACTTAGGACAGCTTGGAAACCTGATCAACCCGGGTTTTGCCGGCCTGGTGCTATTATTGCTATTGCACATTGTTGAAATTGCAGGGAATCAGTTCGCCGAAACCTACCGCAAAGAAATTGCCAGCCTGGCAGGCTCCATCGGCTTTATTCTGGTATGGGATTTGTTGTGTATGCTGATTTTTATGCTGGATGAGTCGCGCACACCAGAGGCTTTGGATATTTCTCGCTCAATCGTTACTGCCTTAGCCATAACATTCAGTATTATTCATTTGCAGGGTATTGAGCATAATCGTCTTCAACTGAACGAAGCCCTGCCGCGTTACCGACCAGAAAGCGGTCTGAATATTTTTGCGATTTATTGCTGGATTGCGGTCGTTGGCTATATTCTGATTGAGATTACCATTAAGAACTCGGAGTTGGCGTTGGCATTTCTACTGACGACGGGTGTGGGCTTTGTGGTTCTGGCTTATAAAAAACGCTTCTTTGGGCAACTGAAGATTCTCTACCGGAAGCTGTTTTCTGCCTATAAGTATGACTACCGGGAAAGTTGGATTCGCTTTAATCGAGCGCTGGATGAAGCGAATGTCACTGGTAATTATTATCAATTATCAATAAAAGCCATTGCTAACATTATTGATAGCCCGGCGGGCAAGTTGTGGAGCTTACGCAACGACAAATTTGCGTTTGTGGATCACTGGGAGTCGCCTCTGTCGGATGACATGAGCTATCAACTGCCGGAGGCTTTGGTTCAGTTTATCGAAAACACGAACTGGGTGATTGATACACAGGAGTATCAAAAGGATCGCAGCATCTATCATGGCCTGGATATTGATTTGAGTGAACCATTATTCCGTCATCATCGGATTTTTATACCGTTACGACGCAATGATGAACTGATCGGCATTGTTGGGCTGGCAGCCAGTTACAGTAAACCCATTTTAAACTGGGAAGATCATGACTTATTAAAAGCAGCAGGGTTGCAGATGGCAAGTTACTTAGCCATGTTTGAGGCCACGACGCAGATTTATGAACAGCGCCACTTTGATGCCTTTAACCGCTTATCGGCTTTTGTGGTGCATGATATTAAGAACGTTACTGCCCAGTTGGAGCTCATTACACACAATGCCGAGCGTTTCAGGGACAATCAGGAGTTTGTCGATGATGCCTTTGAAACAGTGGGTAGTGCAACGCGTCGGCTCAATAAAATGCTGGGACAGTTAAAGCGAGGGCGTTCGGGCTCCGAGCTGAAAAAATTGTGCGATTTGAAGTTAATCGTCGATACCTTTATGGAAGATGCGGAGCGAGCTCGACTGATCGGTAAGGTACCGGCGGTGAAAGTGAGTGGTGATAAGGACGCTTTGTTGAATATAATTCAACATTTGCATCAAAATGGGCTGGAAGCGAGTGATGATGACAGTGTCGTGACCCATCGAATTGAGCTGAATGATGGACAGGTCCACTGGCATATACATGATAAAGGCAGTGGCATGGACAGTGACTTTATGCGCAAACAATTGTTCAAGCCGTTTGCTACTACTAAGGGGAATGCGGGTATTGGTATTGGTGTTTATCAATGCCGCTATTTGCTACAAAGCTTTGGTGGTGATTTAATTATTCATAGTGAGGTTGGTCAGGGTACGCACTGTATCGCGATTTTAAGGTCTCCTGAGGGGGAAAGGAGTAAGGAATATGACACAGAACAAACCTGAAATATTGGTCATCGAGGATGACAAGGGTTTGCAAAAGCAGCTTAAGTGGTCGCTGGATGAGTACCATGTAGTGCTAGCGGAAGATAAAGAGTCTTCATTA
The DNA here is from genome assembly GCF_020005365.1 of Kangiella shandongensis. GTDB lineage: Bacteria > Pseudomonadota > Gammaproteobacteria > Enterobacterales > Kangiellaceae > Kangiella > Kangiella shandongensis. The sequence goes on along the minus strand of NZ_JACNML010000013.1, from coordinate 33,938 downwards.
GTCGAGTTACGACGATTTCAGCCAAAAGTCATCACGCTGGATCTGGGACTGCCACCCGATCCGGCCAATGCAACGATCGGGCTGGAGCTGTTGGAAGATATCTTAAAGTTATCACCATCCAGTAAAATTATTGTTGTGACCGGTAATGACCAGCGTGAAGTTGCCATGAGATCCGTGGAGTTGGGTGCTTACGACTATTATCAGAAGCCGATACAGCCGGAAGAGTTGAAGCTGATTATTAAGCGGGCACTGGAGTTGGCGAATCTGGAAGAGGAAAGTCGCGTTTATCATCGTAATGAGAATATGCGCTTTCACGGCATCGTCGCCACCAGCCCAAAGATGTTAAGCGTGTGCCAAAAAATCGAAAAAGTTGCGCCGACAGAATTGAATGTGTTGTTAGTAGGGGATAGTGGCACTGGTAAAGAAGTCTTGGCCCGGGCCGTGCATAACTTGAGTTCTCGACAAGATAAACCTTTTGTCCACCTCAACTGTGCTGCAATACCTGAAAACCTGTTAGAGACTGAACTGTTTGGTTATGACGCTTCCGGCTTCAGTGACAATAAGTCGACCAGCCACGGCAAGATCGAAGAAGCCAACCAAGGGGTATTATTCCTCGACGAGATCGGAAAAATGCCGATGTCAGTACAGGCAAAATTAATGCGGGTACTGAATGAGGGTGTGACTGCTCGTGTTGGTAGTCGCGAAGAGAAAACCGTTAACTTGCGCGTGATCTGCTCTGCTCACGACGACCTGGCACAGCAGGTGCAACAGGGGAAGTTCAGAGAAGACCTGTTTTATAAGCTGGATGAAATTACCATCAAAATCCCACCATTGGCTGAACGTGATGGTGACGTTGTGTTGATAGCAAGAACCATGCTGAATAAGTTTAATAAGCAATTTGGTCGCAACATTCGAGGCTTTACCAAAGATGCCGTACAGGCGATGGAAGCCTATTCATGGCCGGGTAATGTGCGAGAACTTGAGAACAAGGTTAAAAGTGCCGTGGTGATGTCGGAGAATAGTCAGATCAGCGCGGAGGAGTTGCAGATCGAAGAGTCGCAACTACGGGAGATGCCGCTGAATCTCAGGCAGGTTCGTGAGGCCGCCGAAACCCGGGCCATTCAACGAGCTATTGTGCTGGCCGATGGCAATATTTCCCAGGCGGCGAAACTGCTGGGGTTAACGCGGCCGACCCTCTATAGCCTGATGGATAAATACAGCATTCATAGCTAGATGGGCGGTTAAGAGAACTGTCCGCCCAGCTGTAACAGGCTACCGAAGAATAGTATCAGCACGCCGAACTGGGTAATACCGTAGTTGGCTTGCTGGTAATGCTCGATGGTTCCTCGAGCCTGACTGTTCTGCTGCCGCATCTTCCTGACTACCTCGAGTCTTGATGCGTTTTGGGCAGGGCGATGGCGTTCCCGTGTATCGAACAGTTTATCTAAGTAATTTTCGTACTCGGAGCATTCCCGTAATTTGGCGTAACCGGCCTTTAGGCGCAGGGCCTGCCAGGCCAATAGCATGCAGGCCAGGATGATATGCATGGTTCCGGCTAAATTCAGGGTGCTGTGTTGCAGCAGAAAACCCCAATCCATATGATTCGACTCAATAAGCCACCAGCATACCCCTAAGCTGGCGAGATAAAACAGAACCAGGTGATACAACGCAAGCTTCCCTTTGCTTAATGGACTAGGTGGTGAATCGATTGTTTGTGACATGGGATTATTGCGCTATGGGACATTCTTTTATTTAAGCGCAAAATTATAGCGGACTTGGGGCAAGTGGACTGCCGACAGAATCATACTTTCACGCTTCACCCATAAGCTAAAAAGGTATGAGGCCTTGCTTCCATTTCTGTCAAAAATGGAAGCAAGAGAATAGGGCTGGTGCGGAATTAGCGGGTGATGGTTTCAACCTTATCCTGTTTTCCTAACAATAGAACGTCAGCAGCGCGTTCAGCGAAGAGGCCATTGGTAACGACACCAACGATATTGTTCAGAATACGCTCGAGTTTGATCGGTTCATTGATTTCCAGGCTATGTACATCCAGAATAACGTTGCCGTTATCCGTCACAAAGCCGTTACGGTACACAGGATTACCGCCAAGTTTGACGATTTGACGGGCAACATAACTGCGCGCCATCGGAATAACCTCGACCGGCAACGGAAATTCGCCCAGGCGACGTACCAGTTTGGATTCGTCGGCGATACACACAAACTTTTCGGCAACGGCAGCGATAATCTTTTCGCGGGTTAAAGCCCCGCCACCACCTTTGATCAGTTCCAATAAATGGTTAGACTCGTCGGCACCATCAACATACACCGGGATGCGATCGACGTCGTTAAGCTCGAATACCTCAATACCATGTTGCTTCAGTCGTTCGGTTGAAGCCTCAGAACTGGAGACCGCACCTTTGATGGTGTGTTTGATTGTGGCCAGCTCATCAATGAAGTAATTAACGGTGGAGCCGGTACCAACACCAACGATGGAGCCGTCTTCAACGTAATCGATGGCAGCTTTGCCTACTAATGCTTTTAATTCATCCTGAGTCATTATTCATCCTCAATACTTAAAATAAAGTCCCACTCTTTCTTATCAACCGGCATGATAGAAAGGCGATTGCCTTTTTGTACCAGACGCATATCAGAAAGCTCAGGATATTGTTTCAGCTCATCCAGTGGTATTTCGCGCTTTAGATCTCTAACGTGTTTAACGTCTACCATATACCAGCGCGGCTTCTCCGGATCGCTTTTAGGGTCGTAATACTTTTCATCTGGGTCGAAGGCAGTGTGATCCGGGTAACCCTCTCTGGTTACTTCCATAATGCCGACAATTGCCGGTGGTTTGCAGTTGGAGTGGTAAAAGAAAACCTGATCGCCGACTTTCATCTCATCTCGCATCATGTTACGGGCCTGATAATTACGGACGCCGTCCCAGTGATCGGTTTGATTGGGTAGTGCTTTTAAATGCTCGATGCCAAAAACATCTGGCTCAGACTTCATCAACCAATAGGCCATAGTGTTTTATTATGTTGGGTTATTGATGAGGCCCAGTATAAAACATGGGCATGAAAATTGTTAGGGTAATAGCGGAAAGGATTATTGTTTTACAAAGCGATGATAATTATTGGGCGTTATGACAGCATCCATTTGCAGATCCCAGGTTTCAGTGGGCACCTGAGGCACCTTTTGCAGGTTATAGGCGAGACCGACGAGCTGTGGCCGCTTGTCCTGGGACTGTTGAGCAAATGCCGCATCATAGTAGCCACCGCCCATGCCGAGGCGGTTGCCAGCATTATCAAACGCGACTAATGGCATAAACACTAATGTTAAGTCCTCAGGGGGGATAGCTTCTTTGGCATCGGCGGTTGGTTCGAGAATACCGTAACGTCCTTTCTCAACGGACTCTCGACCCGTATAGGGCAGAAACAGCATTTCACGCTTTTGTGTAGAAACGATTTTAGGCACGTAGCACTTTTTGCCTTGGGATAAAGCGTATTCAATAATAGGCAAGCAACTGATTTCACCGCCAGTAGGAAGGTAGAAAGCGATATTATCGTGTTTTTCGATGAGCTGGGCCTGTGAGACATGGCCAAGAAGTGCAATGGCAGAACGCTGCATAAACGGCGAAGTCAGAGCCTGCCGCTCATGTTTTATGCGTGCACGAATGTAGTTCTTTTGCGCAACAAACTCGTTCATAGAAACCCAGACTGCCGTTGTAGGTAATAGCCCTGAAACCCGGAGTTTCAAGGGGGGAAACCATGTGCAGGATCAGGCTTTCCGGTCTAAGCGGACTTGCACAACACCCACATTGAGGGATCCCTAAGTATTAATTATCGGCTCGAGGACGGTCGCTACTGACGAACAGCCCAGGCAGAGCCAGTATAACAAAGTCAGGGATTGTCCGTCAGCCCTATTTGTTCGCTTTGTTCTAACGCATCGTCAATTTTATTCTGTATGAGTTCGATACGCTGTTGGAGTTCAGAGGCTTGTTCTGAATCAACATTGGGGCCATTTAACAGTTCATAGCTTAAGTTAAGTGCTGCCATCACGGCAATCCGTTCCAAGCCTAAGACCTTACCAGACGAACGTATTTCACGCATACGCTTATCCAGAAAGTTCGCTGCTTGGAGCAGTGTCTGGTGCTCGTCCTCGGGACTCGCTACCTGAAACTCTTTCCCCAGTATTGTGATATTCACTGGAGCGACATTTGATTTTGCCATATGTCAGCCGTTCTCTGTTGCTATTGTTGATACCCAATAATACATTACCGGTGTCCCTGGTAATCGTTAAATCTTGATTATGATTGTTATAATGATTTTAAACGTGAAATCATCAGATCAATTTGCTTGCGAGCCGATTCGTTGCGACTTTGCAGGCGATCACGTTCCACGCGTAACTCGTTAACCTGTTGGCGTAATTGTTTGTTTTCACTATCGATCACGTTAAAACGCGCCAATAAGGCGTCAATTTTTTCTTCTAATTGTTCAAATTGACTGTTGGTCATAATGAGCCGTTATAGCAAGTTACCTAATTTTATTAAAGTATACTATAAGGTTCTGAGCCAAGCTGGTCAATCAATAATCAGACCCTAAGTTAACTGTTTCTCGCCTTTTACCGGAAGTTGTGGGGGATAAACTGGGTTTTATTGCTCACAGGGGTTACACTAACGCCAAAATTCAGCAATTTTCAGCACGTTAGGTTATGAATTACACGCAAGTAAGTGAATTATGTCAAAATTTCTTTCCGGATCTCAGCCCGTCGGAATTGGCCGGCATGATTCATGGGTTATTTGGTCACGGTTTTGTGGTTGAAACGGGCCGCTGGCAACAGCAAATGAGCAATTTTTTGACTTCTGGTGATGCGCTACCCGAACCAGCTTTGGAAGGACTTGAAGAGTTAATGGCATTTACCCAGAAAGACTATCAGCCTGACTCTTTTTCGATTGATTTAGTCAAACCGGAAGACGATTTTCCCCTGGAGCAACGAGCCAAAGCCATCGGTGAATGGTGCCAGGGTTATTTATCAGGTTATGGCCTGGTACAGGCAAAGGAAGGGGAAAAGCTGGAAGGAGAAGCAAAGGAAGCGTTGCAGGATATCGGCGAAATCGCACAGATTGAATTTGAAATGGACGAGGCTGACGAGGAAATGGAAAAAGCATTTATGACGGTGTGTGAGCATATTAAGATGTCGGCGTTGCTATTATTTCAGGCAAATCAGCCAAAACCGAATGTTGAAGCGGATAACCAGAATATCCATTAACGATAGAATAAAGTATGAGAGCGATTAATTTTGCCGCACGGCGTAAGAAGTTAATGCAATGGATGGGTCCCAACTCGATTGCTATTTTACCTGCCGCAGAGGAAAAGGTTCGCAGTCATGATGTGAACTTCCCTTTCCGGCAGGATAACAATTTCTGGTACCTCACCGGGTTTAACGAGCCGGACGCGGTCATGGTCCTGATCCCGGGGCGTGAGCAGGCGGAGTTTATCCTTTTTAATCGTGAAAAGGATCCGGCGCAGGAGCGCTGGCACGGTAAGCGCCTGGGCCAGCAGGGAGCGATAGAGCAGTTAGGTGCTGACGATGCCTTCCCGATAGAAGATATCGACGATATTCTGCCAGGGCTGATGGAAGGGCGAGATCGAATATATTTCGCACTGGGAGCGAATTCTGAGTTTGACCATAAGGTCATGGAGTGGCGCAGCGAATTGATGACTTCGCCAGCGAAGCGCACCGACTCTCCCGGTGAACTGATTGATATTGGTCATCATCTACACGATATGCGATTGATAAAATCTACCGCCGAGATACAGCGCATTCGTCATGCGGCCAAAGTTTCGGCGAAAGCGCATAAGGCCTTGATGGCGGCCTGTACGCCAGACAAAACCGAACGCGAGATGGAAACCGAGTTACACTACCACTTTGCTCAGGGCGGTTGTCGCTATCCGGCGTATCCGTCAATCATCGCTGCGGGCGATAACGCCAATATTCTGCATTATATTGAGAATGCAGATACTATGGTTGATGGTGATTTATTGCTGGTCGATGCCGGCGGTGAGTATGAGCAGTATGCCTCCGACATCAGTCGTACCATTCCCATCAATGGTAAGTACAGTGAAGCACAGGCTGCCTTGTACGACGTGGTGTTAAACGCACAGCTGGCAGCCATTGAAATGGTCAAGCCGGGCAATCATTGGGATCATATTCATGACACTGCTGTACGTGAACTGACCAGAGGCTTACTGGAGCTGGGGATCTTAAAAGGGCAGCTGGACGATCTCATTAAGCGCGGGGTGTACCGGCAGTTTTATATGCATAAAACCGGTCACTGGTTGGGGCTGGATGTGCATGATGTGGGTGATTATCATCTGCATGGCGAGCCGCGGGTGCTGGAGCCGGGCATGGTGTTAACGGTTGAACCGGCACTTTATATTCCACAGAATCTGAGTCGGGTTGAAGGGCATACGGTTGCAAAAAAATGGCGCGGCATTGGTATTCGCATCGAAGACGATGTACTGGTAACCAGTAAAGGCTATGATATTTTATCGAAAGATGTTCCTAAGGAGCGAGCGGCCATTGAGCAGTTAATGGCAGGTGCATAATCACATGACGGTATCGGTTAAACAGTATTACCCCGTAGTCATCGTTGGTGGTGGCATGGCGGGGGCTAGCCTGGCTTTGGCATTAGCCAGGCAGGGTATTGAATGTGCCGTGTTTGAAGCCTTTGTACCCAATACTCAGTCACAGCCCAGCTTTGATGACCGCACGGTGGCACTCTCGGCGGCCTCGTTGAATATATTGCGCCACCTGGAGGTGCCCATCCAGCAGGTGTCTGAACCAATTGATAATATCCATGTATCCGATGAAGGCCACTTTGGTTTTGCACGTTTGAGTGCAGAAGAAATTGGTGTGGAACGGTTGGGTGCCGTGGTCGAAAATTGGCAGTTAGGAAATGCGCTCCACCAGAAGATAGAAGCGGTGGCGGGGATCGACTATGTGACGCCAGCCACTGTAACCCAGTTGCAGCAAGATTCGCAGCAGGCCAAGCTGACCGTTGAGCTCACAGAATCTAGCGCAGAAGTTAGCGCACAGTTGGTGGTGCTGGCCGATGGTGCTCGCTCGCCTTTGCGTCAGATGCTGCATATCGACAGTGATATTCGTGACTTTAAAACGTCGGCGCTGGTGTGTAACTTAGCGACACAACTGCCGCATAATAATTGTGCTTATGAACGCTTTACAGCCGATGGTCCCCTGGCGCTGCTGCCTTTAACGCAGAAACGTTTAGCCCTGGTCTGGTCGAAACCACGGGAACAAATTGATGATTACTTGGCAATGTCGGATGAACAGTTTGCTCGAGCGCTGGAGGATACGTTTGGCGCACGTCTCGGGCGCATCACTAAGGTCGGAGAGCGAAAATCTTTTCCTTTGATTCAACAGAAAGCGGAAACCCTATTCCGAGGGCGTTGTGTCTTAATTGGTAATGCGGCGCAGTCATTACACCCCATCGCCGGGCAGGGCTTTAATCTGGGTTTGCGTGATGTGGCAGTGCTGTCACAACAGTTAAGTCAGGCAAGCGATTATGGCGCCTATGAGGTTCTCAGTGCTTATCAGGAGAGTCGTAATAGTGATCGCGAACAGACCTTATGTGTGACCGAATCTTTGGCGCGGCTATTTTCTAATACCTGGACGCCTTTATGCCTGACACGTAATGTTTTGTTAAAAGCACTGGATACGCTGCCAGTGGTGAAGGGGCTCTTCGCCGAACAGGCGATGGGCTTTAATTTCAATAACAGTGAGTTAGCGGCACATGACGAATAAGATTATAGGGATATTGGCTGCTGCTGTAGTGGTACTGGCCGTCGTCGCTTATAACCTGTGGCAACAGCAGGGCCAGACTGAACCACAGCGAGCCGAGCTGACTCAGCCAGCGGTTAAGCCAGAGCAGCCAGCACTGTCACTGGAGGCGACTCAGCCCGAGGAAGTACAGAAAGACGAGAGCGCGGCAATGAGTACCTTGGACGCTGAGCCGCAGAATAAGAATGGTGATGAAGACGAACTCAAGTTGTGTCAGTTAGCACATCAGTATGATGACTGGTACCGAAAGGGCGATCATTACGAGTCCGATACATTTATGCAGGACGTCAAAAACTGGGCATTTGCTAGAGGCTACTTTGAAACGGAGTATGCACAGGGCGCGGTCGGCATCAAAAAGAAATCGGATTACGATTATTACGACATGGATGCGCTGGAAAATATGGCGCAGGCCGGGGATTCGATGGCCAATGTGCGCCTTGCCTACCGCCTCTACTTGAAAGGAGACAAGGAGAGTATGCAGCGAGCGCAGCCATATTGTGATCGCGCCATTGCTGACGGTTATACGGCGTTAATTATCTGCAAGTCGTCTCATCTGGTGCGACAAATCTACGATGAACGCAAAAAAGAAGATGATAAGAAGGATCAGGAGCGCCTGCGTCAACTGGAACTGGACTTTCAGGCCTGGCGTAGGGTCGCTGTCGAATTTGGCGATCAGCTGGGGGAGGAGTTGTCATCGAATATATTGGGCGATACGGAATTTGAGTTTGATGAAGAAACCCTACAGGCACAAACCCAAAAGTTGATACAGGATGTGATGAGACAAAGACAAATGCTAGGATTGGGGTCGATGGAGCATCCACCCATGCCTGAGCTACTGGTTCATGTGTTGAATAATGAGGTTGAATCCGAGGAAGCGCTGAATGTCTGTTTCGAATAAACGCCGCAATACCATTGATTATGACGTTACGATTGTGGGTGGCGGCATGGTGGGTTTGGCTCTGGCGGCTCGACTCGCACCGCTGGATTTATCGATTGCCATCGTGGAACCTAAACCGGTACAGCTGCAGTGGCCGGAAAACGATATCGATCAGCGAGTCAGTGCCATCACCGGTGCCAGTCAGGAATTATTTCAGTCGGTCGGTGCCTGGCAGCATATCAAAGACAGTGAAAAGTCAGCCTATGAACGGATGGTAGTGTGGGATGGTGAGTCTACCCGCGGTGAAATTGAGTTTGATGCGGGACTGATCGCAGAACCCAATCTTGGTCATATTATCGAAAACCGTGTGTTGCGCCGTGCGTTGTACCAGTCGGTGGAAGCGCAGCGCAACATTGAGTGGTTGTGCCCACAGAAATGCCAATCGGTCGAATATCATGAAGAATATGCTGAGCTGACATTAGGCTCAGACGAGCGCTTAAAGAGTCGTTTGCTGGTTGCGGCAGATGGCGCTTTTTCATGGCTGCGTAAAGCCAGCGGTATTGGCCTGAAACAGCAGGCTTACGGCCACAAAGCCATCGTCTGCACCATTAAAACAGAAGAGTCACACCTGTCTACTGCCTGGCAACGTTTCGATCACGATGGTCCACTAGCGTTTCTGCCCTTAGCCGATGAGCATACCTGTTCTATTGTCTGGTCGGTAAAAGAGGAGTGCGCGAATGAATTGCTGCAATTACCGGCAGAGGAATTTACCGAGCGGTTGTCTCAGCGCTTCGAGCAGCGCTTAGGCAAGGTTTCACTGCTTAGTGAAGTGGTAGCATTTCCACTGTTTGAGCGCACCACTGAGCAGATGGTTGCCGAGCGTCTGGCGTTGATTGGTGATGCGGCGCATACCATCCACCCGTTAGCCGGACAGGGGGTTAATTTGGGTTTTGCTGATGCAGTAGAGCTGGTCAAAGCCATCGAGAACTCCTTGCAGCGTGACGCCGATATTGGTGCGAAACACCGCTTACGACCTTTCGAGCGCGCGCGAAAAACTGATACAAAAAACATGCAGCTGGCGATGATGGGCTTCAAGCAATTGTTTGAACAGGAAGTACCGATGATACAGATGGCACGGAGTTATGGATTGGCGCTGACCAACCGTCATCCGGTACTGAAGCAAAAGTTGATCCGGCAGGCGATGGGAATATAAACGTTAATTGATTCAGATCATGAAACATAGCTTGAAATAACAAATGATAATAATTATCATTTAAACCACTGTCCATGTAATGACAAATCTTAGGATGAACCAATGATATCAATGAATAAATGGCTGGTGGCACTTGCCGTAGGCGCGGCGCTATCGGTAACTGCCTGTGGCGATTCAGAAGAGCAAAGCGCTGTAACAAAGGCTGCAGGCAAGCAAGAAAAAGTTGTTGCCAAGAAAGGCTCAGAAACAGCAGAAGCAAAAGCGGAAAACCAGCAAGAAATTGTGGTTTATTCATCACGCAAAGAGCATTTGATTAAACCATTCTTCGAACAGTTTACGAAAGAAACTGGAATCCCGGTTATCTATATTACTGACGCTGCAGCGCCGCTAATCAGTCGCCTGAAAGCGGAAGGCGAACGCTCACCTGCGGACATTTTGATGACAGTTGACGCCGGCAACTTATGGCAGGCCACCCAGGAAGGTGTGTTGCAACCGCTCGAGTCAGAGGTACTGGAAGCCAATATTCCTGAGAGTCTTCAGGATCCGGATAACGAGTGGTTTGGGTTGACCGTGCGTGCACGAACTATTGTCTATAGCAAAGAACGTGTACAGCCAGACGAGTTAACCACTTATGAAGCTCTGGGTGATGAGCAATGGCAAGGTCGTCTCTGCCTGAGAACCTCGAAGAAAGTTTACAACCAGTCGCTGGTGGCGATGCTAATTGCGCGTCATGGCGAAGAGAAAGCACAGCAGATTGTTGAAGGCTGGGTGGCGAACTTGGCAACGGATCCTTTCTCAAACGATACTAAGGTCATGAAGGCGATTGAGGCGGGAGCCTGTGATGTGGGCATTGTAAACACCTATTATTTCGGCCGTCTGGAAAAAGACAATCCAGAGATCCCATTGGCATTATTCTGGCCGAATCAGCAGACGACAGGGGTTCACGTCAATGTCTCTGGTGCTGGGATCACTAAGCATTCTTCCAATGTCGAAAATGCGACAAAGCTGTTAGAATGGTTGTCGAGCGCTGAAGCGCAACAAATGTATGCTGGTTTAAATATGGAATATCCAGCTAATCCGGAAATAAAACCTGTGCCAGAAGTTGAAGCCTGGGGAAGTTTTAAAGCTGACGATATGAACTTATCGAAAGCGGGCGAACTCCAACCTCAAGCCGTGAAAGTGATGGACCGAGCAGGTTATAAGTAAAAGATTAAAAGCATTGCAACCTACTGAATTATCAAATTCATCTCCTGCAAAAGACGCCAGCGATCATCGCTGGCGTCAGCGTTTGAATGATTGGTTTCCTGCCATTCTCCTATTTTTCGTTTTTGCAATTTGTGTCCTGCCGCTGTTACCGCTGATCGGCTCGTGGAGTAACGTTGAGGGCGACTTGTGGCAACACTTATGGCAAACAGAACTTCCCGAATTATTCTCTAATACCTTACTCTTAATTGCTTTGGTTGGAACCGCCAGCTTCCTGCTGGGCGTTGGCCTGGCCTGGCTGATCGTGATGTATGATTTCCCCGGACGCAGTATTTTACAGTGGGGGCTGATGCTTCCGCTGGCGATCCCGCCATATATTTTAGCTTTCGTGGTGTTAGGCTTTACCGATTTTGGCGGTCCCATGCAGCATGCCTTAAGTGCTGTCGGCTTGGGTATTGAGTGGTTACCCGATATGCGTAGCCCGCTCGGCGTTTCGCTGGTTTTTACCCTGTCTTTATATCCCTATGTGTATCTGTTGATGCGAAGTGCCTTACAACGTAAAGGACGTTCCAGTTACGAAAGTGCGCGAACATTAGGTTATGGTAAAATTGCCGCTTTCTGGAAGCTGGTATTGCCGTTAACCAGACCGGCCTGGGTCGCGGGATTGGCGTTGGTGTTAATGGAAACATTGGCTGATTTCGGTGCGGTCAGTATTTTTAATTTCAACACGTTTACCACCGCGGTCTATAAATCCTGGTACGGATTTTACAGCCATAATACCGCCGCGCAGCTAGCCTGTTTATTATTGTTGTTTGTCACGCTGGCAGTGCTGGCTGAAAAGTGGGGCCGTGGGCAGGGCCGATATGAGCAGACAGGAACGGCACTAAAACAATACCGACAACGACTGAGTGGCGTATGGGGTATCTTTGCTCAAATATCGGCGTGGCTGGTGTTTGCTTTAGGGTTTGTATTGCCGGTGATTCAATTGGTTGTCTGGTCAGTAGCCAGTTTTGAACGCCATACCGAAGGAACGCTGAGTTTACTAATGAACACAGTCATACTCGCGGTGTTAGCGGCCTTGTTAACCTTGATGGTTGCCGCAGTTGTCGTCTGGGCGCAGCGTCATAAAGCCTCGAAACCGAGAGCTTTCATGGGCGAATTTTCACAACTGGGTTATGCCATGCCGGGCACGGTTTTAGCGGTCGGGTTGATGATGGCGCTGAATATCATCGACGGTTGGATCGCCGATATATTTGATGCAAAAGGTCAGTGGTTGGCGACGGGATTGTTTGCTTTGCTGTTAGCTTATGTGATTCGCTTTTTGCGTATTGGCTTCGGCCCTCTATCCAGCTCCATGGGACAAATTAAGCCAAGTATTATCGAAACTGCCGGTATTCTGGGCGCGGGTAAACGCGAACGCCTGTTCCGAGTTTATATCCCGCTACTACGTCCCGGCGTGCTGACTGCATTGCTGCTGGTTTTCGTCGAAGTGATGAAAGAAATGCCAGCAACTCTGATCCTAAGGACCTTTGGCTGGGATACGCTGGCGATTAGAATTTACGAACTCAGTTCCGAAGGCGAATGGGAACTGACCGCATTACCCGCCATACTGTTGGTTGCCGTTGGCATTCTCCCCGTGATTTTGCTGATTAAGAAAAGCGAAGTTTAGTTCGCGACAAAATAGGCAATTAAGGAGCCCACAGCTATAGTTGCTAGAAGAAACAATAACAAAACCCATGATGGATACTGTTTTCTAGGTTGTTCATTGGCTGATTCCTCTTTGGGCCTTATAGTTTTATCGATCAGAAAGAAAAGTATGAAAGCGCATGCTACTCCTGAAACCACCCCAACCCATACGGACTGAGTAATTGCCCACAATAATATCCCAACAAATAAAGCTATGTAGTTGGAACCTTCTTCTGTCAGTTCAGCCAAAAAGGTTCTGATTCCGTTAATAAAAGATTTCATTCTCATGGACAAATACTTTTTAAGTCTATATTTTCTGGACGAGTGCAAAATTCTTTAATTGGTACTAGTCCAGTGGATATTTGTGATAACGACAACATTTCTGCAATGGAGTACTCAACAGTTTCTAAGGCAATTTTTTCTTCATGGCTTAATACCATAGACTTAAATCTACCATAGTTAGGTGGTAATTGTTCAGCCCTGCCTGTAATGATGGATTGTATAATTGGAGCTACGGTTTTTTCACCTTCAACAATAGCTTTGATAGCAGCGCCGTAACTAGCGATGATAAAGTTCAAAACTTTTCTTGTTCTATTGACAGACTTAAATTTCTTAGCAATTCGATTGCCAGCCAAACCTCCTGCGCTAGCAAAGTTAGTGAAGACTCCACCAGAGAGCCTTCCCATAATATCGGCCTTACGATATTTTAAGTTATATTTAAATATTGCCATAATTAGATCTGGTTCATCATTTCCTTTGATGAACTGAAAGGCTTCGTTACGAATGGGTTTTGATATTTGCCAGAGCAAGCTTGCTCTTGTTTGAGAAACTCCTTGCCACTTATGTCCCCAAATACCCATTTGCATTTGTAGCTGTATTATCCCAATCCACCATGTGATTGGGTGGTTATAAGCGCCTTTTAAATATCTCATCCATGCAGACTCACGACCTGCCATGAGACTATTAAGGGTATGTTGAATAGTGGGTGATTCGGATTTAGAAATATTCTCAAGAAACTGTTGTACTTGCTGTTTTTCTGATGGGGGAAGTGAAAGTCCTTGCATCTTTATTAAAATTGTTCCATTAATTTGCTGTATATAATGACCATCTAAGATAAATCTGTCAAGAGTTCTGCTAGTAATTTGCCCAAAATACTATTTGGTTATAACTATGCTGACTCTACTGGTCAGACACTCACCTTTTGGGTTCTTTTGTCGCCCGATCCCCTGTATAATCTTGCGCCATTATTTCCATTGAATTTAATTAAGGAACGGTGTCGTTATGGGTAATAAAACACCATTGTACCAAGCTCATGTTGACGCTGAGGCGCGCATTGTCGATTTTGGCGGCTGGGATATGCCGTTGAATTATGGTTCGCAGATTGATGAACATAAGGCTGTTCGCGAAGCTGCGGGTATGTTTGACGTGTCGCACATGACCATTGTTGAAATCAAAGGTAGTGATGCAAAGCCTTATCTGCAGTATTTGCTGGCGAATGACGTTGCTAAGTTAACGACAGAGGGTAAGGCGCTTTATACCGGCATGTTAAACGAAGATGGTGGTGTTATCGACGATCTTATCGTTTATTACCTTAATGACGCCCATTATCGTGTAGTGGTTAATGCCGCCACTCGCGAGAAGGATCTGGCCTGGTTAGAAAATGTGGCGCAACAATTCGACGTTTCTGTTGAAGAACGTTCGGATCTGGCCATTATTGCCGTTCAGGGACCACTGGCGATTGAAAAAACTCAGTCAGTTTTCAGTGACGAGCAAAAACAAGCGGTAGCAGAGTTAAAGCCTTTTGTTGCAGCTTACGCTGGCGATCTGTTTGTCGCTCGTACCGGTTATACCGGCGAAGACGGTTACGAGATTCTAGTACCGGATAACAAGGCAGCTGAGCTGTGGGCTCAGCTAGTTGAAGCCGGTGTTAAACCTTGTGGTCTGGCGGCGCGCGATACGTTACGCCTTGAAGCAGGGATGAATCTATACGGCCATGACATGGATGAAACGGTTTCGCCACTTGAAGCGAATATGGGGTGGACCATCGCCTGGGAACCGGAAGAGCGTGACTTTGTTGGTCGTAAAGCGCTAGTCGAGCAGAAAGCTAACGGTATTCCACGAAAATTGATTGGTCTGGTGCTAGAAGGCAAGGGCATCATGCGTGAAGGCCAGGACGTTGTGGTAAATGATGACGTTGTCGGTGTCGTAACTTCAGGCACGATGTCGCCAACTACGAGTAAAAGTATTGCCATGGCACGTGTACAGCGCTCTGTCGATGCTGAAGAAGTATTAGTCCAGGTTCGTAAGAAGCAAATACCAGCAAAAGTGGTCAAGCCAAGCTTCGTACGTAAAGGTAAGTCATTGATTTAAGGTTTTAGCCTGTCAGAAAGGCTAAACCAGCATTCTGCCCAGCTATAAAGGCTTGGGCAGAGGAAAAGTTTCATATACAATACGATTAATTTTTGAACGGGTAGTTATCTGAAAATTTCAGGCTGCTATAGAGGAAGAGAGAATGAGCCAAATTCCAGCAGAATTAAAATATGTATCGAGCCACGAGTGGATCCGTGATGAGGGTGATGGTGTGGTAACAGTGGGTATTACTGAGCACGCGCAAGAGTTACTTGGTGATGTTGTGTTTGTTGAAGTTCCTGAAGTGGACGAAGACGTTGACGCAGAAGATGAGATCGCAGTAGTTGAATCAGTTAAAGCTGCTTCTGATATCTATGCCCCAGTCGCCGGTACGATTACTGAAATAAACGAAGAGCTGGAAGACTCTCCTGAGCTAATCAACAGCGATCCTTATGGTGATGGCTGGATGTTTAAAATGAAATTGGCTGACGCTGGTGATTTAGAAAAGTTACTGTCGGCAGAAGCGTACGCTGAAGAAATCGCTGACGAATAATAAAATTATTAAAATTACTTTATGCTTTGTTGAAGCCTTAATTCAGAAAAGTCATTTACTTATTGTAAACTCCTTTTCTTCATTTAAGTCTCCGCCTCGCCTAAAGTAATTTTTCTGAATTTTATTAGGAATGACCAAAGCTAACCAAGTTTTGGGAAAGTAGCGATAAGAAGCTATTAGCTAAATATGATTGGCCTCGAAATGATTCGAGGCTTTTTCGGTTTAGATGGTTTGTGATGATGCTGTTCTGGCATCACTGAAATGATAGGTCGTGACAGTTATGACTGAGAAAACAGGTTTGCACAATATAAAGTTGCAAGATTTACAACAGTCGGATGATTTTATCCGTCGTCACTTAGGTCCGCGCGAGAATGAAATTCAGGAAATGCTCGGAGAATTAGGCTTGACGTCATTGGATGACTTGGTGGAAAAAGCAGTTCCACATAAGATTCAAGTTGAAGAACCAATTGCTGTTGATGCTTCTCGTTCTGAGCAGGAAACGTTGCGTTACCTGGGGTCGTTGGCCGATGAAAATATCGTCGCTAAGTCATACATTGGCAGGGGCTATTATGATACGGTCACACCGACCATTATCTTGCGAAACGTTTTGGAGAATCCAGCCTGGTATACCGCCTACACACCTTACCAACCGGAAATTGCACAGGGTCGTTTGGAAGCGATTTTGAACTTCCAGCAAATGACCATGGACTTGACCGGCATGGAGCTAGGCAGCGCTTCGCTACTTGATGAAGCGACAGCGGCTGCTGAAGCGATGGCGTTGGCCAAGCGCTCGTCGAAGAATAAAAAGTGCAATAACTTCTTTATCGACGAAAAGACATTCCCACAGACGATTGATGTTGTGAAAACTCGTGCTGAGCATTATGGCTGGGACTTGATTATTGGACCGGTTGAAGATGCTGTAAATCATGATGTGTTCGGTGCTTTGCTGTCTTACACCAATATGCACGGTGACATTGCCGATCTTGAACCTATTATCGAACAGTTGCATGAGAAGAAAGCGATTGCTTGTGTGGCTTCTGACATCATGAGTCTGGTGTTATTGAAATCACCGGGTGAGATGGGTGCCGACGTGGTCTTTGGTTCGGCACAACGTTTCGGTGTACCGATGGGATTCGGTGGCCCTCACGCGGCCTTCTTTGGCACGCGTGAATCGTTTAAGCGTTCACTGCCAGGCCGTATTATTGGGGTCTCGAAAGATACTCGTGGTAATAATGCGCTACGAATGGCGATGCAGACGCGTGAACAACACATTCGTCGTGAAAAAGCGACTTCGAATATCTGTACCGCACAAGTATTACTGGCTAATATTGCCAGCTTCTACGCGGTCTATCACGGTAAGAAAGGCCTGACCACGATTGCGAAACGAATTAACCGTTATGCATCAATTGTGGCGTCAGCAGTAGTCAATGCTGGTCTGGAAGTGGTTAATGAGCACTGGTTTGATACCGTGACTTTCCGCGCTTCAGACGTTGAAGCCATTCAGGATCGTGCCAAAGAAGCCTTAGTGAACCTGCATTATGATGGTGACTTGATTAGCTTCTCGATTGACGAAGCAAAAAATCAGGCAGACATCGAACAGCTCATCGAAGTGATTACTGGCACTGAAGCGAATGTGCTGGAGTTGGATGATGAAGCTGCCGAGTCTATCCCTGCTAACCTCGTTCGTCAGTCGGATTTCCTGACGCATTCGACGTTTAAGGATTATTACTCTGAAACGGATATGCTGCGCTACATTAAGCGCTTGGAAAGCAAAGACTTTTCATTGGTACACGGCATGATCCCACTGGGCTCCTGTACCATGAAATTGAATGCTACCAGTGAAATGCTTCCAGTGACCTGGCCTAAATTTGCCAATATTCATCCGTTTGCGCCAGAAGATCAGACTTACGGTTACATGAAAATGATCAAAGAGCTGGAAGCGGATTTAGTTAAAATTACCGGCTATGATTTCGTGTCTATGCAGCCCAACTCTGGTGCCCAGGGCGAATACGCTGGTTTGATTGCTATTAAGAAATATCACGAGAGCAACAACGAAGGCCATCGTAATATCTGCCTGATCCCCAGTTCGGCCCACGGTACTAACCCAGCCTCAGCACAGATGGCTGGCATGAAAGTGGTTATCGTAAAATGTGACGATAACGGTAACGTTGATGTAGCCGATCTGGAAGCGAAAGCCGTTGAAATGAAAGACAATCTGGCGGCATTGATGGTGACTTACCCATCGACGCACGGCGTTTACGAGGAAGAGATCAAGCATATCTGTGACATCATTCATGATAATGGCGGTCAGGTTTATATGGACGGCGCTAACATGAATGCACAGGTGGGCATCTCGCGTCCGGGCGATATCGGCTCAGACGTTTCGCACTTGAACCTGCATAAAACCTTCGCTATCCCGCACGGTGGCGGCGGTCCGGGTATGGGCCCAATCGGTGTAAAGTCACATCTAGCACCGTTTGTTTCTGGCCACTCAGTACGCAAGGTTCACAGTGTCGAAGCGCGTGATAACGCCGTATCAGCGGCACCTTACGGTAGTGGTATGATCCTACCAATTTCCTGGGCTTACATTAAAATGCTCGGCCAGGTTGGTCTGCGTAAGTCGACGGAAGTGGCATTGCTAAATGCTAATTATCTGAAAAATAAGCTTTCTGCACATTACCCAGTGCTGTATACCGGTCGTAACGATAAGGTCGCACACGAATGTATTATCGATTTGCGCGATATTAAGAACGAAACCGGTATCAGCGAAGTCGACTTAGCGAAGCGTTTGATGGACTACGGTTTCCATGCGCCGACCATGAGCTTCCCGGTTGCTGGAACCTTCATGATCGAGCCGACGGAAAGTGAGTCGAAATACGAGCTGGATCGTTTTATTGATGCCATGGTTCGTATTAAGCAAGAAGTGGAAAAAGTCGCGAGTGGCGAGTGGGATAAAGATAATAATCCATTAGTTAACGCGCCGCATACTCAGGCCGATCTTCGCTATTGGGATAAACCTTATTCAATCGCCGAAGCGATTTATCCATCGGAAGCAACGATTGTAAGTAAGTTTTGGCCAACCACAAACCGTATCGATGACGTCTTTGGCGATCGAAATCTAATGTGCAGTTGTCCAGCGACAGAAACTTATGCTGAATAGTTATTTCTGAGAACTGGATACTTGACTTAAAGAGCCAGCCTTTGCTGGCTTTTTAAGTATTTGTAATGTATAAATAAGACGTTTTTGGCTTGAAAAGCATTTATTTAGGGGAAATTTAAGGAACTATTATGTCTAAGAAAAAATTTGAAGAGTTTGTCATTAAACTGTCTGAAGACCCTCAGTTGAATAAATCTTATGTTGATAACCCGGAAGCCGTGATGAAGGACTTTGGACTAGAGGAGAGAGAAATAAAAGCTATGGTTGATGGTGACCAAAAGGAGATTAAGAATATTTTGGGGAACCCTCAAAACTGTTATGTAGTTATATTCTGTAAAAAGTGATCGCTATAAAATGACAAAAGGAAGCTTTACTGCTATTAGTACGGGGATGTTACTAGCAGGACACATAACAACCAGATGCAAAAGCATCTTGAAAAACTCAGACGTAACTTATTGCCTAGTGCCTCACGCGCTTTGTGAAAGCTGGCTTCAGCAATGCACTTCGAAACTAATTAGTCTGCAACCATTTTATTCAGAAGGTAAGCATCGGATGGATACTTATAATGAGATGGTTGAGGCTATGATGCAAGATGTCAGAGCTGGCAAACAGGTATGCGGTGCCTTTTATGGACATGCAGGAATATTTTCTTGTGTGCCACATAAAACTATTATGAAAGCGAGAGAAGAGGGCTTTAATGCGTATATGGAGCCTGGAATCTCTGCGGAGTCGTGTCTTTACGCAGATTTGGGTTTTGACCCTGCTGATTATGGTGTTCAAAGCCTTGAGGCGACCCAGTTTATGATGTTTAATCATGAGCTTAACAATAGAGGTTATGTCCTGTTATGGCAGATAGCTATTGCTGGTGACTATACGGCTAAAGTGTTCACTGCTGATAGGGCGAGTATTGAGATATTGGTAGAGCACCTTTCAAACTGGTATCCATTAGAGCATGAGGTTATATTATACGAAGCTCAATTCTTGCCTATGGACAAAGTAAGAAAAGATAAAATATTGATAAAAGACTTACCAGATCAAGCACTAAACCTTCATACGACACTTGTGATACCTCCAGTTAGGGAGTTAGAGTATAACGAATCGATACTAAGTAAGTTAGGGTTTACTACGGGTTGATAGCCTATTAAGTAAGCGATGTATTTATTAGTGTTGTTTTGGTATCATTAATTTACAGAAGGAATTGTGTTCCTGTGTTTTTGGAGTTTATATGAAACTAAGATGGAATTTTAAAGCCTCCGTTACAATAATTTTAGTAATTATGGTTAATCAGGCGTACGCCAACAACTATTACGAAGAGTTATTAGAGCTTGAGAAAAGTATGCTCAACGGTAACGCCTTTGTGAAAAAAAAAGTTGACGAATTAGGACAAAAAGAAAAGGAGTTTAATAAAAAAGAAAGCGATCTTTATCAACTCTTAGTAGCGCAAAAACATTATATGCATTCGGAATTAAAAGAAGCGCGAAATGTTCTAACCTCCCTTTCGAAAGAAGCTCAATCTAGTGACATTAAAGCGAAGGCTAATATAACTTTGGCTGGAGTTGAACATATCATCGGAAATAATGTTGAGGCGTTCGTTGCTTTAGATAAAGCAATAAATGCGTTACCTGCGGTGAGTCGAGCGAGGTATAGGATTGGTATCTTGCAGACATCAGTTGGAATATACAAAGAAGCAGAATTATTTGAGTATGCTCTAGAAGTTGGACGTAGGCTACAAATCGAAGCTCAGAAACATGATGACGAAACATTTTTATGTGTAGCGAATTATGAGCTAGGAACAATAGAGCTAATGGTGGGTGAGACTAAAATGTCAAAGCAAAGACTCTTATTAGCAAAGAGTCATTGCGAAAACTCAGATAGCAAACTCTTTAGCCTCTTAACCGAGTCTTTTCTTGCAGAGATTGAGGGAGTAGAAGGAGAACCGGAGAAGAGTAATGCTCGCTTAATGAAAGTTCTAGAAAAAGTTGAAGCTATTGGTTGGAAAATACTGATAGCAGGAACTAATAAAGTCATTGCTGAAAACTATATCCGTATGGATGATTTTGCTAATGCAGAGAAGTTTGCATTAGAAGCGTATAAAACCGCAGTTGAAGCGCAAGATAAGAGAAGGCAGGAGCAAGCTGCTGGAATTTTGGCGCAGATTTATTCTGAAAGTGATAAAAAGGAAGAGGCCTTAAAATATTATAATGAGTTTAGAGAGTTAAATACTGAGAACAAGGTTAGAGTAAGGCAAAGAAAGTTAGCTTTTGATATCGCTAGGCGTGGTCAGCTGTAATGAACTTTTCAATAAGAAAAATATCATACATTATTCTTATTCCTCTGTTACTTACAGCTTGGTTTGTCAGAGCTGATTACTATCAGCAGCTAAAAGTTATTGAAGAACAAAGATTGGATGACCTTGCTTCAACTAAAACGGCGTTAGAGGAAATTGCTGAGAAGAAAGCTGAGTTTAGCGATGAAGAGAAGTATCTGTACACACTGCTCAAAGCCCACTCCGAAGTAATGCATAGTAATTTCGCTGAGGCTGAAAAGTTGTTGCAGGAGATCATAAAGAGTGATGCCAAGCATGATTACAAAGGGCGTGCTTACTCGATTTTAGCGTCTGTTCAGCAAATACAAGGAAAGTATGTATACTCCTTCATGAATCTTGATAGAGCGTTAGCGCTCATCCCGAAGATGGAAAATAAGGTCTATAAAACTAATATCTTGCAAAATGCTTTAAGTTTTTATAACGACTCCGGTATGCTGGATTACGCGATGGAATATGCCCGGAGATTGTTAAAGCACGGCGTTGAGGATAAAAATTTGGCCGATCAATGTCAGGCATATTTTGAAATGGCGGTGATAGAACTTTCTGCTGATAAAGTAGAGCTGGCGGATAGTCGGTTGGAAAAAACCTATGATATTTGCCATAAGGCTAAAGGTACTCTTCCACTATTACACCTTCCTAACATGGAAGCGGAGATAGCTCTGGGAAGAGGTCAGCTCACAAAGGCAAAAGAATTACTCGAAGCTAACTACCCAAAGGTTAAAGAGTATGGTTGGAAAATACTCAACGCCAGTACTGAAATTCATTTGGCAGAAGTCTTTTTTATACTACAAGATTATGAAAAGTCTGAAGAGCTAGCTCTTAAAGCGCTAAAGACAGCAGAAGAGATTAGTGATGTGAAGCGCTCAAAGAATGCTACACAAGTATTGGCGAAACTTTATTCAGAATTAGAAAAAAAAGAAGAAGCCATAAAGTACTATCAGAAATACATGGAGCTAGAGCAAAAGCTTAATACTTCGAGTCGACAGCGGAAGTTAGCCTATGATCAAGCGCGACAGCGTTTAAGAGCAGAGCAGTTAGCTAGACTGGAAGAAGCTAACTGAACTGTTGTTGCAGACACTTTTTAGTGAACTGTGGTCGTAGGTAAAATCCTCTGGGCAGTGTTTGGATCGTTTTGCCTTCCGGTCCGATAGCATCGGTCAGAGCTTTTGCATTAGCGGCCTTCGGGCGTACTTGTAGAATTTGACCATACCGTGCATCAAGGTTTTCTATATTCCCCATTGATACCTGATCCAGTACATCTTCAAAATCCTGTTTTAAGGTTTGTTCCTCTTCGGCACTTGGTCGCCATAGAAATGGCATGGCGATTTGTCGCTCTTCAACCGCTAAGTGTTTACTGGCAACAATCGGAACCCACAGTACATGCATCAGTTTATGGCGGACTACGGAATTATCCCAGTATAGCCCCTGAATATTAATCAGCGGAACCACGCTGACATAGGTCGACTCCAGCGGGTTGCCATTTTCATCAATTGGTAGGGTTTTCAGCTCGATCCCGAGCTCGGGGAAGTCAGGTTGAGCCAGTGAACCCGATTCTGCGCCAAGAATTAATTCGAGAAATTGACCGATCCAGCCCTTTTTATGCAGCAGTTGTTGCGGAATTTGCTCTTTATATTGCTCGGCCAGCTCGCCGAGGCTATAGCCGGCAAAGCTTTGCGCTTGATTTAAAAGTGCTTCAGGGCTGTCGTATTGCATAAATTATTATTGTCGAAAGCATTGGTATGTGGAACAATGATACCAAAGAAATTATTTGGATGGATAGATGATCGACGCAGAAGGCTTTAGAGCCAACGTCGGCATCATCATTTGTAACAACCAAGGCCAGTTACTCTGGACGCGCCGTTATGGACAAACCTCATGGCAGTTCCCACAAGGGGGAGTGCACCCTGGCGAAAGTCCCGAGCAAACCATGTACCGAGAATTATACGAAGAAGTCGGCCTGGAAAAAGATGATGTCCGTATTCTAGGGAGTACGCAGCACTGGTATAAGTACCGGTTGCCGCAACGTTTGATCCGCCAGAACTCCCAACCACTGTGTGTTGGCCAAAAACAGAAGTGGTTTTTGTTACAACTGGTGAGTGATGAAAGTAAGATTGATTTTGAAGCAACGAACCATCCTGAATTTGATGGTTTTATCTGGGTCAATTACTGGTACCCGGTAAGGAACGTTGTTAATTTCAAGCGGGATGTTTACCGAGCGGCTTTGTCCGAGCTGATGGGCTCAATGTTTCGTTTCCAGATGAAAGGCAAGTCCAGCCACCGTCCGGAAAAGAAGCATAAAAAGAAAAATAATCATCGTCAGCAGAAACAGAAGCAACCCGATAAAGGTTCGCAGGCAAACGGTGATAACCAGCAGCGACAGGGCAACCGAAAACGACGCCCGCGACATCCTTACCGAGCACACAATAAAGAATCAGAGAGCAGCTAATTTAGCTGCTCTTTTTTATGGCCGAGACTTAGCATTATAAGCAAGGTACAAGGTGTGGAATGTGGGTAAGGCGCAAAATAAACAGAATGGTATGCTTAAGAAAAGCATCGAGTGATTACCGGCAAAAAGCATTGTTATGAGAGTAGCGGTAGCACCAAAAAAGTATCCAGCGAAATAAGCAATATAGCGCCAACGGCTAGTGGTATTAAATAACACAACGCTAAGCGGAAAGACGAAAAAACACGAGAAGAGTAGTCCCAGAGAGATTATCAATACAAGGTCTTCAAGGGTAGACGAACGGGAGCCTCCGCAGGCTGATACATTAAAACTAGCAAGCGAAAGGCAGATAAAAATAATCAGTTTGTTAAACATAGTACCTCCTTTTTAAAGCTTATATTTAAAGCGATAAAGAGGAGGTTTTTATGGCAGGATAATGGTGAATTGTGCTTTCTAGTGTAGCCCCTGTATATCACCAGATTCTTTTTCAGGACATACCACGTTAGTTTTTTTATTGCTATTTGTTAACTCGCCAGTACCACCAGCTCGGATAAGCCAGTGAAACTCTTGTGTTTGATAGGTTAGAGTTCCTTCTGAGTAGCAAGGCAATAAGTCATAGCCGTGGTGAAGTTCTTGTTCAGAAATGGTTTTGGCCCTATTAAAGAAGCTTTGAATTTGTGATTCGGTTAGTTGGAAATCTTCGCATGTAGATTGCACGAGGGGATCTCTATCAACACTCAACCCCTGATTGGCTATTTGAATATTGGTGTATTTCTGCTCGCTAGCAGTATTCGTTGCGCAAGCAATAAGTGAAATGCTTGCGATTGCTGTCGTTAAAAGTGGGAGTAAACGAATAGGTGGTATTCTCATTGGCAATATTCCTGCAAAAGTTGAGATGCTTTTACGCCTTCATTGACTTTCTTTCTCGCAATGCTGTCATGGGCGTAAACATCGTCTTTAAATGATAAACTAAAATGTTCTAGTAACTCTGTCATTAACCATAAAAAACTTTTGGATTGAGCTTTCTGAATTTGTTCAAATAGTCCCTTGTCACCCGACTTACCAAGATAAGCACCGATAATTTCAACTCCTATGGAGTCACTATTTAATGGGTATCTATCCGGATAGTCTTTGGTTTTTTCGTGTTGATACACTTTTTTAAATTTGGATTTCCAGCTACCGGAACTATGCAGGGCTTTTTTGATTATTTCGGTATCTTTTTCAGAGCAAGAATCCTCAATTCGACACCGGGAACGTAATAGACCAACGTGCCAACATCGTTTATTAATTGCCGCGGTTTGATAAATTGTACCGTCTTTGGCTATCAGAAAATGGGCTCCGGTATTTTTAGTTTTCCAAGCGTTAAGTGTCGATTCTACGGTGCTGGCAGAAGTGCGATGCAAAATAATGGCATTAACTTTGGCAAGCTTAGAGTGTTCGATATTTGGAATAATATTCGTCTTGATCTTCGGATCGCTAATCACTCCATTGAAAACACATAGCATGATCAAATGTCCTTATATATGAGATGAATCTTAACCTTGTCAGTTTGAACTTTTCCATTACAATTGTTGCTGATTAGATTGTGAACAGCTGCTCATTTATTTGCAGTTGCTGTGGTGCTAAAAGCTCGAGTTTTTTTGGTAAGCCAGCAGCATATTATTGGCTGGCATTTGGTGCCGCTCAACCAGCTGCATACCGTTATGTTTGGCGGCGCGGTTCATGTCCAGATAATCACGCAGGCCTCGTTCAGGGTCATTTTCTTTAAGACTCTTATCAAATTCCTTATTGGATTCGGAAGTATATTCACCGTTGACATTGAAGGGGCCGTAAATAAGGAAGTAACCACCGGGTTTTAGTATACGGTTAACGCCATGAAACATGTCGCGTACTCGCTCCCAGGACATGATATGGGCAGTGTTAGCGGTGAAAACCGCATCCACTTGATTGATTGGCCAGACCCGTTGCCCGACGTTGAGCGTTCGTGGTTTCTGGATATTCGGCAGCTCACTGGCCTCGGCCCAGGCAGTGATGGAGCCATGGTTCTCGCGCAGGTCGCTGGTATACCAGGTGATGTGTGGCATGGCTCCTGCAAACCAGACGGCGTGCTGTCCTGTCCCTGAGCCAATTTCCAATACCTCGCTACAGTGAGTGAGATAGGGTTTTATAACGTCCAGAATCGGTCCCTGATTACGTTCACACGCGTCGCTGTACTGTCTCATAATATCCTTCGCTTGAAACCATGGTTTTCGGCCATCATAGCGTAGCTTTCATAATAAAAAAAAGGGCAACGCCGCTGTTTTTATTAATCTGCAAAATATGCCGCACAGAAAATGAGATTTATGCCATAATCCCGTTATCGAACAGCAACGATACAGAATAGTGGATACATATTGGTTGTGGATGCTGGCTTTTGTGGCATTGGGTCTGTTTAACGGTGTGTTGGCGGGACTGTTAGGAATTGGTGGCGGTATGGTCATCGTTCCTGCCATGATCTGGCTAGCGCCAAAGCTTGGGGTGCCGTCTGACTATGTGATGCATGTGGCGCTTGGCACCTCCATGGCGACTATATGCTTCATCGCTATTTCTTCGGCACGCTCTCATTATAAGCGCGGCTCGGTAAGTGTGCCGTTACTCAAAGTGCTAATTCCCGGCATCGCTATCGGCGGATTACTGGGGGCGGTTATCGCCAAAGTCATGAATACCGAATGGCTGGCCTGGATATTTAGTGTGTTCGCGATGCTGGTCGGGATCAAAATGCTGACGGGACTGACACCACAGGCTAAAGGCGATAAAGCGGTGAGTCATCAGCGTATACCTGCCGGTATTGTCATGGGGGCTATTTCTTCGCTGGTGGGCATCGGCGGCGGTAGTGTCGTGGTGCCATATTTGCTGTATCATAAGGAAAAACTAGTAACGTCGATTGGTACCGCCGCGGCTTGTGGCCTGCCCTTGGCTATCATGGCGACCGTCGGTTATATTGTCACGGGCTGGCAGATTGATGAGCTTCCTGCGCACCATTTGGGCTACGTTTATTGGCCAGCGATGATCGCTATTGCTTTAGGTTCGGTTATAACCGCGCCGTTTGGGGCCTATTTAGCGCATAAATTACCAACTAAGGTCATTAAACGTATCTTTGCCGTATTGCTGATTGTGGTAGCGGTTAAGATTATTATTGAGCACCTGTAGACGATAAGAACTAAAACGAGACGATAAAGAGCGAATTATGGAATTTCCTGAAATAAGTCCGGTCATTTTTGAAATCGGACCCATTGCCTTACACTGGTATGGCTTTATGTACTTGCTGGGCTTTTTAGCCGCCTGGGGACTTGGCACCTATCGCGCCAAGCAGCCAAACTCAGGCTGGACCGCTGAGCAGGTTTCCGATTTTTTATTTTATGGTTTTATCGGCGTGATTTTAGGTGGCCGCATCGGCTATGTATTATTTTATGGGCTCGAATTCTGGGCAGACGATCCCTGGTATCCGTTTAAAATCTGGGAAGGTGGCATGGCTTTCCACGGTGGGATTTTAGGCGTTGCCGCCGCAGGCTGGTATTTTGCGCGGAAAAACAAGAAGGGCTTCTTTGAAGTTGGAGACTTTATTGTACCGCTGGCACCTTTAGGTTTAATGTTTGGTCGACTTGGTAACTTTATTAACGGAGAGCTGTGGGGGCGTCAGGCTGCTGAGGGCTTCCCTTTAGCGATGCGCTTTCCGGATGATTCCTTAGGTTTATTGCGTCACCCCTCACAACTTTACCAAGCGGCTTTTGAAGGGTTATTATTATTCTTAATCGTGTGGTTCTACTCGGCCAAACCGAGACCACGTAAGGCCGTGTCAGGCTTGTTCCTGACTGGTTATGGTGTCTTCCGCTTTGGTGTCGAATTCTTCCGTGAGCCGGACGCACACTTGGGCAAAGTGATTTCATGGTTAACCATGGGCCAAGTGCTGTGTGTACCAATGATCGCGTTAGGAATTTATTGGTTATACAGCGCTTATAGCAAGCCACAGCAAGCAACGAAATAATCGAAGAGAATTATGAAACAATACTTAGACATGATGCGCCATGTCCTTGAAAATGGCGAAGATAAAGGTGATAGAACCGGTACTGGAACCCGTAGTGTATTCGGCTACCAGATGCGTTTCGACCTGCAGGAAGGCTTTCCGCTGGTAACGACGAAGAAATTACACCTGCGATCGATTATTTATGAACTGCTGTGGTTCCTGAATGGCGATACCAATATTGAGTACTTGAAAGAAAATGGTGTGTCGATCTGGGACGAATGGGCCGACGAGCATGGTAATTTAGGGCCGGTATATGGCGAACAGTGGCGTTCCTGGAAACGACCAGACGGCACGACAGTCGATCAGATCAGCAATGTGCTGGAGCAGATTAAAACCAATCCGAACAGTCGTCGACTGATGGTGGTAGCTTATAATCCGGGTGTGGCTGATGAAATGGCCTTGCCACCCTGTCACTCGCTGTTCCAGTTTTATGTAGCGAACGGCAAGCTATCGTGCCAGCTCTATCAGCGCAGTGCCGATATTTTCCTTGGTGTACCATTTAATATTGCTTCATACGCCTTATTAACGCACATGATTGCCGAACAGGCGGGATTGGACGTTGGGGAATTCATCTGGTCAGGCGGTGATACCCATCTTTACAGTAACCACTTCGAGCAGGCCAGAGAGCAACTGTCGCGTGAGCCTTTGCCGCTACCGAAGCTGAACATCAAGCGTAAGCCCGGTTCATTGTTCGACTATACATTCGAAGATTTTGAAATCGTCGGTTACGAGTCTCATCCTCATATTAAAGCACCGGTGGCCGTGTAAAATGTCTGAACAGCAAAAGCCGGTCATTAGTCTTATTGTAGCCATGGCAAACGATCGCGTGATCGGTAAAGACAATCAGATGCCTTGGCACCTGCCGGCAGATCTAAAGCACTTTAAAGCGGTAACTTTAGGTAAGTCGGTGATCATGGGGCGTAAAACCCATGAATCCATTGGCATGGTGCTGCCTGGCCGCAAGAATATCATCATTAGCCGCAATCCTGATTATCGTTCAGATTTTCATAACGAACATTGCGACGTTGTGACCAGTCTTGAGGCTGCACTCGAACTGACTAAAAATGAAGACGAAGTCATGATTATCGGCGGTGCTAATATCTATGCCCAAATGCTCGACCAGGCCGATAAACTCTACCTGACCTTTATCGACCTCGACGTTGGCGGTGACGCCCGCTTCCCCGACTGGGCGCATCATAACTGGAAAGAAGTCTCGCGCGAAAAACACCAGGCGGATGAAAAGAATCCTCACAATTATCAGTTTGTAGAGTTACACCGGGTGCACTAGGCTGCTTTGTCAGGATAAAACTGCGAGATCCGATTTTGGCGAGTAGATATTCTCTTTATCTGTATCCTGATTGACTCAAGCTGATCAAATATAAGATGAAAGGTGTCGGGTGAATATTAAAATTGTTCCTATTCGTGCTGATTTTTTGCAGAAAGCCAGACAGGCTGGGTTAGATGATCAAAATCAACCCGTACAAAAGATGATTGCCGAAGGAGGGGAACCTTGTCGGGATCTGCTGCGTCGAGCCAGGCCGGGCGAGGAAATCCTACTTGCCAGTTATTGTCCATTTTCTAAACCGGGGCCTTACAAAGAGTACGGGCCGATATTTATCATGGCGAATGAGTCGAATGAAAGCCCGGCTTTAACCGAGCTTCCCCTACCAGCAGGTAAAGGCACAGGCTACCTGGCCGACTCCTTTATATTGAGAGCCTATTCCGAAGATGAGCGAATTGTCGATGCCTCAGTCGTAGAGGCGGAAAATGCCGATAGAGATATATCGCAGTTGTTTAATCGTGAAGTAGTCAGTTTTATCCTCGTGCGATTTGTGGCCTATGGCTGTTATGGCTTTCGAGTTGAAAGGCGGCAGCAGTAAACTATTACCGTAACAGCAAAATAACAATGCCGACCAACATCAAGACCAATAATAGTAACTGCAATAAACGTTTCATAATGTAACCCCAAAGTAATTGTTCTATTAGCTTAACGGGGAAGTTACGGTTCTATTCCAAAATTTGTTAAAAAAGATCTTCAGAAATTCATAGGCGTGCAAAAAACATTTCAAGATCAGGCATTGTCTATCTGGATTGGGCTTATTGTCGCGTATCCGTATAATGCACGCAGAAGATGTCAGGCATCTGTTAGGCATCAATAGAATCTGCTGGAGGACAAATAGTGAGTATCTGGTTTAAAGAGCCAAATTTAGAAGAAGTAAATAGCTGGAGTCAGGGAACGATTCTAGAGCACATTGGTATTGAAATAACCGAAATTGGTGAGGACTATATCGAGGGCACTATGCCTGCGGACCATCGAACCTTCCAGCCTTATAAACTGGTTCATGGTGGTGCCAATATTGTACTGGCGGAAACGCTGGGTTCGATTGGTGGCATGCTGACCATCGATCCGGATAAATATATTTGTGTTGGTCAGGAAGTTAACGGTAATCACTTAAGAGGCGTTCGCTCCGGAACCGTCAGAGGTAGAGCGCAGCAGGTTCATGGTGGCAGTAAATCTCAGGTGTGGGAAATCAGACTTTATGACTCCAATGACAAGCTTAGTTGTATTTCACGATTAACTTTAGCTGTCGTTAAAAATAGGCATGCCTAACGGTAAGTCGATACTGTTACCCCAGAGCTCATACGGTTTCTATAGTGAATTGTTTCTGATAGTCTTCTTTTATCAAAACAAAAACATCAGGGATGTTTGATGAACCTCAACCAAGTAACACTACCTGTTAAAGACATGGAGCAAGCCGTAGCGTTTTACCTTAAACTAGGCTTTACGCAGATTGTCGATTCACCGCATTATGCTCGCTTTGAATGTCCGGAAGGAGACTCGACGTTTTCTTTGTCGCTGGAAGACAATGACTTTTCTAACGGTGCGACCATCTACTTTGAGCATGAAGCGCTAGAGGAATGGGTTAAAGAGTTGCAAGCAAAAGGTGTTGCGTTCGAACAGCTTCCAACCGAGCAACGTTATTTATGGAAAGAAGCGATTTTAAAAGATCCATCGGGCAACAAAATCAAACTCTACTGGGCGGGTGACAATCGATTAAACCCGCCATGGAGAGTGGAGAAACGGGGCTGATATGGACCGTAGGAAATTTATGGGGTTGTCTTTAGGAGCCTTTGTTGGTGCATATTTAGTGGGTTGCGACGATTCTTCACACCAGAAAAGCGTTAAACACATGGACATAACATTATCACCTTTTTCAAAAGCCAACTTGCATGAAAAATTAGACAGGTTGCTGTCAGCCTTCGAGTCCAAAGGAATGAAGGTTAGCGACACACTATTACCATCAGTCTCTGAATCTGCGCTTAGGAAACAATGCTCATGGTTTCCGGGAGAGCTAACGGAAGAAATAATTGCCTTATATGGCTGGAGGGGTGGGCAGAAAAATGATGCCTGGGAAACTGAATACCCTTTCTGGTTCAGGGACAACTCTTTCTGTAGCTTAGAAAGAGCAGAACGTGAGTATAAAAGTATGATGGAGACGTATGGCACAATCGAGCAGGATCATCACATGCTTAAACACGCCTTTCCAATCGCTTCTTTTAACGGTGGTTGGTACGTGATACCAACCAAAGGGCATAACCTAAACTTAGCGCTAGAAAAGCCCGTCATTTCGGTACTTGAAGGAATTGATATCTACTTCTATTCGCTGGAGAAAATGGTAGAAACCTGTATCGAGTGGGTTCAGCATAAGAATTACAAGAAAGATGGCTTATTCCCGGCAGAGGTTGAGCTGGAAATCTGGCGAAAGCATAACCCGGGAATTTTTGAGTGGACATAAAGCGAGCAGAGAAAGACCTCTAATGAGATTCTTTATTATCCTGCTGTTTTCTACTATGTCGACTTGTAATGGAGATATTATGGACGCGCCAGTATTAAAAGATATTGATAACATAAGTTACACAAGACATGAGTTTCATCATGAACCTGAGAAAGTTCAAGGGGACTTGTTGACGCTGGTTTATGATATCCCTTACCTTGGTGCTTGTGGTGTCTTCCCACCACTACATATCGCAAATATAACGTTCTCGTCAGGCGGTGGTGATGCAGGGATGAGCCCGGGAGCTTCTTGGGAGCCTTTTACGTTGAGCGAAAAACAATATAAGCAATTACTGGAAAGAGTGCTTAATGAATCGCCAGAGGCACTAAAAGATAAAGCTCGTTTTTATCACATACCTTTTATAACGGAGCCTTCGTTCGACCATATTCAAGATAGAGAGGAGTGGCTTAAGGTTGTTTGTAAGAAGCATCGTAAAAGGTATCATTCAGAAATAGACAAGTTACAGAAATCTATTTAATTTATGTTTGAACAGAACACAAAATAGGTGTTGCATGAACGAATTAATTCTAACGACTTTTGACTGGGTTCCCGATATGCCGCGGGGCTATGTACGTGACCTGCGGGTACGTTGGGCGCTGGAGGAAGCTGGATTACCGTATCAGGTTAAAAGCGTGCCTTTTCGTGAGCGCAGTACCAAGCATTTTAAAAGCCAACCATTCGGCCAGGTGCCCTGGCTAACGGATGGTAACCTCTCGATTTTTGAAAGTGGCGCTATCCTGTTGCATCTTGCTGAACTAAGCGAAAAGCTGATGCCAACTGATCCCCATGGCCGCAACGAAGTGATTCAATGGTTGTTCGCCGCGCTGAATTCGGTGGAGATGGCGAGCCTGCCCTGGTCGTTGTACATCTTCACAGACGATACGGAGCAAACGCCGGGTCGCAAGAGCATTGACCAATTCCTCGAAAACCGACTGAAACATATGGAATTGATACTGTCTGAGGGTGAATGGTTAGCGGGTGACTTTTCTGTCGCCGATATCGCGATGGTGGATGTCCTGCGTCTGGTAGACCGGTTTGAAGGACTAAAAGAATACCCTGCCTGTAAAGCTTACGTCGAAAAAGCTACCGCTCGTCCGGCTTTTAAAAAGGCTCATGCCGATCAGATAGCGCATTTCGCTGCCGCAGACTGAACAAAAGAAAGACGACAAGGATGGGTCGTGTACTGTCGAATTCCCGTGGTGCCATTCGACTATTGAGTACATAGACTCAAAACCGAGAGGAAATATAATGAAATATCTTTGCCTTTGTTACTACAACACAGATGCATTTTCTACCCTGAGTCCTTCTGAGCTTGAAGCTGTCGGCAAAGCCTGTGTACCGCACGACTCGGCCTTGAAAGCTACAGGAAAGGTGCTGGCGCAGGGCTCTCTGGCTGCTCCAGATTCATGGACTCATTTTGTCCCCGAGAACGGTGAGCCTAACCTGGTCAATGAGCCGTATATTAAGAGCAGTGATTTAGCGGGCGGCTTTTTTATTATTGAGGCGGACTCTGTCGAAGAGGCACAAACCATAGCATCAAAGCATGCCGCCGCGAACTATGGCGAACATCTTGGCTTTGCTGTAGAGGTTCGAGAGTGTGAGGCTTACGAGTCATATAGCGTTTAGCATATGAGTCGGAATATTTCGTCGATATCGCTTGATGGATAAGTGAAAGTATAATGTCACCACACACTGTTAAGAGTCGAAAATAGCTTATGCCACTAGAAATCCTGCCTGCTTCTCTCCACTCCTTATCCAGTTGTGAACTGCTTCTGCAAAGCAAGGAGTCTTCACTATTCCATAAAACTTTGACTAGTAGTTTGATCAATAAAAAAATGTACCTTTCATCCATCGCAATATTACTTGTGAAGAAAGGGCAACAAGTGGTGCACAACTATGACAGTGCTAATTTAACAGTTGCAGAGAATGAAATCGTTATCCTTCCCAAGGACATATACGTAGTTTCCGACTTCGTTACTGAAGAGCACCACTTTGAAGCCTTTATATGCTTTGTCGATGATGAGCTAATAAAAAAGTTTCTAGTGTTTCATACTCCAGGAAGCGGCGTTAATCAAAAAGAAAGCAAACTTTGCAAGGTGCGTTCTAATCAGCAAATAAATCGTTATATAGATTTATTATTTGATACCTATCGCACGAAACACAGTAGCCCTTCATCATTACACGAACTAAAACTGATTGAGTTTTTACTGTTGCTGGTAGATAGTGACGACGATACGAAGGTAATCTCTGAATCGCCCCGATATTCCTAGACACTTTTTAGCTATACAATGAAGCTAAAGAGGAGAATGAAATGTCATCCAAGCGATATACCGAAGAATTTAAAATTCAGGCCGTCAAGCACATTACAGAAAGCG
>NZ_JACNML010000012.1 GCF_020005365.1 Kangiella shandongensis | reverse complement strand
CGACTACATCGAAATGTTTTACAATGCCAAGCGACGACATGGTAACAATGATGATGTGTCACCAGTCGAGTTTGAAAAGAACTATTTTATGAAGCTAAAAGGTATCTAGAAAACTTGGGGCGATTCAAACACGATTAATTGAACACATATCTAATTTTTTTCATACTCAAAAGAAACTGTACCTGGCAAATACAAACCCAGCGGTTACAAACTTAGAGGGAAGAATAATAGTTGAAAACTCAACTTTTATGACCATTGCAAAGTTTTTAAATAACCAGGCTCAATACAATGATTACGATTTACTTGTAATTGATGAGTGTAGTACTGTCAGTAATTCTGACATGCTTAAGCTCCTGCAAAGAGCTTCATTCAAACTTCTTGTTCTTGTTGGTGACGTATTTCAGATTGAATCCATTCGCTTCGGAAACTGGTTCGGAGCAGCTCAATCATTCGTTCCCCAATCATCTCGTTTTGAGCTCACTAAACCTTATAGAACAGAAAACGATAACTTATTAGACCTTTGGGATAAAGTACGTAAACTAGATAGCGATATAGTAGAACATATTACATCTCATAATTATTCTACTAATTTAGATGAGTCAATTTTTAAAACATCATACAGTGACGAAATAATTCTTTGTCTAAACTATGATGGCCTATACGGAATTAATAATATAAATAAGTTCCTGCAAAGCGGAAACCCGAACCCATCAATCCAGTGGGGTGTGCACACATATAAAGTAGGCGACCCGATATTATTCAATGAGTCTTTGCGCTTTAAACCTTTAATCCATAATAATTTAAAGGGAAAAATTATAGCTATTGATCCTCTTCCAGACAAACTAGTCCTTACCATAGAGATTGATAAGTCTATAAATGAATTAGATGCTATAAGTTATGATTTAACTTTTATAGGCCCATCTGATAACAATAAATCCATAATAAGCTTTTCTATTAACCAGTTAGTAAGTACAGATGAAGATGAAGATACCTCCAATGCGGTTGCGCCCTTTCAGATTGCGTACGCAGTCTCAATTCACAAAGCTCAGGGCCTTGAATATGAGTCTGTAAAAGTTGTTATAACAGAAGGAACAGAAGATTTAATTACGCACAATATCTTCTATACTGCAATTACGCGAGCAAAGGAGTATTTGAAGATATATTGGACTCCCAATTCTGAGAGAGGAGTTCTTAGCGGTTTGGAACGAAAGTTTAACTCAAAGGATGTTGGCCTTATCAGGTCTAAATACAGTAAAGAGCTCAAAAAACTTTAAGGATCTGATTCTATAATTCTCTATTGTCTTCTGGTCTAAAATGGTTCAACGAAAAGGCTACTAACTTTCGCGTTGTTAACCCCTTTAATCGGAAGGACGCTATTGATACTGAAAGCGACTATCAATCTATTTTTTAGTAAACACTATATGTTCAATATATACTAGCCATATTTATAGACTAATGGAACTGCTTAATTTCTTCATTCAAAAATTTTTGAATCTGTGATTCTTCAATACATTGAAGTTTCTTACTATATTCATCATGATTTTTAAATTTGAAATTTTTACTCAAAAATACATCATTCTGCCCAGGTTTTTTATTCCAACTTACACTTAGATAAAAAGACTCCCCTGCCAAATAGCCTAGTACCTTACAATTCTGACGAGAATTAGACTCCTCTATTTGGTCTAATGGTTCATTTCTGATCAAAAATTTTAGCTTCCTTAAGCTATACCACGATACTCTCCAAGAGGTACCTGCCTGATCAAAAACTTTTACTTTTATTACATCACCAAGAGGAAATACATTGGGAAGTGAAATTAAGATAGCTTCTTTTTTTCCTTCAGTAAGATTAATACTATGCTTGGGTTTCTGATCATAAACCCACTTTCCATGGGCCCAAAAGTACCAACGAAGTATATAATGATGCATTCTTTCAGGTTTTACGTAGTAACGAATATAATCTATTGAAACAGGACGTCTTCCAACTGAACGTATTACTACTT
Source organism: Kangiella shandongensis (assembly GCF_020005365.1). Taxonomy (GTDB): domain Bacteria; phylum Pseudomonadota; class Gammaproteobacteria; order Enterobacterales; family Kangiellaceae; genus Kangiella; species Kangiella shandongensis. The sequence goes on along the minus strand of NZ_JACNML010000012.1, from coordinate 71,167 downwards.
TATGCTTTGCTCGAGCGATACCAGATGAGTGTTCAAAACTAAATATAGACTGACACTTCAATTTAGGGTTATCCCTTTTATGGGCTTTGTACCTAAGAAACAAACTAATAACTCCGGTAAGTGTACCTATAGTACCTGTTATTGCCCCCCAAACGGCCAAAGTTTGAATCAAACTATTATCCTCCATATATACAACATACTAATATAAATACTAGCATGTACTTTTGAGTGCTCTTAAACACCTTCTATTAAGCTAACCATAAAAGACTGCTTTATCTTAAAACTAGTAAATCCCCAAATCCCCAGGTGAGCGTTCCTACAATGACGATAGCTCCCTCGATTCTTAGAAGGCGATTTCTAACAAAATGCACTTGCTTATTCATTGAAATCTCTAACTTAACGATTTCAGGCTCTACTACCTCTGCCATTTGTGCCCTCATCTCCGTTTCATATTGATGTCCTTCACATGCTGATTCAATGCTATCGCGTAGCATTTTAATTTGCTCATCATAAATCGACTTAGCTGAGTCAACCAACTGGGGTAGTCCTTTAATACTGAACAAAACTCCCACGCATACAATAAGAGAGCCAAATCTAGCAAACATATCTGGGCTTTTCATAAAGGTGGCTAATGCATAACCCAAAATTAGCAATCCAGATGAAACATATATTGATTGTTTTTCTTCTTTTGAAACCTTTATGTTAAAACTACTCATTCGTTATCCTTAAGGCACTATATTGTTATATTAAGCGGCTTTAATATTTTTTTCTACTTACTAGTTTAGTAACGAGTAAGAGCTATTTATTTACATTAATCAATACTAACAAAATTAGCCACTAATTTAATAACACCTAAAATTCTTTGAACCTCTTATAAACAAATAGTGTTATGAGACAATATAGCGCATACAAAACCTATTTAAACACCAGCCCCCTTTAGACAGGATATTAATTTCACCTCTTATGCCTTACTTTAATTAAAACTGCTCTAAACCACTTCATCATATTTAAAAACATTGTAAACCAGCATAGTTTACAAACTTTCATTTTGTAAATCACCGTAGTTTACAAACCCTTCACTTTTGTAAACTACGATGGTTAACTTATTGATAAATATGATATTTTTTACAAAAACTTCTTGCAAAACTATATTTTGTTAACTATTTTTTAGAGACGCCCATAACAAATTGGTAGTTATCAAAAATAATGTAAGTTCTCGAAGAATTATTCGCAAAAGACATATATAGCCCAGGCCACTGGCAGGGGCACCGTAAATTGTTAAAAGGTAAAAGAAGCAAACGTATCACGATGTTTGCGAGCCGGAAGAATGGATTCTCGATGCCATGTGAAAGCTCGCTCGAAAAAAACTTTTGCTACCACCTCGAGCTCAATGAGGACACCAAAGAGTACCGGACACAAGGGCTCCAGTTTGAAATTGAAGATTTTAAATATACACCTGACTTCATCCTGTTGACTCATTTGAATACTTTTAAAATTGTTGAGATAAAGCCAAAAGAAAACCTCAAAAGCAAAGAGCTGACATTCAGGCTATCGCGTGTAAAGGCGTATTTTGAACAGAAAAATATTGCGTTTGAGATAGTCACGGATGAGTTCACTAACAGGCAGCCTCTGCTTTCTAACTTAATCTATGTTTATCGTGCTGCGAAGCTTCCGTTCACGAAAGATGAATCCCAAAAGGCATTGGAGCTAATTAGCAATTTAAAGAGTCTATCATTCGAGAAGATAAGAGAGACACTTCATACCAACGAACTACCCTTGCTAATTGTTGAGCAATTGGTCATTCAGGGAGAACTTAAGGTCGACTTTAACCAACCAATTTCATCAAAAACAGAGGTGTTTCTAAAATGAGCCAACGAAGTAATCTTAATCGAGGCCTCAGATTTACTTATGAAGGTCAGGAATATGAAATAGTTGATATTACTGACTTCGAAGTTTATTACAAGCGAACCAAAGGCGGCGCTCAGCAAACATTAGCGAGAGACCGATTTAATTCGCTTGCACGTTCAGAGCAGATAGATATTCATAATGTTGAACTTTTAGATAGCAATGAACCTGTTTATTTATCGGAGAAACAACTCGAAGAGAGAGACCGGAAACTTGAATATGTTAAAGCTATTCTTAAATCAACACCCCACCCGACGGCTAAACAGCTGGTTAAACCTATCATTGAGAGGGTCGCGTGGAACAGAGAAGAAAAAACTCCCGGTTTTTCAACGGTTGCAAAATGGGTTAAAACTTTTATTGCCTCCAACTATCGTCCTAACTCACTGGTTAACGGCCATCATTTAAAAGGTAATAGAACGAATCGGCTCGATGTTGACTCAGAAATTGCCATGCATGAAGTAATCAAAACTTATTACCTGTCAGAGAATCGCCCAACTATAACTCAGGCCTATAATGAACTTCGCTGTATGCAGCTTAATGGAGATATAAGTAAGATTCCTTCACTCAGAACATTCGAGCGATGCGTGCAAAGCATTAGCGAGCATAAAAAAATAAAGGCTCGTCATGGATCTCTGAAAGCCCACAAATTGCTACGAGCTGCCGGTCAAAGCACTCATTACTCGCGCGCGCTTGAGGCCGTTCAAGCCGATGGGCAAGTGATGGATGTTTTATTGGTTGATGAAGAAACAGGTGAGTTTCTAGGACGCCCAAAAGCAACGATTTTTATAGATGTCTACACCCGCTGCATAATTGCGGCTGTAATCAGTCTGACAGGCTTTAGCTCAGGGAGTGTGCTTGAAACCGCGAAACTTGCTTTAACTGGAACTTACTCAGGATTTGGAGGCCATTTCGAAACCCTTCACGTTGACAACGGGAGCGACTACACCTCCCAATCATTAAAGAACCTTGCGAACAACCTTGGCATACAAATTGACTATGCAGCACCAAATGAACCAAACCTGAAACCCCACATAGAGCGATTTTTTAAGTCCTTAAATACTGGGCTAATTCATAAACTTCCGGGCACCACTTGGTCGAACCCAGTGCATAGAGATGGCTACCCATCAGAGAAAAAAGCAATCCTCACTTTAGAAAAGCTCCAGCACCTGGTTAAAGAATGGATTACGAACGACTACCACAAACGAGTTCACGATGGGATCAAGCGAGCTCCTGCAGCATTGTGGCAAGAATATGTCGAGGAACAACCTATTTATGTATATGCAGACAATCATGTCGATATGCTTGCTAGGCAGGTAGAAAGGAGAACTTTGAATAAGGGTCGTGTACAAATAAATGGATTAACTTGGTACTCCCATGTTTTGAGCACGATTGAGGCCGAGCTAAAAAATCGAAATATTCACCGTAAAGTGGATGTTTACATTGATATCAACAACCTCGGCTACGTCCTTATTAAAGATCCATTGCAACACAATAATTTTATTAGGGCAGATTCCACTCGACCAGAATTTACTGAGTTTTTAAGCCTCGAAGAATATTACGTTGCCAGAAAGGAATTGAAACTAAAATCCAGCTCTGATTTGGAGCAATACTCAACTGCAGAATTAGTGAGATTTAGAAAAAAAATGTCGATGGAGATTGAGCTACTGAATGACCCACAGAGCCGTCGTATGGCGAAGAATGTTCGCAAAAAATTACAGCGTAAAAATCAAAGAGCTAAAGCGCTATCCAATGCACCAAAGTCGGACAAGCTGACAAACTCAACGAATAAAGAGCTCATAATTGATATGAACTTTGATGCTCATCTACCGGAGAAATTAGATTGATGAAAATGACAGACCTTAAAAAAGTCGAAAGCTTTGCGATCCCACACTCGCTTTTTAGTCAGGCAAAACAAGGGATCATTCAAGCAATCCAACTTTCAGAAGTCACAGGTAAGGCCGAGAATGTCATTCTATCGGGCCCTGCCGGAACAGGAAAGACCAAGGTCTGCACATCTATCCTACACCATTACCCTCCTGGCGTTACTGAAGATAGGTTGATGGAGAGCACCACTGTTCCGGCGTTTTATTCTAGTGTTCCGTCACCAGCAACCATCAAAGGCGCTGCGATCAATATGCTGAAGTCAATGGGTGCTCAAGACGCACATCGTGGCACCACAACCGAAATTCAGCATCGATTGGGAGTACTTTTGAAGAATTGCCGGACACAAGTCATTTTGCTGGATGAGCTACAACACCTCCTACAACCCAATAGCGCCAATAACAATGTACGCGACTGGCTAAAGTCCTTGATTAACGAATATCAAATTCCAATCGTAGCCGTGGGCACACCAGATTGTGAAAGTTTGATTGATTCCGACAAACAACTTGCCCGAAGGTTTGTCAGGCGATATCGGCTAGGTAATCTAATCTCGCCACTACATAGCAATGAATTTGGTAGCTATATGGCTACCGTCATTAAGATCATCGGTGATACTTTAAATATTGATGTCCAGCTCAACTTGAAGGACAGTCAAACACTGCTAGCGCTTTTTGCTGCTACGGGTGGCAACCCCTCTGATATCGAGCAAATCTTTAAAGCCAGCCTCTATCGATGCATAGTAAATAATAAACGGATAATCAAACTGAAGTTTTTGGCTGAAAATTATGAGTCGTTAAAATTACCTTATGATTTATGCGGGGACGACTCAGCGTTTGATTTCAGCCTTGAAGAACTGCATGAAATCATTGAAATGCACGATTCCATCCAATGAAGTTATTGCATACCCCGAAGTTTATTGCCGATGAATCGCCATCGAGCATTTTAATTCGAACCAGCGAGCAAAATGGATGGAAGCTGCTAGGCTACTTTCTATCCAGTATTGGCTTTCGAAAATGCGATAAGGGTGCTGTTCTTAGCTGGCTCGTTGATAACAACAAGTGGAATGCCTTCGTTATGAGCTTTAACGCCGACCACCTAGCGGATAGAGGCATTCCCTATCACAAACAGAAAAGCTATAACCTGTCTCCGATTAATGTTCGCGGGCACTTCACCAGGCTCCCATATATTCGACAAAAGTTCAGCGCCCTATGTCCGGAGTGCGTTGATGAAAACGGTTATCTAGATTACCGATGGGACTTAAAACTGATTACAGCCTGTCCCAAGCATAGTCGCTTGCTGATTGAGGAATGCAGCAAGTGTGGAGAAAAAATTCAACACTATCGCAGCAAATTAAACCAGTGTCGCTGCGGTCATTATTTTATAAACAACCCTGTAACAGCAGTCGATACCCAGGAAACTGAGTACATCTATAAGTTCCTTAAGTCCGGTGAGCACAATCAAACCCAGTTGACTGAGTCCATCTTTAATGCATTGATGGCAATGACTGGTGAAAACCAGTCACTTGAGATGCAGCACCAATATGCAATTGACGCTTTCCAGCTGGCAACGTCAGGCACTCAATCACCCGCATTTAAGCGATTACTGAAGTTTCTCAAACATCATGCAGAGCTTGGGCTTCACCCGCGGCTGTGTTTATGGCCACTGCTCACTATGAAAGGCTCGCTAGCCCACGATATTTGTAGTCGCTTGCTTTCAACTATCAAGCTGGACACTCAAGCAAAAACAATTTCTACATGCAAGAAGCAACTTGTAACAGAAATGCGAACACAGCAAGCAGCCAGAACGCTCGCCTGCAGCGTTCACATTGTCAAAAAGCTAATCGAACAGGGCTGGCTCAAACGCGGAGAGTCTAATTTTTTTGTCACCATTGAGCCAATTAACCAATTACTCTGGGCTTTCAGCCAAGAAAGCACCGCTAAGAATTCAAATAGTGCCTTTGAAGAAGTGGGTTATTTGCTAAAACATCCCAAGTTTAAACTGAGTGTTTCGGACATCCTAAAGGCAGTTGACTCACAAGTCATTTCCTTGAAACCAATGCGGCTTGATAAAGGGATTCTTTCATCCAAAATCACTGAACCCGTGAAGACGACTCCAGACACTAAAGGATATATCGCGTTACTCAACCTTGCTGAAAAAACACAAATCCCATACGAGTCCTTAAGAAAACTCATCAAGCTCGGTGTATTTAATCCCGTAAAAATTAAAGACACCAGCAATGCCACCTTTTTAAAACCTCAACAAGTTGAGCGCTTCTTTCACTCTTATGTGTTTTCTACACAACTGGCTAAAGACTTTGGCCTTAGCGGACAGGCCATAGCAGCAAGGTTAAGAAGAGCAGGTGTTCGCCCAGAGGGTAAGCCATTTACCGATAGAGGGATCACAAACCTATACCGAAAATCAAAACTAGCAGCGTTGAATCTCAATGAACTTATGAAGGAGTAGGAAATGTACTTAATTTATGATTTGGAAAGCAGCTTTAGCAACCAAGACAATCAACCTGAAGATTTCCGAGAACTATTAGAAATTGGTGCCGTGATTGTGGATGAGGACTATAACCTCATTGATACGTTCCAATCTTATGTTGCTTTGAAGTTTTACTCGCTAACACCCGAGTGTAATGACTTCTTAGGCGGTATCCAGCAACACATTGAACAAGCCGATAGTCTGCCGGTAGTTTGGGAACAATTTGAAGAGTGGCGTCAACAATATCCCATCACTAAAACAGCAGCCTGGGGCGTATCGGATGAAACCTATCTCAAAAGCCAACTTGAACGCTACGGCATTGCCACGGACTTTTTCAACATCCCCTTTGTTGACCTCAAAAAAGCCTTCCGAAAATCACGACCGGTAAAAATTCCACCCGTCGGCATATTCAAAGCCTGCGAAATCATCGAACTTGAAATGGTTGGCAAACACCATAGTGCTGCCGATGATGCAACCAATGCCATGCTGGTAGCCAAAGACGGCAACTTGCTAGGTAATTAATTTTCTTTCACAGCAGTAAATTCAAACCACACAGAGAGGCACAAAGATGAATAATGTAGATTGTAGTATTAAGCACTGGCAAGTAGTGACCTTTATCCATGACGATGCCAAACACAAAGTCGTTCGAGGAATTATTATTGATGACTGCAGGCGCCCCTTTGAACCGGGATACTGGGTGTGCAGTACCCCGATCATTTATGAGAATTTTGATAAGAATATAGTCCAGACCAAAAATACGTTATATGGTCTAGTAGGTGAAGGTGAGTTCCATGAAACGGATAACTTCAAGATTTATGATTTCATGTATCAAGGACTGACCTTTCAACAGGCAAAATGGGCCGTTGAAAATGGTGCCGAGACTCTTTAATCCATTAGATGTGTACTCTAATCAATAAGTATCTCTAGGCTTTCATCCTTCGTTACATCCAACGAATGACACTTAGGGCATCGAGGAGATGCCTTAAGTGAAAAACAGCCACCGCAGGAGCAAGCCCCTGTAATAGCAGTAATCAGTTTACTTTCGTTATCACTCAGCTCAGGCCCCCACTCGAAGTCAAACGTATGATACCCCCACAACTCTATAGGCAAATCATCAGGAGCTAGCAATTGTTCTTTACCACAATCCTGGCAATGAGCAACGTGGCCAGCCATGATTGGGCCTTTGGTAAACTCAAATTGATTCTTACAGTTATTACATTGATAGTGATAAAGCTTACCCATGAATACTCCAATGTCAATTAGACTAGTTTCTCTATACAAATAACAATTGTTTTAATTTTTTCTGAATAACATAAAAGACTTATTACCATTTTATCAATATCAATAAAATTACTCACATAGAGATCCACCTAATGCAGAAATGCATCATAGCAAAATCATTTTTGCCTTAATTTTCAGCTAGTTATATATTGATATTAATTTTTGGATGAGTAAAATGCGCCAAGACAATAATATTGTTGTCAACAATAAAAATTTGAAGGAGAAAATATGAATAAGCTGAAAGCTTTATTAGCATCTGTAATTTTAGCCTCGAGTTCATTTGTTTCATTACCTACTTTTGCAGGTGATACACTTGACGTTAGATGCTATGAGACGGAAACTACTCGCGTTTGTAGAATTTGTTTCAATGGCAACTGCAGATACGAACTAGACCCATTATAATAATATGAGTTGGAGAGGCTTCCCTCTCCAACTCACTGGAGAAGTTGATGAAGAAGATAATCTATATATTATTACTAGTTACAGTAGCAATATTTTCTTTTTTTTCGGGCATGTACTTTTCAGATGCTGATGTTCCTGTAAAAAATATAGCTAATAGCGATAATACTTTAAATATCTCACGCCAAACTAATAACACAGAAGTAGAGACAGGTACTACTGAAATCAATACAGAGACGGACAAAACAAATATAAATACCGACGAAAAAATTACAGAAGAAAAATCCCCGAAAGCAGAGCAACAGAATATTCCAACAAGCACAAAAAATTATGAAGAAGCGTTGGCTTCAGTAGTTGATACTGAAAATTTTCAAAAGGAAATGGACGATGTTTTTGAAAGGTTCAATAATGAACCTATCACACAAGATGGCCAAACCCTACAATCAACAATAAAAAGCAAGATGTTCAGTTCAGGCACATATGATCAGTTATTGAGTAAAAATGTACAGTTCTCAGATGCTGAGTGTAGATTAAGCTTATGTAGACTTGAGTTCAATATTACAGATACCACCAGGGTTAATGGTAACGAGGATTTCGCTATTATTAATTCTCTAAACTCAAACTTTATGAATATAGACAGCAAAACAAAAGTATATTCCAAGATTGAAGATGGAAAACTGTCATTTTTCATTGGAAGGGGGTATTTATCAGAGTAAGCACTAGAGAAATAGTCTGACAAAATCTACCAAGAAATAAGATTATTTCGACTTTCTAGTAAGTTCTAACCAGTTTACTTCTTTGGAGATCTTTAATTCGCCCTTACCGAAACGCTCTACAAAGGTGAATGTTTTGTGCTTCAAAGGATCTTTTCCCCAAACAGTGGCTGTCCAACTATGCTCAACAAATATGTCAAAGGGCTTCTTAGTCCTATATCCCATGCTTACATTCAGATTTAGTGGCATCCCAGCTTTATATAAAGCTGTAAGAATATCCTCTTCAATAGGTTCTGGTGGCTTCGTGAATCTAGATGGTGCTTGATAAAAATAAACGACTAAGGCTATACCTATAAAGCTGAAGAAAAACATGGAGAAGAAATATTTTTGCTTCTTTCGAAAAAGTAAGAACCCTATGGGGATTAGTATGACAAGACTAATGCCAAGAGATATAGCGGCATAGATAGGTTCTTGTATAAATACACCGACTCCCCAGCTATGCGGAGCTGCGATATAGAATACACCTGCCCCAACTAGAAGTGCGATCACAGCCTGTGTTAGAAAGTTCCAGTTCAAATACTCATCCTTTGTTACTGCCAACCATCCATAAAGGCTCAATCAATATTATCAATCACAAAGCTTTACATTGAGCTGACTTTATCTATTTAACCAATATCTTATCACTCATATTAATAAATTCTAGACATATATTAGGCATATTGATACCTTAGATATCGTATTTTAAATCAACAAGTTAACAAGGAATTTGCCAGTTTAAAATCTCTTGTTATATGTCGTTTAATCTCACTTTATGTGTCGTAGATTTGTATAACTTGTTGATTTCAAATAAAGGCAATCTCAACTTATGTGTCGGCTTACGACGATTGGGGGAACGGAGAGGTAGAGACATGCACCTCTCGTCCAAGAGCCTGGCAAGCAATTGCCAGGCTTTTTTGTACTTTTTCATTATGAAATTTTAGCTGGTTTCGCTCTAAATAATTCACTATACCCACGGAAACAAATTGGCACAAAATACAGCGTGACTAACATCTGATTATTAGGATAAAGGTAACCTATGCCCCATTTCATTGTTAATTGCTCTAAAGAACTACTCAATCAACATTCAGAAGACACAATTTTAGAGCAAGTACATACTGCTGCAGTTCAATCCGGTTTATTTGCCCCTGCGACATCAAAGTTCGCGTTAACCCATTGAGTAACTATTTAGTGGGTGGCGCCAGACCTCAGTTCATGCATGTCTTTGCCCATATCATGCAAGGCCGCTCTGTTGAGCAGCGGCAACAGTTATCACAGTCAGTGGTTAAAGTCCTATCGGAGTTATTTCCCGAGGTGCAGGCGATAGCCATGAACGTTTATGAGTTTGAGAAAAACACCTACCGGAATCGAGCAATGCAGGCAGCGTTTTTTTGAAGTGAGAGGTTAAATAAAATAGTGACTATATTGAGATAAATGAAACAGGTGTTATCTCTTATTTTTGCGACGGTACCAGGTAACAAAACCACTGATCACTAGCCAAAGAATTATCAGCGCTGTTATATCGTTTATGATCTTGCCACTTAAGCCGAACAGGGTTCCACTGTGCAGGTCCTGAATAAAACGTAGATGGGTTATTTGCCGCTGTCGATAGTGACGGCGAAGGTCCTTTTGTACGTCATTCGAAACGTCTACTGTTTGCTGCGGCTTTTCATGCAGTAATATTTCAGTTTTTTCCCAGCCGAAAAAATCCGTATTAAAGCGGTAAGTGTCCCCCTCTTCAGTTTCAACAATCAGTTCATTGCTGATAATATTGGCAGCGACTGCCATGCTGCCCAACTCATCAGAAAAAGCTAGCGCTTCGATAAGTTGTAGATCGTTGGTCAGCCAATAAATACTTGAAGATGTGACCAGTAACTGTTCCTGTTGCCACTCTTGGAAAAGGAGAATAGAAGCCGAACTGTCCTGCCAATAATTTTCGTTTAAATAAAGTTGTTCACCTATCCGGCAAGCGCGAGCCTGTTTGGACTCATAACAATTAACGGACTGTGGGGACTTAATTCCATACCAGTCCAACAGCCAACTTGAAGTGATATAAGACTTATGGAGATTTAACGTTTCATAATGATTTAGTAAGACACCTGTTATTGCCAGATTAAGTAGGAAAACCGAAGCAGCAATACCAAAACGTCGATGCCACTTTCTAAAGTGACCCTTTCGTTTTTTCTGTGAAGACTGCTGCTTTAAGTTCATCGCACTTCTTTGTCCAACATTAACGCAACACGAGCTATTTTCTTCATGGCACTGACCGACATGGTTGCGCCAGTTATACCATCAATATGCTTATTCAGCTTGTTATCATCCGTCAGCTTGATTTGATCAAATTGCTCGGTAAAAGCCTGCATATGGATTTCACCACCGCGGCTTTCGCGAAACTCCAACACTTTAACAAGATTAATGCGTTGCGATTTGACACTAATGCCAAAACTAATCGGACGCTCCTTTCCGATTTCATCTAGAAACCACACCGTCTGATCATCATGCTGCCAATAACGTAAGCGCAACTTTGGATAGCTATGCTCGAGAATTTCTGTAATTTTTTCTTGTATCTCATCATTAAGCCAGAGCGTTTTCACTGTTGGCTCTACCCCTTTCTCCAAATAAGAAAAGGCCTGATGGATAAATTGCTCTTTTGAAAGATATTTTTTTGCTTCACTCGGTACCATCACTAAAGTCAGCAACAATATCAGAGTTAATTGTTTCGTTATCTTCTTCATCAAAATCACTTATCTAAACGAATAAAGGCAGGCGCTAAGGCCTGCCTTTATAAACAGCTAAAAAAGCAGGTGGTTTAGAACTGGTAACCAACGCCTAAGTTAAAGCCGTCACCATCCTGAGCACCATCGCGTCTTTCTAAGTCAAACTTAAATACCACGTTTTGGTGAGGCCAGTAGTTGAAACCAACGTTAGTCTGCTCCATTTCAGTATCAATAGAGTTGCCTGCAACGTTGTCCCACTCACTATAACGAGCGAATACACCGAACTCATCATTGAAGCGGTAGCTTGGTTCAACGAAGAAACCATCTTGCTTGTCTTGGCCAGCTAACTCAGCTTGTTCACTGTCGACATCCCAGCCTGCATATAAAGCACGGATACCGAAGCCATCTACATTATAAATAGCGTGTGCTGTGTATAAGTTAGCATCAGCATTCAAAACACCTTGCGTCAAATCAGTCTGATGCTGAATCGAAGCAGCAAGTTCTAAACCAGGAATTGCAGTGTACTTGATGCGTGCAGTGTAAGCAAAACTGTCAGCATTCGCTTTAGCTACTTTCTGACGGCCGCTACGGATGTTGAAGTCATATACGCCACCATCGTTTGGCACTTCCAAACCAGAGTGAATCGCGAAATCAGCAGTGATACCAGCAGCTAATTCAGTTGTTACGCCAGCACCCGCTTCCCACCAAGTTGAAGGAATGATGTTCTTTTCAACAGGATTTCTTTCTACACCGTAGAACGTTGGTGGTTCATGAGTTTCGTTTAGAATACCTACTGGTACAAGGAACAGACCTGACTTGATTGAAGTCGCATCAGTCACGTCAATTTCAACGTAAGCTTGCTCTAGCTCAACCTCACCCGGTTTACCGTCACCCGATAATGAGTGCTCAACTTCTAGCTCTGAGAAGAAACGAATATCTTCGTTGAACTCATAACCCATGAAAGTAACGAAGCGGTGGAAATCGATAGACTCTTTATCTTCGATATTGTTGTAATGTAGTTCACCATACCCACCGAAAGATAATTTTGAGTCAGCTGCATTACTCATTGTTTTCTCAGCAGCCTCAACAGAAGCTTCAGCTTTCTCATCAGCTTCTTCTACGGACTTTTTCAAGTTCTCAATTTCTTTCTGTTGAGATTTAATTAAATCTAACAATTCTTGATTGGTCGGCTCGGCTGCATTCACAGTACCGCACGCCAATAGTGCCGCCGACACTAGCGCAAGCTTAAATTTCATAATGTTCCCCTAACAAAAGATATGTAAAAAAGCATGCGAACTATAAACAAATAGACACACTAATGCAAATCATTCTTATTTATATTTCGATGTTCTTGATTTAGATCATTATTTTCATTTAAATACAATAACTTGCAAGTTCAATAGATTAGATAAGCTTTTTCTCTAGGACAAAAAAAGTAATTTAATCCAGTCCCTGAATAACAGGAAGAGACAACAGATCAAGCCACCTGCCACTGATATGCGCTCAGGGAATAGCGCCCACAGCTCATCCCGGACGGGCGAGCCAGCGGTAAGCTTTTGTAAGACTCCCGGCAGAACTTGCCCCTTCGCCTATCCTTCTCAGTTTTTAAACAGCGATCCGTCAGGATTTGGTGACTTAGGCAATACTTCTAAGCCATATGCAAACAAAGTAGGTGTGACATCACTGGAAAGAGCCATTTCAATTGACCCTTGACTGGCGCTCCATGACACACTGACCTTTTTGTTTTTCACTCTAAATTCAAACGATTTAGTCATTAATTCATCACCGTCAAGGTTCTGCAGCGTAATTTTGACAGAATCAGCCAATGAACCCTTCGCACCATCAGGGTGCTGATTATTAGTCACTTTAAGTTTAAAACGTAAATGCTCGCCCTGTGTCGTTAATTTAATATTTTTAGTATCCAGCTCGTTTTCATTTTTGTCCAGCAAGGTATAACTCAGGTTTAAGTCACCTGCACTAACGAAACCATTGTGCTCAACCCTCCCGGTAACATTGAGCCTTTTAACCTTTTTAGGGTTCTTAATGGTATGCAGAATCATTCTTGGTTGCAGCTTTAATCCATGAACCCTGTTAATCATGGTTGACTTCACTCTCGCTTTCTTTTTTTTCTTCTGTAACTTTCTATTGGTTATAGCAGGCTTAAACTGGGTCTGAAGCAACCTTGGAGAAAGTTTTATCCTTTTAGCTGTTTTTAGTTTTCTTTTCTCTCTCGACTGCAGGACCTTAACGCTTTGCAGTTTTTTAAGTGCCTGGGTGTCAATGAGTTTTTTCTTTTTAGAACCGGTTACTTCTTTTTTATCATTTTGAATTAAGGCATGCATCAGCGGCGTTTTTACGGTATTAAAAACCATAACCCTTTTCTTATCATGAGATCGGATACTTCCAACTTCGTCAATATCAACACCTTGGCTAAGATCTAATTCAGCAGACTTAATGAAAAATGCACTGGAAATGGCCGTTGGTATCTCACCCTCACCTTTACCATCAGATAAAGTGGATGTTGAGTTTCTCCAATAACGAGCATTGAGGAAGTCTTTACTCAACCATTCACGCGATAAGAAGACTCTTAAGTACTCCATAGATGCAGATTTAAAGCACTTCATAACATAACTAAGTTCTTCATCATCTACACCAAAAAGCTCACAAATATCAGGGGTAAGGTGGCTTTTAATATCCTCCGCGGTTAACGTCAAACGCTGCCAAAGGCCATTTTCTTCAGGCTCCAGTAAGGGTTTTAATGGAGAAATGGTAACGGCTGCATAATTCTCACTAGAGCCAAGTCGAGTTCGCAGACGAGACTCTAACAGTTCGATAAATCCATTACGTTCATCTTCATAACCAGCTTTTGCATCTGCTGTTCTTAAAATCTCAAGAGCATCTTCTACTTGATGCTTCTGACCTAAAGTAACCCACTCGGCCTGAACGCGACTTAACTTTTGCTTTAATAACTCAGCAACTGAACTGGTGCCAGAACTTGTAGCTTCAGCTATTTTTAATTCAAGCTCGAAACATTGCTCAGAGTAATCGACATAGCGCTTATAAACATCGCTTTCTTCAGGGATACCCTGCTCATTTTTTGGGAATAAAAAATTTTCCGCCTGGGTCAGTTGTTCCGAGTCTGCCTGTACTTTACCTGCAAACTCAGAGTGCCTTAAAAACGTCTCATAGACTCTATTAAGTATTGGATAATCATTTGAGAGTGACACTCTAGAGCCCAGTTCGGGAGATACATTAAGCAGCTTATCATGCAAATGAGCCTTAGCATCATCCAACTGTATATCAAGATTAGTAATCTTTGGCTCTTCATCATCCGCATCAGCATTCTCAGTTTCCTTGCCAGAAAACATTTCTGCGAGCGGAATAAGCTCGTCCCCCATTGGATAGCCCATTGGACTATAATCTAAGAACGATAACAGCTCTGAATTAGGGGCAGAGCCCCTATCCATTAAACTTTTCTGAGCGATATCCAATTCTTCTAACTCAGACAGAGCCACCGCAAAGGCGGCTCTGATAACTTTTATTCCAGCTCCTGATAACTCAGTAAAGTCACTCATGTTCCCTCCTAGATCCACTGATCTTCAGGGAAAGAATCAAAGTCAGGGTTTGGAGAGTTTTTAAGGTAAATGCTTGACATACCAACTAAGTAAATACCATCTGCGCGAATTTCACCCATGGTTCCAGCACGAGAGTAACTGGTATTCACCGTTGTATTTTCATGCTTCGCATTTGCACCAAAACCAAAAATTGATACCCCTGCTTTTCCTGACATTTTGTTAATTTCACTTTCTGACATTCTAGCCAGAGCCTTAGAGCGAACGGTTAAATCCTTAATAAAGTAAACCGTCATTGGGATAGCTTTTAACAGACCTTCTTCTGGCGGTATTTTGCCATCAGAAAGTTTAGTGATCTGGGCCACTGGATCGAGCGGCTGATCCGTTCGAGGATCAACTGTAGTATAGGCTCTGGACTCAATAAAATCTTTGGCGAACCATGGACGGTCAATTAACCCCTGAACAATTTCAAAGCTAATTTCGAATTCATCAGAAAAGAACTCCGAATTTCGTTTTGTATTTTCTGCTGAACCGCTAGCTCCCGCAGCTCCGAAGCTGAAAGGCACTTTAACACTGGCTGATGTTTTCGAGTGTTTGAACTTGCGTTCGCTCTGCATACTACTAGAGTGGATACGAACCCTCATCATCCCTTTTGCGTTTAAAATTCCATTTGGACGTAATGCAGTATAATAAGCCGACTCAGAAATTAAGGATGAACCCAGCTCTTCATCTGCAAAGAGTGAAGCCAGAATTTGGTTGCCCTCAAATCGCTCTCGAAGCTCTGCTAAATACTCCGGCATGCCACCCTGAGATAATTGCTCAATTCGGGCAATGATACTTTCAACTAAGGTTTTCTTACCTTGCGCTTCCCAACGCTGTTTTGCTGCTCGGATTTTTCTCTTCAATATCTTCTTACGGAGTCCTGCGTTAGGATCATTGGGGCTGATTTTCTTCAGTTCATCTAATGCATTAAGTACCACCGTGTCGTACTTCAGCGCCAGTGCATCGTAAAGCTTCATTGCCGTTGTAGGCTCTGAAATACTATTGGGATCAGCAACAATATCTTCTGTTGAGGCGCCATCTGCAAAGATGTCATCAAGGCTCGCATCTTCTCCACCCAAACCTGATAACAGGTCTTCATCAGACAAGTCTTCAGAAGAAGATGAGTCACCCAGAAGGTCGTCCAAATCATCTCCGCTGTCTTCAACAGGTTCAGGCTTTTCTTCCTCTGCAGGTTCCTTATAAAGTAAAGCACGAAGCTTCTTCAATTTTTCTTTGTCCTCATCTGAGCGAGCGTTATTAACCACTCTACAATTACTCAATATGGACTCATAGGCATTGGATATTTTCTGACCACTGGCAATAAGAGTGTTGATATCAATGATTTCACCTTTCTCGTCTTTACTGATTTCAGGAACATAGTCCACGATTGATGCAAAGTTCACTGCTGAACGCATCAAGTCATTATTGGTGAATCCTTTATCTTTCCATTCCTGTGCATTTGGACCAATATCCATAAATGCAGCCAGCTCAGGTCCGAATGGTATCGGTGGCATAAAATAGTGAAACGTTGCATTTTCGGGTGCATTACCTTCAATCATTGATTGAATTTCACCGTACATAAAATCCCGCATATCCGCTGCGGTCAAATTTTCAATTTCATTTTTAGCTAGCTTTGGCATAACCTTTCTCCTTTCCTTGAAGTATCTTTAGTATTAATTAAATATGATGAAATCTTTATCGCTGTAGCCACGGCTACGCTCACAAACTTCGTAACCATTACTACTCCCGTCATCATTGGTATTCCCTTCGATCGTTCTAAATACGCTTTCCTCAGCTTTGATAACCAAACCAACATGTGTCCAGTCATTATCTGTTTTGCGCACAAGAAACATTGAACCCGTAGGAATGTCTCGGTGAGTTACATCACCTTCTGAAACAAAAAATCCTTCGTTTTCACCCTGGGCTGCCATGTAATCGCACGAACCAGAGGTTTTCATAGGCATTGAAATATTGAGAGCTTCTGCAGCCTGTCGCATACAAAAGCGAACGAAACCTGCACACCAATAAAACTTATCGCCATCATGTCCATCCAAATATAATCGAACCCAAGGGCCTCGATTATCACCACCAAATTCTCTTGGATGAACACTCAAATGTAACCGAGCAAATTCAGCTACAGCTTCATTAAAAGGCATTGAATGATTGATTGGATTTTTGAGGACAGCAGTCATCGGTTTAACTAATGCTTGATAGGTCTGCGTATCGACGACTCCGTTTGGTTCCAGGCCATTAAAAAATTGGAAATTCATCACGGCATCCTGCGTTACGAAACCAAAGATGCCATCAATGACCACTTGCAGGTTATGATAACAGAGCCATTCCTGTACTCGCTTAACGGCGTTACCACGGCTTCCTTCCCGCGTAACTCTTTCCATGTTGACTTCTTCTCTGATAAAGCTTCTTAAATCAGAATGATCAGATTGGATATACATACTTTGCTCCTTGCGTAAATTGAACTTCCTGTTCACACCCTTCATATTAACTATCAGGTTTTAAGAAACAACCCTCTTAAAGGTGTGGTTAGCAAGGGTTACGATAAGGCAAGATTTTGTATTTTAAAAGGCTCAATGCATCCGCTTATGTTATGAAAGAATTCAGGAGCAGAGGTATAGCAATGTGCTTTTAATTAAGACTAATAGTGATAACTATGTAAAAACTTCTATTGAAACAAACATTAACAAGGCCTTTGGCTTTAGAGCGTCTCTTCATAGAGGGTTCGTTGAAAATCTCACAGGCCCCACGGATACCGAGCATATGTCTCATTTAAAGTAGCCAGTCGAAGAACCGGGCAGCTTCTCCAGCAAAGAGCGAGTCTCAGGTAATAGATTAAGAGATTGCTTACAATTACAGCAGAGGATACTTACTTCACACCGCAGCCATATCGTATGCGTCTAGGCCATGGACAGACCATTCAAAGCTCACTCACTATTCTTTTCAATGATAACGGCGGGAAACAAAACGCCAACATTCAATCAGACCGGCTAAATGCCATGTCGTTACTACGGCTAATGTTTATAATACTGCCTAAGGAGTCTTTGTTGAAACAACAAGCTGTCGCAGCGACCTATATCGCTACCGTTTTTCTGACTTGCCGCCAACTGGGGTTAACTGTTTTGCTGACTGATGGCGTGACGAATCTTAAAGTGAACCAGCGTTAAGGCGCGATAGGGAGACTTTCCCTTAGCGATGAACACATCCAGTAATCGTACTGCCTGACCATTCATATCAGGCAAATATTTCAAGCATTGCTCTCTGGTCAAAGTGCTTGGTGACGTTACGCTATCGTACTGACTTGATTCAAAATTATAGAGGCGAACACTCTGGTGCTCTTGCGGTAATTTGATTGTTACATTGACATCCAGACTTTGTGAGTAGACTGAGCTAACTACGGATACCAGTATCAACGCTATAAATCCTTTAATGAACATACACACTCCTTGCTGTTCTGAGTCATTCTGGGAAGAAGATCACAGTGCCCATCCGGAGGCTGGAATAAAGAACTTTTATAGTGTAGGAAAGAAATTCGAGGACAATTGTTGGAACAAAAGGAACCGATGCCTTGGCGAAGGGTTACCTTCAAGACATGGTGGTCAGCTATATAAAACGTCAGTCCAATTGACTTAATATTGTTCACCTTGGTTATTGTGCATTTTATATACAGCTTTTAGACTATCCCTTTTCTCAGCCTAACTCAAGCCTTTTCGATACAAAACGCTACAAGCCGATACAATCCGTTACAGGCTATCCCAGTAAGGCGGCTCCCCAAAATACTCGCTTAGGAAGTCAATAAAGCTACGGACTTTGCTTGATAAGTAGCGGCGGTGAGCATAAAGCGCGTACAGCCCAAGAGGCTCGGGCTCATAATCCGGCAGAATAATAGACAGCTTGCCTTGTGCAATAGCTGATCCAACGATAAAGGTCGGCTGGACTACAATGCCGGCCCCAGCGACTGCTGCTTTCGCCAGGACCTCACCATTATTGGCAACAATATGCCGCTGCTCTTTTAGTGATGGGAATGCCTTTTGCATGCCACCGATTAATGGCTCTGAGCTGTCCCGATAACTGTAATGAAGGTAACGATGCTGCGCTAACTCATCCGGTGTGGCAGGAGTACCGTACTGTTTTAAATAGTCAGGCGACGCGCAAGTCACGAGCCGTATTGGGGCAATTTTTTTTGCGATCAATGAAGAACTGCTTAAACGACCGACCCGTAAGGCTAAATCAAAGCCTTCTTCTACGATATCGACTTTACGATCATTCAGCTGCAGGTCAATCTGAACATCACTATATTCGTTTTGGAAATCAGCTAAAGCTTGGCCTAAATGCAGTGTCGCAAAAGACATTGGTGCACTAATTCTTAATAAGCCGCCAGGTCTTCTATCTTCTTCCTGCATGGATTGCTCCAGCTCTTCTATATCCCACAAGATTTGCCTCGAACGATCGTAGTAAGCTCTCCCCACTTCCGTTACAGCAACTGTCCGTGTCGTTCTCTGCAACAATCGTAAACTCAGCTCTTTTTCCAGTGCAGAAACATATTTGCTGACGAGCTGGGGTGAAGTTTCCAACTTTTCCGCAGCAGCAGTAAAGGAACCTTCATCCACAACCGTAATAAAGGCTTTCATCAAATTGAGCTTATTCATAATCAACAAATCATTGATAATAATTCAACAAAACTACCATTTATCAACAAAATATTAAAGCGTAAAGTATCACCATCAACACAACTTAGTATTAACCGATTTAGGAGAGTTCACATGAGCAACTTAATGAATAAACTGATTCCAGCCTCAAACAGCTGGGCACCACTGTTTATCCGCCTACCGCTTGGTATCATCTTGATGGCCCACGGTTCACAAAAGTTATTTGGCTGGTTCGGCGGCTATGGCTTAGAAGGTACAGGACAGTGGATGGCCAGCGTAGGCTTCGAGCCAGGTTACTTAATGGCTTTACTCGCCGGTAGCGCTGAATTTTTTGGTGGCTTAGCACTATTTGTCGGACTTTTAACTCGTCCAGCAGCGGTCATTACCGCCTTTACCATGCTGGTGGCCATGACCGTCCACATCGGTAATGGACTATTCGTCAGTAACAATGGCTATGAGTTTGCCTTGATGCTATTAGCAACATCAGTCTCATTGGCAGTATCAGGTGCTGGTCAACTATCTATCGATAAAACCATAGCTAAAAAATTCACACAGCAATAATCTGGTTATCCGCTGGCAACTCGCCAGCGGAAACTGCAATGCAAACGACAGGTTAAAGCCCATGACTTACCCACTAACCATGCCAGCGCTGTTTTTATCTCATGGCTCACCGATGTTAGCGGTTGAAAATAATTCCACCACGCAATTTTTCCAGTCACTTGGTGACAATTTGAATAAGCCCAGGGCGATTATTGTCCTCTCTGCACATTTTGATTTAGCGGATTCCGTGCAGATCACCAGCAGCAACAGCTTAGAAACCATTCATGACTTCTATGGTTTTGCGGAAGAACTCTACCAGCTGCAATACCCTGCTCATGGTGCGCCGATACTATCTCAACAAATCGCAGACACTTTGCTGAGAGATGAACTTAATGTAAGTCTTAATCTCAAGAGAGGTTTAGACCATGGCGCCTGGATACCCCTAATGTGGCTTTATCCCGAAGCCGATATCCCTGTCATTCAAATGTCCATCGACAGTACACGAGGTACGCACTATCACTATCGTCTGGGTCAAGAACTGAAACATCTAAGACAGCAAGGGGTTTTACTAATCGGTTCAGGCGGAATTACACACAACTTACGAGCCTTCTTTACGGCATCATCAGATTCAAGCTATGGCGCTAAAGCAGAGGCCTTCAGTGAATGGATTGCGCAACAATTATCCTTGGGTCAGCATGACAATTTACTCAACTACAAACAGTTAGCTCCGCACGCGAATTTTAACCATCCAACGGCCGAGCATCTGTATCCCTTATTTGTTACGCTTGGCGCTACCGAAATGGATGAGCCAATCAAGCGGATTCATCAGGCTATGGATCACCAGGTTCTAAGTCTGGATGCCTATCAATTTGGTTAACCTATTGAATTTACTTAAAAGCGCTCCAGACCACGAAACCAATCAATACCAGGATAGCCACGATAGATAACCATTGACCATTTTTGTTCCGCTTTTGCACGGCAGACTGACGAGGCGCCTGGTTAGCATGATAGGTGCCATGATATTGCGGTGGCTGACCAGCTTCATGAGCACTTGGTTGTGGGTTGATATTTTGCTCACTCACGGTACCTTGATGCAGGTCATGGGTTACATGAGAGGTTACCTTGTCATGCTCAATAACGTTATCAAACCTCCCTGCTCTCATGTCTTTCATGGAGTTAAAGACATTTTTGGCCTCTTCCGGCAGCTCATCAAAACTACTGTACTCTTTTCCATTAAAACTATAGTTTTCAGTCCTGCTTGCTTCGTCGGAAAAAAGATCCTGTGATAACAGATCTTCTATCAGCGCTTTCTCTTCTTCAGGTATATCCTCATAGTTGTCGTAACTTTTACCATTGATGTTGTAATTGGTAGAAGATGTTTTATAAACCGTCTTATTAAAACTCATTAACTACTTCCTATTTGTTGTTATTTTTCACTTCTTGCTCAAGATAATCCCTGATAGCCAGTTCATTAACATAAAGTTTTTTCAGCGTTGCTTTTCCTTCTAAAACACTCACCTCAGCATAAACATTGTCAACTTCGTCTCGCTGGCGTCGCCATACTGCCTTTTCAATCTGTGGTGCCGTATCTTCCGACGCATAGTAGCGATTAAATGGTAGCCGCACATAATAACCACGGTCCAGGCTGCCCCAACTGACTTCAGCCTTGATAAAATCTTTATTTTGCGGCTCTTCCAAAACAAGTTGGCTAATTTGTGCGAAGCCATCTTTGTCTTCGCTCAGCACAGCATAAACCCAATCTCCTTTTCTGAGGTATTCAGAAGTCGCAATTGGATCCGTATTGGCTTCAAATCGTAATGTTACATAGTGCCCGCGAAAGGGGTCCAGCGGATCGATGGGCCTGGTTTTGAATTTATAAACGACACCTTCTGACAGGACCGTGCGCTGCTCATAAATCATATAAGCGGGCACTGCCAACTGAATGATAAACAGTATTAAAACAAGTGGTTTAGTCAACTTCATACCTGGCTCTCCTTAGCTAGTTGCTTTTTCTGAAACCAAATATTGGTTGCGATAAAGGCCGCACCCACCGCAATAAAGATGATCCCTTTTGCCACGAACGGAATGTCGCTATCAAAATAACGGAACAAGACCAGAAAGCTAAACCAGACCAGCCCACCATTGAGTAACATGAGACGAGTCTTTTGTATGCCCTGGAACATCAACAACACGGACCCAATAAGAATATAGAGATTCGACAGGACAACGAAAATATGTTCACCAGTATTAAAATAGAAGCCGATAATACCGAGTATGACAAAGACAAAACTGGATAAGGCTATCCAATTTGGGGCACTCAACTGGCTGGCATGACGAACAACAAACAAAATAACCGTTAAGATACACAGCACAAAGAAGCCAAGAATCATATATTCATTGAACGTCATCGGTGACTCAACCTGCCACAGATCGGAAGGTAAGGTTCTGCCATACCAGGTAAACATTAAGCTGACAAAACCAATCAGGATGACGCCGAGACTGACCGGAGCATTAACCCAGAACTTTTGACAATTAAAACCCAGACACCAGTAACCTAGCGCGTAGAAAGTACAGCCTAATGCCAGAGTAATATAAATACTCCAGTGATCGAGTGGCGATGCATAGTAAGCACTACCGTAAACAATAGAAATCAGTAAACCAATACAAGTAAACCACAGAGACCAGGGCAACAGTATTCGGCTTTGTTCGCGGTACAGCTGATACAGATGTGGCGCCAACACGGCGTAGAATAGCCAATAGGGTTCGCGCTCTAAAGCACATAACCATAATATTACAGCACTAATGAGTATCAAGGTTGTAGCTGAACGTAGAAGATAAACAATAGGCAAACCGAGTAATAACCAGACGACCAGAAAGCGCTCCAGGTCGCCATAGATGTGATAGGTCTGGCTAATCAGGGAAATACTGGCACCAATGGCAAAGAACAATAGCACCCCGCCAGATTCGCGTAGCGCCAATGATTTGGGTTTATATTGCAGGCCATACCAGCATAAAGCTTGCGCCAGTACTAAAGGCAAAAATGATAGGACTGTACGTGTCGCCTTACCAAAATCTTCCCAGTTATGGGCCAGCAACAGAATAATACCGCCACCGATCAGTAAAGCTCCTAAAGAAATGAGTAGAACATTGCTCCAGCTGTATCGTTGCTCAGCTGCTGTAACCCCTTCGACCTGATAACGCTCCATGAGCTGTTGTTGGGTTTGAGAGTCTATGATTCCTTCGTCTTTCCAACAACTGGCTTCGTCCTGCAGCCATTGAAATTGCTGCTTAGATATCCTTTTTTGATTTAGATTAGCGCCCATTGAACCTCCTGTAATTTGCAATCAACTATACACTATCTTGCAAAAAGTTCATATATCACTGATTTATCACCAGTTATACCAGCTATATGTTCTATTTAACAAACAAATCTAAATGCGAATCAATCTTATTTACTTTATATTTTAATAGGAGTATCATGCGCCTGAAATTCTGAATGGATTAACAGGTAACAACAATGAAAACATCAATTGGCTTTAGCATTGCAGTAATCGCCAGCAGCGTTTCGCTTGGCTTACAGGCTCAGCAAAATCAGATCGAGATTGATGACACTGTAGTGGTCGTCGGCTCGCGAACACCAACTAAAATCAGCGACATCCCAGGTTCGGTATGGGTTGTCGACCGAAATGCTATTGAGCAGCAACTTGAGACAGGAGCTGATTTAAAGACCATGCTGGGTAAGCTGGTTCCAGGTCTGGATCTGGCACCTCAGGGGCGCACCAATTATGGGCAAAACTTACGTGGCCGCAGTGTTCAGGTACTGATCAACGGTGTATCACTGAATAACTCTCGCGGACTGTCGCGTCAATTTGACTCAATCGATCCGTTTAACGTTGAACGTATCGAAGTGATGTCAGGAGCCAGCAGCTTGTACGGAGGCGGCGCAACTGGCGGAATTATCAATATCATCACCAAAAAAGGCTCTACCGGCGGTGTTGAATTCACGACCCAGCTCGGTGCTTCCAGCGGATTCAATAGCGGCGACGACAAGAGTAAACGCTTTAAACACTCGATCAGCGATGGCAACGATGACGTACAGGCTTATTTGGGACTGGCCTATGAAGAAAATGGTCGTTTTTACGATGGTAACGGCGATGAAATATTTCCCGACATCACCCAAACCGATCTACAGGACAACCGCACCGTTGATATTCTTGGCTCCGTCGACATCAAGCTAACAGAAGAGCAAACTCTGGAACTGGGCGCACAAATATACCGCTCGAATTATACTGGTGAGCGCGGCTTATACTTCCCTAATATTAATGCCGTACCCGTAGGAAGTTTACAGGGTGCGGAGATCCGTGACGGCTTCCGTTCAGACCGCGCCCCAGCAACCGATCGCGAAATGCTGAATGTACAATATCATCATGGCGATCTATTGGGTCAGGACTTTTATCTGCAAGCCTTCCATCGGAATGAAGAATCAAGTTTTAGTGCCTTCCCTCGCCCACGTATCATGCCAATGCAAGGACGTTATGCCATCGAGTTTGGCACATCGAAACAGAACACACAGCTAAGCGGATTAAAAGCACTATTCGATACAGCAGTAAGTGAATCAACACACCTGACCTATGGCCTCGATCATGACAGTGAAGACTTTGATGCCGATCAAATGTTCTTTGATCTGGAAACCACCGATGCCACCGGCGGCCTGATACAGAACGAATCACGTCTAGAGCCACGCTACCCAAGTTATGGTGTTGATGGTTTATCTGGTTTCGTGCAAGCAGACTGGACATTGACCGACAACTGGAAACTTTCTGCCGGAGTACGTCAACAACGCATGGATGTTGATGTCGAGGACTTTGAAAAGTTCAGCTATGATCAGTTCGGGCAACGCGTGAGCGTTTTAATTCCTGGTGGTAGTAACGATTATGACGCCACCTTATTTAACGCCAGCGTGCTGTATGACTTCGGCCAACACCAGACCTGGTTCCGTTTCAGCCAGGGCTTCGAATTACCGGATCCAGCGAAATATTACGGTAAGAGCCCAGCCGTTAATGTTAACGACAACCCGCTAAGTGCCGTTGAAACTGATCAGGGGGAATTCGGCTGGCGCTTCATGGGCGAAAACTGGCAGGCGCAAACGTCCATTTATTACGCCTGGTCGGATAAAGCGGTAGTTAACGACTCGAACTTAAACGTGGTCGTCGTCGATAATAAAACTCGCGACTTTGGATTCGAAGGTGCAGTAACGCGTTACTTTGAGCATGGCTTCCAGTCTGGCGCAACACTACACTGGGTGCGTTCTGAACAGGAAGACGCTGATGGTGACTGGCAGAAACGTGATGTCCGTTATGCCTCACTGTCTTCCGCGACAGCTTTCCTCGGCTGGACGAATTACGATTACTCGGCTCACCTTCAGGCTAATCATGCATTCGATGCTGACGACGCTACCGATCGTGAAATTGATGGTTATACTACCCTTGATTTGACGCTCAACGCTCAAACCAATGTAGGCAAGTTCAGCTTAGGTATTACCAACCTATTAAATAAACAATACTCTACGGTTTGGGGGCAACGTGCTACGGCATTCTACTCCCCTGCTTATGGTCCAGAGTATCTGTTTAACTTCCAGGGACGTGGTCGTACTTATACTCTGAATTGGACAGCAACCTACTAAACTAGTCCTAAAGCGCTAAACTAATCATGGTTTAGCGCTTTTTTTTAAAACTCTCTGCATAAGCCAGCCAGTTTCGCTACAATCAAGACATATCAATGATAAAGGAAGCTGGGATGTGGTTTATATTCTTTGCCTCAACGGTAATTATTTCTCTGTGCGTCTTAATTCACTATGAAATGCTATACCGCCTGTCTAAAGTTAATAAATGGCTTAAAATCCCCGGGCGCTACCGTGTCACCATGAGTGTTTTAATGGCTATCTTAGCCCACACTGTGGAAATATGGTTGTTTGGAGTCGGTTATTACTTAATTACCGACTTAGACGGCTTAAATCAACTGGTCGATGCACAAGGTAACCTCATTACCGGCTTTTTTAACTGCCTGTACTTTTCTTTCGCTACCTACACCAGTTTAGGCTATGGTGATATTGTGCCGGAAGGACCGATTCAGTTTATGGCAGGAACCGAAGCTCTGATAGGGTTAGTGTTTATCGCCTGGAGTGCATCCTTTCTTTATCTGGAAATGCAGAAACACTGGAAAAATATCGATTAAAAAAAAGCCCAGCAAATGCTGAGCTTTAATCTCTTGTACCAGAGATAGAACTATTAGCCGAAGTTTTTCGCCGCAAAGTCCCAGTTCACTAGTTCCCAGAAGTTTTTCAAATACTCTGGGCGAGCGTTACGATAGTCAACGTAGTAAGCGTGTTCCCAAACGTCAACTGTCAATAAAGGAGTAACGCCAGCATCAGTGATTGGTGTATCAGCGTTGCTTGTGTTCACAATTTCAAGTGCGCCAGAAGCATTTTTCACTAACCAAGTCCAACCTGAACCAAAGTTACCCGCAGCGCTTGCTGTGAATTTTTCTTTGAAGTCTGCGAAAGAACCAAACGCCGAGTTAATCGCGTCAGCAAGTGCACCCGATGGCTCACCACCACCGTTCGGGCTTAGGCTGTTCCAGTAGAAAGTGTGGTTCCAAACTTGTGCAGCATTGTTGAACACACCGCCTTCTGAAGTACGAATAATATCTTCAAGTTCTTTACCTTCAAAGTCAGTACCTTCAATCATCTTATTCAAGTTTGTCACGTAAGCGTTGTGGTGCTTACCGTAGTGATAATTGATCGTTTCTTCTGAGATGTGCGGTGCTAAAGCATCACGCTCATAAGGTAATGCAGGTAATTCAATTGCCATGATTATCTCCTGATTCATTCACGCTATAAATATATTAAAGGCCGTATTTTAGCACGTTCATATAAACGACCCAATAGAATATAAGTATCAGACAATTAAGCGATTGTATATTTGAGTACTCGGCCAAACTTTGACATTTAACCTCATTCGCTTATTATCAGGTGAACTAATAAATTCTATAAGACATTCTATGAATACTCTTGTTTTGATCTGTGCCTTTATTATGGGTTTCTCCATCATGACCGTGGAGCTGCTTGGCGGCAAAATTCTTTCTCCATACTTTGGCGGTAGTGTCTATGTCTGGGGCAGTATCATTACGGTGTTCATGCTGGCCTTATCGGTCGGTTATCTGTTCGGTGGTAAGTTATCACTTAACGAACCCAATACCCGAAAGTACGGTATGATTTTTATTATTGCGGCAATAACCATACTGCCCCTGGTGCTTGGGCACGAAGCCATCTCCGACTGGATATTCATGCTGATCGAAGATCCTCGTTACGGCTCACTGGTTGCTTCAATTATTCTGTTTTTGTTACCAACAACGATTATGGGCATGATAGCTCCCTACTCGGTTCGCCTGCTGGTGGCGAACGCTGAAAGCAGTGGTCAAACCGCAGGTTTTTTATATTTTGTGTCAACGCTCGGCAGTGCCCTTGGCACCATCATGACTTCATTCTACCTGGTGTTGTGGTTCGAAATTGATCACATTTTGTACGGCGTTGCTTCCGTCCTGGCCGTAGTCGGTATAGTATCAGTACTATTCCCTAAACCTTTGCCTAAAGCGGAGTTAGTCAATGAATAGCATATTACGTCTAAGTGTTGCCCTACTGCTTATCAGTTTTGCTTTCATGCCGAGCAGCGGTAACGCCAAACTTCTGGAAGAAGAACGTTCGCTCTATCAAAACGTCTATGTCGTGCAGGAAAACGGATATATTTGTATGCGCTTCCGTAAAAAAAAACATAACGATCTCAGTCAATCCTGTATCTATGACGATGGTTCTAAGCAACTCGTTTTTGATTATTATAAACTCGCTATGAGCGCGACTTTTTTCCTTAATGAACCCAAGGATATTCTCGTTGTAGGCCTTGGCGGTGGCGTCCTGGTCAACCATTATAAGGAACTGTATCCAAACGCTAATATCACCTCCGTAGAAATTGATCCTGTTGTCACTGAGATGGCAAAAAAATACTTCAACTACACAGACGACGGAGCCCAGTACAAGACTCACGTTCGAGATGGCCGTGTTTTTGTCAAACGTGCTCAACGCAAAGATCAACGTTACGACTTTATTTTGCTGGACGCTTTCAACAGCGACTATATTCCAGAGCATATGATGACTAAAGAGTATCTGGAAGAAGTGAAGAGCATTCTAAAACCTGGCGGCATCATTATGGCTAATACTTTTAGCTCCAGTGCCCTCTTCCACCACGAATCAGAGACCTACCACCAAGTGTTTGGTGAGCTTTATCAGGTTAGCTTTAAAGACGAAAAAACTAACCGCGTCATTGTCGTGAGCAATGAAAAACTGCCCCAAAAACGTTCTTTACTAAAAAGGGCCAATGAATACAAAGGACTGATGATGCAATACGGCGTTGACACCCTGAAAGTATTCGATGCCATCAGTAATGATATTAACTGGGACACCAGCGCCAAAATCCTGACCGATCAATATTCACCCGCTAACTTATTGAAAAATTAGGGCTGTCACCCCTCTGGCGGCCGTTTGTCGTCACCGCCGAGGGCCTTTTTATGGATAATTTCTCCTGAAACAGCAACAAGGAGCTAACAATGATAGTAAAGAAACTACGCGAAAAGAAACAATGGTCACAAGAGCAATTATCCACACTCAGTGGGCTCAGTATTCGTACCATTCAACGTATCGAAAGTGGTAATCGCGCCAGTTTAGAATCATTGAAATCTCTCGCTGCTGTTTTCGAAACTGATATCGAAACATTACAACAGGAGATTATCGTGATAGACAAAACAACTGAAGAATGGAAAGCTCAGCCATGGTGGTTACGTTTCAACCTGTTTGGTATTCGCAGCCGTAAGCATTTACTTTTTACTGAAACGATCTGCTTATTCTTAGGAGTAGTTTTTTGGTTCGGCGGCCTATTCTTTAAACCGGAACTGCTCCCGTTTGCCCCAGCGTTGTTTATTAGCGCCTACATCAGCGCCTGGACCATACGTAGGGGCGATCAAGATAAAATCTGGTAACCCCAACCCCCTTCACCGATACAAAAAAAGGCGCCTCAACGGCGCCTTTTTGCAACCAATTTACTATTTATTAAAATAAGGATTTTTATTTCTAGGCGAGGCGTAGCAAAGTTTTAATTAACGAGTTTACACATAGTAAATGAGGCCAATTAAAATCTTTGCTACAACAAAGCATAGGGGTAAAAAGACTATTTTTTCAAAGCTTGGTCAAGATCTTCGAGAATATCGTCTATATCTTCAACACCGACAGATAAGCGCACCAGGTTATCCAGAATACCAATCTCCTGACGCACTTCGTATGGCACCGAGGCATGAGTCATGATCGCAGGGTGGTTAGATAAACTCTCGATCCCGCCTAAACTTTCGGCCAGCGTAAAGATTTTCAGTTTCTTCATAAACTCATGTGAGTTTTTCGCTGCCTGCTCAGGTGTTTCACCTTTGACCAACACAGAGACCATACCGCTAAAGCCCTTCATCTGGCTTTTGGCCAGCTCATGCTGCGGGTGTGAGTCCAAACCAGGGTAATAGACTTTATCGATTTGAGGATGGTTACTCAGAAACTCAGCTACTTTCTGACCATTCTCATTATGTTGACGCATACGCAATGCAAGTGTCTTCAGACCACGCAATGCTAAATAACTGTCAAATGGCCCCTGAATAGCACCCGCAGAGTTGTGCAGGAATGCCATTTGTTCACGCAACTCATCGTTATCGCCAACCACGGCCACGCCACCGACGATATCCGAGTGTCCATTCAGATACTTGGTCGCTGAGTGCATCACGATATCAAAACCAAAGCCCAGTGGCTGCTGATTATACGGCGTGGCAAAGGTGTTATCCGCTATCGCAATCAAATTATGCTTTTTAGCAAAATCTGCGATGGCTTTCATGTCGACCATTTTCAACATTGGGTTCGTCGGACTTTCCACCCAAATCATTTTGGTGTTTGGTTTCAGCGATTTTTCCAAATTATCCAGGTTGGATAAATCGACAAAACTGAAATCAAGGTTTGCCGTACGCTTACGTACTTTATCGAATAAACGGAAGGTACCGCCATACAAATCATCCATCGCAATGATATGCGAACCGGCATCCAGTAGTTCAAGAATGGTACTGGTTGCCGCCATACCTGAGGCAAAGGCATAGCCCTGCTTACCACCTTCTAAGTCAGCTATACAGCGCTCATAGGCCATACGCGTTGGGTTCTGGCTGCGCGAATATTCATAGCCCGTGTGCTCACCCGGTGCCGGTTGGGCATAAGTTGAAGTGGTAAAGATTGGTGGCATCACCGCGCCCGTGATAGGTTCTGGCTTTTGACCAGCATGGATCACGCGGCTGGCAAACTTTAATTTCTTGTCTGACATAAAATACCTGTTGGTTATATCGATTTAAGCTGTAATGAGCAGATTCATATAACATCGAGTCATTACAGCTAATTTCAAGGGATGAGCAGATTAAAAATCAGGACGATCTTTCTTCGCCAGATCTTTCTGGTACTGTTTTACCTTTCGGAACAACGAAAAGACCTGTTTATGGAATGGAATCATACATAAGACGCCAATCACCATAATAACCCAGGGATAATGCGGCCAACTGATATGCTCCGCTAAGATCCCGGTATTTTTTTCATTGATCAGGTAAATTTCATAACCGGCAAAAACGACCAGAGCCATACCAATAATATCCAATAACAACCACCAGATGGAAATATTGGCCGTAGGCGGTGTCGGTTGCTTTTTATCAGTCATGACAGAAAACCTTTTTCTTTCATCCACTCATCATTATACATCTTCGATAAGTAGCGATTACCGGTATCACAGACAAGCGTGACGACGTTCTTTGGCTCAGTCTGATCCTGACAGTATTTTAGCGCCGCTGCAACCAAGGTTCCTGTTGATGAGCCGCCCATAACCGATTCTTTTAACATCAGTTCACGAGCAGTATTCAAAGATTCTTTATCGGTTACGGTATAAGCCTTGGTAAACAAACTCATATCACAAATATCAGGAATAAAATCTTCACCAATGCCTTCGATGACCCAGCTACCCGCTTCCGACATTTCACCCGTTTCATGGTAGTGAGTCAGAATAGAGCCGTCAGGATCAGCTAATACAATGTCGATATCCGGGTTCTTTTCCTTCATAAAGCGGCCGATCCCGGTGACAGTTCCGCCTGAGCCAACACCGATAACCACAGCATCAACTTTACCGTCCAGCTGCTCCCAGATTTCAGGGGCAGTTGTGGTGTAGTGTGCCTCGATATTCGCTGGGTTAGAAAACTGGTTAATGAAGTACCAACCATTTTCTTCTGACAGACGCTTAGCGACGTCTTGATAATACTCTGGATGGCCTTTGCCAACGTCTGAGCGAGTTCGCATCACTTCAGCACCAAAAGCACGCAGGTTATATTCTTTTTCCATGCTCATTTTATCTGGCATGACGATTTTCAGCTTATAACCTTTCTGCGCAGCGACCATGGCTAAGCCTAAGCCAGTATTACCGGCAGTCGCTTCAATCAGAGTGTCGCCTGGCTTAATCAGTCCTTCCTTTTCAGCCGTTTCAACCATGGTAATAGCAATACGATCCTTGATTGACGCGCCAGGATTTTGTGATTCAAGCTTACCAAATAGCTGACACTTACCCGTATCCATCTTTTGAAACTTCACCATCGGCGTGTGACCGACCATCTCAAGAATATTGTTATAAACCTTCATACCGTCTCGATATAACCTAACCTTATATAATGTTGGCGCTACTTTAACACATTAGAAAGCAAAACCTAATCGCAATCTTGACGCTGCCCCGATCTGATCCAACCAGTGGTTTCTGAAGTGACATCCTTATATCCATAAAGCATACTAATCGCCTATTTAGAATCAGATAAAAATATTACAATGCTTGACCGCGCCAGTGTCATCGACCAGAACTTCTTAATCTCCCTGAAAACAGCAAAATTCCCGAGTAAAGTCAGCAACATACAAGCAGGTGTTACGCAGCTGTCACCACAAGAGTTTGTGCAGCTGTTTGAGTCACAAGTTATCAGTCGTCACCTCGATCTGCGAGCTCGAATTTTAAAAGATCAGGGTATTGGCTTTTACACTATCGGTAGTAGTGGTCACGAAGGGAACGCCGCTTTAGGTAAAGTTTTCCGTCATACCGACATGGCCTTTCTACACTATCGCTCAGGCGCGCTGATGGCCGAGCGCTCGAGAAAAATCCATAACGTCGATCCGGTTCAGGAGCAGATATTGTCGCTGGTGGCAGCAAAAGACGATCCGATTTCTCAAGGCCGCCATAAAGTCTTTGGCTCAACCAAACTATTTGTACCACCGCAAACCAGTACCATCGCCTCACACCTGCCGAAAGCTATGGGTGCCGCCTGGTCACTGGGTAAAACTCAGCACACAGATTTTGATGCAGAAATACCATCAGACAGTGTGATCCTGTGTAACTTTGGTGATGCCAGCTTTAACCATGCCACATCACAATCAGCTTTTAATGCAGCTCAATACCTGGCTTACAAAGGCGAGCCATTGCCGCTGGTCTATATTTGTGAAGACAATGGTATTGGTATTTCCGTTTCGACTCCAGACAACTGGATCGAGAATAACGTAAAAAATCGTCAAAGTATCGAGTACATTCAATGCAACGGTTTACATTTGCCTGATGTCTATCTGGCGGCACAGGAAGCCGAAGAAATTGCACGTTATGAGCGCCGCCCTGTATTCCTACACATGAAGACTATTCGCCTGATGGGGCATGCCGGTAACGATACCGAAAGTATGTATCACAGTATTGAGCACATCGAAGCGACCGAAGCGCAGGATCCGCTGTTACACTCAGCCCGTCTGGCCATTGAAGCCGGTTATTTATCCACCGACGACATACTGACGCTGTATGAAAGTACCCGTGACAAGGTCGAGAAAACCGCTGAAGCAGCTATTAAGTTGCCGAAACTCAGCAGTGCCGAAGAAGTCTGTGCCTCCATCGCACCCGAGCTTCCAGCTAAAGAAAAACCAGCGCTACCCACATTAAGCAAACGTCACGAATTGTTCGATATCGGCCGCCAGTTTAAATTCCTCGACAAACCACGCAGTATGGCGCAGCTTATCAACTACGCGCTTACGGATCTGATGGCACAGTACCCGAAGATCATGATGTTTGGTGAAGATGTGGGTAAAAAAGGCGGTGTTTACAGCGTATCCACCAATTTGCAGAAACGTTTTGGTGATGATCGTGTATTCGACACCATGCTGGATGAAACCAGTATTTTAGGTAATGCCATCGGCGCCGCTCATCTCGGTTATTTACCCATTCCGGAAATTCAGTTCCTGGCCTATACCCATAACGCGGTTGACCAAATTCGAGGCGAGGCCTCAACACTCTCCTTCTTCTCCAACAACCAGTTCACCAACCCAATGGTCATCCGAATTGCTGGTCTTGCTTACCAGAAAGGCTTCGGCGGTCACTTTCATAACGACAATAGCATTGCTTTCTTACGGGAAATTCCCGGTGTGATTTTAGCTTGCCCATCTCATGGACGAGATGCCTCTATGATGCTGCGCGAAGCAGTCCGACTGGCTGACGAGCAAAAACGAGTGGTGGTCTTCCTTGAGCCAATTGCTCTGTATCACGCCAAAGACCTGCACGAAGCAGGTGATAACGGTTGGTTAGGCGTTTACCCTGAGCCACATGAAACCGTCGCCTTTGGTGAGCCCGCGGTTTATCCAGGCGAAGGCAAAAAAGCCAGCAAGACTCTGGTGATTAGCTATGGTAACGGTCACTACCTGTCACAACAGGCTCAGAAGCTCCTAAAGGATAAATACAAGACTACTGTCGATGTTATGGATATTCGCTGGCTGGCGCCTTTGAATCATGAGGGCATCGCAGAGATTGCTAAGCATTATGCAAACGTTTTGGTGGTCGATGAATGCCGTAAAACAGGTTCCTTAAGCGAAGAGCTGATCACAGGTCTAGTCGAGAACCTTGATAAATTACCGAACATTAAGCGCATTACAGGCCACGATACATTTATTCCTATTGGTACCTCTTGGCAATATGTATTACCGAGTAAAGAAAATATCGTCGAAGCCGTGCTTAATCTATAAACTTATAAAACCTAGAAAAGAAAAGCCGCAACTTAGTATTGCGGCGGTTCTTATGGTTACTGTTTACCAGTAAAATTTTGCGTACTGTACTCAGAATACGGAAGCTTCATCAAAGTTCCGGTGCGCTTAACGTAATCGACGAACGACTGCGCATAATCCAGATAAGTATCTTCAACCCGCCCGTCTTCTGAAATAGTACCAAAAGTGACATAACCGTCTTTACCCGAAGCGATAAAGTCATTGGTGACGACTTTATAGGTTGCAGATAAATCGATAGCCGTCCATTCCGTTTCACCTTTCAGTTTAACCTCAAGGTTACTGATACGACTTCCCATGGCCTGATTTAAATCCACGTCAAAGCGTAAACCAGATGCGTAAGGGTAAGCACCAGTGGAGCCGCCCGGAGTTGTTGCGTAATCGACCGCCTCTTCCAGAACCTGTTTAATTTCTTCGCCAGTCATATCGAGGTTAACCAGCGTATTTGCAAACGGCAACAAGGTATAAGCCGTACCAACCGTAATATCACCCGCTGGAACATCGATGCGAACCCCGCCACCGTTTTGAATCGCAATATCAGCCTCGATACTTTGCTCTTTAAAAGCAAGAGCTACAATATTGGAAATATCACTGCCATGCATAGCAGTTTCGGAAACATCGCATAAGGCGCTTTTACCCTGTCCCGGTACTCGCTCCAGACATAAGTTTTCTGCCGCCGCCCCAATAACCTGTTGCGTCAAGCTATCTACCTGGCTGGCAAAATTCTCTAACGTTTGAGTAGCGGCCAGATCCGGTTCCACTATCGAGATTTGAGGGGTGGCATCAATAATATCGATCACCTGTTGTCGCTCAGTGCCTTCAAGCTCAACATCGTTCTGCACCAGACTGTCGCCAATCAACAG
Organism: Kangiella shandongensis; assembly: GCF_020005365.1. Taxonomy (GTDB): domain Bacteria; phylum Pseudomonadota; class Gammaproteobacteria; order Enterobacterales; family Kangiellaceae; genus Kangiella; species Kangiella shandongensis. The sequence goes on along the minus strand of NZ_JACNML010000012.1, from coordinate 35,843 downwards.
GTGTGGTGTACCGTCACAGGACTTAATATTACCGTCCCCGTCAAACACCACGTCCAGTTCACCGACAACGTTTGAGTACTCCCAGGCCTGAACAATACACACAGTATTACCATCTAGATCCGCTTCCACCGTCGGGTAATCGCCACCGGTATTCAAACCGAAACCGGTGAAATCCCCCAATAGCGTATGAGAGTCACCACCAACAATAACATCCACACCCGACAAGCTCTTAGCTAACTCTATGTCGTTCTGATATTGGTAATGAGTCATGACAACAATTTTATTCACGCCCATTTCTTGCAGCTCATCAATATATTGCTGAGCAGTCGCCTGTTCATCAAGAAATTCCGTGGTCTCATCCGGGCTCGATGAGTTCTTTGTTTTATCGGCAATATCGATACCGATAATACCGACCCTTTCACCACCAAACTCTTTAATGGTATAAGGCTTAAAATAGTCGGTAGCCGAATTAGGAGCTAAAGCAGAAACGCCGACTTCCGGAACCACGTTCGCAGCAAGTACAGCGGTATCACAGACTGGTGTACTTAAGTAATCCAGAAATGTCTTAAGCCCCTCATCACCAGCGTCAAATTCATGGTTACCTAAGGAGAATGCATCGAAACAGACCTGATTCATCAAGCTTGCATCTGCTTCACCGGCAAATAGGGTATAAAACAAATCACCAGTAATCGCATCACCGGCATGCAGCTTCAGGCTATTATCCTTAGCAGCCGTTAGCTCCTTAATTTTAGCAACCACGCGTGGAAAGCCACCCATATCAACATCCGTGCTAACCCCACTAAACTCAAGCGCTCCTGAGTTTGCATCTAAGTGGGAATGGTGATCATTGATGTGCACAATACCCAGTGAAAAATCAGGCTTTTCACTGCCCACGTATTCGTTCTTGTCATCGTCCGAATCAAAAGGGCAGCCTGCCAAAACCACAGACGAGGTAACAAGGCTCGCCAGCAATACTCTTTTATTCATAATAAAACCTCATGTAAATTCAGGGCTCTATCATCAAAGAAAAATATGACGAACAGGTTAACGCTCGAAGTCAATTTTAAGAATATTACTTAGCTGTAGTCATATATTTACAGTCACCTATGGCGCTTTATCGCTTGATTCACAAAGGAATTCACTATATTTTGGTGTCATTTATAATAATCAAAAGGACAGTTTATGAACAACAATTCATTACCTCCGCCGGTGGTTCCAGCTGAGCGTAGCTTGACCGAAATAACGGTTAAAGCACTAATACTCGGTGCTTTACTGTCGATGATTTTAGCGGCAGCCAACGCTTACATTGGCCTTCTAGTGGGTTTAACCGTCTCCGCATCCATTCCTGCAGCAGCTGTATCCATGGGGGTTTTACGGCTGTTCAGACGTTCCACCATTTTAGAAAATAATATGGTTCAAACCGCCGCCTCCGCCGGCGAGTCTCTGGTCGCCGGTATCATCTTTACCATTCCGGCATTAGTAATGATGAATGCCTGGACCGGTTATGAGTACGGCCCCATGGTTGCCATTGCCATTTTGGGTGGTGTGCTCGGTGTGGCTTTCACCATTCCGCTTCGACGTGCGCTAATCGTCGAAGCCAAGCTTAAGTTCCCGGAAGGCGTTGCTACTGCGGAAGTACTTAAAACGGGTGGTATTGAAACCGATAAAGATCACCCAGAGCATGTACACAACGAAGAAGCGGCCAAAGGTTTTAAAATGTTACTGGTAGCGGCGGGACTGGGGGGCATATTCAAAGTACTGGAGCAAGTGATCGGTGTTCTCTCAAGCGGTGTTTCGACCATTAAGAGTTTGCTTTCTGGTAAGTATTTGTTCATGGGCAATATCACACTGAGTCCAGCGCTGATTGGTGTCGGTTACATTGTCGGCCTGAATATCGCTTCTCTCGTGTTCATCGGTGGCGTCATTGGTACCTTAATCGGCGTCCCGCTTAACTGGGTATTTAACTCAGAAGCTTTAATGCAAACCGTAGGCATTCCTGCCGGAACTCCGATGTCAGAGTTTACTGACGGTCAATGGAGTGCTCTGGCTAGCGAAGCATGGCAGAACTGCCGACGTATCGGTGTTGGCGCCATGATGGTCGGCGGTGTCTGGTCGTTGATTAGCCTGGCTAGGCCACTGTGGAATGGTGTGAAAACGAGCCTGAGGGCTTATAAAGCGACCAGAAGTGGCGAAGGACAAAAAGTCCTGCGTACAGATTTCGACACCCCAATTAACTTCGTTGGAATCTTGGTATTAATTGCCATTGTTCCCCTCTTCTTTATTTTCTATAACGCTTTAGGTGATTACGAAGATAAACTGATGATCGCCAGCATTATGACCGTCTTGATGCTAGTGTTTGGCTTTATTTTTGCCTCAGTAGCAGGTTATATGGCCGGTCTGGTCGGTAGCTCTAACAACCCAATTTCTGGTGTCACCATTGCGACAGTTATCGTATCGGCCTTGATCCTATTACAGCTAATGGGTAATCAGGGTATGGCTGCAACGCTCGGCCCTGTCGCCGTAATTTTCCTCGCCGGCATGATCTGCTCTTCAGCAGCGATTGCGGGTGATAATATGCAGGACCTGAAGTGTGGTAATGTCCTTGGCGCTACGCCCTGGCGCCAGCAGATCTTCCAGGTCGTTGGTGTGGTTGCGGCGGCTCTGGTCATCCCATTTGTGTTAAACATTCTGGATCAAGGTTATGGTATTGGCCGTCCAAGCCCGATTAACCCCGATGCTACACCGCTATCTGCGCCACAGGCTGGCTTAATGCGTGATCTTTCCACAGGTATTTTCGGTGCAGGCATCGAATGGAACTTTATCTTTATCGGCTTTGCCTTAGCCATTGTCTTAATCATTCTTGACAAGATCCAGGAAAAACGGGGTTCAGAAATTCGTTTCCCAATCCTTGCGGTAGCGGTTGGTATCTATCTACCGCTGGGACTTTCAGTGCCCATTTTTGTTGGTGGTGTCATTGCCCATATCGTTAAGAAAAAGACAGCCAAGCAGAGCGAAGAAACTCGCAAAAAACGCGAAGGTACTGGTTTGCTTATCGCATCCGGTTTAATTACCGGTGAAGCCCTATTAGGTGTACTTGTAGCGATTGCGGCAGTCGTCTGGCAAGGAGCTTTTCCCTTAATGGGAGAGTCTTTCGTGACCCAACTACTCGGTCTGGCAGGTTTGATCTTTGTCTGCCTGTACTTATACCGTAAAACGATGAAAACAAAATAATCCACTCTAAGAGGCTCATATCGAGCCTCTTTTTTTTGTCCACTCCCCTGCTCGTCCTGGCCTTGAATTTACTACCGGAGTCCCAATACCTATTAATATTGCTCCTTAGTAGGGACACCCTATGCTACCTCTTATTATCTTTTTGCTTTTCTGTGCCTTACTTATTGTATGGATAGCAACAGCCAACCGACGCAAACAAAAAAAGCGTCAAGCGATTAGCAATCAGCCATTTCCCAAAGAATGGCGCCAAATCCTACGCAATAACTTAAGTTTCTTTTATAAGATCCCTTCAGACCTACAGTTACAGTTGAAAGATAAGATGAAAATTTTTCTTTCAGAAAAACAGTTCGTAGGTCACCAAGGGCAAGAAATCACAGACGAAGTTCGCGTCACAATTGCAGCCCAGGCCTGCTTATTACTATTAAATCGACCGACTGATTTCTACCCTTTCCTTAAAACCATTGCGGTCTACCCCGCTGCCTTTATCACCAACCGCGCCACACAGGATCATTCGGGAGTACAACAGCGCGACTCCCGAGTACTGCTTGGCGAGTCGTGGAACCGGGGGAAAGTCATCCTGTCCTGGCAAGATTCAGCCCATGGCGGAGCTGACTTTAACGATGGCCATAACTTGGTCATCCATGAATTTGCGCACCAGCTGGATGGTGAGTCCGGGGTTACTAATGGCGCACCACCGCTGAGCAAAGAGCACGACTATGATATCTGGGCCAATATCATGTCTCAGGAGTTTGAACAGCTTAGACAGCAAGCGCAACAAGGAAAGCGAACGTTAATCGATCGCTATGGCGCCACCAATCCGGCCGAATTTTTTGCTGTCGCCACCGAGGTGTTTTTTGAAAAACCTAAAGAACTGAAACAGTATCACCCAGAGCTTTATGCTCAGTTTACGCAATACTACGCCATCGATCCGTCAAGCTGGTCCTAACAAACTGAGTAACCGGACAAAGACATCATTACTTAAAAATTGATATAATTGCGCGGTTGGGCTAACTAAGGATAGCCCTGCAGCGACAAAAACGCTAATAACTTGTCTAGACAGGATATTCCCTTGTAGCCCGTAAACAGCTGTAAAGGAGAGTCTTATGAAAATTCAATCTAATTTAGCATTACTTGTTACCTCAACGGCACTCATGTGCTGCTTAAATATCAGTGATGCCAATCCAAATAAACGAATCGAGCAGGCACGCTCTGCAGCACCACCAACGGTTAGTAACAACGCTACCATCGTCGATAACGGTGAAGTTCTGGTTGAAGGTAACAATGGCTGGACCTGCATGCCTGATACCTTGCCAGGCGATAACGCCCCTATCTGTGTCGATCCGGTATGGCAGGAAATGATGCAGGCACTATCCAATAAAACGGAGTTTAGTACCGATCGTGTCGGTATTTCTTACATGCTGCAAGGCGATCAGGGAGCTGGGGTCAGTAACTCCGATCCATTCCATGAGAACCACAAAGAAGCCGACGACTATGTTGAGACCGGTCCTCACTTGATGATTATCGTGCCTAAAGAATATCTGCAAGGCATCACCGATGATCCAACCGAAGGCGGTCCCTATGTGATGTGGGGGGATACTCCTTACGCTCACATTATGGTTCCCGTAGCCGATGAAAAGTGATATCCCTATGCCCGCCGCTATCTGGCGGGCATAAAACTTCTGGCGAATCAATTGCCCACCGTCTCATCTTGTTACAAATTCAGACTACAGATATACCCGCCTCATGGATAAAATGCCCTACATGACATAGAGGGGGATTGATATCATGACTCGCAGTAAACTCACCACAATTTGGACTTTAGTACTCATTGTACTCTCTGTAGCGCTATTGACCGCTTGTACCACTATGACTCCGGATAGCGAGACCACTCCGGTAGTACAGGAAATCACTAAGAGCCACCTCGACGAGCGACAATACCAATATAAAAAACTTGATAATGGTTTAAAGGTTATCGTTGTATCGGATCCGGAAGCAGACAAAGCCGCGGCTTCACTTGATGTTCATATTGGCCATCTGGCAGATCCTAAAAACCGAGAGGGCTTATCCCATTACCTTGAGCATATGTTGTTTCTCGGTACCCAAAAATATCCTGAAGTTGGTGAGTATGGCGAGTTCATTTCCAAACATGGCGGCACTCATAATGCCGGAACGGGAATGGAGCACACCAGCTACTTTTTCCAGATTGACAATAATTATTTAGAACCTGCGCTCGACCGTTTTTCACGTTTTTTTATCGACCCTTTATTCGATCCAAAATACGTACAGAAAGAGCGAAATGCGGTTCATTCCGAGTACAAACTCAAGGTCAAAGACGATGCTCGTCGCTTGCATGAAGCCGTAAAGCAAACTGCCAATCAGGCACATCCAATGACACAGTTTTCAGTCGGAAACCTGTCTACCCTGTCCGACACTGAAACCAGTAACATTCTTGCCGATGTAAAAGCCCATCACAAAAAATATTACTCAGCTGGCATTATGTCATTGGTGGTTGTCGGTAACTATCCAACCGATCAACTAATGCGATGGGCTGAAAATAAATTTTCAGCTATCCCTAATAACGGTTACCAGCCGGATTACAGTAAGCGTCCAGAACCCTATTTAGAGTCACAGCAAGGCGTCAAGATTGGCGTCCAGACCTTAGAGAACAAGCGTTTCCTCGAGTTACGTTTTACTTTACCGGAAGCTACCCAATATTACAAAGAAAAGCCTGTGAACTACATTTCCGAACTGCTGACCTACCGTAGTGAAGGCTCGCTTTACGATTACTTAAAATCACAAGGTTATATTAAAAACCTTTACGACTACGTCTATGGGCCAGACGACTTTACCCGCTTTATGGTTAATATCGAGTTAACTAATAAAGGTTACGACAATGTAGACAAGGTTGTCGAAGCTTTTTTTGCGTACTTAAAGCTGCTTAAAGATGACGGTGTCAAACAATCAACCTTTGAGCAGATGAAGTTGATCAAAAACAATGACTTTGAATATCAAAGTAAAACACAACCGGCATATCTGGCACGAACACTGGCCGGTAACCTGCAGTATTACCCGGCTAAACATGCCTTGGACATCAGCCGTGTTTACGACAACTTTGACCCACAACTGATAAAACAGTTTTTAGCACAGTTAACCCCGCAGAACCTGCGCCTGGTAGTGTCTGCACCAGACATATCCTCGAAGACAAAAGAGGAGCGTTATGATGTGGCTTATACGATGCAACCGCTGACACAGGAGCAACTTCAGTCCTGGACTAATGTCAAAGTATACAAAGCGATGAGCCTGCCCGATGCCAACCCATATCTGGCCGAAGACCTGTCGCTGGTCGAGAAAGAAACGGCGATTACAGAGCCAAAGCTAGGCTATGAAAATAAAGGCATAAGAATCTGGTACGAAAATGAAAATGAATTTGGCCTGCCTAAAGCGGCTCTTAGCATGCGACTTTTCACCCCTGTTTTTTATGATAATGACGAGCTGAAAGTCATTCGTGATATTTTCGCCAATTACGTTACCGATCAACTTGCGACAGAGTCCTATGAAGCTGATATGGCTGGCCTCGACTTTGGACTATCGGCAAACTCTCGCGGCTTTAGTATTACGACTAAAGGCTATAGCCCCAAGCTACCACAATTACTTTACACTGTGCTCGATGAAATGATGAAGGAAGAGTTTACTAAGTCTGACTTTGAGCGTATTAAACTCAACATGATCCAAAACTACCAGAACAGCAAGTTTAAGCGCCCTATCAGTCAGGTGATTGCAGCTATCCGAAATGAAGTGGCGTTACAGTCAATATCCGATGATACCGCTCTTAACATCATTGAAAATATTGACTTCACTACTTTTTCTAAAAAGGCGAAAGAACTACTGAACAGGGTTCAGGTTGATAGCATTTACATCGGTAACATTTCCGCAGCGGATGTTAAACAACTAGGCGACTCACTCAACACCAAACTGGGGCAGCGCCTGCAAGACGACATAAAACCTGAAGCGGAAGTCATTGCTCTTAAGTCAGGCGAGCAGTTCATCCGTGAGGTAAGCGTTGACCATAATGACTCAAGTCTTGTCTGGACATTCCAGGGTAATGCAGAAGATGTAGAGCAGGAAGCTGCTTTTAGAATTCTCTCGCACCTGCTAAAGCACCGTTTTTATGATTCGCTGAGAACTCAACAGCAATACGGCTATATTGTTCAAATGTTTAACTTTAATTTTGATCAAACGCCTGGTCTTGGCCTCCTGATTCAATCACCGAAGGCACATCCTGCTGTTCTGATGCAGAAATTTGATGAGTTTATTCAAGACCAACCTGACTATTTATCCAGCCTCAGCCAGGAAGCTTATGACTCACAAGTCAAAGGGTTACTATCGAATCTGGATAAACGTCTTGATAACCTGTCACAAAAACTCGGAGAATTGTCGAAAGATTTGTATGACAATAAATATAAGTTTAATTCGAAAAAGCAGCTGATCGAAGCCGTTAAGGCAATGCCATTGTCGAAAGTGATTAATGTTTATAAGCAATTTGTTGCAGCGGACACACGTGCATCCATTGCCGCCTGGAATATTGGTCATCCCCATAAGAACGAAGCCAGCTACAAAGCTGATGGCTACAGGGTTTGTCGGGTGGATAATTGTGTCAGGCAATTAGCCGAATAATGCCAAACTGAAAAGAGCTCCCAGGGAGCTCTTTTTTATGTTGACGTTTTATACGTACTGTCCGCAGGCATGGCCGCAGGCCCAGGCCCATTGGAAGTTGTACCCGCCCAGATGCCCGGTTACGTCCAAAACTTCTCCAATAAAATATAAACCCTGCACTTTTTTTGCTTCAAAGGTTTTTGAAGAAACCTCATCGGTATCGATACCGCCCATCGTAACTTCGGCGGTACGGTAGCCTTCTGTTCCCGTAGGCTTAAGCTGCCAGTTCTGGCATTGCTCAGCGACAGCAGCCAACTGTTCATTCGACAGTTCAGCCAAAGGCTTTTGATAAAAATCAGTAAACCACAACTCACATAAACGATCAGCCAGCTTCTTGGTCAAAGTTTCCGACATTACGGCATTAACATGACTCTTAGGGTTCTTCTGCTGCTTTTCTTTAAGGTACTCAAATAAATCCCTATCAGGGAACAGATTAATCGCTACCGAATCGCCCGGCTGCCAATAGGATGAGATCTGTAATACGGATGGACCGCTCAGTCCGCGATGCGTAAACAGAATATTCTCTCGAAATGACTGACCATTACAGCTTACAAGCGAGTCGGCAGAGGTGCCGGATAGCCCTTCAAATTGCTCCAGTAAATGCGGCGTAAAAGTAAACGGCACTAAAGCAGCCGATGTCGGCAAGACCTTTAAGCCAAACTGTTTCGCAATATCATAGCCAAAGCCCGTAGCGCCCATGGTCGGGATTGATAAACCGCCCGTGGCAACCACCAATGACTGACACAGCCACTTGCCCTGACTGGTGGTTAATAAGAACCCATTATTCTGTTTTTCAACCTGATCCACGGAACAGTGAGTCCGCACCTCGACTCCAACATCAGCACATTCGGCCAATAGCATATTGACGATATCTTTGGCTTTATTATCACAGAACAGTTGCCCCAGCTTCTTTTCATGATAAGGAATGCCATGTTTTTCGACCAGACTGATAAAGTCCCACTGCGTATAACGGCTTAGAGCCGACTTACAGAAATGCTCATTCTCTGAAAGGAAATTAGCAGGCTCAGCATAATAATTGGTGAAATTACAGCGCCCGCCGCCTGACATAAGGATTTTCTTGCCTACTTTATTGGCATGATCCAGTACCGCAACCGACTTACCGCGGCTTCCAGCACTGATGGCACACATCAAGCCCGCGGCTCCGGCACCAATAATGACAACGTCTAATTTCTGCATGATTTAACTTGTGGGCAAATATTTCGAGCAGAATTCTACCATCTATGGCATCATCTGCCCATTGCAACAGTTTGGTCCCGCTATGAAGTTCTTAATGTCTACATCTGTGCTCTATACCTTATGCGTGTTAATCTGGGGAAGCACCTGGTTCGCTATCGAATATCAACTGGAAGGCGTCGCTCACGAGTACTCGTCATTCTATCGTTTTGCTTTGGCAGCGATACTGCTGTGGGTTTACTGCATTTTTAAAAAGCTTCCTCTTAAATTCGGTCTGGTACAGCACGTCTGGTTAGTGCTACTGGGCACCTGTATGTTCAGCCTGAACTATATCCTGTTGTACAAAGCTCAGGTCTTTCTGAGTTCGGCCATGGCTTCCGTGATCTTCTCGTCGGTCCTGATCGTGAACATTATCAATTCCCGAATTTTCTTTAAAACCCCTATTACCGCTCGTGTCGCCATCGGCTCTGCGCTCGGTCTGGTCGGCATGGTTTTGATCTTTTGGGACGAACTCAGTCACTTCAGCTTAGAAAATACCACCGTATTTGGTCTGACATTAGCCATTATGGGCGTTCTGGCCGCTTCGATTGGTAACCTGGTCTCGGTACAAACCCAAAAATATGACTTGCCGGTCATACAAATGAATGCCTTTGGCATGGCCTACGGCGCTTTAGTGAGCTTATTGGTGGGACTCGTTCAGGGCAAAACCATTAGTTATAACCTGTCCCTATCTTATAACATTAGTCTGGTGTATTTAGCGTTATTTGGTTCCGTTTTCGCCTTCGGTTGCTACTTAACTCTGCTTAGACGTATTGGCGTTCACAAAGCGTCTTATGCCGTGGTGCTGTTTCCAGCAGTTGCCCTGATTATTTCGACCTTATTCGAGGACTTTCAATGGACCTGGTCGGTTGCCCTCGGCATTCTCTTCATCGCCGCAGGCAACGTCTTTGTGATTAACCGTAGGGACCTTAGTAAAGCACAGTAACAGGCCCCTTACAGTGATGCTGGGGTCGACTTCAGCATCACTCTGCCCTTTACTGACATCGTTTTCGGATTACGGCAAGACCTGATAATAATAACAATAGCAGCCAATTAAAACTCCCGCCGCCACCGCTGGACTGTGGCTCAGACAACGTAAGCCCCTGGTTAGAGGCTTTTATTTGGTAATTCGAGTCAGGACCGCCAGAATCACCCGCCTGTCCATTACCGTCCTCATAATTCGTCCAGGCACCGTTAGCCCAGTCGACCACAGTGGCAGGATTCGCATCGAGAGACAGTCCCGCAAGGTCCTGAACATTAAGGTTAATATTCATAGTTGTGGTCCCGGTGGTTGAGCTGACAGGAATATCGGAAGGGATCGTGAAAGTCGTTCTAAAAGCATCATCCTGATAACGCTTGAAAGTGAAACCATCGGTTTCCTGAGCCAGCCAATCAGATCGACTGGTCGCCAAAACCCGACTGAAATTACCACTGCCACCATTACCACTTAAACTGATAGAAGGCGCTAAGCTTACCGACTGACCTGAATACTGAACAATACCACCAGAAGAGTTCCTGACTCGCATCGGTTTGCTGAAACTAACATACAGGTTGTACTGCTGGCCGGCACTTAAAGTGTCGTTAGTTGTGATAGACAGACTGCGGCTGCCGGATGCTGACTGCCACGATGCGGCATAGACTTCGGTACCATCAGCATCTGTTATTTTAACCTCTGTGACATACGCTGGTCCCGCCTGATGATACAGCATCAATAGCTGCCCTATCGCCAGCTCATCCCGGACCCGCGCAATTTCGCTGGCTGGCAAGATAAAACCGGAATGACTGGCACCGGTACCACCATAAAAGGCACCGCCGTCAGGTTCATTGGCAAACCCCATCGGAGGTTCAATTTCCAGCGTCCAAGTTGGGATTAGATCGGTATAGGCGAAATAGTCGGCGGTTGACGGGATACCACTGCCAACTTCACTAATAACCGGAAAGTAATCCGAGCCTTGTGCCCGTGTCGCATCCTGAAACTTTCCAGCTAAACTATTTGTGATTGCATTACGGCGACTGTTAGCTGGCTGTGGTACAAAGAGGACACGTGAAAATGAATGCGTATCCTGGTAGAAACGAAGTCGATTCCTTGGACCCAGTTTCGCCGCCTGCAGTAGAGCCTGCGTTTCAGGTTCTGAGAATGCAGAAGTACCACCGTAGATTAAACTGGTGGGGGTACTATTATCAGGCTGCGCACCAAAAAACACTTCGCCATTACGGTTTAGATCAACACCATTCAGACGGTCACCTTCTGTCGATAATACCTCATCAACATTAGGCATATTTTTACGTCTCATTCTGCCATCTCTGGGCTGAGCGAATTTCTGCGTAGGAGTAGAACCCGCATTTGTTCCTGGTGTTTGTGTTACTTGTGTAGGAAAACGCTGAGTCTGTAAAAAGCCATCAATATTCAGAACAGGGATAATGACCGTATTGGTATTCTCCAACAGGTACTGCACCGTCCCTTGATCATTTTTACCTTCAACCAACTGCTCCATCAATTCTGTAACCGCTTCTGGGCTCTGCCATTCGCGCGCATGAATACCGCCATTAATTAAAAAAGCAGGCTCTCTCTGGCCACCTATCGTTTGTGTATCACCGTCACCAAAACGGTAAGCAAAGATATCACGGTTATTATGAGTCTGACCGACGATACTGCTACGCACTTCGGCATGATTAATAGCCAGCGATTGATGCTGACTATGAAGACTGTCATAACTACGGAAACCATCCACCGCAGCCAGTGAATTTATTGGCTCAGGAACTGGGTAACCGATAGCAAGTTCATTACTCGAGTTAGTGTTTTCGGTATAGGTTAAGACTTCAGCCGAAGCTGAGCTAGAAGATAAGAGTAGAGCAATACCGATAAGGCTTAATGTTACTCTAACCATGTTGCCACCTCCTCTTTTATGTCTGCAAACTTTATATAGTCAGCCGCAACAATATCGCGTAACACGCCCTTCGCTTCAGGATCACCGGATAACCTGAGTAGCAATAAACTATTCGCCACCATAGTTCTCGAGTTAGAATTATTCTTAATGTTCTGGAGCAGCCGGTTAAAATCTATTGCTCCGTGTGACGAGTTAGCAATAGCCGCGGCGCTACTGGCTCCGAGCACTTCATCCGCTAATAAGCCATAGAGTAAGTCTTCGTCATAAGCAGAAGCCGGCAACTGAGAATAAGCAAACAAGGCCTGCGAAGACAACTCTGTTTTTTGTTCGATAAGTTCCTTCAGAAGAGTCCTCTGCTCCTGAGCAGAGAAGTATTGATTTAAGTTATTGAGAATCTGACGTTTGAGCCAGTGTGCCTCGTCTGCCTTGAGAACCGCCATAGCAGCCTGTTTATTTCCCGTCAATTCAGCCAGGTCATTCAAAGCTATAACACTACCATTCGAACCATCGGCTTTATATGCATCAATCAGTTGACGTAAAGTAGATTCATTTATGGGCTGAGAATCTTTAACGGCTTTTCTTGCCGCCAGCCTTTGTAGAGACCCAGTGGTACTTTGCTTAACAAATTGTTGAGTGTTAGTCACAAGAAGTGGCTGCATTTTAGAAGCTTCTACAGCTACTTTATTTTTAAAAAGTTTATATTCGGCAAGTACCTTAATATTATAAACAGGAATTGCGACAGGACCTTCAGCATGGACTTTATAGGCACGCGGTTTATGTTCGGTTAGATTCAATAAATAATCACGCTGTTCATCGGTAAGACTATCTGGCCTGATACTGACAACTTTTTTGTAGAGTTGGTAATCTTTTTCTAGTCCGGTTATCTCTTGTCCCTTAAGATCAGCATCTGTATGTTTTTCAAAGTCTGCTAACTGTTGCTGGGTGTAAATTTGATTTGGTGGAAGCTCTGAAATCAATAAAGGGCCTTTTTCAACAGCATGGATAAAGCTGGAAAAAGTAATTCCAAATACCAAAAATAATCGTTTTAATTTCTTCATACACACACCTGTTATCCGCTCCCAAATGCTGACTACGCAGCTATTAGACCTTAAATCATGGTGTTAGTTACACCTAAATTAACTTCTTAGGATTCAAAATAGCCTCAAGCTTTCGCTTAGGTATGGATGTTAATTCAATGGCGACCTCTAATATCGAGCGTTCTTCTTTTCTTGCTTTGTATACGATTTCCGATGCTTTTTCATAACCTACTTCAGGAGCCAGGGCCGTCGCTAAAATAGCATTCTTACTCAATAAAGCCTCTAGTGCTTCTGTATTTGGCTCAAAGTCTTTAATCGTTTGTGCTAACTGGTGAGCAGAGTTGGTCGCCAACTTTAAAGATTGCCATAAATTATAAGCGATCATTGGCAGCATCACGTTGAGTTGAAAGTTACCTGATTGGGCACCCACAGTAATACTGGTATGGTTCCCCATAATTTGAGCGGCAGCTTGCGTCACAGCTTCAGGAATGACCGGATTGACTTTGCCCGGCATAATACTGCTGCCTGGCTGAATCGCTTTTAATTGAATTTCGCCTAAGCCACTAACTGGACCACTGTTCATCCAGCGCAGGTCATTACTAATTTTCATTAATGCCGTCGCCAAGGTGTTTAAAACACCAGATACGCTGACGCTGGCGTCCTGTCCCGCAATGCTAGCAAAGGTGTTCCCAGTTTTCTTAAACGGTAATCCGGTCTGCGATTTTACTTTTTTGACGAACTCCGTCCGAAACTTAGCCGAGCTATTAATACCAGTGCCAATCGCCGTTCCGCCCTGAGCCAACTCAGCAGTCTGAGGTATGAGCTTTTTGATCGACTTCAGGGATGCCTCCAATTGGTATGCCCAGCCTGACAGCTCCTGCTCCATACTCAACGGCATAGCATCCATCAAATGAGTACGCCCCGTTTTTACCACCGACGTTAACGACTTCCCTTTAGCTTTGATGGTTTTGATTAACTGTTCAAGCGCCGGAGATAAATGCTTCACTAACTGCTCTGTAGCCATCATAGCAAGCGCCGTAGGAATAACATCGTTACTACTTTGTCCCATATTAACGTCATCGTTGGGGTGCACTTTGGTTCTCGAATTAGAAGCCAGATGCGCCACCACTTCATTGACGTTCATATTAGTGCTGGTACCAGAGCCGGTCTGAAAAACATCAATCGGGAAGTTATCAGGGTTAATCAGATCGTTAGAGAGGATTTGTCTGGTCGCTTTGGTAATAGCCTGGCGCTTTGTTTTACTGAGCAGTCCCAGTTCACAATTAACTTCTGCTGCCACCTGTTTGATCAGCACCACTTGCCGGATGAAATCTTCCGGCAAGGTTAAGTTGCTAAAATTAAAGTTATCGACAGCCCGCTGAGTTTGCGCCGCATAAAGCGCCTCTTTCGGCACTTTAACGTCACCCATGCTGTCTTTTTCAGTTCGATATTGCTTACGTTCGGCCAAAGTAACCTCCTTCTACTGTTCATGCCCGAAACCATCAGCTCCCTTAATAGTGAGGAGGAACCTCCTCTTGCGGGTTAAATGGTTTATTCGGAAGATTAGCCTCAATATCCTGAATTTTGTCGCCAATCAATGAAAACTTGGACTGCAGTAATCGAATAATTTCGTCCTGCCTGATCACGATACGGTTAAGTTGCTCAATCGTATCGTCCTGAAAGGCAAGCTTAGTTTGAAGCTCATCAATTTGATGCTGTAATGATTCCAGAGTGCTCATGGTTTAACTTTTTGAGGTTATGCGTCTTCAAGTTTTACCATGCGCGTCCCTAAAATAAAAGCGACGATGCCTATAGCCGATAAAATTAATACCGGAGTCATCATTTCCCCGTAAGAGAAGTTTCGCCATATAGCACCTTCAAGCGCCAAAATCGCCCATTTTACTGGGCTAAAATCACTAATGGCCTGCATCCAACCAGGCATCACAAACAGCGGTATCATAGCGCCGCCAATCATACCCATCATAATCAGAAAAGCATTGGTCATGCCTGCAACCGAGCGTTCGGTTTTGGCCAACGAGGCAAAAAACATCATCAACCCGACAAAGCAAATACCTGACGCTATGACCGCTATAATCAGTTTACTAATGTCAAAGCTTACCCCCAGAATAAAGTAAGCCACTAAAAATAATAAAGTCACCACAATAACCTGAGCCACAAAACAGCCAAGCGCTTTTCCGGCAACAATTTGTGTACGACTGATAGGGGCAACGATTAAACGGTTCATGGTGCCTAATGTCTTTTCCTGCACTAAGCTGACAGCAAAGCCGATAACGCAGCCCATAATCGCCCAGATAGCACCTTGTGGAATGGTAATGGAGTAAGCATTTCTCGGGCCAGAACGCTGCACCAACTCATCCTGCCTGGTTACTTTCAGCGGCACCATTGGGTTTGCCTCCGTATCACCACCAAAACTGATAGAGCCACCGGCGTCCTGTTGCTCTTGGGCTAACGCTCTCATCTTAGGTAGATAGTCACCCAGCAAACTTTTCCATTCAGCCGGAACTTCATCGCTTTGTTCAATCTCTATTATCGAACGATCAAGCTGTTCAGTTAAGGCATCAGCATTGGTAAAAGCATTCTCAAAACGTTTAATACCCAGCTTCATCAAGGAGCCTTCCAGATACCCCGCCTCAGCTTTGCGCGATGGATCAATACCAACCAAAATGTCAGGAGCATTCCCACTAAACACACTTTGGTAATCCTCACCAAACCCTTGAGGGAGAATAAAATAAGCAACTAACTTCCCCTTTCTAACTAACGTTTTGGCGTTAACCTCATCAGTTAATTGAACTTTAAATTCATCGGCAGCAGATAACTCTGTGATGAATTGCTGGGACTGTTCGGTTTGATCCTGGTCGACCGCAGCGACACGTAGAGCCCTCGAACCATTACCATCGCCAGCAAAAATCGAGCCAAAAACCAGAGCAAAAATTAAGGGAAAAATAAAAG
Organism: Kangiella shandongensis; assembly: GCF_020005365.1. Lineage (GTDB taxonomy): Bacteria > Pseudomonadota > Gammaproteobacteria > Enterobacterales > Kangiellaceae > Kangiella > Kangiella shandongensis. The sequence goes on along the minus strand of NZ_JACNML010000012.1, from coordinate 19,771 downwards.
TAAAAAAGACCGCCATTTTGTCTTTAAACAATAATTTAAAGTCCTTGAGCATTAAAGCAATCATCTTCTTCATAGCTAATTCCTAATCCCTTAGTTGACGGCCGGTTAAGTTTAAAAATACGGCTTCCAGATCGGGGCGATTCATTGAAATATCATACACCTTATCAATGTCTCTCAATGCGTTGGTTAAGTCCTCTGAAACATTAGCCGAGGAAAAACTTTTCACTCCCTTTTCAGAACTGATACTCAACTTGGTATCACCGCCATACTGGTGCAATAATTCATTGACCGTTCCTAAGGCCAGTAACTTACCGTGATCGATAATACCAACCCGATCGCATAACTTTTGCGCTTCTTCCATATAGTGTGTGGTATAGATGATGGTTTTCCCCAACTCTTTAAGTTCCATCACATTATCAAACAACTTATTACGTGACTGTGGGTCAACTCCTGCTGTCGGCTCATCCATAAAAATATAATCCGGGTCGTGTAACAATGACGCTGCCAGATTTAGTCGACGCTTCATTCCACCAGAGAACTCAGATACCCTGTCATTAGCTCGGTCTTGAAGCCCAACAAATTGCAAAGCCCAGTCAATACGACTACTTTTTACGTCCGGCGTTAAACTGTATAGAGAAGCGAAAAAAGCCAGGTTATCTAAAGCCGTCAATTCTTCATACAAAGCGATGCTTTGCGGTACAAGCCCAATGTTATACCGCGCTTTCATACTCTTCGGCTCGAGACCATCGAGCTCAACAGAGCCACCGTCAGCGTCTATAAGCCCGGTCATAATAGAAATGCTGGTGCTCTTACCGGCGCCATTAGGTCCTAACAGACCAAAGATATGCCCTGTGGGAATTTCCAGCGAAACATGGTCCACCGCTTGAATACTGCCATATCGCTTTTGTAAACCTTTAACGATTATCATCCATTACCCCAAATTATCAATTCCGCGCATCTAATTTACATTAGATGCCACAAAAAGGGCAAAGGTTTAGTCATAATAGAATTTGGGGCTGTCCTAGATAATCAATTTATCTTAGGATGGCTATATGAGGAAGAGTCGCTTAAGCTGGTATAAACAATCGAGGTTAATAGAGCTATTTGTTGCCGGTTCAACGGCACGTACAACGGCACAGCTTATTGGGGTGAATAAGAACACGGCGAGTTACTATTTTCACCGCTTGAGAGAGTTGATTTATAATCACTCGGAAGAGGCGGGTTTTTTAGGTGGTGAAGTCGAGGTTGACGAAAGCTACTTTGGTGGTCGGCGTAAGGGCAAACGAGGCCGTGGGGCTGCTGGGAAAGTACCGGTATTCGGCCTGTTAAAACGTCATGGCAAGGTTTATACGGTGATTATCCCGAATGCTAAAGAGCAGACATTGCTGCCCACCATTCGTGATAAAGTGAAACCTGACAGTATCGTTTATACGGACACGTTTCGCAGTTATAACGCGCTGGATGTGAGCGAATTTAAGCACTGCCGAATCAACCACAGCGAGCTGTTTGCGGACAAACGCAACCATATTAATGGGATAGAGAATTTTTGGAACCAGGCGAAGCGCCATATGCGTAAGTTTAATGGTATTCCTAAAGACCATTTTTATCTCTATTTGAAGGAATGTGAGTGGCGATTTAATTACAGTGACCCAAAGTTTCAAATTAAACAGTTAAAACAATGGGTTAAAGACGGAATGGGCTAGTTATCTAGGACAGCCCCTAGAATTTTATTTTAAACAACAACGCTTGGCTTTAAGACCACTACCGCATGGACAGGCTTGATTGCGGTTAATTTTTTGAACGGTTTTAGGCTGAAACTTACCATCGGTATAGAGCCAGAGGCCATCCTCTAATACGAAGTTTGAAATTTCATGAAAGGTATGCAATTTGTCTTTATCGATAAAACTGGCTTTAAACTCGACAGTTCCCTTAGGACCCTTCTCTGAACTATCGATTACTTTCAGGCCGCACCACTGAGTGTTTTTAGCACTAACAGTAAACTCATCGGCGGTAGTACTGCCGCGAAAATCCGCATGATGCGTATCAAAGATATACTGACCCAGTCCAAAGAAGTAAGCGCTGTAACGGGAACGCATTAACGCTTCGGGACTATCAGGGGTGGTTTGTTTTAAATGAAAAGGCTGACAGCACTCCCCATAACTTTTAGGAGTGCTATTCGAGTTCTTACCACAAGGGCATTTATTTTGTGATGCTTCTAGCGACTTCATTCCACAGATCTTTCCAGTGAGGATTTCTTGACTCAATTAGTTTGATTTTCCATTGACGTTTCCAGGCCTTTAATTGCTTTTCTCTTTCCAGACACTCTTTAATATCGTTGCCCACATCGAAGTATACTAACCGCCTTACATAATATTTCTTGGTAAACCCATTTTTCTTTGAGGCCATAATATAAACACAGTACTGCTTCATAATAAGTCACTCACCTGTATTCCTTTACAAGATCCTGACTTTCGTCAGGATGACTAACCGTTAGGTTTAGTGCCAAATTAAAAACATGTCATCCTGAGTTTAACTCAGGATCTTATTAAACTGTAACTCGTTACTTCTCTGGCAACTCACAGTAACCAAACATACACCGCGCTTTGATCTCTTCGCGGATTTCTTCTGGTAATTGCTGCTCCCAATCCCCCTGACCCAGTGGAATCTTAGTTGCGATATGGCGAGCCGAAATATGTAAATTTTCGTCGTTCCAGGTCTCTACTGGCACTAATAATTTATTACTCGTTAAGTGCTTTAGTAGGTACTGTACGTTATCTTCGACTTCGACATTATCCAGTGTGATGAGTTGATTATGACGCCGGGTTGGATAGACGTAAACGTTCGTATTCCCGGAAAATAACTTACCCATGGCTTCAAGGATACCGCCTTCCAGTCCTTTGTAGTATTTGGTATCAAACAGCTGATCAAAGTCGAGAATACTAAGGACAATACCAATGCGGTTCTGCGTATAGCGACGCATCCAGGAGCGGAGTCGGAAAAAGCGCAGGTAATCGGAAATCAGTACGTTGTAGCCCAACTTATTGAGCAGGTCGACACGCGCCAGAAAGCTGGCATCATCCGTTTCAATATCACTGTCCAACTCAGCCATGGTAATTTCAGCGACGGTACAAACCTTATCGTTACTGACACCTTCTTCTTCCATAAACTGCTTCATGGCAGCCTCGGTCATATCCACATGGACTTTTGTCGGTGGCTTAAAGGAGCCACGGATAACCAGAACATCCTTTTTTCGCAATAAGCTCATCGGTACTTCCGAGTTGCCTTCAGGATCGAACATCACGGCACGACAGCACCAGGAACGAACCAGATGCAGATTCATCAGACGGTTTTCAACATCCTCGAATTGGTGTCCCGAGAAGTGAATTAAATCAATCTCGATACGCTTCTGTCCCAAAGGGTTCACCAGATTATCAAGCAATGACTCGATAAAGACTTTGGGCTCTTCACTGTAATTAAAGGCACCATAAACCACATTGACGCCTAAAATACCCAGAGCTTCAGACTGCTCACGATTAGTCTCATCCAGCATTCGTACATGCATCAGGATTTCACTGGCAGGCGCTCCGGGTTCCAGTTGCAGGCGGAGACCGATCCAGCCGTGACACTCATTCTTCTGACTGTAGCTCTTCGCTGTAACCGTCGCCGCATAACTGAAATACAGAGTTTCCTGAGGACGGACAGTATCCAGACGCTTATGCAGCAAACCGTATTCATACTCCAGCATCTGTTCTAAACGCTCACGGCTGACATAGCGTCCAGCCTTACCATAAATGGCGTCACTGACCTCCATATCATAGGCAGACATGGTCTTCGCTACAGTACCGGCAGCTGCACCCGCTGAAAAAAACTGCCTGGCGACTTCCTGACCAGCACCGATTTCAACAAAGGTACCGTATTGTTTATCATTCAAGTTAACCGCCAGCGCTTTTTGCTCAGTTGTTAAAGTTTTATCGTGTTCGACCACTGTTAATCCTTACTCATATTGACTTTAAAGTACTGCATCAGCTCTTTAATGAATTGTGCCATAGTTTGCGTCATTAAGACAAAGTCAGCATCGAAACGCGCTAATTTGTCCTGAGCATCGATATCATCATTATCTTTTAGTAATTCATCATCAAATTTAATGCTTTTCAGCAATAAGTCGTTGGTTAAAACGGCACTGAACTCTTCATCACGGCGAATGCCCAGTTTCTGGACCCAGTAGCCATCTTCCAGTAATTCGTGAACCAACTCCAAATCCTGCGCCCCTTTAATCTTTACCACTCGCTCATCTTTAGGATCTTGCAGATCAAACTGCCCCGTCAGCTCTAACCCTTCAGGCAGGCCGTCCATGAGCCACTGATTCATAATCGAGCCAGGAGATTCTTCTCCCATCAAGCGAACAGCCCCTAAAGAGCCCAGGGTTTCAATCAAGAGTTCAACAAAGGCATCTGCCGCACTGGCACTGCCCGCATTAATAACCAACAAACCATGATGGGTATCAATGTAACCATGGGTATGACTCGACTTGGTCAAGGCTTTAGGTTTAAGCAGACTCAAAATATCATCTTTCAGAGTCGCTTTTTCCTTACCGTATACTTTACGCCCTTCAGCCTCTTCGATTGCTGCGACTCGCTCTTCCAAGGCTTCCTTTACCATACTGGCTGGAATCACTTTCTGCTCTTTACGCATTGCCAGCAGGTAACTGCCGTTCGACAGAAAAGCTAATTGCTCATGCCCTCGTCCTAGAGGAGAGACCCAGCCATAGGCGTCGGTTTCCTGCCGTCCGATAGCCTTAAAGCTTTGATTGTTAAGGAGCTCTTCTAAAGACTCTTGAGAATGCTCAAATTCTTCATTGAGATAATAAATAAAACAGTTTTTAAACCACATAGGAGCCTTAAGCAGTGACTAAGAAATATGACGCGTATTATGCCAAAACACGGCCTTGATACTAGCCATGGCCAGTGATTTTTTTACAAATTCCGGGATTTTGCTTTAAATCCCAGACAGAGGCCCCATATGAACACCTTAGACACAATTATGGAGACACCATGTCATCTACAGACTTTTCAACTACAGAAGCTAAAGCTTCTTACGGTATTGGCCTGCAAATGGGCCAACAGGTTCGCGGCGCATTCCCTGGCGTTGGTATTGATGCAGTTGTTGCAGGCATCCAAGACGCTTTCGCAGGCAAAGAGTCTCGAATATCCAATGAAGACCTCAACGAAGCATTTCAGGAAATCCAAAAAATCGTTGAAGCCGAAAATGCAGAAAAAGCGAAACAGTTTGCGGCAGAAGGCGAAGCTTTCCTTACTGAAAACGCTAAGCGTGACGAAGTGACGGTTCTTGAAAGCGGCTTACAGTACGAAGTCATTACAGAAGGCTCTGGCGAAAAACCAACGGCTGACTCAACAGTACGCACTCACTATGCTGGTACTTTAGTCAACGGTCAGGAATTCGACAGCTCTTACAAGCGTGGCGAACCAGCAGAGTTCCCTGTAGGTGGCGTGATCAAAGGCTGGACAGAAGCACTACAGAAAATGCCAGTCGGTTCAAAATGGAAACTGTATGTGCCGCATAATCTGGCTTACGGTGAACAGGGCGCTGGTGGCGTGATTGGACCATACCAGGCTTTGGTATTCGAACTAGAATTATTGGATATCGTTTCTTAAGACCATGCCTAACTTTCAACAAAAAAGGTGAGCCAAATGCTCACCTTTTTTGTTCTAACCGCCCCATGCCATTACTTATTTACAACGAGCGGGACGGTATTTAGCAGCTAATGTCCCTCCTGAGCAGTCCCAGTAAGAGATCTGTTTTCCGTTAAACATAGGCACATACACTACCGTTTGCGGTCCGTAGCCTAACGATGGGTTGCTCAGATGAACGGTAATAACGCCGTCATTGACCACAACCTTTTCAATCATACCGCTTCGATACGACTCAGGCTGTCCAATCTCACCATAGCCGTTGTCAATATCTTCTATTTTGGTACCTTCCACTACAGACATAGCTACCTGTGCTTTAATGGCTTCAGCGGTATACATCGCTGAGCTGGTCTGTGCCCGCACGGTATAATCCTGATACGCTGGAATAGCAACAGCCGCTAACACACCGATAACCGCTACCGTCGTAGCGCCGCCTGCACCTACCATCACATCAGTAGCGCCATTTTCGAAGGTAAACTCCAGGCCCAGGTACTCTTTACCCGAACTCAGGCTCACACCAACGGTTCCTTTATCAGGGAAGCCCAGTTCACGGGCCATCGGCAACGAAACCAAGTCAATGCTGGTCCCTGATAAATCAGCCAACATAATCAATAACTCTAAATAATAATGGTAGCTGGTACGGGACAGATCATCCACCGTTGCAGTAAAGTTCAGCAAAGAAGACTGATAACCGTCACCTTGTTGCTGTTTAAACCAATCGGCAATGCTGCGTCGGTCTTTCTGACTATGCCTTTCCAGTAGTAACTGAGGCACGCTGGCGAAAACCACCTGGTCACCTTCTAGCATCCAAAAATAATTTTCATGATAATTATTTAAGACCATAGCACCTATTTCTGGACCAATCTCTGCCGAAGAAGGTTTTGCATCCAGTTGATTCATAGCGACTCTTAGATGATGGATGAGTGCGCCATTTTTTTCATAGGCTCGATAGTCAACCTTAACCTCTTCTTCCTGAGCCTTTAGTAGCAGCTTCTTAATATTCGTATTACTGTATCTGGTACTAGCAAATGTCCCAATTTCATCTTTGAAAACAACTACCTCTGGACCGAAAGCATTCAACAGCACATCAAGTTTTAACCCTACTTCACTCTCAAAGCCACTGTTTAATTGCTCCCAAGAGTCATAGTTTACTTCACCTAAAGCTTTTAGATGCTCAGCTATACGTTGGGCCTGCTCTGAAGTTGGCAGTGACATAATACCCGCCCACTTCACTTCACCAACAGCCTTCGCATCAATTTTGTTATCTACAATAGGTATGAAGCGTCTAACACCAACATCCGGCATATCCAAAATAAGCTTCAGGCGAGTTTTACCACTACTGACACCGTAACCTAATGCCAAACCATTAGCCTGGTCAACACCCAACTCTTTCAGCTTCTGTAATTCTTGTGGCGGCATGCCCATTTGCATCAAAGGCATCGCATTTTTAGGACTAACCCAGGCAAACAGTCCCTGGTGACTCGAATCAATGTTAGCCTCTAACGCTAGCATTTCATGTTGCTCGTTAGGCTTAATCGACTCGGCAGCTTTCTCAAGGCTGGTAACCGATGCGCCCATGCCACTGATGAGCGTTAAACGCTGATCACTGACATCAAAGTGGTAATAAATTACCATGCCCGGCCCCATGTTAATAAAGCCTTGTCCTGCTTTATTGCCATCGAGTAACTTTGCATTCGGCATACCTTGAGTAGCCGAGGTCAGCGCCTGCTTAAAACCATCAACCTTGTCGTAATCCAGACGTGTTCCAACATAGATAATAGGCTGTCCTGCGTTTTGATTAACAAAGGCTAATTCCAGCGGTCCTTTGGTATGCTCGAAATACAGCTCGGCCAATGGCTTCGCCTGCTTATCCAGCTTCGTCAGTATATTGTCATACACACCCTGCTGGATCTGTTTTACCACTTTAACATGCTCGGCATTACCCAGTGCATATTTAAAGCTATCGTCTTTTTGAGAAAAACTCCCCCAGGGGTTTGGCAAACGGGCATAAGCCACCGTGTTTTCGGGTAAGTGACCGTATAGCCACCCTTCTTCGGTTAAGCTCTCGACTTTAAAACCAGGTTCGGCACTTGAGCCTTTCTTTTCAGACTCTGAGCAACCTGTAATAATCAGTCCCCAGGCCAGCGTTGCAATCAGTAATTTTGTCATAGATAGTGCTTTCATGAGTTCCTCTGTGCGTTATTGTCGCGTCCTTAATAAAACCAACGGCTAGTGTATTACTGTCCTTAATTAATGGCAAATTGCCGTTTGCCTGCGTTCACGTAACATTCAGCATAAGGTCTTACACTAACTATTTAGATGCATGTCACATTTGAGAATTTCTTCCAGATCACATAGTTTAGATGGACTAACTCAGTAGGAGGCTTACAACTTTGAAAATATCAGTAAAAGTTATCTGTTTTGCACTCGCTCTTTTTACTCTGCAAGCGTGTGGCTTTCAGTTCTGGTATAACCGCTTAGGTTGGCTTTCTACCTGGTATGCCGACGATTACGTTACCCTGACATCTGTACAGGAAGAGCGGATCGAATCATTAGTCGATAAACATGCACTGTGGCACCGCCAAACCCAACTGCCACGCTATAACCAGTTTATTGACGATGTCCTTAATGATGTAAAAAGCAAACAGTTCAAGCAGAACTACGATACTTATGGCGAACGGCTAGTCAGCTTTTATCACGATATCTTAGCGCAGGTTCTGAATGATGCCGTCAGGGAGCTGTCCCAATTAAGTGATGCGCAGGTTAAAGAACTGATGCAAAACCTGAATGCTTCGGCTCAGAGCGAATCAAAAGATTATCTGGCACAAACCGATGAAAAGCGTCTGGAAAATGCCCACGACGAGGCCATAGAAAGTTACGAAGAGTGGTTTGGCAGCCTAACCGATTCTCAGGAAAACCTTATCATAGAAACCGTTAATCAGCTTAAACCCACTGGAAAATTAAGAATTGAGTACCTGAAAGAGTGGCGCCAGGCATTTAAACTCGCCTTGGCAGAGCGCCGATCTGAGTCCGGTCAACAGGCGCTACATAGTCTGCTCCGCAACCCTCGCCAGCTTCGCTCACCGCAGTTAATAGAAAACTCCGAACACAACAACCAGCTGAGAAAAGCACTACAATTAAAACTGTTTGAGTCTGCCAGCGAAGAGCAAACTGAACACTTTATTGATTACCTAAATGAATACCGCGAAGATTTTACCGAGCTCATCGCCGATGCCAATTAGGTTCTTGCCATTAAATCACAGCCTGTAAATAGTCATACCCTAAACTGATCCCGATGGCCAAGCCAAAACTGATCAAGGTGCCGATTAAAATATACTCGGTTAAACGGCGATCGTGCGCTTCTTTTAAGTCACCAAAGCGAAATACTGACTTTGCTGCCAGCAGAAAACCAACGCCTTCCCAGTGATTGGTCACGATAAATACAAAAATAAATAAGCGCTCGAGAAAGCCAATATAACTGCCGGCATTAGCTAGAGAATGATTGGTTTTCCCTGCATCGTCCACATTCAGTGGCGTCCAGCGTGAAATAAGCACCTTAATGATAATCGAGGAAACGCGGGTCAGTAATAGTACAGCGATTGCCAACAACCATAGCTGCTCGGCGTTTATCGCAAACTGATACAACTCGGGATAATAATAGCCAACCACCAGCACGATCATGATGATGTGTAGCAGCTGATCCATGATAAAGAGACTCCGGCGATTAAAAAAGGTCGACTTTTCTTCAATAACTAAACGGTTGCTGATGGATTTAAAGCCGTCGATGAGGTAGTGAGTAACGACCAGAACCAGCCAACCCAGCCCATATTCTGGTGAAAAAGCAAAGGCCATGGCGTATAAGGTAGCATGCACCAGGGAATGTAATATCAGCTTTTTTGAAACAAACGCCTTTTCTTCCTTATCTTTGATCCAGGCGATTGGCTGAATTAGAAAGTCGGCGATCAAGTGCGCCGCTATTAATTTCAATAGTAGAATTGTCATTACTCACCCTGTTGTAATCGTTTTATCACTGACTCCCGATAGTAGCGCTCCGTATCCACAATGGCATCATAACCTGCTCTTGATAAACGCTCGCTGACCCTGCTTTGCGGGATAGACAATATCTCAGCAATCTCCTTTTGCGTTGCGTTCGGATTCTCAAGACTGGCTGCAACAACCTCCGCACTGGTTTCTGACCAGTCATCCATGGTGAGGAGAGCTAATTTGATGAATAGATTAATCGCTTTATCGAAATCTTGCCAGGGTGATTTGATAGCAAGTGTCTGTTTTTTGAGCGAATCGAACATTCTGCCAGAATTAATGAAGGCCTCACCGTTAGACTGTAGTGCCTGTTCGGCTTGCGTTTCCAAACTGCCAACCCCAATGGCCATACGTACATCCAGCTTTTTGAATTGCTTGATAACCGCCTTTAAACCTAAGGCAATACGGAAGGCTTGCTCCGGCTCGTAAATAATCATTTGAAAACTATCACCTCGGAAGATCTGCCAATCTCTTGGTGACTCACCAAACTTAGCTAGATACTTCTGTAATGCCAACAGCCACTCATCGCCATCATTACTATTTTGAGAGTTAACAATATCTCCTGTAATAACAGCGACTTGTGATATCGGGCCTGCATTATGACGTGCTTTCTTACTCATTCACCACCTGCAATACTTTAACAATCTATATACGCAAAATACCGTATATAGCTAAAAATACGCTTTTTCACGTATAAAGTCAAATATACGTTAAGTTGCGTATATTTGACTATTGTGTTTAAGGTAGTGCTTTTCCATCAAAACCTTGATAATTAAGCTGCAAGGCTTTAGCCAGTGTTGGCGCTATATCCGTCGTGCTGACTTTGTCTTCGACCAACGTTGGCTGGAAGGATTTACCGATAAAAGCAATCGGTACCTGTTGATCATACTGATGAACAGAACCATGGGTGGTACCAAGACTTCGGTTCACCAGATAGTAAGGCTTGAAAAGCAAATACATATCTTGAGCCCGTGGCTTATAAAAAACTCTTTGAACATAGCGGCTGTTATTATCTTCGCTCTGACTCAGCGCATCAGCCAACACCACCTGCTGAATATAATCCAGCTGCTCTATTTCTTTGGCCAAACGACGCCTTTGCTTCATGCTTACGCCATCATTAAACAGAAAATAATGACCTGCTTTTAGTTCAATAAGGGGCTTATCATGCCCAAATTCCTGCTGAAGCTTGTCGGCGATAGCCATCACGTCATCAATAACTCGCTGCTTAGGGATTCGTTTCGAATCTCTGCCCTGCTGAACCAAATACTCAGGCAAAGGTTGCACCCCATGATCTGCGGATAACGCGATCACAACATCATCACCGAACTGCTGCTTAATCGAATCGAAGAAGTCACCCAAATAACGATCCAGACGAAGCATATGATCGAGCGCTTCCTGGCTATAAGGCCCCCAGGTATGTCCTATATAGTCCGTCGCCGATAGACCAATAGAAATAAGATCAGGCGTCTCGTCCTGTCCTAGCTGTTGCGAATTGATAATATACTGGCTCGCCTCAAGAATATAGCGATCGGCAAAAGGAGTACGGCTAACCATGGAGTGGAAAGAACGGGTATCCGCACCGGACTTTAAGCGATACGGGAAGTTCTTGTTATCAATCAATCTTTCGCCGTCGAACAAATCCTTCCGTGCCAATCGATCATAAAAGCTGGCGGGCTTTAAACGGCGCCAGGTATCTGGAGCATACTGCTGGATTGGATGCTGCTGATTAAAATTTTGTATAAAACCAGGGAGCTTTTGCGCATAAAAACTGGAGGTCACCAGCTGTCCGATTGATTTATCGTACCAGAAGACACCATCAGCCTTACGTCCCGCCATCAGGATCCCCGAGCGATCTTTACCCGACACAGAATAGACTTTCGATTGTGGATACCGTGCTTTTAGCAAATCTCCCACAGTTGGGGTTAGTAGATTGACAGGGGACACACCTGAGCGCCCTTCCAGCACGCCATCGACACCGATAACATGCTGCTCAGGATCTGCTACACAATAAGTCACTTGCTGTGACTCATGATCATAGAAATAGTTGCCGGTGATGCCGGTTTTATTAGGAAATGCCCCTGTTAGCAGCACCGAATGGCCAGGGCCAGTTAGAGTCGCCGCATGATCATGAAATGCATTACGATAAAACCGGCTCTGCTGCCAGATAGCTTTAAAGCCACCAGTATAGTGATCTTTGTAGCGCTCCAATAAGTCCTGGTGCCATTGATCAATAGAGATAAACACCACCAATTTAGGCGGTGTAGCCTGTTCTAAGCTTTTATCCTGAAATGTGCAACCAGCAAAGCACAACATAATCCCCAATAAAAGGACAAGGCAAGTATTTCGCATGGTGGAAGAAGAGAAGATATATTTAGAGCAAAAGATATCACAGCACCTTCAAAGGTGCAGTAACATCCTTACGAAAATGGGCTGATGCTAACAAATAATAAGAAGTCCGTTTCCCGAAACTGGCTAAGACTCTTTAACTTTCATCTGTACCGTTAAGACGTCACATGGAGAACCATGCAGCACACCATTAGCCGTTGAGCCTAATAGTAACTCCCAGCCATTTTGCCCATGAGTGCCAATCACGATAAGGTCACACTGATGCTCCTCGGCAAACTTTTTAATGACACGAGATGGTTTACCAATTTCAATGTGCTGCTTGCTTTCAGAAATACTGAAGTGTTTACCCAGTTCTTCCAGACGCTTCTGCTTCGCTTTGATAGCCTCCTGCTCTAACTCTTCCGTATTGACAACCACCGCACCAAAAGGGGCTCCGGCCCATAGGCCTGCATCAATAGGCTCTGCAACGTGTAGCAGCTCAATCTCACCGCCTTTGGCTAACACGCCTTGTGCTTTCTGAATAATCTTTTTACTTTCTTTGCGTAAATCAACCGCTACAACAATATGGTTAAATAACGACATGGTTAACTCCTTAATCACAATGCCTATTTAAAACAATAGCATAGGGCGTTTAGTAAGTCTTGATCAAGATCATAGTATAGGAAGCATAAAAAAACGCCCGGAGCGGGCGTTTTAATAAAGCATAAGCTATTGAATGTTATTCAGCAAACTCGTCCAGAGCCTTGCCGGTTAGGCGGTAGCCTAGCCACTCCTTCTGTGCTTTAGCGCCAATAGAGTCATAAAAATCAATCGCCGGCTGGTTCCAATCCAGGACAGACCAGTCCAGACGCTTACAATCATTATCTACCGCGATCTTAGATAAACGCTTAAGCAATGTCAGACCTATTCGTTTTCCTCTAAACTCCGGCTTAACGAACAGATCCTCCAGATAAATGCCATGCTTACCCAAAAACGTGGAATAACTGTAGAAATACAAGGCAAAACCTGCACTCTGCCCTTCCCACTCAGCGATTAAACAATGCGCCTTAGGCTGCTCGTCAAAAACCGTCTGCTCTATGTCGCTAACCGTAGCAACGACTTCATCAGACATTTTTTCATAGTCAGCAAGTTCCTGAATAAACTCAAGGATCTGCGGCGCGTCTTCACGCACCGCTTCCCTGATCACTAATTTACTCATTAGCTTTTATACTTCTTAAAGTCGTTGCTATACCATTCGAACTGATTCGCCGTCTGCTCGCTAACTTTTGTCATTCTACTAACAACAACGATAGCCAGCATCGCTAAAATAAAGCCAGGCAATAGCTCATACAAGCCAAACAGAGCAATATCAGTATTGTTACCAAGGTAGTCCCAAACCAGCACTGAAACAGCGCCAGTAACCACACCGGCCAACGCACCCTGACGAGTCATATGTTTCCATAGCAGTGATAGAATAATCACTGGACCGAAAGCAGCGCCGAAACCAGCCCAGGCCTGACCAACCAGATTCAGAACATTCTTACTACCGCTCATAGCAACGCCGATACCGATACCGGCTACCAGTAAGACTACAAAACGGTTCACCCAAACCAGCTCTTTTTCAGAAGCGTTTGGACGAATATGTGGCTTATAAACGTCTTCCGTTACCGAACTGGAAACCGCCAGCAACTGCGAATCAATGGTACTCATGACCGCTGCCATAATCGCAGCTAGTAAGAAACCAGCTAACCATGGATTAAATAATGCTTGCGTTAATAACAGGAATACTTTCTCGGCACCATGCGAAGTATTCAAGGCAGCCACTTCTTCTTCCGTCAGTAACTTGTACTCGCTCGCTGCAAAATCGCCACCAAAGTAAGCAATACCGGCAAAACCGATAAATACCGCACCCAATACACAGATAATCATCCAGGTCATACCGATGCGACGTGCTTGAGGTACCGTGTTAACACTTTTGATCGCCATGAAACGTGCCAGGATATGCGGTTGACCGAAGTAACCCAAGCCCCAGGCCATCAGTGACAAGAAAGTAATCCATTTAAAGGTATCGTTTTCAAACAGACCGGCCGTAAAGCTCGCCATGTTCTCTTTACCCATGGCTTCACTGGTCGTACGAACGCCTTCAACGATATTCTCTAAGCCGTTGTACTCAACCAATAATACGATAGGCGCTACGACCAACGAGATCGCAATGATTAGGCCCTGGAAGAAGTCAGTCCAGCTTACCGCCAGGAAACCGCCAAGGAATGTGTAAGAAATAATCACAATGGTACTGACAAGCAGTGCCGTGTTGTAGTCATAACCAAAACTCGACTCAAACAGCTTACTGCCGGCGACCAGACCTGAACCGATGTAATAACCGTAGAAGACGATCATAACCAGTACCGCAGCGATACGAAGCCACTTACCACCATCGTGGAAACGCCCCGCAAAATAGTCTGGAAGCGTTAATGCGTTATCCGCAATCTCAGTGTAAGAGCGCAAACGACCAGCAATAAACTTCCAGTTAAGGTAAGCACCTATCACCAGGAAGACGGCAATCCAGGCATCGGACAGACCAGAAAAGTAAATGGCTCCAGGTAACCCCATCAGGATCCAGCCGCTCATATCTGATGCGCCAGCACTCAGTGCCGATACAGCGCCACCTAAGCCACGACCGCCCAGCATATAATCACTGGAGTCATTGGTTCGCATATAAGCCCAAACACCAATCCCCAGCATAAAAATCAAATAAAGCCCAAATGCAATCTCGATCGGGCCAATACTCATTCCCCAAAGTGTAAATAGTTCTGTACTAGAGCTCATATAACTCCTCTAAGTTAAAATTGAGTTCACTCAGCGTTTTTTTGAGCAGCCCTACTCTGCAAAATACTGCTCAAGATATTCTTCAAAGCTGAGGGTTTCACTGTCTTCGATCACCTGCTGCTCAAGGATCGATTTTTCAGCCTCTCGCGCAAACATTTCCTGCGTGCGCGGCTCAACAGCTTTAGATAACAACTCCTGCTGAGTTTTTACTGAAAGCCCCATCGTGTAGCCAAAATACCCTTGCCCACTACGCTTAATATCATCGTAGTAGAGACCTGAAAATGTTTTGGATGGATCATTAGCCATCTCAATGGCTTCCGATAGTGCTTTCGTATAAGCCCGCGTATGGTTACATTTATCGAGTAAGACTGCAACCGGCCTCATTTCCTCAAAAATCTGCAAACTGGCATCTTTTAGCGGCAATGAGCGGTTATTTCGCAATAAATTCAGCTCCGGCTTACGGCCGTAATACACCACGCGACGGAAGTTTTCATCGTTTTCGGCATTCTCTCGGTCGGACTGCTCCTTACTTTCCTGCAATAAGCAAAAGAGAATAAAGACGTCCAGAAAGTCAATCTGAGCTTGGCTAATCCCCAAAGGATCAAATGGATTCAGATCCAGTGAGCGAACCTCTACATATTCGACGCCACGTCGATTCAAGGCCTGGGTTGGGCGTTCGCCGCTATTAATAGTGCGTTTGGGACGGATCTTAGCGTAGTATTCATTTTCGATTTGTAGCAGGTTTGCATTCAGCTGACGGTATTCACCATCAACCTTAACCCCTAACTCCTGATAGAACTGATCTGGCGTACGAATAGCTCGTTCCAACTCAGCAGTATACTCTTCTAAGTTATTGTGGCGAATAGAAAACTTGGATTGAGCATTGTTTTGATAACCTAAATCACTCATACGCAAAGAAGTGGCATAATCGCCATACATGGTACCGTCTGCTTCTTCGGTTAAAAACGCCCCGCCCTCGCCTTTGGTAAACGATTTACAGATAGCTGGGGAGGCACCAAAAAGGTAAGGCAACAACCAGCAATAACGTAGATAATTACGAATCAAACCAAGATACTGGTTTGAAATAAAGTCCTGTAACCCTTCTTCTGAACCACAAAATTCGCGATACTTAGGCCAAAACTCCTCAGGCAATGAAAAGTTATAATGCACCCCAGCGATGGTCTGCATATAACGCCCATAGCGATAGCCCAACCCGCGACGATAGATATGCTTCATCATGCCAACATTTGAGGTGCCATAATCAGCCAGAGGAACGTCTTCTTCCTTCGTCATAATACACGGCATACTACCCACCCACAGCACTTCATCGTCCATATATTGGGTGATATAACGATGAATCTCGTCCAGCCATTTACGTGGACCTAAACGTTCTTGAGTCACAGGAGTAATAAGCTCAGGCAAAGCCTCCGAGTAATCGGTAGTAATATACTTGTTGGTAAGTGCAGAACCCCATTCTGTTGGGTGTGACTTTTTTGATAAATAACCGTCAGCAGTGACTCTCAGACTTTCCTTTTCAACACCACGGTTAATTTTCGTCAGGCAATCTGCAGCTTCTGACTCTATAAACGATAAAGCAGACCTATTCAGTTTAGGCTCAAACATACTTATCAGGAGGGGTAGAAAATAGTGTGTTTACTATGCCACAGCATCGTAAAATTTTGAAGCTAAGTATTTGTGCTAAAAAGGTAATAGACTTTTTATATAACCACCATAAAAACAACAAAAGAAAGGGAGCCGAAACTCCCTTGACTACAACAGACGCGATTATTTCTTTTTAATCGTTACGTTAAGTTCTTTCTGTACTCGTTGAACTGGAGTGAATAACGAGGTTGAACCATTCGAACCACTATGAACACCCCACGCTTTATTATTCCATGACCAGCCACCGCCGCTGTCACCACCAATAGAGTTATCACCTGATACGCGAACCAAGTTTTTAACCGTAACACCATCGGTAAAAGTTGCTGTAACTCCTGTCGCGATGACGTCGTGATTACAGGTACGAGTATTAGAAGAACGGCCATACTCACATACAGACGAACCTGGGAACATAAAGATCGTAGACTTGATGCTGTTCACATCACGAATACTTGCCGAAGTCGCCCAGAACTCTGCTGGCTCAATATGCGTTGTTGTATGATACTCAGCATCACCATTGCCACGCTCCTGCGACCGCCATGTCATACTGTAAATTGACGACGTCGACTCTTCGAACTGATTCAGGCCCGTACAATGAGCTGCCGTTACGATACCATCACCATTTGGGCCACTCACAGCCCAGCCACTGGTACACTCTCGGAAGCCATCGTCACGCAGCCAGTTTCCGCCACGGCTGTGCTCTAACGTATAGATTTCTTCATCGCTCTGAATCACTTCAAGATCAATGTCGCCCTCAGTAATCGCCTGCAAACCGCGAGGCATATCCTGATCACGTTTAGCGCTGCGCTGCAATATTTCTAACACTTTCGCTTTATTTGGACCCTTCGCAGGATTTGGCATAGCCATTTCAACTTTCACTTTACCCGTACGAGCATCGAAGTACGTCATGAAATTACGCTTACCCGCTTTTTTCAAGACATCTGCCATATGCTCCGCACGCTGAATGTTTTCCTGTAATGAGAAGCGACCACCTCCTTGTACTGAAACATTAGCAGGCAACTGCACGCTTGGTACACGACCCACAAATTGGACATGGGCCATTTGACTAGGCGCAGGCTCAAGCCAGATACGTGAAATTTTGTTTGGGAACTTTTCCATCAGCTCCTGAGCTTGGGCTTCGAACTTTTCCTGAAACTTCATAGCTCGAGCAATCGCCGCTTTATCAGCTCCCTTCTCGCGCGCCAAAATAGCCACGTCAGCCTCAAAAGCTTCTGCGCTGGTCTGCTTTTTGAATTCAGCATTATCATAATCAACAGATTCCTGAGCTGAAGCGACCGAGGTAGCTAATGCCAAAGCCATTGCTGACGTTAGCATTTTGACTTGAGTTCCTTTAAACATTGATCCGTAATTCATAAATAATTACTCCTTTAACGATATGAACTAAATAGTTAAGCAACACCTATCTGGCATTGCATCAGTGGAATAACGAAGATGATAAAGAGGGTATGGAGAACTCCATAGTTAAAAGATAAATCCCTATCAACTCCCAGCAGAACGTTCTGCTGCAGCAAAGCTTCCATACTTTACCTGTAAAAAACTTAGCCTATAAAAACTCCAAAAACAAAAAAAATTCAACCTTTTGAGACTTGGGTCAATGCAAGTAAGCATCATGTCAATTTAGCTGACATTTGAAGGAAATGTCCTAATTAAAGTAGGTGTGATATCCTACAAAACATAACGACCATGACTGTTAACATGGGAAAGACTGATAAGAAAAATTATACTAAAAATATTACCTTCATATAGTGGCTGGTAAAATGCCGGCAATACAAGGAAAGCACTTCTGTCTTTTATGACAGCATAAAATAAAGAATATTAATTAATGGAGTCAATAAAATGGGACGCATAATTTTACTGTTGATTTGTTTGTTGAGCCAGTCTGCCTGGGCTATCAGTACCGCAACTCAAAATGTTTTTCATCACGCACAAAAAGGTGACAGCTTTGAAGTGGAGCGATGGCTCAGGAAAGGAGGAGACCCTTCACATCTTTACTTCAGTAAAGGGGAAGGAGTGAGTCATGATAAGACATTCACACCTATGCATGCAGCATTAGCATGGGCAGAGTCTGATAAAGATCCTGCGGATGTAGTTCGAGTTCTACTCAAGTACGATGCAGATTTCGAGTACTTTGCCGATATTAACCTTAAGTATGCCACAAAAGATTCATTCACCATCCCACCTTTATACCGAGCAGTAATGAATGATCAGGTGGAATCAGCCAGGCTTTTGATTGAAGCAGGCGCTCCCATCGGTTACAACTATCGAAGTTTTAAAGAGCCTGAGCTGGATATGGACGACCCCGCAGCAGTTTTTGGAACTGAAAAAGCTTGGAGAAGACGTGCATCGCTGGCGAGCTATGTAGACTCAACTCCTATGGCTAATATGTTGTTTCAAAAAGGTGCTATATCTGTGACAGATATGGGGGATATGCTGAACGTAAGGAAAGACTTTGTCCCACAAGCGGGGTATTCAACATTGGTCGAAGAGTACTTACAAAGGTTAAATAACCTCAGTAGAAGTAAAAAGCTGAGCACTTTTTCTGAAAGTTTCCAACAGAAAGTCAGCAGACTTAACAAATTGAAGTTTAGGTTAATTGGCGCTTTAGTTTACGTTAACGACGCTAAAGGGTGCACATTAGCAAAGCACCTTTCAGAAAAAGCCGGAAGAAGTTTAAATCTGGGCAGCGTCATTGCATCTAAAGGAAGTCCCTTTTGCTATCAGTACTTCAAAAAACAAGGAATGCTCTGGCCAGAGTCCGCAAAAAAGATTGGTGCAGGACCATTGCATGTTGCTGTGAAATACAACAATAAAAGAATGATAAAGTGGCTAATAAAGAAAGATCCAGAACTTTTAAACAGTAAAGATAAACAAGGACGACGCCCTTTACTGTACTCCCAAAGTGATGCCATGGTGAAATTCTTGCTGAGTCTTGGAGCCACACCGCCAGAAGAATGGAAAAAGTGATCGTTCATAGGATGGGTTAAGCAGCAGCTGTATAATCAAAGTTAATTTTTGCTTCGCTACTCAGTAAACGTAGGTTGGGCTGAGTGTGCGAAGCCCAACATGAATCGCCCCAAGTTTTCTAGATACCTTTTAGCTTCATAAAATAGTTCTTTTCAAACTCGACTGGTGACACATCATCATTGTTACCATGTCGTCGCTTGGCATTGTAAAACATTTCGATGTAGTCG
>NZ_JACNML010000011.1 GCF_020005365.1 Kangiella shandongensis | reverse complement strand
GTGATGTCAGTTACTTCCTGATGAATTATTACAACTGGGAGCGACCGCATCAATTTAATGATGGTCTACCACCGGCAAAAGCCGAGAAATTAGCTAAAAAGGTGTCCGGGTTTTGTTGACCACTACAGCAGGGATATAAAATCAAAGGTTATTGAATGGATAAAAGACAAAAAACAATTGATGTCGTAAATAAACTTCACAGATATCAAGATGGAGAAATTGATTCTCCAGAGATGATACAGTCTGTATGTAGTTACTTTGATCTGATTAAAAGTAGTGATCTTAGTGGCTCAGACTTAAAGTTTCTGAAGAAAATATCCAATGTTGTCGGAATTCCTCATTATTTTGACCATTTAAGTAATTTTCAGAAAGGTAATTTATCTATTGAGGACTACACTCTTTCTGATTTATCTTCACAAATATATGAAAGCACCCTTCATACTTCCGATGAAAGCAAACTACATAGATATCAAAAGGAAATTCTCTCCTTGTTTAATAAGGAGAAGATGAATAGATATTTTGTTTCTGCAAGCACCTCGTTTGGGAAGACATTTCTTGTTTACGAGGTGATAAAAAAAATGAACTATAGAAATATAGTTCTCATTTTTCCAACAATAGCACTACTCTCTGAAAACTTGGAGAGACTAAACTCAAACGACTTCTTCTCAGCATACAAAATCCATACTCTTAGTGATGTAGAATCAGAAGAATTAGGCTCTGATAATATTTTTATATACACGCCAGAAAGATTTCTTTCTTTCCTAGAGAAACATGAAAATAAGCCAGAGTTTGACTTCATATTTATTGATGAGGTTTATAAGATTGATAATGAATACATTATTGATGAAGACGAAAAACGTGAAAATGAGCGGGATGTGTCATATAGAATAGCAGCTTACTATTCCGTCATGGATAGTGCGGACATCTTTTTGGCAGGTCCATACATAGAGAGATATAGCCCATCTTTTGAACGCTTTCTTCAAGACAACAGAATTATTAAATGTGACTTCAACGAATATGAAATTGTAGGAAAGTCATATCACGAAATTAAGTCAGCAAAAAGGATTGCTATTGAAGATGACATGGTCGTTGAGTTTTCTGATGAAGAAAGTGGGAAAGGTGATCGTTTAAAAAAGTTAGTTTATATTTTATCCTCAACAGGTAGGCGTGATGGTTGTATCGTATACTGCTCCACACCTCCATATGCAGAAGACTACGCAAAAAATCTACCTTCATTATTAACTTTTGAAAACAGCACTGAGGACTACAAGATATTTGTTGAGCATGTAGCCAAGGAGTATGGTGAAGACTGGGTTGTAACCCAATGCTTAAAGAAAGGGGTTGGCGTCCATCATGGCTTAATTCCTAAATATATTCAGAAAGAAATTATTTCATTTTTTAACGCTGGAACAATAAGAGCACTCACATCGACAACAACTATTACAGAGGGGGTAAATACCTCAGCCAAGAGCTTAATCATTACAAACAACAAAAAAGGCAATAAGCCCCTTAAAAGATTTGATGCCAAAAATATTGCTGGTAGAGCTGGCCGGTTCGAAAAGCATTATAAAGGCTTCGTGATTGTTCTAAAAAACAAATTTATGGATGATATTAACGCAGAGAAGGAGTCGATACATCATAAGAACTATGACTTGAACTCTCGGAAGGATGAGATAGATCTCTTCTATTCTGATGATGAGTTTCTTTCCACCGAAGACAAATCTAAACGTGAAAACATTAAGTTAAAACAAAAAGAACGGGGTATCCCTGATTCTGTTTTATCTATGTTTAAAGTTGTTAGCAGGTCGGATAAGATTGAAGTCTATGATCGAATTTCTGTGCTTAGTCAATCGGAGCATACTCAGCTTAGAGCCTTAGTCCAAAAGGTTAACAATCCCTCTCATATGGGTATAGACTGGGATGGTTTACAAATTGTTTTAGATTGCATTTCCCCTGTTAAAAATTATCAGCTGAATAGTGCTATAGTGCAAAAAACAAACAGGGGGGACGGAGACCACTCGATACTAGTCCCAATTATCCATAATTATCTTGAACAAGGCTTCAAAGGTTTGGTTGATTTCAGAAAAAACAATAAAAATGAGAACACAGATCAAGCTACTAGAAATACTGCAAGGTTCGTCTACAACACAGCCAAGTATCAACTTGTAAAATATTTTGGAGTTTTTAATGTGATGTATAAATTTTATCGCTCACAGTTTCAAAACTTAGAGATTGATGAAGTCTCAGGCATAGACAGGCTGCTAACAAAGCTTGAATATAATGCGTTAACAGACGTAGGTAGGAAAGTGAGTGATTATGGTGTTCCTTCAAAAGTTCTTCTATATTATGAAAATCAGCAAAGTAAAACTGTGAGAAGCTCTTTCGATGACTTTGAGATGAGGTCCTTTAATAGCGTTGATAGCATATTTAACAAATGAGCTAGCGTAGCCTCGAAAGAACGTATGTGATTTCGAGGTTTTTATGGCCCCCTCGAATACGCTAAAGCTATTCGAGACTACGTAACTCAACATACTTGCACCATATACCCCGTAATATTTAGCCTTCCGGTGCCTAAGGCGTAGCAATTCAAATCGGTGACCAACGGAAATCCCTTTAGGGGGATGATTTGAATAGTGAAATACAGGCAAGTGACTGTAAGGAATCCTTTGAGGAAGATGGGCTGTATTTCACAGTGCTTATAATGGCTTAGGAGCCAGAAGGGGAGCCAAGCTTGCTTGGCCTAAATATTGGGGCAACTTTCTTTGGTTCGTTTCTCTCTTTAGAGGGAAATGAACATCAAACTAGCTAGCGCAGGGTACCCAATAGGCCAGACCCTACGCTATAACTTACTACTAACGACTGTGATTATTCGGAATCAAAATGCCCCATAAATTCCACAGACTCTATCGCGTTCATATAAGGCAAGAACTCTGGAGCGCCTTGTTCAAACGCTTTTGCTGCGGCTTTTGCAGCCTCTAGGTTATCCCACTTAACAATATCGGCGAACATATTATCGGAAACGGGTAAATAACCACAAAACTCCTGTAGCCCCGGATAATTTTCCAGCCCTTTCTTAAGCTGGTTTCTAAGCTCGTTGATATCTTTAACAAACTCGTCTTTAACTTTAAATACCGCAACTTCTAACACATGTTTCTTAGACATAAACACTCTCCTATTAATGATTTTTTAAAAGAGTGCTAAGTTTAATTGGTTCCTCCTGACAACGTGTTGTCAGTATTATCCGGTGCCTGGTGCTGTATATAATTATTTAAATTAATGGAGTCATCCGTCGCTGGCTGTTCCTCAGTGACCGATGCTTTACTGATTCTATCGAGCCGGAAGTCACGATAATCCTGCCGTAATAAACACCAGGAACCTAACGTCCATTTTCCGCCCCAGTAAAATAACCCCAGGGGTAGAACGTCTCTCACTGACTCTGCATCGTCTAAGCTCAAATATTGTATATTGATGACGGTTCGTTGCTTTATGCCCCGCCTAAGCACACTCCAAAAATTTTTCTGCTGTGCGTCCAATAGCTCAACCATGGAAAAAACGGACTTATCATCGGTCTGAAAGCTTATGCCTTCTAATCCAGCTTCGATCTTAGACAGTAGTGACCGTCCTGCCGATCCTTCTGTAAAACCCGTCGTTCTGGCAAGCATATCCATCGCTATATGCAAAGCTTCAACTTCTTCCAGCGTTAGGTTTAGTGGGGGCAGTTCAAACCCTTGCTGCAGTGAATAGCCTTTTCCGGCTTCCCCATAAATCGGGATCCCGCTTAACGAAAGATCATCAATATAACGGTAAATCGAACGCTCAGAGACCTCTAGCCGCTGCGCTAATTCAGCAGCGGTAATCGGCTGCCGCTTTCGTATAATATTGACCAGTTGAAATAATCGATCAGCCTTACGCATCCTCTTTATCCTTTAGTTCGCCTGCAAACATCTGCTCTAGCTCCTGCGCCATTTCCAATTCATTTAATAATCGCTCTCGCTCAAGTTTGGCTACATCCGCCCAATGCCTGTCCTCCAAGGCGCCGACTAATGCATATAATAAGTTCATGCTCGGCTTATACCCTGCTTTTTGTATACGAAGATAGGCTTTTACTGCCCCTACACTCTCTAGTGTCTGCAGGTTATCAATGCCCACGGTTTCCAGCCATGAGACTGATTTAGGTCCCAATCCCTTTAAATCCAATAAGCGCATGCTGTTACCTTTTATTTTATAAGTTATTTAATTTACACCAAAAGCGCTTATCCCCCAACGTTATTGGTCTCAATCGGCCTTTGAGACTTCCCCTCAAATACGCGATAATGGCGCCACGATTGATTCAATCCAAAGATTTAATGTTATGAATAACGCAAGTCTGAAAGAGCGCGATCTGGCCGTTTTATGGCATCCCTGTAGTCAGATGAAGGACTACGAAAAGTACCCGATGACGCCGATTAAGAAAGGCGATGGGGTTTATCTCGAGGACTTTGACGGTAACCGCTATATTGATGCGGTCAGCTCCTGGTGGGTAAATATTTTTGGTCACGCCAACCCAACCATTGCTCAGGCGATGAAAGATCAGGTCGATCAGCTGGAGCACGTTATTTTCTCTGGCTTTACCCATGAACCAGCCATCGAACTGGCGGAAAACCTGGTTAAAATCACACCGGAAGGTTTAGACCGCGTATTCTACGGGGAGAACGGCTCTTCTGCAGTCGAAATTGCTCTTAAGATGAGCATTCATTATTGGCAGCTCAAGGGTAAGCCGCAGAAAACTCAATTTGTAGCCTTGGAAAACGGTTATCATGGCGAAACAACCGGAGCGTTGGCAGTTTCCGATGTCGGTTTGTATAAAGAGCCGTATAAAAACATGATGTTTGATGTCATGACAGTCCCGTCTCCTGACTGCTACTACCGTGAAGAAGGCGAAAGCTGGGAAGCTTACTCGCTGCGTCAATTCCAGCATATGCGTAAGCTGATTGAAGATAAGCATGAAACGGTTGCGGCAGTTATTCTGGAACCATTGGTTCAATGTGCAACCGGTATGCGCATGTATCATCCGGTTTATCTAACTGAGCTGCGCAAACTTTGTGACCAATACGATGTGCACCTGATAGCCGATGAGATTGCTGTTGGGTTTGGTCGTACAGGAACTTTATTTGCCTGTGAGCAAGCCGATATCAGCCCTGACTTTATGTGTATGTCCAAAGGCTTAACCGCAGGCTTCTTACCACTGTCGGTAATGATGACTCGAGAAGAGATCTTCGAAGCTTTCTATGACGATTATGAAACGCTAAAAGCCTTCTTACATTCGCACAGTTACACTGGCTACGCCACTGGTTGCGCCGTTGCTAACGCGACATTAAAGATCTTCCGCGAGCAGCCCATTATCGAGAATAACAAAGTTCTTGCTGATCATATGGCGCAAGCAACCGCTCACTTCGCCGATCATCCAAATGTCGCCGAAGTACGCCAGACTGGCATGATCCTGGCAGCCGAAATGGTTAAAGATAAAAAGACACGAGAAGGTTACGACTGGAAAGAGCGCCGCGGTATGCGCGTCTATGAATATGCTTTATCTCGTGGCGCTCTACTACGCCCACTGGGTAACGTAGTCTACTTTATGCCACCGTACGTCATTACGCCGGAAGAGATCGATAAACTGGCCGATATTGCCTGGAAAGGTATCCAGTTGGCGGTGAAGGACTAACCAATGCGCATTCCTCGTATTTACACGGCCGAGACACAGCTCAATGCCGGGCAGGCAGTTGAGCTTGATAAAGAGCCAAGCAATCACCTCAGCCGTGTATTGCGCTTAAAAACAGGTAATGATGTCATCCTCTTTAATGGGGATGGCAATAACTATCATGCTGAAATCATTGAGATTGAGCGAAATACCGTTAGCGTACACGTTAAACAGGTTGAGATATCCAATCTCGAGTCCCCGCTTCATATTCATCTTTATCAGGGCGTTTCTCGCGGCGATAAGATGGATCTGACGCTGCAGAAAGGAGTCGAGCTCGGGATCAAGGAGTTTACCCCCCTGCTCACAGAGCGCTGCGGCGTTAAGCTCGATGCAAAGCGCTGGCAGAAAAAACTACAGCATTGGCACAAAGTTATCCAGAGTGCCTGCGAGCAATGTGGGCGAACCACGCTGCCGCAACTGAATCCAGTGATGAACTTCCAGGAAGCATTACCGCACTTATCCCAACAGAGCTTTTTTCTACACCCGGAAGCAAAGGCTCATTTTAAAACTGTTCAAACGATAGATACTTCAATGCCCATATCATTATGGGTTGGCCCGGAAGGTGGTTTTAGTGAGGCCGAAATTGAACAGGTCATGGCTAACAACTGTCAGCCGGTGCAGCTGGGGCCACGTATTTTGCGTACCGAAACAGCTGCTCTGGCAGCTGTCTCAGCAATGAATACACTGTGGGGAGATTTCTGATAAAAAAGAGCTGCGTCTGCAACTCTTTTAGTTTGCAATGTAACTTCTAACCTACGTTAGTTTCAATATAGTCCAAATCAGGAACGACAGCTCTTTGACCTTCTATCGACACCCAGGCCTTAATACCATCTTTCATCGCCCGTTCCTCTTCAGAAATAAACTGACTGTTATCTTCATCCACTGGCACCAGACGTGGAATGCCTCGTACCATGAAGGCAACAAATGGGAGCTCATTGTTTCCATTCAGGGTATAAGTAATGGCAATTCGAGAACGCTTTACATCGCCCAAATCCTGTCGGCCCTGTAAGCGTTCCATGGAGACTACAGGTATATCCATGTTGCGCCAGACCACATTGCCAACCTTCCATTCCGTGTTCTCCTCTGCACCTTCATCCAAAGCTACATTCATAAAAGGAACAATTTCGGCAACAACCGTATTGGGTAGTAACAAGCTATCCTCAAGCATTGGAATTAAGAAGCTATATACATCTTTTGCTGTTTCAGTCATGCACACTCTCACGCAAATTGGTCAATGGAGCTACGATTTTCTAAGAAATCGGCCAGCTGCCTGGCGAGCCCCGTTGGGTTATCTTTATAAATGACTTTCCCTGTCCGCATCATACTTAGCGGCATCGACGCCTGAACGCAACTTTCTAAAGTCTGACACCAGATTTCAACTCCTGCGGTATCAAGCAGTTCGGCGCTAGCAGCACCATCATCATCCATTCCGCTGAATATAATCGCCAACTTTTCTAACTTTTCAATATCTAACGCAGACTCAAACATCTGATTAATGTTCGGTGAATAAGGCGTTCGCCAAGCTTCATCTGCCAGGTAGATACGCCCCTCCGGGTTAAAGTTGATTTTTTGCTCTATCGGCGCAATATACAGCTTGCCGGGCATTATCATCTTATTACCATCGATCACTTCCGCATGAATAAACGGGTGCTCATCCAGCATTGTCTGTAGATTCGGTAAAAACTCCTGACTAATATGGTTCGCGAGTACAAAACAGGCTGGCAGTGGTTTTTTCGGCAGAGCATCTATAAACTCCTTAACCGCTGCAGGCCCACCTGTCGATCCTCCGAGAAGAACTAACACTGTACTCATGAGTGGTTTTACCTAGTCCTCAAGGTCCAGCATATCTTTAATGGTAGCCAATAACTTGTCTTCGTTATATGGTTTACCAAGATACTGATTAACCCCGATCTCTTCAGCACGCTCACGGTGTTTTTCTCCAGTGCGTGATGTAATCATAATGATTGGAATATGCTTCAGACGTTCATCATGGCGAATAATCGTTGCCAATTCGAAACCGTCCATACGAGGCATCTCGATATCCAACAACATCACATCCGGCACATCGTCGTGCAGCTGAGTAATCGCATCGACACCATCTTTTGCCGTCATAACCTGATACTGATGACGCTGCAGTAAGCGTGCCGTTACCTTACGTACCGTAATTGAGTCATCCACCACCATAACTGTCGGTATGCGATCTTCTTGCGAAATCTCTTCGACCAATCCAGCTTCATGAGCGAAATCCCACTCGTGGAAACGGTCAACCAGAGTTTGCATATCAAGAATCAGCACCACGGTACCGTCACCAGTAATCGAAGCACCTGAAATTCCCGGCACCGTCGAAATCTGACGACCAACGTTCTTCACAATAATCTCGCGCGAGCCAAGTAACTCATCAACATGTACTGCAATAGGTTTACCTTCGCCGTGAATAATCAGCACCGGCACATAGTCATCAGCTGGCGGTACAATTTCAGAGTTACGTTCCAGAATTTGACCCAGATAACGAAGCTCAAACTCCTCACCCAGATGTTCAAATGTATCCTTCTTACTCTGGTAGATTTCCAGCAACTCATCGGCCTTTACCCGTGCTACCGTCGTAATATTCGACAATGGGATCGCATAAGGCTCGCCCTTAACTTTAACCATCAGTGCCTGGTTAGACGATAAGGTGAACGGTAGACGTACTGTCATCGTCGTACCTTTTCCGTCTTCTGAATTGACATTCAGCGAACCACCGAGCTGTAGGATCTCGCTATGAACCACGTCCATACCGACACCACGACCAGAAATCTGAGTTACTTTATCGGCCGTTGAAAAACCTGGCTGTAAAATTAAACGGAAAAGTTCCCGATCCGATGGCCGGTATGATTCATCGATCATACCTTGCGCTACGGCACGGGCTTTAACTTTATCTTTGCGGATACCAGCACCATCATCTGCAATCTCAATATAAACCTCGTTACCACGACGTGTTAGGCTTAACTGGATCTGACCTTTAACTGGCTTACCGGAACGCTTACGCTCTTCCTTACTTTCAATACCATGGTCAATCGCGTTTCGTAGCATATGATCTAAAGGAGCAACCATACGCTCGATAACAGTACGGTCCATTTCACCTTCAGAAGTTAATATCAAGTCAACGTCTTTATTCAGTTCGCTACAGATTTGTCGGACCATGCGACGTAAACGGCTTTCAATACTATTAAATGGAACCATTCGTGTGCGGATTAAGCGATCCTGAAGTTCAGTATTAACTCGACCCTGGGCAAGAAGCGTCGCTTCTGCATCACCGACCTTGGTATCCAAAGTTTCCTGAATCGACAATAAGTCACTCGCAGCCTCGAGCAGGCTTCGAGTCAACTCCTGTTGACGGGTATATCGGTCCATCTCCAATGGATCAAAGTCGTCAAATTCACCAGAAACCTCTCGGCGATATAAAACCTGTGCTTCGGTTTCGATCTCCAGATTACGTAACTGATCCCGTAGACGATCAACCGTCGATGCCATTTCACCCAGGTTAAAGTTTAAGTCAGCAATTTGCTGCTCCAGGCGTGAGCGGAAGATGGAGCTCTCACCCGACAGATTCACTAAGTTATCCAGAACTTCTGAGCGGACCCGGATAACATCTCGGTTAGCCGCATCTTTGGCTGCTTGCTCTTTTTCTTTCTGACGCTCAGTCAGCGATACAATCTTAACCTCGGCCTGTTCATCCGATTCAGCCAGATCGCGTTTATCCAATTGATCAAGCTGCGCGAGAATAGAGTCATTATCATTGGCTAAACGACGTTCAAACTCATGTGCAACAACCGGCATTTTGCCTGATTTAACCGTGTCAACCATGCCGTTGAGTTGCTCAAGTCCTGCATTCAACAACTCGACCCAGCGCTGCTGACCCGCACGCGCATCTCGAGTCAATAATTTGATGGTTTCTTCCAACGAGTCTGCCAGGTTAGCAATCGGCTTAATCAAAGCCAACTTGGCGCCACCCTTCAAGGTATGCAGGCTTCTTATCGCCTCATCCAGAGGCTCAATTTTAGAGAAATCGTTCGACCATTCCGACACGGCCGACGAATAACTGTTCAACAACTCTGGCGCTTCACCCAAGAACAGATCGACCAGTTCCTGCTCCCAGATATCATCTTTTTCTTCGCTAGCCTCGGTTGTCGCTTCAGGTTCTGGCTCAACCTTCTCTACTGCCTCAGCTGTTTCTTCTGGCTCAACATGTTCAGTTGGTGCCTTGCTGCTTTCTTCGGTTACGGCCTCTTCTGACGGTTCAGCTGGCTTGACGCTTGCTTTGCCACCCGACTTTTCTATTTCGATGAATGACTGAATTTCTTCCAACATGGCCTGTGGCGATGGGATTTTTTCCGGGGTCATTCTAGCGCCGAAAATCGCAATCAGCTTATCTTCTGCCTTAGTCGCCAGTTGAATAGCTTCAGATGATGGCTTAATACGCTTTTCGATGATCGCTGTATATAAATCTTCAAGGCAGTGTGCCAGATCGCCGATCGGAGTAAAGCCTGCCATACGGGCACTACCTTTTAAGGTATGCAAGTTTCGCTGCAACTCACCAATAGGCGACAGATCCGAAGGTTGGGTGCTCCACTGCGCCAGTAGCTGGGCATCGCTATCGAACAGTTCTTCGGCTTCTTCAGTAAAAATTTCCAGCAGCTCGTCGTCCATTTCTAGATCCAGACTGACAGTGTCAGCAGCTACGGGCTCTTCTTTCGCTGCGACTGTTTCTTCCTCAGCTGGCTCTTCTTCGATAACCTCTTTCTCGGCTGTCTCTTCTTGCGCTGGTTCTTCTGCTACCGGCGCTTCTTCAACTAGCTCTGTTTCTGGCTCCTCGAGTTCTTCAACTTCAGGTTCTTCCGTTGTATCGATTTCAGTATCAAATGAAGCGGCATCATCGACAGCGCCATTATCTGATACTTCCTGAGCCTCATCGAGCCGCTCCCTGTCATCCGCACCATCACTGTCACTTTCTGCAACGTCACTATCATCGGACAAATCAATGCCAGCAAGGTCTTCCACTTCCAGCTCATCGTTAAAGGCAGCGATTTCAGCGTCGAGTTCTTCTGAAACATCTTCCTCGACCAGCGCCTCTTCAGAAAGCGTCTCCTCTTGTGGTTGTTCGGTTGGCTGAGCACTAACAGTCTCGCCATCGAATAGCCCCTCAAGATCCAGATCCCATTCCAGTTCACTATCGCTACTCTGCGATTTGTCAGCTTTTGTTTCGTCACCGTCGTCACTGTCACTGGACCAGTCAACTAACTCGAGGCCACCTAATTCTTTTCCCAGTTCGCTGATGTCATCTTCAGGAGAGTCCACCGCTTCTTGCGAATCTGCCGCTTCAGTCTCTTCCGAAGTATCTTCTGTAAACAGAGAGTCGTCCAATAAATCAAACTCATCTTCTGTTTCATCTGACGCCTGTTCTTCGCTGGCGGCTTCAGCAGTTTCCGCAACTTCGTCTGCAGTTTCCATAATCTCGTCAGAAGTTTCTTCCGAATCCGCAGATGCTAAGTCTTCTAGCTCCAGATCGAGGAAATCAAACTCTTCCTCAGCATCACTGACCTCAGGTGTCCAGGTATCTAAGGCCTGAATCAAATCTTTAGCACTTGGAATTGACAAGTTTGCTGCCAGACAATCAAACTGGTTCTCCAATTGAGTATAAGACTCTGTCAATAAGACCCCTAATGAGGTATCAATGTCCTTGGCGGCCAGATTACGTTGTAAGGCGCCATTTAAGCTGTCCACTACCGACTTTATTTCTTCGACATCCAGCTCCGCCAAAATTGACGATAACCGGTCTGCAGATGCCATCATATGAGAAACGGCTTCGGCACGTTTCTCCTTTGGCGTTTCCTGTAAGTTTGTCGCGTCAATATCCGCAAGCACATCGGCAGCAATATTGAATACGTCTTCCAATAACTCAGGATCACGGCCCTGCCCATCACCTTTGTCGTGCAGTTCTTTAGCCTTTTCCAGCTGCTCGACCAGCGCTTTTTCGTGCGCCGCTATCACATCTTCATCGTCTGGCGTATCAATAATGTATTTCAGCAAGTCTTTGGTATGCGCTACCAGCGACATATCTTCTGACTCTGCCATTAAGCCTCGAGCATTTAATTCCTGGAAGTAACTTTCTACGGGGCCGATAACGTTAGCCAATGTTTTCAAATCGGCAATATGTGCGACACCTTTTAAGGTATGCAGTGAACGTAATAAATTATCGCTGATATGACTTTGCGTAATACCTTGATCAGCCTGATTGCTGAATGCTTCCAGATTAGCAATGTGGTCATCAGCCTCTTGCTTGAAGACTTCAAACAATTCTTGCTCAGGACTAATCTCTTCTTCTTTTGCCGGTGTTTCCACTTCACCAGCAGCTGGCTCAACCTCAGGAGCAGCTTTATCGTCCGTGGCAGTATCATAATCCGCCAGCTCACCTTTGCTTATCTTATCCGCCTTTTCAGCAATAGCGTCCGGGAACTCAGTACCTTTCCCAGCAGCAAATTCTTTAACCATCTGCGGCAAGACTTCTGCGGCTGACTCGACCGTTTCCATCAGGGCCGGGCTGAAATCGATGCTGTTATCAATCAAACGATTCAACATATTCTCGATAGCCCAGCTGAGCTCACCAACGTCAGTAGCACCAACCATGCGGCCACTACCCTTCAGGGTATGGAAGTTTCGACGAATGGTGGTTAAGGCATCTGTGTTGGTTTGATCTTGTTTCCAGGCAGGCAGCAAGCTGTGCATTTCTTCAAGCACTTCATCGGCTTCTTCAATAAAGATCTCACGCACTTCGTCATCGATAAGATCATCATCGTCATCAGCCATCTCATCCACAGCTTCAGTAACCGTTTCTTTCTCTTCGTCAACGCTATCGTAATCGTCATGAATGAGCTCTTCTTCCGGTTCCTTCTGGCCAACCATTTCCATATCCGGCATATCCAAAGAATCTTCCAGTACCGGTAATGACTCTTTTTTCAGACTGCCGTAATGAGATTCTAGTTCGTGGATACTGTCGACCGCCCGCTGCAACACGATTGGTAGACCATGCAACCCGGACGACATTAAGCCCTCAAGATAATAATCCACCGAACTTAAGGCATCGGCTAGAGTCGCCACCTCACTTTCACTTAAAACAACCTTCTCGCTGATCAAATATTTGCTGATGAAGCGGTTTGTTTTTTCAACCACATCAAGCAAATTATCCAATTGAGCAAAGTTCAAAGCACCTTCGACTTCTGACAGTAATTCGGGGACTTTCTGTAAACGCTGGATGTTATGACTTTCATCCAGATAATCCGTAATAGCGTCTTTAACCTTATACAAGTTACCGCGACTTTCTTGCACCAGCTGGTAACGTGCATTCACCACCTGTATCGAATCGGCTACGTCTGCACCTTTTGTTTCTCGAACCAATTGGTTGCTGTCCATCGACATCGCCATTTGTATATAATCTTCGAGCTTAAGCACGGTTTCAGCTATTGATACCAGGCCTTGCTGCCGATCTGGCTGGGTTCCATCGATGAGCTCAGATACTGCCTTCATCTTCTGCTCGACAATATCTCGAGACTCCGCTAATCCTAACATGGAAAGCGTATCTGAAATTTTCTGCATCACTGGCAACATTTCTTCCAGCGGCTCATCATCCTGAGACTTAGTGCGTATATACAGATCCAGCGATTCTTTAATATCAGCCAAATCCTGACTAATAACGCCAAGAGCGATACGTAAACTTTCGGTCCCAGGCCCTTCTAGCTGCTCACTTTCCGCTTCTAGATCACCAATCGATTCAAGCAATTGATTCAACTTGAACTTATCCTGGATATCCTTGATCGCACGATCTTCTTTATCCATCTGAGCGATATAGAACAGGAGGTTAGCTAATATTTTTTGCTCTCCTTCCGAGTTCACATTCTGTTCTATCAGCTCTCTTAAACGACGATCCAGTTGACTAAATAAACCTTTTATCGAATCTTTCTGCTCATTGAGCAACGATTCCGCATGGCTTAAAAATACCGTTGCCACCCACCATAGCGTTGTGTAGGGAACCCTTTCGCCAAGCCCCCACAAACTTTGCGTGATGGCTTCCATCTGCTTAAGATTTTTTTCTGGCTCAATTTCACGCATGACACCCAACAAAGACTGTTGGAATTTCATACGCAATTTTTTAACTTCAGCAACGATATCGCCTTGTAACTGAGTTTCTTCAGGTGCTGCTGGAGCCGTGACACCCTCAACATCAATATTAATTAAATCGCCCGCACCTAACGGTTCAACTTTACGGCAAACCCGGATCGAATTAATAGTTGGTAATAATAAAACTGGTAGATCAGCTTTGCCCTCGCTGTAACGCGCGAGGTAGCTACGTAACTTTAATGCGGCTGATAAAAACTCTTCATAAGCAACTTCGTTTGACTCAACGCCACCGTCACCTATAGCTTCAGCAAGTTTTTCCATTTCCTGAGCCAGTAGCGAAGCTCCGGAAAATTCGAGAATTTGCATGGTTCCACTAATCTGGTGCATGCAATTTGCACAGAAGTGGATTTGGGTTTTATCAGACTCATCGTCAGCGTATGCACTGATCGCTTGTTGCGCCTGTTCCAAAGTCGTTTCGACTTCTTCTTTTACCCAGTTAAAAGCTACTTTTGTTTGATTTTCTTTCATGCCTACACCGTTTTTTGTAGCTATAATTGTCGCTGAAATGCCAAACAATTCTTTTCATCAATTCGAACCAACTCAGGGTGTTGCCAGTTGATAATTTCACCGACTCCCAGTATTAGCACACCACCCGGTATCAACCTGTCGACCAACTCGTTTAATATCTCTACACGATCTTCTGGTCGAAAATAGATCAATACATTTTGGCAATAAATCACGTCATAATTGCGCTTCGGTGCCTTTGCTAACTGACTTAAGTTACTCTGCAAAAACAATACACGATTACGGATCTTTTCTTTTATTCGCCAAAGGTTCGAATCATGCCGGTTAAAGTATCGTTCACGTATTTCCGGCGCAATCATATGTATCTTGCGTTCATCATATATGGCTTTTCTTGCCGCAGTTAACGCTGGATAACTAATATCGATCCCCGTAATGCCATAGAAAAAACGTAAACCTTTTTCGTTTAAACTGCTAAGGGCTAACTCTTCCAAAGCAATGGCCAGGCTATACGGCTCTTCTCCTGTCGAACAACCAACACTCCAAATCTGAATATTGCAATCGCTATTCGCATTAGCCGATTGTATTATTTTTTGTTGGCAAACATGTTGAACCAGGTCGAAAGACTCTTTATGCCTGAAAAAACTGGTTTCATGGACGGTTAGCGTATCAATCAGCTGAAACCATTCCAATGACGCCCAGTTTTTGTCCTGTAATTTTTGGTAGTACTCCTCATAATCCGACAAGTCCAAGGCTCTTATTCTGCGTAGCAAACTCGTCTTTAAGAATAGAGCTCGGTTTGTCGGAATCCAGATCCCTGAATACTGCCTGATCAAAGCCTGCCAGCGCTTAAAGCTGCCAGACTTCATGTCAGGGACGTGAGTAAGAGAATTATGCCTCAAGAGCTTATACCTTATTCAGAGCGAGTTTTTTCACTTTCCTTGGTGACATCGTCCTCGTCTAGGTCTTCTAATGTTTCGTCAATTTCTTTTAAGAAATCTTCTTCATCATTGAAATCTTTTAGCTCTTCATCATCCGAACCGGGTGTGTCCAATGAGTCTAATTCACTCTCTGAATCATCAGTTTGTTCTAGAAATTCTTCAAGCGTTGTATCGTCATCCGACTCGGCTAAAGATTCATCAACTTCTGAATACTCAGTCTCAGTGCTGTCCGAATCATCCACAATCGCATCAAACTCACCGAAGTCTGAACTATCACCGCTAAAGATGTCCTCATTGGTTGAGTCCAACTTGAAGCCAGCTACAGAACGACGCAGCTCATCCGACAAGACGGTTAACTGACCAATCGACTTGGCCGTTTCTTGTGTACCTTCCGATGTCTGAGTCGTAATTTCCTGAATAACGGTCATCGTATTCGATACGTGACCTGCCGATGCTGCCTGCTGGCGTGCAGCATTCGAAATCGACTGAATCAAGTCCGCGAGGTTGGTCGATACCGACTCAATCTCTTCCAGTGCAACACCCGCGTCTTGCGCCAGGCGAGCACCACGAACAACTTCAGAAGTGGTATCCTCCATCGAGATTACCGCTTCGTTAGTATCCGTCTGAATCGTTTTAACCAGTGCTTCAATCTGCTTCGTTGCGTTACCGGAACGTTCCGCCAGTCGCTGAACCTCATCCGCTACGACCGCGAAACCACGACCGGCTTCACCCGCTGCCGATGCCTGAATCGCCGCGTTCAATGCCAGAATGTTCGTTTGGTCAGCAATATCGTTAATCAGGGATACGATGTTACCAATCTCCTGTGACGATTCACCCAGACGCTTAATCCGTTTCGATGTTTCCTGAATCTGTTCACGAATCGTGTCCATGCCTCGAATGGTATTACGTACAACCGCACCACCTTTCTTTGCAATTTCCACCGACTTCTCCGCAACCTGAGAGGACTCAGAAGCGTTAGCCGATACCTGCTCAATAGAAACCGCCATTTCGTTAATCGCCGCTGAAGCCCCAGTAATCTCTTGTGCCTGTTGACGAGATGCCTCGGCCAACGCAGTCGATGTTTGCTGGGTTTCTTCGGCCGATTTCGATACCTGATCTACCGCCTCGTTAATGGCGCCAACTACACCACGCAGTTGGTCAATGGTTAAGTTAAAGGAGTCAGCAATCGCACCCGTGAAGTCCTCGGTTACCGTTGCTTTAACCGTCAAGTCACCATCTGCCAGACTGTCAATCTCATCCAGCAGTCGAATAATCGCTTCCTGGTTCTGCGCGTTTTCTTCTTTTTCACGCTCTGCCGAGATTTCAGAATCTTGCAGACGTTGCTTCTCAGCTTTACGCTGCGACAGGTACATCGCAATCAGGATGAGGATAATTAAAATAAACAGAGCAGCCGAGATATACTGGCTGCCTAAGTCAGTGAAGCTGGTAGATACGCCAGCAAATGCCTCTTCTACCGCACTGGTGCTCGTTAGCAATGTTTGTGCATTGGCGTAAACATTGTCCGATGCACCCTGCACACTAAATAATTTATTTGAGCTGAATACGATGTAATCTACTTTTTCCTGTACGGTCTGGAAGTCATCAACGATGGACTCAAGAGCAGCACGAGCTTCCGGGTTGTTAACGCGACGAATCTCTAGCAGCTCATCACCGTTTAACTGGCCTTCCAAATAAACACCAAAAGTATCCACATCCTGCCCGAAGTCCTGAGCTGCAATTTTAGCTTCGCCACCACCTCGCAACACTTTCTGCATGCCTGATGAGATACGCTCGGCCAACCACTTTTGTCGTGTCGCCTGGTGCAGCTCTTCGGCATTGGCTCGGTTATCTAACAGGATATCGATCACGCTATCGTACTTGGACTGCATCTCGGGAATTAATACGGCCAGCTCATCCGCTGCCGTAAACATGCGTTTAACCACTTCTTGGTTCGAGAGAATAACCTTGGTCTGCGGCTCAACTTTATTCCAATTATCCTCGAGCGTTTTTAATTCATTATTTCGGATATCCGCTGGTGCTGGAGGCAAGTTACTGACGGTTTCACCATCAATCAGGCCCCGTAAATTGCCTGCAAACTGCCTTGAAGCGGTTTCCAAATCACCAAAAGCACTTTGTGTACCCTGGGCTGATTCCGAGGCGTTCGTTGCAATCTGTTGCGACAATACCTTCATATCCGACGCCAGCTCAATACGTTTACTTTGGTCCTGACTTTGTAAGAAGCCATAACCAGCGTTAAACGCCAGCGCAATCAAAATTACGACCAATAGAAACGCATAGATACCGATTCCTGAACGGCCTGCTTTTTTCCTGTTATTAGTGGTCTCACTCATAGGTTGCTCCCGAGACTTTTAGACTTCATATTTGTTGTAAAAATAAACTAAATGGCAACTTGGTGGAATTCAGGGCTTTCAAACAGCTCCTTAATCCCAAAAATTCGCCACAATTCCCCATCACGTTCAAATGCCCCAATAATATAGGGCGCAAGTACAGCATCGGCAGTCAATTCTGACTCAACCTGTTCATCCTCATCAAAATGATGCAGGCCACGAATCTCATCGACTACCAAGCCCAGGTAGGATCCTTCTTGGTCAATAACCAAAACCCTTTGCTTTAAAATGCTACGCGAGCTTGAACGCCCGAGATATTCCTGCAAATCAACCAGCGATAATAAAACCCCCCGAAGATTTGCTACCCCTTTGTGCCAGCTTTTAGTTCCAGGCACTTTCGTTGTATGCGGGACCGGTATCAACTCCACGACCTCATCAATCGGAACGATGTAATTAACACCGCTTAGACTGAAGCCAATCCCGCTCCAATAAGCTTCGCCTCGAACATCACGCTGAGGCAATGAGTCCTTGTGTTCCTGTCCGCGTTGACGAATGTCGTCGAGAAGCTGGACAACACTGCTCGTGTGTGTTTCAGGCATAGCTCATTATGATCCTAGTACGTTGTTAATTGATTCGACGAGCGCCGATTCATCTACAGGTTTTGTAATGTAATCGTTGGCACCTTGTCGCATTCCCCAAACACGGTCTGTAGCTTGCGACTTGGTGGATACAATAATAATCGGTATGGCTGAAGTGCTCGAATCTTTCTTCAGCTGGCGAGTAGCCTGGAAGCCGTTTAAACCCGGCATCACAACGTCCATCAAGATCAAGTCTGGTGTGTTCGCCTTGGCAGAAGCGATACCTGACTCACCATCCGGAGCTGTAATCACTTGATGACCATTTTTTTCTAACATCTTGGTTAGGCTATGTGCTTCTGCTGGAGAATCATCGACTATCAGTACACGCGCCATTTTTTCTACCTCTCTAATAATTAAACATCACGCTGGATTTAGACAGCTGTTGCGGTTTTACCATCTAATTGCGTGGAAATAGCATTTAATAGTTCATCTCGGCTGAAAGGTTTTGTTAAATAATTATCCGAGCCTACGACCCGGCCTTTCGCCTTATCAAAAACTCCATCTTTGCTGGATAACATTATTATAGGAGTTTTCTTGAAAGCTGCATTACTTTTAACCAGGGCGCAGGTTTGGTACCCGTCTAACCTTGGCATCATTATATCAATAAATATGATATCAGGTTTGTAGTCTGCAATTTTGGAGAGCGCGTCATAGCCGTCGACCCCCGTAACAACATCACAACCCTGCTTCTTTAAAAGTGTTTCGGCGGTGCGTCGAATGGTTTTACTATCATCCACCACCATCACTTTTAATCCTTTAAATAAATCACTCATCTACTGGTTACCTATGAATAGTGAAAATCCACTATTTAATAATAAGTTAGCGACTTTTCTTCAACTGTTTTTTAAGTTTAAAGATACCTTTTACCACAAAAGTCCTAAAGTCGCAAAGTAGATCACAATTCCAGACTAAAGGGCTTGAGTTTTGCTTGCAAGCTTTTTCTTACCAATATTATGTATTTAGCTTATTACAATAACATGGTACTTTATTAAC
The DNA here is from genome assembly GCF_020005365.1 of Kangiella shandongensis. Classification (GTDB taxonomy): domain Bacteria; phylum Pseudomonadota; class Gammaproteobacteria; order Enterobacterales; family Kangiellaceae; genus Kangiella; species Kangiella shandongensis. The sequence continues at coordinate 77,525 of NZ_JACNML010000011.1, read as the reverse complement.
AAACGACAATATCTAATCGACTATGTCACATTCCGTGCTTATTGTGATGGATCCTATTGAGTCCATCAAAACCCAGAAAGACACTACTTTTGGTCTGATGTTAGAAGCTCAGCAACGAGGCTGGGAACTGCATTACTGCCAACCTCAGGATTTGTTTCTGGAAGAAGGCAAAGTGCATGCAGCCCACCAGCGAGTATCGGTCGAAGATAACCCTGATGACTGGTTCCAGTTCCTTGATACAAAGCAGCTTTTAACTGACTGTGGCCAATTCTCGGCAATCCTGATGCGTAAGGATCCGCCGTTCGATATGAACTATATTTACAGTACCTACCTGCTGGAATTAGCGCAGCAGCAAGGTGCTTTAGTGGTTAATGACCCAGCCAGCTTGCGTGACTGTAATGAAAAGTTGTTTACCGCCTGGTTCCCTGAGTACACACCGAAGACCCTGGTCAGTGCCAATGCATCGAGGCTCAAAGCTTTTGCCCAGCAATATCAGGATATTATCCTCAAGCCGCTCGATGGTATGGGAGGAGCTTCTATCTTCCGCGCCAGGCAAGGTGATCCCAATTTATCAGTCATCATCGAAACCTTGACCGATCACGGCAAAAATCTGGCCATGGCGCAACAGTTTATTCCCGAGATCACCGCTGGGGATAAACGTATTCTGGTGGTTAACGGTGAAGTAATTCCTTACACACTGGCACGGATCCCACAACAGGGAGAGACCCGCGGCAACCTGGCTGCTGGCGGCAGTGGCGTGCCCATGCTAATCACTGAGGATGAAAAACAAATTGCAGAAGCCATTGCTCCTGAACTGCTTAAACGCGGATTACTGTTCGTCGGTTTAGATGTAATTGGCCACTATGTGACGGAAATTAACGTTACCAGTCCAACTTGTATGCGAGAATTGGAAAACGAGTATCATATTAACATTGCTGGAAAATTATTTTCTGCCCTAGAGCAGCAGCTAGGTAACATTTAAAACAACCAAACCAGCAACAAAACTTGTAGTATAATTTTAATAATGAGTAGCCAAGCGATACCCAGTCAGCCTAATTCAGGACCTAACGATAAGTCCAAACTAACACGATCTCAGGTCAAAGCCAGAGATCGCTTAAAGTTCACCATTTTTATGGCGGTCTGTCTGCACCTGATTGTTTTACTCGGGATCCGCTTCACGCTGCCCGATACGGAACCAAGCCAGATTCCATTATCACTGGACGTCACGCTTGCTCACCGTGAAAGTTTGAAGGCGCCAGAAAAGGCTGACTTCATCGGTCAGAAAAACCAGCAAGGGGCAGGAAATGCCGCAGAAGCCAATCGCCCAACCACCAAATTGGAACACTTTAAAAACACCGAAGGTGAAACTACCACACCATCGATGGAAGTGTTACCCAAACCCAACCAAAACCGGCAGGAGCAGGAGCTTATCACCAGCCGTGACGCCGATCGCATCGCGCAGATCAGTACTGACCCTAATGAGTCAAAAACAGAGCAGGAAACACAGACCATTATCAGCCCGGATCCACAGCAGCTGAAAAAGCGCAATCTCGAACAGGATGCAAAAGATCAGCTACAAACACGGGGCTTGCGCAAGCGACAGATTTCGGCTGCGGTAAAACAATCACCAACGGACGCTGCTTATCTTGAATCCTGGCGTCGCAAAGTCGAAGAAGTCGGTAACCTGCACTACCCCGAACAAGCCAGCCGTCTCGGTATTTATGGCAACCTCAAGCTGATGGTTTCCATTGATAAGGGTGGACAGCTGGTTGAAGTGAAAATCTTAGAGTCTTCGGGTCAGGAAATGCTGGATCAGGCAGCGCTGCAGATCGTGCGCCTCGCAGCCCCCTTTGAGCCATTACCCCAATCCATTCGAGAAACTACCGATATTCTCGAAATTGTCCGTAGCTGGAAGTTCGAAAAGTCCCGCTAGTCATTACAACAACCTCGGACAGCTGATATAATTCAAATATGAAACCGATGAATTCATTAGCCAATCATTTATTGATTGCTATGCCCACATTACAGGATACCTTCTTCTCACGCAGCGTTACCTATATCTGCGAACATACAGAAGAAGGTGCGCTTGGTATTATGTTGAACCAACCCCTGGAAGCTACCTATCACGAATTGTTTGATCACCTTAAAATCTCCAGCACAAACCAGGAAGTCCTCGACAATGCACTTCTGGCAGGCGGACCGGTTGATAAAGAGCGAGGCTTTATTCTCCACAGTCCTCTCGGTAACTGGGATTCATCGATGACCATTAGCGACGACATTGCACTGTCCACATCGGAAGACATTTTAGCGGCCATTGCCAACCAGCAAGGCCCGGACGAAACGCTGATTGCTCTAGGCTACTCTGGCTGGGACAAAGGCCAGCTGGAACATGAAATTCAGGAAAACTCCTGGCTCATAGTACCAGCCAATAAAGACATTATTTTTCACACTAAGCCACAGCAACGCTGGCAAAAAGCAACTCAGCTGTTAGGCATCGACTGGACACAACTTTCCGAGCAGAGCGGTCATGCCTGATATCAAGCAGCCATTACGCTTTCTCGGCTTTGACTTTGGTGAAAAACGTATCGGCGTTGCCACAGGACAGAAAACCTTGGGCACAACCCAGGCCCTGTGCGTTCTCAAAGCAGAAAACAACCAACCTGACTGGCAACAGGTCGAAGCGCTTATCAAGGAGTGGCAGGTCGAAGCTTTTGTCGTCGGCCTGCCGTTGAATATGGATGGCACCGAACAGCCAGTGACACAGATGGCCAAGAAATTCGCCAAGCGCCTCCATGGACGCTTTGGCCTCCCCTCTTTCACACATGATGAGCGACTCAGTACCGCCGAAGTCCGCGAGTACCTGTTCGAACTCGGCGGCTATAAGAAAATAAAGGATTCTGATTTCGATGCATATGCTGCCGAATTAATCCTTAAGAGCTATTTTGAATCCTCAACAGATTGAGATGTAATCAAAAAAGCCCAGCAAATGCCGGGCTTTAATAACTCAACCTCTAAACCTTAAAACATATTACTCGGTCTATCGTCGTCCATTTCAACCTCTAAACCCTCAGTGCTATCGGTCAACGAGTCAGCATCTTTTTCATGCAGTTTAATCTTAAGTCTCAGGTCATTCGCCGAGTCAGCATGCAATAGCGCATCGTCGTAGCTAATTTCGCCATTAACGTACAACTCAAACAGGGCCTGATCGAAGGTCTGCATCCCCAGTTCGGTCGAGCGTGCCATCAGTTCCTTGAGCAGGTGCACCTCACCTTTACGGATATGATCGGAAATCAGCGGTGAGTTGATCATAATTTCAATCGCGGCACGACGCCCTTTACCGTCGATAGTTGGTACTAACTGCTGTGCCACAATCGCTCGCAAGTTCATGGATAAATCCATCAGAACCCGGGTATGTTCTTCCTTCGGGAAGAAGTGCAAGATACGATCCAGTGCCTGGTTGGCGTTGTTGGCGTGCAACGTACATAAACACAGGTGGCCGGTTTCGGCGAATGTAATCGCCTGCGACATAGTTTCCTGCGAACGAACCTCACCGATCAGAATAACGTCGGGGGCCTGACGCAGCGTATTTTTCAAAGCGACCTCGAAAGATTCGGTGTCGATCCCGACTTCACGCTGCGTGATAATACATTTATCATGACGGTGCACATATTCGATCGGATCCTCGATACTGATAATGTGACCTTGCGAATTTCGGTTTCGATAACCGATCATCGCTGCCAAGGAAGTTGACTTACCGGTACCGGTTGCACCAACGAAAATGATAATACCACGTTTTTTCATCGCCAGATCGTTCAAAATACTTGGGATCTTAAGGTCATCTGTGGTCGGGATCTTGGTTTCGATACGACGCACGACCAAACCTGGCTGGTTACGCTGATAGAAGGCACTGGCACGGAAACGACCCACATTTTCAACACTGATCGCGTACTGGCATTCTTTCTTTTCTTCGAACTCTTTCTTTTGCTTGTCCGACATTGACGAGTGTATTAACTCTTCCACCTGGGCGGGCGTTAACATACTCTTAGTGACGGGATGAATTTTACCGTGCATTTTAATACATGGGGGCCGATGGACTGTCAGGAATAAGTCAGAACCTTTATTTTCCATCAGTGCTTTTAATAGTGGCGTAATGTCCATACGCTAACCTCTAAAACTCTTCTTTATTAACTGCTTTCAATCGTGCATCCGTACGCGAAACCACTCCTTTACTGACCAGCTGCTTCAAGCTGTGATCGAGAGTTTGCATACCTAGTGACATACCAGTTTGCATCGCTGAGTACATTTGTGCAACTTTCGCTTCACGGATCAGGTTACGAATCGCCGGCGTTCCAATCAGGATCTCATGCGCTGCCACACGACCACCACCATTACGCTTCAACAGCGTTTGCGCGATAACCGCCTGCAGCGACTCTGATAACATCGAACGTACCATGTCTTTTTCACCTTCAGGGAAAACGTCGATCACACGGTCAATGGTTTTCGCTGCGGAGGTCGTATGCAGGGTACCAAATACCAGGTGACCCGTTTCCGCCGCCGTTAGTGCCAGACGAATCGTCTCAAGGTCACGCATCTCACCCACCAGAATAATATCCGGGTCTTCACGAAGTGCAGAACGCAGTGCGTTGGAGAAACTATGAGTATCACGGTGTACCTCACGCTGGTTAACCAGACACTTTTTACTCTCGTGTACGAACTCGATCGGATCCTCAATGGTCAGGATGTGATCGTGCTTGTTGTCGTTAACATAATCGACCATACCAGCCAAGGTTGTCGATTTACCAGAGCCCGTAGGACCTGTCACCAGAACCAGACCACGCGGCTGCATTGAAATGTCCTGGAACACTTTAGGAGCTTTCAGATCGTCCAAGGTTAAGACGCGAGAAGGAATGGTACGAAATACTGCCGCGCGCCCTCGGTTTTGTACAAATGCATTAACACGGAAACGTGCCAGATCCTGTAGCTCAAAAGAAAAATCCGCTTCAAGAAACTCTTCGTAGTCTTTTCGCTGCTTATCGTTCATAATGTCGTAAATCAGCGAGTGGACTTCTTTGTCTTCTAGCGGTGGAACGTTAATTCGGCGAATTTCGCCGTCCACACGAATAAGTGGTGGCATCCCAGCGGAAATGTGTAAATCCGATGCGTTATTCTTTACACTGAACGCTAAAAGTTCTGTAATATCCATAGGTTAGACCCCAATATTGATATTTATTCTTACTAATGACAACTAGCATAGCCTCTCAACTAGAACTTCTGCAACAAGAAATCGCAAAAAGCCGCGAGAAACACCTGAATTTTAAGGATAATGTGCGCCTGGTCGCTGTTAGTAAGCGCCAACCCATTGAAAAAATTGAAGAAGCTTACCTAAATGGTCAGCGTGATTTCGGCGAAAACTTCGTGCAGGAAGGCGTCGAAAAGATCCACAAACTGGATAAAAGTGACCTTCAGTGGCATATGCTGGGCGCTATCCAGAGCCGCAAATGTAAGGATATTGCAGAGCACTTCGACTGGGTGCAAAGTGTCGATCGGGTTAAAGTTATCAATAAGTTAAATCAGGCTCGTCAGGGCAGGTCACCGCTTAACGTCTGTATTCAGGTCAACTTATTTGGTGAAGAGCAAAAAGCAGGCGTCGATGCTGATACCTGTTTTGAATTAGCAGAGCAGATTGAAAACGCTGAGAACTTGACTTTACGCGGCATCATGGCCTTACCGCCGAAACAGACGGAGTACAACAAACAGCTGTCACAGTTTGAGACAATTGCCGAACTTTACCGTCAATTAGCCACCAGATACCCACAGGTTGACACGCTATCCATGGGCATGTCGGGCGATTACGAGGCCGCTATAGCCGCTGGCAGCAACATGATACGTATCGGTACCGCTATTTTTGGTCAACGCGACTGATTCGGCACGGCGACTGAACATTAAGGCATTGAATTTATAACTTTTACCCTCATCATTAGAGAGCTAAGTAAAAGATTCACATTCACCTCGCTTGCCAGATGCAAGTGACGACAATCAAAACAGGCATTTATGACTGATTCAATTGAATTACTAAAAAACGCAAAAGTAGGTTTTATTGGCGCTGGCAATATGGCTGCGAGCATTCTGGGGGGACTGATCCAGTCAGGACTTCCAGCTGAATGCATCTATGTCAGTAACCCGAGTGCAGGTAAGCTGGATGCGTTAAAAGCAAAATATCCAACCTTAAATATCACACACGATAACGCCGAAGTGGCGAACCATGTTGACTATCTCCTGCTGGCGGTTAAGCCACAGAAAATGTCATTAGCGTGTGACGACTTCAAAGATATGGATCTTAGCACCAAATGTGCGATCTCCGTTGCCGCCGGCGTGACTTGCGAGACTCTTACCAACTTATTGGGCGACGATACGCCAGTGGTTCGCAGCATGCCAAATACGCCAAGCCTGATTGGCTACGGCGCTACAGGATTATTTGCTAACGATAAGGTCAGCCAGAAACAAAAAGAAGCGACCAGCGCCATTTTCGAGGCCGTAGGCAAAAGCATCTGGGTCGATGATGAAAACTTGATGGATGTGGTTACCGCCGTTTCTGGTAGCGGTCCAGCACACTATTTCCTATATATGGAGTCAGTGGTTCAAGGCGGTATGGAATTAGGCCTGCCGGAAGAAACGGCAAGAGAGCTGGCAGCCCAAACAGCCCTTGGCGCAGCAGCGATGGTTCAACAAAACGGTGATATGGAAATTGGACAGTTACGCCGCAACGTCACCTCACCGGGTGGTACCACGGCAGCAGCTCTGGACACCTTAAACGATAACGATCTACCGGAAATCGTAAAGAAGGCACTGCAAGCTTCCGTTAAACGTGGCAAGGAATTAGCTGAAATTGCCAATCAATAGGCTGGCTTCACTTTATTAAATGACGAAACGGTTAACCACACATGAATAATGTAACTTTTCTTTTGCTGGAGCACATTTCCAACCTGCTGGCGATGATGTTCTTGATCCGCCTTATGCTGCAACTGGGGCAAGCGGACTTCCATAATCCAATTTCCCAGTTTGTGCATAAATTTACCGCGCCTGTGGTTAATCCGTTACGTCGTCTTCTACCCGACATGGGGCGCTTCAGTACGGCCAGTTTTGCCGTTGCAATCACAATTATTATCATTAAGTTCGTGATTATCTCGACAGTATTTATCACACTTCCCGGAGAGGCCTTAGCGCTTGGCATTATTATCGGGCTGATGATGAAAATCGCACCAGCCATGGGCGGGCTTATCATGATTTTTACCAATATGATGCTATTGCTATTCCTCGGCTTAATGATTGCCAGCTTTATGAGCGGTGGCCGCTACCACCCGGGGGTGGCGTTTCTGTATCAGGTAACGCGCCCAATCCTGAAGCCAGTCCAAAAAATCATTCCGCCGATTGCCGGTAGTATCGACCTTTCACCGATGATCGTACTGTTTGGTCTCTGGTTCCTGCAGGATGCTTTATACAGTCTGGGTGTGAAGTTAATCACTGGCTAGTTGTTCCAAAGAATATCGCTGAAACAATTGCCGCTTTTTGCTATCTTATTAGTAAGGCCTTATAACCAGGCGAAGGGAATAGGAGAACGTCATGAAAAGCATGAAACCACTAATAACGGGCATCATCGGGGCTGCCTTATTGATTACTGGCACAAGCAGTAATGCCGGTGAAAAGCGGGTCGATGACTATATTATCCACTACAATGCCTTTAACAGTTCATTTATTCAGCCCGAAACGGCGGTAGCTTATAAGCTGCCTCGTAGCGCTTACACAGGATTACTCAACGTTTCTGTACATAAAGTGGTAGAAGATGGGCCGGATAAGAACCTGAAAGTTGCTATCCGCGGCAAAGCGACCAACAATCTGTCGCAGTTTAGCGAACTGGCTTTTAAGGAAATCATCGAAGATAACGCGGTCTACTATATGGCCGACTTTCAGTTCCGCAATGAAGAAAGTATGGATTTAGAATTCACCATCAACATTCCTGGGCGTGAACAACCGATCAGCATCCAGTTCGATCAAAAATTCTATGCCGACTAGTTACGCTACAATCACAGCCACCACGTTCGATATCCTTTCGCATGAACTATTATCGAATTAGTGGCTGTTTCCGTTATAATGGCTTATCTGATCGACCTTAAACTACTCCCCCAATGAAGAAAATCGTTCTCGCTTCTGGTAACCGCAAGAAGGTTGCTGAATTAACACAATTATTAGCCCAATTCCAATATCAGGTGATCCCGCAGACCGATCTGAATGTCAGCGACGTGCCGGAAACCGGCACCACCTTTGTCGAAAATGCTATCATTAAAGCACGCCATGCTGCCGAAGTAACCGGTCTACCGGCTATTGCCGATGACTCAGGTATCGAGGTCGACTACCTCGACGGCCAACCGGGTATTTATTCGGCGCGCTTTTGCGGCGAGCACGGTAACGATCAAGGCAATAACGACCTGTTACTGGAGAAATTATCCGGCGTTGCTGCGGAAGAACGAACGGCCCGCTACCAGTGTGTGCTGGTCTTTATGCAGCATGCCAAAGATCCGACACCTTTAATCTGTCAGGGGACTTGGGAAGGCAGAATTATGACTGAAGAAATGGGTGATGGTGGCTTCGGGTACGATCCGCTGTTCTGGTGCGAAGAGCATCATTGCTCGGCAGCCCAACTGACGCCCGAGCAAAAAGCAGCTATCAGCCATCGCGGTAAGGCCCTTAATCAGCTGATGCAGTCGTTGCAGGCCAAGTTTAGCTAGTCATGCTCACCAATCCGCCGCTATCCCTTTATATCCATGTACCCTGGTGCGTGCGTAAGTGCCCCTATTGTGATTTTAATTCTCACGCAGTCAAAAATGTCAGTTCAGATCAGCAAACCGAATTTGATCTCCCCGAGAAGGAATACGTCGATCGCTTACTGTTTGATTTAGAGCAGGAGCTACCAAAAGTGTGGGGGCGTCGTCTGCACAGTATTTTTATCGGCGGTGGCACTCCCAGCCTATTCAGAGCGGAATCCTATGATCGCCTGCTCAGCGGCATTCGAGCCCTTTTACCTTTCGAAGGTGATATCGAAATTACCATGGAAGCTAATCCGGGAACTTTTGAGGCGGAAAGATTCCGAGGCTTCAGACAGGCCGGCATTAACCGACTATCGATCGGCGTGCAAAGTTTTAACATTAAGCATCTAGAAAAGCTGGGACGTATTCATGATCCCGAACAGGCGATCGCAGCAGCCAAGTTTGCTCATGAAGCGGGCTTTGATTCTTTTAATCTGGATTTGATGCACGGTTTGCCTGGACAGACCCTAGAGCAGGCCATGAACGATCTGCAAACAGCAATTCAGCTACAGCCTCACCATATTTCCTGGTACCAGCTAACACTGGAGCCGAACACCCTGTTTTATCAACAGCCTCCTCAGTTACCGCATGACGAAACCCTGTGGGACATCCAGGAAGCGGGACAGGCCCTACTCGCCGAGCATGGCTATGAACAATATGAAACCTCGGCTTACGCCAAAGCGCCATACCTACGCGCCAAGCACAACCTCAATTACTGGCAGTTTGGTGACTATCTCGGGATCGGTGCCGGCGCCCACGGCAAAATTACGCGACTTGATTTAGGCGAAATCCATCGCACCACTAAAAAGCGCCACCCTAAAGATTATCTTCAGGCAGACTGGCAGTCAGTAGCCCAGCAGAGTGTTATTCCCACCCACGAGCTTCCCTTTGAGTTTATGCTCAACGCACTGCGTCTGCTCGACGGCGTACCCAGCCAATACTTTAGCCAAAGAACGGGGATTGCTTTAAGCGCTATCCAACCGCTCATCCAGCAAGCGGTTAATGATAATCTGCTCGACGATTCAAAACAGCGTCTAAAGCCGACAGAGAAAGGCGCTCTATTCTTGAATGAACTGCTGCAACGTTTTATATCCAGCCCGGTAGTGGACAACCATCAAATTGATATAAAGTCTATCTAGTTCACATTATTTGTAATTGCCCCACCACTGTTGTATAAAACGGCTTGCCTTATAAATAATAAAAAAGGAATCCTTTATGAAAAAACTACTGATATTATCATTACTTATTCTTGTTAGCGCATGTGGTGGCAGAAATTCCAATCAACCGGAAATGAAGCCATTGGAGAACGCTGTTAAGGTCTACCTCCCTCAGTCAGTTCCATACTACGACCCCATGGTCATCGCCAGCAACATCAAAGCAGAGTGCTCGAGCCTTGGCAGCCAGCTATCAAGCTTCGTTAAGAGATATTCGACGCATCACAATATTGATATTGTGCGCACAGAAGATATCACGAACATCAATAAAGGTTACGTCTTAGTTCTGAAGATTAGAAATGCGATGAGCGCAGGCAATGCCTGGAGTGGGCACAAGAAACAAGTTCTCATCACTGCAGATTTGCTTAAAAATGGGGAAAAAGTAAAAGACTTCACCGCCACGCGTAATTCCATGGGCGGCGTTTTTGGTGGTTTCAAAGGCTCCTGTGATGTCCTTCAACGAACCGTTAACACCCTTGGTAGCGACACCGCCATCTGGCTAAGCAAGAATCTCTAACCAAATCTTATAGAAGGTGGGGAAACCCTCCTTCTACTTTTTTAACTATTCTTTAATTTCTGTTAACCCTTTATACAGGTTTCTGCCGTTAATATGGCATGATGTTTTTAACGGACAGACACCACGTTTTAATGAATTAACAGGAAAACGCCATGAGATATGTTTTAACCGCTATCCTTAGCATTACGATTCTAGCCGGTCTAAGTGCCTGCAAAAAAGAAATGAGCACAACCGCGCCACAGGCGGAGCAATTGACCGTGACCGCGAAGCTTATGTACCGCGAACGTATGCTGGTCCCCAAGGGCAGCACCTTAACGGTCATGTTGCAGGATGTCTCCATTGCTGACAAAGCAGCCACCGTTATCAGTGAGGAAATCATCGGCTTGGGCGAAGGCATACAATTGCCTCTAAAAGTGGTCTTGAATGCCCACCGAGCAGAACTGGATCCAAGCCATACTTACGCTTTGCATGCGCGGCTCGAAGGCCCCAATGGCAACCTGATGTGGATTACTTCTCAGCGTCATGCCGTTAATATCGAGCAAAGTCATGTCGAGCTGGGCGATCTCATGATGCAACGGGTTCACTCAGGAACGATTGGCGCTGACAGCAATGATCGCCTCTATCCTGTGCCCTATAAGGCCCAGGGCAATGAACCTGGCTGGCTGGTAAAGGTTGAAGAGGAAACCATCGAAGTACAAACCAATTACGGCCAGAATACAGTTAAGACGCCGAGACCCCAGCCGCAACCCTATAAAGGCGGCTACAAGTACCATGCGCAAACCGAAGCTCATATCGCCATTGTCGATATTCGACGCAAGCTATGTTATGACAATATGTCCGGTCGCCCCTACCCCAACAGAGTGACCTTAACACTGGATGGCAAAGTCTTTGAAGGCTGTGGCGGCGATCCGCTCAGCCTGTTGGCGGACCATGAGTGGGTAGTCGAGGACATAGCCGAGCAGGGCATTATTGATAACTCGCGCGTCACCATCACCTTCGATAAAGAAGGCCGCGCCTACGGCTCGGCGTCCTGCAACACCTATAACGCCGCCTACCAACTGACTGGCGAAAACCTCACCTTTAAAGCTCCAATGAGCACTTTAATGGCTTGCGCACCGGCATTAATGGATCAGGAGCAACGATTCTTAAAAATGCTTGCTCAAGTCAACAGGTACGATATTGATGGACAGGGCGCCTTAATTCTTACCACTGAAGGCGGCAAGACCATAACCGCCAGACATTAAGACTCACAGGGTGTGCCCAATCTTAACTGGCACACCCTGAGCATTTTCTATAGCGAAATAATAAAATTATCGGAAAAATAGACCGCAAACTCTTTCAACCGAGAGATTCTTTGAAGTTCAAGGCTTTCATGCTTTGAGTAGCAAAACTCCTTTCAATAATGAGAGTATTTTTTCGAGAATGCGGCATTTCGTTATTGAAAAAGCGGAGTTACCTATTGAGTAATGAGCATTTTTCGAGAATGAAATAACAAAATTATCGGAAAAATAGACCATTATTCGGCTGAAAACATAAGATCCCAAACCCCATGCCCCAACTTCTGCCCCCGCGCTTCGAACTTAGTCAGCGGACGTGAATCAGGACGCGGCACAAAATCACCCGTTTCAGACAGGTTTTTAAACTCTGCCATCGGCGCTAATACTTCCAACATATGTTCTGCGTAGTTTTCCCAATCCGTCGCTAAATGCAGAATGCCACCGGGCTTGAGTTTCTTATGGAGCTTCTGACAGAATTCTGTCTGCACGATTCGGCGCTTATGGTGACGTTTTTTGTGCCATGGATCGGGGAAGAAGATCTGGATCCGCTCAAGGCTATGATCGGGAATACAATGGTCGATGATTTCCACTGCATCGTGATTGATGACCCGGATATTTTCTAGCTCATACTCTTCAGCCAGAACCAGACAGGCGCCGACGCCCGGGTTATGCACCTCAATCCCAATAAAGTCAGTATCGCGATTATCACGAGCCTGCTCTGCCAGCGACTTACCCATCCCAAAACCGATTTCCAACACCACCGGAGCCTGTCGACCGAATATGGCTGCAAAGTCGTACAGTTCCTGCTGGTACTCGAGGCCTAATCGCGGGAAGTGCAGGTCCATGGCGCGCTGCTGCCCCTTGGTTAAACGGCCTTTACGCAGTACGTAACTGCGAATTTTACGTTTCGGTTTTTCTTCAGAATTCAAGGGGATAGCTCTCTAGTTTATTCCACAATCATCTCTTGATGGCGATTTTACCATAATGTAAAAGTTTGATGTAAATTATGTGCGCTGGGACATAAAGACGTTGCGAAAATTGAGGCAAATCAGTAAGGTGGTTCCTTCGGGTTTGTAGAACAAAGAACAAAAAAGACTAGGAGTTAGGAGAGGAATGCCATTTCCGGACTTACCGAATGGGCATGCGCTTTTTGTGCTGTTGCTGACGGTGTTTGCCTTATATTTGTTCCGCCGCGACGACATACCGCTGGAGACCTCTTGCGTCATCGTCTTGCTGGTACTGACCATGGGCTTCACCTTTGCACCATTCCATAACTTTAATGGTCACCTCGAACCGATGAAGTTCTTCAGCGGCTTTGGCCATGAGGCCTTAGTAGCTGTATGCGCCCTGATGATCGCCGGACAGGGGCTGGTTCGCACCGGTGCGCTGGAACCTATTGGCCGCTTTCTGGCACGAATCTGGAAAACTGCACCGCTTTTTTCGCTTCTGCTAACCCTTATCATTGCTGGAGTTTTGAGTGCATTTGTCAACAATACCCCGATCGTTGTCCTACTTTTACCGATCTTAATTAGTGTCGCCGTACGCTCTAATCGAAACCCTTCAGGTCTGTTAATGCCCATGGGCTTTGCTACCATTGCCGGCGGCATGGCCACCACTATCGGCACCTCAACCAACCTGCTGGTGGTCTCGGTTGCAGCCGACTTAGGGCTGGAGCGCTTTGGTATGTTCGATTTTATGTTGCCGGCGGCCATGGCTGGAGCCGTTGCCGTGATTTACCTGTGGCTGGTCGCCCCCAGGATCACCCCAGAGCGTCAGGCCATCATGAAAAATACCTCACCGCGTATTTTTACCGCCCAATTACACATTAACGATAATTCTTTTGCTGACGGCAGAACGCTGGCCGAGGTTATCCGTAAAACCGACGGTATGATGAAGGTAACCCGTATTCACCGTGGCTCCGAAGCGACCATTATGCCGATGCCCGACGCCATTGTTCGCGCCGGTGATAAGCTGCGCGTCACCGATACTCCCAATCGCCTTAAGGAATACGAGCAGGTGCTGGGCGCGAGGCTTTATAAAGCCGGGCAGCAGGTCAACGAAGACCATCCCTTAACCGCCGAGAACCAGCAACTATCCGAGCTGGTCGTAACGCCAGGCTCACCCTTAGCTGGGCGTTCTCTTAAAGACGTCAGTTTTATGAACCAGTATGGTCTCGTTGCGATCGCTCTGCACCGCAGCGACCGTGTTGTCGATATGCATAACAAAGGGCTGGGTAAGGTTACGCTGCACGTCGGTGATGTTTTACTGGTACAGGGCGGGCAAAAAGAAATTTCCGAATTTAAAAAGCGCGGTGATATTTTAGTGCTCGATGCTACAACTGACTTGCCGCGCTCGCATCGCGCGCCGAGAGCCCTCATCATAATGGGGCTAGTGGTATTATTCGCTGCGGTTGGCTTATTACCTATCTCTGTCAGTGCCTTGGCTGGCGCCCTGCTGATGATCCTGACACACTGCATTACCTGGCGCGATGCCATGAATGCACTCAGTGCCCCCGTGGTGCTGATTGTCGCCGCCAGTTTGGCTTTAGGGATGGGTATGACCGAAACCGGAGCCGCTGAATATCTAGCTCAGGCCTTTGTCTCCTTATTGCATGGCGCCCCGCCAACGGTTCTACTCAGCGGCCTGATGCTACTACTGGCAATTCTGACCAATGTTGTCTCGAATAATGCCGCCGCGGTTATCGGTACGCCGATCGCGGTCAGTGTCGCCACGCAACTTAATTTACCGCCAGAACCTTTTGTTATCGCGGTACTGTTCGGTGCCAACATGAGCTTCGCCACCCCGATGGCCTATAAGACCAACCTGCTGGTCATGAATGCTGGTGGCTACAAGTTCTCCGACTTCGTCAAAGTTGGTGTGCCACTGGTTGTATTGATGTGGATCTCATTGTCGATTATCCTGCCCATCCTTTACGACTTCTAAGCCAGAGTACCTCCATGTGGCAGCCTAAAGACTTTCAACAAAAGGTTATCGACTATTATCGACAGCATGGTCGCAAGCACCTGCCATGGCAAGGCACCAAAGATCCGTATCGTATCTGGCTGTCTGAGATCATGCTGCAGCAGACCCAGGTCACGACGGTTATTCCTTACTACGAGAAATTCCTGCAGCAGTTTCCGACTATCGTCGATCTGGCGCAGGCCAGCGAAGATCAGGTGATGCACCTGTGGAGCGGACTGGGTTATTACAGTCGTGCGCGCAATCTGCACAAGGCAGCCAGGCAGGTTGCCGATGAATTCGATGGCCAGTTTCCACAAAGCCAGTCCGAAATCGAAACCCTGCCCGGCGTCGGTCGCTCCACCGCCGGCGCTATCGCGGCTTTCGCTTTTGATCAGCCGAGTGCTATCCTCGATGGAAACGTCAAACGCGTTCTGGCACGCTGTTATGGTATCGAAGGCTGGGCTGGCAAGGCGTCAGTATTAAAAGCACTGTGGCAACGAGCAGAAGACAACACTCCAGGCGAACATACAGCCCAGTACAACCAGGCGATGATGGATTTAGGCGCCGTGGTCTGTACCCGCAGCAAACCGAAATGCGATAGCTGCCCGCTCTCAGCCAAGTGCTACGCGCTGGGACATGACAAAATTGAAGAGTTACCCGGCAAGAAACCGAAAAAAGCCCACCCCAAGCGTTCGGTTTATTGGCTTGTCTGTCTAAAAAACAATCAGGTCATCCTGCACAAGCGACCACCTTCGGGGATCTGGGGCGGCCTCTGGTGTTTTCCCGAAATTGAACAAACACAGAGCGAACCTGAGCATCAACAGAAGCTGGATTCCTTTGTACATAAATTTAGTCACTATGATCTCGAAGTGCAGCCATTACTAATGAAAAATATCGCTGACACGGGTATCATGGAGCCCAATCAAATAGGCACCTTTGCACTCAATGAAATTGCTGAAATTGGCCTACCGACGCCAGTCAGCAAACTACTGCAAACATTAGCGGAGAATTAAATGTCACGTACTGTTTTTTGTCAGAAACTACAAAAAGATGCAGAAGGAATTGGTTTTAAACCCTTCCCCGGCGAACTCGGCGATCGAATCTACGACAACATCTCACAGGAAGCCTGGCAGATGTGGCTTGAGCATCAAACCATGCTGATTAACGAAAAACGTCTAAGTCTGGTAGACTCGGATACGCAGAAATATTTGGCGGATCAGATGGAAAAATTCCTTTTTGGTGGCGACTACGACGAAGCCGAAGGCTACGTTCCTGAAGATAAGAAATAATTTTAAATTTAGGCTTGACTTAAAACCTAAGAATCGGTTTAATACGCGTCCGTTGGCCTGGTAGCTCAGTTGGTAGAGCGGAGGATTGAAAATCCTTGTGTCGGCAGTTCAATTCTGCCCCGGGCCACCATCATACTAAAAGCCTGACTAGAAATAGTCGGGCTTTTTTCGTTCTTGGGTATTTAATTTTATCGAATTGAACTACGTTCAATTACAAACGACTTCCCTGTCCTTTGCCTTACGGTCACTGCACCAGACGGGAATGCAGAAAATGCAGGAGCAGTTTTCTGCCGGACAAATGAGTCTGCCCCAGGCCACCATTATACTGAAAGCCTGGCTAGAAATAGTCGGAGTTTTTTATACCCACAGCAAAACTGTTGAGTTAGATCAACTATCATCTACTCTTTTATAACTCCCCCCCTGTTGCACTTTGTAATCCTTTACTAATCGCGCTACATTAGTAGTAGCTCACTTTGAGCTATGTAGGACTCAGCTTAATAGAGGGATTTTCTATGAAGCAGGTTTTCAGTTTCTATCTTTTCTTTGCGCTGCTACTGTCAGCGTCGCCCTCCCTTTTTGCTGCAGAATCTCCCGATAACGAACCCAGACAGGCGATGTTGTTAGTACTCGATGGTTCGGTTAATCCGGGGACTGCGCATTTTCTGGTTTCTAATATCAAGGCCGCTCCTGAACAGGGCTACGAGCTCATTATTATTCAGATGAATACGCCAGGTGGTTTGGATCTGGCAATGCGCGATATTATTCGCGAGATTTTATCTTCCAAAGTTCCAGTCGTGACCTACGTCTATCCCCCCGGATCACGCGCAGCCAGTGCTGGCACTTATATTCTCTACGCCAGTCATGTTTCAGCCATGGCCCCAGCGACTAATTTAGGCGCCGCTACCCCGGTCTCAATCGGCGGTATGCCGGCTCCAACGGAGCCTGAAAAGGCACCAGATAAAGAGGGCGATGAACAAGATAAAGACCAGGAAAAAGCTCAGCCCGCCGCCGGTAAATCTGCCATGGAAAAGAAGGTGATTAACGATGCCGAAGCTTACTTGCGCAGTTTAGCCGCTTACCATAACCGTAATATTGATTGGGTAAAAAATGCCGTTCGTGAAGGGGAAAGTCTGACCTCGAAGGAAGCGCTTGAGATTGGTGTCATCGATTTAATTGCCAGCGATCCGCAGCGACTACTGGAGCAGATCGATCAACGCTCCGTCCGCCTGCCATCAGGACAGGCAACACTGGACACCGACAAGATGGTTATTACCAAAGTCGAACCCGACTGGCAGACCGAACTCTTGAGTATTATCAGCGACCCCAATATTGCCTATATTTTGTTATTACTTGGCATCTACGGCCTAATTTTTGAAGGCTACAACCCCGGCGGGCTGGTTCCCGGCGTTATCGGTGCCATATGTCTATTACTGGCGATGTACGCTCTGCAAATATTGCCGGTGAATTATGTTGCCGCAGGCCTGTTGCTGCTGGGTATTGCCTTGCTGGTCGTCGAGGCCTTCGCCCCGAGCTTTGGCATTCTGGGGGTTGGCGGCATTATCGCTTTCCTGATTGGCTCCTTCCTGCTCTTTAATGAGCCCGAGACCGGTGTTGCTATCGCTCTCCCCATATTGATCGCCGTGACCGTTATCAGCGTTATTTTATTGAGCTTTATTTTAAGTCTCGCCCTGCGTGCCCGCGGGCGTCCTGTCGTCAGTGGCAAAGAGGAGCTGGTTAATGATGTCGGTACTGTTATTGAAGACTTTGATAATGAGGGCTGGATCTGGCTTCACAGTGAGCGCTGGAAATGCCATAGCACAGTTCCATTAAAAGCGGGTCAGAAAGTCAAAGTTACAGCGGTTGATGACTTGGTGTTATCTGTTACACCGGTTACAGACAATTAATTTCTTAAGCACTTTATAGAGGGATTTATTTATGAACATTTTATATCCGATTATTCTGGCACTGGTGGTTCTCACCTTAGCCAGTATGTTTAAGATTCTTCGTGAATATGAACGCGGTGTCATATTTATGTTGGGTCGCTTCTGGAAAGTCAAAGGTCCGGGTCTGATCATCATCATCCCCTTCATACAACAAATGGTTCGGGTCGATTTACGGACCGTGGTGATGGATGTGCCAACGCAGGATGTTATTTCTCGCGACAACGTTTCGGTCGAGGTTAACGCCGTGGTCTACTTCCGTGTGGTTGATCCACAGAAAGCTATTATTAACGTTGAACGTTATTTTGACGCCACCAGCCAGCTGGCACAAACCACCTTACGGTCAGTATTAGGCCAACACGAGCTGGATGAGATGCTGGCCTCACGCGAGCAACTCAATGCCGACATTCAGGACATTCTCGATAGCCAGACCGATGCTTGGGGCATCAAGGTTTCTAACGTTGAAATCAAGCATGTGGATCTCGATGAAAGTATGATTCGTGCCATCGCCCAACAGGCTGAAGCCGAGCGTGCCCGTCGTGCTAAAGTGATCCATGCACTGGGTGAAATGGAAGCCTCTGAGAAATTGTTAGAAGCAGCAAAAGTGCTTTCTCAACAGGAAGAAGCAATCCAGCTGCGTTATCTACAAACCTTGTCCGGTTTAGCGGGCGAACACAATAGTACTATCGTCTTTCCCCTACCGATAGATTTCCTTAAGAACTTTATGAAAAAATAACGAAAGAAGTCTGGCCCGAGAGCCAGACTTTTCTTAGTGTTTAAGACAGCCTGTCACCAAATTTTCCCGCCTTAAAGTCATTAAACGCCTGAACAATTTCTTCCTCACTGTTCATGACGAAAGGACCGGCTCCTACAATCGGCTCATTTAGCGGTTCACCATTCAGTATCAGCAGCGTCGTTTCTTCTTCTGCCTTGATACTGATTTCGGTATCAGCGCTATCGAAGATCACAGTATCTTCCAGCGCAGCTTTCTGTCCGTTAATGTCTACCGCGCCTTTTAACACGACTACAATGGTATTCCAGCCTTCAGGTACTGTCAGCGACTGTTCGCTGCCTTCGGCCATCACCAGATCCCACACATTAATCGGTGAAAAAGTATTGGCAGGCCCTTTCGTTGACTGGTATTCACCGGCGATAACTCGCAGTAAACCACCCTCCAATTTTAACTTTGGAATATCATCGGCTTTAATCGCCTGGTAGCCCGGCTCAGTCATTTTGTGCTCTTTCGGTAAATTCACCCACAGCTGTGCCATCTCCATCATACCGCCACGTTCACTGAACGCCTTTGAATGAAATTCATCGTGCAAAATGCCACTACCCGCTGTCATCCACTGCACATCGCCCGGATAAATAGTACCACCCTTACCAGTCGAATCCCGGTGTGACACTTCACCCTGGTAAACGATAGTCACGGTCTCAAAACCACGATGCGGGTGCTCGCCCACACCTCGCGGCGTCTTACTGGCATCGAAGTTCGATGGCCCGGCATGATCCAGTAACAGGAATGGACTGATCTGCTGCCCCTTATTGTTGTAAGCGAACAACGAGCGGACTGGAAAACCATCACCGACCCAGTGTCCAGCAGGTGCACGATAAATGCCTGTAATTCTCTTCATGCTCATAATGTTATCTCCTGCCTAAACGGCTGTTGCTTTGATGATTTCATTATATTGACATGACAATTTATGTACTAGACGTTAAAATTGGCACATAGTGTTCTATAAATAGGACAATAAATGCAGGATCTGAACGATCTCTATTATTTTGCTCTGGTCGTCGAACATGCAGGCTTCGCTGCGGCTGAGCGAGCCAGCGGTATACCGAAATCCAAACTGAGTCGCCGCGTGGCCGAACTCGAAGAACGGCTCGGTGTTCGCTTACTGCAACGTACTACACGGCATACTTCGGTCACCGATATTGGCAAGCTTTACTATCAGCACTGCCAGGCCATTCTTATCGAAGCACAGGCTGCGGAGGATGCTATCGAACAAACCCGTAGCGAACCCTGTGGTCTGCTCAGGATCAGCTGTCCGGTGGCTCTGCTGCAGGTCAATATCAGTCAGATAATCGTTAACTTCATGCAACAGAACCCCAGTGTCGAAATAGAGCTGCATGCCACCAACCGCGCCGTCGATCTGGTTGAGGAAGGGATTGATGTGGCGATTCGAGTTCGCCCGCCACCCTTGGCTGACAGTGATCTAGTGCTTAAGGTTCTGGGTCAACGTGCACAATGCCTGGTCGCCAGCCCGGAATTATTAAAGCAATTTACTCGTCCGCAAAGACCTGCAGAATTAAACCAATTACCCAGCCTCGGTCTGGGTGTGGAGCAGCAGTCCCACCAATGGCGCCTGTTCGATGACAATGGTGAAGAAGTGGCTATCCAACATCAGCCACGCTTGCAGTGTGGTGATATGGTGTCGCTGAGAGACGCAGCGGTGGCAGGGATAGGCATGGTGCAGTTGCCAAAGCTAATGGTCGAAGAGCAGCTTAAAGAAGGTTCTTTAATTCATTTCCTGCCACAGTGGGCGCCCAAACCCGAAATTGTGCATGCAGTCTTCCCTTCGCGGCGCGGTCTTATGCCATCAATTCGTAGTTTCCTCGACTATTTAGCCGAGGAATATGGAAAGATGGAACAGGATTAAGAAAATATTCATTTTTTTAAATGAGAATCGTTTGCATTTGAAAAGTATTATCGGTATGATGCTTTCCATGGTTAGGTAATCAAACATTAAACATAAGATTGCCTACGAGTATTCGCTGCCATTAACTGAGAGTTGGGTTTATCGGAAAGTCTCACACCTTAACTATCAAGGTTAACGCAGCGAAACCAGATTCCAATAACAACAAAACTGCTATCATAGGTCTCTTCACGCTATACCGCCCATTGGGCGGTTTTTTTTGGCTTTTATATTGGCTGTCATTCACTGCAGGCATTCTTTTGGTTACTTGTCTTGTCCACTCAAGAAAAGCGACTCGCCGTAGGGCGAAACACAAAATTAAATAGTGAAATACTGCATCTTCGATTTGATTAAGATTCCAGCTCAAGGGCTGGAATGACAATACCCTTACCCTATATGAAAAACCTTCTTCCGCGACATGGCGAAGGCTTTTTTCTCGTCGTAATAGGCCGCCTCATTAACAAAGCTGATATAGCAGTCTTCACCCTCATGTTCGACGTTGTCACCGTTGAGTAATTTAAAAATCGGCTCACCGTTTCTCAGTAGCGTAAAGTCACGATCCTGAATGTTTTTATGCACCATACCAGCGATATCGCCAGTCTCGTCCAGTGGCAGGTAAGCAAAATCAAAGTACTTAAAAATATCAATAGATTCAGATGGTTGTGGTAGTTTGTGCTGATTGTACTGTTCGATAAAATCCAGGATCAATCGGACCGCCATATCGGTTTTATCAAACACATCCTGACGCAACTGTCCCTGTGCCACAGCCCCAACTTCGACCAGCACATGGCGCGGCGCAATACTCATCAGAAAATGATGATCCGGCATTTCTTCCAACGTCACGTTAACGTTATCCATCCGTTGCTGCACATAATCCACCAGCATCAGATGAAAAGTGTCGGTTTTAGTCAAAACAAGATTAACCCCCATCGGTGCTGTGGAGGTATGCAGATCGATGATCATGTCCGTTTTGCTGTCGCCTTTCGGTCCCAGCGCCTGATTAATTTCTCTGGCACGGCGATTTTCATACCCCTCAAGCTGCTCATTATCCAGATCTGCTAATTTGAAGCTTCTATTCAAGTCGCGATCAAGATAACGGCGATTGGCTTCAAACGCTCTCAGGTTAGCTTCGTACAAGTCCACATCAAAGTTGTAATTGCCCAGACCACCCGACTGCTTACGGTATTTGTCCAGTAAGTAGATTCCGGTGTATTCATTACCGTGTGTGCCACCAACCAGAGTCACATGACCCACTTTCTCTTGTCTCATACCTATACCCTTACTCTCCGTTTACTCAGCGCTGATGCTGCTGTCGCCATAACCAGGGATCCTGCCGCTGTGCTTGTGGTAAGGCCCACAGGCCGCGCTCATCATCACGGGCTTCTTCCTGCAGTTCTCTCATTTGGCGGTTTTTACTGTAACGCCAGACCCAGGCCGCCCCAGTTTCCACCATCTTATCATTAACATTGACGCCGTCGGCTTTAATGACCGCCAACCGTCGCCCGTATTTATCGTACTTAGCGCCGAAAAGGCTCAAAGACTCTCCTTCTAACAGTTCGCGAAGCTGCTGTTTGGACGTTTCGGCATAAGGCTGATAACGTTCGGGCGCATCTATGTCCAATAACCTGACCGTAAATTTTTCACCCTTATCACAGCATAACACGACACTGTCGCCATCCTGTACATAGACCAACGAATATCCCTCCACGAAATCAGAGCCAGCATCGCAAGCAGTTAAAACCAGTGAAAAAGCCATCAATTGGATTATTCGAATCATGAGCTTACTCCTCACCACCACTCTCATTTAAAGTTTCAGTCTTAATTTTAGGTTTCGGCAGAGTCGCTATCGACGACACCAATAAACCGGTAATTAGCGAGACACCAACAATCATCATATTAAATGCCGTTTCCAGCCCGCCAATAATATTGTGATCCAACAACTCCGTCAGACTCTTAAAGCCGACACTGCCGGGAACCAGAATAATAAAGCCCGGCATCATGATCGCTGCCGTCGGCACCTGCTTAATACGGTAGGCCAGATTAGCCAGAATACCCACGGTCAGGGCCCCGAAAAACGCCCCGGTGGCGACGCCCATAGAGCTGCCAACCCAGCGCGAAATAAAGAAAGACAGGCAGGTTGTTGCCACAATCCAAGGTAAGTGCTTACTACGGCTCTGGAATAACATCATCAAAGCCCAGGAACTGATGGTAATCGCAATCCAGATAGTCCACTCCGGTAGCTGATGATCGATGCTGGTGGTAATACTGGCCTGGCCAAAGATTAACGACGCCACTTGTGTACCAATCGCCACGCCCAGGGTCATCTGAATAAAAATTACGCCGGCGCCCAACAGGCGTGCCGTACCCGACACCAGGTTCTGTGTTGCCAGTTCGGCCATGGCGATGGTCAGCATCATCCCTGGGATCAGCACCATAATCCCCGACACCACCGGAATATAGGTCGAACTCAGCCCCAGCCAGAAATTAAAGCCAAAGGAAATCATGGTGGCAAAAAAAGCGGATAACGCCGGCATCAGATTGGATACGGTCTCTGAACGCAACCCTCCAATATTGACAAAAGTGCCTACCACCAGCCCAGTCACCGAAGCAGTGATAATTTCTTCAACCCCACCGCCAAAAATCCTCGAAATCGAGATCGAGACCAGCATAAAGCAGAAAATCATCCAGAACTTATTATGCAGCGGTGCCGAATTGCTGATTTCGGTCAACTCCTGCGCCCCTTCTTCAGTCGTCATGTCCCCCTGAATCACCGCGTGTGCCACGTCGATGGTGCGACTGAGCTTATCCACATTGACCTCACCGGCATTGGAGCGGATAACATAAGTTCGCGGCTTGTCCTCTTCCTCAATGAAGGTCATGGTAATGCTGGTAGGTACGGCAGTGGTTTGCAAACCATAACCGAGCTGATCGGCGACGTTGGTTATCAGCCGCTCCAGTTCATAGCTCGGCACACCATAAGTGTGTAGCGCTTTAACGAGGCGCAACATAAAACCCACGGGCTCATGTCGATCAGGGTAATGAGGCACGTTATCGAGACGGCGCTCCGCAATGGAAACTGGCAATTCTTCGGCCATGGTACGTATTTCCTTGGATTATTATCAATATTCGGCTTGAGATATTCAGTTACAAATATCTGCTGTGATCTGATTGCATATTACTTTCTAATGGAATAGCATTGCAAACTTGAAGTAGTAACTTCTGATTATGAATCAACTGCGTGAACCCACTATGAATAAGATGTTACGTCACATTATTATTTTGAGCGCCCTGCTGAGCATGGCGTTGCTCGGCGTGGCGCACGCAAACTCACCGATTCACGAACAGGCGAAAGACTTCCAGGAATGTACCTTCTGTGTACACCATGCGGGAGCCCAGCTACACACAACGCCCCACCAGATAGCCGTCCCACAGCCTGTCGAAGTCAGCGTACAAACCGTCACCCTCTCTGACAGTGCGGTGTTTGTCCGCATTATTCGACCTTTCTACGGCCGCGCCCCTCCTCAATTCGCATAACACACGACTAACAATTTATTTAACATCCCCTGTTCTTCTATAAAGAGCTCATGGGGGAGTAACTGTGTATTTGTACAATTGAGGAATTAACACATGAAACTTACTAAAGTAAGTCTTTTAGTGCTGGGCATTTTAGCCTCGCACAGCGCATTGGCAGCTGAAAAAAATCTTTCTGGCGTGATTACCGATGATAACGATCAGCCATTGGCAGGCGTCGAAGTTCATCTACGCACACTGAACCTGTCCACCACCACCAATGAACTCGGTCAGTTCCAGTTTGAAGAGCTGGAAGAAGGCCGCTACGTGCTGGATATCGAGGCGGGCCCGGAAGGTCATATTAACCGCTCGATTCGCCATGATGGTAACGAGCACACGATCGAAATCACACCGGACAATACCGAAGTATTGGTCATTACCGGTAATCCGCTGGAGCACTCCAGTCTGGAAATGGCGTCGCCATCGGTTATCATCAGCGGTGAAGAGCTGGTTAAAAATCGCGGTGCCAATATTGGTGAAACACTGGCACAAACGCCAGGCATTAATCTCTCCAGCTTTGGCTCCGGTGCCGGTCGTCCAGTGATTCGAGGTCAACAGGGTAACCGCGTTACCGTATTAAGTAATAACAGTTCAACGCAGGACGCCTCCAACTCCAGTCCGGATCACTGGATTGCCGCCGAGCCGCTATTAGCCGATCGCGTGGAAGTACTTAAAGGCCCGGCAACACTACTTTATGGTGGCGGCGCCGTCGGTGGCGCGGTCAATGTGGTCGATCACCGTATCCCGACGCATTTAGCACAAGGTATCGAAGGTGGTATCGAAGCTCGCGCCGCTGACTCGACCACCGGCGAGCGCAGCACAGTCGGCACCGTCACCACGTCAGCCGGCAACTTTGCTTTTAATCTGGATGCCTTTAAATCAGAAACTGATGACTACGAAATTCCGGGATTTGCCGAGTCGTCGTTCCTACGCGCCGAGGAAGCTCACGAACACGAAGGTGAAACCGAAGAAGAACATGCCGAGCACGCCGAAGAATTTGGCGGTACGCTGGATAACACCAGTACCGATACCAAAGGCGGCAGTTTCGGCCTTTCTTACATAGGTGAGCGCGGCTATATCGGCGCATCTTATACCGAGTTTGATCGCTCTTACGGCCTACCGGGACACGCCCATGGACATGAGGAAGAAGGTCACGAAGGTGAAACCGAAGAAGAGCATGCCGAGCACGCCGAAGATGAAAGCATATTACTAGATCTCAAACAAAAACGTTATGACGTCAAAGGTCAGCTCAACGATCCTTTCGCTGGCTTCCAGGAGCTGAAGTTCAGTTACGCCAAAACCGACTATGAACATATGGAACTGGAAGGCGATGAAATCAGCACCCAGTTCACCAATGATGCACAGGAACTTCGCATTGAAGCGGTACATAACGCCTGGAGCGGCTGGCAGGGTGCACTCGGTTTACAGCTCAGCGACAGCGACTTTGCAGCCATCGGTGCTGAAACCTTTATCCCCGGCTCCAACACCAAAAACTACGGTGTTTTCTGGCTGGAAGAAATGGACAAAGGCGACTGGCATACCGAGCTGGGCCTGCGTGTCGATCACCAGGAAATTGATGTTCGCAGTAGCGGCGCATTCACTGGTGCACAACGTGACGATAACGCCTATAGCTTTGCCGCCGGTACCGTCTGGCATATCGATGACAAGTGGTCTTTACCGATTAATCTGGCACATGCCCAGCGCCTGCCTGCGGTGGAAGAACTCTACTCGAACGCCGGCAACGACGAAGAGCACTATGTACCACATCTGGCAACGCTGACCATCGAGGTCGGCAACCCGAATCTGGACAAAGAAACAGCCAACAACATCGATATCGGCCTGCGCTATCACACCGATGACGTCCACGCTTCGGTTTCCCTGTTCCATAATCAGGTATCCGATTACATCTATCTGGCGCATCATGAAGGCGAAGCGCACGAAGAGCAGCATGGCGACGAACACGAAGAACATGGTGAAGAATTCCCGATCTTCGAATATACGCAGGACGACGCGACCTTCACTGGACTCGAAGCAGAGATCGACTGGACCTTTGGCTACGAAGGTGACAGGTACTGGAAAGCCGGACTGTTCGCAGACTACACCCGCGCCACACTGGATAAAGGCGGTTACCTGCCACGAACTCCGGCCAAGCGCTTAGGTGGTAATATTGGTTTCGTCGAAGGTGATTTCAGCGCCGACTTCACAGCCATCAAAGTTGATGATCAAAACCAACTGGCTGAAGACGAATTACCAACCGAAGGCTACACGCTGATCAACATGAATTTCGGCTATAACATCTATTTTGATAACGCCGACTTAATGTTGTTCCTGAAAGGAGAGAACATGGCTAATACGGAAATTCGTGATCATGCCTCTTTCCTGAAAGATCGCACGACCCGCGCCGGCAGAACCCTTTCCGCCGGATTCCGCCTGACGTTCTAGTTCCTTTAGATAAGGTTGGTTAAATTTTCTTTTAGGCTGGCTTAGTTCTCCCTTCTCGCTAGGCCGGCCACCTTGAGTCTGTACACCGCCCTAAGCCACAAAGGGTGAACTCACAAAGGGAAAAACAACGGTATCACCACCGTTGCGACAAAAGCAAAGATCAGATTAAGTGGCATCCCTACCTTTAAGAAATCATTAAATTTATAGCCTCCGGCAACGTAAATAAATGTATTGGTCTGATAGCCTATAGGCGTTGCAAAGCTGGCACTGGCTGCAAACATCACAGCCATTATAAATGGTCTTGGATCCAGCCCAAGCTGCTGCGCCAATGCAATCACGATAGGGCCGATTAAAACAGTAACGGCATTATTACTTACCATTTGCGTCAGCAACGCCGTCAGCAGGTAAACCCCGAACAAAATTCCCTTAGCCCCTACTTCTTCCGTCAAAACCAGAATAGCATTCACCAGCCACTGAGCAGCGCCTGTTTTCTCCAAACCAAGGCTTAATCCTAACATGCCGAAAATTAGAAACAGAATCCGCCAGTCAATAGCGTCAAAAGCTTCGTCAGGATCCACGCACCTCGTCAACAGCACCACTGAGGCCCCGATAATTGCCAAACCTGCAATTGGTAAAACTTCCGTCGCTGCTAATGTCATCACAGTTAAGATAGTCAGAAAAGCAATCGGTGCCTTTGCCCGTCGTATCGGCCTGTCCTGTGGCTCAGTCAGGTTGATGACATCTCCATCATCCATAAGACGTTTGATTCCTTCCGCGGAGCCTTCAAGTAAGAGAGTATCGCCAAATTTTAATTTTATTTTATCGAAATTTTCATTAGCCTTTTCATCTTCTCTGTGTAGCGCAATAACGTACACACCATACTTACGCGCCAGCCCTAACTCCATCACCCGTCGCCCTGCTAAGCGTGATTTCATGCTGATACTGGCTTCCATCACCAGTGACTCACTCGCAGTTACCGGCTCAACACCCTGTGGCAAAGAAGCCGTAAATTCAACCTCACCATCCTCTTTCAAGCTTAGCAGTTCACTGGCGGCTGTCTTTAATATCAATCTGTCCCCGGCCTTGATAGTTAACTGATTCATCCCCCTTCTCACGGAAATATTGTGTCGCACCATATCAATCAGGTGCGCACCGTCCATCGCTGCGGCGAACTCTGTGGCAGGCTTGCCGATATGCGTCGAACCAGTCGGGATAAATACCTCGGCAATAAACTTTCGCTGAGATTTTTGTTTCATAACCTCTATTAACGAGAGCCTGTCTGGCAATAGCCATCGACCAACGGTCAGCATATAAACGAATCCAACGGCAACAAAACATAATCCCGGCAGCGTCATTTCAAACATTCCAATAGGCTGCTGACCGGCATCAGAAGCAATACTGCTCATCAAAATATTTGAAGAAGTACCGACAAGAGTTAATGTCCCACCAAAAATAGAGGCGAAAGATAAAGGGATCAGTAGCTTTGAAGGTGCCATATTGACACTGGCGGCGAGAGAGATCACGACCGGGGTCAGCATCAACACAATGGGCGTATTGTTCATAAATGCTGAAGTCATCATGCTGAAGAGCATGATGATAAACAACGAACGTAAGTAAGATCCCTTGGCCCTACGCTTGAGGGTGTTGCTGATTATCTGTAACACACCCGTGCGCTCCAAAGCAGCACTCAGGATTAACATCATAGCGATGGTGACCGGAGCGCTGTTACTGAATACGGATAAGAATTCTTCAGTGTTTAAGACGCCTGCCACAAGCAGAGCAGCACAGGAAGTAAGAGCAACGACCTCAGGAGGGTACTTTTCCCAAACAAAAGCAATAAATACAGCCAATACCAAGGCTAATACAAAAATTGCTTCAAGGGCCATAGACACTCCTTTTACCGACTGTATCGACTCCAATTTATCATATATTTATGTAGCCATGACAAGCGCAAAGTAAGTAGTACAAGCCGTGCTGAAAGCTTTCTCTCTTAAGCAGGCTTTCGTCTACGCTGAGAATTTTTTACCACACCAACGGTGTACACCACCAGACCCAACCAGATGCAGACGAAGGTAATCAACAAATCAAGGTTAAATGGCTCTTTAAACACGAACACAGCCAGAATGAAGGTCAGACTGGGTGCCAGATACTGGAAAAACCCAATGGTGTTCAGTGGCAACAGTCGAGCGCCAGCTGAAAACAGAGCCAGCGGCACAGTCGTGATCACACCACCGGCGATTAATAACCAGTCAATCTGCGACGACGAATGTAAGAAGCTGCCAGTTCCTGTGTACCACAGGTAATAGATATAACCCGCCGTAAACGGTAGCACGATTAAGGTTTCGACCAGCAGTCCCTGTAGTGGCCCAATATTCACCTGCTTACGCAATAAGCCATAAAAGCCAAAAGAAAATGCCAGATATAATGAAACCCAGGGCAGACCGCCCAGTACCACCACCCGATAGCTGACCCCCGCAATCGCCAACCCCAGCGCCCACTTGCTCCAGATGGAGAGCTTTTCCTTTAAGAATAAGATCCCCAGAGCGACGCTAATCAGAGGATTAATAAAATAGCCAAGGCTGGTTTCCAATACCCTGTCATTAGTCACCGCCCAGGTAAACACCAGCCAGTTCCCTGAAATCAGAACCGAGGTCAGTACCAGCAACCCCAGCGTCTTTTTATCTTTCAGAATACCTTTAGGAAATGGGCGCTTGATTGCCCACATAATCAATAACACTACCGGAACCGACCAGGCCACACGGTGCGCCAGAATTTCCAGAGGAGAAACTTCCTGCACCGCTTTAAAGTAAATCGGCGCCAGTCCCCAAATCATAAAAGCACCCAGCGCAAAAATATAACCTGCCTTGGGGTTTTGTTGTCCTTCAGCGGAACCGGAGCCCTGCTGAGTCGATGTGTTCTCAGGCTTCATGGCGCTAACCTATTGAATATATTTAGAAAAGATGCTGGTTCTCTTAACCAACCATAAAAGTACCGGTAGCCACAGCAATCTGCACGTCGTCTTCGTTTACTAACTCAGTACGCACTACCGCAACCCGCTTACCGGCTCGTAACAACTCAGCTTTAGCAAAAAAAGTATTACCGCGCCCGGGACGCAAGAAATCGACACGCAAATCGATCGTACTCAGCTTGGCGATTTTCTTTTTCAGCTCATCGAGATGAGTGGCAGGATTACTGTGCAAAATACCCACCGCAGCCATAATGCCGCCGACCATATCCATGGCCGAAGAAATCACACCACCGTGCAAAATACCCTGAATATAGTTACCCACCAATTCGGGTTTCATGTCGAAGGTGATGATACATTGTTCTTCACTAACCGTCTGATACTTAAGGCCAATATGTCGGTTGAAAGGAATATTATTAACCAGAGCCTCGCCCAACATCTGTAAGGCTTCTTGCGGTAATGAACTCATAAGGAATCAGCGCTGAGTATTTGTGCTTATTGTGCCTGATCACAAAACAAAAAAGTATGCCTAAATCAGAATTATTCATATAACCACAGCTTATTTTGTCTTGGCTATTTGATCGCGTCCGGTTTACGGTTATAATTTGCCCACTAAATTTTCCACCTCCGGGTGCTTAGGGATCGCTTTAAGCCGCTAAGCGATGACTCTAATTTGTCTATTTTGATGAGAGAGACCATGACTAAAGTAAAATCAATGTTCGTTTTAGCTGTGACTATCACAGCAGCAGTATTTGCCGGAGCAGCGGCAGCGAAACACTTAAGCGACAAGAGCGTAAAAGAGCGCTTGGAGCCAGTACATAAAGTTTATGTAGAAGGTGACGAGGTACCACAGGTATCTAACACCGCTCCTAGCACAGGCGCAGCATCTGGTCCTCGTGCTCCTGAAGACATCTACAACACATACTGTACAGCGTGTCACGCAGCGGGCGTTGCTGGTGCCCCTAAACTGGGTGACGTGGCTGCCTGGGAACCTCGTGTAGCTCAGGGCGAAGAAACCGTTTACAGCAACGCGATCAACGGCCTTAACGCTATGCCACCGAAAGGTACTTGTGCCGACTGTTCAGATGACGAAATCAAAGCTGTTGTTGACTACATGGTCGAACAAAGCAAGTAATCGTTTCTTAAGAAGCCGATCCAAGCGATCGGCTTTTTTGTGTCTGAAATATATGCAGATGAAACTCGTCAAAGCCACCGAAGAACACCTGCTTAGCGTCATGGAGTGGGTAAAGGACCCCGATGTTTTTTCTATATGGGCAGGTCCAAACTTCCGCTACCCGTTCGATCAGCAAAGCTTCATCGAAGACATTAAGCTCTATAACGATAAATTAGTTAACCGTGTTCTTGTTAAGGACAACACCCCACTGGCTTTTGGACAAATCTACGATCGTGTCGGTCGTACTCAATTGAGTCGCCTCATAGTCAACCCAGATTATCAAGGCCAAGGCATTGGCACCGAACTTATCAGCCGACTGCTAGAGCTGGGACATGAATGTTTAGATACTGCTGACTATTCATTGTTTGTCATGAAAGATAATCCCAGAGCTAAGAAGCTTTATGAAAGTCTAGGGTTTGTTGAAACAGAATATCCAGAAGCTATGCCCATGGAAAACTGTGACTATATGGTTAAAAAGCAGGATACAAACGATGCGTAACGCACTCAAAACCTCTCTCATAATATTGATCCCGATGGGCTTAATCTCCTGTACCCCTGAACCACAAAAACGGGACGGTGAAAGTATTTATTACCGTTCATGCTTTAGCTGTCACGAGCGCGGTCATGGCGGCGCTCCTATGAGAGGCAATATCGAGCAATGGCAATCGCGTCTGGATAAAGGCGAAGAGATTCTATTAGAAAGCATGGTCAACGGTTATAAAGGCATGCCACCCAAAGGCGGTTGTTTTGACTGTAGCGACAAAGATTTACAGATGGCGCTAGAGTTTATGCTAAAACCAAAGGATCAGTAATAAATAAGTTAGTTCACGACAAAGTCTAACCCAGCCTATTGAATAACTATGGAAAGTAACATCGTAAAGAATTGGTTTGGTAATAGATTTAACGACCTCCACCCATTGCTACAACAACTGCATATTCGTGGTGGCCAGCTACGCGGGGACGTCAATATCACTTATGGCAAAGGACTGGCTGGAGTTATCGGTCGTCGATTAGCCAAGAAGATGAATCTACCCTCTATGGGAACTCAGCAGCTGACCGTTACTATTTCTCATGACGAACGGGGATTACGCTGGTCACGTCAATTTAACCAGAGCGACACGGTCACCTCACTTTTTATACCCGTTGGCACCATAGAACAAGGCTATTGGATTGAAAAAACAGGGCCTGTTTCCATGAAGCTCACCGTAGATATTCGCAATGGAGGCTGGTTCTGGCGATGCCTGGAAGTCAAAGCCGGTCGGCTCTCGTTGCCTCTGTGGCTCATCCCTGGCAGTACCGCTTATAAAGTCATAGAAAATGATCGATACCGCTTTCATGTCGAATTTTCTTTGCCAGTTCTCGGCACCTTAATTTGTTACCAGGGCTTATTACAGGCAGACTAATGCCTAGACTGGGGATACCCCTCACGCAGCTGGATAATGACATATTAACTCAAAGGATTATAGCGTTTGGAACTTATACACTACCTGAACAGTCACTTCTTCACATTGCAGGAGCTGCTTGATAACACGAAAATCACAGAACAGGACTTTCGCGATTATCAAGACAATGAAGTCATGCCTAAAGCTTCTTATAAACTCGATGTGGATGTAAGAAGTGATTCATTTTTTGGTCTTCACGAAGAAACCCATTGTATTGAATATTACGCAAAAGGATATGCTTCCTGGCTCGGAATAGTTCATTCATTAAATGATAGCGAATTGATCTATGACGTATTTTCTACTCGCTATGAAAAAGCGATAGCAGAACTAAAATCTGCCCATCACTTATCTTCTGATCCTAAAATTAATGCCAACCTAGCAAAGCATATCAGGGAAGAATGGCAGCACTTTATACAAGGCATCTACGGTCTTTGCACGGTATCGGGACTACCTGAGGACATTGCGGCAAAAGAGTTTGCCATTCTTCAGATCAATGAACTGTCCTCACAAGATAAGCTAACCGATGATGAAATGAGTCAGCTTGAGCGTGCGGTTAACCTCTTAGATAAGGCTAGCTCAGCCTTTGCTCCGCATGAAAGACAACGAAGTTCCAGATATCGTCTGGTCGACGAAACTCGCCGTAAATTTAAACTGAAAAGCTGATCAATCCGGAGATTTCGGCGAGCGGCCAATCAACGTCCTGATCTGCTCTCTGCCAACACAGGTTCGGTAGAGGGCCGTTACGAGAATGGCCGTTGCCACGATTAACATCAACCACTCTCCGTGCATCAGATGAGTGGCTACGGCTCCCACCATCAGCCCTGCCAGCACCAGGCTCGCCACAGCCGAAACTCTTGGAATCAGTAAAGCGGCGGCACCGATAATTTCGATAAAACCGGTAAGATACATAAACCACAGAGGATACCCCCAGCGCTCGAAGGCCTCCACTTCGAAAGGCAAGCTCGTTAGCTTAGCGATCCCAGACAAAAAGAATACCAAGAATAAAACTAACACAACAACTTTTGTTTTCATTTTGTCTCCTTAAGGAATTCATACCTAACAATGACTAATACTTCGGTTCGATAAACCCTGCATATTGCACCCCGGATAACAGGGCCATATCCCGATTCCAGGTCGCTAAATCATCAATATTAAATTGATTAAGATGATCATGACCACAGGCTCTGGCCATCACCTGCATCAGCTCGGCCGATGCCTCAAAAAAATTCTTCAGCTGGTTTGCTGATTTGTCGATATTCAGTCGCTGGCGTAATTCTTTCTTCTGAGTCGCGACGCCAGATGGACAGTTATTGGTATGGCACATTCGTGCAGCAACACAACCAATCGCCTGTATGGCGCTATTGGCAACCGCCACACCATCCGCGCCCAACGCCATGGCTTTGACAAAATCGATGGGTAAACGAAGTCCGCCGGTAACAATCAGAGTCACCTTGCCGCTGGCACCCTGCTCATCCAGAAACCGTCGAGCCCGAGCTAACGCCGGAATAGTCGGTACGCTGATATGATCTCTAAATATTTCAGGTGCAGCACCAGTGCCACCACCGCGCCCATCGAGAATAATGTAATCGGCACTGGCTTCTATGGCGAATTCAATATCACGCTCAATATGATTGGCACTGAGTTTAAACCCCACCGGAATGCCGCCCGTAATCTCGCGAAGCCGATCGGCAAACCGCTTAAAATCCCTAACCGTTCTTAGATCGTCAAACGTCGGTGGCGATACCGCTGGCTGCCCTTCAGGGATACCACGCATCTGTGAAATTTTACCGACATTTTTATTCCCCGGTAGGTGGCCACCAGTTCCAGTCTTAGCGCCTTGCCCGCCTTTAAAATGAAAGCTTTGTACACGAGTTAACAGCTCTTCTTTATAGCCAAACTTGGCGCTGGCCAGCTCATAAAAATATCGTGAATTTTCAGCCTGCTCTTCGGCTAACATCCCGCCCTCTCCTGAGCAAATTCCTGTTCCAGCTAACTCTGCACCGCGGGCCAGAGCAATTTTAGCTTCTTCCGATAAAGCACCGAAACTCATATCCGAGACAAACAGTGGAATATCCAGCTTGAGCGGCTTTCTGGCTTCCGGCCCAATGATCAATTCGGTACTGACTACCGCATCATCCATCAACGGTTTGGTCGCCATCTGCGCCACCATAATCTGGATATCATCCCACTGCGGCAACTTATAACGCGGCACGCCCATTGCCGTTATCGGTCCATGATGCCCCAACTTGCTTAACCCTTCACGAGCCAACTGGTGAATAAACTCTACCGTTGGCTCTTCTTCGGTTGCTTTAGCAGCTGGGGCTTCACCCTTTTTTCCTTTAACACCAGGCCCTTCTTTGCCCACATCATCGCCAGAAAACTGTTTATGGGTACCGTCACAATAGGGTGCGTTATTGGTATGCTTACAACGACAGAGATAGGCATCGCTATCCTCCTCGACCACAAAGCCTAACGGCGTAAACTCCGTGCCCTTATGCGAGCCATCGCAAAACGGCTGGTCGCTTGAACGACCACAGCGACAAAAGAAATACTTTTCACCTTTCTTAAGCGCAACCTTCTTTGGTTTATTATCCGCAACGATCGGATTGCTCATATATCCCTCCAGCTCAAAGAAAATACAACATCACAGGTATTTCCACTTTAATCGCTGGTTATTTTTTATACAAGCCTGATTTCTATAACGAAAGGGATGACAATAACGACGGCTCAGTTCTGTAAAGAGTCCAGGAACTGGGTACTGACACCCTGAACTTTCTCCTTGGTCTCTTTATCGAAAGATGCTTCGCTCTGATCAAAATGTTCGAAAAAGCTTGGTATGCTGAGCGAGAACCTTATATCCGCTCCCCACCAGGGCATAATGGTTTCAAGATGCTTCAGGTTTGTACTGCCTCCTCGACCACCGGGAGAAGTGCTCAGCAATAACACTGGCTTATTCCTGAATATCTTCTCACCATTCAAATTAGGCGATCGAGAACACCAGTCGACGATATTCTTGAAAGCAGCTGGAA
This sequence comes from Kangiella shandongensis, assembly GCF_020005365.1. Taxonomy (GTDB): domain Bacteria; phylum Pseudomonadota; class Gammaproteobacteria; order Enterobacterales; family Kangiellaceae; genus Kangiella; species Kangiella shandongensis. The sequence continues at coordinate 42,148 of NZ_JACNML010000011.1, read as the reverse complement.
TGGAACTGTTGTGCTCAGGTGTCGCAATAACGATAGCATCATTATCAGCCGTTAAATCTAAAAACGTTTGTGCCGCTTGTGGGTAGGTGTGATTATCTCTCTCAAGATCCTGACTGAAAATAGGCAAATCAAAGTCATTCATCACCTTGAACTTAACCTCATGGTTCTGGAAATTTCGACAACTTTCTTCCAATAATTTTTTATTTATAGATTCACTGTTATTACTCGCACAAAACGCAAAAATTTTCACTTAGACCACCTTAAAAAATACGATGTTATACTTATTAAATCTTACCTTCTTTCCGTGTAAACTCTCTTGGTGATAGCCCAACGATTGAAGAGAAAGCTTTACTGAAATGCGACTGACTCGAGTACCCAAGTACGTAAGCAATCTCAACGATAGGTATCCCCTGCAACAACATTTCTTTAGCCTTGGTTACCTTCTGTAAACCAAAAAACCTTGCTGGAGGCATGCCAACCATCTCTTTGAAAACTCTAATGAAATGATACTGACTCATACCAACATAATCAGCCATGTCTTGAACGGTCAAATTTTTATTCAAGTTTAAATCGATATAAGCAATTAACGATCGGATTTCGGAGTTGGGAATCGACTCGATACTGTCCAATTTATTTTTTGCCTTAGTCACTGTATCGCCAATAACATAAGTATCGAAATAGTAGTTCACCAAAACATAGAGCCAGCTTTTAATGTATTGCTCATCGACATCGTCATGACTTTCTATGTACTTACGGCAGACTTGTGCCGTACTAAACATAAAATTGTCATGGAAGCCTATGTTAGGATTTATAAAATGCCGTAAAGTGTCAACCGATACGTCCGCTGCATCAGCGACAAAGTCAAACTTAATCGAAAGTTTCAAAAAGTGGGCATTACACCATTCAATACTATAGAAGGAGTTCATGGGAATAAAGCAAATGTCTCCCGCAGCTAACCGCTTCCCCTCCGAAGTACCATCAGTCTGCTCCCAGCGTAATTCGAAACCCGCATGCTCCAACGGGATTAGGAAAGTCATATCTTTCGACTTAAAGTCCTTACTCTCAACTCGCCCGCCATTGAAATAATGAATACTTGCGATGTTAATCAGGTTGAAACTGGTATTGTCTCTAAACTCTCTATAATACTTTCCCATAAGGTTCAACCTCGAAAGGTACGTTACACCCTACTTTAGCATATATACTGTCCCCCTCAACGCGATTAGCAATAAAGTATAAAAAACAGCAATTTCGTATAATCATATCCATCTACAGAGGTATATATTTATTACTTAACCGCTAGCTCATAAGAGTGAGCTGCTTACTTAATGATGAGGAATACAACTATGGGTAATAAATATCGTAGATTAAATAAAGATGATGCCGCTGTCCTATTAGTGGATCATCAGACTGGATTACTGTCGCTGGTTCGAGACATTGATCCCGATAAATTTAAAAATAACGTGCTGGCACTTGCAGAAGCAGCCAAATACTTTGGCTTACCGACCATTTTAACCACCAGTTTCGAAGATGGTCCTAACGGCCCTCTGGTCCAAGAGTTAAAAGGTATATTCCCTGATGCTCCATATATCGCGCGCCCTGGGCAAATTAACGCTTGGGACAATGAAGATTTTGTTAAAGCCGTTAAAGCAACGGGCAAAAAACAGCTGATTATTGCCGGCGTCGTGACCGAGGTGTGCGTTGCATTCCCAACCTTATCGGCTTTAGAAGAAGACTTTGAGGTGTTTGTCATCACCGATGCATCGGGCACATTTAACCCGCTTACCAGAGATTCAGCCTGGGATAGAATGAGCAAGTCAGGTGCTCAGCTGATGACCTGGTTTGGGGCGGCCTGTGAACTACACAGAGACTGGAGAAACGATATCGAGGGGTTAGGTACTTTATTCTCTAACCACATTCCTGATTATCGCAACTTGATCGCCAGTTATAATCAAAACGCCGAATCATAGCAGCGTATCATGTCGTGTTTTGCAGGGATTAATCTTCATTAATTTCTGCAAAACACCCTGTCATTTCTTCCCACATCATTACGGCTTCTCAGGTTGTTTTACTCAACAACCTACCAGCCAAGAGGTATTTAAGGCTGATTTTCGACATATCTGGCGAAATTATTCAGAATACTTTGCCAGCCTTTGCGCTGCATTTCTGGCTCATTCTCCTTTTCAGCTTCAAAGGTTTCACTCACCTTAACCCCATCACCATTTTGCTCAAACTGAACCAACACTTTGCGCTTGTCATCCATTTCATACTCTAACAGCTCTTTATCAGCGATCTTGGTATAAGTTCCTTCAAAGTCAAAGCCCATGCTGCCATCCTTCGCTTCCATACGTGAACTGAAGCGACCTCCGACGCGCAGATCCACGTCACTCTGCGTGGTGTGCCAGTCCTCAGAAGCGGTATTCCACTGCTTAATATCTTCCGGGTTATTCCAGCATTTCCATACTGAGTCCAAATCTGCATTAATGGTTGTTTCCACCGTGATATCCATAATGGTTCCTTATTCTTTGATGAGTATTTAAGCATACTAGTTTAGCTATTAAAGACGATGACCTAATTAACATTTCTTGCTTCAGTTGCTCACTATTTAACCAGAACATGCTAGTCTTTGGAAAACAGACGTAGCAAACATGAAAAGGAGCCTGTCATGCCCACGGAAAAGAAGCCATTACCAGAAGTTGTGTCGCCAGAAGAATGGCAAAGCGCCGTTGATACTTTTGTCGAGAAAGAAAAAGAACTCACCCGCGCTCGTGACGCCCTTAACGCCCAACGACGACGCCTGCCGATGCGCAAAGTGGATAAAGATTACCGCTTTCAATCCGACAAAGGGGAACTCAGCTTGCTCGACCTGTTCGAGGGGCGCAAACAACTGATTGTTTACCACTTTATGTTCGGGCCCGACTGGGATGCAGGATGCCCGGGATACTCATGGGTCACAGACGCCATGACTCACCCAGCACATTTTCACGCCCGCGACACCAGCTTCGTCCTGATCTCGCGCGCACCGCTGGAAAAACTGCAGCAATATCGCAAACGCATGGAATGGAATACCCCCATCCCCTGGTATTCGTCGCTGGACAGCGACTTTAATTATGACTTCGGCGCCACCGTTAACGATCAGGAAATCCATGGTGTCAGCATATTCCTACGAGATGGTGACGATATTTATCAAACCTACCACACCGGCGCTCGTGGTGTAGAATACCTCGGTAGCCACTGGACTTATCTGGACTTAACTCCCTATGGCCGACAGGAAGCATGGGAAGACTCTCCCGAAGGCTGGCCACAAACCCCAACTTACGAATGGCAAAAACGCCATGACGAATACGAATAAAACCCGAGCCAATATTGAAACTGTAGCCAGATAAGCTGATTTGCTATGCTGGGAGGATGAACGAAAGTAACCTGTTCCAGTGGCTGGCCGATATCGTGCTAATTCTGCACATGTCATTAGTTTTATTTGTTGTCGGCGGTCTGGTTCTGATCGTTATAGGTAATCTCCGGCATTGGGATTGGGTTAATCGATTATGGTTTCGCCTGGTCCATCTTGCCATTGTTGTGGTTGTGATAGCCGAAGTCTGGCTGGGTCTGGTTTGCCCGTTGACGACGCTGGAAATATGGTTACGGCAACAGGCCGGAGGCGATACCTATCAGGTCGGTTTTGTCGAACACTGGGTACAACAGATACTGTATTGGGATCTGCCCACCTGGGTCTTTACTGTGGCTTACTCAACGTTTGGTTTGCTCGTGCTGTTGGTCTGGATTATTTACCCGCCGCACTTCCGAAAATCAAACTCAAAGAAAAAGTAAAATTGCTCGACAAGTTCGCTGCTGCTTACGGTAACCATTGATCGGGTCTTGTCGCGCGATAGGCATCCAAGCTTTCGACCCCGCTGTACATGGTTTCAATATAGATATTGCGCTCGGCCCACATGACTTCCATATCCCACAGGCAAAACGAGTAGGCTTCAGGATCTTCGAACCAATGCTCCGACTTTCTGACCGATACGGTAGTGAATAGCTCGTTATCGTTGCCCCATGCCACCAACACCAGATACTTTGCGGAAGCGCCGTCATGAAAGATAGCAAAGGCTGCGGTTCTCGCCCAGTCAAAATCCTTTTTTAGTTTTAAAACCTTTAACTGCCCCAGATAATCGCTTCGATTCACCGGAAGGTTAGCCGCCGATATGGTGTATAGCTTGATACCATCGGCATCAAGCCAGTCCTTATCCGTCTGAATCAATCGGGGTTTAAACACGCTTATTCCTACATCTGCATCAAGCCCTAACACTAGCTTAACATGTATTAGGCCAGCTCAACCGACTTATCTTGCCTTAATCATCACCGTCTTTTGTGTACTCTCGCTGACGTCAATCGTCAGCATCACAACCGGGGATGTTGCAGTCACTAATTGCAACAACCTTATCGCCCGCCCTCAAACCCGTAGCTTCAGCTGCGAAGCCCCTCTCCTTTCAATTTGCGAAATGCATCACACTTGTTTATATTACGTACAGATAACTAAATATCAACACAAATAAAGCAAAAAGATAAAATCAGAAACAACAAGGATTCAGGATGAAAAAGATAGGACTATTCTTATTTCTAACCACCGCCTTTACACAAGCCAGCTTAGCCTGCGATCCACAAACTGGCGAGCGCATACAGCGTGTTTACGCCGAATGGAATGGTAAACGACTTGGCTTTTGGGACGTTACTTCCGACGAGCCAAAAACCTTCGAACTCTCTAATGGCTTAAAACTCGGTATCCAGATCGAAGAAGCCTCCGCTGAGAAATACAAAGAACTTAAAGACGCCTGGCCTCATACACCAGAAATGGTGTCCATTCGCCTGTTCGATATGAGTAGTAATCCAAACAAACAACTCGCCATGACCTGGGGCGGAGCAAACTCCATCCAAGGGTATAGCGACAAAGGTGGCGCCACTAGCGTTAAAGAACTCGGCTCACCGGGGTTAACACTGCATTTGATGAAGTCAGTTTGTGTTTAAAATACAATTTATAACAATTAATTAACTTTATATATTGTGAACATTCTCTGTCTATTAAATTAAGCTTAAGCTGAAGGAGATAAAATGCCCAATAAAGACTTGGTAGAATCTATACTTAAAAATGTTGAAAATTTAGAAAGTGAAGATTTCGATGTTCTTTTAGTATCTGGAGGCAGGGCTCAGGCTTGGCAAAACCAAAAAGTAGATGAAATAGAGACCTTAATACATGACACCTTAAATGTATTGAGAACCGCACTAAAGGAGGAGCTTTTAGAAAACATTCCATTTAATCTTTTGAATGGTATTAGCACAAATTTAAACAATTTCTTCACACAGTATAGCAATTTAAAAGGCACGGCTCCTGATCAAATACAAAATCAACATCACCAACCTTTGGCGCAACTTCAGTCCACCAATACTCATATCCGCCAATCAGGTGTGTACGCATTGGCTATATTAGGGCCTGATATTGAAGCTAAAAGAACATCAATTGACGATCAGTTATCAAAAGTCAGCCAAGCAAATGCTGATATAGTAAAACTTAAAGATCAAATCAAATCTTTAATTAATCCAGCAGCAGCTGACTCATTAAGCTCTGCCTTCGATAATCGACGAAGCAAAATATCAACTCAAAAATGGATTTGGGCTATAATTGTGGCTATTAGTGTAGGCATAGCTATGTATGTAACTTATGATGTAACTAATTCAATTACTAATTTAGTAAATCATATAGAAAGCGAAGTGCCCGCTAAAGATGAAAACAGCTCCCCTTCCACTCAGTATGATTTTCCTTTAGTTTGGTTCATGAGAATTCTTTTATTGGCTCCTTCATATCTGTTGGTTTTTTTCTCATTTAGACAATATGTAAAGGAAAGAATGTTAGAAGAAAATTATGCACATAAATCAGCAATTGCTCAGACCCTTCCTTCTTACTCAGAATTAGTTACCGACAATCAAGTTAAAGATGAAATTACTTCTTCTGCTACGCGAGTTGCATTTCAACTACCTAAAACTAATGAAGATAGTAATAAGAATTCCAACCCTAGCACATCACTACTAAATGAGTTATCGGAAAAAGTTGAGAGGCTGCTAAAACTAAATGTTGTAGATAAACCCTAATTCACAAACTAAATAAATAAGGGGTTAAGCAACTACAGAGTTTCATATATAAGAAACTCTTAAACCTTTTAGAGACTTCATTAAAATTATGGGTTAGAACAATGAATATTAAAGACGAAAATGATTTGCAAAAAGCAGTTTCGATGGCAGGGCAATTAATCCAGGAAATTAATGACTATTGCGTGGCAAAGGGGAAGACTATAGCTGACCTTCCAGAAGCACAAATAAGATTTCCAAGAGGTTTTATTCGCACAGCGCAATATCAACGTAATAGATTCCCTTTTATTGACTGCCCCGAGTTAAAATCAAATCTAGCTTATACATTAATTCTATCAGACACTATAATCTGGCTTATTGTTCGAACGGATTTGTCTGGAACAGCCAGAGACATGCTGCATAAGCTATTCATTTTCCTAGTTGCAAGCGTTACAGAAAGCACGACCAAAGAATATCTAAAAACCATCTGCGGCCAGAATTATAAAAGACGAACGACATACCTGCTTGAGAATTCTATTATAAATGATGATCTTAAAGTTGAACTTGATTGGCTTTGGGACACCAGAAATAGAATGCACCTTTTCCAACTTGAGAGGCGCGAGTATGAAAATGAGTATCATCCAGAAAACCATCTTAGGTGCATAAGAGCTTTTCGTGCCCTATTAACAGCCTTAACAAAACAAGGAAAAATCAGAAGTGACTAAGTAAACTATTTTATGCTAGTTACAAATTTTTATTGGTACAAAGCGGCTTCTGGTGCCTATTTACACTAGATTACTTGCATTTGCTCGGCTTTGACCGTTTGTGTGGTTTCACACGAACAGTTTTTGGGCCGGGCTTTTTACTAGTACGCACAGTGCGTTTAGTAGTTTTGCAACCCATAGCTACGTCCTCCAAAATTATAACAGGTTAAAGCCTGTTTCTCGTCAGAGTCCTGCACACTAGACATTTAGTGACAAAAACAACGAGTAAAAGAGGGGCCGCCAGAAGCCTGATATTTATTTTATGGTTTATTTAACTATATGCAACACATATTTATTGAGTTCTAATTAATGCACCAAAGAAAGCGCGTGCCTAAAAGGAACATAGTTCATTCAAGGTTTAACTCCTTTTATTACGACCTTTACTCATACTCTTATTGACCGACTTCTTCTTACCCTGTTTTCTTTTATTAGCTTCTTTTCCTTTATTCGCTGACTTGCCTTTATAGCCGTTTTTTCCTCTTTTCGGTTGGCTTCCTTTATCTTGATTACCGCCTGATTTTTTGCCTGATTCTTTCAGCTTTGCTTTGGCTAGTTTCTTTTTGTGGGGCTTCTTTTTCTTTGCGGCTTTTAGATCCGTTTCTGGAACGGAATGAATCGGTTCGAAGTCGTCGACAATTCGTCGCTCTAATTGTTTTTGGATCAGGTTCTGGATCGCTTTTAGATCATCTACTTCATCGGCGCTGACTAATGATATTGCGGTGCCTTTTTCTCCCGCTCGACCGGTACGGCCAATTCGATGGACATAATCTTCGGCTACATTCGGCAGGTCATAGTTCACTACCACTGGCATCTGGTCGATATCGAGTCCGCGTGCGGCGACGTCGGTCGCGACTAAGGCATGTACCTTGCCCGATTTAAATTCCTGTAACGCACGGTTACGCGCGTTTTGGCTTTTACCGCCATGAATCGAGGTCGCTTTTATTCCACGCTTTTCGAGAGCAAGGCTTAATCTGTTTGCGCCTCGGCGCGTTCTGACGAATACCAGCAGCTGATGCCAGCGGTGATCTTCGATGAGGTAACTCAGTAACGCCGCTTTCTGTTTTTTATCGACCGGGTGAATCCACTGTTTTACCGTTGACGCGGTGGTATTGGTCGTTTCCGTTTCAATCAGTTTTGGATTGTTTAGGAACTGCTGACTTAATTTTTTAATCGACTCTGAGAAGGTTGCAGAAAAAAGCAGCGTTTGGCGCTGTTTAGGTAGTTTTCCGACAATACGTTTAATGCTCGGTAAAAAGCCCATATCGAGCATTCGATCCGCTTCGTCCAGGACTAGAAGCTCCAGATCATCAAAACGCACGGCATTCTTTTCCATCAGATCCAGTAATCGCCCCGGCGTCGCCACCAGTACGTCCGTACCTTTTCGTAGTTTCAGCATCTGTGGATTGATTTTCACGCCACCGTACACCACCACGGATTTCAGCGATAAGTTAGCGGCATATTTCTGTACGCTCTGATGAACCTGCTCCGCCAGTTCTCGCGTCGGCGCTAGAATCAAGCTCCGCGCTGCATTCCCCGCAGGCCTTTTCCCTTCGGACAGTCTCTGCAACATCGGAAGCGCAAAGCCCGCGGTTTTACCCGTCCCCGTCTGCGCAGCCGCCATAATATCCTCACCTTTTAGGATTAACGGAATAGCTTTCTGCTGGATTGGGGAAGGTTTTTCGTAGCCGCTCTTGTGCAAGGCATCGAGAAGAGGTTGGATCAAATTAAGGTTAGAAAAGGTCATCAAAGGCTTTATCAGTGCAATAGGCCACTAGTTTAACGGTTATGCCGACAAACTACGAGTTATTCAGTATTAGCTAATCACTGGTAGCGCTGTAGGGTGCGTCAAGACGCACCTTACTCCCTACTTTTAATTCCCTAACGCGCTATTAAAACCGCATCCTTCCCCGGGCCGCGTTCTCTTTCATCAGCTGGGATAAGGGTTACGCCGCTATCTTCGCAAGACACCACCCATTGGCCACCACCGCCGACGTAGGACGAATGCTTATTATCGCCACCAAAGTTTTGCGGTCCGTCTGAAACGGGGCCTTCAACTGTGCCTTTATAGGTAAAATGTTGCAGGTCGATTTTTAGTACACCATCTTCAATCACCCAGTCGCCCGAATGGATATAGGTATTGTAATTAACGGTACTTTTACCGTCAGTTAGCGTATGAGGGTCTTCGATGATGAACGAACCGCCAGGTTTAAAAGTGACTATCGGGCCATCGTTATCGTAAGTGACTTCTCCTTCGCCTCCCATCTCGAAAATCTGCTCTGCAGCTCCTCTAAATCGGAATCGATCCTTGGTGTCCGACGACTGGATCATTTGTTTGGCCTTATCTAACTCTGCCAACTGTTCTGGAGGTACCATACTTCTATACTTTTCTAGAGCCTCAAGCGCTCCATCAAAGGTGTCCTCCGCTTCGTCATCCGCCGTGGCCTGCTCCATCCAAGTGCCAATATGGCAGGCGCAGTTTAAGCCCCCGCTATTATCCAGCGAAAGCGTCGCGTTAAGATCATCGCCAGAAGGCATGATAGCAACAATCTGCATCGGGCCGCTTGGCGGTTCCAGCTCAGTCGTTTCTATAACAGGCGCCCATTTACTAGGCTCGCCACTTCCGTTGGGATCTATCACATAGCGATAAGCCAATTGAGCGCCATTAGGATTAATGGTTAATGGTGATGCAGCACCTTCTGGAAAGGTGACTTCACGCAACTGAACCGACAGCGGCGGGCCTTCAATATTACCCTCACATGAGCCGACTATGTCCATCGGCTCAAATTCCGCCTGGTGCGGTAATGGTCGACCATCGGGCATGGTGATGCTTTGGTTGCCCTGAGCTATTGCCCATTCCAGCCATTGCGCTGGCGGTAGAATCTCCGCGGCTCGACGTGGGTATTTCAGGTATTCTGGCCCGCCCATGCCCAACGAAATTCCCCAGTCGGTTCCGTACTCCTGTTCACCCCAGAAAAAGAACGGCTGGGCGTCATAGCTGTGTTGAGTCAGCGAACATTCCGGCTGGCGGTTATAGAATTGCTCAATCTTATGGTCACGAATATCAGAACCTTCAATCACCTTATGCGCGCCCCATTCCGCAGAGCCCTCCTGCCACCATAATGGCTTCGCAGTAAAATCATAAGAACCGTTCTGCATCGTATGTACCCACTCGTGAGCCAACACAAAACGCATCTCCTCGGCACTGTCGATGGTATGCGATCGTACGGCAACGATACACAGGCTCTCTGGCAGTGGGACTGACCGTCGAATCTCTTCGCCATCCTCATCCACTTCGACGAAGCTGTTTAAGTCATGCATCTCCCCTTTTTCGGCGCAGGTTGTAAACGCCAGAGTACTGCCCAGAAGATCCAGGTCGCTTTCCACCAGTAAAACAGGACGATCCGGAGGAGTCGGTACATACTTTAATTCTTCTTCATCTCCGCTCTCGACTCGTTCCAGAGCTTCCTCTCGTTCCGCCGCAGTCGGGAAATAACGTTGAAACTCTTCAATGCGCGGCGCAATCGCTCGCAGATGTCCCAGCACACTATCTCTGGTGCGTCTATCGCTACGCTTACGCACTCGATAAATCTCCTGATCCCCGATCTGAAAATCCACCGGCTCGATTTCACCCATGCTCGCTATTTCATTCATGTGGGCATCCCAGATAGCCGTCGACGTATCACCGCCAGGAGGTGTCGTGCAAACAGCGTTAGCCATTGGTATCGAAATCGCCGCTCCAATAAGCACAAACGTCATCAACACACAGAGTCGTTTCCAACCCTTTCGGGCGACATTAAAAGAGTGTTTTCCAAGCGAATCTTGCTGAGTTGTATTCATATCCATAGCCCCGCCTTATTCCTGTAACCAATCTAGACTGTTACTCAAGCGATCTAGATAACTATTTACTTCATCTTTAACTTAAGTGAAAGTAGAGTACCCATAGGTCAGACTCAACACTTGCTATTCAAAGCTATATTCTTTCTAACTAATTAAATTTTCAAGTTCAGTTCTAAAACGACTTTTATTATCAATTTTCTCAAAGAACCCTTCATTAGCTTGAGTCTTTATTGCAATAGCCTTTTGTAAAATTTCTATTCCTTCATCCGTTATCTCAACGATTTTCGCCCTAGTATCTTTTTCATGCTCTCTACGTATCACTAACCCATCTGCTTGTAGTTTTCTCAGAATTTTTGAGACCATCATTCTATCGGTATTACTATGTTCGGCGATATCTTTTTGGGTCACATAATCATTCTGCTTTAGCAGCCACCCTAAAGCAGCCAAAATTACAAACTGCGTATGAGTTAAACCAATGTCTTCCAAAGCTCGGTTCATCAGTCTTTGCCAGCGCATCGTTGTTTGCCACAGTAAGTACCCCAAATTTTCCTCAGGCTTATTAAAATCAAACGTAACGCTTTTTGTCATCGAGCATACACTCCGAAATTATTTGAAAATCATGCGCACTGATTTCCAGTATACCCCATCTAAATGGATAGCCCCATCTCGTTTTATTTGGAATAAAATCAAGACGACTAATCAGCGGACGTATGGGAATATCTCTCGAATTAAAAAACTCAACACCAATCCTAAACGGATGGAAACTTTCTGACATTGCATATTGATAAACATCACCGGTCTTGATCTGCCCTACGGCTGTAAATTTCTGGCATAGTTGTTTTTCTGCAAAGAACTCTTTACTTGAATAATAAATCACGTAATCACCTTGATTCATTTTATTTAAGGGTGTCGCCTTACCATGACATGCCTGAGCAAATCCCCCTTCAACGCCGTTCTTCACGTGCTCTCTACAAGCAGTAATTATCCAGTATCTCGGCACACTAATGCTCCCTATCAAATTTGCCAATTATTTTTTGCGATACCAGCGCGGCAATCATTGCTGTTGGTATCGCGACAACAAAGCCAATAATATAACTTTTTGCCCAGAGCAATAAGAAGGTTTTTGATAACCCAGAATTAATCAAAACCATAACAAAGGACATCACCATTGACATAAAAAAGGCCATCAAGAGCCCAAAAGCTATTTTCTGTGATTTATTACTCACCTGTCTCTCTCCAGTAAATATTGTTGTCGCAACAATAGTATTCTCGACAACAATTTTCAAGCCTAATCTTATTAATACGCAAAATGTTACAGAGGTACCGTAAATGGGACTTAGTCAATAGACGCGCAATCTGCCGCTTAGGAACAAATTACTACTTGATCAAACTTTCTTACAATTTTCGTAATACTTCCTGTAGTGAGCCTTTGCCCTTTCCGTTTCAAGTCTTTATATTGCTAGGTTCGGACCATTTTATAAGAATGTGACAATGCATAAATATTCCATGATAAGCGGCCTTTTGGTGGCTTCTTTGGGCTTCGCGGCGCAGGCTGAGGAGAAGAAAGAAGAGGCTAAGTGGGACGTAAACAACCCTCCCGGCGAAGCGATCTTTGCCGAATTGAACGTTACTGAAGGTACTTGGATGAACCTTGATGTCAGCCCGGACGGCGAAACCATTGCCTTCGATTTATTGGGCGATATCTACACCATGCCAATCTCTGGCGGTAAGGCGACGAATATTACCAACAGTATGGCATGGGATATGCAGCCTGATTTTTCTCCGGATGGTTCGCAGTTGGCTTTCACTTCGGATCAAGGTGGCGGCGATAATATCTGGACCATGAATCTGGATGGTAGCGACCAATTTCAGGTCACGAAAGAAAACTTCCGCCTGTTAAACAATCCTAAATGGAGCCCAGACGGCGACTACATTGCGGCACGTAAGCACTTTACGGGTACGCGCTCGCTGGGTGCTGGTGAGATCTGGTTGTATCACAAGTCTGGCGGTAGTGGCGTTCAGTTAAACAAGCGCCCGAACGAACAGAAAGATCTGGGCGAGCCAGCTTTCACACCAGACGGTCAATACGTCCTTTATTCGCGCGACTCAACTCCGGGCGGATATTTCGAGTACAGCAAAGATTCGACCAAACAGATTTATGAAGTATATGCGATTAATCGCGATACCGGCGAGATCGAAACTTGGATCGATGGGCCGGGCGGCGCAGTGCGTCCAGAGCCTTCGCCAGACGGTAAATATATCGCCTTCGTACGTCGTATTAGTGGCAAGTCAGCGTTATTCCTGAAAGATCGTAAGTCGGGCGCTGAGTTCCCTATTTATAAAGATTTAGAACGCGACATGCAGGAAACCTGGGCGATCCATGGCGTTTACCCGAATTTTTCATGGACTCCAGACAGCGATGAAATCGTATTCTGGGCTGCGGGTAAGTTGCACAAGATCGATATTGAGTCGAAAGATGTCGTGGAGATTCCTTTCGAAGTAAAGGATCGTCGTGAAATACGTGCGGCAATTAAGCAAACCAATCCTGCATTTGAAGAGCGTTTTAATGCCAAGATGTTGCGCTGGTTACAGGTTTCTCCAGAAGGTGATCAAGCCGTGTTCCAGAGTCTTGGTAAAATTTATACGGTGGATTTACCAAACGGTAAGCCAGAACGCTTAACGCGTCAGGACGATCATTTCGAGCTTTACCCAAGCTACTCACCGGATGGTGACGACATTATCTACACCACCTGGGACGACAAGAAACTGGGCACGGTTCGTATCGTTTCTTCCAGCGGTGGTCGCGGTGATGTCATTTCGGAACAACCGGGGCACTACACCAACCCAAGCATCAGCCCGAATGGCGACTTCGCTGTTTATCAGGCGATTAGCGGTGGCTACATTACGAGCCCTCTCTACTCCGAAGATACGGGAATTTTCAGCGTTGACCTGGACGAAGAGGAAGTGACAAAAGTCAGCGATTCAGGCTCCAATCCTTTCTTCGCTGGTGAATCGGATCGCGTTTTCTTCAGCAAAACAGTGCCACACGGTCAAACCTACGAAAGTAAGTTAATCAGCACTGACCTGGCTGGTCACGAAGAGCGTGAACATTATGCGGGTAACTGGATTTCAGATTTCGCAGTATCGCCCGATCAGAAATGGCTGGCGTTCACTCAACGTTATCAAGTTTACGTTACGCCGTTTGTCAAAAGCGGTAAAGCCATTACTACAGGCCCGGACGCGCGTAACCTGCCAGTTAAAAAATTCTCGACCTTCTCTGGCGCAAACCTTGCCTGGTCTGAAGATGGTTCTGAACTTTCTTGGTCACTTGGCCCAACGCTTTATCAACAAAAACTGTCTGAGAAATTCGACTTCTTAGCTGATGACGGTCAAGCCAGTGACGACGAAGCGGAAGCGCCTCAACCAAAAGAAACCAAAATCGCCATGCCGGTTAAGGCTGCCAAGCCTGAAGGTCTAACCGCACTGGTCGGCGCGAAGGTGGTTACCATGGAAGGCGAACAGGTCATCGAAGACGGCGTGATTGTGATAGAAGATAACCGCATTAAAGCTGTCGGTAAGCGCGGTGATGTTTCGATTCCGTCGGACGCAGAAACCATCGATGTCAGCGGTAAGACGATTATCCCGGGTCTGGTCGACGTTCACTGGCACGGTTCTTACGCTAACGATCAAATTCAGCCGCAAACCAACTGGAGCGCGTTAGCTTCATTGGCCTTTGGTGTGACGACGACGCATAACCCGTCGGCGGATACCGAAGCAGTATTCTCGGCCAGCGAAATGCAGAAAGCCGGCTTAATCACAGCGCCACGTATTTTCTCAACGGGTACAATTTTGTACGGTGCGAATCATTACATTACGGCGGAGGTTGATGATATGAACGACGCCACCAATCACCTCGAGCGTATGAAAGCGGCCGGTGCATTTTCGGTTAAGAGTTATAACCAGCCGCGTCGTGATCAGCGTCAGCAGGTGTTACAAGCCGCTCGCGAGACTGGCTTGCTGGTAGTGCCTGAAGGTGGCTCTTTATTCATGCACAACATGAGCATGATTATCGACGGTCATACCACCATCGAGCACTCGATTCCGGTCGCTAACATCTATGACGACGTTAAGCAGCTGTGGAGTCAGGCCGATACCGATTACGTACCAACGCTTGGCGTAGCTTATGGCGGTATCTGGGGTGAGCGTTACTGGTATGACAAAACTGACGTCTGGAAGCACCCGCTTCTGAGCAAGTTTGTACCACGTAATATTCTTGAACCAGCCTCACGTCGTCGCTTTAAAGCGCCAGACGAGGACTACAACCACATCAATAACGCGACCGTTGCCGCTGAGCTACAAGAACTGGGCGTTGGTGTTTTGTTAGGTGCCCATGGTCAACGTGAAGGTTTAGCTTCGCATTGGGAAATGTGGATGTTTGGTCAAGGTGGCATGACACCAATGGAAGCCCTTCGTGCTGGTACGATTGATGGTGCCAAAATGCTGGGCATGGATTCTGAAATCGGTTCGATCAAAGCCGGCAAACTGGCGGATCTGGTTATCCTTGATGCTGACCCTCTGGAAAACCTGCGTGACTCGGACAAGGTCAATATGGTGATGCTGAACGGTAAGCTTTATGATGCTGCCAGCATGAACCAGATTGCACCACAGGAAAAAGAGCGTAAGCCATTCTTTTTTGAGTAAACTTTGCTCTTCGAGCATGTATCAGTTTGTAGTAATATGCTTCAAGTCTGATCGTGTTCAAATTTTTGACTGGGCAATGCAACTTTGCATTGCCCAGTTATTCATTTTTAATTCTCTTTAGTGTACAGTGCCTCTTATAACTATCTAACAAGTATAAGGAAACACGTGTACATGCTCAGGAAATGCTTATCTATTTTCTTAGTCTTATGTAGCTGTAACGTGTTTGCCTACGCCTTTAATAATGTTGAAGGCCCGCTTTTTACCACTTCCAACCCAAATCTGTCCCAGAATCAGGCCTTACAGCAGCAGCTGTATAATATGTCCAATCTCTCGGTACCCGAGCGTAAACAGGAAGCTTTTTTCCTTAAAATCAGCAACCTGCTAAATAAGCCCGATCTAGATAACCACTCCGAAGCGCTCGCCAATATCTTGATGGCGAATTACCAGATCCTTAATGGCGAAGCCATTCGGGCTCGTGAATATATGTCAGTCGCTGAACCGCTGGTTAAAACGGTCGATCAGCCGATGCTGCAAAACCAGTACGATTACGTCAATATTTTCGTTCTACGCAGCGAGGGCGATCTGGTTACAGCGCTGGAAGAATCCGAACGTCTGTATAACGAAGTCAAAGATAAATGGGGGTTGAATAAACTCGGCGACCTGGTATTGGAGCAGGCCTACATCAGTGCCATCCTGTCGCGTTATCAGGAAAGTATTCCATTACTCGAGTTAGCACTGGACTACTCGCTGGAGGCCAACGACCCTTACCTGATTTCCGAGACGTATAATGTCTTCGGCATTCTTTATAGCTTTTTAAACGATAACCAGTCCGCCATCATGTATTTCAAAAAAGCGGTTGAGGTTATGGAGCGTCACCCAGCCTTAGTCAGCAATATCTATTTCTACGCCAATCTGGCTGACTCCTATCGCATGAACAAAGAATACGAGAAATCGCTGGAGTTGATTGAAAAAGCGAGGAAGCTGGCGATCAAAGAAGGTGATATTCCGCTTCGAGCTTTTGCGCATCAGGTTAAGGCGCGTGTTTATACCAACACCAAAGAGTATGAGTCGGCGATAGAAGAACTTGAGTTGGCTAAACGACTGCAGGAACAAGTTGGCGAGCAGCTCTTTGGCTATGAATTACAAACCGACTTTGCCTACGCCTATCTAAAGCTGGGCCAGATTGATCAGGCTGAAAAACATCTGGATGAGGCTATCGACAGCGCTGCAAAAGTCGCTGCGTTGGATGATTTCTATCTAAAACGCCTACGCTCGGAAATTAGCGCCGCACGCGATGATTTTGAAGATGCCTATAAGCTGCTACAAGAGTCTTATGAAACCTACCGTAAGACGTTCAACGATAACTTAACTTATGTATCCAACCTGTCACGCGAGCAGCTGGATCAAGAGCGTCTGTCGTTTGAAAATAAGTTGCTGGAAAAAGAAAACCAGATCAATACTAAGTACGTTAAGAAGTACAAGAAATACAGCGTTATTCTGGTGGTTTTAATCGCTCTGATGCTGATTTTATTGGTTATCAGCTTATGGTTGCTGATGAAATACCGCAAGGCAGCACGCAAAAATGAGGAAATGGCGTTAACCGATAACCTCACCGATCTGCCTAACCGTCGCCAGATGTTCCGACAGCTGGAACAGGAACACGAGAAGAGTGAAGATGGCAGGTCAGTATACAGCCTTATCATTTTTGACATCGACCACTTTAAAACCATCAACGATCGTTTTGGTCATCGTATGGGCGACAAGGTTATTAACCGCCTGGCGTCGATTACCCGACATACCTTGCGTCAAAAAGACACCATTGGCCGGATCAGCGGCGAAGAGTTCTTAATTATTCTACCGGATACGAATGTAAAAGAAGCTAAGCAGATTGCCGAACGCTTAAATCATCAATTTGCCAATGCGGACTTTAGCGATCTGGATGACGGCATCCACCTAACTGCCAGCTTTGGCGTTACCGAGTATATGCTGGAAGACGAGAGTCTGGATATGGTGATTAATCGTGCTGACAGATTACTTTACAAGGCTAAAAGCCAAGGCCGAAACCGTGTGGTTTCGACCTTTAATGATACTCAACAGGAATCTTGAACTTTAACTCTGTAGGTGGGAGCGCAACATCCACGCCGTTTTCTCATGAACCACCAGACGATCACCGACCAGGCTAGCAGAAGATTCATCGTCGGCGTCTTGAGCAATCGTTAGAACTTCACGTGCCGTTCTCACCACCGTTTCATGACTATCGACCAGACGACCAATCATTTCTTCTGCGCTGATATTTCCAGTCACTTCTTCAATACTGGAGAGTTTGGCAAACTCCTGGTAAGTTCCGGGAGCTAAAATGCCCAGCGCTCGAATGCGCTCCGCAATCTCGTCGACCGCTGTCGCTAACTCGGTGTAATGCTCCTCGAACAGCACATGCAGCTGCTGGAAGAAAGGACCAGTTACGTTCCAGTGGAAGTTGTGAGTCTGTAGGTACAGTGTATAGGTATCCGCTAATAGACGCGAAAGGCCCTGACCAATCTCTTCACGTGATTTTTCATTAATTCCAATGTTGATTGCTTTATTCATCTATCAATCTCCTTTCATCAATTTATGGTGCTATCATAACGAGAAGCGCTAAATTAATAAAATTAATCTTATTAAACGCATTGATACAATATAGCTATAATTAGTCAATTTACTTTCGATAAGATGCTAAAAAGACTAAAATTCGCACAATTTTTAATGTTATAACATATATATTGATCCATCATGACAGATATCAACTTTGACAGCTTTGACCGTAAATTAGATGCACTGGGGCTACGCTGCCCTGAGCCCGTAATGATGGTTCGTCTCAACGTCCGTAAAATGGCGGAAGGTGAGACGTTGCTGGTCATCGCGGACGATCCCTCAACCACGCGGGATATTCCAAAATTCTGTACTTTCATGGATCACCAACTGTTGGCCAGTATTACCGACGAAATGCCTTACAAATATTTAATCAGGAAAGGATTAGCCTAATTGAGTAACGAGCAAGACAACAACGCTGACTTTAGCCACATCTTGAGTCAAATCAGTCAATCTCAGGATGACAATAAACTGCCGCCTGTCGAACAGTGGGATCCCGACTTCTGCGGTGATATGGAGCTCATTATTAAGCGCGACGGCAGCTGGCTCTATCAAAACTCGCCTATCGGCCGTCAGCGTCTGGTCAAGTTGTTCTCCACCGTAATCAAAAAAGAAGACGATAAATACTATCTGGTCACCCCGGTCGAGAAGCTCGGCATACGCGTCGAGGACGCGCCTTTTCTCGTCACCACTATGGAGGTTAAAGAGACAGAGCAAGGCCCGGTTATTATCTTTAAAGATAATTGCGATAATACGATTTTACTCGGGCCGGATCACCCACTATGGGTCGAGCAGGACAGTAAAACCGGCGAGCCTTCGCCTTATGTCATGGTTCGCCGCAATCTACATGCCTTAATTCACCGTAACGTTTTCTATCAGCTGGTGGAGATGGCCGAAGAGCGTGTAGTCGATGATCAAAAACACCTCGGTGTGATCTCAGCCGGTGAGTTTTTCAGCCTGGGTACGATTTAAACTTATGCCAAAATTTCAAGCCTTATCCAAGTTTACTCTGAGCTGCTACGCCGTAGCGGTGCTCTTAATCAGCGCGATTCTAGCTAACGATTACTGGCAGTGGCTGGAGCTGCCAGTCAAACTCCGAGTCGGTATACTGGTACTTGCTGTCATTGTTGGCATTTCCGGCTCTTTATTTAGTATATTAAAACAGCTAAAAGCGATTTTTCGCGGCCAATAAGTCATCGCTCCGGCCTAATAGAGCAAGATTGAACAGGAGTTTTTTCGTCATGTTCTGCATACTGCGCCTAACACTTAACGAAATATGTTGTTATGAGCGCTAAAACATTACAGCAAAGACTCAATAAGGTCTGCCGTTATATTGACGACAATCTTGAGTATCCACTACGCCTTGAACAGTTGGCGCGGATCGCACACTGTTCGCCCTACCATTTCCAACGGCAATTCAAGGCGCATATCGGCTTAAATCCGGCGCAATATGTTCAAAACAAGCGATTACGCCGCGCCATGTTGCAGCTGGCCAACCGGCCAAGTCTCAAGGTCACCGATATTGCCTTTGAAGCGGGTTTTGATTTTGTGGAGTCTTTCAGTCATAGCTTTAAAAGGCGTTTTGGCGTCACGCCCACCGAATTCCGTCATCAACCCAACTGGGATTTATGGAATGACTTTATTGAACAAGGAGCACCAAAACGCATGGCTATACCTGATACAACCCAACATGACGTCAGTGTTGTCGACTTTCCTGAAACCCAAGTCGCCGCACTCGAACACCATGGCTCACCCAGTAAAATCATGGAGTCCGTCGAAACGTTTATCGAATGGCGACGGGCTAATGGTGTCCTCCCTCCTGAGAGTAAGACCTACAATATTTTTTATAATGATCCGGAGGCGACGGCACCCGACGAGTTTCATATGGATATCTGCTGTACGACGGATAAACCGATTAAGAGTAACCCCCAAGGCGTAATCCACAAAACCATTGCCGCCAGTAGTTGTGCCAAAATTCGCTTTCAAGGTACGGAAGATCAGTTACGCGGCGTCATGGACTATCTTTACGGCGAATGGTTAGAGCAGTCCGACTATGAACTGGTTGATAAGCCTCCTTTCTTCGAACGTGTCGAGTTCTTCCCTGATCGCAAAGAACACGAAGCGGTTACCGATGTTTATCTCCCGGTTCGTTTGCGTACTTAGCCCTTGAATCTTGAGCCTGAAGCCGTCATCTTAGTAAGACAGTTGTATCAACAGGAGTTTTTTATGAAAGTGCTCATGGTCTTAACGTCCCATGATCAACTCGGGGATACCGGTGAAAAAACCGGATTCTGGCTCGAAGAGTTTGCTTCTCCCTACTACATTTTTAAGGATGCAGGAGCTGAAGTCACTCTAGCCTCGCCGAAAGGCGGACAACCGCCACTCGATCCAAGTAGCGACGCTGCCGATGCTCAGACCGATTCGACCAAGCGCTTTAAAGAAGACGAGAAGGCGCAAAAGCAGATGGCTTCTACCGTCAAGCTGGCCGACGTCGATATTGAAGCGTTTGATGCCGTGTTTTATCCAGGCGGTCATGGCCCATTGTGGGATCTGGCTGAGAATCCACATTCAATTGCCATTATCGAGCAAGCCTATAAAATGCAAAAGCCAATTGGCGCCGTTTGTCATGCTCCAGCGGTGTTTAAGCAAACAAAAGCTCCCGATGGTAGTCCGCTGGTTAAGGGAAAGCGTGTCACTGGCTTTAGCAACAGCGAAGAAGCCGCGGTACAGTTAACCGAAGTCGTTCCCTTTTTAGTCGAAGACATGTTGCAGGAGAACGGCGGCTTATATTATAAGGGCGACGACTGGCAGGACTTTATACAGATCGATGGCGATCTGATCACCGGTCAAAATCCAGCATCATCGGAAGAAACGGCCAAGGCAATGATTGCCCAACTGCAGTCATAACGGCATAAAAGCTACTAACCGCCGTTAGTAGCTTTTACTTCAGCCACAAGACAAGACTTTAGTTTTGGGCAATTCCTTTGCCCAGCATCTTCCCTAAAGTCCTTTATTAAAATCCTTTAATGCCAATCCTTCGGCCCCACTCCCTGGAACACATCCCCCGTGCTATCCCAACCCTTCCTAGTTCATTAGGTTATTGGTAGTAACTTACCCGCTCCTTCAGTCAGGGTCAGTATGTCGGATCAATATGACGATATAGTGACGGAAACGTTTCTCTTAGATGAAGCCTGTGCAACGAATAGACTCGACAAACCATTGTCATCAACACTGTATTAAGCTAAGTTATTTTTTATTTATCGGTCATTGGCCATGCAAAGAGTAATTACGGGCACCGTTCTCGTCGCCCTTCTTCTGGGGTTTTACTTGTTTTACATCTATGGTCGAGCCTACTGGCATCCGTTAGTGGTAAAGGTCGCAGGCGCACGATCAATACCAGATGTGATTGCTCGCTATGGTGACGATGCTAGACAAAGGATGAAGCCCTATTTTAAGACGGCGAAAATAACCTACCCACCCAAATCAGTCACCTTTTTAGCGGTCAAAGATGAGGCCAGTCTGGAACTCTGGGATACCTCCGGTTCGGAGCCAGTGTTTGTTCATCAGTATCCGATTGAGGCCTTAAGCGGCGTTTCAGGTCCTAAGCTGCGAGAAGGTGATCGGCAAGTACCGGAAGGGGTTTACTCTATCGAGTATTTAAACCCCAACAGCTCGTATCATCTGTCGATGAAGCTCAACTACCCAAATGCATTTGACTTAAAACATGCCAAAGCCGAAGGCAGGGATCAGCCGGGGACCAATATCTTTATTCACGGCAAAGCGGTCTCGATCGGCTGCCTGGCGATGGGTGATGAAGCCGTTGAAGAATTGTTTACACTAGCCAACGACATTGGCCACCAGAATATCGAAGTGGCCATTGCTCCAAGCGATCCACGGAAAGCGGCTCTGCAGCCTATAAAACATTTGGCTTGGAGCAAAATTCTGTACAGCGATTTAATGGATTACTTCTTACCTTTTAGTCATTAACCCAAAAAGCAGTCTTCAATATGATCGTCGACCATGCCGGTGGCCTGCATAAAGGCATAACAGATGGTGCTACCGACGAATTTAAATCCATCTTTTTTTAATTGTTTTGACATGGCATCGGATTCGGCGGTTGTTGCTGGCACTTCCTTTAATGAGGTTCTTCGATTATTCACCGGCGCACCACCGACAAACTGCCACACATAATCCTTAAAGCTTTGTTCTTGTGTAACCTCTAAATACCGTTGGGCGTTAACGATAAAAGCATTCACTTTCAGTTTATTGCGAATGATTCCTGGATCACTCAGTAGAGCTTCACGTTTGGCCTCATCGTATTGAGCTATTTTATGGGGATTAAAGTTATCGAATACTTTGCGGTAATGCTCGCGCTTTTTCAGTACCGTTATCCAGCTCAGACCGGCCTGAGCCCCTTCGAGACAAAGCATCTCGAATAGCTTTTTATCGTCGTATTCGGGCTTGCCCCATTCGTTATCATGATAGTCAATGTATAAGGGATCATCGCTCACCCAGCCACAACGTTTTGTCATTTATTCTCCTTTCATTAATCCTTTGTAGTCGCTGAATAACTGCTGTTCCACTTTGAACCGAAGTAACCCGCGATCAATAATAAAATTAAAGCAAAGAAGGCCGATACGTAGACCAGTAAATTGGGATTGCCGGCGCCATTTTTTATCAGAATTGCGATATAGGCCCAGACACCCACTAGCGGATACACAAACACCGCAGGCTCCAGACCGTGACGAATGGATTTAAAACTCATCACCAGCGCAAAGACCACCAACGTTAAGGCGCTCTGCATCACGCTAAAACTGGGGTCATGTAGAAAGCCTTCTTCTTTATTCTCACCGACCAAATCCAGGCTGACTAGCCATGCGGCCTCATTCGCAACCAGGGCAACGCTGATCCAGCCTAAATACAGCGCTAGTGTAATATTGGCGCTGACAGGACGCTCTTTACCGGATAACACTGCCCAAATCAGCGACACAAAAATGGCTGTCATCACCACCAACGACCAGCCAATCTGTAAGTATGACCAGACAAACACCCAAATGAAGGTCAGCACCAGCGCAAGACTTAAGCCAGCATTAAAACTCAGCGTGGTTTGTGTGCCATTAAGGAAGACTCCACGCAGATCTTTAACCGCCACAATAATCAGCATGATAAAAATCGCGCCCCAAATCGAGAAAGCATATGCCGCAGGAGTAAATGCCGAGGAAAAAGCGGCGCTGACCGAGTCCTGTGTCTGCTCGTTTATGCCAACGATACTACTGTAGTAGCTGATAAAGATAACCGCAGCGACTAATATGAGGTTCACAACCGCTCGAATCTGTAACATTTTCACTATCTCCTGCATTTAGTTATGCTTTCCAGGTTAGAAAATAACCCAAATTCCCGTATAATCCCACCATTAATTAAGGTCCGTTGACCTTTGTGATTCAATTTTTGCTTAAAATCGATCACAATGGTCAATAGAGCTTGGAATTCTTAGTAACACCTTAGCGAAAGGCGATCCCGTGACTCAAGGTAACGAAAGTACAAAAACATTTCAGGGACTTATCCTAACCCTACAAAATTACTGGGCCGAACAAGGCTGCGTCATTCAGCAACCGCTCGATCTCGAAGTCGGAGCTGGTACCTTCCACCCGGCAACATTCCTGCGCGCCATTGGCCCCGAGCCATGGAGTGCAGCCTATGTTCAACCGTGCCGCCGTCCGACTGATGGTCGCTATGGGGAAAACCCGAACCGCTTACAACATTATTACCAATATCAGGTAGTTATCAAGCCTTCACCGCTCGATATCCAGGAAATGTACCTCGGCTCACTGAAAGCTATCGGTATCGATCCGCTGGAGCATGATATCCGCTTCGTCGAAGATAACTGGGAATCACCGACACTTGGCGCCTGGGGTCTTGGCTGGGAAGTCTGGCTGAACGGTATGGAAGTCACTCAGTTTACCTACTTCCAGCAGGCCGGCGGCCTCGAGTGTAAGCCGGTAATGGGTGAGATTACTTATGGTCTCGAGCGTATCGCCATGTACCTCCAGGGCGTGGACAGTATCTACGATCTGGTCTGGACCGATGGCCCACTCGGCACGGTCTACTACCGCGACGTTTTCCATCAGAACGAGGTGGAACAATCAAAGTATAATTTTGAGCACGCCAACGTTGATAAACTGTTCGAGCTGTTCGATTACTTTGAGTCGGAATCGAACAACCTGATCGAAAACAACCTGCCGCTGCCCGCTTATGAAATGGTGCTGAAGGCCTCTCATACCTTTAATTTATTAGATGCGCGAGGTGCTATCTCAGTGACGGAGCGCCAACGCTTTATCCTCCGCGTTCGCACGATTGCCCGCGCCGTTGCCGAAGCTTACTACCATGCCCGTGAGGAACTGGGTTTTCCTATGCTGCAAGATACGCCTGAGGAGGAAAAATAATGCACCATTCAGATCTATTATTTGAACTGGGCACGGAAGAGCTTCCTCCAGTCAGTTTAAAAACATTACGCGACGCCCTGAAGAATAACGTCAGCGATGCTCTGAAAGCCAAAGATTTTGAGTTTGGCACGGTAGAAGCGTATGCCACACCACGCCGACTGGCTCTGATCGTTCGCGACTTAAGCGACGCCCAACCGGATAAAGAAGTCGAACGTCTGGGGCCAGCAGTGGCCGCGGCATTTGATGATGATGGCAACCCAAAGCCTGCTGCAGCCGGTTTCGCCAAATCCTGTGGTGTTGAAGTGGACCAGCTCGAGCGCATCCAGACTGATAAAGGCGAGCGTTTGGGGTATACCATCTCGCAAAAGGGCCAGACGCTGAGCGCGTTGATTGAAGATATCCTGGTTGGGGCACTGAAGAAGCTTCCGATCCCGAAAGCGATGCGCTGGGGTGATAGCTCGGCGCAATTTATCCGCCCAGTTCACTGGAGCGTGCTGTTATACGGTTCGTCCGTACTGGAAGCTACCATTCTGGATACTCATACCGACAATATCAGTCATGGTCATCGCTTTATGGCCGAAGGTCCGATATCGCTACACGATGCCGATGATTATGTCAGCAAACTCAAAGCCGAGCACGTTATCGTCGATTATGACGAGCGTCAGCGCATGATTACCGAGCAGGTCAAAGCCGAGGCTGAAAAGCTGGGTGGCTTTGCACAAATTGACCCTGATTTGTTGGATGAAGTGACTGGACTGGTCGAGTGGCCCGTTGCTTTAACAGGCGAATTCGGAACCCGCTTCCTTAAAGTACCGTCGGAGTGTTTGATTTCGTCCATGGCCGAACACCAGAAGTATTTCCACGTACTGGATAAAGGCGGCAACCTGTTACCGAACTTTATTACCGTCAGTAACATCGAAAGCTCGAACCCACGCAGCGTCATTGAAGGCAACGAAAAAGTCATTCGTCCGCGTTTGGCCGATGCCATGTTCTTCTATGAAAAAGATCAGCAGGCGCCCCTGGAAAGCCAACAGGAGCGCCTTAAGAAAGTCGTTTTTCAAAAGCAACTGGGTACCGTGCAGGAAAAAGCAGAGCGCGTTGCCGAGCTGGCGAAAACGATTGCACCAGGTATTGGTGCCGAGCCTGAACTGGCTCATCGTGCCGGTTTATTATCGAAGTGCGATCTGACCACACAGATGGTCGGTGAATTCGATAAGTTACAAGGTATTATGGGAACTTATTATGCGCGCCATGATGGTGAGGACGACAGTGTCGCTATTGCCATGACCGAGCAGTACCTGCCCAAGTTCTCTGGCGATAAGCTTGCGGCCAACCCAGTCGGCCAATGTCTGGCCATTGCCGATCGTGTGGATACGCTGGTCGGTATCTTTGGGATCGGTCAGGCTCCCAAAGGCGCCAAGGATCCTTTCGCCCTGCGTCGAGCTGCGATAGGCCTGTTACGCACCCTTATTGAAAACCAGCTGGAACTGGACTTAGTCGATCTGATCGAAGCCGCTGCGAAACAGTTTGATGGCAAGCTGAGCAATGATTCGGTCAAAACCGATCTCTTGTCCTTTATTTTCGATCGTTTCAAATCTTGGTATGCCGATCAGGGCATCAGTGCTAACAGTATTAATGCGGTCATGGCATTAAAGCCAACTAAACCACTGGATTTTGATCAGCGTTTGAAAGCCGTGCAGCACTTCCAGACGCTAACAGAAGCGGAAAGCCTGTCTGCGGCTAACAAGCGTGTGAAAAATATTCTGGCAAAAGCTGACGTTGAAGTTCCCGACACGATAAACAGTAAGTTACTGCAAGAAAGCGAAGAGCAGTCACTGGCAAAAACCATTGCTTCCGTTGAAGCTGAGCTGGTATCAATCGATAACTATCAGGAACGCTTAACGCGTCTGGCAGCACTGCGCCACGACGTTGATGCATTCTTCGACCATGTCATGGTGAATGCCGACGATCCGGCGATTAAAGCCAACCGTCTGGCTTTGCTTAAAAAACTACAGGATATGTTTGGCTCAGTTGCTGACATTTCACAGCTACAAAACTAAGACTGCAAGATTTATATGATCAATTGGTCAGTAAAAAAAGTGGTTGTACTGGATCGTGATGGCGTGATTAATCACGATTCAGATGCTTATATCAAATCGCCAGAAGAGTGGATTCCCATCGCAGGAAGTTTGCCGGCTGTAGCGGCTTTAAATAAACATTTTAAAGTCGCCATCGCCACAAACCAGTCGGGTATTGGCCGTGGTTTTTATGATGAGTCTGTTTTAGATGCTATGCATCAAAAAATGGCGAAGCTGTTGGATGAGCATGACGGACATATCGATCAGGTTGAGTTCTGCCCACACCACCCGGACGACGGCTGTGACTGTCGCAAACCCAAACCAACCATGTTACAGCGTATTGCGAAAAAATTTGGTGCACAACCCGAAGAAGTGGTCTTTATCGGCGATTCCAGCTCAGATTATCACTGTGCGCAGGAATTTGGCTGCGATTTTGTGCTGCTACTCACAGGCAAAGGGTTAAAAACGTTGGATAAACTGGCGGGCGAAAATATCACCGTCGAAAAAAGCCTGGCGAAACTTGTAGAAGCTATCAACTCAGAGAAATAAACAATGAATACTTTAATCGTAGGCACTGGCAAACTTGGTCAGCGCTTCTATCATCACCTTAAGAATGAAGGTGAAAATCCTATTACTTTGTCACGCTCTGAGAAGGAATGGTCAGATAATCATATCCAGTTTAACCTGCTAAAAGCAGGCGTTGAACTGCCAGAGCTTCCCAAACTGGACCAGGTTTTTATTATCGTCGCGCCTGATGAACGAACCGAAGTAGCTTACCGTCAGACCTATATCCATGCGGTGGCGCGCCTGATTGACGAACTTCATAAGCAGCAAGACAGTTTTCATTGCACCTTCGTCTCTTCAACCTCGGTCTACGGCGGTAATCTTGAATCCGTTATTGATGAGTCTACCGATCCTAAGCCTGCCAGTTTTTCTGGCAAAGTGCTGCTGGATGCCGAAAAGGCGCTTCTCAAGCTACACGCTCATACCAGCATCATTCGAGCCTCAGGATTGTATTCCAAACAACGCCAGAAACTGATTGATAACCTGCTCGACGAAGAAAAATATCTCGATCCAAAATGCTTCAATCTGATCCACGAAGACGATCTCTGTCGTTGGCTGAGTTATGCCAGTGAACGCGAAGTCGATATGGCTATCGCTTCCGATGGCCACCCTTTTACCCGAAAGCAGCTGCAGGACTTTGTGAAGACTGGTCGTTATGACGCGCTATCGCTCGATAAAAAATATCAATCGGCGCTCTTAAAACGCATGCGCCTGAGCTATCCTTCGATATTTGACTGGGCCCGCGAAAAGCTTGACGTTTCTTGACGTTTTAGTTGCTGACGAAGGCCTGATTAATGTTACAATTTGGCCCGCTAGACTCCCCCTTTTTAATTGTAAAAATTTAGTTTGCGAGATTTGATTATGACAATGAAAAAAACTGTTACAGCCCTGGCTGTCATTTTCGCGGCTCCAACAGCTTTTGCCGACGGTCTGCTATCCAATGCCCCAGACGAAGGCTATCTGGGTAACATTGATGTGGGCTATATCAAGACCTCAGGTAACACAGAAACTGAAAGTTTAAATGGCGAATTCGACTGGGTGGCTCGCGCTACAGAAAACTGGTCGACAGGTATTCAGATTACCGGTGTCACGAACTCCAGCGACGGTGATCGCGAGGCAGAAAATTATACCTTTGCCTGGAACAACCGTTACGACTTGTCCGAAAAGAGCTTCTTGTACGGTATCGTTGATTACAATAACGATTATTTCGGTGCTTATGATTATCAGGCAGGTGCTTACGTTGGTTACGGTCACCAATTCTACAAAAGTGATAACGGCCATTTCTCACTCGGCTTCGGTTTAGGTTATCGTATTAATGCCGTCTTTATTGGTGAGCATGAGAAAGAAAGCGTATTGCGTGGTGACCTCGATTTTGCTCACCAGCTTACGGATACTGCCCGTTTTACTCAAATAGTTAGTGCTGTCTGGGGCCAGGACGTTGATACCTACGTCTCAAAATCGGCCGTCACCACCAAGATTTCAGACAATCTGGCGATGAAGCTCTCTTACCTGATCAACTACAACTCGGTGGTTCCAGAAGGTGCAGAGAAAACTGACCGTACCACCACTATCGGTATCAGCTACAGCTTCTAATCCGCATTGGGCAGAAGAAAAAACCGGCTATTAGCCGGTTTTTTTATGTCTCTGTGAGTGACTGTGCTCAATCAGCCATA
This sequence comes from Kangiella shandongensis, assembly GCF_020005365.1. Classification (GTDB taxonomy): domain Bacteria; phylum Pseudomonadota; class Gammaproteobacteria; order Enterobacterales; family Kangiellaceae; genus Kangiella; species Kangiella shandongensis. The sequence continues at coordinate 13,343 of NZ_JACNML010000011.1, read as the reverse complement.
TGTTCATTCTTAAGTTTAACGTAATTATCTGCCGAGTATTTGAAGAACTTAACTTCCTCATCCGTTAACTTGCGAATCTTACGTGCCGGCGAGCCCACCCATAAGTAACCACCGGTCAGCTCTCGTCCCGGAGGCACCAGACTGTTAGCACCAATAATTGCATTTTGTCGCACAATGGCACCATCCATCACCACGGCCCCCATACCGATTAAGCAGTTATCCTCAATGGTACAACCGTGCAGGATCGCTTTATGACCGACCGTCACATTGTCACCAATAATCAGATCGTGCCCTTCCGGATCGTACGGGCCTGCGTGGGTTACATGGCACACGGTACCATCCTGGATGCTGGTTCTCTTACCAACCCGTATCGCATGAACATCCCCTCTTAACACCGCCATCGGCCAAATGGAGCTATCCTCCCCAATAACCACGTCCCCCAAGACCAAAGCCGATTCATCAACAAAAGCTTTATTACCAATTTTCGGTGTTTTTTTCTGAAAAGTTCGAATTGTCATAAGATATCTTTGCTATAAGCTTGCCTTATTTTAGCGATAAACTTCGTAATCGCAAAATAAAACCCACATTGAATCATTTGACAAAACTCTAGCTCAGGCTATTCTAAACATAGATTATTATCTTAAATAATAGCTTTACGCATGGGGTTCAATTGGAGCAAAGGATTAAGCCACTGGATAAGCAGCTACTAAACCGCTTATTCTCTAACGATTATTCAGCACTACTGGTATGCAGTAAAACGCATGTCATTAAAGTGATTTCGATTGATCCGGTGGTTTCACCGACACTGCTTCAAGGCACTTCCATCGAATCCCTGCTCCCCCGTTCGCTCCATAATGGTTCAGAAAGTCGCGCTATCATCACCCTGCCGCAACTTGGCGTCGATCGCGAATTTATTGTCTCATCCTTAAAACTCAAAAAGGGCGAATCTCACGTCGACCAGATCCTGTCTCTGCAGACGCTACCCAGCTTGAACCTCGCCTCTCCCGATATTCAGGATGTGGTCAAAGATTATAAAGAAACCGTCATCCAGAACTCACCGATATTTATTTATGTTCTTGATTGTAAAGAAAAAATATTTTCAGAGGGGTTGCAAAACTATTCCAAGCTATTAGGTTATACCGAACAGGAAATCATGGCCATGAACGATGGCGTATACAGCTTTATTCACCCTGATGATTTCGAGGCAGTGCAACAACAGGAAGAGATTCTGCGGCAAAGCAGTGATCGCACCGTGGTGCCGGTAGAGTTCCGCTTGCAGCATAAAAACGGCGACTGGTTGTGGGTACAGGTGCATAGCACTATCTATTCCAGGACCGATGATGGCGATCCCCTCATCGAGATTGGCACGATTCATAAGATGAATAAAGGTCAGGAAGCTGAGAACGCCCTCCGTCAAAAGGACAAGTACTACCGGACGCTGGTCGAAAACAGTTACGACTGCATTTTGATGTACAACAAGGATGGCAAGGTTACTTACATTTCTCCCTCTGTGACGCGTGTTACGGGGTATTCCGAGGATGATTTACTAGGCAAAACCCTGGACAGCTTTATTTATGAAGATGATCGGGACGATGCAACTCTGAACCTGCGTTATGTAGCGGAAAATCCCGGGGCCTCCTCGGTTGTTGAGCGCCGTATCCGGCATAAGAATGGCGATATTATCTGGATCGAGAGTCGCCTGGCAAATCATCTGAACGATCCTGATATCCAGGGTGTGACAATCAACTTCCATGCAATTAATGATCGTAAAGAGGCAGAGCAGGAAATCCACCGTTTAGCCAATTACGACTCACTGACCGGTTTAGCCAATCGGCACCTATTGCGTAACTGTCTACTGAGGGATATTGAAAGCTGCCAGGCCAAACGATCAAAGCTGGCCTTTATGTACGTCGATCTGGATCGCTTTAAACAAATTAACGATACCCTCGGACACTCTATCGGCGACGAGCTACTCATTTCTGTTACTGAGTTTATGAAAAAGTGCTTACGCAACGGTGACACCTTGGCTCGAGTAGGCGGTGACGAATTTGCCATCGTGTTGCCTAACACAGAGATTCACGAAGCACAGGCCGTCGCGGAGCGCTTACTGCGTCACCTGAAAAACCCGATACAGGCCGGTCCACACCGAGTTCAGTCCGGTGCCAGTATTGGGATCAGTATGTATCCAGATCACAGTGATAATGCGGAAGACTTGTTCCGTTTTGCCGATATGGCGATGTACTCGGCGAAGTCTGCACGTAATCGATTCAAGTTCTATCAGCGCAAATACAGCCAACAGGAAAATAAGCGCCGCATGATAGAAAAGAAACTCAAGATTGCTATCGCCGACCAGCAACTACACCTCTTCTTCCAGCCTCGAGTCGATATTATCTCTGGTAAAATCACCAGCGTCGAGGCGCTTTGCCGTTGGGACGATAGTGAAAGCGGCAGCATTCCTCCCAATATTTTTATCCCAATCGCCGAAGAAACGGGGCTGATTCATGATTTAAGTCAGTTGGTTACCAAAATGGTTTGCCGGCAATCGGTCGAGTGGCATGGCATGGGCATCGATATACCAATTGCTTTTAATCTTTCTGTAAAGGACTTAAAGTATTTCGACCTGGTTCATAACCTAAACGATACCATCTCTCAGTTTGGCGTATCGGGTAAAATGCTGGAGGTTGAAATCACCGAAAGCGCAGCCATGACCGATGTCATTAACACCGTGAAAGTCCTCAATCAGTTGCAGGAAAAGGGCATAAAGCTATCCATCGATGATTTCGGCAAAGGCTATTCCTCACTGGCCTACCTCAGTCAGCTACCGGTTGATAATCTGAAGATCGATAAATACTTTGTCTCCCGTTTAAGCCCCAACTGTAATGACCATAAGGTCAACCTTAATATTATCCAAACCATTATTTCTCTGGCACAGAGCCTGAATCTGAAAACTGTCGCCGAAGGGATCGAAACCCCGAACCAATACAATACTTTGAAGTCATTAGGCTGCCACATGGGACAGGGTATTTTCTTTTATCACCCGATGCCAGCCAGTCAGCTGTCGAAATTACTGAGCCGAGAAGCTCGTCTGGCGCGTAACACCATCAATTATTAGTCACAAAGGTTGTTTGATGGATCACATTTTTTCCTTTCAGATCGAGGATATTTTACGGTTGCTAGTGTAAGCTATAAAGATTCACTGGCGCTATTTGTTAAATAGCGAAATGACATTGACTGCATGAACTTAGCCATAGCCAGCTGCCGAGACCTCCCTGACTGGGAAAAAGACGATCTTCCTTTTTTCAGCGAACTGGATGCACTCGACATCAACTACCAAATACTGCCGTGGGACACCGACTGTGACTGGTCACAGTTCGATGCCTGCCTGCTTCGCACGACCTGGGACTATCAGGAACGGATTGATGAGTTTATGCAGTGGATTGATCGGGTCAGCAGACAGACGCAACTGCTCAATCCGAAGCCCATTATCGAGTGGAACAGTCACAAGCGATACCTTCGAGAACTGGAGCAAGCTGGTATAGCCATTACTCCTTCCGAATGGTTAATTCGGGGTCAAACATACGATGTTGCAGCGCTAATGGGTAAACATGGCTGGCAAAGAGGCTTCCTTAAGCCTCTGATCGGTGCCAATGCCCGCGAATGCCTTCGCTTCTCGTTGTCTTCTGAAGAAGAACTGTCAGCCGCTCAACAGCATGTCGACCGTTTATGCACCAAAGAAGACTTGGTGTTACAACCTTACTTAGCCAATGTCGAAACCTTTGGCGAGACGTCAGGTATTTTCTTTAATGGTAAATACAGTCATGGTACCCGTAAGGTTCCCGTTAAGGGTGACTTTCGGGTACAGGATGACTATGGTGCTAGCGACTTTGTATACCACCTGAGCGAAGCTGAACAGGAGTTGGCAGAAAAAGCCATACAGCACGTAACGGCCCAAGTCGGTGCGCCGCTTTATGCCCGAGTCGACTTCCTTCATCATAAAGACGGAGCGGCATTTGTTAATGAATTAGAGTTAATCGAACCGTCGCTTTTTTTCCGTCATGGCGGCAAGGAAAGTTGTAAAATGTTCGCCCAGGCACTTGTAAATGCCATCAAGCATACCCATCAAAGCTAATACATAATATTGAAGTTGGAGCAAATAAATGAAGAAGTATTTAGGGATAATTTTTGCGAGTTTAATCGGCCTCTCCGCCTGTGGTGATGATCAGAAACCAGACAAGGCAGTAAAAGACAGCAACTCTAAGCAAAAAGTTGAGTCGACTCAGTCTGAACAGCAACCAGCAACCGACCAGACAGAAACCGCGCCACAAGAACAAATGGCCGATGCCCAAACCGCCGATCCCGCTTATAAACCCGCATTATGGAAGATCGAGCATAACGGCACCGCCTCCTATTTGTTTGGTTCCATTCATATGGGCGAGGCCACTATGTATCCCCTGCCTCAGCCAGTCACACAAGCTTATGAAGCCTCTGATGCCATTGCGGTCGAAATTGATCTATCCAGCATTAACCAGGCCGAAATGGCACAAACTGTGCAGGAAATAGCGATGGATCCAGATAACACGCTAGTGTCGGTTCTGAGTGAAGAGACATTAAGCGAATACCAGGAGTACTGCACCGAGACGAAAAGCCCTTGCCAGATGTTTAACTCGTTCGAACCCTGGTTTGCAGCCATGACGCTGGAAGCATTAAGCATGCAGCAATCGGGGTATAGCGAAAAGTATGGCGTCGACATGCATTTTTTAAGTGAAGCCAAAAAGCACCAGAAAGACATCATTGAACTGGAAACCTTTGATTTCCAGCTCAGTGTCTTCGATACATTACCTTTAGAGTTGCAGGATATGTTCCTGTACAGCGTGGTCACTAAAGAAGAAGATGAAACTTCTGAGCTGGTCGCGGCATGGAAGCAAGGCAAAGTTGAAGAGTTTGTCGCCAGCAGTCTCTTAGAAGCTGAAGAAAAGGGGCTAGACCAAGCTTCCTATGAGCAGTTTATGGATGCCCTATTGTACAAACGCAACCGTGGCATGGCCGACGGCATTGCAGAGCAGATTGAGCAAGGTAAAGCTCTCTTTGCTGTGGTTGGAGCTGCTCATTATGGTGGGGATAAAAGCATTAACCACTACCTTGAAGAAAAAGGGTTTACGGTAGAACGCGTTCGTTACTAGAACCATTGACCGGCCTATAAAGCCCAGCAACGCTGGGCTTTATTGATCCCCGCGTCTCTAACGCATGGTTACAAATTCTTCAGCCGAAGTCGGGTGAATCGCCACCGTATTATCAAAGTCAGCCTTGGTCGCTCCCATTTTGACGGCCACTGCAAAACCCTGCAGCATTTCATCCACTCCAAAGCCAATACCGTGCAGCCCAATGACGCGCTCTTCCGGGCCTGCACACACCAACTTCATTTTAGCCGGTTCACGGTGTTGAGTTAACGCCGAATACATGGCGGTAAAAGATGAGTTATAAACCTTAATATTGTCCTCACCATAGGTTTCTTTAGCCTGCTCTTCAGTCATGCCGACAGTACCGATCGGCGGGTGACTGAAGATCACCGTCGGTACATTGGTGTAGTCCAGGTGCTCTTTGTCCTTGCCATTAAACAGGCGTTCGGCCAAACGACGACCCGCCTGAATGGCCACAGGAGTTAAAGCCAGACGCCCCGTATTATCTCCAATGGCATAAATACCTTTAGCCGTGGTGTTTTGGTATTTGTCCGTTTTAATGAACCCCTGCGGGTCTTTGGCAACGCCCGTCTTCTCTAAACTCAGATTACCCGTCGCCGGTGCTCGTCCAACCGCCCAGATTAAGGTATCCACCGGACCAATCGTTTCACCATTTTCGAGCTTTAACTCCAAACGGCCATCATCCAATTTATTTACCGAGCGAGGAATACTGTGTGTATGCAGATTAAGCCCCGTATCCCTCATCACTTCAACCAAAGTATCCGACAGGAGATCATCAAAGTCACGCAATGGTTTATGTTTACGGACCGCCAGATGAGTCTCGGTTCCCAGCGCATGCAGCAAGCCAGCAATTTCCACGGCGATATACCCCGCACCGACAACTACCGCAGTCTTAGGTTGCTCCTGTAGCTCAAAAAAACCATCCGAGTCGATACCATGCTCAGCACCAGGAATATCAGGAATGATCGGGTAGCCGCCAGTGGCAATAACAATATGCTCGGCACTGTAGCGTTCACCATCGACCTCAACTTCATGCTTGCCGACAAATTTGGCATGCCCGCTGATAACGTCGACTTTGTTGTTGCCCAAGTTGCGCTCGTAGCTTTGATGAATGCGAGAAATATAGGCTTCGCGGCTTTCCACCAATTTACCCCAGTCAAAGTCGACATTGGATATTTTAAATCCATAATCTGGCGCATACTTAAATGCCTCAGCGACTTGGGCGCCGTACCACATGGCTTTTTTGGGCACACAACCAACATTGACGCAGGTGCCGCCCAGCGCTTTACCTTCAATTATGGCACTCTTTGCACCATGCATTGAAGCCCGGTTTGCCGAAGCAATGCCGCCGCTACCGCCACCAATAGTAATAAAATCATAGTGTTTAACAGTCATCGTTATTTCATGGCCTTTCTGGTTATAATGAACGGATTATAAACACATCAAGCACTTATTTATAATAAGTCACTCGAGAATTTGAAGTAATCTGTCGTGAAGTTATTTTTTGATGCCGCTTATTTGTATTATCTGCCTCATTTTGAGCCGGTTATAGAGGCTTTGCTTAAGCACCCGAATATCAGTATTTCTGTGGTGTTCACCACTGAACCACCCAGTGCTATATTAGAATCACTGAAGCGTAAAAACGTTACAACCCAAGTCGTAAAACCGGAAGAACGATTAAACTTCTACCAACAACAAAGTCCCGACTGGGTTATATTTGGGCATGCTGCTGAAATCGCCAGAGAGCTCAATGATATCTGCCAAACGGCTTTAATTCTGCACGGACTAGGCCCAAAATCTACCTATTACAATGCGTCCAGTGCACCAATCCAATACCGCTTCGTCGAGTCGGAGTCGCGTAAAAACCGGTTGCAGCAACTGTACCCGGATAAAAACTTTGTGTTAACCGGCTATACCAAGCTGGATCCCATTATTAATGATCCTTCGATCAAACTGGATTTGAGCTCGCTCAGTCTCGATCCGGACAAACCGACCCTACTTTATTCACCAACTTTTTACCCCAGTACCATCGAGAACTTTCCGAAAAACTGGCCACAGGAATTTGCTGAATATAATATTTTGCTCAAACCCCACTATTTATCGCTGATTAAACCAGCTTATGAGAAGCAGCGCGATCTGCTGCAACACTGGGCAACCTTTGACAATGTTTATCTGGCCCAGGAGAGTGAGCAAAATCTAGTCCCTTTTATGGCCACGGCCGATCTGATGATTAGTGAAACCTCTTCGGCGCTATTTGAGTTTATCGCCCTCGACAAGCCCGTCATCATCTGCCACTTCCTCAAACTCCGTTGGGGGTATCGCGGCTTTTTAAAATTCCGCCTGAAGAAGCGTTTGTCTGACGATTATCAACTATTCCAGTCAATGGGGGCCAATATTGATCATTATCGTAAGCTGAAATCTGCGGTAGAATCAAACCTTAACGATCACTCGCTTTATCAGGCTACTCGCCGGGAGATTACACAACAGGTTGTCGGCCAGGTAGATGGCCTATGTTCTCAGCGAGTGGCACAGTTTATTATCAATCAAGGCTAATCATGCGAGTCATAACCTTTGGTACTTTTGATGTTTTTCATGTGGGTCACGTCAATATTCTGGAACGTGCCCGGGCTTTAGGCGACGAACTATATGTCGGTGTTTCTTCCGATAAACTCAACTACTCAAAGAAAGGTCGTCCTCCCATTTATTCGGAGCATGATCGCATACGTATCATCGACGCTTTGTCTTGTGTCGATTTTGTTTTTCTTGAAGAATCACTCGAGCAGAAGCCCGACTATATTCAACAATATCACGCTGACATTCTTGTCATGGGTGATGACTGGCAAGGTCAGTTCGACGAACTGTCAGACTTGTGCCAGATAAAGTACCTGCCTCGTACCCCTTCGATTTCGACCACAGAAATTATCGAAGTTGTACGCCATATAGAACCTGAAGAAGAATAATTACTATGAACAAAATATCCGTCAGTGTTTTTATTATTGTCCAGAATGAAGAGCGGCACATTGGCCGGGTGCTGGACAGCTGCCAGGACTTTGCTGAAATTATCGTGGTCGATAGTGGCAGTACTGACAACACGATATCGATCGCCAAAAGCAAGGGCGCCAAAGTCATTCATAACGACTGGCCCGGCTACGCCAGGCAAAAACATTATGCCATGGGGCTCTGCCAGCACGAGTGGGTACTGAATCTCGATGCCGATGAGGAACTGACCAAAGCCTTTATTGAGGAAATAAAACGATTTACCAGTGAACAGCACCATTACGTTGCCCTCAAATGTCGTCGTAATGATCTTTTTATTGGAAAGTTCTTTTCGAAACTTACCCGGTTACCAACCAATACAAGGTTGTTTAAAAAACAATTTGTTCAGTATCATATTGATAACCTTGTTCACGAAGGGCCAAGAATTAATGGTAAGCTGAAAAATACCAGTAAATATTTTAATCATTATGGTTACGCTGATATCACGCAACTAACCGACAAATATAATAAATATTCATCGCTTAAAGCTGCCGAAAAGTATCAAAAAGGGAAACAGCCGTCGATTCTCAAACTGCTACTCATCTATCCCCTAGAGTTTATTCGCAATTACCTCATCTACCGCTACTGCTTTTCTGGATTGCGAGGCTTTATTTTTTCACATTTATCCGCATATTATGCTTTATTGAAAGAAGCCAAACTCTTTGAATTGAGTAAAACATCTTAGAAGGTATTTATGTCGAATCCTCTTTTGAACCTCACTACACTGCCCCCTTTTTCTAAAATTGAGCCTACGCATATGGCTCAAGCGGTTGAAACTATCATCAATGATAGTCGTACCGCCATTAACGAGCTGACCGAACAATTAGACGCATCGTCAATCAGCTGGGACAACTTCGTAAAACCGCTCGAAGCAATCAATGATCGTCTGGATAGAGCCTGGTCGCCTATCAGCCATCTTAATTCGGTAGCTAACTCGGAAGAAGTTCGAGAAGCCTACAACGCCTGCTTGCCTTTATTGTCCGACTATGGCACAGAAATGGGTCAACACAAAGGGCTCTACCAGTCGGTGAAAGCCCTTAACGATAGAGCCGATGTGCTCAACCTGGATAAAGTCCAGCGCAAAATTCTGCACGACGACTTAAGAGACTTTAAACTGTCTGGCGTCGCTTTGGAAAAAGACAAGCAAAAACGCTATGGTGACATTCAAAAGCGTTTGTCAGAGTTAACATCCAAATTTGAACAGAACCTGCTGGATGCCACCATGGCCTGGCACAAAGACTTCGATACCGCAGACTCGCTGGATGGCCTACCAGAATCTGCCATTGCAGCGGCCAGACAGACTGCCGAAGCTAGTGGGGTAGAAGGTTACCGCATCACCTTAGATTTTCCTTCCTATCTGCCGATCATGATGCACGCCAATAACCGTGAACTGCGTCAGGAAGTGTATACTGCTTTTTCAACCAGAGCCTCCGATCAGGGCCCTCAAGCCGGAAAATTTGATAATAGCGACATTATGCCGGAAATTTTGAGTCTACGTCACGAGCTGGCCCAGCTTCTCGATTACCCTCATTACGGTGAGTTATCTCTGGCCACGAAGATGGCCAGGTCTACCGATGAAGTGCTGGCTTTTCTCAATGACCTTGCCATTAAATCCAAACCGCAGGCAGAACGAGATCTCGAAGAACTGACCCAGTATGCCAAAGAAAAACATGGCATCTCCCAGCTCGAAGCCTGGGATCTGGCTTATTACAGTGAAAAGCTGAAAAACGAAAAGTACAACATTTCACAAGAAGAGTTACGTCCCTGGTTTCCAGAAAATCAGGTGATTCAAGGCATGTTCGACATCACCGGAACCTTATTTAATATTAAGTTCCAGGAGCGAGATGACGTTGAGACCTGGCATTCTGATGTTCGTTTCTTTGATATCTATAGCCAGGACGATGACTATATTGCCAGCTTTTATCTCGATCTCTATGCACGCCGTCATAAACGGGGTGGAGCATGGATGGCTGATTGTGTTGGGCGCCGCCAAACTTCTACCGGTATCCAAAAACCTGTTGCCTTCTTAACCTGTAACTTTAATGGTCCAGTTGGCGATAAACCGGCCCTGTTCACGCATGATGAAGTGACTACTCTATTCCATGAATTCGGCCATGGTCTACATCACATGCTGACGCAAATCAATCATGCGTCTGTTGCCGGTATTTCCGGCGTGCCATGGGATGCCGTCGAACTCCCAAGTCAGTTTTTAGAAAATTTCTGTTGGGAAGAAGAAGGACTGGCAAAAATTGCCAAACATCATGACACGGGCGAACCGCTTCCTGCGGAGAAACTGGAACGGCTACTGGCCGCCAAAAACTTTCAGTCGGCCATGCAGATGGTACGCCAGCTAGAGTTTTCCATCTTTGACTTCAAGATCCACAGTGAGTTTGATCCGGAAACCCCAGATCAAATACAGCAAACGCTAGATAAGGTTCGTCAGCAAGTAGCCGTTATCCAGCCACCAGGGTTTAATCGCTTCCAGCACAGTTTCGGGCATATTTTTGCCGGTGGCTATGCCGCAGGATATTACAGCTACAAATGGGCAGAAGTCCTATCGGCTGACGCATTCTCACGCTTCGAGGAAGAAGGTATTTTCAACCCACAAACGGGGCTTGACTTCCTGATCAACATTCTGCAGAAAGGGGGCTCCGAGGAACCCGACGATCTTTTCAAAGCTTTCCGCGGAAGAGAACCTTCCACCGATGCACTGTTGCGTCATTCAGGCATAGGACAATAGGTGTCGGAGGAAGTCATCCTCGCCATTGATAATGGTACGCAGAGTTTGCGTGCCATTATTTTTGACTTAGCGGGCAATATCCTTGCTAAAAGCCAAATCCCAATTGACAACTACCTCTCCGAACATCCCGGCTGGTATGAGCAACATCCTCAATTCTTTTGGGATACTTTATGCCTCGCTTGCCAGCGCTTAAAGCAGAGTTCTCCCGAAGCTTTTAGTAAAATCTCAGCCGTCGCCGTCACAACCCTGCGCAATACGGTGGTCAATCTGGACTCTCACGGGGAACCATTACGCCCAGCCATTATCTGGACAGATCAGCGTAAGCTAAGGCACATTAAACCACTTAAAGGTTCTTGGAAATATATTTTTAAACTTGCGGGGTTAACCTCAACTCTGCACAACTTCCAATCTAGCTGCCAAGCAGCTTGGATAGCCCACCATCAACCAGAACTATGGACCAAAACTGATAAGTACCTACTCTTGTCCGGCTATTTGAACTACAAACTAACCTCCGAATTTAAAGACTCTACTGCAAGTCAGGTCAGTTACATTCCTTTCGATTACAAGCGACACCAGTGGGCTCGTTCTTCAGACTGGAAGTGGCAAGTTGCCCCTCTAAATAAAGAACAGCTTCCGGAGCTGGTAAAGCCGGGTGAAATCATTGGAAATATTACTGAACGAGCAGCACAGATGACTGGGTTAGCAACGGGGCTACCCGTTGTAGCAGCTGGCTCAGACAAAGCTTCTGAAGTATTAGGTTCGGGCTGTATTAATGATAACCAGGCTTGTCTAAGCTTTGGCACCACAGCAACAATAAATGTTACCAGTAAGAAGTACCTTGAACCCATTCGCTTTATTCCACCTTACCCATCATCCATCACCGACGCCTATACGCTCGAATTTCAAATTCATCGCGGTTTCTGGATGGTCAGCTGGTTTAAAGAAGAGTTTGCCCAAAGAGAACAACAGCTATCCTCCCAATTAGGCGTCGCTGCAGAGCAACTTTTAGAAGAGTCGGTTGCTAATATCCCCCCAGGCTCAGACGGGCTAGTGTTACAGCCTTACTGGTCACCCGGCGTCAAAGTCCCAGGACCAGAAGCCAGAGGGGCCATTATCGGCTTTAAAGATACCCATACCAAAGCTCACGTCTACCATGCCATCCTGGAAGGGATCGCATACAGTTTACGAGAGGGAATGGAGACAATCGAGAAAAAGACCAAACGACCAGTTCAGCATTTATACGTTTCCGGCGGCGGTTCACAAAGCAACGTCTGTATGCAGCTTACGGCTGATATCTTTAACCTTCCGGCTACCAGACCTCATACTTACGAAACTTCTGCGCTAGGGGCAGCGATCAATGCAGCCGTTGGAATAGGCACATACCCCGACTACGCTACCGCAGTTAATGCCATGTGCCGAGAAAGTACAACCTTCTACCCTAAGCCGGAGAATGTAAAAGCCTATCAAAAGCTCTACACCGAAGTTTATCAACACATGTACAAGCGTCTTAAACCTTTATACAAAAGCCTACACCGCTTATCCTAATCCAGACTTGCTAAATTCTCTGTATTAATCTCCGCGCCATTGGCATTTGGATTATCGTTAGCATCTGGCACTACCGCAAAGGTTGAATCATTAGGAAATACTCTACGAGTATGATTCTCATCTGGCTCATGTGCTAACTCAGAAAGTGCCCCAGCACGATACCCTCATCTTTCAACATGGTAACCAGGGTACGGGTGCCCGCTGAGTTGCGCGACTTGATGAACAGCCGCTTTACCCGGGCACGCAGCAGCCGTCGTTTCGTGTCTATTTGCTGACGCCGCTTCCGACGCTCGTAAAAACTGCTCACACCAACACCTAACGCTGAGCAGACCAACTCAGTCGCTTCATGCTCCCTCAACCGATCTATCAGCGCGTAGAGTTCAGGTCGTCGGACATCAAGAGAGCGGTAGCCTTTTTTAGAATCGATTTTTCCCGCTCTAACCGATTCACGCGAGCCTCAAGCTCTTGTATTCTCTGCTGCTCTGGGGTCATCGCCTTACCTTTAGGCGTTTGACCGCTTTGCTCACTGTTTAACTGCTGAACCCATTTTCGGAGGGTATTGTCATGGACATCTACGGCTCGGCTTGCTTCCGCATAACTGTAGCCTTGTTCAAGCACCAAACTCGCAGCATCTCGTTTAAACTCCGGACTGAATGACCGACGTTGTCTTCTTCTTACCATTGAACACCTCTTTGTTTGAATCGCCCCGATATTCCTAGACACTTTTTAGCTATACAATGAAGCTAAAGAGGAGAATGAAATGTCATCCAAGCGATATACCGAAGAATTTAAAATTCAGGCCGTCAAGCACATTACAGAAAGCG
>NZ_JACNML010000010.1 GCF_020005365.1 Kangiella shandongensis | reverse complement strand
CGGCAGCCGACGGCCCGATGCCACAGACTCGTGAGCACATCTTGTTGTCACGTCAGGTAGGTGTACCGAAGATTGTTGTATTCTTGAACAAATGCGACATGGTAGACGACGAAGAGTTGCTAGAGCTAGTTGAGATGGAAGTTCGTGAACTTCTTGATCAATACGAGTTCCCAGGCGACGACACGCCAATCGTTCAAGGTTCAGCGTTGAAAGCGTTGGAAGGCGACGAAGGTAAGCTAGGTAAAGAAGCGATCATCGCACTGGGCGAAGCGCTGGATACATACATTCCGGAGCCAGAGCGTGCGGTAGACAAGCCATTCTTGCTACCAATCGAAGACGTATTCTCCATTTCAGGTCGTGGTACCGTAGTCACCGGCCGTGTAGAGAGCGGTGTGGTAAAAGTTGGTGAAGAAATCGAAATTGTTGGTATCAAAGATACTACGAAGACGACGGTGACTGGCGTTGAGATGTTCCGTAAGCTGCTTGACCAGGGTGAAGCAGGCGATAACGTAGGTGTACTACTGCGTGGTACGAAGCGTGACGAAGTAGAGCGTGGTCAGGTACTGGCACACCCAGGCACGATTACTCCACACACCCGTTTCGAAGCGGAAGTTTACGTCTTGTCTAAAGACGAAGGTGGTCGTCACACGCCATTCTTCAAAGGCTACCGCCCACAGTTCTACTTCCGTACGACTGACGTTACGGGCGCAGTAGAGCTACCAGAAGGCGTAGAGATGGTTATGCCAGGCGACAACATCAAGATGGATGTTGAGCTGATTGCACCGATTGCGATGGACGAAGGTTTACGCTTCGCGATTCGTGAAGGTGGCCGTACGGTAGGTGCGGGCGTTGTTTCTAAAATCCACGAGTAATTTGGATTGAGTAACGACAAAAGCTTTATAGCTTAATTAAAGGGCCGCACTTTGTGGCCCTTTTTTATGTCTTACGAAAAGCAAAACACACCCTGTTATTTCTGATGAGGAAACTAAGAGCCAATCGAGCATGGAAGTGTATTCCTCATTAAATTTTACATTTTCCTGCATCCTCAAATTAGAATTGTCCTTCTTCCCTCTACTGTGTCCTTTTGAATAATTGCTTTAAAATCAGGATATTATAAAGCATATTAAATGCATCTTATATAAGTGGTTTAAAATCAAAGACATAGGTAGAAATACCTATTCTCATTATTGCATATAAGAAAATATAATCCTCCTTACACTTTGATACTTTTTCTGTCTAAACAAATCATTAGGTTATCTATGTTTAATGCAGGTATGCATTAGAAAAGATAATCTAAAGGCTTGCTTTGTTTATTAATAGCGTGATAGCTTTTCTTCAGGATTGATAAAAAGTTTGACACTTTATTGATGACAAACGTCAAAATACCGTTTCAGAGTGTTACTTCAGGTTTCTCGTTGCATTTATAAGCAGCTGTGGAGAAACGAACGATTAAGTAAGGAAATCTAGAAGGAGTTAGGCAATGCACCAAAGTGTTTCTTTGTTGGAGCGCAGACCCTTGGAGACAACTGCTTTCAGCTTATTGGCAAGATGTTTTCAACTGATTCTTATTCAAATATTCCGGCTATTACCCGTACATCCTCCCTGAGCCGGGATTCTCTTAAAGTAAACGTAAAGATTATCAAAAGATCCGGTATCGGGTTTTTAATTAGGAGGATGGGATGAATAATTTTTTAAAAAATAATTTAAAGTGGCTGGCGTTATGCCTTGCTCTTGTCGCTTGGCCCGCAATAGCTGCTGATGAGGATGGTGACGGTCTGGAGGATGGGGTAGATAATTGCCCTGCAGTCTATAATCCAGGTCAGCAGGACAATGATGGTGATGGTGCGGGCGATGCCTGTGATACTGATGACGACGATGATGGTGTGTTGGATGCGAACGATAATTGCACCATGGAAGCCAACGCCGGCCAGGAAGATGAAGATGGTGATGGAATCGGTGATGCCTGTGATCCGGATGTGATTGATTTGGATGATGGTACCTATGTGCCGATTATTGATCCTAATGCTTCGGTGACAGATGGTACTAGCGGCGTTTGTTTGCTCTGCAGTATTACCGACTCAGTCAATGTTATTGATACGAATGTCGATAATGCTTCACGCATGTCCGTTCCCGTTGGAGTCGCAGGATCGGCTTTTATTCAGGTAACTGATACCAGCCAAACTTATACTGGGAATAATACCGCAGGTTTTGTGGTGCAGAACCCAGATACGCTTCTCGATGTTACCCTGCTGGAGAGCATTACTATTACAACCCTGCTTAACGGTACGGAGCAGGAGAGCTCTACTGGTAGCAATCTGGC
This sequence comes from Kangiella shandongensis, assembly GCF_020005365.1. Taxonomy (GTDB): domain Bacteria; phylum Pseudomonadota; class Gammaproteobacteria; order Enterobacterales; family Kangiellaceae; genus Kangiella; species Kangiella shandongensis. Next base: position 118,202 of record NZ_JACNML010000010.1, on the reverse strand, counting down.
TGCGTTAAGCCTAATCAGTGGAGGCGATGCCGCTTTTGTGTCTTTCGATGCCACTTTAGACTTCAATCAGGTACAAATCGATCTTTCTGCACTGGTCGATGTGCTTAACCAGCTGGATGTCTTTTCTGCCAGAGTGGCGCCGACGATAGCTGATGCCGATGGAGATGGCATTGAGGATAGCGTTGATAATTGTCCTTCGACTCCGAATCCGGGCCAGGAAGACGCGGATAATGATGGTATCGGTGATGCCTGCGATCTGGATAATGATGATGACGGTATCAATGATGATGTCGATAACTGTCCTGTTTCTAATAACCCGGGACAGGAAGATACGGATGGTGATGGTATTGGCGATGCCTGTGATACCGACGATGACAATGATGGTATTGATGATGGTGCAGACAACTGTCCTTTAATCAGCAATGCCGGTCAGGAAGATATGGACGGTGATGGTATCGGTGATGCCTGTGACGACGATATTGATGGCGACGGTGTTCTTAACGATGTTGATAACTGTCCACTAGTCAGCAACTCTGGTCAAGAAGATGCCGACGGGGATGGTATCGGCGATGCCTGCGATACCGATACTGACAGTGACGGAGATGGTATTGAAGACGGTGTCGACAACTGTCCTGCGGTCCCTAACGCTGATCAGACTGATACAGACGGTGACGGCATAGGTGATGCCTGTGACAGCGATGATGATAATGATGGCGTTGACGATGGTGCAGATAACTGTCCTGCGGTCCCTAACGCCGATCAAACGGATACCGACGGTGACGGCATAGGTGATGCCTGTGATGCCGATCTGGACGGTGATGGTGTCAATAATGATGTTGATAACTGTCCAACGATTCCTAACGCCGGTCAGACGGATACGGATGGTGATGGTATCGGTGATGCCTGTGACAGCTTAACCGACTCAGATGATGACGGTATAGCCGATGATGTTGATAACTGTCCAGCAACCCCAAACCCTGATCAGGAAGATAACGACGGTGATGGAACCGGTGATGCCTGTGATACAGACGACGATAATGACGGTATTGGTGATGATGTGGATAACTGCCCGTTGGTCAGTAATGCCGATCAAACGGATACGGACGGTGATGGTATCGGTGATGCCTGTGATACCGATGATGATAATGATGGAATTGATGATGGTGTCGATAACTGTCCTTTAACCAGCAATGCCAGCCAGGATGATACCGATGGCGATGGTGTCGGTGACGCCTGCGATACCGATACTGACAGTGATGGCGACGGTATCGATGATGGTGTCGATAACTGTCCGGCTGTTGCTAACCCGGATCAGGAAGATTTGGATGGTGACGGTACCGGTGATGCCTGTGACCTGGATGATGACGGTGACGGTGTGAACGATGATGTCGATAACTGCCCCGTTGATAGCAACGTTAGCCAGGACGATGCCGACGGTGATGGTATCGGTGATGCCTGCGATAGCTTGACTGACTCTGACGGTGATGGTGTCGGTGATGATGCTGACAACTGTCCCGCGGTAGAAAATCCAGATCAAGTTGATACGGATGGTGACGGTACTGGCGATGCCTGTGATAGCGACGACGATAATGATGGCGTGGACGATGATGTGGATAATTGTCCATTAGCCAGTAACGCGGATCAGGAAGATACGGATGGGGACGGTATTGGCAATGCTTGTGATAATGATACCGATAACGACGGTATTGAGGATCGCGTTGATAACTGTCCATTCACAAGTAACCCGAACCAGGTCGATACGGATGGAGATGGTATCGGTGATGTCTGTGATGATGATAATGATAGCGATGGTATTGGTGATGGTGCCGATAACTGTCCTACTGTTAACAATCCGGGACAAGAGGACTCTGACGGAGACGGTGTTGGTGATGCCTGTGATAACGACACCGATAACGATGGTTTGGATGACAGTGTTGATAACTGTCCTGCTATAAGTAATGCAGATCAGGGAGATATCGATGGTGATGGTATCGGGGACGCCTGCGATGATGATAATGGCGAGTTAACCACTGCCGTGTCAGGAGGCGGTAGTACTCCGTTATGGTTAATTGCCCTATTAGGGGGAGTTATCCTGTATCGTCGCTTAAAGGCTCACGAGGCCAAACAGCGCTTGATGGCTACTCTGGCATTTGCCGTGATACTGGTACCTTTGGGGGTACCAGTACAAGCCAAGGAGCATACCGGTTATGGTTGGAATGCAAGTGTCGGTTATGGTTTTAGCCACATCGATCCGGAAGGTAGTTCTTCAGGTTGGAGCACCTCGGATGAGAAAGACTCCGGTTATAAAGTAGCATTTGGCTCTGACTTTGCAGAAAACTTTGCCTGGACGCTGAGTTATAATGACCTTGGAGAAGCTGGATTAAGCCACTTTGACCCTGATATTAACAGTGAGTTTAGTCAGCCAGCGATTGATTACGAGGCGTATGCATTGATGTTTGATTATACGCCCTGGAAATTTCATAACGATACGGTCAGCCTCTACGGTAAGTTTGGAGTGTCGACCATCAAGAATGAGGTAGGCAATGCGATTTCATCGTCTGGCGAAGTTATCACCATAAACTACAACGACGAAACAGTAACTCAGCTGGCTCTCGGGCTAGGCTTGAAGTGGGATATTAATGAAAGGTTTTTCATGAAAACGGAGCTGGAGCGCTTTGACCGCGATGCTTATTTCTTGAGCCTTCAATTCGGAGGGTATTTTTAATCTCTATTAATGAATCACTCTCTATATGCCTCCCTTTTTTAAGGGAGGCTTTTTTATCGGTGTAATATTTAGTACAACGAATCATCTAATGGCTATGCCTAATCAAAGTGGAGGGTTTAGGTAATGACCCAGAAAGCAACTTTTGGCGGCGGCTGTTTCTGGTGCGTGGAGGCAGTGATGCAGCAGTTAAGAGGTGTTACCGATGTAACGTCTGGTTATACAGCTGGCGACACTAAGTACCCGACGTATCGGGAAGTCTGTTCGGGGCAGACAGGACATGCCGAAGTGGTACAGGTCTCTTTTGAACCAGAAGTAATCAGTTATCAGGATTTAGTGGAAGTGTTCCTAACCTCCCACGATCCGACGCAGGTGGATGGCCAAGGTGCTGACATTGGCACACAGTACCGTTCGCTGATTATGTACTATAATGATGAGCAGCGAGAGACGATAGAAAGGGTGATGCAAGAGATGGCCCCCCTTTTTGATGCGCCGCTGGCAACAGAGCTGGTTGCAGAGCAGGTCTTTTATCCGGCCGAGGATTATCATCAGGACTATTATGACCATAATAAGATGCAACCCTACTGTATGGCAGTGATCAACCCCAAACTGCAAAAGTTAAGACAAAAGCATGCGGATAAGTTAAGAGATTGAATATTGTAGGAGGTAGTATGAAATATAGAGCTGTTCATCAGCCGGTCGATAACCGATTTATAGTACCGCTAGAAGATGAGTATAACGCTGTCGTGAACTATGAGCAGCAAGGCGAGGCCTTAAAACTGGTGTATTCCGAGGTACCAGAAGCGCTGCGCGGCAAAGGTTATGGTTCCGTCATGATGGAGGCGGTGCTGAAAGCCATTGAGCAGGAAGGCTATAAGGTGATTCCTGTTTGCTCTTATATTAAGCACTACCTGTCCACGCACGACGAGTGGCAGCACTTGCTTGCCTGAGGGGGCTGCAACCTAAAGACTATGATTTATTTGGCTTTATGGCTTGCAAAAGCTTACCCGATCCCCTATAATTCGCGTCCCTTTGTAGGCGTAACGGCCACAACTAGGGTTGTTCTTGCAAGGCAATTTCAGACTTTGATATAAAGTAAGTTATTGATTTTGCTAACAACAGGCTCGATTTGAGTCTGAAACAAGTTTGGTAACCGCACCCCTCGTTAGTAGTAGGGTGGAGCGGTTTTTTATGTTCTTTTAATTAATATAGTGGAGTTCTTTGCAATGGCAAAGCAACGTATTCGAATCAGATTGAAAGCGTTTGATCACAAGTTGATTGACTTATCGACTTCAGAGATCGTAAACACCGCTAAGCGTACTGGTGCTCAGGTTAAAGGTCCTATCCCTTTACCAACTCGTAAAGAGCGTTACACCATCTTGACGTCACCACACGTGAACAAAGATGCGCGTGATCAGTATGAAATTCGTACGCACAAGCGTTTAGTGGACATCATCGAGCCAACAGAAAAGACTGTTGACGCATTGATGAAGTTGGATTTGGCAGCTGGTGTTGATGTACAAATCAGCCTTTCTTAAGGCAGACATCAGCAGCAAGGTTATAACCATTTCGGTTGAGGTTTAAAACATGGCTATCGGAATAGTAGGTATAAAACGAGGTATGACTCGTGTCTTCACTGAAGACGGCGTGTCTATCCCGGTTACCGTAGTAGAAGCCGACCCAAATCGCATCACTCAGCTTAAGACAGCTGATGTTGACGGTTATGAAGCGGTTCAAGTCACTACAGGAAGCCGTAAGGCAAACCGTATCAGTAAAGCGGAAGCTGGTCATTTTAAAAAGGCTAGTGTTGAAGCGGGTCGTGGTTTGTGGGAGTTCCGCGTGAACTCTTTAGAGGGTTTCGAAGTTGGCGGTGAAGTCAAAGTTGAAGTTTTCGAAGAAGGTCAAAAAGTTGACGTAACAGGTACCTCTAAAGGTAAAGGTTACGCTGGCGCAATCAAGCGTTGGAACTTCCGTGGCCAAGATAATACACACGGTAACTCACTAGCGCACCGTGCGCCTGGTTCTATTGGTCAAAACCAGACACCAGGTCGTGTATTTAAAGGCAAGAAAATGTCTGGTCACATGGGTGCTGAGCGCGTAACGGTACAAACTCTAGAAGTTGTACGTGTTGACGCTGAGCGCAATTTGTTATTAATCAAAGGTGCCGTCCCAGGCGCTACCGGCGGTGATGTGATTGTACATCCTGCTGAGAAAGCCTAGGCCAAGAGGAGTTGACTATGGAACTTAGTTTGACATCTGGCGGCGCAATTCAGGTTTCTGAAGTAGCTTTTGGCCGTGAATTTAACGAGTCATTAGTTCATCAGGTAGTAGTTGCATATATGGCTGCTGCTCGTGCCGGTACTCGTGCACAGAAAAACCGTAGCGCTGTAAGCGGTGGTGGTAAGAAACCTTGGCGTCAAAAAGGTACAGGTCGTGCCCGTGCGGGTACTATCCGTAGCCCATTATGGCGTAAAGGTGGCGTAACATTCGCTGCACAACCACAAGACTACACTCAAAAAGTGAACCGCAAAATGTACCGCGGTGCGATCCAAAGCATTCTTAGTGAATTGGTTCGTCAGGAACGTTTGATTGTAGTGGAAGAATTTGCAGTTTCAGCTCCAAAAACAAAAGAGCTGGTTGGCAAATTGAAAGAGCTTGATGCTAAAGAAGCGTTGGTCGTGACTGATGAAGTTGACGAAAACCTATTCTTAGCGTCTCGCAACTTACATAAAGTTGACGTTCGTGACGTTCAAGCACTTGACCCTGTTAGCCTAATCGGTTTCGACAAGGTTGTGATGACTGTCGCGGCTGTTAAGAAAGTAGAGGAGATGTTGGGATGAACCAAGAGCGAATCTTAAAAGTTCTTCTAGCGCCTCACGTTTCTGAAAAAGCGACGATTTTGGCTGAAAACGACAACCAATTCGTTTTCAAAGTAGCTAAAGACGCTAATAAGCGTGAAATCAAAAAAGCTGTAGAGACTCTGTTCGAAGTTGAAGTTGAAAGCGTTCGTACTTTGAACATGAAAGGTAAACGTAAGCGTTTCGGTCTACAAGAAGGCCGTCGTCCTAACTGGAAAAAAGCTTACGTCTCATTGAAGCCTGGTCAAGATCTTGACTTCGTAGGCGGCGAGTAACAAGGAGATTAGTAATGGCAATTGAAAAAGCTAAACCAACTTCTCCAGGACGCCGCTTTGTAGTTAAAGTGGTGAATTCTGACCTGCATAAGGGTAAGCCTCATGCAGCTTTACTAGAGAAGAAATCAAAATCAGGTGGTCGTAACAACGACGGTCGTATCACGACTCGTCACATTGGTGGTGGTCATAAGCATCATTACCGCGTTATCGACTTTAAACGTAACAAAGATAAGATCGCTGGTAAGGTTGAGCGTCTTGAGTACGATCCAAACCGTAGTGCGCACATTGCACTTATCTGCTACGCAGACGGTGAGCGTCGTTACATCATTGCTCCTCGTAACCTAAAAGCTGGTGATACTATCGTTTCAGGTGAGCGCGCTCCGATTCGTGTCGGTAACGCCTTACCAATGCGTAACATCCCTGTGGGTACAACAGTTCATAACATCGAACTGAAGGCAGGCAAGGGTGCGCAAATGGCTCGTAGTGCTGGTGCTTATGCTCAGATCGTTGCACGTGAAGGCAGCTATGTGACCTTGCGTCTACGTTCAGGCGAAACACGTAAAGTGTTGGCTGAAGGTCGCGCAACAATCGGTCAGGTAGGTAATTCAGAGCACATGCTACGCAGTTTGGGTAAAGCTGGTGCCAAGCGTTGGCGTGGTGTTCGCCCAACGGTTCGTGGTGTCGCTATGAACCCAGTTGACCACCCACATGGTGGTGGTGAAGGACGTACCTCTGGTGGTCGTCATCCTGTGTCTCCATGGGGTACGCCTACTAAAGGTAAGAAAACTCGTAGCAACAAGCGCACAGACAAACTAATTGTCCGTCGCCGTAATAAACGATAGAGGATAGCACAGTGGCACGTTCGTTAAAGAAAGGCCCATTCATTGACCTTCACTTACTTAAGAAGGTTGAAGAAGCTGCGGCCTCTGGTTCTAAGAAACCAATTAAAACATGGTCTCGTCGTTCAACTGTTTTCCCGGAAATGGTTGGTCTGACGATTGCCGTTCACAATGGTCGTCAACACGTACCGGTCTTCATCTCTGAAGACATGGTTGGCCACAAGTTAGGCGAGTTTGTATTGACTCGTTCTTACCACGGTCACGATGTTGATAAGAAAGCCAAGAAACGATAAGGCGAGGAGTGAAAGATGGAAGTAGCAGCTAAATTGCGTAATGCCACCATCTCGGCACAGAAGATGCGTCTTGTCGCCGATCAGGTTCGTGGCTTACCAGTAGAAAAAGCGTTGAACACTCTTGAATTCAGCCCCAAGAAAGCGGCTCGTATTATCAAGAAGGTTCTTGAGTCTGCGATTGCAAATGCTGAGCACAATGAAGGCGCTGACATCGACGAGTTGAAAGTTTCAACTATCTTCGTTGATGAAGCGGCGACTGCAAAGCGTATGCGTCCGCGCGCGAAAGGTCGTGGCGACCGCATTTTAAAGCGTAATAGTCACGTCACCGTTAAAGTATCGGATAACTAGGAGAAGGTAATGGGTCAAAAAGTTCATCCTACCGGTATCCGCTTAGGTATCGTAAAAAAGCATACGGCAACATGGTATGCTGAGCGCGGCGATTTTGCGGATAACTTGGAAAGTGATATCAACATCCGTAACTGGTTGTTAAAAGAATTGAAGCATGCTTCAGTATCTCGCATTGATATCGAGCGTCCAGCGAAAGCGATTCGTGTGACTATTCACACTGCGCGTCCTGGTATCGTAATCGGTAAAAAAGGTGAAGATATCGAAAAATTGCGCGGCAAGATTGCCAAGATGGCTGGTGTGTCGGCACAAGTTTCTGTTGAGCAAGTGCGCAAGCCTGAGCTTGATGGTCAGTTGGTCGCTGATAACGTTGCACAGCAGCTGGAGCGTCGTGTGATGTTCCGTCGTGCAATGAAGCGTGCCGTTCAAAACGCGATGCGTCTTGGTGCAGAAGGTATCAAGATTGAAGTAAGTGGTCGTTTAGGTGGTGCTGAGATTGCTCGTACTGAGTGGTACCGTGAAGGTCGTGTACCTTTGCATACGCTTCGTGCGAACATCGATTACGCTACATCTGAAGCGAATACTACTTACGGTATCATCGGCATTAAAGTATGGATTTTCAAAGGTGAAGTTCTTCCAGGCCAAGAGATTGAAGAGCCTAAAGAAGAGAAGAAACCTCGCCGCAGAAAACCTGCTCCTAAAGCGAAGAAATAGGGGTAAGTATTATGTTATTGCCAAAGAGAACGAAATATCGTAAGCAGCATAAACTGCGTAACCGTGGTTCTAAAGCTCATAACGTGAGCTTTGGTGAGTACGGTTTGAAAGCTGTGGGTCGTGGTCGTATGACTGCGCGCCAAATTGAGGCAGCGCGTCGTGCTATGACTCGTCACATGAAGCGTGCTGGTAAGGTTTACATTCGTGTATTCCCTGACAAGCCAATCACTAAAAAGCCTTTAGAAGTTCGTATGGGTAAAGGTAAAGGTAGTGTTGAATATTGGGTTGCTCAGATTCAGCCAGGTCGCATGTTATATGAAGTGGAAGGTGTTTCTGAAGAACTAGCGCGCGAAGCGTTCACGCTAGCAGCGTCTAAGCTTCCTTTCAAAACAACCTTTGTTAAGCGGACGGTGATCTAATGAAAGCGACAGAATTGAAAGATAAGAGCGTTGAAGAGCTCAACGTAACTTTGAACGAGCTTTTGCAAGATCAATTTAAGTTACGTATGGAAAAGGCTACGGGCCAAGTGACTGAAACACACAAGTTGCGTGAAGTACGTCGCGACATCGCCCGTGTTAAAACCATTATCAACCAAAAGGCAGGTTCATAATGAGCACTGATACAATTCAACGCACATTACAGGGCAAAGTCGTCAGCGACAAAATGGATAAATCCATCACTGTACTAGTTGAACGTTACGTGAAACACCCTTTATACGGTAAGTTCATCAAGCGTTCGACAAAAGTTCACGCTCATGACGAAGCTAACGAGTGCAAATTGGGTGATGTGGTGAGAATTGCTGAGTGTCGTCCACTATCAAAAACCAAGTCATTCAAGTTGGTTGAGATAGTCGAGAGCGCTAGCTAATTGAGCCATAGTTAACCCTGAAGTGATTAAATTCGCCTCAGGGTTAGGATTTTTAGTAATTTAATGGTATACTCCTGCGCCTTTTAGCGCGGGATTAAGCGGAGAAAACCATGATCCAGATGCAATCAGTACTAGACGTAGCCGATAATTCAGGTGCTCGTCGTGTAATGTGTATTAAGGTACTGGGTGGTTCGCATCGTCGTTACGCTAACATTGGTGACATCATCAAAGTCAGCGTAAAAGAAGCGATCCCACGCGGTAAGGTTAAAAAAGGTGACGTTCTAAACGCAGTCGTAGTACGTACTCGTAAAGGCGTACGTCGTCCAGACGGATCTTTGATCAAGTTTGACGGTAATGCAGCTGTAATTTTGAACAACAACCTTCAGCCGATTGGTACTCGTATCTTTGGGCCTGTTACACGTGAATTACGTGGTGACAAGTTCATGAAGATCGTGTCTTTGGCACCAGAAGTACTTTAAGAGAGACGAGAATCATGCAAAAGATTAAAAGCGGCGACGAAGTCATCGTAATCGCGGGCAAAGACAAAGGCAAACGTGGTAATGTTGACCGCGTTCTTGCTGATGGTCGCGTGATTGTGAGTGGCGTCAATATCATCAAGAAGCACACAAAGCCAAGCCAAAATCCTGATGGTTCTATCAATGAAGGTGGAATCATTGAGAAAGAAGCAGCATTTGAAGCTTCTAATGTAGCTATTTACAACCCTTCAACAGGTAAAGCCGATCGCGTTGGCTTTAAAGTTGAAGATGGTAAGAAAACGCGCTTCTTCAAGAAAACTGGCGAAGCGATTTAATTGTTAACATTTAGGTAATAAATGATGGCGAAACTGCACAACTTTTACAAAGATACTGTTGTACAGCAGCTTCAAGAGAAGTTCGAGTACAAATCAGTTATGCAAGTCCCACGCATTACCAAGATCACATTGAACATGGGTCTGGGTGAAGCTCTTGCGGACAAGAAGATCCTTGAGCACGCAGTGAGTGATATGACTGCTATCTCAGGCCAAAAGCCTATCATCACTAAAGCACGCAAGTCTGTTGCGGGCTTTAAAATTCGTGATGGCTACCCAATTGGCTGTAAAGTGACTCTTCGTGGCGAGCGTATGTGGGAATTCTTAGAAAGATTCATCTCTATCGCGGTACCACGTATTCGTGACTTCCGTGGTTTGAATCCAAAATCTTTCGACGGCCGTGGTAACTACTCTGTAGGTATCAAAGAGCAAATCATTTTCCCAGAAATTGATTATGACAAGGTCGATTCGGTTCGTGGTATGGATATTACTATCACCACTACGGCAAACACCAATGAGGAAGGCCGCGCACTACTAGACGCGTTTAACTTCCCATTGAAATCATAAGAGGCACGCTATGGCTAAACAATCAATGATCGAGCGTGAATTGAAGCGTGCAAAGACTGTAGAAAAGTACGCTGCAAAACGCGCAGAGCTTAAAGCAATCATCAAGAGCCCAAATTCTTCTGAAGAAGAGGTTTGGGAAGCTCAGGTGAAACTGCAAAAGCTTCCACGCAACGCGAACCCAGTTCGTCAACGTAATCGTTGTCGTGTAACTGGTCGTCCACACGGTTACCTTCGTAAGTTCGGTATGTGTCGTAACAAATTACGTCAGCATGCGATGAAAGGTGACGTTCCTGGTCTGGTAAAAGCTAGCTGGTAAGCTGTTGGAGAATCACACATGAGTATGCAAGATCCTATAGCAGATATGTTGACTCGTATTCGTAACGGCCAGACTGCTACGAAGAAAACTGTCACAATTCCTGCTTCAAAAATTAAAAAAGCAATTGCTGAAGTATTGGTAGACGAAGGTTTTATCAATGGTTACAGCATTGAAGAAGGTGCTATCCCAACCATGACTGTTGAGTTGAGATACTACCAAGGTCGTCCTGTAATTGACGAATTGAAGCGTGTAAGCCGTCCAGGTTTACGTATCTACAAGAAAGTTGATGAACTTCCAAAAGTCATCGGCGGTCTTGGTATTGCTGTCGTTTCAACGTCACAAGGTGTGATGACTGACCGTGCTGCACGTAAAGCAGGCCACGGCGGTGAGATCATCTGCACTGTAGCGTAAGGGGAGAATAAAGATGTCACGTGTAGCAAAAGCCACTGTATCTATCCCTTCAGGTGTTGAAGTCAACATCAAAGATGGCGTGATCAGTGTAAAAGGTTCAAAAGGTCAGCTTGAAGAACAACTACATAACGATGTAGACGTTAAAGTCGAAGACGGCGAAGTTAACTTCGCCCCTAAAGACAGTGCTAAAAGCTGGGCTATGGCGGGAACTTACCGCGCATTAATTAACAATATGGTAACTGGCGTTACCGAAGGTTTCGAAAAGAAGTTGAAGCTTATCGGTGTTGGTTACCGTGCACAGGTTCAAGGTCGTAAATTGAACTTAACCCTGGGCTTTTCTCACCCAATCGAATTTGAGATTCCAGAAGGCGTTACTATCGAAGCTCCTTCACAAACGGATCTCGTCGTTAAGGGTGCAAGCAAGCAAATTGTTGGTCAGGTTGCGGCTAATATCCGCGCATATCGTCCGCCAGAACCTTACAAAGGTAAAGGTGTTCGTTATGTTGACGAGCATATTGTTCGTAAAGAAGCCAAGAAGAAATAGTAGGGCAGGGTCATGAAAAAGAAAATTCAACGTTTGCGTCGTGCGGCTAAAAGTCGTGCCAAAATGCATGGGCTAGGTGTAACGCGCCTGGTTGTGAATAGAACCCCTCGCCACATTTACGCTCAAGTAATCAACGGTGAGAACGGTAATGTAATCGCGAGTGCTTCGACTGTGGAAAAGGCCGTTCGTGGTGACGTTAAGTACACGGGTAACCTGGATGCTGCTAAGCAAGTAGGTACTTTGGTTGCTGAACGTGCTATCGAAGCGGGCATAAAGCAAGTTGCTTTTGACCGCAGTGGATTCAAATACCACGGACGTGTGGCAGCATTAGCTGACGCCGCTCGTGAAAAAGGCTTACAGTTCTAAGGTGTGAAGCATGGCAAAAGATATGAATAACCAAGAAGGTTTAGTTGAAAAGTTAGTCAACGTAAACCGCGTTGCTAAAGTAGTTAAAGGTGGTCGTATTTTCGGTTTCACAGCTTTAACTGTTGTTGGCGACGGTAAGGGTAAAGTGGGCTTTGGACGTGGTAAATCGAAAGAGGTGCCTGTAGCAATTCAAAAGGCTATGGAGCAAGCTCGTCGTAACATGATCCAGGTTGAGTTAAAAGACGGCCACACTTTACAACATCCAATTAATGCCCGTCATGGCGCATCAAAAGTATACATGCAGCCAGCATCAGAAGGTACTGGTATCATTGCTGGTGGTGCGATGCGTGCTGTTTTTGAGGTGCTAGGTATCCAAAACGTCTTGGCTAAGAGTGTTGGTTCTACAAACCCAATCAACATCGTTCGTGCAACGATTAACGGTTTGAACCAAATGACTTCGCCAGAAGCTATGGCTGCCAAGCGTGGTAAATCAGTAGAAGAGATTTTGGACTAAGACGATGGCAAAGAAAATGATGAAAGTAACGCAGACGCGTTCTAGCATTAGCCGCTTAGAAGCTCACAAGGCTTGTTTGCGCGGTCTAGGTTTGCGTCGCATTGGTCATACTGTAGAAGTTGAGGATACTCCTGCAACTCGCGGTATGGTAAACAAAGTTTACTACATGGTTAGTGTTGAGGAGTAAGATCATGCGTTTAAATACATTGATGCCAGCTCCTGGTAGTAAAAAAGACCGCAAACGTGTAGGTCGTGGTATCGGTTCGACTGACGGTAAGACTGCTGGTCGCGGTCATAAAGGTCAGAAATCACGTTCTGGCGGTTTCAACAAGATTGGTTTCGAAGGTGGTCAGATGCCTTTGAAGCAGCGTTTACCTAAGTTCGGCTTTAAGTCGCGTAAAGCTTTGGCAACTGCTGAAGTTCGTCTAAACGAACTGACTAAAGTAGAAGGTGACGTTGTTGATATGCTGACTTTGAAAAAAGCAGGCATCATCGGTAACAGCATCGAGAACGCTAAAATTATCTTGTCTGGTGAAATTGAACGTCCAGTGACCGTTTCTGGTGGTGTTCGTGTGACTAAAGGTGCACAAAAAGCCATTGAAGCAGCTGGCGGTAAGGTTGAAGCATAATGGCATTATCACCACAGCAATTAGCAAAAAGCGGTGGTTTGAGTGAGCTCAAACAACGTCTGTTGTTTGTGCTCATTGCTATTGTAGTCTTCCGTCTAGGCTCTTTTGTACCTGTTCCAGGTGTAAACGCCGAGGCACTACAACAGATATTGAACTCAGATACGATTTTTTCTTTGTTCAATGTCTTCTCTGGCGGTGCGATGGAGCGTGCTTCAGTTCTAGCATTGGGTATCATGCCTTACATTTCGGCATCGATTATCATGCAGATCTTGAGTTATGTTGATCCTCGCTTGAAAGAGATCAAGAAGGAAGGTGAAAGTGGACGCCGTAAAATCAACCAATACACGCGTTATCTAACGGTCGGCCTGGCAACAGTTCAAGCGTTCGGTATGGCGACTCAGTTACCTAGCATGGTTCCTGGGTTGGTTGAGAATCCCGACTTTTCGTTCTATTTTGTTGCGATAGCTACATTGGTTACAGGTACTATGTTCCTGATGTGGTTAGGTGAACAAATAACGGAAAGAGGTATCGGTAACGGTATCTCTATTATTATCTTGGTGGGTATCGTTGCAGGTTTCCCACAGGCGATTCAACAAGTTTTCTCACAGGCCTATGACGGACAACGAGATATACTGGGTATCCTGGTATTCGGTGTGTTCGCACTTGCTGTGATCTACTTTATCGTGTGGTTTGAAACGGCTCAACGTCGTATCACGATCAACTATGCGAAACGCCAGCAAGGTAACAAAGTTTTTGCAGCTCAAAGTAGCTTCTTACCAATGAAGTTAAATATGGCCGGTGTAATCCCAGCTATCTTTGCTTCCAGTATCGTCCTGTTCCCAGGTACATTATTGTCTTGGTTTGGTAGTGCTGGAGAAGTCAATTGGTTAAGTACTTTGGCGCAGAACCTACAACCTGGTAATCCGGTGTACATGATGTTGTACGCTACGGGTATTATCTTCTTTGCTTTTTTCTATACAGCATTGACGCAAAACCCTCGCGATACGGCTGATAACCTGAAAAAGTCAGGCGCCTTTATTCCAGGTATTCGTCCTGGTCAACAAACGGCTAGTTATTTAGATAAGGTAACAACCAGACTGACGTTCTGGGGTGCCCTTTACATGACTTCGGTATGTTTGTTGCCAGAGTTTCTGATTTTGCTATTCGAATATCCGTTCTACTTCGGTGGTACGTCACTATTGATTATTGTAGTTGTTGCTATGGACTTCATGGCTCAAGTACAGGCGCACATGATGTCGCAGCAATATGACTCGGTATTGAAAAAAGCAAATCTTAAAAAGCATGGCCCATCGGGTCGTGTACGTCGCTAAGCATGTTGGAGTAACAAATGAAAGTTCGTGCTTCTGTTAAGAAAATGTGCCGTAACTGCAAAGTGATTCGTCGTCACGGCAGTGTTCGCGTTATCTGTGTTGACCCGCGCCATAAACAGCGTCAAGGTTAATACACATAATTGTTTGATTTTTAGGCGTGAGATGGCTAAAATAGCCGCCCTTTCACGCCTGCTTATTTAATTTAGGAGATATTGTTAAATGGCTCGTATAGCTGGTATTAACATTCCGGTACATAAGCATGCTGATGTCGCACTGACCGCTATCTATGGTATCGGTCGTCCTCGTGCACAGAAAATCTGTGCTGATGCAGGGGTTGAACCTACTGCAAAGATCAAAGATTTGAGCGAAGACCAAATTGAGAATCTACGTAACGAGGTGAGCAAATTTACTGTCGAAGGTGATTTGCGTCGCGAAATCAACATGAATATTAAACGTTTGATGGACTTGGGTTGTTTCCGAGGCATCCGTCATCGTCGTAACCTACCTTTGCGTGGGCAACGTACGAAGACAAATGCCCGTACCCGTAAAGGTCCTCGCAAACCGATTAAGAAATAGTTTGGTGGAATAATATGGCAAAAACACCTCGTACTGCTAAGAAAAAAGTTAAAAAGACCGTAGTTGATGGTATGGCGCATATTCACGCGTCGTTCAATAACACCATCATTACGATCACAGACCGTCAAGGTAATGCTCTTGCATGGGCAACATCTGGTGGTTCTGGCTTCCGTGGTTCACGTAAGTCTACTCCTTTCGCTGCACAGGTAGCTGCTGACCGCGCTGCTCAAACAGTAAAAGAAATGGGTATGAAGAATGTTGAAGTATTCGTTAAGGGTCCTGGACCAGGTCGTGAATCAGCGGTTCGCGCACTTAACGCTGCTGGCTTTAAAGTCACCAACATTACTGACGTGACACCGATTCCACACAATGGTTGTCGCCCGCCTAAAAAGCGTCGTGTGTAACAATAACGGGAGTTTAAAATGGCTAGATATCTAGGTCCTAAACTTAAATTGTCACGTCGTGAAGGTGTCGATCTTGGACACAAATCAGGCGTACGTGCAATTGAGACCAAATGTAAGATTGAAGTTGTTCCAGGTCAGCATGGCGCGCGTCGTAGCCGTCTTTCTGACTATGGTCTACAGCTTCGTGAAAAGCAAAAAGTTCGTCGTATCTACGGTGTTCTAGAGCGTCAATTCCGTAATTACTACAAAGAAGCTGATCGTATCAAAGGTGCGACTGGTTCAAACTTGTTGCAATTACTAGAGTCGCGTTTAGACAACGTAGTTTATCGTATGGGTTACGCTTCTACGCGTGGCGAAGCTCGTCAGCTGGTTAGCCACAAAGCAATTTTGGTTAACGGTGAAACGGTAAACATTCCTTCTTACTCAGTTAAAGCCGATGACGTGATTTCTGTACGTGAAAAGTCACAGAAGCAAGCACGTATTACTGCAGCTCTAGAGCTAGCAGCGCAACGCGATAAGCCTGAGTGGATTGAAGTCGATGCAAAGAAAATGGAAGGTACGTTCAAGCGTCTTCCTGAGCGTACTGAACTGGACGCTAGCATCAACGAAAACCTAATTGTAGAGCTTTACTCTAAGTAATTTTTAATCCTTGAGAGGGATAATATGTCAGCAACTGAATTTCTGACTCCGCGTCAAATTAAGGTCGAATCAGACGAGGGCACGAAGGCTCGCGTTATCTTGGAACCTTTTGAGCGTGGATTTGGACACACTTTGGGTAACTCACTGCGTCGCATCCTGTTGTCTTCAATGCCTGGTGCCGCAGTGACAGAAGTAGAAATCGACGGCGTGCTTCACGAATACTCAGCAATTGAGGGTGTTCAAGAAGACGTGATCGATATCCTTTTGAACTTAAAAGGGTTGGCAGTTCGTCTGGAAGATAAGGATGAGGTGACTCTGACTTTACAGAAAAAAGGCGAAGGCGTCGTGACTGCTGCTGACATTGAAGAAGTTTCTGGTGCAGAAGTAGTGAATAAAGATCACTACATTGCTACCTTGAACAAAGGTGGCGCTTTGACCATGCGCATCAAGATTAAGCTTGGTCGTGGTTATGAAGCATCAAACACTCGTAAGCAACCTGAAGGCGAAGATAAGCCGATTGGTGTCTTGCAAGTGGATTCTTCTTTCAGCCCAATGAAGAAAGTATCTTACACCGTAGAATCTGCGCGTGTAGAGCAGCGTACAAACTTGGATAAGCTGGTTCTTGATCTGGAAACAAACGGTACTATCGACCCTGAAGAAGCGATTCGTCGTAGCGCGACTATCCTTCAACAGCAGTTAGCTGCCTTTGTTGACTTGAAAGATGAAAAACAAGCTGAACCCGAGAAAGAAGAGCCAGAAATCGACCCGATCCTATTGCGTCCGGTTGATGATCTGGAGCTGACGGTACGTTCTGCTAATTGTTTGAAAACTGAGAATATCCATTATATTGGTGACTTGGTTCAGCGTACTGAAGTTGAGTTGCTTAAGACTCCAAACCTTGGTAAGAAATCTCTGACTGAAATCAAAGACGTTCTTGCTTCTCGTGGTTTGTCACTGGGTATGCGTTTAGAAAATTGGCCACCATCAAGCATCTTAGGCGAATAACCTAAAGCTTAAAGCCAATTAACCGTTTAGCTGGATACTTCTACTTAATTCTAAGTAACGAGTATCCAGCTTTTTAATCGAAGTAATTATTGTTTGATGATTATTTCAAAATTGTAGGGTGAAACCCTGCTTAGTAAGTGTTCGCAGTACTATAGCAGGCTGCGATTAAATAGAGTGAGGAACTCAATATGCGTCATCAAAAATCAGGTCGTAAATTAAACCGTAACAGCTCACACCGTAAGGCCATGTTCCGTAACATGACTGCGTCATTGATCGAGCACGAGCTTATCCGTACAACTTTGCCGAAAGCAAAGGAACTACGTCGCGTTGCTGAGCCGTTAATTACTTTAGCGAAAAAAGACACTGTTGCTAACCGTCGTGTAGCATTTGCACGTATCCGTGACAATGCTGCGGTTGCAAAACTATTCAGCGAGCTTGGTGAGCGCTACCAAGATCGTCCAGGTGGTTACCTGCGTATTCTAAAATGCGGCAACCGCCCAGGCGATAACGCGCCTATGGCGTACGTTGAATTGGTTGATCGTCCAGTCGTTGAAGAAGACGATTTTGAAGTTGAAGAAACTGAAGAGTAATTTAGTTTTTCACAGCCGATGAATAAAAAGCCAGCTTTTAGCTGGCTTTTTTATTGGTCATCGGATTTCTCAGCTGATTTTTTGACGAACAAGATAATAAAAAATGCAGCCATCGCAAGCATGAATAATATTCCAACAGCACTGAAAATACCGTATGGGCTTGAGAACAGCTCCTTTAAAAGCTCCATGAGGTGACTCCGGTTAATGACTCAGCCTCTAGCTTAATTAACTGCTGTTTTGAAAAGCTGATCCAGATCAAGGATGTTGTGAGTAGCCAGCATAGGACGGGTTAGCAGGGAACCGTAATACATCAGATTGTATGCAAAAAGTATTCTGAACATTTAATTTGTAAACTTTCGACTATTGAACAAAAATATCGACCTTACAGTAATATTAAAGACTCCTCTCTATAGTTATATTGCTTATAGACTCGTCAAAATAAGCGTCTCTCTAATAGGTTTCCGGTTGGTCACCTGTTTCGCCTTGGTTAAAGTGGATATTCTTCTCGAATTTATTCGGAGTATTGATTATTAAGGAATGTTTAAGGAATTTTGGCTGCTACCCTTTAAACTTGGATTATAAAAACAGCAACAATTGCCGCGCGTGCCAGATTGTCTTATAACTACACATTATGGAAAAGGTTGATTTAGGCGACCACAGTGCTTTTCATTGCTGTTTAAAACTTGTATTTCACCTTTAGTGGATTTTATGACATATAAAATATCCATGTCTACTTTCAGCCCAGTTAACATAGCCTCCCAGCAATGACTTTTCAATGAATCAAACCACTGCTTCTTTCTTTTTTTAAAGTGTATTTTTGTATAAGCTGTTCGATGCTCTGCTATATACTTTTGCGTAGCACTGAGTACATCATGCGGGGCAGAGTATTGCCTCTGATAAGGAGGGTTAAAGTAAGTAACTCCTAAAATTCCCAATAAGCCTAAAGGGAGGGCATACCTTAACTTAAAGGGTATCTTTCTGGAGGGTAAGCTTTTCTTCAGTAGCAGAGATAACACCAATGTTACTAACAACGAGAACAAAATAGCGGGAGGTTCTGAGAATGTACCAGCCCATTGCCCAAATGGAGCTGAAAAGACGTGTATACCTATGGCAACACAGGTAACTAGCAGATAAATAAGTATAAGTAGAGTTTGTTTCACAGGTAATCCTTTACATGTTTATATTATCTGGAGTTCCTTATATGCAGTATCTCGCCTTCAAAATGCTCCGGTTCAGTGGCGTACCAGTCAAGTAAGTCGCAATCTTCATACTTATCCAGACACTTTTCGGCCAATTCATAAAATGGATCGCGCCCGGGATCCGCTATAACGACTTCTTTGACACCTGACTGAAAGGCACGATTGATTAAGTTAAAATGAATTTTGGTTAACTGTTCCCAGAAACAGATATCGGCACCGATTAACAGGTCGTATTTGCCTAAGTTTTTTTTGGTTAATTTCTCAAAGCTGGCCTGTTCTGTTGCTACTTCAACTTCATTTAACGCTGCCTGGACCTCCAGGAATGGAAATACTTCATCGTCTCGATCAATGCCTGTGAGGTTGGCGGAGGCGTGTTGAGCACAGAAAATACTGGCTGGGCCCCAGCCGCAACCAAGTTCCATGATATTTTGCTGGTATTCCAGTGTTTCATTATGCAAAAAATAGTCCATCAATAAGAAACTGCTATTCCAGGTCTTATGGCCGTGGATCGATGGGGTATAGTGCTTTTTCAGTTTACGCACAAACCGGTGGTTATTTTGCAGTAGTAAGATACCGTAGGCTTGGAAAATATTTTTTTCAGGCAATTCTTGTAGTTCTGGCATAACGTTTCTACTGTTTTTAGTTTGGTCTAGTTTAGGACGTGTTGAGCAGTTTGTTAAGCTTCTCTTTGGCTTTCGCTATATGCTTATGGTTTATCGAAGCCGTCACTTTGGCTATGGCCAGCGCTAGAACACCCATGTCATCAGTCCAACCACCGGGTAGCAAATCGGGTATGCCGTCAAAGGGCATGATAAAGTAGCCAAGTGCACCTGCTATCACCATTTTTTCTTGCTTTGGGGTCGCTGGATCCTGAAAGCAATAATATAACGTCAGTAATTTCTCAATGGTTTCTTCACCCAG
Source organism: Kangiella shandongensis (assembly GCF_020005365.1). Lineage (GTDB taxonomy): Bacteria > Pseudomonadota > Gammaproteobacteria > Enterobacterales > Kangiellaceae > Kangiella > Kangiella shandongensis. The sequence continues at coordinate 98,469 of NZ_JACNML010000010.1, read as the reverse complement.
ATTTCGGGCAAACGAACTTAACTTGCTCCAGAAACTGGAGTCATTGTAATAGCTTTTGGCCTGATCAATGGGTGGTTCGTTTTTGCTCATATCAATACCTTACAGCGTGTTGAAATATCATGGCAAGTTTTTCCATTATTAACTAGGGGTTGATATAGTAGTGTCAGTCGAGCAGTAGGAGAGTTTATGCAGCCTCATGGTCATACCCATGCGAACGATGATAAAAATCATGAACATCCTGTAGCCAGCCGCAAGCACATGTTGTGGGCGGTGATGTTAACCGGTGGCTTCATGCTTATTGAAGTCATTGGTGGTCTCATATCCGGTTCGTTAGCGTTATTGGCCGATGCCGGTCACATGCTGACGGATACGGCAGCATTGCTGTTAGCGTTTTATGCCATGACATTAAGTGCCAAACCGGCAGATCACAAAAGAACTTTTGGTTATGGTCGCCTGCAGGTATTAGCAGCCTATACCAATGGTATGTTCTTAATTCTGCTGACAGGATGGATTGTCTGGGAAAGTATCCAGCGCTTTTATGAACCGAATCCAATTAAAAGTGGCACCATGCTGACGGTTGCCATATTGGGGTTATTGGTCAATATTCTGGTCTTCAAGGTGTTGCATCGCTCCAGCGGTTCTAACATCAATGTCCGTAGCGCCTTATTACATGTCCTTGGAGACCTGCTGGGATCCGTTGGGGCAATCATTGCTGCGCTGATTATCTGGCAGTGGGGACTACTGTGGGTCGACCCGTTACTTTCTATATTCGTTTCCATGTTGATTTTGCGCAGTGCCTATTATGTGATCAAAGACTCATCCCATATTCTATTGGAGGGCAAGCCTCAGGAGCTCGACACTCAGGAAATTCGAGAGCAATTGATGGCTTTGGATGGGGTGTTGGATATCCACCATATGCACTTGTGGAGTATCAGCGAACAGGAGCCGTTAATGACGTTCCATGCATTGATTCATGACCAGTATGATGGCGACAGAATGATCGATGTGATGTTGAAACTTCTTCGTAAGGAGCACGGCCTGAACCATGCCACTATTCAGATCGAACGAAGCGCCTGTCTCGAAGATTCGGAGCTGGTTACCTGTAACGGTAAGATGAAGAAGTGATTATTTTTGTACTTCTGCTAAAAAGCGACGCTGATTATCAATTCCATCGAGTTTACGAGCGAGTTTGTGCTGCAGTTCCTGTAAACTTTTTGAGTGTGGCGCGGTCTCTTTAACCAGCCTTTCTGCTTGCGTGGTATACTTCGAAAGCACCTGAGACAGTTTTAGCAGTTGTTGATGTGAGAAAAATTGGCCCTGACGATAGAGTGAGCGCTTAATATGGTTAAATAACTGCTCTTCTTGCTGATGGTGTTCAAAGAAGTGATGGATGCCGTGTTTTTTTGTCCAATGGGCAACCGAGCGATCTTTATTATTCGAATACACAATGATCGTTGCTCGATCAGCCATCAAGGAGTGGAGCTTACGCATCATGGGGTAGCCAAGCGAATTATTCAGGGTGACGACCACAATCTGGATCGACGGTCGGGACAGCCGAAGAAAATTTAGAGCGGTTTTATATTCGTTAACATAGTCATACTTATAGCCAGCTTCCTCCAATTTCTTGGCGGTGTTTGCTAGGATATTGCTGTTATCGTCGACTAATAAGATCGTGCTCATAAATTAGCTGCCCGGTTTTTCCCTAATGGAACAAATCAATGTCTATTGCTATTTTGGCGGCATTTTAGCATTGATTTGAACATGATAAATTCATTTATACATAAAATCTTGTTAGAAAATGTGAAAGGATAGGTCTTTGCTTAAAAAAATGTTAATAATACTGACGTTCAGTAGCGTATTAAGTTCTTGTGCGACATATAAACCGAGTAATGTCAGTGATTTGTGTAATATTTTGTCCGATGAGGACTGGTACGAGTCAGCCCTGGAGTCACAAGAAGAGTGGGGAACTCCCATCCATGTTCAGCTGGCTGTTATGCATCAGGAATCAAAGTTTAATCGCACCATCCGTCCTGATATGGAATGGTTTCTCGGTTTTATTCCCGTCGGCCGCCCCTCGGATGCTTACGGCTACGCGCAGGCTTTAGAAAGTACCTGGGAGACCTATATCCGCTCTACGGGTAACTGGAATGCCAAACGCGATGAATTTGATGATGCGATAGATTTTATTGGTTGGTATACCTACAACACCCACAAAAAACTTGGGGTCTCGAAATGGGATGCCCGAGCCCAGTATCTGGCCTATCATGAAGGGTGGGGTGGTTATAAACGTGGGACTTACCGGAACAAAGGTTGGCTGTTGAAAGTGGCGAATAAAGTTAAGGCGCGCTCCTTAAATTACGCCCGTCAGTACAAACGCTGTCGGGTACAGCTGGATGATAATCTTCGTGGCTGGTTTTAGGCTATCACTCGAAGTTATAAGGACTAACCAAACTGCAAAATAAGCGATGATTTTGGGCGCAATTCCCTATGGGATCGGTTAAAATGACGGCAATTTTTTAATGAACATTAGGGGAATTGAGGTATGTTGGGTAACACCACGTCACTAAGAGATTTCGATCCTGAGTTAGTTGCTTCTATCGATGCAGAAGAGAAACGTCAGGAAGAGCACATTGAGCTTATCGCTTCCGAGAACTATACCAGTAAGCGTGTGATGGAAGCGCAGGGTTCGGTTCTCACCAATAAGTACGCCGAAGGGTATCCTGATAAGCGTTATTATGGCGGTTGTGAGTATGTTGACGTCGCTGAGAAGTTGGCGATCGAACGCGTTAAAGAACTGTTTGGCGCGGATTACGCGAACGTGCAGCCGCACTCAGGCTCGCAAGCGAACGCTGCGGTGTATATGGCGTTGATTAAGCCGGGCGATACCATTTTAGGTATGAGCCTGTCTGACGGTGGTCACTTAACCCACGGTTCCAAAGTAAGCTTCTCTGGTAAGATTTATAACTCTATTGAATATGGCGTCGATGAAAACGGTTATATTGATTATGCTGAAGTGGAACGTCTGGCGCTGGAGCATAAGCCAAAAATGGTTGTGGCTGGCTTCTCGGCATACTCTCGTGTGGTTGACTGGTCTAAGTTCCGTGAAATAGCCGATAAAGTTGGTGCTTACCTGTTTGTTGATATGGCGCACGTTGCAGGTTTAATTGCAGCGGGAGAATACCCAAATCCTATACCGCATGCCGATGTGGTTACTTCTACCACGCACAAAACCTTAGCTGGTCCGCGTGGTGGTATTATTCTGGCGAAATCAAATCCTGAGCTGGAGAAGAAACTGAACTCTGCTGTTTTCCCCGGCGGTCAGGGTGGCCCATTGATGCATGTTATCGCAGCTAAAGCTGTAGCCTTTAAAGAAGCATTGAGTGATGAATTCAAAGCCATGCAAAAGCAAGTCAAAGTCAATGCCCAGGCTATGACAAAAGTGTTCGTTGAACGCGGCGTAGATATTGTTTCCGGTGGTACCGACAACCACTTATTCCTGGTTGATCTTATTAGCAAGGATATTACCGGTAAAGATGCGGAAGAAGCGTTAGGTCGTGCCAATATTACTGTTAATAAGAATACGGTACCGAATGAACCTCGCTCGCCTTTCGTGACCAGTGGTTTGCGCCTTGGGACGCCAGCGGTGACGACGCGTGGCTTTAAAGAAGTGGAAGTTACGGAGCTTGCTGGCTGGATTTGTGATATTCTTGATGATATCAATAATGAGCAGGTGATTAGTGACGTTAAAGCCAAAGTTTTGGAGCTAACGAAGCGCTTCCCTGTTTATAAGTAATCAGAAAAGAAAGGATTAGCGGCTATGCATTGCCCATTTTGCGCTCACCCAGATACCAAAGTGATTGATTCCCGATTGGTCGCCGACGGCAGTCAGGTTAGACGGCGTCGTGAGTGTTTGTCCTGTGGTGAACGCTATACGACGTTCGAAAGTGCAGAGCTGGTGATGCCCAAGATCATTAAATCGGACGGCACGCGAGAGCCGTTCGATGAACTGAAGCTGCGCACGGGACTGGCTAAAGCCGTGGAAAAACGCCCGGTTAGCGTTGAAGATCTGGAAGCCGCTATTAATAAAATCCTATCCAACCTGCGAGCTTTAGGTGAACGAGAAGTTTCAGCTAAAGTGGTGGGTGAAGAAGTGATGAAAGCATTACGAGCATTAGATGATGTCGCTTATGTTCGTTTTGCTTCCGTCTATCGAAGTTTTCAGGATGTCCAAGCATTCCGTGAGGAAATCGATAAGTTACAGAGCGACAAATAATCCGCTCGATATTTATGAATTTTAATGCTGACGATTCGCGCTATATGGCGCGAGCTATTCAACTAGCCAGGCGAGGTTGGTTTACCACAAGGACCAACCCTCGCGTCGGCTGTCTTTTAGTGAAAGATCATACCGTGATTGGTCAGGGCTGGCATGAAAAGCCAGGGCTGCCGCACGCCGAAGTTAATGCCATTTTTGATGCTGAGCAACTCGGTCACGATACGACTGGCGCAACGGCTTACGTCACGCTGGAACCTTGCTCTCATCATGGTAAAACGCCGCCTTGTGCGGAAGGCCTGGTGAATGCCGGTGTGAGCAAAGTGATCTGTGGGATGACCGATCCAAATCCTCGGGTTTCTGGCCGCGGTATAACGATTTTGCAAGATGCGGGTATCGAAGTGGCGAGCGGGCTGATGGAACAGGAAGTCAAGGCGCTTAACCCAGGCTTTATTAAACGCATGACATCTGCTCTGCCGCGAGTCGTAGCGAAAACCGCTGTCAGCCTGGATGGACGAACCGCTATGGCCAGTGGGGAAAGCCAGTGGATTACCGGGCCACAAGCTCGGCAGCAGGTGCAACAACTAAGAGCCGCTGCTGGCGCTATCATTACGGGTGCTGGTACTGTGGTTGCCGATAATCCATCGTTGAATGTGCGCGATAAAACCTTTTTACAGGATCATTATTTTGAGCAGCCGCTGCGGGTGGTGATCGATTCGCAGCAGCAAGTTGCGACAAGCGCTCAAATTTTTGCGAATGAGGGCGAGTGCTGGCTGGTTGGTATCCAAAGCAATCAGAGCCAATACCCAAGCAACGTACGACAGAAAACTATTGCGGCAAAGGCAGGGCGCGTTGATTTAGAGGCTCTGCTACAGGCGTTAGCAGATGACGGAGTTAATGATGTTTTGCTTGAAGCCGGCGGTGAACTATTAGGGGCATTCCTGCAGCACAATCTGGTGGATGAGTTAGTGGTCTTCATGGCACCAAAATTATTAGGCAGCCATGCTAAGCCATTGGCTCAATTGCCGTTCGAGGCGATGAGCCAGGCGATTAATTTTGAACTTAAGGATGTTCGGCAAGTTGGTCAGGATTTGAAATTAACTTACAACCGAGTGGACTAAACTGTGTTTACTGGAATTATTGAGGCGACTGGTTATATCGAGTCGATCGAAGCGAAGGGCGGCGATGCTCGCTATGTTTTTAATACGGGAAAATTGGAGTTGGGCGACGTTGAGTTAGGCGACAGTATTGCTTGCAATGGCGTGTGCTTAACCGTGATCGAAAAATTTGAGCAAGGCTTTGCTGCGGATGTGTCGGTTGAAACCATCGACGTCACCTGTTTTAAAAATTATCAGCCACAACAGCCGGTAAATTTTGAAAAAGCCATGTTACCGACGACTCGTTTCGGTGGGCATATGGTCAGTGGACATGTTGATGCGATTGGTGAAGTGGTGTCTATCGAAGAAGCGGCGCGCTCCATCCAATACAAAATTAAAGCACCGCAAGAGGTGTTAAAATACATCGCCATCAAAGGCTCGATTACCGTTGATGGTACCAGTTTAACGGTGAATGACCTTGAAAAAGATCAGTTCAGCCTTAACTTAGTTCCACATACGTTGCAGGAAACGGTTGCCGACAGCTACCGGGCTGGAACCCAGGTAAATTTAGAGATCGATCTTATCGCGCGCTACCTTGAGCGCTTAATGCACGCAGATAAAGCCGAATAGGCCGAACGTTATGAAATTAAATAGTATTGAAGAAATCATCGAAGACATCCGTCAGGGTAAAATGGTTATTTTGATGGACGATGAAGACCGTGAAAATGAAGGCGACTTGATCATGGCGGCGAGCCAGGTTCGCCCTGAAGATATTAACTTTATGGCACGTTATGGTCGTGGTTTGATTTGCTTGCCAATGACACGCGAACGTTGTGAGCAGATCAATCTACCGCTGATGTCAGCCAATAATGGCGCGAAATTCAGTACCAATTTTACCGTATCCATCGAGGCGGCGACTGGGGTTACGACGGGTATTTCGGCAGCAGATCGAGCGCGTACGGTACAGGCCGCCGTGGCACCAGACGCCAAGCCGGAAGATATTGTGCAGCCGGGACATATTTTCCCGATTATGGCGCAAGAGGGCGGGGTGTTAAACCGTGCCGGGCATACCGAAGCGAGCTGCGATTTAGCGCGATTGGCGGGCTTTGATCCTTCGGCGGTGATTGTCGAGATTTTGAATGAAGACGGAACCATGGCACGTCGCCCAGACCTTGAAGTCTTTGCGCAGGAGCACGGCCTTAAGATGGGCACCATTGCGGACCTCATAGAATACCGCACGGAAAAAGAGCAGATGGTTCAAAAGATCAGTGAGTGCCACTGGCCTACGGAACACGGTGATTTCCGTTTGCATACCTTTAAAGATACCATCGACGAGCAAATTCATTTTGCCCTGGTGAAGGGCAACCCGACAAACGATGTGTCGACGTTAGTGCGTGTTCACTTAACGGATAGCCTTTCTGACTTACTGGAGTCGCAGCGCGGTAAAAGCAAAAGCTGGACTGTCAGTCAATCGATTGAAAAAATCGCCGAAGAAGGTGAAGGCGTTTTAGTCTTGTTGGGTAAGAAAGAATCTGGCGATGAAATGCTGGATCGTATTCGTCAGTTTGAGCGTGAAGACCATGGTGAATCGCTCACTCAGGAACAACAACGTAAGAAGAAGCGTACTGTGGGTATCGGTTCGCAGATTCTGGTCAACCTGGGCGTGCGAAAAATGCGTTTGTTAAGCTCCGGTACTCAATATACGGCACTGGGTGGTTACGGCCTCGAAATCGTCGAGCACATTACGCCGAATAAGTAATCCGTTGTTATCCATAAAAAATCCCGCCGCGGCGGGATTTTTTGTAGCTAAGTTATTTTTTTATGTCGCGGTCGTAACTCAGTCGCTTGGCAGCGTCCAGAGTCAGCATTTGCATAAAGGCCTTAGTTTCAGAGTCTGAGCCTGTTGGCGTACTGCCACCGCTACCGCCGAATACATTGGTTGGAACCTGGCGTTTTGCGAAGGCATCGGCCCAAAGTTTCTGGATTTCAATTTCAGCCTCGAGCTTTTGTGCCAGAGCATTATCTGCTTTTAAGATAACTTCTTTCTGGTAAGCTTCGGCATCTGCCAGGGTGCGGCGAGTCTCGGCTTCGATGCGCGCTTTTTCCAGGTTGATCTCGGCGGTTTGTTTCTGGATTTCAGCTTGCTCTTTTAATTTCTGCGCTTCGGTTAAGGCCAGCTGCTTTTCAGTTTCCGCATCGGTAGTCTTTTGGATCTGACTAACTTTGGCCTGAGCTTGACGCTCCGCCACTTCACGCTCACCTCGAGCAATAGCCAGAAGGCGTTGCTCTTCTTCCTGAATACGTTGTTCGCGCGCTATAGCACGATCGGCAGATGCTTTCTGTTTCAATTGCATGCGTTCAACAAAGCGAGTATTCGGACGCATATCCGTGACACGGGCATCAACCACCTGGACACCAAAGCCTGTGAATTTCTGTTCTTTGCGCATTGGTAAGCCATTTTCATCTAGACGCTTTTCAACCACGAATGAGATTTTGACTTCGTCACCATATTGCTGCTGATCTTTACCAAGGGTTACATTGGCAGAACCCCTCTGACTTTTTTTAATCAGCTCACGCTTTTCTTCGCGGCGAACGATATAAATTCCCAGTCCCATCTGGTTTTCAAATTCCGTATTAAACTCGGTGCGGCCTCCAGAGTAATAATTTTCAGCACTCATTAAAGACGCTGTTGCCTGTAGCGTTTCCTTAAAGGCTGGAATCAGAGCGGTACGCAAAAAGTTTTCCGGAGTACGGTATTCATGCGCCAGTTTCAGAAAGCCGGCCTGATCCGTTGGGATCGAGAAACGAACGGTGGCCTGCGCATTGGCATCTACCTGATCCAGGAACACGATGTTCATCGGTGCAAGGCTGGCACTACCACCTTGAGATGATTCGTTTTCGGCACTGACGTTATTCTCATGACCGCCTTTTACCGCCTGTACTGTCATGGCACGCTTCCAAGAGTTCCAACGACCAAACAGGAAAAACTGGTAGCCCACATCGCTGACCGCATATTCGCTGCCAGTAATGGTGCGGACATGATAGACATAGCCAGGTTCCGCGTAAAATATGGAGTTACGTAAGACAACATAAAGTGCCACGGCGACGATGGCCCCGATAAACAGCTTGCTGTTTTTGAATAAAGAGGATAAGGAAAATTAGGTTTTGGTAGTTTCATGGTAGTTCCCTACGTTATTTTTCTAATAAAAATTTTTTATTTATGTCCCTCAGGCCTTAAAAAAGACGAGAACAGGCCGTAATATAAAGGATTATTTGAGATAATCATACTCAAAGTAGCACTTTCATATTACAATACGCCATATTTCCAGTAGTTAGCAGCTTTATGAGTGACTTTACATTAGATTTTTCAAAGACTAAGTATCAGGGCGGCAAGATTGCTATTGTCCATGCGCGATTCAACCAGCCGATTATTGATATGATGATCGAGGGCGTCGAGCAGAAGTTTGCCGAGCTGGAGGTTCCTGCTGAAAAAATCACGCGCTTTGATGTTGCCGGAGCCTATGAATTACCGTATGCCACACAACAGGTGGCCATCAACGGTGAATACGATGCGGTGATAGCGATCGGTGTGGTTATTCGTGGCGATACGCCGCACTTTGATTACGTCTGCGCCGAATCGAGCCGAGGATTGATGGATGTCTCTATCAAGCATAACTTGCCGGTAATTTTTGGCATTTTAACGGTGAATTCTGAAGAGCAGGCGGAAGAGCGTGCCAACCCGAGGAAAATGAACAAGGGTGGTGAAGCTGCAGCGACGGCAATTGAAATGATTAACTTAACCCGTAAATTGATTGGCTAACTGAGAATAAGAGCGTTTATTATGGAACACAACTTTAAACCCGCAGCACGTCGAAAAGCACGCGAATATGCGATGCAGGCGATTTATCAGTGGCAAATGACGGGTAATGCTTTAAATGAAATTGAAGCACAATATATGGCAACCATGAACAGCAAGAAGGTGGACACGGTTTACTTTCAAGAGTTATTTCACGGTGTGTTAACTGACCTGGATGAAATCGATGAAGTTTTGTCGCCTGCGGTCGATCGTGAGATGGAAGACATTGACCCGGTAGAACGTGCGATCATTCGTTTGTCAGCGTTTGAGCTAAAAAACAGAATTGATATTCCACGCCGCGTGGTGATTAACGAAGGTATTGAACTGGCCAAAACGTTCGGTGCGACCGATGGTCATAAGTTTATTAACGGTGTCCTGGACAAGATCAGCAAAGCACTGCGTCCGCACGAATAATTACCGTTATTATGGCCGAGTTTGATCTGATAGAGCGTTACTTTAATTTTCATTACGACTTTAGCTCAAGTTCGGCTAACAACAGTAACAGGCCGGTAGTAGTCAAAGGAATTGGCGATGACTGTGCTATTTTCGATATTCCGAATAACTATCAGTTAGTCACCTCAACCGATACGCTGGTTGATGGTGTTCATTTCTTTTCCGAGTTGCAGCCCGAGCTTATCGCCTACAAAGCTTTAGCAGCCAATGTCAGTGATTTAGTGGCGATGGGAGCCAAGCCTTTAGCCTTCACCTTATCGATCACCCTGCCAGAGGTTAGTGAGGACTGGCTAGCAGGTTTTAGTCAGGGGCTGAAAGAGGCAAGTAAGTTATTCAAGATTCCATTAGTCGGCGGCGATACTACGCAGGGACCGCTGACCATTAATATCACGGCTTCCGGTACGGTAAAGAATGGACGCCTGCTGCAACGCAATAAGGCACAGGTCGGCGATGATATCTGGGTCACTGGTTATCTTGGTGAAGCGGCAGCGGCGCTGCAACTGGCTGATAAAGCTTTACCGGGTAAGCAAGAGCTTACTGATGCAGAGCAAATGCTATGGCAGGCCCTGACCACGCCGCAGTTACCGCTTAAGTTCGCGCGTAAGTTAACCAAGTTTGCACAATGTGGCTTGGATATTTCCGATGGCCTGATGGCCGATCTGGGGCATATCTTGCAGCAGAGCCAATGTGGAGCAGTTGTCGATGCAGAGTTTTTACCCGTGTCTGCAGCATTGGTCGAAGTAGTGGGGCTTGAGCAAGCTCGTCAGTTTGCCCTGAATGGTGGTGATGATTATCAGCTCTGTTTCACCACTAACAATCAGTACCGTAATAAAGTGTTAAATCTGGCTGAGCGCTATGATGTGAACGCCACTCGAATTGGGCGAATAACTAAAGAAGGGCTCACTGTTGAATTCGACGGAGCGCCGTTCGAAGCAACCCGCACCAGTTGGCAACATTTCAATTAATAACCAATAACGCTATGACGCAACCGACTCAATCATCACTTAAAAAGTCAGTACTGACTAATCCACTGCACTTTCTGTCATTTGGTTTTGGTTCAGGATTGATGCCGAAAGCCCCTGGAACCTGGGGAACCCTTGTCGCGATTCCAGTCTGGTATGGACTGTCCTTTTTACCATTACCTTACTACCTGCTCGCTACTCTTGTACTCTCCGTCGTCGGTATCGGCCTGTGCCACTACAGCGCCAAAAAACTCGGCGTCCACGATCACCCCGGCATCGTCTGGGACGAAATCTGCGGCTACCTCGTCACCATGATTGCCATCCCAGTTTCATGGCCATGGGCGTTAGCAGGATTTATCCTCTTCCGCTTCTTCGACATCCTAAAACCCTGGCCGATTAAATGGCTAGACAGAAAAGTTCATGGCGGTTTTGGCATAATGGTGGATGATTTATTGGCGGGTGGGTTTGCTTTACTATTGTTACAGATTGGTAGAGTATATTTGTAGGGTGCGTTGAAACGCACCGAAATTATGTAACAGTAGGGGGAGGGAATGAATAAAGTAAAAATTGAGGTATGCTCTTTAGGGATATTGCCTAGAGATTTTGACAAAAAATCATTACAAAGAGCTAAGTCCAATATCTTTGAGGTAACTTCAGCTCTCCATTCTTATGATTTAAGGGTGGATTCAGATCTCGAAATGTGGGCTTACAGTGATGGATTACTTGCAAGTCAAACTCCAAAAAAGGAAGACGTTGATATATTGGTGATATTGACTGCCGTTCCTCTTCAAGAGAATTATTACACACGAAGATTAGATAATAATGTTGTTATATTTACGTTTTTTGAGATAAGCAGGTATCTTAAGTTCGAAGATATTCCTTTAGAGAATGTAGTCAAAAGACTTTTATATTCATACTCATTGGTTTATTTGCGTAACCAAAATAGAATCCCAACATCAGATCAAATAACTAACTTCACTCATGACGATACACGTGGTTGTATTTTCGATATGAATGGTGTTAAAGAGGATATTGTTTATTCTTGCCATTTACCAATTATTTGTGATGAATGCTGTGAGCGTATGCGCAAGGAAAGAGTATCCTCTGAAACACTGACAATTGCAAAATCTGAATTAAGAAAGATTACGAAAGAACGCTTTTATGTTATAGCTGACTGGATAAAAAGATATCCGATACTTTCAATTCTTATATCTTCTGCTTGGGCTTTGCTTTTAGGAGTTTTGGGTTCGATAATAGTTGGTCTTTTTTATGGTGAGTAGAAAGTAAATGTAGGTTCGGCTGAAGAATGAAGCCCAACATATTTGTTTTTGTGTTGGGGCTCGTAGGCTCATCCCAACCTACGGCAAGATTCCAAATTACCTAAAGGTGTTTCCTTTGGTCACAGCTAAATAGGATGGGCTAGCGAAGCGTAACCCATCAAAGAACCAAGAGGGAACGGTGCGTCATGACGCACCCTACGAAGGAAGCAAAAAATTATAAACTTTTTACAATATCTTCTGCGGTTAAGTTTATTCTTTTTAGCAAATCTTTGGTGTCGCCGTGTTCAACAAAGCGGTCGGGTAGGCCGAGGTTTTTGACTTTGATGCTGAGGCCGTTGTTGAGGATAAATTCGTTGATGGCTGAGCCGGCGCCGCCCATAACGGCGTTTTCTTCGATGGTGATAAATTGGTCGTGGGTTGCGGCCAGTTCTTTGATTAATGCTTCGTCGAGTGGTTTAACGAAGCGCATATCGGCGACGGTGGCGTTGATTTGTTCGGCGGCTTCGAGGGCGGTTTTTACCATGGAGCCGAAGGCTAAAATCGCAACTTTTTCACCTTTTCTTTTAATTTCACCCTTACCGATTTCAAATGGGGTAAAGGTTTTTTCGGCTTCGACGCCGGTTCCCATGCCACGCGGATAACGCACGGCGACAGGCCCTTCGTATAAATAACCCGTGTATAAACATTGGCGACATTCGTTTTCGTCGCTCGGCGCCATCACTACCATATTCGGAATGCAGCGCAGGTAGCTTAAATCGAAGGCACCATTATGGGTTGCGCCATCGCCGCCGACTAACCCGCCACGATCAATCGCAAATAATACGTCTAAGTTTTGCAGCGCCACATCGTGGATCAGCTGATCGTAACCGCGCTGTAAAAAGGTCGAGTAAATCGCGCAGACCGGCTTTAAACCTTCGCAGGCTAAACCTGCTGAGACAGTAACGGCGTGTTGTTCGGCGATGCCGACGTCGTAATAACGATCTGGGAATTCTTTGGAAAAGCGAATCAGGTCTGACCCTTCGCGCATGGCAGGGGTGATACCAACCACACGTTCGTCTTTTTTGGCAATGTCGCACAAGAACTCACCGAAAATATTGGAATAGGTTTTCGGTTTTACACCTTTGGGTAACTCGCTGGTTTTTGGATCGAAAATCGGAACGCCGTGATAAGCGATCGGATCGTTTTCGGCCGGTTCATAACCTTTACCTTTACGCGTGACCACGTGCAGGAACTGCGGACCTTTAAGCTCTTTAATGTTGTTTAAGGTATTGAGCAAGGTTGGTAAGTCATGTCCATCAATCGGGCCATTGTAGTTAAAGCCGAGTTCTTCGAATAAAGTACCCGGTAACACCATGCCTTTCATGTGCTCTTCGGCGCGGCTGACAAACTCGGATAGAGGCTTGATACCGTGCAATGCTTTTTTACCGGTTTCGCGTACACGCTGGTAAAAACGGCCCGCCAACAGTTTCGCCAGATAACGGTTCATACCGCCGACATTTTCTGAAATCGACATTTCATTGTCGTTCAGAATAACCAGTAGATTGGCATCGGTATCTGCGGCGTGGTTCATGGCTTCAAAAGCCATGCCGCCGGTGAGCGCGCCATCACCAATAACGGCAACACACTGGCGGTCTTCACCACGCTGTTTTGCCGCTAACGCCATCCCGAGGGCTGCGCTGATCGACGTACTGGAATGACCCACGGCAAAGGTATCGTATTCTGATTCGGTACGAACAGGGAAGGGATGTAAACCATCGGTTTGGCGGATAGTATGCAGCTGTTCCCGGCGCCCGGTTAATACTTTGTGTGGATAAGCCTGGTGACCAACATCCCAAACGATGCGGTCATCCGGAGTGTTGAACATATAGTGTAGGGCAACGGTTAATTCGACCGTACCCAGACCGGCGGCGAAGTGGCCCCCACACTGACTGATCGTGTTAATCAGGTATTGACGTAGCTCATCAGCCACATCGCCCAGCTGGCCTTTATCAAGCTCTCTCAGGTCGATTGGCGAGTTGATTTGCGTCAATAGTGGATAAAGATCAGTGCTCATAGGTCTAAAACAGTCTCAAAATTAATATATTGGCTACGCGTTTCGATGGACAATAAATTGAGCCAAATTGGCTAATAACTGCGTATTGTAGGGTAACTTCGCCAAGGCTTGTAGCGCTAATTGTAATAAATCGTCGAGTTTTTGCCGCGAGCCTTCGATTCCCAGCAGAGCTGGATAGGTGTTTTTGTCTTTTTCGAGGTCTGAACCTTGTGGCTTGCCCAGGGTTTGTGTGTCGGATTCAATGTCCAGGATGTCATCTTTGACCTGAAAAGCAAGGCCGATAGCGTCGGCATAGCTTTCTAATGCTTGCCGCTCATCTGGCTTTAATGGACCGGCGCATAAGGCGCCAAGTAAGACACTGGCTTTTATTAAAGCCCCGGTTTTCATGCGGTGCATGTTTTCCAGCGTATCCAGATCAATCATCTTCTGTGTTGACTCGAGATCGATGGCCTGTCCGCCGCCCATTCCCAGCGAGCCGCTGGCTCTGGCCAGCACCTGAATCATTTCCAGCTGCTGGGGTGTTGCGCGATGACTGAATTCTGCGCCAGATAGCTCTTCGAAGGCCTGGGTATGCAGTGCATCACCCGCCAGTATTGCTGTCGCTTCGTTGAACTGGATATGACAGGTGGGTTTACCACGACGCAAATCATCATCATCCATTGCCGGCAGATCGTCGTGGACCAGTGAATAACAGTGGATGAGCTCAACAGCCATGGCCGGATAACTCAGATCAACGTCATCCGCTCCCAGCGCCTGGCCAGTTGCGAAGACCAAAATCGGGCGAATGCGTTTGCCACCGTTTAGTGCACCATAGCGCATGGCCTGATGTAAGGTATGAGGTGATGAGTCGGCGGCAGGCAAGCGTTGCTGTAATAGCTCAGAGACTTGGCCCTGCCACTGCTGCAAGTGCTGTTCGATGGTCATGAATGGTGTAGTTAGTTGTCTTCGGGGGCTGTAAAATTCTGCTCTTGGTTTTCCATCAGGATAGTCACTTTCTGTTCGGCTTCGGATAGAAGCTGCTGGCATTGACGTGACAGTTTAACCCCTTTTTCGAATACCTTCAGAGATTCTTCCAGCGGCAATTCGCCAGTTTCCAGTTGAGCAACAATGGATTCCAGTTCTTCTAGCTGTGTTTCGAAATTTGTGGTGGAAGATTTCTTCGCTGGCATAGAGTGTCGTTGGAGCTGCATTTAGGAGGCTATTGTCCTATATTGTGGCGCAAAAGGAAAGAGACCCGGTAATACTGACAGAAGACAACTATGGAGCTAACGGCAATTGTTGCTACTACCGCATGCGTCGGCTACTATAAACAAACCTCAGGCAATAGAAACAAAGACTTATGGCCTGGCATGCTAAGTATACAAGGATTTATTGTTAATCGATGAATGGCGAGCGATTTGAAATCACCGAGCACCAGGGGGCTAGAGAGCTGTTGCTGGCTGGCGACTGGACGATTCATCAAGAGCTGGAAACGTCCGATCAGATCATACAAGCTTATCAGCAGATGGCGTTTCATAAGGTAACGGGAGCCGCAGTTGAACAATGGGACAGTGCGCTGATTTCGCTGCTATTGCGTCTCAAACAGCTGGCGTCACAACAGGGAGCTACGTTGGAGTTGGGTGCGTTCCCGGAGGGTGTGATGCAACTGGTGGCGTTGGCGGGGAAGGTGCCCGAGCGTCAGGGAACAAATAAACAGAAAGCTAAGTCTTCGTTACTGTCCAATATTGGTGATAAAGCCATTACCGATTACCGTGAGGCACTCAATTTTTTCTTCTTCCTTGGCGAAAGCGTTAAAAGCGTTTTGCGCTTATTCCGAGGAAAAGCTCGTTTTCGAGGCCGGGATCTGAGAGAGATCCTGTCCGATACCGGGCCTGAGGCACTGCCGATTGTGACCTTGATTAGTGTTCTGGTGGGGATCATTCTGGCTTTTGTCGGTGCGGTTCAACTGCGACAGTTTGGTGCTGAAATTTACGTCGCCGATCTGGTTAGTATTGCCATGGTCAGGGAAATGGGCTGCATGATGACTGGCATTATCATGGCGGGTCGCACCGGTGCTGCTTTTGCTGCCCGCATTGGCACCATGCAGGTCAACGAAGAGATTGATGCCTTTAAAACCTTGGGAATTTCACCCATGGATTTTCTGGTGCTACCGCGAATACTGGCTCTAGTTATCATGATGCCATTGCTGAGCTTGTATGCTGACGTGTTGGGTATTTTGGGCGGTGCTGCCATTAGTATTGGTGCCATGGGACTGAGTTTTACTGAGTACTGGAATCAGACCCTGAATGCGGTGGATATGATCGATATCAGTCTGGGGCTGATTAAGGCATTTATCTTTGGCATCGTTATCGCCATTACAGGTTGCATGAATGGTATCATGTCGGGACGCAGTGCTTCGGCGGTGGGGGATGCGGCAACTTCGGCGGTGGTGGCTGGAGTGGTGTTTATTATTGTCATTGATGGTTTATTTGCCATTGTAACCAGCCTTCTGGGGATTTAATGATGTCTTCTGCGTCTGCTTATCTTCCAATTATTCGCGCCGATAACCTTACCATGGCTTATGGTGATTTCGTGGTGCAACGTGAGCTGACGTTTGATATCAATCAGCATGACATTTTCATCATCATGGGCGGCAGTGGTTGTGGCAAAAGTACCTTGCTAAAGCACTTTATTGGCCTCAAGGAACCCGCCGCCGGTAAGGTGTTGTTCCGTAACGGCGGGGGCGAGACTCATGGTGGTAATGAAAGCTTTATTGATTTCTGGCAGACCGCAGAAAAGCAACGCCAAAAGCTCATGCAGCGTTGCGGTGTGCTGTATCAAAGCGGCGCTCTGTGGAGCTCGATGACTCTGGCCGAGAATATTGCACTGCCATTAGGCGAGTATACGGATCTGTCGGAGCAGGATATACGGCACCTGGCTTCTTTAAAGCTGGCTCTCGTGGGGCTGAATGGTTTTGAAGATTATTACCCTTCTGAAATCAGTGGGGGTATGCGCAAGCGTGCCGGTTTGGCGCGCGCTTTAGCGCTGGATCCGGATATGCTTTTTTTGGATGAGCCTTCGGCGGGACTCGATCCTATCAGTGCGAGGTTGTTAGATGATTTAATCTTGCAACTGCGTGATAATCTGGGTTGTACCGTGGTCGTGGTGACCCATGAATTAGCCAGCATTTTTACCATTGGCAATAACTCGGTCTTTTTAGACGCTGACAGTAAAACTATGTTGACTACCGGTGATCCGAAAGAGCTGGTTAACCATTCAGAACATGATACGGTCAGACGCTTTCTGACTCGAGGAGAGGCATGAACATGAATAGGAACGTTTTTGTATTATGAGCAATAAATCGCAATCCACTGCCATTGGCGGCTTTGTACTCGGCGCTATTGTGTTATTCATTGGCGCCGTCATGTTCTTTGCCAAAGGAAGTTTCAACGATTCGGCCGAACGCTTTGTGATGTTTTTTGATGGCTCGCTGGCTGGCCTCGATGAAGGAGCCCCGGTGGTATTTAAAGGGGTCAAAGTGGGTGTTGTGAAAAAGATCGAGGTGGTGACGGACAGTGAGAGCCTGGATATTTATACTCCGGTTTATGTGGACATTTATCCGGATAGTTTCAAGGGGTTAAACGGACAGCGCAGTGATGATATTCGTGAAGTGACCAGCCGCATTATTGAAAAAGGTTTAAAGGGGACTCTGGAAACTCAGAGTCTGGTTACGGGAAAAATGCGTATCGCCCTTGAGTTCCGGCCAGATGTTGAAGTAAGAAAAAGGAACATTATCAAAGGCACTCCTGAGTTGCCCACGGCTCCCAGTGCATTGAGCGCGTTTGCCGATGAAGTATCGAAGCTTCCTCTGGCTGACATTGCCAGTAATATGAATGAGTTGCTGAAAAACGCTAATCAGCTGATCACCGAAACCGATCTGCAGGCTAGTTTGAATAATCTAAATCAAACGATTGAAGAGTATGGTCGGGTGGCGGAAACGTTTAATCGTGAGATCAAGCCGGTTGCCATGGAGTTTAAGCAAACCATGGATGAGTACGAGGTATTGGCGAAACAGGTCAATCAACAGGTTCCGGCCATGGTCAAGAGCATTCAGTCGAGTTTTGAAGGTCTGGAGGCTGTGCTTACTGACACCCAACAGTTAGTGCAATCGATCGACCACTCCTACGGTTCTGAATCCGAGTTGCAGTATCAGTTAAGTCAAACTCTACAGGAACTTTCTAAGGCGGCGCATTCGATTCGAGTCTTAACCGATTATATTGAGCGTCACCCTGAAGCGTTAATTTATGGAAAGGATAAACAATGAATATCAGGTCGCTGTTAAGTTTTGTTATTGTACTGTCGGTCCTGGCTGGTTGTTCAACGCGTTCACCCAATGCCAATTTTTATCTGTTGCAAAACCCGCTGCCTCCTGAGAGTTATAATAACGAGTTACGGGTTGGCCTGGGGCCCGTGACCATCGCGGACTATCTGCAGAAGCCGCAGATCGCGCTCCGTACCGAAGGCAGCAAAATGCAGTTTGCCGAATTCGAGCGCTGGGCCTCGGACTTACGTGGGCAGATAATTGCGGCGCTGCAATACGAACTGTCAACGCAACTGAGTACCGCAGATGTTTTTGAGTATCCGTGGCGTAAGTCGGATCAGGTGGATGTGGCGTTAGCCGTTGATATTAAGCGCTTTGATGCTAGCTTCAGTGATTTATCGGCTTATTTGCATGCGACGGTGACCTTCGAAGATGAAAATGGTCATTCGAGCGTTCGCTCTTTTGTCTTAACCGAAAGTTTCGACACTGCAACTTACGATGCTGCGGTGAGCGCTGAGCGCCGCCTGTTGGCGCAGCTTGGCAGGAAAATGGTCCAGAACATTAATGAACTCTGATCATCGCTGATTTTTTCTTACGATAGCACCATATTTGCTGGAAAAGCTGTCGCAATAGCCTGCTTTTCTCGTTAAAATCACTCTCTTGTGACGTTTTTAGCCATTCTTGTGGCTACGAGTAATGCAATGACGTCTGGGCCAACGGGCTCAGTGTTTATAACTTTGATGAATGTGTGAGCAATTCCAACATGTCTGAGACTAAAGCAACGGATAACACTACTGAAAATTCAACGCCAACTAACTTTATCCGCAATATCATTAATCAGGATCTTGCGGAGGGTAAAAATGATGGCAAAGTCCATACGCGCTTTCCACCCGAGCCGAATGGTTACCTGCACGTGGGACATGCCAAGTCCATTTGCCTGAACTTTGGAATTGCCAGGGATTATCAGGCGCCGTGTAATCTCCGTTTTGATGATACGAATCCGGCCAAAGAAAGCGAAGAGTTTGCGCGTTCAATTCAGGAAGACGTCAAGTGGTTAGGTTTTGAGTGGGAAGGAGAGGTTCACCACGCCTCCGACTATTTTGATGACCTGTATAATTTTGCCGAAGAACTGATCCAGAAGGGAGTGGCTTACGTCGACGAACAGCCAGCGGAAGATATTGCTAAAAATCGTGGTAATTTCCAGACGCCGGGCAAAGAAAGCCCGTACCGTGAGCGTCCGGCAGAAGAAAGCCTGGAGCAGTTCCGTAAGATGAAAGCTGGCGAGTATGCCGATGGTCAAATGGTGCTGCGCGCGAAAATTGATATGTCACACCCGAACATGTTGATGCGTGATCCGGTGTTGTACCGTATTCGTCGTCTGCACCATATTCGCACCGGTGATCAGTGGTGTATCTATCCGATGTATGATTTTACTCATTGTATTTCGGATGCGCTGGAAGGCATTACACATTCGCTGTGTACCCTGGAGTTTGAGGTTAATCGCCCACTGTACGACTGGGTCTTGGATAATATCAGTGCGCCGTGTCACCCACAGCAAATTGAGTTCTCGCGACTGAATTTGGCCTATACCATTACTTCGAAGCGTAAGCTGACGCAGCTGGTTGAAAGTGGCAAAGTCAATGGTTGGGACGACCCGCGTATGCCGACCATTGCCGGTATGCGTCGTCGTGGTTTTACCCCTAAGTCGATTCGTGACTTCTGTGCTGCAGTTGGGATCAGTAAAGTTAATAGCGTTAGTGATATGACGTTGCTGGAAGATGCAGTTCGTAATGATCTGGATAAGATGGCCGAGCGCCGCATGGCGGTTCTGGATCCGATTAAGGTGGTGATCACCAACTATCCGGAAGACAAGGAAGAGACAGTTCAAGGTAAAAACCATCCAAAAATGGAAGAGATGGGCACACGGGACTTGCCGTTTACACGTGAACTGTACATTGACCGTGCGGATTATCGAGAGAGCGCCAATAAAAAGTACAAGCGTCTGGTAAAAGATGGCGAGGTGCGTTTGCGTAACGCTTATGTTATCAGGGCTAACGAAGCCGTTCTGGACGACAATGGTGACGTTAAAGAGCTTCATTGTACTTATGATCCGGATACATTGGGTAAGAATCCGGAGGGACGTAAAGTGCGTGGTGTTATTCACTGGGTTTCAGCGAAATACGCCAAAGAAGCAACCGTGCGCTTGTATGACCGGTTGTTTAATGTACCAAACCCAGGGGCGATGGATGATTTCTACGAGGCACTGAATCCTGAGTCTCTAACAACTATCAAAGCCATGGTTGAGCCCAGTCTGGCCAATGCTGAGCCTGAAACGCGATTCCAGTTCGAGCGTGAAGGCTATTTTACTGCAGATCGCTATGAGCACAGTGCTGATAATCTGGTTTATAACCGCACCGTGACTTTACGTGATTCGTGGAGTGATAAGTAGGAAGTAATGTTTCTAACTGCTTGATAAAAAAAGAAAGGCCAACATCCCGTTGGCCTTTTACTTTTGACTAACAACTTTTGATAACTGTTAACACATAGATTGAGTTTTTTACTCGCTCATCACACGACAACAAAGAATTTTTAACCTTTCAATTCATTAGTCCACATTTTTTACAAATAGTTCAAACAAAAAGTGATAAAGTTGGTTGGAACCTTCGTTGAACAAGGTTAATCTAATGAAATATACTCCAACTTATTGATATTGTGGCTGATTATGAAAAAATTATTTAAATGGATCTTAGGTCTCGTTGGTGCTTTCGTTGCGCTAATCATTGTTTTGGGCATCGTTGCCGTTATTGTTTTTGACAGCGAAGACGTTAAAAAACAATTAGTGAAAACGGTCAAAGAAACGACAACGGCGGAGCTGGTTATTGAACAGGAGTTGAGTCTCAGCTTCTTTCCATGGTTACAGGTAGAAACGGGTGGAGTCACCTTATCCCAACCAGCCAGTTTTAAAAGTGATAAAACCTTTCTCAGGGTGGATGGAGTCGTAGCCAGCATCAAGCTTATGCCCTTAATCTCAGGTGATATTGAAGTGGGGACTGTCACACTGTCGGGTGCTGAGCTTAACCTGATCAAAGATCATTCAGGTCGCTCTAATCTCGAAGCGTTATCCGAGGCGCAGGAAAAACAGGTAGAGCAAAGCCGTGGCGGCGATGAAAAAAGTGGTTCAATCGGTAATTTAAGTCTGGAGAGTTTATCCCTGCAGAATTTTACGCTGAATCAATATAACGGAGAAACGCTGTCGCAAAGCTTTCATCTTACGAATTTTGGGATCAACGATTTCAAGCCGGAAGAAAATACTCCAATCACTGCCGAGGGCTCATTAAAAACCGGTAAACGGGAGTCACAATGGGAAGTAACTGGTGAGTTATGGGTTGGAAAGGATTTCAAGCAGTTTAAAGTTAATCAGTTGGCTGCCGAACTTGATAATTTAAGTGAGCAATTCAGTTCTGTTGCGCTACAGGGTGATCTGGCCATGTCAATGGAAGAGGGAAGCACCAAAGTGAATCATCAGGGGGTGCTGAAATTAAATGGACAGCCTATAGATATGGATCTGAAGTCTGGTTTTGGGCAAACAACGGATCTTGACGTGACCCTAAATGCAAAACGCATTGAGCTGGCCGGCCTGCTGGCTTCGACAGGGGAAAAGACACAGGCCCAGTCGTCAGGGACCGTAGATTTATCTCCCGTAGCCGACTTTTTGCAGTCTGCTCGTATTAAAGGGAAGCTTGCGATAGGGGAGCTGGTATTAAAAAATGCCAGCTTTAACAATGTGTCGGCGAAGTTAAGCAATAAAGGTGCCACCCTGATGTTGAATCCGTTCAAGGCAGATGCCTTTCAGGGACATGTGGAAACTGTTGCCAGTGTCAACTTTGCCGCTAAACCGTTAGCGTTAGCTGTACAGCCTCAATTTGAAAGCATTCAGGTTGGGGATTTGCTGGCCGCTTTTTTCGAGATGGACAAGTTGACGGGGCTGGGTGAGCTGGATCTGGATATGAAAACCAAAGGGGCTGGTGTGAAGCAAATGCTACAGAACTTAAATGGCACCGGTAAACTGCAATTAGCTGACGGCGCTTTCAACGGTATTGATGTCGCCAAGTTGATTGAAACGGGACTGAGCCTGCAAGCACTGAACAAGGAAAATTACAGTGGCAAAACGACCTTTGCTAATCTAAGCAGTAACATCCGTGCTAATAAAGGATTAATTGAGCTGCCGAATTTTAAGTTAAACTCTCCTTTATTCGATCTGGTGGGTAAAGCTTCGACTGATGCCAATAAAGAGACCATTGCTGGTAATTTCCAGCTTCAATTAAAAGGACGTTTAAAAGAAGCTCTAGAAGCTAAGTACCCAAAACTGAAAGCCAAGGCTTTGCCTTTTGAGTTAAAAGGTTCCTGGGCGGAACCGCGTGCCAGTATCGATGTTGAGGCTTTGCTCAAGGCTCAGTATCAGGATAAAGTTGATGAGAAGAAAAAAGAGTTAGAAGACAAAGCTAAGGATGAGCTCGAAGATAAACTGGGCGATATATTTAAACGTAAAAAAGATAACTAAACCCTTTTATGATTTCCTGCATCAAAAGAGGAAACGAAAGTAAATAACGAGGTGTAGAAATGAAAACTTGGTTTAGTATCCCGGCGCTGGCTTTGAGCGTTATGTCGTTGACGGCATTGGCAGATGAAACGAAGACGTTCTCGGAAAACTATGAGTTTGATGCTCATGGTAATGTCGCCATCGACAATATTAATGGTGACATTACTATTTCGGGATGGGATAAAGATGAGATCTCATTGGAGTATACGGTTACTGCCGACGACGAAGACGATCTGGAAAACGTTAATGTTGATGTTGCCCACAGTGAGCGAGAGCTTGATATTGAGGTCGATATTGAAAGTGGCGGCTTTATGAGCTGGGGCGGAAGTTCGGGCGAGGTCGATTTCGAGCTAAAAGTTCCCTACGGCGTTTCGCTTCGTACGATTGAATCGGTCAATGGAGACATTGAGATTAGTGCGGTCAGAGGGGAAATGAAAGTGAGCACGGTTAATGGCCGTATCGTGGTACAAAAAGCTGCTAACAACGTTAAGTTTGACACCGTTAATGGCGACGTTGAAGTTTCGCTTGAAGAATTAAGCAGCTCTACCCGTATTAAGGGCGATAGCGTTAATGGCGATATTGAAATCTATCTTCCAGAAAACGATGGCTTTGAATTAAAGACGGATACGGTTAACGGCAGCTTGTCTAACGACTTTGGCATTAAAGTTGAAGAAGGTGACTATGTCGGTGCCGATATGGAAGGCGAGTACAAATCCGGTGGTGCTTCATTGAAGTTTGATACCGTTAACGGTGATATCGAGGTTCGTAAGAGGTAATCGAATATCAGTGTTTTCAGGTATCTGGCAAAAGCGACTTCGGTCGCTTTTGTGTTTGTGGGCTAACGCTTTTGCAGGATGACAGTATCGTTGCCCGGAAAGTCCACGTCGTAATTTAACCAGTCGGCGAGCCAGCGAAAGGTGGCTTCCGAAAAGAAACAGATATGGGTCGGGTCGTTCTTATAATGCCATTGGCTGAAGGCATCTTTTGTGGTGGCTCTTTTGGTCATGATACCCAGAAAGCCTCCACTTTCCAGTAGTGAGTCGAGCCGGGATAACTCTTTTCCCGGACGACTGAAATGTTCGATGGCCTCGGTACAGGTAATAAAGTCATAGTGGCGCGATAAGGCCGCGGGGTTGTTGGCGTAGTAAATATCGTAATTATTGACGCTGAAGCCTTGCTCTTCCATCATCGGCTTGATGGTGGGCCCCGGGCCGCAGCCAAAGTCTAAGCCCCGGGCATGAGGGGCTAAACGTTGCGATAAAGGAGCTAGAAGTTTGTCCAAGAATTTGCGGTAGCCAGCATCCTGCAGCGAGTTTTCATGAAAGTCATAGACCTGCTTTTCCTGAGCTTGAGCAAGGTGGTATTCGTCCGGCACAAAAATGAGATTGCACTGCAAACAGCGCTGATAGGTACGCTTTTTATCCCGGTAGTAATGCTCAATGTGATGACTGGTGCAAAGAGGGCAGGCGATATTCATGGTTTTCAGTTAAAATGGGTCAAAATTTCTATTATACAGTTTAATGTCTCTAGTTACCTTACAACAAGTTGAAGTCGGGTATGGTGGTGCACCATTACTCGATAACGTTGATTTTACCATCGAGCCCGGTGAGCGCGTCTGTATTATCGGCCGTAATGGCGTGGGCAAGTCTACGCTATTGAAGGTGGTTAACCGTGAAATTATCCCAGACGATGGCGATCTCCGTTTTCAGGAAGGCATCAAGGTAGCCAAACTGACCCAGGAAGTGCCACATGATACGCAGGGAACCGTTTTTCAGGTGGTGTCGTCAGGATTAGGGCGAGCGGGTGAGTTGCTACAGCAATTCCATCAGTTGAGTGTTAAAACTGACGACAAGTCGTTGGAGCAAATGGCCAGAGTACAGCAGCAACTGGAAGCTGAAGATGGCTGGGCCATGGATCAGCGAGTGCAGTCAGTGATTAATCGCCTGGGCTTGAATGCAGAGGTTGATTTTAAGGAATTGTCCGGCGGCATGAAACGGCGAGTGTTGTTGGCGCAGGCGCTGGTCGAGCAGCCGGATATTTTACTGCTGGATGAGCCGACTAACCACTTGGATATCGATTCTATTGAATGGTTGGAGGGCTTTCTAAAGGCCTATGGTGGCAGCATCCTGTTCATTACCCACGATCGTCGCTTTTTAAAGAGTTTAGCTACGCGGATCGTTGAGATCGATCGCGGACAGCTAACTTCCTGGCCGGGCGATTATGATAACTACCTACGTCGCAAAGAAGAGCGTCTGGCAGCCGAAGAAAAGCAAAATCAGGAGTTTGACAAGAAGCTGGCACAGGAAGAAACCTGGATCCGGCAGGGGATTAAAGCGCGGCGTACTCGTAACGAAGGGCGAGTGAGACGTTTGCAGGCCGCTCGACAGGAGCGTGCTGAACGTCGTAACCTCATTGGCAACGTCGATATGAAAGCGCAGCAGGCAGAAGTGTCGGGTAAAAAAGTGATTGAGGCTACGGGGCTGCACAAGACTTACCAGGGGCGTGTCCTGGTTGATGATTTTTCTACTCTGATCATGCGTGGCGATAAGATCGGTATTGTCGGGCCGAATGGTTGCGGTAAATCGACCCTGATAAAAATATTACTGGGAGAGTTAGAGCCTGAGCAGGGGACTGTAAAGTTAGGTACCAAGCTCGACATTGCTTATTTCGATCAGCACCGGGCGCAGCTGGATGAATCCTTGTCGGCCATGGACAATGTCTCGGAAGGTAAGGATATGATGACCATTCATGGCAAACCGCGCCATGTTATCAGCTACATGCAGGACTTTTTATTTACCCCGGAACGAGCGCGGGCACCGATAACGGCATTATCGGGCGGTGAGCGTAACCGCTTGTTATTAGCTAAAATTTTAGCCAAGCCCTCGAACCTGCTCATTCTGGATGAGCCGACCAACGATCTGGATATTGAAACGCTGGAATTGCTTGAGGATATGCTGGCTGGTTATGAAGGTACCATGCTGCTGGTTTCTCACGACCGGGACTTTATTAATAATGTAGTCACCAGCACCATCGTTTTTGAGGGTGAAGGCAAGGTTAAAGAGTATGTCGGCGGTTATGATGACTGGTTGCGACAACGACCAAAACAAAAGTCAGGCTCTTCAACATCAGGTCAAGCAGGACAGAAATCTGAAGCTAAGGCTAAACCGCGAAAAAAATCTGCTAAACTAAGCTATAAACACCAGCGTGAGCTGGAGCAGCTGCCAGCTGAGATTGCTCAACTTGAAGAGCAAATTGAACAATTACATAAGGACATGGCATCGCCAGACTTTTATCAGCAGTCGAAGGAGCATATCGCGGATGTGAATGCCCAGCTTGAGCAGATGGAAGCTACTCTGGAGCAGCGATTCGAACGCTGGGAAGAGCTGGAAGCCATGAAAGAGGCTTTGCAAAGTTAGTTGTAAGTAGTATAGGTGTTTGTATGTCACAAGATGAGCTTGATTTGTTTAAGAAAGAACTGAAAGGCGTTAGGCGCATTAAAAACGATCAGGTCAACCTACATATGACGCAAAAGGAGCCCTCACTGTCACAAATGGCGAGACAGGAGGCTGCTTTGGGACGTAAGCCCAGTCATGACCCAAACTACCTGACCACTGATTTTGTGGAGCCGGTAGAGCCTAATGCTTGGCTAGAGTATAAAATGGACGGTGTACAAGAGGGAGTTTATAAGAACTTAAGGCTCGGCAAGTACGAGATTGATGCTCATACCGATTTACATCGACTGACGGTAAAAGAAGCTCGGGATGAAGTGTTCTATTTTATTAAGGCTTGTGTTAAACGAGGTAAACGGACGGTATTAATTACTCACGGTAAAGGTGAGCGAAGTCAGCCCCAGGCGGTTTTAAAAAGTCATGTCAATCACTGGCTGAAACAGCACGAGCTGGTGATGGCGTTTCATAGCGCGCAACGAAAACACGGTGGTTTGGGCTCGGTTTATGTGTTGTTGAAGAAAAATGAGCACCATAAACAGTTAAACCGAGAGATTTATAATAAAACCACCTAAAAGAGTTGGATATTTTGTATGAGCAATACAGGAAAAACCTTAACCGTTACGGATGATAAGGCAACAGGGATCTGGAAGAAAACACGTAACCTGTTGTTACTACAGGTTAAGTTATGGTTCGATGCCATCAGGGATTTTGCACTGATGCCAGTAGGGTTAGCCTGCTACGTTCTCGACTTGTTAAAAGGTACAGACCACAATTCCTACTGGGAGCGTTTGATGAAGTGGGGACGTCAAAGTGATCGCCATATTAATCTTTTCCAGCATCACTCTTTTGACGAGGAAAAAACCGTCACCGTCGATGATGTTGCAGATATTGTTGAAGACGCACTGAAGTCAGGTGTTAAAAGTTCGGGTAACAGGCAGCAGTTGGTCGAGGCGGTTAAGAAGCGAGTGAAAGAGCGTTTTGGTCAGAATTTATAAAAGGGAAGTGCTATGCGCTACTTAGTAACAATCGCGGGGTTGGCTTTTGTTATCGTACAGCTGGGCTCGACTTCGGCTGCTGCAACCATCAGAGAGCAGGGTGATGATGCAGTTGGCACCTTCGCTACCTTAACTATCGAGAATGATTTATTTGCAGGAAAGGACGGAGGTTACACTAACGGTATTGGCTACAGTTGGGGCTATGGACCTTACGATGATTATCTGGATAGCAGTGCTCCGGGTTGGCTCACAGGACTGAGTGATTTTCTGTTTATTGAAATGGATGATCAGCGCAAAAAAGCCGTGAGCTATGCGGTTTTCCAGATGATGCAAACCCCTGAAGATATTCAAACTACGGAGTTGATTGATGATGACCTGCCTTACGCCGGCATGCTGGGCTGGAAAGGGACTCTGTACGCTTGGGATAATGAGGTCGCCGATCAGTTCTACGTTATTGCGGGAATGGTAGGGCCTGCGTCTCTTGCTGAGAGCACGCAAAAGCTTGTGCATCAGTTGACGGGTTCAAAACGTCCTCAAGGTTGGGATAATCAGTTACATAATGAGTTGGTGTTCAATGTCGCCGCACAGCGAAGTTGGCGTGTTGATATGACCAATAGCAATGGTTTCGGTAGCGATTTTTTAACCTTTGCCAGTGGTAGTGCTGGAACTTTTTCGTCGGAAGTGGCGGCATCAGCGATGCTTCGCTTCGGTTCTGGTTTAGAAGAAACATTCCCCGCTGTCAGTATTTTACCCGGGCGTGATATCAATCCTCTGGCTGGTTCTACCGATAGTCACTTCTACACATTCATCGCGGCGCAAGCCAGTTATGTGTTTAATGACATCTTTGTTGACGGCAACACCTTCAGAAATAGCCATGCGGTGACGCTGAAGCATGAACGCTTTATTGTGTCCGCAGGCGCCGTCTGGAACTGGGATAAGTGGGGACTGTTATTTTCGGTGGCTGAAACCAGCTCGACGTTTGAAGAAAATGACCACAACGGACGCTTTGGTTCGCTCAGTATCAGTTACCGTTTTTAAACATCTTACTGGTTAGGATCGGGATACTTAATTTCTGTTATCCAGAAGCGGTTTGTTTCTTCGGGCAGTCTAACGGTAACTTCATCGTCCAGCTCTTTACCAAGCAACGCCCTGGCCATGGGTGAGTCAACACTGATGTATTCTGGTTTATGGTCAAACTCATCGGAACCAACGATACGATAACTAATTTCCTGATCGTGCTCATCGGTTAAAGTGACACGAGCACCAAAAAACACTTTGTTTTGGTTCGAAGGGGTATGTTCGATGACTTGCATTTCCGCCGTCCGCCTTTGTAAATAGCGAACCCTGCGGTCAATCTCCCTTAACTGCTTTTTGCGATAGATATACTCGGCGTTCTCGCTGCGGTCACCTTCGGCAGCTGCGGCATTAATGGCTCGGGTTACTTCCGGGCGAAGGTTCTTCCATAGATGGGCCAGCTCGTTGCGCAGGCGAGTAGCCCCAGCTGCGGTGATCAGGTTTGAGCGTTTCATTTACCAATTGTCATCATCTTTTTCATCTGTCGTAGAGTCGTCCAGTTGCTTGTTGATATTGTCGACTCTTTTGTTCATCTCTTCTTCGATCTTCTTAGCTTTATCCAGCTGCTTCTCTTTGTAATCACTGAGCTCGGTTCTTTCTTCTGGTTCTGAATTACAGGCAGACAACAACAGTATGAAGCAACCAAGTAAGACATATTTTGTGAATGACATAAAAACTTCCCTCTGCTTAAAAGCCGTATTATAGGAAGCTTTAAAAGCAGCAACAACAGTTAAAGAGTGGGTTTGAGATGTCAGTAAAAAAAAGCTGGCGCAAGGCCAGCAAAATAGTGTGGAGAAATCTGGTAGAGGCATATTAAAGCGATATGCCTGCTTTGACGATGCGACAAATTGTCGCAGGCTTGCCGAGTTGTTATGTAAAAATGGCAGACTGCACTATAATCTCTGGGGTACGATTTGGGAGCCAGTCCATGACGACAGCAGTTAAGACAAAACGATTTACACAACGCATTTTGATATCCATGAGCTGGATCCGGGCTGTCGCTCTATTGATGCAGGTGAGCTATATGGTGTGGTTTATTAACCCCATTCCTGTCGCCGCCTGGGTTTTTATTGCTGCTCAGGGCTGCTTATTACTTGCGGGATGGCTTAACCAGAAGCTGAGAATGGGCGACATGGCGTTGCTGTTGAATCTGTGTCTGGATTTGCTGTTTCTGGCCGGTTATGTCTACTTTACAGGAGGGGTGTCCAATCCACTCATATCTCTTTTGTTATTGGCGGTGGTAACAGCCTCTGTTGCTTTACGCCAATGGCTGGCATTCGGCGTTCTAACATTAGCCGTAGTGCTGTATAGCCTGCTATTCCTATATCAACCAGAATCGGCTCATGGCAGTAATTTTTCGTCTCACCTCGCCGGGATGTGGTTGGTTTTTATTGCCAGTGCGAGTTTATTGTTTTACGTCGCAAGCTATTTATCGAGAGCCATACGCCAACAGGAAAAGCGTATCAAAAGACATGAGCAGAGGCAGTTACGAGATGACTATATTACGGCGTTAGGTCTTTCTGCAGCTGATGCCGCTCATCAAATGAATACACCGCTGGCAACTCTGGCTGTGATGATCGATGATGCGTTACAGAACGATGAACTAAAGCAGCAGGAGCTGCAACTGATGCAGCAGCAAATTGAATGTTGCCAGAGCATCGCACAAAGCCGCCAGCAGCAGTTTGATGAGTTAAAGTCGGGTAAGTTTCAGGTGGTTGATGTTAAGCAAATTATACAACAGCTCATCAGTGGCTTTCGGTTATTACAGCCGGAGGCACAGGTCGAACTTAAGCAACAACCTCCGGCGGGCAAGGTGAAAAGTCATATTGGGCTGCACAGTGCTTTGCTGAATCTGGCTGATAATGCTGCTAAGGCTTCACAACAGGCTGGCAGGAAAAGTCTGGAACTCAATGTATTTACTGATAAGCAATACTGCACCATAGAAATTATTGATCATGGGCCGGGAATGACGCGGGACATTATTGAGGCTTACGGTTGGCGTCCCCGCGAAGACACTACCACCAAATCATCTGAACGGATGGGGGTTGGGACCTTAATTTCGAATGCCAGCATAGAATATGTCGATGGGCAGTTAGCGGTCAAAAGTAACGATAATGGCGTCGCTGTTAGCGTACGTTTGCCACTGGTTACCGTTTGAAGGACATGGAGTATGAGCGAACAAAAGACATTAATGCTGATCGAGGACGATGAAGTTTTTGCGCAGGTGTTATCGCGTTCGCTAGCAGCGAAAGGGCTCTCTGTCACCGTCTTCCAAACTTTTTCTGAGGCACAAAAGGAACATTCGACTCACACCCCGGATTATATTGTGCTTGATCTATTTCTGGAGGATGATTCCGGAATGACTTTGTTGCCTCAGCTTAGAGGCAGCCACCCACATAGTAAAATCCTTATCTTAACCGGCTACGCCAGTATCGCTACGACGGTGCAGGCGATGAAGCTAGGCGCGGATAATTATTTGCCGAAACCGGCCAATGCCACTCAGATTCTGCAGGCTTTGGAACCGGATACTGATTCGTCAGCTCCAGTGGAGGCAGAGCCTTTGTCAGTGGAGCGTTTGGAGTGGGAACATATTCAAACCGTGTTAGCGCAAAATCAGGGTAATATATCGGCAACTGCCAGAGCACTAGGCATGCATCGCAGGACCTTGCAACGCAAGCTTGGTAAGAAACCGTCACAAAAATGAAATATAGGATAGTAATCATTCTCATTTAGATTTATAATTCCGCTCGAGAATTTAATCCAAAATGTTAGGAAATCGTAATGAAAAGTTCGTTTCATTTTAGTTTGGTTGCATCCGCGGTCACATTAGGGCTTGCTACATCGCCTGTCTTGGCAGAAGAAACGTCGAGTGAAGATATTGAAACTATCACTATCATTGGTGATAGTTCTCATGCTCTGAAAGTCGCTGGTTCTGCTCATGTTGTTACAGAAGCTGAGTTAGAAGAGTTTAAATACAGTGATGTTAACCGCGCTATGCGCCAGGTTCCGGGTGTCTATATCCAGCTTGAAGATGGACTGGGCTTACGTCCCAACATTGGGCTGCGTGGCACCGGTACCAGTCGTACTGGCCGTGTTAGCTTAATGGAGGATGGTGTGTTAATCGCCCCAGCACCTTATGCCGCCTCTTCGGCTTACTACTTCCCAACATTTGACCGAATTACTGGAATCGAAGTCCTTAAAGGTCCTGCCAGCATTCAATATGGCCCATTCACGGTGGGTGGTGCAGTTAACTTGATTTCACGTCAGATTCCAGTCGAAGGGCAAGGCCAGTTGAAGCTGGAAAAAGGGCAACACGAAGAGCTTCATGGCTATTTCTATTACGGCGACAGCTATGAGAACTTTGGCTATTTGATTGAAGCGAACGATCATCAAAGTGATGGTTTCAAAACCATTGACCGCCTCGGGCAGGAGACCGGTTTTGAAAAACGAGATCAGATCGTTAAGCTGCGCTTTAACACCGATGCCGATGCAGCAATTTATCAACAACTCGACATTAAACTGCAAAATTCACACGAAGTGTCGGATCAGTCCTATGTTGGTTTAACCGATGCTGATTTTGCAGTCGATCCTTACCGCATGTATGGCATTTCCGCGGGCGACCAGTTTACCGGGAAACATGAGCAGGTGGTGTTAAGCTACTTCGCTGACCTGAGTGACAGCTTGGATTTACACGTAACAGCGTATGATAATGATTTTGCGCGTAACTGGCATAAAACGGGTAAGTTTTACATGGAAGATACTGCCAATCCGGGCAGTTTTAACAGCGTCAGCTGGTCTTCGGTGGTCGGTGAAATCAACACTAACCCGGGTAGTGCGCTGGCAAATTACTATCAATCCATTTTAAACGGTGCTGATAGTGGTAACGATCTCATTGACAAAGTGGACGGAAACCGTGCTTACATGAATCGAGGTATCCAAACTCGTTTGGACTGGAACTTCATGACCGGTAACTTTGAGCATGATCTGAAATTAGGTATTCGAGTGCATGAAGATGAGGCCGATCGCTTCCAGCGTCGTAGCTTTTATACTCAGGAAAATGGCCAGCTTGTTTTAGTCGATCCGGGTGTTTGGGGCGATGCCGGTAATCGTATTGATTCGGCAGAAGCTAACTCATACTACTTGATTGATACCATCACATGGGGTGACTGGACTTTCACACCGGGTGTGCGTTATGAAGACGTGGACTTAAAGCGTGAAGACTGGAGCTCTGCACCGGATCGCTCAGCAACGCCAAGCGTTCGTACCAACAGCGTATCGGAAGTACTTCCTGGTTTCGGTGCTTTGTGGGCCATTAATGACACGACCAGCGTACTGATGGGGGTTAACAAAGGCTTTGCCCCTCCGGGTAGCAGCGCTGATGACAAGCCGGAAGAAAGCTGGAATTATGAGTTGGGTCTGCGCTTTAGCGGCTCTCAGTACTCAAGCGAGTTAATCGCCTTCTTCAGCGATTATGACAACTTGCTCGGAGAATGTACTTTGGCTAACAGCGGCTGTGATATCAATAACGAAGGTGATAAATTCAACGGTGGCGAAGCTGAGGTTAGAGGTGTTGAGTTAATGGTTGCTGGTGAGTTTAAAGAAAACTGGCCAGCGCGTTTAAGCTATACCTTCACTGAGACCGAGTTTGGCAGTTCATTCGACAGTAACGTCTGGGGTGCTGTCGAAGCAGGCCAGCCAATTCCTTATATTCCTGAGAATCAGGCGCAGTTGATTTTTGGTTATGATAACCAGAAATGGAGTTTACTGGCGAGCGTAAACTATATGGACGAGCTATGCACTAAGCCAGCCTGTGGGCCGTTCCAGCGCACTGATGAGCGCACTCTGGTCGATTTAGCAGCTGAATATCACACAAATGATGTAGTGACTTTCTTCGCCACTATCGAAAATGTTACGGACGAAGATACTATCGTTGCCCGCGAGCCATATGGTGCGCGTCCGGATAAGCCAAGAACGGCAAAAATTGGCGTGAAGTTAGACTTCTGATGGGGTTGAGCACATTGTTGAAACGAAAAGCCCACTTAATGTGGGCTTTTTTGTGTTTCCTGTGCATCTGAAATTAGTGGCAAAATAAGGTAAAATTGAAGTTAATCGTGCAACAAGAGTAGGACTATGAAGCAAGTCGATTGGTTTGAAGAATATCTGCTGGTCTTTGAAAAAATTGAAACTAGATTGATTGAACTGGAGCTGTGGTCCAGCGAGCATCCCGGCGAGGATGCTTTGCAGAGCAGTATGCCTTTCTGTGTGGATACGTTACGACTCGAACAGTGGTTACAGTTTGTCTTTCTGCCGCGTATGCGCCGTATTGTGAAGCGTAAAGAATTGCCTCCAGGCCCTGCTCAGATTGCTCCTATTGCGCAGGAAGCGTTTAAGGAAACGGAGGACTCTGAGAAGTTGATCCGTGCCATCCAAAAATTTGATGAGGTTTCTCATCTGAGTCATTTACACTAATCATAATGAATAAAGAGCAACAGCGTCACTACAAAGAGGAATTGCAGCGGCTCGAAGCTGAGCTGATGGAATACCTTGGGCTGACTTCTGAGTCCAGCCAGACCGTGGAGCTCGATCAGGCTCGGCAGGGGCGTGTGTCGCGTGGTGATGCTATGCAGCAGCAGGCAATGGTTAATGCTTCACATGTTCGTGATCAGAAACATCTTAAGGCGGTGCGCCGAGCCTTAAAACGTATTGACTCGGATGATTATGGTTTTTGTCTGGGGTGCGGTGAAAATATTGATGATAAGCGTCTGGAGATTGCACCAGAAACCGAGCTGTGTCTCGACTGCCAGGCTCTGCAGGAAAAGCGGGACAATCATCCTTGAGTTAATAGTAGGTCTGGGCTATCTGAAAAACTCCTCTGCCCGTATATCCAGAGCTTCGTCCGAGCTCTCCAGCGGTGAGCGCCAGGCAAATAGTTTTAAATCCACCTTTCCCTTTTTCACAATAACACCTTCTTGCTGAAGTAGTTTCTGCTGGATGGCGTAGTGATCGCTATCCGGGCTAAAGGCAATTTTGCCGTCAGCACCAATCACCCGCTGCCAGGGTAAGCGTTGTCTGTCTGGTGCACTGCCCAGTGCTTTACTGACATGGCGTGCATGGCGAGGAAAACCCGCCAGTTTGGCGATAGTGCCGTAACTGGTCACTTGTCCTTTGGGTATCTGTTTGACCCAGAAATACACCTGTTGACGAAAATGTTCCATATTGGAGCTCATGGCATCACCTGTACTTGCACTTGTATCAGTTAAGAAGGTAAATAAAGTTAAAGTTTACCACAGCTTTTTTGCCTATAAATTAAGCAGGGCGTATAGTTAATCCAATACCTATAGGAAATATAGAGGAGCATGGTATGCAGGACTTGTTAAATATGGTGCTGGGAGATAGAAACTCGGATGCCGTTGAGCAAATCGGAAAGAAGTTCAATCTGGGCACGCAGGAAACGACACGGGCTTTGCAGCATCTGTTGCCATCATTGCAGCAGGGGATGCATCAAAACTCTCAGCAGCAAAATGGTATGGAGGCTTTACAGAGAGCCTTATCGGACGGCAGGAATGAGCAGTATATTGAGAAACCTGAGCGTATCGTTGAGCAGGGCGCGGTGGACAACGGCAATGCTATCCTTGGTCACCTGCTTGGCAGTAAAAACACCAGTCGCAAAGTTGCCGAACAGGCTGCTAATCAAACGGGGTTTGACAGCGGTGTGTTAAAGCAGATGTTACCCTTAGCAGCAAATTTGTTGATGGGTTCATTGAGCAAAGAAACTCAGTCGCAGGATGAAGAAAGGAGTTTTTTGCACCAAGTGCTGGATATGGATAACGATAATTCAGTATTGGATGATGCGGCAGGAATTATTGGGAAGCTGTTTTAAAAAATTACAAAAAAGGCCCTGAATTAAGCAGGGCCTTTTTGCGGTTAAATGATCCGTTTTAGCACGTCGGTATCTTTTCCTTTATCCAGGAAACGGTGTTTTAAAGCACCAACAAAATGCAAAATAATCAGAGCTAGCAGCGAATAGGCCAGGATTTCATGAACTTCTTCAAGCTGCTCGAACATATCCATGTCATCCGGTATTAAGTCTGGCATGGTAAATACGCCAAACCATTCCAGCGGGAAAATTCCCAGGTAGTCCATCATGATAATCCCCGATAAAGGTATTGCAAACATCAACAGATACAACAGGAAATGCGTTAATTTCGATAGCACTTTTTCCCACCAGGACATCTGAGCCGGAAGCTCAGGAATAGGGCTGGAGAAACGGGCTAGAAGTCGGATAATCACCAATGGCAGGAGCGTTATGCCAAACGATTTATGCAAGCCGTATAACTCTTCTTTTAACGGTTCTTCATCAGGCAGTCCGTGCATGTACCAACCTGACACTATCATCCCCAGAATAAGAATAGCGATAAGCCAATGCAGCAGACGCATAGTTATGCTGTATTTAGTGGTTGCAGGTGCTACTGCCATCTTGCTCTCCTAATTATGTTATTTATTAACTGGTTGGCTTAAAGAATGGCAGATTCATTTAAGGAAGGCAAGGCGACACTTGTACCTTGCCCTGATTTTGAGAGCTAACTTTTGGAGGCTAAAGGAGTGCCCATGATGGTTGAAGCATTTGCTTTCATCCCTTTTTCCCAGCTGACCGTATTTTCAGGAAATAGTAAAACAACGGTCGAGCCAAGTTTAAACCGTCCCATCTCATCGCCTTTGTTGAGACAAATGTCCTTACCATCGTAATCCCAAACCTTAATCTCATCCCGTGTCGGTGGGGTAATGGTACCTTCCCACACGGTTTCAATGCTTCCGACAATGGTAGCGCCAACTAATACCATGGCGACTGGGCCTATATCGGTATCAAACATGGCCACTACACGCTCGTTGCGAGCAAATAGATTCGGAACATTGCGCGCTGTCAACGGATTAACACTAAACAGTTTGCCCGGTACGTGCAGCATCCTGGTCAGCTTGCCAGTTACTGGCATATGGACCCGGTGATAATCTTTTGGTGACAGGTAGATGGTGGCAAACTCGCCATTTTCGAAAGGTTTGGCTAATTCTGCATCGCCACCGAGTAATGTCTTGGCACTAAAACGGTGCCCTTTGGCCTGGAAAATAAAACCTTCTTCAATTTTACCGCGCTGACTGATTTTACCATCTGCAGGGTTGACCAGAACGTCTTCGCCTTCAGCAATAGGACGTAACTCAGGTTTCAGGCTACGGGTAAAAAAGTCATTAAAGGTTTCGTAGTCTTCAGGATTTTCGCGTTCGGCCAGACTCATGTCGATGCCGTACTTTTTAATAAACCATTTGGCAAAGGTATTTTTAATGGTCGGGTTTTTGCTTTCCGCGATTTTCCCCATAAGAAGAGAAATCCCATGTTGTGGGATTAAATACTGTAATAAGACTTTGAGTTTATCGGCCATGGTGATTGTTGATGTAAAGTTAATTAATTGAATTGTAACTTAAATATTGGTGTATAACTATTCTCAATATTCCAAGTTTTATTTCCTTTGCTTGCATGGTCAAGCAAAGGAAATAAAAGAAGAACGCTCGGATATCATGGTTATGCAAAGAATGAATATCAACACTCACAAGGAACTCTTTAAGTATCTGCTTCTGTAACATTCTCTTCAGCTCTAGGAGTTAGTCAAAGTTATTCAATATTTTGGTCGTTATATGTCGTGCTTATGTAATTCTATAACGGATATTTAAATCTATTTCGCCACTTAGTTTTTATAGTTTAAGGCTATCGACTTTTTTGTTTATATATAACTTCAATTGACAATGTGTTGTTTCTGATTACAATTTTCTATGCTCTATCACAATAGAGCTTAATCACAAACTAAAAAGGAAGGAAATATATAAATGAAAAAGGTTGTTAAATTAGCAAGTGCTTTACTTCTCTTTATAATAGCTAATAAGGTGTCCGGGTTTTGTTGACCACTACACAAGAAAGTTTATTATAGCCAGTACTAATTAGTTTTGCAGGTTTGTTTAAGCTATTTAATAATTAGCTGGCGGAAAATCATTTTCGCCAGCTCAGCTGGTGCTCGTTAAACTTCTTAATTCACCTTTATTCAAAGGGAGACTTATAGTATGGATCTTAACGCCACTGTTGTTATTAATTTTGTGTTTTTATGGGTCGTGGTTGCCACTTTGGTCGCGTACTTTTTGGCAAAGACGAGAGTTAAAAGCCTAGCGCTTACTGTTGTAGCTAATTTCTTTTTAGGGTTTATCCCCCCTATAAGCTTAATTTCATTATTCTTATTAGCAAATAAAAAAGAGTTAGAGAATTAAGACAGGCAGCGTGATTGTAAACACCTTTGTTAACTAAACTGCTGATCATAATGCTGGATCAGGTGATGATAATTTTTCATGCGTGATTCAGCAATTTCGCCATTTTTAGCGGCAGCAAGAACGGCGCAGCCCGGTTCTTTTATGTGTTTACAGTCGCGGAATTTGCAGTTTTCGGCTAGTTTATAAATCTCAACAAAGCCCTGTTGAATATCACTGTCTTCGAGATGCCACAGGCCGAATTCTCTAACCCCCGGTGAGTCGACCAGAAAGGTGTCTTCATCCAGCTTATACAAACGAGAGGCTGTGGTGGTGTGAGTGCCAAGACCAGAAGTTTCAGAAATATCGGCCGTGGTGATTTCTAAATCTGGAAACAGGTATTTGATGAGCGTTGATTTTCCGACACCCGATTGACCTGCTAATAACAACTGTTTGCCGCGTAAGTCTTCGACCAGTTGATCGACCTGCTCACCATGCTTAGCGCTGATGTAATAGATCGGGTAACCAATGTCTTTGTAGGTTTGTAATCTATTCTCGATTTCAGCTTTTTGCTGCTCGTTAAGTAAATCCCATTTATTGAATATCAGCCACACCGGGATACTGCTCGATTCGGCAGCTACTAAATATCGATCCAGTAGCATCTCTGAGAAGCCAAGCTCTGGTGCTAGCAGTAGGGCAATAAGATCGATATTGGCTGCGACCGGTTTAATGCCGTGGTGCGGCGTCGGACGCTTTAGTAATGATTTGCGTTCTTCCAGTTCGACCAAAACGCCAGTTTTTAATTTTTCCTGGCGTTTGAATTTGGCTCTATCGCCAACTACCGGGACTTCGTTAGAGCGACGCAGAAAGCAGCGGATGGTTTCGAAGTTCTGGTCAGCAATGTCGACCTGCTGACCAAATCGGCTGATGACAATGCCTTCTTCTTCAGGGCCAAGACTTTCGGTGTTGATGTCAGGCGCTACGTTTTCAGACGGTTTGCGCTTCTGATGTTTTTGTTTTCGTTTTTTTCCCAAAGTCTGGCCTATTGTCGTTTTCTGGAATGGTTGTCAGTTTAGTCTTGAAAGTTCGGTCCAAAGTTGCCGTTGCCTTCGAGGGCATCAATATGTGCTGCGCAGATCAGGTCGTTCAGACATAGGCTGTTGCCCGCATCATGCGTGGTATAACGAACAAGACAGTGTCCATAGCTGACTTCCAAGTCTGGATGGTGTGCCTGTTTATTGGCAATCCAGGCCACGGCATTAACAAAAGCCATGGTGTGGTAATAGTTTTTGAACTTAAACTTACGCGATACTTCGCCTTTATCCGCATCGTAGTTCCATTGTGGTAGCTGCTCTTTGAGTAACGAGTCACGTGTATTATCGTCCAGCGGCTTTTTTGAGTCGTCGCTATGTACACATTGCTGTGATGCTAACTGTTCCATAAATACTCCAAAATTCGTTGCTTTGATCTGCATGTGTTTAAAATTGTGTCTATAATAACCGAAACGAACTGTTTTTTTTAGCAAAACTCAACAAAGAGGAGTGCTTTGTGACGCAACAAGCGGACAATTTAATTTGGATTGATCTTGAGATGACAGGTCTCGATCCGGAAACTGACAAAGTCATAGAGATCGCGACCATCGTGACGGATAAAGATCTGAATATTTTAGCGGAGGGGCCAGTTCTGGCGATTCACCAGGATGACGAGACGCTGAAATACATGAATGAGTGGTGTGTCGAGCAGCATGGTAAATCAGGCCTGACGCAGCGCGTTAAAGACAGTGATATTGATGAAAAAGAAGCGAGTCGGCAGACCATTGAGTTTTTGAAACAGTGGGTACCGCAAGGGAAGTCTCCCATGTGTGGTAATACCATCTGCCAGGATCGACGCTTTATGGTTAAGCATATGCCGGAGCTGGAAGCCTACTTCCACTATCGTCATATTGATGTCAGTACCTTGAAAGAGCTGGCGCGTCGTTGGAAGCCGGATATTCTGCCAGGCTTTACCAAGAGCGCAACTCACCTGGCGCTGGATGATATTCGAGAGTCTATCGCCGAGTGTGCCTATTACCGTGAGCACTTCATCGATTTAACCAAAGCAGGGTGAGTGATGAGTCCGCAGCCACTGTTCAGTGTCGACAGCATTAAGGCTATTGAAGCGGCTTACGTACAGCGACAGGGCATGGAGCTGTATGAGTTGATGGAGCGAGCGGGTGCCAGCGCTTTTGCTCAGATTCAGAAGCATACCAATGGAACGGGCGACTGGCTTATCGCAACGGGTGCTGGCAATAATGCGGGTGATGGATTGGTGGTGGCGCGGCTTGCTTTGCAGGCAGGCTTTAATGTCACTCTGTTGGCTTTAAAGCCCTACGCTGAGTTTTCCGGTGATCCTGTTCGTGCCTGGTCGGCCCTACAGCAGCAAGTTCAGAAAACGTCTGCTCACCAGCAGTTTGAGATTGTGCAGCTGGCCGCTTTTGAGGAGCACCAGCAACCTTTTGATGTCGTGGTTGATGCTTTATTGGGGACTGGTGTTGAAGGTGTATTGCGTGAGGATTATCGAGAGGCCATCACTGCCCTCAATCATATCAAGGCGGTCAAGGTGGCGCTGGATATTCCTACAGGGATATATGCTGATTCCGGCGGTGTTGCTGAATACGAAGGGCGGCCGACAGCATTTTGGGCCGATTTAACCGTGAGTTTTGTTGCCCTGAAAACCGGTCAGGCTATGAATGATGCTCTGCAATATCAGGGGAAGCTGGTGCTGGAGTCTTTAGGCGTCAGAGACTCACTATCTTATGGACAGGACGCAGAAGCCTGGAAACTAAGCCTGTCGCAAATACAGTCGTTAATACCGCAACGCAGTATGACGAGCTCAAAGTTTGACTGTGGTCACTTCCTGCTCATCGGCGGCGGAGAGCATTTAGGCGGCGCCGCCATTTTAAGTGCAACTAGCGCCATCAAGACCGGAGCGGGTATGGTCTCCTGTTGGTTATCGCAAGACAATCAAACGGCAGCTCTGGCTTCTTGTCCAGAGGTGATGTGGCGTGGCTTTACTGAGACCGAAGATATGGCTGCCGAGTTGAGTGCGCAGCTAACCCGGTTTCAGGCAATCGCCATTGGCCCGGGTTTGGGACGAGGTGAGACGGCGAGGCGGAGGTTTGAGCAGGTTTTATACACAATTAAGGACAGAGACGTTCCGTTGGTGGTCGATGCCGATGGCTTATATTGGTTGGCTAAAGGCGATTATCAGCTGCCAGCAAATAGTGTGCTCACACCGCATGCAGGGGAAGGGGTCAGGCTTTTGAACGCTCAGGAGCAGGA
The DNA here is from genome assembly GCF_020005365.1 of Kangiella shandongensis. Lineage (GTDB taxonomy): Bacteria > Pseudomonadota > Gammaproteobacteria > Enterobacterales > Kangiellaceae > Kangiella > Kangiella shandongensis. The sequence goes on along the minus strand of NZ_JACNML010000010.1, from coordinate 57,478 downwards.
TGTTCTGGCTTCGGGACGGATCGAGCCGCAGTTAAGCGTAGATACAGCTTACGTCGAGCAGAATCGAATAAAAGTCGCCGAAAACCTGGCGCGTAAATATAATAGCATTTGCCTGCTCAAGGGAGCGGCAACCATTATTTCGAATGGTACAGAAACTTATATTACTGCCGGCGCGCACCCGGCCATGTCAACAGCTGGCTTAGGTGATGTGCTGACGGGACTTATGGGCAGTTTATTGGCGCAAGGCGTTGAATTGATGGAAGCGGCTTTGCTGTCGAGTGAGTTACACTTTGCTGCCGGCCAAAGTGCCGCTGGAGCACGAGACCGAGGTGTTTTGGCTTCAGAAGTCAGTGACGAATTGAATGTGTTAATTAATCAGTTGGATAAAGAGTAAATGATAAAACTGAGTGATGAAGCCAAGAGCGAACATAAAGGGACTCACCTGTCCGTTGTTTTGGAGGCAGAAGCCGATACGGTAGCTTTGGGGAGGGCGTTATCAAAAGCTATTTCCGCACCTTTTGTGATTTACCTTTATGGTGAGCTAGGGGCGGGTAAAACGACTCTGGTTCGCGGACTGCTACAGGGCTTTGGACATAGCGGCGCGGTAAAAAGCCCTACCTATACTTTAGTTGAGCCATATGAATTTGATTCATTAAACGTCTATCACTTCGATCTGTACCGTTTGTCTGATCCAGAAGAGTTGGAGTTCATCGGTATTCGTGAGTATCAGGACGACGACTCATTATTAATATTTGAATGGCCGGATAAAGGTGAAGGTATGATTCCAGAGGCTGATTTAATCGCTTCTTTAACTTATGACGGTGAAGCCAGACTTGCTGGATTACAGTTAACCGCGGCAGGGAGTCGAAAGCTTGAGCTCCAAAAAATCCGTGAAACACTAGCCAATACACTTTAAATTGTGCCAAAATCACTAGGGAGCAGTAACTACGGCGTGACAATGATAACAAAACAACTGATCAAACTCTTACTGGCTTCAACCTTATTGCTCGGCTTGACTGCACAGGCTGCGGTCATCAAAAGCATGAGGTTTTGGCAGTCTCCGGAATCAACGCGAGTGGTTTTTGATTTAACCTCGCCCGTTGAGCATGAGCTGTCTGTCCTGAAAAATCCCGATCGAATCGTTATCGATATTCCGGATTCACGAGTAACCGTTGATCTGAGTCAGCTCGATATAAAAAGTGATTTAGTCAAACGGGTGCGCCAAAGCAAACCGCCCCGGGAAGGCGTTTTACGTTTGGTTTTAGACTTAACCAAGAAAGCCGAACCTAATAGTTTCTCCCTCAAACCCTACCAGGAATATGGCGATCGTTTAGTAATCGATTTAGTCGATAAAAAGCGTAAAGTGATTAAGCCGCCGGTCGTTGATGGTAATAGCAACCGTGATATTGTCGTGGCGATTGATGCGGGACATGGAGGGGAGGATCCTGGCGCTCGTGGTCCTACGGGGCAAAAAGAAAAGAATATTACGTTAAAGTTAGCGAAAGAGCTGGCAAAGCAGATAAATGCCGTCAATGGTCTTAAGGCAGTATTGACGCGTAAAACAGACTTTTATTTATCGTTGAGGAAACGAACTGCTATTGCTCGACAGCACCGTGCGGACCTATTTGTATCAATCCATGCTGATAGCTTTAAAAATAGTAAGGCTCGAGGCGCTTCCGTTTGGATTCTATCGACTCGAGGAGCTCGCTCTGAGCTGGCTCGTTGGTTAAGAAAGCAGGAAACAGAGTCCGAGCTGTTAGGGGGGGTTGATACTAACTTAGACTTGTCAGTGTATGAAAAGCCAGTGGCTCAGGTGATTTTGGATTTACAAATGGAACACTCCATACAGGCTAGCCTGACCCTGGGCAAAAGGGTTCATGGGCATATGTCTGGCGTGGCGCCGAAAATGCACAAAAAGCACGTTGAAGAAGCAGGTTTTGTGGTTTTGAAAAATCCCGATATTCCATCCATACTGGTAGAGTCTGGGTTTATATCAAATCCACAGGAAGAGCGCCTGCTGAAAACCTCTGCCTATCGTCGCAAACTGGCGACAGCGGTCAAAAGTGGTATTGTTGAATATTTTAAGCACCATGCGCCAGACGGCACCAAGTTCGCCAACCTGTATCGGAAAAACATCTATCATGTAAAGCGTGGTGATAGCCTGATTAAAGTAGCGCGACGTTTTAATACCAGTGTCAGTAAGATCAAAAAAGTTAATAAAATGACATCGAATACGGTTCGAATTGGTCAGAAGCTGGTTATCCCAAGCAGCTAGTTCAATGCAAATTAAAAAACTTTCTCCACTGTTAGCGAACCAGATTGCTGCCGGTGAGGTCGTTGAACGACCTTCCTCGGTGGTGAAAGAGTTATTAGAGAACGCGGTTGATGCCGGTGCTCAACGAATTCAGGTTGATATAGAACGGGGCGGCACTCGGCTAATCCGGGTGACGGATGATGGTGCAGGCATTGAGCGGACGCAGCTGGAATTAGCGCTGGCACGACATGCCACCAGCAAGATTGAACAAACCCAAGACTTAAAAGCCATTCATACGCTGGGTTTTCGCGGTGAGGCGCTAGCCAGTATCAGCTCCGTAGCAAAGCTGACCTTAAGTTCCAAAGCTCATTCGGCGAATGACGAGACGAGTGGCTGGTCTGCCATTGCCAAAGGACAGGATATGGCAGTTGAGATTCAGCCAAGGGCGATGCCGACAGGCACTATCGTCGAAGTTAGAGACTTATTCTTTAATACCCCGGCTCGACAGAAGTTTTTACGCGCAGAACGCACCGAATACGTTCATATCGAAGAAACCATTAAACGGGTCGCTTTGGCCTCGCCAGGCATAGCTTTTACCCTGAAGCATAACGGCAAAGTGACTAAGCGTATTCCTGCTGCACAATCTGAAGAGCAACAAAAACAACGCGTCGGCTCGATAGTCAGTCATAACTTTTTAGTGGATGCGTTACTGCTCGATACCAGTATTGACAGCTTACACTTATGGGGCTGGCTATCCAGTCCGGAGCGTCATCATAACTCAAATCTCAGCCAGTATGTTTTCGTTAATGGCAGGGCCGTTCGTGATCGTACCCTGAACCATGCTATACGTCAGGCTTATCAGGACTTACTGCCGACGGGTCGGGTCCCAGCTTATGTTTTATACTTGGAGTTAGACGCTGAACAGGTGGATGTGAATGTACACCCGACCAAGCACGAGGTTCGCTTCTCGGATGCTCGTATGGTGCACGATTTTATTACCCGAAGTGTTAGTGAGTGTTTACAGCCTCAGGAAACCATACATGACGCGTCCGAGTTGCGACAAGTCGAAGAAATAAAGGGGCATTATCAACCGCAGACTAATACGCAACGAGACGAATATTACCATCCGCGCTTAGCCGCAGGAGTCAAACAGTCTTCGGCGGACACTGGCAGTATTGGTTCTACGCAACAAGTTGTTCGTGAGCGTCATTATCAGTCTTATGCTCCCAAGTCATCAGCTAAAGCCGGCGATTATATTATGATTGCTGAGCGTTATTTGATGCAGCCGTCTGGTTCTGGCGCGGTATTATTGGATATAAAAAGTTTTTGGCTTCACTATTTGCGGCAGTTACTGGAAAAAGAATGGCAAACGGGAGAGGTCAAGCAGCGACCATTATTGATTCCAGAGCGCCTTGGCGTGCCTGAAAAGCAGCTCACAGAAGAGCAAGTTACACTACTTCAGAGCTTAGGCTTCGATATCAATCAGACCGGACCGCACTCCGTTGCCTTGAGAAGGGTGCCATCGGCTTTACAGCATGTGGCCATTAAGCCCTGGCTGCAACAAGCGCTGTATGACTATGTTCAGCAGGGCTGGGGTGAAGATAAATTGAGGCAGGAGCTGGTGGTGCGTATGGAACAACACTGGTTACCGCAATCTGAGGTTAATTGGTTAGAATTTTTGCAGCCGCATAAATGGCAGGATTCGGAATTTTGTCAACAACTTAGCGTTGATGATATTGCAACTTGGCTGTCATCTCATAAAAAACAGAGTCAGCTACGGCAAACGTATACAGGATCATGTGATTAATGAGTGAAGAGGTTAAGCCCAAAGCTATATTTTTGATGGGGCCAACAGCATCGGGCAAAACGGACTTAGCAATGCGCTTGGTGCAGGACCATCGCTGCGAAATCATCAGTGTTGATTCGGCGATGGTGTACAAAGGTATGGATATAGGATCTGCCAAGCCCTCGCCGCAGGAGCTGGCGCAGGCGCCTCACCGTTTAATCGATATCTGTGATCCCAGTGAACCCTATTCGGCAGCTCAGTTCCGACAGGATGCTCTGCGTGAAATGTTCGATATCACCGAGTCAGGCAAAACGCCTTTATTGGTTGGCGGCACCATGCTCTATTACAAAGCGCTGCTCGAGGGTATGAGTAATTTACCAGATTCGGATCCCAAGGTTCGTAGCACTTTGCAGCGGCGAATGGATAAAGAAGGTTTGAACGTATTACACGATGAGCTCAAACGGGTGGATCCCAAGGCTGCGCAGCGTATTCATGAGAATGATCCCCAAAGAACACTACGTGCGCTGGAAGTTTATTACATTACCGGAAAGCCGTTATCGACATTGCATCAGGAACAGCAGCAGGAAGAGTTTCCTTATGACGTGACGCAGATTGCTCTGGCACCGGAAGACAGGAAGTTTTTACACCAGAGAATCGAGCAGCGTTTTAAGCTGATGATGGAGCAAGGTTTTCTGCAGGAAGTCGAGAGGTTATATCAACGAGGCGACCTGAATTCTGAGTTGCCTGCGATTCGTTCCGTCGGTTACCGCCAGCTATGGCAGTATCTCGAAGGTGAGTTAAGTTTAGAAGAAGCGGTGGAGCGAGGAGTTATTGCCACACGGCAGCTGGCTAAACGCCAGTTTACTTGGCTTCGGAGCTGGCCTAACCTACATTGGGTAAATTCTCAAGCTTCTTTATCTGAGATTTATCAAGACGTGACGCAATTATTAAAATTGCACTAAAGTCATTCTATCTCATTGATATATCTCGATCTCCTTGATTAAATCATGTACACTTCAAAGTGGAATTAGTTCCAATAAGATTTGTAGAAGTAATAAAAGAATATTAGCTTTGGTGTCGAACTTTTAATAAAAAAAGCTAATGCCAAAATGATAAATTTTATAAATAACAGGAGAGAGTAATGTCAAAAGGGCAATCATTACAAGACCCTTTCTTGAACGCACTTCGACGTGAGAAAGTTCCCGTTTCAATCTATTTGGTTAATGGTATAAAGTTACAGGGACAAATTGAGTCATTCGATCAGTTTGTCATCTTGTTGAAAAATACGGTAAGCCAGATGGTTTATAAGCACGCTATATCGACAGTAGTTCCGATTCGCAATGTACGTGGTCATTACCAAAATAATGATAACGGCGGACAGCGTGAAGATCAGGGCAGTCAAAGCGGTATGGGTGGCCCAGGAATGGGTGGTCCTATGTCTGGCGGTAATGGTGGTGGTTATACTGGCGGTCCAATGGGCGGTCTGTAACACTCTACCCTGAATACAGTAAAAAGAATTTTGCTACTTGCTGGCTTATTCCGGCAGGTAGCATTACACTATTCTTTTCCTAAGAGAGATCCAATCTGAGGTTAATGATTGTTTGATCGACACAGTGGTGGCGAGTCCGCCATTCTAGTACACATTGATTTTGACCAAGAAGCCAATCAAGAAGATTTACAGGAATTTGTTGAGCTAGTGCGTTCCGCGGGGCTCAAGGTCATGGATATCGTCACTGCCAAGCGGCATACACCAGATCCTAAATTCTTTATTGGCAAGGGTAAAATCGATGAAATTCTCAGCGCTAAGCAGGCGATCAAAGGAAGTGCCCGTGGTGCAACAGATGCCAATGTCGTCATTTTTAATCACAACTTATCTCCCGCACAAGAACGTAATATTGAGCAGGTAGTTAAATGTCGAGTGATTGACAGAATTGGGTTGATTCTGGATATTTTTGCTCAGCGCGCTTTTACCTTTGAAGGTAAGTTACAGGTAGAGCTAGCCCAGTTGCGACACTTGTCGACCCGGTTGGTGCGAGGCTGGACCCACCTTGAGCGCCAAAAGGGCGGTATCGGTATGCGGGGGCCGGGTGAAACGCAGCTCGAGACCGATAGACGACTGGTGCGCGATCGAATCAAGTATATTGAAAAGCGCCTGGATAAAGTCGGTAAGCAGCGCGAACAGGGAAGACGTTCGCGAAAGCGGGCTAACATTAAAACCGTATCTATCGTCGGTTATACCAATGCCGGCAAGTCTACCTTATTCAACCGGCTGACCGAAGCCAAAGTCTTGGCTGCAGATAAACTGTTCGCGACACTGGATCCGATCTTGCGCAGAGTGTCTCTGCCTCAGGGTAGCGATGTAATTTTGGCCGATACCGTAGGCTTTATTCGTCATTTGCCGCACGAACTGGTGGCAGCTTTCCGGGCGACACTTGAAGAGTCGGTGGAGGCGGATATTCTGTTGCATGTGATTGATGCTGCCAGCGAGCGACGCGATGAGAATATCGAGCAGGTCATGGAAGTTTTGACAGACATCGGTGCAGACGAGATCCGCACTTTAGAAGTGTACAATAAAATTGATATGATTGATGGGGCAGAACCTCGGATCGACAGGGATGGAGACGGGTTGCCTATTCGGGTGTGGACTTCTGCGGTGGAGAATAAAGGTATTGACCTTTTACTTCAGGCAATAGAAGAGCTGGCGGAAGAAAAGCAATTCCAGGCAACACTGAGATTACCACCACAGGAAGGCCGTTTGCGTGGCTTGTTGTACGAACTACAGGCTGTCGAAAACGAAGATAGCGATGGTGATGGCGATATGATTTTAGAGGTCCGTCTGGACGAGTCTGACTGGATTCGCCTCGGACGGCAGTTGGAAAAAGATTTAAACCAGTTCGTGCTGAGTTCGTGATACTATAAGTGTCTGAAGTAGCGATACTGGTTATATGTGGGTGTTTGAGCCCATAATTTGTATAAGCTTGTGAATTCATAGTTTAAAACTGGAGAAGTCTATATGGCCTGGAATGAACCGGGTAATAACAATCAAGACCCATGGGGTAAGAAACGCCCAAATAAAAATGATGATCTGGATGATTTAATCAAAAAAGCTGGCGAGAAAATCGGTGGAATTTTTGGTGGCGGCAGCGGCAAAGGCGGTGGTAATAGTATCGTTATTATCATTGGTCTATTAGTGTTGATAGCCGTTTATTTATTTAAGTCAGCTTATACCGTTAATGAGAAAGAGCAGGCAATTGTATTGACCTTTGGTGAACATACTCGTACCGATAATGCTGGTCTTCATTTTGCTTTCGCACCGGTTCAACAAGTTTATTTTGTTGATGTCGAAAGCATTAAAGATATTGAAGTAGAAGGTTTGATGCTGACCAAAGATGATAATGTTGCAACGGTTAGAGTGAAAGTCCAGTATCGTGTTGATAATGCGCTGGATTATCAGTTTAATGTCGTTGATCCTGTTCAAACGTTAAAACATGCGACGGAAGCTGCGCTGCGTCAAGTAATTGGACATACGCTTTTACAAGATGCCCGTACCAATAAGAAAGAAGCCGTGCGACAAAATGTGCAGAATGAAATCGCTTCTATTCTGAAACCATATAATACTGGTTTGGAAATATTTCGTGTGAATTTGGTTGGTAACGTTGATGTTCCTGCGTCAGTAAAGCCTGCATTTGATGATGCGATTAAGGCAGAAGAGGACCAACGCGCATATAAGGAACAGGGTAATGCTTATCGTAGCCAGAAAATTCCATTGGCAGAAGGTAATGCAGAGAAAGTGATTCAAGAAGCTGAATCCTATCGTGCTCGAGTAGTCGAAAAAGCACACGGTGAAGTGGCTCGATTTAAAGCGCTATTACCGGAATATAATGCCGCGCCGGAAGTAACACGCAAGCGTCTATATCTAGAAACCCTTGAGGAGGTATTAAGCAAAACATCGAAAGTGGTGCTTGATACAGAGGGTGGCAATAACATGACTTACATTCCGTTGGATAAAATTATGCAGCGAAATAAGAGCAACTCGTCTCAATCAAACAATAAGAACCAATAAGGAGGCCAATGATGAATAAGTTAATTAGTACTGTGGTCATTCTTCTGGTCATTTTAGCGGTATTCTGGACCTGTACTTTTAAAGTCAAAGAGTGGGAAACGGCGATTGTTTTGCAGTTTGGTGATATCAAAGTAGATGATAATGGTAAAGCTAAACTATATGGACGCGGCTTACATTTCCGTTGGCCGATTGCTGATAAGGCCATCATTATGGATAAGCGTATCCAAACCTTTGATGGCGAATCTGATCGAATCGCTACCTCTGAACAAAAAGATTTAATCGTTGATAGTTACATTAAGTGGCGTATCAAAGATTTTGGTCAATTTTATCGCAAAACCAATGCTAACCACCGGATCGCGGAAAGCCGTCTTGATGATACGATTGAGAACGCACTGAGGGATGAGTTTGGTCAGCGTACCCGTACACAGGTGGTATCAGGTGAGCGCGAAGAAGTCATGGGGTTGATGCTGAGTGAAACCCAGAAGATCGCTCCGGACTTAGGTATTGAGGTCGTTGATATTCGAGTCAAAACCATTAACCTGCCAAATGAAGTGAGCGAAGCGATTTATAACCGTATGCGTAATGAGCGTGTAAAAATTGCCAACAAGCATCGGGCCGAAGGTGAAAAAGATAAGAGGATCATCTTTGCTGAAACTGATTTTACTGTACAGCAAATTTTAGCAGGAGCTGACAGGAAGGCGCGTGAAATACGAGGTGATGCGGACGCCGAAGCAGCGAAAATTTATGCTGAAACTTATAACCAAAACCCTGAGTTTTATGCTTTCTTACGCAGTTTGGACGCTTACCGTGAGTCGTTTAAAGATTCGGATGACGTGTTAGTGATTAAACCTGAAAGCGAGTTCTTTAAATACTTTAAAGACGCTGAAGGGGTAAATTAATCGCAAGTTATTGATTAAGGCCAGCTTAGCTGGCCTTTTTTAATTGTGCGTAATGTTTTGGTGAAGATGATGGCAGAAGAGTGGTTAATCGCGTTAGGTTTGGTCTTAATTTTGGAAGGTTTGATTCCAACTCTGGCTCCAAAAGCCTGGAAGAAAGCAGTGAGTGAGATGGTAACCAGACCGGATAGTCAATTGCGGCTCATTGGGCTGGTATTGATGCTGTTAGGCATGGGCTGGGTTTTCCTGATTCGTTAATTAAAGTCGAGTATAGATTTTTACGTTAACTTGTTGATCTTGAGCCCGCATAACTGAGTGACATAAATAGTTGTTGGAAATTTGAGCTTTTTTATAAAAAAAGGGGGATTTTCACTGTTATTCTCGGTAAAATGCGCGGTTTGGTGTCCACATAGGACAACGAACGATTCATCTACAAAAGTAGGGTAAGAGTTTAGTAATGGCACAAAGTGTTGTGGTTCTAGGCACCCAATGGGGTGACGAAGGTAAAGGTAAAATTGTTGATTTGTTGACTGAGCAGGCGAGCGCTGTAGTTCGCTACCAAGGTGGTCATAATGCCGGTCATACATTAGTCATTAATGGAGAAAAAACCGTACTCCACTTAATTCCGTCAGGCATCTTAAATGATGATGTGATGTGCTATATCGGTAATGGTGTGGTTCTAGCGCCAGATGCACTGAAAAAAGAAATGGATATGCTAAAAGAGCGTAACGTTCCTGTTGAAGAGCGTTTACGTATCAGTCCTGCGTGTCCGCTGATTCTTCCATACCATGTAGCACTGGATAATGCGCGCGAAGCGGCACGTCATCCTGAAAAGAAAATCGGTACCACTGGCCGTGGTATTGGTCCTGCCTACGAAGACAAAGTGTCTCGTCGTGGTTTACGTGTTGAAGACCTGTTTGATGAAGCGCGTCTTGAAGAAAAGCTTCGTGAAGTAATGGAGCTGCATAATTTCGCGCTAACTCAGTATTATAAGGCTGATGCGATTGATTTCGACGAAACTTTGGCGCTTTGTAAAGAGTATGCTCAGTGGTTAAAGCCAATGGTTGCAGACGTTCCTGCTATCTTGGCGGACATGCGTCGCGACGGTCAAAAGCTGATGTTTGAAGGCGCACAAGGGACTTTATTAGATATCGACCACGGTACTTATCCTTACGTTACTTCTTCTAACACCACGGCTGGTGGTGTTGCCACGGGTGCCGGTGTCGGTCCACGCCATATTGATTACGTTCTTGGTATTACCAAAGCCTACACGACACGTGTTGGTGGCGGTCCATTCCCTACCGAGTTGTTCGATGACGTTGGACACGGTTTAGCCGAACGCGGCAATGAGTTTGGTGCGACAACGGGTCGTGCACGCCGATGCGGTTGGCTCGATGCCGTGGCGTTAAAGCGTGCGGTTGATATCAATAGTGTATCGGGCCTCTGTATGACTAAGCTTGATGTATTAGATGGACTTGAAACAGTTAAGATCGCTACTAAATATCAGTGCCCAGAAAATGGCGAGTTAAAGAATACACCTTGTGGTGCCGAAGATTATGAAAAGCTTAAGCCAGAATATATCGAGCTTCCGGGATGGAAAGAGTCGACTTTCGGCGCTAAGTCAATTGACGACTTGCCGCAGGCCGCACTAGATTTCATCGCTAAAGTTGAAGAGATTGTAGGTGTACCTGTTGATATTATCTCAACAGGTCCTGATCGTGTTGAGACGATCATTAAGCGTCATCCATTTGAAGCCTAAGAGTTAACTTTCTAAGTTATAAAAGCGACCTTCGGGTCGCTTTTTTTGTGTCGGTGGAAAATGTATAGTATCGACTCATTAAAAAAATAATAGGATATAAGCCGTGGCAGCATTAGAAGCTATGGAGATGAAAAGCCAGCGCCTTGGTAATTTAGATGTCCTTCGTGGGGTTGTGATTCTGGCTATCCTCATTATCAATATTAACTATTTTTCGACGCCCAGCCTTATTCGCTATAACCCCTTAGCCTATGGTGAGTTTACCCCACTCGATCAGTGGGTGTGGTTATTTGAGTATGGGCTGATTAAACAACGGTTTATGACCTTGCTGGCGTTACTGTATGGCGTTGGCATTATGCTATTCGTGGCTAAATATGAAAGATTAAAAACCAGCCCGACGAAACCTTTCGTCTTTCGCTCCCTTTTTCTGTTGCTGTTTGGTCTAGCTCACGCCTACTTGATCTGGGATGGCGATATTCTGGTTGCCTATGCATTGTGTGGATTAATTGTCTTGTGGCTTCGAGGATTGGCTGCTGGATGGTTGATAGTGCTTGGGTTGCTCATGGCCGTTGGTGTTGTTTCTCCAGATATGTGGGGTGCGATTCAGGCCATGATACATCCACCAGAGATTCCAGAGCAGTGGAGCCCTGACGCGGTTACTGCACAACAGGCGGCGTTACAGCAGTATCAAGGCTCTTGGTGGGAGTTGACGCCGGACAGAGTTGCGGCAGCTTGGGGCAGACAGTCTTTAGATTTTATTTATTTCACCTTATGGCGCTGTTGCGGACTAATGATGCTCGGTATGGGGCTATGGAAGTTAGGTGCGTTAACATCACCTCGAACGCTTAAGCACTTTGCCGTATGGGGACTATTATTGGGTTTAGTCATATCGCTTGGAGCAACCTGGTGTTTTGTCGATTCAGGTTTTCAATACCTAGTATTTGTTGGTATCAATAGTTTAGGGTTTTATATTGGCAGTATCGTGTTAGCTCTAGGTTATTTAGGTGGAGTCATGCTGTGGGGACAAACTAGCGTTCTAAAACCGCTGCAGAATCTATTGGCGAAAGCCGGACGTATGGCATTTACCCTGTACATTATGCAAAGTGTGATCTGTGGTTGGTTGTTTTATGGCTATGGTTTGGATTTATTTGGACAAGTCAGTCGCAGTGAACTGTGGCTCTATACACTTGCGATTTGGGCTTTCCAGTTATTATTTGTCGTTGTTTGGTTTAAGTATTTCAAACGCGGACCATTAGAAGCCGTTTGGCGTAAAGGTTATGAGTGGGCGGCTAAGTAAAACTGGTTAAATTGATGGGTTACGCTTAGCAAAGCTAACCCATCCTACCTTTTAGTATCCTGAAGTTTTAAGGTTATCAATATTAAAACTAATATGGGGAAGTTCTTAGTTATTGGTCCGAAAGGGTGGAGCCAGTAGGAAGCATCAAATAGCGTTAGCAAAATGGTGTAAGTAATGATGAAGCCAACTTGCACAAAACTACAAAACCTTACCTTCCAAGAAGACAATACCCATACTCCAACTGCTATATCTGCAGTACTACCACAATAAATCAACAGTTCTGCTGTGTTCGGCTCGAAGCCAGCTTCAGTAATAATATTAAAGCCTAGTTCCGGGTAGAAAAAGACAGATGTTAACCCGGTAAAAATCCACAGCGCGGCTAATGTGAGTTTGCTGGTGAGTAATAGAAATTTGACTGATAAGTTCATGGTTAAACTACAGAAATAGGTTTGAAAATCATGAGCCAGAAGATAACCAAAATAGCGCTGAAAGCCGCAGCGCCAAGTAGTGTCCAGTACTTCATAAGTTTCTTAAACTGAAGGAGGGCGTCGCTGTCATGCTCAATGCTTTTTGATAATCCATAAAGTTTGTACTGAATTCGCAATACAGGTATCCAGCATGCTCCGATGAAAATAAACAACCCACTTACCCAGTAAAACCACGGGGAATGGAAAGAGTACCCTAATTTCAGCATGAGGAGGGGGCCGGTAATAATTAATGTGATCACTCCCGGTAATGTGAAAATCCAGTCACCCAATATGACATTTTTAGCTGTTACTTTTATCGCTTCGTGACTATCTGAGCGGTTTGCCATAAACATAAAAAAGGCTAAGCCTGTACCTGTGCCGGCGACCACAACAGCTGATAAAATATGCAGTAATTTAAGGGTTAAGTAGCTGTTCAACAGTCTCTTCCTTATAGTCGAGTTGTAACTTTTCTGCGTAGGGAGCAAAGTCATCTAGCTGATATAATCCAATACACGGTGTCGCACCAGTATCTTTGAGTTCGCCAGCCAACAATTTTCTGGCTATGATTACCGCCGATATGGTCGGAATATAGGGGCCAACACCTTTGTCAGCAAATAGTGTCCAATGTATTTTCTTATTGGTTTTATTATGAGACTTACCGTTTATTTCTACACGCATACCACCAATATCGGTACCCAAAGACTTAAACAGGTTGCTGACTTTTACAATCGGCTTAGTTAGTGGCGCCCAGTTTTTTACTAACCCTATTTTGGTGAAGTAGGCCATCAATACCATAAACCAATGCAAAAAAGGTAATTCGAGTCCAGCTTGAAAGGTTACTGTATTTTTTACTGCGTAATGCTTGGGAAATAGTGCTAAGTCAGGAACATCAATGTTAGCTAACCATCGTTTACCAACGACACCTCCAAAATCTAACTTTCGCGGTGACATCCATCCATAAAGCTCTTCCCATTTACTATTGCTGTAAACTTTAAAAGGGCGGCCGATATAGGACAGAATTCCTCGAATGGTCGCCTCCCCTCTTTCTGCTTTATTGCCAGGAGCTATGGCTATATCAATAGACTCCAATTCTTTGAATTGTCCTTTATAGTGCTCAATGACAGCTGAGGATAGTCCGGGAACTGAACTGGCTCCGCTGACCAATAGCAGATTTTTATCTTTTGCCATTTGATTGAGCTGCTTGATACCGCATACAAAGCTTCGGTCATCGGATAGATCGATATAGTGGGCACCTACATCAAGGCAAGCTTGTGGTACATGTGGCATTTGGCCCTGAAAAGGGCCACTGGTATGTATCACAATATCAGGAGATATCGACTTCAGTTTTTCTTTAAAGGTTGGAGCGTTTATATCTATAACGGTTGTTTTTAAAACTGCGTTAGCTTTGTTTTGAAGCTTATCTCTCAGCAGGTCGGCTTTCTTTTTGTTACGTCCCGTAATATATAAAGTCACTGCTTGAAGATCTAAAAGTTCCTCAACAATTCGTTTACCGAAGTTACCATAACCTCCAAGTATGATGACTTTCTTCATAATTATAGAAAGTTACTTTTAATCCGCGCGGCTCATAAATTTCTTTTCTTCGACGTTAATCTTTACTTTTTCGCCAGTCGAAATATATTCAGGGACCTGAATGGTTAAGCCAGTGGCGAACTCGGCGGGTTTGGTGCGGGCGGTGGCGGAGGCACCTTTGATGGATGGGTCAGTTTGTTCGATGACCATTTCGACGGATTGAGGCAGTTCTAAACCTACAACTTTTTCATCGGCAATCACGACTTTTAAGTCCTGGATTTCATCGGTGATGAATAATAATTCGTCTTCAATATCTTCGCGGTTGAAGGTGTACTGGCTATAGTCTTCGCTGTCCATGAAGATGATGTTGTCACCTTCATCATAAGAGTAGGTTGCCGCACGTTTGGTCAGATCGACCAGAGTCAGTTGGTCATCGCCTTTGAAGGTCTGCTCAACTTTGCTACCTGCTTGAACGTCAGTAAAACGCATTTTGTATAAGGTCGCGGCGCCGCGAGCGCTTGGGCTGCTGACTTCAATATTTTTAACCACTAATAACTTACCGTTATGCTCAACGGCCATGTTTCTTTTGATATCACTAGCTTTTGCCATTGTTCTTTCCTGTAATTTAAGCTGTAGCCATTCTATGAGGAACCGCGGCTATTTGGAATAGTTAAAAACGAAGGAATGTGTAATTGAGCCCCTTTGGAGTTAGCTGAAAAAATTAAAGTTATAGCGTAAATTGGGCAGGGATAGCCCAATTTAGTCAAAACGAAACAGGAGGTTTCGTTTGACGGCGCGTTAGTAACTTTAAGGAGTGAAGGTAGCCCGAAGGGACTAACGACAGGGGTGCCTTTCTTTTGGTTCCTTTTCTTGGGCAAGCAAGAAAAGGAACATAAAAAGAACTATTGAGGATAAGGTTAGCGAGAGCCTATAACGACTTCTTAAAAAACTCGGTCAGATCCTTCTTCAATTTAATCAAATCATGCTCACGAATATACATCATGTGGCCTGACTCGTAGTAAGACATATGAACATTATCTTTAAGCTCTTTCGGTAGTCCCATGTGCGAGAAGGTATACTCTGTGGCAAAGAATGGCGTTGCGAAGTCGTAGTAACCATTACCCACATAAACCTGCATATCTGGGTTACGTAGCATGGCAGCGGTTAACTTGTCACTGATGTCATTACTCTGACGGTTGAAGTCTTCATAGTTCCAGCTTTTAACACCGCCACCCAGAATATGATATGGCAGATCAGATTTATAATTTAACTCTTTTGAGAGATACGTCATTAAGGTTTCAGTGTAGGTACCATGGATCGCCATGTAGCTTGGATCGCGGTAACCACGCTTATTCATGGCATCGAGTTCTGGTGTAGTGAAGCGGCTATCAAGGCGGCCAACGGTTTCGCCTTCATCACGTTTAATATTATGCAGGAAGTCGTTAAGGGTGATTCGTAAATCTTTTTCTAATACCAGATCCACGGACAGGCCGGTAAAGTCGGCAACGCGCTCAGCAATCGCTAATTTTCGACGTGGCTCCAGCTCATCACCCTGTAGCAGTGCTAAGGCATAATCGTTCATGGCGAACTCTTTCGCCTGCTGGATAGAGCCTTGAAGGTCGTTGCTTAAAGTTGCATTGAGTTTTTTATGGTACCAGGCC
This sequence comes from Kangiella shandongensis, assembly GCF_020005365.1. Taxonomy (GTDB): domain Bacteria; phylum Pseudomonadota; class Gammaproteobacteria; order Enterobacterales; family Kangiellaceae; genus Kangiella; species Kangiella shandongensis. The sequence goes on along the minus strand of NZ_JACNML010000010.1, from coordinate 41,768 downwards.
GCGGCAGTGTAGCTAGGCAACATGGTAATTGGCGCCAGCACACCGTTTTGGTCATTGAAGTCGTCCAGTCGGAAATCCAGTACGCTTGAAATCAGCATGATGCCATTGAAGTAAACACCATGGTTTTGGCCCATATGATAAGCGATACCCGCAGAGCGAGTGGTACCATAGCTTTCACCGACCAAAAATTTAGGTGAGCTCCAGCGTTCGTTGCGAGTCATGTAGAGACGAATAAACTCTGACACGGTGCTGATATCTTCCCACACGCCATGGAAATCTTTATCGCTACCTTTGTCATGAGCGCGGCTATAACCTGTGCCCACCGGATCGATAAACACGATATCGGTGAGATCCAGAAGCGAGTATTCATTGTCGATCATGTTAAAAGGTGGCTTTAATGGAAACCCTTCTTTATCTATCTCGACACGTTTGGGACCCAGAGCTCCCATATGCAGCCAGACTGAGGCTGAACCTGGCCCGCCATTATAGGCAAAAGTTATCGGACGCTTTTTCGGGTTGGCCCCTTTCTTGGTGTACGCAGTGAAGAAAATCGAGCCGATCACTTCATTTTTATCGTTATATACGAAGGAGTTACCGGTGGTTGCTTTGTATTTTATGGTGTCACCACCAACTTTCGTTGAATGTTCGGTGACCACCGTTTTCTCTTCTGGATATGGGTTTGGCGATTTATCTTTCTGTTCGTCGGCTTGTGCCAGTGGCGTTAGCGCCAGGCTGACTGCTAACAGGGCAGAGTAGGCAAGCTGTTTCATGGAGTCTCCCCAATAAAATTTGAGCGGTTTTTACGGAATTGTAGAGGTTATCAAGTTATTAGCGGCGGACAAAGGTGTGAGATGTAAGAAAACATTACTGACAAACATTCTCACAAGGAATGCCGTCGTTATCACCGTCGAGTTTATACAGCTTGCACTGCCGGTAATAAAACTGGGCCTCTGAACAGCTGGTCATTTCTTTGCAATAATACTTTTGACCACACTTTGGGTTTTGCAGTTTTATCGGAGAAATCTTTTTTGGTGTTGAGCTGCCATTATGGCAATGGTAATCGCCGGTTTTGCGGTTGTTATGACAGCCTTCACTATTGGTCCGGCCACCGTGAGCGGCCAGCTGACTGCTGATAAGTAATAAGCAAATTATCAATAACAATTGTCTCAACACTATCTCCGCAAAGAACGACTAACAATTCAGGTTAACCAGTCTTTGCGAAAAAGTATAGCGGGACTTAAGGGGCCGATAGTTGATAAATAGAAACGCTGCCACTCACTTCATTAGCTACAGCTAACAATGGCTGACCATTTGGACTCGTTTCTGCGTCAATAAAGGTCAGTCCTTCAGGCGCCAGATCTCCTACCTTGGTATAGTCTCCTGATAACGAGACCGGGCTGGTATCGTCGTCTATTTCAAACTCCAGATCGAAGTTCCGGTTAATGGTATAGCCAGAAAATTTAGGAGCATGCGGTTGGCCGATGTCGTAGGCCATAATGCCGCCCTGGCGTTCAAGTCCGATAAAAGCATAAGGGCGGCCATTGATTTGGCCAACGGTGATTGCTTCCGGCTCAGAACCTTTGTCGTCAGAACGGTTATCGCCTTTATTTTCAGACTCGTTATTGTTGAAGTTATCGCCATGATGTTCCAGCAGAATTCGGTCGAACTCATCGCCACTGTCATAGACCAGTTCGGCATCGGGTGACCAGATACTGAACGAGCGAGCACCGAAGCTGTAGAGTTTTTCGTAGAGGCCATCGCCGTCCTCATCGCCTAAAACATTGGTGACTTTTAAACGACCAATACCGTCTTTCTGGTAATAGGAATCAATAATGGACGGTGATTTGATAGAAAGTTTTTTCGCGCGAAACTCTTCCGTGTAGCTGATACAACCATCTTCATCGTCGTACTTATGGCCGGCCGCTTTACATTCAGCCTCAGTAGCCTCATAAATATACTCGCGTGCATCGCCTTCGTTTGCACTCAAGATGTAAGTCTTGCCGTTGACCTGATAGCTGGCTAAAGAGTCTGGCTGATAAAGACCGTATAAGTTTTCGTAGCGGCTTAAGTTAATGCCATCTTTATTGCTGACATCAATCGAGTACTGGTTCCAATCTTTATAACCTAACCCTTTTACCGACTTGATAGAGAAGGATTGCAGGTCGACCACGGCCATGGCATTGTTTTCCTGCAGGCTGACAAAGGCTGTGGAATCATCGGGACTTATTGTGATGTATTCTGGTTCCAGATCCTGAGCAACTGTGGTCGTTTGCGGGCAAGCAAATTTAACGCCGGTTGCCATCAGGTTGTCGCGTTGTGAGTTGAAGGCGGTAAAGCCAAGCGTGATTGCTTCGTTAGCAATTCTTGGTGCCGTCATGATGATACTCACTGAGCCTTCAGGATCCTGCTTATAGTCTTTGCTTGGTTCGCCTTCATTCGCAACCAGGACCTTGCTGCCGTCATGAGAGAAGGTGACCATATCCGGTAGTGCGCCAACGGAAACCGCTTTGCTCAATGCTGGTTGCCCACCGCTGAGCGAGTAAAATAGTACAACGCCTTGTTTTTGCTTGTTTTTATTTTCTACTGCTACCGCTAGCGTATTATCGTGAATCGCCAGCGAATTAGGACTGCCCAGCGCAATGTCCTGTTGAGTTGCTGTACTAATAGATATGGGTAGTTCCAGTCGCTGACTGGCGAGGTTACTACCGGTGTAAGGCAGTGATAACTTAGTGGTCGGCATTTTAGACAGCGGAATAATATCAATAGCCTTAGCCGCACCGTTAACCACATACAGCGATTGTCGCTGTTTATCATATGCTAGTACTTCGGCCGCGCCTTCCCCGAATTGGCCGGAGGTGTAACGGGCCACCAGCTCCATTTTCAGCTGGTTGTCCGGATTCGTATAGGAAGACGTAGTTTTACATGCCGAGAGCATGGCGCTGTGAATAGCAAACAAGGCTACTAGTTTGTGCTTTGAAGGGTTCATACTTTCTCTATATTTACCAACAGGTTGGATTAATTATCTGCTTTTTATATGACACTGTGATGACAGCTATGCCGGTTGGTTAGCATCATAGCTCTGAAAAATTTCTTTAGAATATTTTCTTATAAAGGCTTTACAGGCTGAAAATTAGCCTGTAAATTCACAATCGAACTGAACATTTTTAGTCGAAGAGTTTCACGCAAACATGAATTTTAAGACATTAACAGTAGTTGCCGCTAGCAACTCAGTACAACAACGACGTCGCAGCCGAATTATGCCGGCTGGGAATTGTTAGTGCCTTAAGAAACTCACTAAAGAATTTAAAACCCAGCCATCGGCTGGGTTTTTTTATGCTTGTCTAAAATCCCCCTTCCGATGGCATGACCGACAGGTAACTGCCATGAAACATTTTTTAACGACGGAGCATTGGTCGCAATCATCACTGCAGGAGATGGTCGACTTTGCTAGAAGTTTAAAGAAGCACAAGTTTCAGCCTTTGCTGAAAGAAAAGTCTGTTGCGCTACTGTTTTTTAATCCGTCATTGCGGACTCGTACCAGTTTTGAGCTGGGTGTGCATCAACTGGGTGGACAAGTCGTTGTTCTTCAGCCGGGCAAAGATGCCTGGCCGATTGAGTTTGAGCTTGGCTCCGTTATGGATGGCGAAGCCGAAGAACACATCAGTGAAGTCGCACAGGTGCTGTCAGCCTATTGTGACATGATTGCCGTGCGGGCATTTCCAAAATTCCACAATTGGCAGGATGATCGGCAGGATAAGCTGATAACGGCCTTGGCCAACTATGCCTCGGTACCTGTCATTAACATGGAAACCATTACGCATCCGTGTCAGGAGTTGGCGCATGTCATGGCGCTGCAGGAACAGCTGGGCGACTTGCAAGGTAAGAAGTATGTGCTGACCTGGACCTATCACCCCAAACCTTTAAATACTGCCGTGGCTAACTCGTCATTATTGATCGCGACGAAGTTCGGTATGGACGTGACCCTGTTATGTCCAACCGAAGAGTACTTGTTGGATCCTCACTATATGCAACTGGGACAGTCTTACAGTCAGGCCCATGGACAGGAGCTGACGGTAACGCATGACATTGATACTGCCTACGAGGGGGCCGACGTCGTTTACGCCAAAAGCTGGGGCGCACTGCCTTATTTCGGTCAATGGGAAAAAGAAAAGCCCATTCGTGATCAATACAAACACTTTATGGTAGACGAAGCGAAAATGGCAAAGACCAACAATGCCTTATTCAGTCACTGTCTACCATTGAGAAGAAATATTAAAGCCACCGATGGCGTGGTGGATTCCGAAAACTGTATTGCGATTCAGGAAGCGGAGAATCGTTTGCACGTACAAAAATCGATTATGAATACATTAATGAATAAAGTTTAGGGTGACTGTTGTGAATAAAGATAAAGTAGTTTTAGCATTTTCCGGTGGCCTGGATACCAGCTTCTGTGTGCCGTACCTGATTGATAAAGGCTTTGAGGTTCATACGCTTTTTGTGAATACCGGCGGCGTTCCTCATAAGCAGGTCGAGCAGATTGAGCAAACGGCACTTTCTCTCGGAGCAGAAAAGCACTGGACTATCGATGCCCAGAAAGCCCTGTGGCAAACCATTATCAAACCTCTGGTCTGGGGTAATTCGATGTATCAGGATCAGTATCCAGTGCTATGCGCTGATCGTTATTTAATTGCTCAGGAAGCTGTGCAGCTGTGTCAAAAACTGGGCACAAAGTTTGTGGCACATGGTTGTACCGGTATGGGCAACGATCAGGTGCGTTTTGATCTGTCGATTAAGGCATTGGGTGATTACACCATCCTTTCACCGATTCGGGATATTCAGAAAGACATTACCGATGTCCGGCAATACGAGATCGATTATTTAAGCCAGAAAGGACATGAAGTCTCTGTCGTGCATAAGAGTTATAGCATTAATGAAAACTTATTGGGTGTCACCATTTCTGGTGGTGAGATCGATAAATGGCAGGAGCCAAAGAATGATACTTATGTGTTAACTCAGCCCACTGAGTCAATCAATAAAGCATCAGAAAAAATCACCTTGGAATTTAAGCAGGGCGAGTTAGTCAGTATTAATGAAGAAATCATGCCCGGCGTAACCCTAATGCAAACATTAAATAAACAATTAGGGAGTTTTGGTATCGGCCGGGATATTTACACTGGCGATACCATTATCGGCTTAAAAGGACGGATTGTTTTCGAAGCCCCTGCGCTAATTGGGTTACTGAAAGCGCATAAAGCGTTAGAGGAAGTGGTGACTACCCAGCAGCAAAATCACTTTAAACCGCTTGTCGCTAAAAAATGGATCGAGCTGGTTTATCAGGGGTTCTATTTTGATCCTTTAGCTCATGACTTGCACAGTTATCTAGCATCATCACAGCAGAATGTGACGGGCCAGGTGACGCTAAAACTAAGTCCTGGACAGGTGGAAGCTGTGGCGGTGACTGCTCCGGCTATGCTGGTATCAAGTGATGTTGAGTATGCGCAGAAAGCGCCCTGGGGTATTGAAGAAGCGAGTGGCTTTATTAAGTTGCTCGGCCAAAGCACAGCAACCTGGGCTTCGGTACATCAGCAGGAAGGTGTGTCATGACAAAGCCGAATATTGAACAAGTTAAAAAACATTTGCAGAGTCTGGTGTCGTTTAATACCACCAACCCCCCGAGACAAATTAAAGACTCGGGGATTGTTGAATACTTACAGGAGTGCCTTCCAGGAGCCGATATCAAGGTTACGGACTATGGCGATGGTTCGATCAATGTTCTGGCGACAAAAGGTCAGCCTGAATATTTATTTAACTATCATATCGATACAGTGCCGGTCACCGATGGCTGGCAAACCGATCCGTTCACGTTACATCAAAGTGATGGAAAGCTGGTGGCTCTTGGAGCGTGCGACATTAAAGGGGCGGCAGCCTGTATGTTGGCCTGTATCGAAGCTGGGGCGGATGATTACGCCGTACTGTTTTCATCGGATGAAGAGCATGGCAGCAGCCTTTGTATTAAATCGTTTTTAAAACAGTCTCACAATTACCAGGGGGTGATCGTTGCCGAACCGACGCAGGCAAAAGCGGTATTGGCGCATCGCGGTATCGTTACCGCCAGCGTCTCCTTTGCGGCGCAAAGCGGCCATAGTTCTGAGCCAAGAGCGTTAAAAGAGAATGCTAATCATCAGGCAGCAAGCTGGATGAGCAAAGCGATTCGTTGGGCGGAAGATAAGTTGGCAGATACATACGATTGCTTACAGGGAACCTGTTTCAACATTGGTCACTTGCAGGGTGGAATCAAACCCAATGTGATTGCTCCTCAGACTGATATAAAGTTCGGCTTAAGGCCTTTGCCTGAGGTCGATACCTCCAGATTACTTCACGAGCTTGTTGCTGCAACAGGTCTTAACCTTGAACAGGTTACGGAAGGATTTAATGCGCCATCCTTACCGAGTCATAACAACTTGGGTAAAAATGAAAAACTGGCGAAGAAACTGGGTCTGGATATCAGTCCGCCGGTTAACTTCTGGACGGAGGCGGCGTTATTTTCCGCTGCCGATTATCCGGTCATCGTTTTCGGCCCAGGATCTATCGAGCAAGCTCATACGGCGAATGAGTGGGTTGCAATCGATGAGCTAGAGCAAGTGCTTGGGCACTACTGGAGAATATTGAGTCATGAGTAGTCAAGTCAAAGATACCGTTTATAAATTATTGAGCGTCATCGATAGCGAAACCCAGATCCGTAAGTATTTGAAACGGTTCTCTTCGGAAGAAGGATTAAAGTTTGCCGTCATAAAAGTTGGTGGGGAAATTCTAAAAGAGGAAATGGATAATCTGGTAACGTCACTATCCTTTTTAAAGCAGGTTGGCTTAACACCGATAGTGGTACATGGCGCAGGCCCACAGTTAAATCAATACTTGAAAGAGCATAGTATTGATTCAGATTTTGTAGATGGTCACCGGGTCACCTCCCCGAAAGTGTTAAAAGCCGCGCGTGAAGTTTTTATCGATGAAAATCATAATCTGACCTCTCGCTTAAAAGAAACTGGAGTCGATGCGACGTCATTCTATTCCGGCGTTTTTAATTGTGAACTACAAGATGAAAAGCAACTTGGTCTTGTTGGAAGTGTCACGTCGGTTGTTGTCGAACAGCTTCTGAAAGCTGTCGGCAAGGGACGAGTGCCGGTCGTCAGTCCTTTGGGTGAAACCGAAGAAGGGCAGATAGTTAACCTCAATGCCGATGTGGCAACCTTCAGTCTGGCTAAAACGGTTCAGCCATATAAGATTATTTTCCTAACAGAAACGGGTGGCGTGTTAGATCAAGACAATCAGGTTATTCCCAATATCAGTATCGTTAATAACTATTCTTACTTGATCAAACGAAGCTGGGTTCATTCTGGTATGAAATTAAAGTTGGAGATGATTAAAGATATTTTAGAGGCTTTACCTGCGGCAACTTCAGTCTCAATCACTAAGCCGCAATTATTAGCAAAAGAATTATTTACCGATAAAGGCTCCGGTACTCTGGTCAATATGGGGGAAAAAGCCATCGTTGCAGATAAGTGGAGCCTGATCGATAGGGATAAACTTAGAGCATTAATTGAATCATCTTTTGGACGGTCTTTGGTACCGAATTATTTCAGTGATTTTAACCTGCATAAAGTTTACGTTACCGAATGCTATCGTGCAGCCATTGTGTTATCCGGTGATGATGAAGTCCCTTATCTGGATAAGTTTGTTGTCAGCCAAAAAGCAAAAGGTGAGGGTGTTGGTCGAGCTTTATGGGACAAGGTGGTGAGGAACCATAAAAAGTTATTCTGGCGTGCCTATATCACCAATCCCATTAATAAATTTTACGCCGTGGTAGCCGATGGCTTTATTAAGTCTGGTCACTGGAATGTCTATTGGACAGGGCTTACTGATTACGACGAAATTAAGTCTTGTGTTGAGGCTGCTTCGAGCAGAGGTAAAACGTTGGTAGAAGAGGATGCTAGTAATGTCAATTAAAGCTGTGTTAATCGGAGCGAGAGGTTATGTTGGGCATGAACTTATCAGTATGTTATCCAACCATCCTGCGGTTGATTTGGCCGCAGCCAGTTCACGGGAGTTAGCTGGACAGAAGATTGAAGGATATCACAAGTTTCCACTTGCCTATCAGCAGTTATCGGTTGATGAAGTGATCGAACTGAAACCCGATGTGGTGGTGCTGGCTTTACCGAACGGTTTGTCGCATAAATTTGTTGATGCAGTTGAGCAGCATTGTCCAGAAACGGTTGTGCTCGATTTGAGTGCTGACAATCGGTTTGATGACAACTGGTGTTATGGACTGCCTGAAGTATACGGTCATCAAACTTCAAAACGCATCAGCAACCCAGGTTGTTATGCTACGGCAATGCAGCTGAGTATTGCTCCTGTCAGGGAGCTTATCGATGGACAGATCAGTTGCTTTGGTATCTCTGGTTATAGCGGGGCCGGTACCACACCTTCGGATAAGAATAATCCGTTACTGTTGGTCAATAATATTATGCCGTACAAACTCGCTGAGCATCTGCATGAGCAAGAGGTGTCGAGACACTTGGATACGGGCATCAAGTTTTCTCCTCATGTCGCCGGTTTTTTTCGTGGGATCAGCCTGACCAGTCATATACCGCTGAAGGCGCGTCTAGACCTAACTGCGGTCGAAAAAATATATCAGAAATTTTATCAGGATAAGGATTTGATTGCTGTACAAAAAGATGTACCTCAGATCAGCCAGGTAGCGCACCAACATTCCGCCATTGTCGGCGGCTGGGAGCTGTCAAAAGATGGACGACACTTAGCTTTAAACTGCTCTTTGGATAATTTACTCAAGGGTGCGGCGACGCAGGCGATACAAAACATTAATTTAGCTTTCCAGCTTCCTCTGCTGGCAGGCATTGACTTGCAATAGGTGGGTAAAATGACACAGCCTCTTTGGAGTAAAAAGTCTCAACAAAACACATCTGATTTACAATCAAAAATTAATCAGTTTATGTCCGGTCGTGACGTTATTCTCGATCAACAAATTTTGCTATTCGATATACAGGCCAGTAAAGCCCATGCGGAAGGGTTGCACCATATAGGTGTTTTAGAGAAGGATGAGTTGCAACAGATTATAAACTGTCTACAGCAGTTAAGTGATGATTTTGAGCAGGGAGTGTTTGTTCTCGATACGCGGTTTGAGGATGGGCACTCAGCGATTGAGTGGTATTTGACTGAGCAGTTGGGGGAAGTAGGAAAGAAAATTCACACAGGCCGTAGTCGGAATGATCAGGTTTCTGTCGCCACAAGACTATATTGTCGCGAGTCATTAAAGCAGTTGAAGATAAGTTGCCTGGACATCGCCAGCACTTGTTTAGAGCTGGCCAAAAAACATGAGTTCGATGTTCTGCCAGGCTATACCCATTTACAACGTGCCGTCGTTTCCAGCTGGGGATTGTGGTTTGCCTCGTTTGCCGAGGCTTTCTGTGATAACGCCATGGCTGCCGCGCAGACGTTTGAATTAATCAACAGTAACCCACTGGGCACTGCAGCTGGCTATGGGGTGAATCTGGAACTGGACAGAGAGCATACGACCCGGGCTTTGGGTTTTAACCGTCAGCAGATTAATCCGATGTACGTGCAGAACAGTCGTGGCAAGATTGAGCTACAGGTGCTGGGGTGTTTTAAAAATGCGTTATTGGATTTGCGCCGTATGGCCTGGGACCTGAGCTTATTCTCAACCGCAGAATATAATTTTGTCGAGGTTGGGGATGACTTCAGTACCGGCTCATCCATTATGCCCAATAAACACAACCCTGATGCGGTTGAGTTAATGCGGGCGGAATATGCCAAGTTAGTGGGGTGTTACAACGAGCTGGAGTCTTTGTTATCGCTGCCCGGTGGTTATCAACGTGATCTGCAAAATACTAAGGAAGCTTTATTGAAAGGAACTTCCTCCTCGTTGCAATGTTTATCCTTGGTACCCGCTTTGCTGCAGTCATTAACCATCAATCTGCAGCAGAGCGAACAGGCGGTCGAGGCTGCAATGTTTGCAACCGATAAAGCCGTGGAGCTGGTTATTGAGGAGAGGATGGCTTTTCGCGATGCCTATCGTCACATAAAAAGTAATTATGGTGAGCTGGAGCAGCGTAAGGCGAAGGCGTCCATCGAGCAACGACAGTCACCGGGAGCTTGTGGCAATTTACAGTTAAGTGAAATTGAGACTCGTTTAAAAGCTTTAACCTAAAGAGCTGATGAAAAAATAATCAACGCCATGTATGATGATTTTGGACGGATTAGAATTTATAAGTTAAAGCGGACTTGTGATAAATCCAGCTTTTCTTGTAAGTGGTTGTTTTATAGTGCATTTTTCACAAGGTAAAAGTTTTCGCTGTGGATAGCCATTTATCGCTAAAAAGATTGATCCAGATCAAGTGATAAGAGCGGGGCTTACTTAAGATGCACTGTATAAAAATACGAGTGTTTTAAGTCTCTTATCTAAGGTGAGGTCAATGAGTGAATTAAAAGAACACAACTACAACTACAAGGTCATCAGGCAATTTGCTGTTATGTCCGTAGTTTGGGGTATCGTCGGCATGGCGATCGGGGTGTGGATTGCGGCGCAATTAATGTTTCCGGCTCTGAATTTTGATACAGCCTGGCTTAGCTTTGGTCGATTGCGTCCACTGCATACCAATGCCGTGATTTTTGCATTTGGTGGCTGTGTCTTGATGGGAACCTCCTTTTACTGTGTGCAGCGTACCAGTTACGCCAGGCTTATCAGCGATAAACTGGCGGCCTTTGTTTTCTGGGGCTGGCAGGCCGTGATTGTTGCGGCGGTCATTACCTTACCCATGGGGTTAACCTCGACCAAAGAGTATGCCGAACTGGAGTGGCCGATTGATATCCTCATCGCCATTGTCTGGATTGCATACGCTATTGTGTTCTTCGGTACCATCATCAAGCGCAAGGTGTCGCATATCTATGTGGCTAACTGGTTTTTCGGCGCCTTTATTATCACCATCGCTATTCTACACGTGGTCAATAGCGCAGCCTTACCGATAGACTGGACGTCCTTTAAGTCCTACTCCGCCTACGCCGGTGCTATCGACGCCATGGTTCAGTGGTGGTACGGTCATAACGCGGTTGGCTTCTATTTGACAGCGGGTTTCCTCGGCATCATGTATTACTTTGTGCCGAAGCAGGCTGAGCGTCCGGTATATTCTTATCGTTTATCTATTGTGCATTTTTGGGCATTGATCGCCGTTTACATGTGGGCGGGTCCTCACCACTTACACTACAGTTCGCTGCCAGACTGGGCGCAGTCTGCGGGTATGGTGTTCTCAATCATTCTGTTAGCGCCATCCTGGGGCGGCATGATCAACGGCATCATGACGCTGTCAGGTGCCTGGCATAAATTAAGAACGGACCCGATTATCAAGTTCTTGATCGTGTCGCTCTCGTTCTACGGCATGTCGACTTTTGAAGGTCCGATGATGTCGATTAAGACCGTCAATGCACTATCCCACAATACGGACTGGACCATTGGCCACGTCCACTCTGGTGCCCTGGGCTGGGTCGCGATGGTATCGATTGGTGCTTTGTACGCGATGATTCCAAGTGTTTTCGGAAAAGCAAAAATGTACAGCATCAGTCTGATTAACCTGCACTTCTGGTTATCGACCATTGGCGTTGTGCTTTATATCGCGTCGATGTGGATTGCGGGGGTCACACAAGGTTTGATGTGGCGAGCGACAAACCCTGACGGCACTTTGACTTATACCTTTGTACAGAGTCTGGAAGCGACTTATCCATACTACGGTATTCGTTTACTCGGTGGCTTTATCTTCTTAGCGGGCATGTTTGTGATGGCTTATAACGTGATTAAGACCATCAGCAACCCTGGTAAAGCTGACACTAAGATCCCACAGCCAGCACATTAGGAGTTGATGACGATGAAACATGAAAAGGTAGAAAAGAACATTGGGTTGATGGGAATTCTAATCGTGGTTGCTATCAGCTTTGGAGGTTTGGCAGAGATTGTTCCGCTGTTCTTCTTAAAGGATACAACCGAGCCTATGGCGACATTGGAACCTTATTCGCCTGTCGAGTTGGAAGGGCGTGATATCTATATTCGTGAAGGTTGCCACGTTTGTCACACCCAGATGGTGCGTCCTTTCCGTGCCGAAACTGAGCGCTATGGTCATTACTCGGTAGCCGGTGAAGATGTATACGAGCGTCCTTTCCTTTGGGGCTCAAAGCGCACCGGTCCTGACTTATCGCGCGTCGGTGGCCGCTATTCTGACGACTGGCATTATACGCACCTGATGGATCCACGAGTGCCGGTTCCGGAGTCGAATATGCCGGCGTTTCCCTGGTTGGCCGAAAACGTACTAACCGGTGAAGACACGGTAAAGAAGATGAAGGCGATGCAAACGCTCGGCGTACCTTATACCGATGAACAAATTGCCAGTGCTGCCGAGCAGGTTAAGGGTGTTACAGAAATGGATGCTTTGATTGAGTACTTGCAGTCACTGGGGCGTGAACACACTTCGGCAAACTCTGGAACCGCTAACGCAGCAGAGGAGCAATAGTCATGGATATTAATTTAATTCGAGGCATATTAACTGTCGTGCTATTGATTCTGTTTGTTGGGCTTTGTTTTTGGGTCTTTTCTAAGAAGCGCAAATCACAATATGAGGAAGCCGCCAAAATGGCTTTGGATGGGGGCGTTTCAGCAAAGAATAAAGAGGTAAACCGCGATGAGTGATTTTTGGAGTGGCTACATAATAGCAATTATCGCGATCAATATTATTGGTTGTGCAGCATTACTTTTCTTTACTCGCCGAAAAAAATCTGGCGCGGAAGAGAATGAAACAACCGGTCACGTATATGATGGCATTGAAGAGTATGATAACCCATTACCGCGTTGGTGGTTATGGATGTTTTATATCACCATTATTTTCTCTGTGATCTATTTGATCCTGTATCCCGGCCTGGGTAAGTTTGAAGGTGTTTTGGGCTGGACTCAAACTAAGCAATACGAAGAGGAAGTCGCGACTGCGGATGAAAAATATTTACCTCTTTTTGAACAGTACTCTGCGATGAGTATTGAGGATTTACAGAACGAACCGGAAGCACTTGATATGGGGCAGTCTATTTTTGCCAACACCTGTTTCGGCTGTCATGGTGCGGATGGTCGTGGTGGCATTGGTTTCCCAAATTTAACTGATGATGAGTGGATTTATGGAGGCACTCCAGATGACATCGTTTACTCGATTACTGAAGGTCGTCAGGGTGCCATGCCGCCGTGGGGTGAGACCCTTGGTGAAGAAAAATTATCGGCGGTTCTTCACTATGTTCTGAGTGAAAATGAAGTTGAGCGGACCTACCGCGAAGAATTGGTCGAGGAAGGTAGAACTACTTACCAGACTTACTGTAAAGCATGTCATGCAGAAGACTTAAGCGGCAATCCAGCGATGGGGGCTCCGAACTTAAAAGATGACGTCTGGTTACACGGCGGCTCTATCAGTATGATTAAAAATACAATTCGTAACGGTGTTAACGCCAATATGCCACCGCACGATAAAATCTTGGGTAAACATAAGATCCACTTAGTGGCGGCTTACGTTTACAGTCTTTCTCATGGAGATGAAGAGCAGTCGAACTAGAGGTTAGGTGATCATCTAATGTCTGATGAAAATGTTTATGTGGTAGGGGATGAAAAAAGCCTCTACCAAAAACGCCGCAAAATTTTCCCTAAGATTGTTTCCGGAAAATTTAATAATTTACGGGTCTTGTCGGCCTGGCTGTTATTGGGACTATATTATGGCATGCCGTGGGTCACCTGGAACGGGCAGCAGGCTGTGCTCTTTGATTTGCCCGCTCGTAAGTTTCAAATTTTTGGCCTGACTTTCTGGCCGCAGGACTTCATATTTTTAAGTATGTTGTTGATTATTGCAGCATTAGCACTCTTCTTCTTTACCGCCGTTGCCGGGCGTTTATGGTGTGGTTACGCCTGCCCGCAGACGGTATGGACCGAGGCTTTTTTGTGGATGGAGCGACTGGTCGAAGGGGACCGTAATAAGCAGATTAAACTGGATAAGGAGCCATGGAGTTTCCGTAAGTTTCGACTGCGTTTTACTAAGCACTCCTTATGGATAGTTTTTGCCCTGTTTACCGGCTATACCTTTGTCGGATATTTCACGCCCATTTGTGAGCTGACCGGTTCATTATGGACACTTTCCTTCAGCGGTTGGGAGTGGTTCTGGATTCTCTTTTATAGTTTTGCCACCTGGGGTAACGCCGGCTTGTTACGCGAACAGGTCTGTATTTACATGTGCCCTTACGCCCGTTTCCAGAGCTCCATGTTTGATAAGGATACATTGATCATTGCTTATGACGAAAAACGTGGTGAAGATAGAGGCGCGAGGAAAAAATCATTAAGTAAGGAAGAGTACCAAAGTGAAGGTCTGGGTGATTGTATTGATTGTATGCAGTGCGTTCATGTCTGTCCGACAGGAATCGATATTCGTGATGGTCTGCAGTATGAGTGCATTGCCTGTGCAGCTTGTATCGATGCCTGTAACGATGTCATGGACAAGATGGGTTATGAGCAAAACCTGATTCGTTATACCTCGGAAACTCATGATGCCGGCGGTAAGTTGAATCCTTTCCGTCCTAAGACGATTGGTTACGGGATTGCATTAGCAATTATTTCGGCAGCCTTTGTGGTATCGGTGTGGATGCGAACTCCGCTGGAGCTGGATATTATCAAAGACCGAAACCGTCTGTATCTAACCAACTCGGAAGGTTTTATTGTTAATATTTATAAATTACGGATTTTGAACAAAGATCAACATGTACATACTTATGCCATTTCAGCCAGCGGTTTTGATGGAATTGAATATGAAGGCCCTCAGCAGGTGACTTTGCAACCTGAGTCGATAAAAGAAGTTCCGGTACGAGTTGAGATTGATCCTTTCTTATTAAAGACCACCAGCGTGGATATTGCATTTCAACTGAGAAGTATTGACGATGAGTCCATCGAAGTGACTCAGCCGGCCAGTTTTATTGGTCCCGTTCAGCGTAGAGGGCGTTAGTGTTATGCAACAACAAGATAATAAACCATGGTATAAGCAGTTTTGGCCCTGGTTTTTAATTGCTTTACCTTTGTCGTCGGTTATCGCTGGCATCAGCACGGTGATCATTGCTAACAATACCACCGATAGTATGGTGGTGGATGATTATTACAAAGATGGGCTGGCCATTAACGAATCTCTGGCGAAGCAGGAAAAAGCGAAGCAACTAGGCATTCAGGCGACACTCTCCTTTGAGCAGGATAAGGTCATTGTTGAACTGGATTCGGAAGCAACTGTTAACGATAGTCTATTTGTTAATTTCCAACATGCAACGCTATCGACCCGAGACTTCAAAGTTGCGTTAACGAAAGACGGCAAAGGTCAATATTATTCACAATTACAACATGAGATTGATGGTAGTTGGTTTATCCGTTTGTATCCTTATCAAGAAAGCTGGGAGATTGAAAGAAAAGTCATTCTACCCAGTAAGACGAAAGTGAGACTAGGTTATTAGATGGAACAGCGTTACCGCGGCAACGACTGTTACCATTGCGGCCTGCCGATCCCCGATGACTATATAAAATCCCTTAGAGTTTTAGGGGAGGAACGCTTTTTTTGTTGTGAAGGATGTTACGCCGTTGCTGATATGATCGTCAGTAGCGAGCTGGATGATTATTATAAGTTTCGAACCGAGACCGCGGATAGACCCGATAACGTTAAACAACTGGAATCTGAGTTGGCGGCCTACGATCAGCAACAGGTCCAGGAAGATTATTTACTGGATATCACATCAGAAACCGAGAAAAGCGTGTTACTTTTCTCAGAGCAGATCCGTTGCAGTGCCTGCGCCTGGCTTATTGAGCGCCGTCTGAATAAACTGTCGGGGGTGAGCTCGCTTCAAGTGAATGTGACATCACAAATTATCCATCTGAAATGGAATCCAGAAACCATTGCGCTGAGTCGTATCTTAAAAGAGCTGCACAGTCTGGGCTACAGTGCAACGCCTTACAAGCCGGAAGAAACTGTTATCCAGCAGAAAGTAGCACAGAAGGGCTGGCTTAAACGATTAGGTATGGCTGGCCTCGGCATGATGCAGGTGATGATGTTTGCGGTAGCGCTTTACCTCGGCGCTTTTAATGGCATGGCGCAGGAGTATCAGGGCCTCATTCGCTGGGTCAGTTTCTTGATTGCAACGCCGGTGCTTTTCTACTCCGGTTATCCGTTTTATTCGAGTGGCCTGGCTTCGTTACGAAATAAGCAGCTCAATATGGACGTCCCCATTACATTGGCTCTGTTTATTGCTTACGGCACCAGCATCTGGGCGCTGTTTTCTGCTGGCGGTGAAGTCTATTTTGATTCGGTCACCATGTTTGTGTTCTTTTTATTAATCGGCCGCTATATCGAGTTTCGAGTCAGACAACAAATCAGTGAGCGGATCTACAAAGGCAGCGCACGAAAACCTAATTATGCTGAGCAGTATGATGCCAAGACGGGAGACACAACTCCAATAGCTGTTAAAGCGATACAGGACGGTGATTTATTATTGGTACGGGCCGGCAAGAGTGTCACTGTTGACGGCGAGCTGGTCAGTGAGCAGGCTGAACTCAACGTTTCCATGCTTAATGGTGAATTTTTACCGTCGAAAGTCCGTCATGGGCAGTCTGTGTTGGCCGGTAGCGTGAATAACCATCAACCCTTTGTGATGCGCGCGCGTATCAGCGAACAGGGGAGTTATTGGCAGAAACTGTTGAGATTGCAGGAAGCTGCATTACTGGATAAGCCAAAGATTGGTTTATTGGCCGATAAAGTGGCACGCTATTTTGTCGCAACCATTTTATTGATTGCGACCGGCGTTGCATTTTACTGGCTTAATGCTGGCTCGGAAGATGCGCTCGGGATTACTTTATCAGTTCTGGTGGTGAGCTGCCCCTGTGCTCTATCCTTAGCGACACCTATTGCCATGACCTGTGGAACGCTAGCTTATAATCAACGCAATATCTTAATTAAAGGCCAGTCGTTCCTGCAGGCCTCGAGTGAAATTACGGACATTGTTTTTGATAAAACCGGGACCCTGACACAAGGCGTTTTATCGGTTGATGACATCGAAACCTTTGGTTCATTCAAAAAAGAAAAAGCACTACAGATTATTGCTGCTCTTGAGGCCCAGTCGGAGCATCCTATTGGACAAGCCTTTAAGTCGTTTGAGACCTCACAGTGTCTCGCTACCAATGTACACTTTTTTCCTTTTAAAGGGGTGACCGGCGAGGTGGAGCAGACAATCTATACTTTCGGTAATGCGGACTGTATACAGGGTGTGGAAGAATCTTATATTGAGAAGCGTTCTGATCTCGATGCCTTATGGCTATTACAGGAGCAGCGGCCCGTAGCGAAAGTCACTTTGAATGACACTCTGCGGGAGTCGGCGTTTGATGTCTGTGCCAAGCTTAAGGTGCAGGGGTATCGGTTGCATTTACTCAGCGGTGATCCTTCGTCGCAGGTCGGAGAGGTGAGTCGGCAGTTGCAACTGGACCAGTGGAAAAATAATGCGCAGCCAGAAGATAAATTCGAATATGTGAAAACCTTACAGGCGCAAGGTAGCAAAGTTCTTATGGTGGGGGATGGTGTCAACGATGCTCCCGTGATGAGCGTGGCCAATGCTTCTATGGCCATGGCCGATGCTGCCGATATTACCCGAGTATCGGCAGACTGTTATTTGTTGTCGGATAAACTCGCGGATATCGATTTTGCGTTAGCTAAATCGAAACATACGCAGCGGATTATTAAACAAAACCTGTTGTGGGCCTTGCTATATAATGCGACCATGATCCCAGTGGCTGCGATGGGATATATCCCGCCGTATTTGGCGGCACTGGGAATGTCTTTCAGTTCGGTAGTGGTCGTCATTAATTCGTTGAGGTTAAAGAAATAACGCATCATGGATGCTATCTATTTGTTAATTCCGATAACTGTGGTACTGCTGATTGTGGCAGTTGCCGTATTCTTCTGGGCCGTGAATTCGGATCAGTACTCGGATCTGGATAAAGAAGCACACCGGATCTTATTCGATAAGGAATCTCCTCAGAAAGAGCAGGCAGAATCAGACAACGGCACCAGGGCGGACGACGATACAGAGTCAGGAGGCTAGCGTGGTGACTGAGTTTTCTGTGATTTGGTTACCGGCATTTATGATGGGGTTGCTCGGCAGTACGCACTGCATGGGAATGTGCGGTGGTATTACGGTCGCACTCAGTTCCGGTTGTGAACCTCAGAAACAAGCCTATCTATCCTTAATATATCAGCTGTGTCGAGTCATCAGTTATGCCATTTTGGGAGCTGTGGTTGGCTTAGTTGGAGCCGTTATCGGGCGCTGGACCGAGTTTCCCATTTTGATGCTGTTTGCCAGCATCTTACTGATCATGATGGGGTTGTATCTGATGGGAAGCTGGAACCTGCTAACTTACCTTGAAAAGCAGGGCAGTCGTTTGTGGCGGCTTATCCAGCCCTTCCAAAAACGCTTTTTGCCGCTACGCAAAGCATCACAAGCCATTCCAATTGGTCTCTTATGGGGATTGTTGCCATGTGGCTTAGTCTACAGTGCGTTAGCCATGGCTGCGGCCAGCGGCGGCGCACTAGAAGGTGTTATTACCATGCTGGCTTTTGGCTTGGGTACCTTGCCGGCACTCTATATTACCGGATTGTTTGCCAGACACTTGATCCAGTTCTTCCGCCGCCAATGGGTAAGAAATCTCATCGGTGCCATTTTTATCGTATGGGGTGGCTATCAGCTCTATGCCATCGTCTTTGTGGCCCAGGCTCCAGTGGCGCATCACCTACATCATTAACACCGATTTATGTGATCTGCAGACAACTATATTGATCCAGATCAAGTGACTGAACCCTTACTCCACTATCCTTACCCTATCAATCATTAACTCTACCTGGTTATGAACACAAAGGTTTTATGGGATGGCTCTTTAATCGAGAAATACAGTATCTCTGGGCCGCGTTACACCTCCTATCCAACGGCTCTACAGTTTGAAGAAGGTTTTACCGCCGAGCGTCTGGTGGAGGTGTTAGAGCAGGGTAAATCAAGCAAGCCGCTGTCGATCTATATTCATATCCCGTTTTGTGAAAACATTTGTTACTACTGTGCCTGTAACAAGGTCATTACCAAGGATAGAAGTAAGACTAAACGCTATATAGCGGCTTTACTGCGAGAAGCAAAGCGTATTGCAGAGCATGTCAAAGGGCGTCAGGTTGAGCAGATGCATTGGGGTGGTGGTACGCCAACCTTCCTGAATAATGATGAAATTGCCGAGGTGGTGGATACTTTAAAAGAGTATTTTGATTTTGCAGAAGAGGGTGACTACTCGATTGAGATTGACCCGAGACGTATGGATCACCAAACATTGCCGGAATTGGCAAAGCTGGGCTTTAATCGGATCAGCCTGGGCGTGCAAGACTTTGATGAACAGGTGCAGAAAGCGGTTAACCGCATCCAGCCAGAAGCAATGACCCGCAATGTACTGATTAACGCAAGAAAGTATGGTTTCGAGTCGATCAATGTGGATCTGATTTACGGTTTGCCATTCCAAAGCGAAGAAAGCTTTGCCGAAACCGTGGATAAAATTATTGAGATGGCGCCGGATCGCCTTTCCGTCTTCAATTACGCGCACTTACCACACCGCTTTAAGCCACAGCGTCGAATTGAAGCCGCTGATTTACCATCACCCAAGGAAAAGTTGGCCATTCTTGAAATGACCATTCGTAAGCTTACCGAAGCAGGTTATGTGTATATCGGCATGGATCATTTTGCCCTGCCGCATGATGAGTTAACCCATGCGCAACAGACGGGCGATTTGCATCGAAATTTCCAGGGCTATACCACCAAAGCTGACTGTGACTTGATTGGTTTGGGTGTATCGTCGATCAGTCAAGTTGGCGACTGTTACATCCAAAGCCAGCGTGACTTAAATGCGTATTATGAATGCGTGGAGAATGATAAATATGCCCTATGGAGAGGCTATGAATCGACGTTGGAGGATAGATTACGTCACGATGTGATTATGCAGCTTATTTGTTTATTTCGCTTGGATTATAAGAGCATTGAAGCGGCTTATCATATTGACTTTAAAGAGCATTTTGCTAGTGAGCTTGAAGAACTTAAGGGCATGGAGTCGGATGGGCTTCTGATATTGGATGATAAGGGGATCGAGGTAACGGAAAATGGGCGTTTACTCATTAGAAATATTTGTATGACCTTCGATGAATATTTCAAAGAGTTAAAGGCATTACAGATTTATTCAAAAGCCATTTAACTTAAATAAATTAACCTTTATACTTGAGTAACGTTTGAAAATTAGGGACTAAGATATGCTGCCTTCGGTTAAATGTCAGAGCTGTAGTATTAACCAGTTATGCCTTCCGGTGATGCTGGTTGAAGCTGAAGTCGAACACTTGGATAGTATCATTCAACGGCGACGTCCGTTGAAAAAAGGTGAGATGATGTTTCACGCTGGCGATGAGTTTAAAGCCATTTATGCGGTACGCTCGGGTTGCATTAAGTCCTATACCATTTCCGAAAGTGGTGAGGAGCAGATCACCGGATTTCATCTGCCGGGTGAAATTATCGGTCTCGATGCCATTAATCGGCAAAAGCACCCGAGTATGGCGAAAGCGATAGAAACCTCTTCCGTCTGTACCATTCCTTTCGCTAAGTTAGAAATGTTGTCTGGAGAAATCCCAGGTCTGCGCCAACAGCTATTGCGAGTGATGAGTCGGGAAATTCACGACGACCAAGAGCTACTTCTGTTACTAAGTAAGAAGAGTGCGGATGAGCGTTTGGCAGCTTTTTTAATGAATATGTCGAGCCGGTTTGCCAGCAGAGGGCTGTCGAAAACCTGCTTTAACCTCACCATGACACGAAGCGATATTGCCAACTATCTTGGCCTGGCCGTCGAAACGGTCAGTAGGCTCTTTTCAAAATTACAACAAAAGTCGCTGATTTCAGTTAAAGAAAAGGAAATTACCATAGTGGATTTTCAGGCAATGAGCGAGCTGGCAGGTGCTCGTTGCCACTAAACCATTTGATGCGGAGGGGTGGGTATGAAAAATCGTTTTAATATTTTGTACAGTCCGGTCGACACCTGGAAGCACATTAAAGAAAAAAACTTTAGTGTTTCTCAGGTGTATGTTCGGGTCTTGATAGTGATGGCGTTATTGCCGCCATTGTTTGCTTTTATTGGGGCCGTTTACAGTGGCTGGAGGATTGGCAACGAAGAACCGGTTAAACTCACCTGGCAAAGCGCTTTAAGTATTTCCATTACCGCCTATTTGGCTATTCTGGTGGGTGCTTATATCTTCTCTCATTTAATTCACTGGATGGCGAAAACTTATGGTTCTGATGCAAGCCTGTCTGACTGCTTTGCGTTGGTGGTTTATTCGTGTATTCCATTATTCTTAGTCAGTGTCTTCAGCGCTTATCCGATACTGTGGTTAGATATGTTGCTGACCCTAGTGGCCGTGGCTTTCTCCGTCAGGCTGCTGTTCCTGGGTACGCCTATCATGATGGGCATTAACAGTGAAAAGGCTTTCTTCTTCTCAAACTCGATTATTACGGTCGGTCTGGTGTTAGTGGTTGCGGCCCTGGCCATGAGCGTACTCTTCTGGGCACATGGTGTCGGTCCGGTATTTACTCGCTAAGTACTGACACAGGTTTTAAAAAGCCTCGATTAATTGAGGCTTTTGTTAGGGTTTGCTTTTAATGTGTTTTGGCTTTATTAATGATATTGGTGGTTGAAACACCATCGACAAAGTCGAGTATGACCACATCACCGCCATTGCTTATGACGCTACTGGAACCAGCGATTTCCTCCACTTTATAGTCGCCCCCTTTGACTAATACGTCTGGTCGCATTGCTTCTATCAAGCGCTGAGGCGTATCTTCGGTAAACTCTACCACCCAGTCGACGCTGGATAATTCTGATAATACCAGCATGCGTTGTTGGCAAGGGTTGAGTGGGCGGCTGTCGCCCTTGAGGCGTTTGACCGAGTCGTCGCTGTTAACGGCAACGATGAGTCTATCACCCAATTCCGCTGCCTGTTTCAGGTAGCTAACATGGCCTGAATGCAGAATATCGAAGCAACCGTTGGTCATCACGATCGTTTCCCCGGAGGCTTTAGCCTGCGCAATGAGCTCCAATAACGTCAGCTCTGATACCACACCCTGTTGCAGTGGTTGATGACTGAGCATGGCGTGGTGAAGCTCCTGCGTGGTGACGGTAGCCGTACCCAACTTACCAACCACAATACCGGCTGCAAGATTTGCTATCTGTACCGATTCTTGTAATGAAGCACCAGCCGCCATGGCGCTGGCGAGCGTCGCCACCACTGTGTCACCGGCACCGGTAACATCATAAACTTCCTGTGCCTGAGTTGCCTGTAAGTAGGGTTCGCAGTTAGCGGAAAATAGCGCCATGCCTTTTTCGCTACGCGTCACCAGCAGGCTATCAATACTCAGTTGTTGGCGTATTTTTTGAGCTTTGTCCAGGAATTCGTCTTCGTTTACCGATTTACCGGCAATGGTATCAAACTCAGATTGATTCGGCGTGATCAGGGTGGCCTGACGATACTTGCTGAAGTCGCTCCCTTTGGGATCGACGATGACCGGTTTTTGGTGTACTACTGCCGCCTGAATAATGGGCTGTGGATCCTGCAAAGTGCCTTTACCATAGTCAGACAGTACGATGACGTCGTGTTCTTCAACTAAGCGGTTAACGGCTTCCATGGAAATGCCATTATTGAGTGAAAATTCCTGTTCAAAGTCTGCTCTCAGAAGTTGTTGGCTTCGGCTCATTAAACGCAGTTTGGTGATGGTTTGGTGATGATTGCGCTTTTCGAATTCACAGGAGACTTGGTGGTGGTTAAGAATTTCTTCCAGACTTTGAGCCGCTTCATCATCACCTGTGACGCCACATAATGTCACCTGACAGCCGAGTACTGCTATGTTTAAGGCAACGTTACCTGCGCCACCAGCCCGATCTTCTGTTTGACTGACATTGACCACGGGGACAGGGGCTTCAGGCGATACGCGTGAGGTATCACCATGCCAATAGCGATCCAGCATGATATCGCCAATTACCAGTACTCTTGCTTTGTTAAATTTTGGAAGATTTAAGTTCAAACCATCTACTCAATGAATATATTAAGTGTGTGTTAATGATAGCGTGTTACCCTGAGTGATGTAAGAGTTGAGAGGTATTTTGTGTTATATCAATGGGTTTGGCGGTAAACTGTGACCATAAAAGGCTTATCGCCGGAGGTAAATTATGAAAAAAGTTACAATGTTTTTACTGTTGAGTGTGACAGTGTTGGTATTGGCTTCTTGTGCTGGTTCCCGCAAAGGATATAACGCAGCTCAATGTCGACAAGCTCTCGATACGGCTTATGACGAGCTGAGTTTTGCCAAGAGTGAAGGTTTTGCTGGTACGGTTAACTATACCAAGGCCGCCAGCTTGTTAACCGCGGCCAAAACCAATCAAACTTTTGAAAGCTACGATGCCTGTGTTAACAACGCAGAAAAGGCACGCTACTACATCAGAGAGTCACGAAAAGGTTAATAAAACCCTTGAGTCATCAAATAAAGCGGCGTTTATGCCGCTTTTTTACTGTCAGAGGACTTATTCTCTAATTAGGCTTGGTGACAGGGGGTGATAACCGATACAATAATAAAAAATTAGGATGAATATATGCCGAAGAAGACCAAGCACGATCCACAGGCTGAGCTCGAAGCTCAGCGCTACGACAACCCCATTGCCAGCCGCCAATTTATCTTACAGTTGCTGGAAGAAGCTGGTGAGCCGGTATCATTTGATACTATTGCAAAGAAATCAAGCATCGAAGAGTCCGAGCAGAAACGAGCACTGCATAAGCGCCTTAACGCCATGGAGCGTGATGGCCAGCTAATCTGTAATCGTAAAGGGCGATATTGTTTGGTGGATGCTACGGATTTAAAGCGAGGAAAAGTGTTAGCCCATCGCGACGGTTATGGGTACCTGGCGCTTGAAGAAGGTGGAGACGACTGGTATTTATCACCGCGTGAAATGCATAGTGTTTTTCATGGTGACAAGGTACTGGCTCGAGTTAAAAATATTGATCGCAGAGGACGAACGGAAGGCGCTATTGTCGAAATTCTCGATGGTTCAACAAGCCACATCGTAGGCCGTTTGCTTGAAGAAAGCGGAATGCTTTTTGTGTCGTCCGAAGATCCGAGGATTCTGCATGACCTGATAATATCTTCTGATGACACTCTAGGTGCGAAAAAGGGGCAGGTTGTGGTTGCTGAGATTACACAGCGCCCCCAAAAGAACCGTCATGCTCACGGCATCATCACCGAAGTGCTTGGTGATCACCTGTCAGCAGGGATGGAAATCGAAATTGCTATCCGCAACCATCAGATCCCGCATGAATGGCCGAAAGAGGTTAATTCGGAAGTAACCGACCTACCAGTAGAGGTGACGGATAAAGATTGGCAGGGGCGTGTTGATTTGCGCCAGTTACCATTGGTGACGATTGACGGGGCTGATGCTCGCGATTTTGATGATGCTGTTTATTGTGAGAAGCAGGCAAAAGGTGGCTGGAAGTTGTGGGTAGCCATTGCCGATGTCAGTCACTATGTACGACCTGAAAGCGCTCTGGATAAGGAAGCTATTGAGCGAGGTAACTCGGTTTATTTCCCTGAGTATGTGGTGCCAATGTTGCCTGAGATCCTATCCAATGGATTGTGCTCGCTAAACCCGGATGTTGATCGTTTGTGCATGGTTTCTGAAATGGAGCTGGATGCCGACGGCAATGTTATTGATAGTCAGTTTTATCCTGCGGTGATGCATTCGCATGCTCGTTTTACTTATGACAAAGTCTGGGCCATATTGAATGGTGATGAGAAGTTACGTCAAGAGTACTCAGAGCGTGTGCCAGAATTGGAAGAACTGTATGAGTTATTTAAAACTCGTCTGGCCCTAAAGAATAAACGTGGCGCAATCGAGTTTGAGACGACTGAAACTCAAATCGTGTTTGATGAAAACCGTAAGATTAAAGATATCGTTGCGAGTCAACGTAATGATGCTCATAAGATTATTGAAGAGTGCATGATTTGCGCCAATGTCGCTGCGGCAGAATTTATCGAACAAAGTAAATTGCCGGGTATTTTCCGCGTACACGAAGGCCCGTCTGAAGAGCGCCTGGAAAAATTCAGAGCTTTTCTCGGTGAGCTGGGAATTTTCCTTTTTGGGGGGGATAAACCAGAGCCGAATCATTACCGGGAATTACATGATGCGATCAAGGAGCGACCTGATTATGAGTTAATACAAACCATGATGCTGCGCTCAATGATGCAGGCAGTTTATACTCCAGAAAATGAAGGGCACTTTGGTTTAGCGTTTGACTCTTATACCCACTTCACTTCGCCTATTCGTCGTTACCCCGATCTTCTGGTACACCGCATTATAAAAGCACTACTGAAGTCGAGTGAGCTGATCGGAACGGAAGGTGGGCGCAAGTACAATGAACAGGAATTAGTTCAGCTCGCTGAGCACAGTTCGATGACGGAGCGCCGTGCCGATCTGGCTACACGAGATGTTGTCGACTGGTTGAAGTGCGAATATATGCTGACTCGAGTGGGCGATGAATACTGGGGGACGCTATCGTCAGTTACCAGTTTCGGTATTTTTATTGCGCTGGACGAGCTGTATGTTGAGGGTCTGGTTCATATCAGCGAGCTTGGTGATGATTATTACCACTTTGATGCAACCAAAATGCGACTTGTCGGTGAACGAACTCACCAAACCTTTAGAGTCGGTGACCGCGTTAAGATCAAGGTAAGCCAAGTTGATTTAGAACAACGTAATATCGACTTTGAATTGCTTGAGCGCGACAAAGTAAAGCGTGAAAAAGTTCGCGGTTCTGAACGAAAAAAATTATTTGAAAAAGCCAAGCGCTCGGGTTCAGTCGCCAAAAAAGGTGACAAGGCTGGCTTTAAAGGGAAGAAAGGCAGCGCAGGCAAAGGCGCTAAAAACAGTAAGAAAAAACGCGGTAAAAGCGGCAAGAAAAGCCGCCGTTAATACACTCTTAATATTTAAATACTAGGTTATTATGTCTGAATTAGTTTATGGTGTTCACGCCGTTGAAGTGTTGTTGAAAAGAAATAGCGATAGCGTCCAACGTTTATACGTACAGAGAAATCGTCATGATCAGCGTGTCCACAAATTAGTAAAGCTCGCACAAGCTAAGAATATTACAGTGGAACAAAAAGAGCGTGTTGAGCTTGATGAAATGACTCAGCAGCGTCACCAGGGTGTGATTGCTCAATGCCATCAGCTAAAAGAAAAGCAATATCATGAAAAGCATATTCCTGATCTGCTGGATGCTTTAGAAGAAGCCCCCTTTATTCTGATCCTGGATGGTGTGACCGACCCGCATAACCTTGGAGCTTGCCTGCGAAGTGCGGATGCGGCAGGTGTTCATATGGTTATTGCTCCTAAAGATAACGCTGCCAGCATTACTGATGTTGTGCGTAAAGTGGCATGCGGTGCGGCAGAGTCTGTTCCATTTATTCCAGTGACCAACCTGGTTCGAACCATGAAGTTATTGCAGGAAAGGAATGTCTGGATTGCTGGCACGGCAGGCGAAGCAGAACAGGATATTTATCAAGCCAATTTGAAAGGTGGGCTTGCCATCGTCATGGGAGCAGAAGGCGATGGAATGAGAAGACTAACTCGAGAAAACTGTGACTTTCTGATTAAGATTCCAATGGCGGGTGAAGTATCCAGTTTGAACGTTTCGGTTGCTACTGGTGTCACATTGTTTGAAGCTGTCAGGCAGAGAAATCAATAACCTTATTCCGTTAATAACGTTTTAAGATATTGTTCCTTTTGCATAAGTGCCTTGTGCGCTTGCGCGATAGTTGCCGGATAAAAAGATACGGAGTCGTTCGGTTTCAGCTGAGCAAGCAAACTCAGGTCGGCGCTAATCACTTGTCCTATTCTTGGATAGCCACCGGTCGTTTGTCCATCGGCTAAAGTGATGATGGGCTGGCCATGAGAGGGGAGCTGTACGGTTCCGGCAACGATGGGGACTGTGGTCATTGAGAGGTCATCTCCCAAAGCGAGATTCTCACCCTCTAAGGTGACAGCCATACGGCTACTTGAGCTGCTGACCTGATAATTCGTTTGTAGGAAAACGTTTCTGCTTTCATCGGATAATAAGTCAAACTCTCTGCCTTGAGTGAAGCGAACAATTAAGTGGTGCTGCTGCAGGTTATGATGATGTTCCTGCTGTAATGCTTCGGGTATCTGGCGGGTTTGATTGAATATTTCTGAAACGACGTTTAGCCTGTCGCCATCCTTTAGAGCCAAGCCCCGGTTACCGCCGAAACCTGCCAAGAGGTTTGTCGATTGGCTACCCATAATGGTGTCAGTTGTCAGTTGACCCGAAAAAGCCAGATAGGCTCTTGCTCCTGAGTAAAGTTTTCCGAATTTTACAACGTCCCCAGCCTTAAGCTGTAGCGTTTTGTTTGTTGTTTGAGGTTGGTCGTTCACCAGAATTTCAAAGTTGGCACCGGTAACGCCGATCGTCATATCCGCTTCAAACTCTAGCGTTGGACCAATCTGGGTGATTTCTAACGTGGTTTCTCCAGCACTTTTCCCAACCAGCCAATTGGCCATTCTCTGACTGTATTCATCGAGTGCGCCATTGCTGGCTATACCGTATTCTCGGAAGCCTTCGCGGCCTGAATCTTGAATCGTTGTTTGTAAACCGGCTTTCAGGACGTTAATGCTCATATTGCTTAAACTCCTCCAGGCCGATCGGTTTAAAGGTGATGATATCTAAAGGCTTGGCAATAGCGGGGTTACTGGCAGAAACGTCCAGCATTTTCATTGGTGTTTTGCCGATAATATGCCACCCGCCTGGACTATCGATTGGGTATATCCCGGTTTGACTGCCGCCAATGGCAACAGAGCCCGCTTCGATTTTTGCTCTGGGAGCTGAGCGCCTGGGGCAGTGCAGTTGACTCTTCAGCTCGCCTAAATAGAGGAAGCCGGGAAGGAAGCCAAGCATGTAAACGGGATAATCCTGCTCACTGTGCAGTTGAATTACGTCGTCGGTGGTAAGCCCAGCATGGTCAGCTACAAACGGTAGATCTGGTGCTACTTCAAGATCATAGCAAACTGGAATGACATAGCGCTGACTGTCTCTGTTATCAATGGGTTGTGCTGTCTTGACTATCGAATGGAGTTGCTGCCAATGACGTTCCGGGTGAAAAGTTTCTGCATCAAATAGAATAAGTAAACTGTCGTAAGCCGGAACTGCTTCTACAAAACCTTCGAGCTTGGCTTTTTCAATGGATAATTTTACGCCGAGAATATACCGCGTCAGTTTGAGACTAATGGCATCATCAAACTCTATAATAATCGAATTATCGCTGTTAATGAAAAGCTCTGGCTGTGACATTTAAATTGGAGCCCTTACCCTGAACTCATGCTCTTGTAATCTCTCGTACAGTTGTTTGGCTATCGATAATGCATTGGGATTATCGCCGTGCAGACAAATTGAATCGACGATGATTTTTAATTCAACGTTATCTGGTGTACTAATGGGTTTACTCAGTGCAAAATTAAGGGCCTGGTTGAGGCTATCTTCGAGTGAGTTATGCAAAGCATATTGTTGTGTCCTAGGGATTAAAGTTTTATCAGTCTGGTAGTTTCGATCCATAAAGCCTTCGTGAATAAAATCGATACCAACCTTTTGAGCCGCTTCATACATTGCTGATTCGGCGAGCCCCATCAGCTTTATGTCAGGAGAAATTTGTGCGATTTCTTCTGCAACTAACGTTGACAGTTCCAGATCTTTGGCAGCATCATTGTATAAGGCGCCATGGGGTTTGACATGGCGAAGACTGGTCCGTTGTGACTCACAGGCTTCGAGTACCTGTGATATTTGCTCCGAAATGGTTTGCCTTAAGCTTTTATTATCGATCGCTATCGAGCGACGACCAAAATTTACCTTATCTGGGTAAGAAGGGTGCGCACCTATAGCAAGGCTGTGTGAAAAAGCATTTCTGACAGAGACCTCAATACTTCTTTTATTACCAGCGTGTCCGCCACAAGCAATATTGCAAGACGAAATATAAGGCATCAATAAAGCATCCCGCTCCCATTGTTCAGGTTCAGTGCTTTCACCAAGATCACAGTTAATATCAATCGTCATAGTCATGTGCCGATTATAACA
This sequence comes from Kangiella shandongensis, assembly GCF_020005365.1. Classification (GTDB taxonomy): domain Bacteria; phylum Pseudomonadota; class Gammaproteobacteria; order Enterobacterales; family Kangiellaceae; genus Kangiella; species Kangiella shandongensis. Next base: position 12,408 of record NZ_JACNML010000010.1, on the reverse strand, counting down.
ACTCGAATGCAGCAAGTAGACTCTTGCCACCGAGAATGATCGACACCATCACGACGATCATGCCCAATAAGTTTTTCCACCAGTTATTGCGATAGTTTCCAAGAAAGCTCTGGTTCATGGCCCATAATAAAAATATGACAATGATAGGTAGTAACAGTCCATTAGCAACCTGGGCAAACCAAATCACAGATATTGGTTTTAGGCCTAACGATGCCGCGGTGACGCCAATGACTAAAATAATGATCCAGATAGCTCGGAACTGAAATGATTTCAAGTCTTCTGGAATATTTAACAGGCCGGTTAAGGCATAAGCTGAGGCAAGAGGTGCAGTAATCGCTGAGGATATACCGGCAGCAAATAGCCCGACAGCAATCATATACTTGGCCAGGTTACCAAAGGCCGGTTCGATGCTTTTTGCCATGTCTGCGGCGTTGCTGATTTCCAGCTGGCTGCCAAAAAAGGCGCTGGCCGCTGTTGATACGATGGCTATCGAAATTAACCCGCCAAAGGGAATGGCAATGTAAATATCTTTTCTTGCCTGCGGCAGTTCTTCAGGAGTACTCCACTTCTTTTTTGCGCTGGAGGAGTGAAGGAACAAATTGTAAGGGACCACTGTGGTACCGATTAAAGCGATAACCGTTAATGTAGAACCATCGGGTAACGATGGAACGAATAACCCTGTAAATAATTCACTCCAGTCGGGTTTCGTCATAAAGAAAGTTACAAGAAAGGCAATGCTCATCAAAATAACGACAGCGATGAGGGCTTTTTCGATAAACCGATAACTGCCTGTCCATAAAATAATAAAAGCAACGACCCCGATAATCACGGCTGTAAAATCGAAACCACCGAGTTCGGTATAATCCCAAACTGCCTGTATACCTAATGTTGCACCGGCGATGTTCCCTCCTTCATAGGCGGCATTACCGATGATAATGGCACTAACGACCAGTAAGATTGAGAATGCTTTTATGATGGGATTTTTTATCAGTTCGCGGATGGCTTCGCCAAGCCCCTTCTGTCCAACCACGCCAAGCCGAGCGGTCATTTCCTTTAATATCATGGTCGCGATAATGGAAAAAAGTAATGCCCACAGCAGGCTGAAGCCAAAGCCTGCACCGGCCTTGGTTGCCATAGTCACAGTTCCTGGACCGATAAAGGCTGCTGCCACTAATGCCGCAGGCCCAATGGAGAGTTTAAATTTTGCCATAGTAAGGACTTTAGTTCTGTTTTGTTATGAGGTTACAGATAATTGCTGAGTCCCGCAATAATTTGCCTTGTTATAACTAATCCGCTATAACTACCGACGAAAAATATGAAAAACATGGAGTTAAAATGAATAAACTACTCGTCCCACTATTAGTCGCCTCAGTTGTAGGCAATGCTTATCTTTTGTTTGATCATAGCGGCCAGCCTCAGAAGCCGGAGGTTAAGCAATCTGAAGGTCAAAGTGCTGTGGCTGAAGTCGTTGAGATTAAGCCGGCAGATAACCATTCAGAGACAGATACCATTATTCAGGATCTGAATGAAAAATTACTTCAGTCACGTTCACTTGTCGAAAGTTTGAAAAAAAAGAATCAGGAGCTCGAGAGTAAAATAGCAAGCCTAGAAGAGGACAGAACTACTGTGGACAACAGTCCTGAAGAAGTCGCAAGTAATGATAAGCCAAAGAAAAGTAAGGGCGAAAAAACTGTTGAAGAGTTAAAGGAAGATCAGAATAGAAGAATAGCGCTTTTTGAAAATGAAGCTGTTAACCAAGAGTGGGCTTACCCTACGCAAGATGACCTCAATGATGTGATTAGTGATTCTGAGCTGTTGGCAAGAATGAGTGTGAATGAGGTCACCTGTAAAACGAGCAGTTGTCGAGTCTCGGTAACGCCATTACAGGAAGGAGTGGGGGCAAGAATTGGAGCCTACTTTGAATTCTCGCAAATGCTTCGTGAGGATGAGCAATTCAAAGATTACTTGAGTTCATCTCATCATGACGATGAATCAAATAACGTATATATTTATATAGAGCGCCCGGATTCCGAAGGCTAAATACCTCTGGAAGGCTCGTATTGCTACGAGCCTTCTTTTCATTAATTATAATACTTCAATTTCCAGTTCTTCTGGCCAAACGCTGAACTGGACTTGGCCTATGTGCTCTTTCTGTAGCATAAACATTAATAGTCGTGACTGACCGATACCACCGCCGATGGTTTGTGGTAGGTGACCTGCCATTAACTGCTGATGCCAAAGATAGTTTAAGCGATGTTCACAGCCACGGATTTGAAGCTGCTGCTGCATTATTTCCGGTGATACCCGAATTCCCATGGAGGAAATTTCAAAAGCATCTTTCAAAGCTGGGTTCCACAGCAGAATGTCGCCATTTAGACCATAACAACCACTTTCTGTTGGGGTACTCCAGTCGTCATAGTCGGGGGCGCGTCCATCATGAATGGAGCCATCGCTTAGCTCTCCGCCAATACCGCTCAGGAAAATAGCCCCGTACTCTTTACAGGCTTCGTGTTCACGCTGTTTTGGTGTGAGTTCGGGATAGCGTTTGAGCAGCTCCTCGGTGTGAATAAAGGTAATCTCTGGTGGTAGCAAGGTGTCGCGCAATGTTGCATGAGCCACGATTTGGTCGGTTTCGAGCAATGCTTTATAAATTTTTTCGACCGTTTCTTTTAAATAATCTAAATGGCGGTCTTCTGTACCGATGACTTTTTCCCAGTCCCATTGATCAACATACAATGAGTGCCGCTCGCTTAAGAATTCCTCGTCGGGACGAATGGCTCGCATTTGAGTGACGATACCGCTATCAATGTCAAAGTCACTTCTGGCTAAAAGCTGTCTTTTCCATTTGGCCAGCGACTGAACGATTTCCAGAGATCTGTTCAACGTCTGGCTTTGCACCGCAACCGGCTTCTCAATACCGTTAAGATCATCCTGAACGCCATCCCCCTGATAGGTCAAAATAGGGGCTTGAATTTCTAGCAGTGAAAGCTCCTGGCTCAGTTTATCCATAAAAAAAGATTTGGTTCTCTGGATCAGCCTTTGATCTTGAATAAAGGCTTCTTTTGGTAATTTTTTCATTAGTCTGTCTCGGTGAAGTTATTGTCTTGTTAGTATTTTTATAATTTATTTGGCATTTTGGTCAATATTTGTTTAATAAAATGCTTTGCATGCTATATATTGTCTAATTGCAGCTTGTTGTTTTAGATTGTATTCAGAATGCGTGGGTTAGCAGATGAAAAATTATGAAATCGATAATTTGGATAAAAAGATATTGGCTCATTTACTGCAGGAAGCTCGTACTCCTTACGCCAAAATTGCAGAGAATGTCGGAGTGAGTGCCGGTACCATTCATGTCAGGATAGAGAAAATGCGTCAGGCTGGAGTCATCAAAGGTACTAAAGTTAAAATCGAACCCAAGGCGCTGGGCTATGATGTGTGCTGCTTTGTTGGAGTTTATCTTAAATCAGCCAAGGACTATCATCCGGTGAAAGAGCAGCTAATCGAGATCCCTGAAGTTATTGAAGCTTACTATACCACCGGGCAATACAGTGTTTTGATCAAAGTAATCGCACCGGACATTGATCATTTTCAGGACATTCTTATCAATAAGCTGCAGTCGATCGAACAGGTGCGCTCGACGGAGACGTTAATATCCCTGCAAAATCCAATTTACAGGGATATTGATGGCCTGTTGGTGTAGTTAACTCATAGCTAACAGATAGTCTTTGAAATCATCAAAGTCATTACTCAATGGCTTCGACAAGTTTGGTTTATGCAAAGCTTCGGTTATTGCTGATGGAAGCTCCATTGGTTGTTGCAGAATATCTTCTAATACATCAGCGAACTTGGCCGGGTGAGCTGTGGAGACGACTAAATTATTATTTGATCCGAAAGTCGGCTGGCGATCTTGTATCGCCTTTAAGCCAACAGCTGTGTGCGGGTCAACCTGATAACCCTGTTGTGCTTGTTGCTTTATAATTTCCTGAGTTTCTTCATCGGTTATACTCATAGCGCTCATATCATCAAACAGAGTCTCTAAGTTTTTCTGGTAACAATAGAGAATGCGTGAAAAGTTATTAGGTTGTGATACATCCATGGCATTGGATAGAGTACGTTGAGTTTCTTTCGGGCGCCAAGTCTTATCCATAAAGAAACGGGGTACCGTATCATTAATATTGGTTGCTGCTACTAAATGGTCAATAGGAGCGCCCATGGCTTTGGCTATCATGGCCGCGGTCAGGTTACCAAAATTTCCACTGGGCACGACCAACTTATCGATAGGTTTGTCCAGAAGCGCAGGTAGTGCATTGTAATAACAGACCTGGGCCACCAGGCGAGCCACATTAATTGAGTTGGCGGAGTTAAGGTTGTGAGCTTGCTTGATGTCATTATCATTAAACGCCTGTTTAACCAGATTCTGACATGCATCGAAGTCACCATCGACTTTAACCGTATGAATATTATCGCCTAAAGTACAGAACAGTTGCTCCTGTTCTTTCGATATTTTCCCTTTCGGATAGAGAATGACGACATCAATATCTGACTTACCATGAAAAGCATGGGCTACTGCTGCTCCAGTATCTCCGGAAGTCGCAGTGATGATAGTCGCTTGCTTTTTATTAAAGCTGGCTAAACATTCGGCTAAAAATCTGGCGCCAAAATCTTTAAAGGCCAAAGTCGGGCCATGAAAAAGCTCTAAGACGTGGAGTTGAGGATTTAACGAGTGAACGCTCAATGGGAAATTAAAAGCACGGCCAACCATATGCTGTAGCTGAACTTTTGGAATTTCACCACAGGTCAGGTTGTACAAGGTTTCTACTGCAATGTGATTGAAGTCTTTACTTGCAAAAACATTACTATCGAGCTTTTTTATTTCTCTGGGAAAATAAATCCCTTTATTGTCGCCAATAGGGTTGAGTACAGCTTCTTTAAAAGAAACGATTTGTTTTTGCTGTGCAATATTTATGAATGACATGCTACGCCCTCTGATTCTTCTTTTAGCTGTTGTGCGCCCTGTCCGCTAAGTTTACATACGTAACTGAATGCGCATTCGTTTTCGTTGTAGTGTTTTTGCAGGTAGTGATGAACTTCATCTGCAATATCACGATTCGAACAAACTGCAAAAATAGTTGGGCCTGAACCAGAAATACCCATGGCATGTGCACCCATCCGGAGAAGCTTTGCTTTATGTTGCTTAAAGTTTGGCATCAGTGTGTAACGATAAGGTTCGGCGATAACATCTTTTAAGTGGTGAGCAACGCTACTTTTATCTTGACGATATAGTGCCTGAACAAATCCTGCCAGGTTTTGAGCATACTCGGTGGCTCTAGAAAGTTTTATCGCTTTAGGTATGGCATCCCGCGCTGCTTTGGTCAGGATGTTGATACCCGGGTTGGCAATAACGATATACCAATCATTGAACCAAGGTAGTGACTGGCAAATGTGGTTATCATTAGTCATCAGCTGCAAACCACCGATGAAGCACGGGGCTATATTGTCATAGTGCAGACTGCCGCTAATTTGTGCTTCCATTTGCCCCATCATAAGTAACAGCTCCTGCTCCGAGAATGGACAATCGTACCACTGGTTTAACGCGACGAAAGCAGCAACAATCGAACTGCTACTCGACCCCAGGCCACTGCCTACCGGTAAGTTCTTAGACAGTGTGATTAATACTGGTTGTGTTTGCATAGCTTTTTCAGAAAGTTGTTGTTGAAAAAGTTCATGGCAGTGATGAATAATATTGTCGTCAGGATGGCCTGGTAGCTGTGATGCAAAGCGCCCATCCGTTATCAGCTCATAATTATCACTAGCTTTAACTGCTACAACATCTCCTAACAGCGAGCCATCTATTGGTCTAATAGCTGCTCCCAGAAGATCATAGCCCACAGAAAAATTACCGATGGATGCTGGTGCAAAAATCTTGATGCTCATGACGCTAACTCCTGTTCGCGATGCGGTAAGGTTTGCAGTATGTTTGAAAAAATACCGGAGGCCGTAACCGATGCGCCAGCACCATAACCCTTAATCACAAAAGGGATTGGAGAATAGTATTCGCTATAAACGGCAATAGCATTTTCGCCACCTTTAATCGGGTATAACGGTTCGGTTTCCGATACTTGCTGTAATCCTACGCTTAATTGCCCATCTTCAAAACTCGCAACATATTTTAATGTGGCATGTTGTGATTTTGCTTTGGCGAATAGTTCTTCAAAATAAGCATCCGTTTGCGGTAAGGACTGCATAAAGTCTGCAACTGAACCACTCGAGTCAAACTCATTTGGTAATAACGAGTTTAAGCGAATGTCGGATAGCTCTAATTCAGCACCTAACTCGCGGGCTAAAATTAAAATCTTTCTGGCGACATCCATACCACTCAAATCGTCCCGTGGGTCCGGTTCGGTAAAACCTTGCTCTTTTGCCTGAGCAACAGCCTGTGACATTGGCAGACCATCTTCAACCAGTCCTAAAATATAGGAGAGTGAGCCTGATAGTATCCCTGAAATATTTTGCACTGTATCACCTGAACATAGAAGTGAGTCCAGTGTTTTCAGAATAGGGAGTCCGGCACCAACGTTAGTTTCGTAAAAAAAGTGGCGGAATCGGCGTGAAGCAGATTGGCGGATACGACGGTATGTTGCCATATCGCTGGAGTTAGCTTTTTTGTTGGCCGTCACTAAGTTGAACCCCATATCGAGATAGTCGGCATAATTAGCGCTGACTTCTTCTGAACAAGTGCAGTCGACAATGGTTGGGTTGACGTAATGGCCTGACTCAATAAGTCCCTGAAGTTGTTTATTGCTAAGAGTCTGGTGACTTTGTTCGAGTAGTGGACGCCAGTCCTGTTGTTCCAGCTGCTCATCATCACAATAGTATTTTGAGTTGGCAATTAAGCGAACATTCGCACGAATACCTTTGTTATGAAGGTAGTCCTGTTGCGACTGTACTTGCCGGATAAGCTCAGTGCCAACGTTACCACAACCGAGAATGAACAGGTCAACCTGACGTTTGCGATCAAAAAACTCAGCGTAGACTCTGCGATAAGCAGAAGATAAATGCTGGTCTTTTATTACTGCTGAGATCGAAAGCTCCGAAGAACCTTGCGCAATGGCTTCGATATTTGCTCCGCCAGCAGAGATAGCGCTTAAAAACTTAGAGGAAATGCCTTTCTCGTCAATCAGTCCTTTACCAACCACGGTCAAAATGGAGCGGTGCGATCTGATATCAATTGGATCAAGCACTTGCTGTTGCAGTTCGCTGGAAAACTCTGCCTTAAGGGCCGCTTTGGCGATTTGTTCATCTTGCTGACGGATAGCAAAGCAAACGCTGTACTCTGAAGATGACTGGCTGATGAGTATGATGGAGATATGCTGTTGTGCCAGGCAACCAAAGATTCGCTCAGCAGCACCAGAAGTATCACAGAGGTAACTGCCGCTGATACTGACTAAGCTCATTCGACTCTGACTCGATATTGCTTTTACCTTAGCTGGATTGGAGCAGCTGGGAGTAATAACCGTTCCTGCGTCATTGGGTTGGAAGCTGTTCTTTACTATTAATGGAATGCCTTTTTGGCGAACAGGGCCTATGGTTTTGGGGTGAATAACGCCCGTGCCATGATGTGCTAACTCCATCGCTTCACGGTAAGAAATGCTTTTAATCAACTGAGCCTGGGATATTTTCCTGGGGTCAGCACTATAAATTCCTGAAACATCAGTCCATATTTCCAAGCTATCGGCATGACTTAAGTTTGCAAATATAGCCGCCGAATAATCTGAACCATTTCGGCCTAGCAAGCAGGTTGCTTGAGCGTTATCCGATGCCATAAAGCCAGGGACAATGATGTAATGGACATTAGAGGGTAGCTGTAGAGAGTTCCACGCTTCCTGACTGGCGATAAGATCAGCCTGTGACTCGAGGACTGGCCCGCTCGCATGTATAACTTCTCGACTGTCCAGCCAATGACTGGCATAGCCCATGCTTTTCAGCAGCGCATATAATATATAAGAACTTAAGAGTTCACCTGCGGAGAGAATCTCGCTAAGCCGGTGCGGATCCAACAAAGATGAACTGTGACGAGCTTGCCAGTGTTGTTGAAGCTGTTGCTGCAGCTGGTTGAACTGCATCAATAACTGTCCGCTGTCGTTAAGATCTAACGCATCGACAAGTTGTTGATGTCTCTCAAAAAGTGCAGACAATAACTGATGTGCTTCGGCTTTGTCTGCTGTTTCGATAAACAGGTGTAACGTATCGGTGGTGGTCGCAGTTGCTGATACTGTGATAATACTGCGGGTCGCCTGGGCAGTAATAATCTGAGCAACATTGCGAAACCCTGCGCTGTCCGCCAGCGAGGAACCACCGAATTTTAGTACTTTCATAACGTTTTCCTGTTTATTGGTTTATGGTTGATAAATTTAAAGCAAAAAAAAGCCCGAGGTTTTGAGGCCTCGGGCTTAAGCGTTCTGTACTTTCTTCACACAATAACTAGCCAGCGACCTCCGTCAGGAAAATCGTTGTGGTCGTGGTTGTTGTGTAAAAATTATTCATGAGCTTGAGATTATCTTGATTAGATATTGCTGTCAATAAGTTATTAACGACAGCTCGCAGGTAAATATTTTGGTTCAATATTTGTTTTATCTTCACCAGATGCAAGCATTCCTTCAGGTGGAGCGTCTCCACCACAGACCCATGAAATTGGGCTCGTTGGGCTTGCTTCTACATAGATAGGGCGAAGAGATAATATCTTCCCTTTTACCGGGGCATTAACCTTGTTACCCAAAGTGACATGAATAGCGCCTTGCTCGACTTGGATTGAACTGACGTAATTACCCATTAAGTGTTTAGCTTTCGGTACACCGGCTTCATGGTTATCGCTGGGGAACTTGGTGTGGTATTTATAATATTCTTTTACTGAACCTTGTATTTCGCTGGCGAGACTGATGCTTTCCGCAATTTTGGCGCGAACAGTGTAATCCTGATAAGCGGGCAGGGCGATGGCCGCTAAAATACCAATAATAGCGACAACGATCATAAGTTCGATAAGGGTAAAGCCGTGATTATTTTTTGTCATTAGAATCCTGCTCCTAGTTGGAAGATGGGTTGATAGATCGACATCACGATCTGGGCAACGATAATAATAATGGCAATATGGAAAATGACTGCCAGAATATTGGTTTGGCTGGAAATACTTTCTATGGCATCACTTTCAACTTGAGTCACTAAGTTTCCGGACTCCTGATGGAAAGTATCTAACTGATGCAACGCCATAATGGTTTCACGTTCTTTTGCGCTAAATAACTGAGTGAAGTCCCAGCGAGATTGTGAGGTGAAAAAATTTGAGTTCAGCTGTTGTTTAAATGTGTCTTTGTCGCGAGATAAAAAAACATAAAAATCATTAAGTTGATGGATTAAAGCCACTCTTGCACTGTGTCTGGGTAAACCTTTCATCATTGGAATAAAAGATAGCAGGCGACTCTGAGGAAGGGCTTTAGTCGGCGTAAAGGCTATGCTCGCGAAAATGACGATAATGATAACTGGCGGTAAATAAATGTACAGCGAGCGCCAGGAATTAAAGGTCAGAGCATCTATGTGAGCCATTAAGGACTTCGACTGCGTCATCTGGTCGTAAATAACGGTTTGATAAACTGGCAGGACGTACAGGTAGAAAATTGCCAGCACGATAAGGGCGATACCTGCAACCAGTGCGGCATAACCGAGCGAACGTACTAAGCGGGCTTTGATAATAGTGTTGATTTGTAGACTGGACGAGGTTGATGATTCGATATGGAGCAAAAGGTCTCTGTCGTTGAGGCCAAGTTCACGCCCAGCTTTGAGGTTTTCGATGAAGCTCGACATGTCGCTATCGTTTAATTGCTCCAGCGAAGCCAGTAAGTCTTGCGACTGCTGATAATGTTGTAGAACGGGCTGCCAGGATACTGTTTGCTGGGTGATTTGCTCCAGCGCCTCCCCTGTTTCGGTTCCCTTGCCCAGTAAATGGGACAGTTGGCGTAGATAAAATAAGTGATTATTCATAGAAGTGTTGGTTTTGTAGTTTGCAGATGTAAGGTAGTAAATAACGGTGTTCGGTTTCCGTGCTGGTGCACTGAGGCATGATGAGCGAACCGGATATTGGTATCAGCTCGATCTGGTAACTTGTTTCGGGCAGCTGTTTATAGCTCTTGGTGGTGATGCTTGTCGTGCTGCCCCCTGAGAGCATTACCGTTTCACCGACAGTACTTTTGGATATCGATGCGCTGGGAGGCTTTTCATCAAAAGCCCCATGCCAGGCATAATGTTCTTGTTGCCTGACTCGAGCGTTGATGGGGTATTGTGACAGAGGCTCTGTCGCCGAGGTTTTATAGAAATACTGTGGGATAACTTGCAGAAAACTGACCAATAACAAACAGATGAGGCATAGCACGGCAATTAGCTCTAAAGCTAACCAGTTGTTTTTAAACAGATTTTTACCGAAATTACGGCGGTGGCGTTTAAATAGAGGATCCAATATCTTATCGTTTTTCCTTTTCCTGTGGCAGAAATATTAATACAGGAGAGACCGGAAGGTCAAATTGGCTTGATCATCGGGCCGAAAGCCCTTAAAATACGCGCCCTTGGTCGTTGTGGCCAAGCTTTTTACAATCAGGTTTACTCCTTGTTGCTTATGGTTCCTTAGCCATAGGTGACTGGAAACCGAAAGGAGACTTTAAATGAGACACTACGAAATCGTATTCTTGGTGCACCCGGATCAGTCTGACCAAGTTCCAGGCATGATCGAGCGTTACAGCAAGATGATCACTGATGCTGCTGGTACAGTTCACCGTCTAGAAGACTGGGGCCGTCGTCAGCTTGCATACCCAATCAATAAGCTTCACAAAGCGCACTACGTACTTATGAACGTTGAGGCGACTGGTGAAACTATCGAAGAATTAGAAGACACTTTCCGTTATAACGATGCTGTTCTACGTAATATGATCATGCGTCGTAAGGAAGCTGTCACGGAAGCTTCTCCAATGGCTAAGAAAGACGAGAAACCTACTCGTGACGAAAAGCCAGCGAAAGAAGAGGCTAAGAAAGAAGAATCAACTGAAGCTGCGGCTGAGTAATAAGGAGACATATCATGGCACGTTTTAACCGTCGTCGTAAGTTCTGCCGTTTCTCGGCTGAAGGTGTAACTGAGATCGATTATAAAGATATTGCTACACTGAAAAACTACATCACTGAAACTGGTAAAATTGTTCCTAGCCGTATTACCGGTACGAGCGCAAAATACCAACGTCAACTAGCTGGCGCTGTAAAGCGTGCACGCTTCTTGGCTCTTTTGCCATACACTGATAGCCACGAATAAGCGGCATTTTGAGAGGGTATAACGATGAACGTCATTTTACTTGAAAAACGTCGCAACCTTGGTGATTTAGGTGATACTGTAACTGTAGCTGCTGGCTATGGTCGTAACTTCCTTATCCCTAACGGTAAAGCAGTCCCTGCGACAAAAGAAAATATCAAGCACTTCGAAGAGCGTCGTGCTGAGCTAGAAGCGAAAGCTGCTGAAGTTCTTAAAGCAGCTCAAGAGCGCGCTGATAAACTGGCTGGTCTAGAAGTTACTATCGCTGCTAACGCTGGTGACGAAGGTAAGCTTTTCGGTTCAGTTGGTACAGCTGACATCGCTGAAGCGGTAGTTGAGCAAGGTGTTGAATTAGAGAAGAAAGAAGTTCGTATGCCAGAAGGCGCTATCCGTCAAACGGGCGAATATACTTTCGAAGTACATTTACACCCAGAAGTTGAAGCTAGCATCAAAGTTGTTGTTGTTGGTGAATTCGACGAAGCTCAAGCTTAATCAGTTAAGCTAAAAGCGTTAAGAAAAAGGCACCTTCGGGTGCCTTTTTGACTCTGGGAGTAGTATATTCGTTTACAGCTCAAGCCTGCTTTATCTACTAATTTCCAGTGAACTCTATAACCTTGTTTAGCTCTTTTATAGACTGTTCGAATAGTTCCTCTTTCTCGACAAACTGAAGTGTCATTTTTTGATAGACTCCAGAAGGAGCATGCCCCTTTTTTGCTGCTACTGTAAACCATGCAAAGGCCTTAGGGTAGTCCCATAAAGCAAAGTAAGTTCTACCAAGGTAATGCATGGCTAGAACCCTCCCTTCTTTTGCTTCTGGCTTTAACGCCCCAAGGATAGTATTGAGATTATCCACTGTTTTTTTATGTGACTTACTATTTGTTTGAGGAGTAACGCTAAATGAATAGCTTACAAGCTCATAATACATAAAAGTTGCTACGCCATCTGAATCGCCCCGATATTCCTAGACACTTTTTAGCTATACAATGAAGCTAAAGAGGAGAATGAAATGTCATCCAAGCGATATACCGAAGAATTTAAAATTCAGGCCGTCAAGCACATTACAGAAAGCG